>CAVRGJ010000007.1:0-795963 GCA_963720705.1 uncultured Alphaproteobacteria bacterium
AGCGCTTCGGGGCTCAGTGGATATCGGCCGCCCGTTTCAGCGCCTGACGCATCTGTGCGCTGGTGAACCCGGGGGCTTTCGCCATCTCCAGAATGACCTTTTCGCGCCGCGTCACGAGATCGATCGCGTCGGGCAGCAGTTTCACGGCATCGCCCGGTATGACGACAGCGCCGTGAAAATCGGCATGAACGACATCATCGCTGTGTACCAGCATCCCGAAGACATTCACGTCACAGTTCATCTGCACCATGTGAACGTAAGCGTGGCTCGGGCCGATGCGGCCACCGACGATCTGAAAGCCGGGCGCCAGCATGTCGAGATCGCGAAACGAACCGTTCGTTACGCAGCCAAGCACGCCAAGACCGAGATGCACTGTCGACTGCACCTCGCCCCAAAAGGCGCCATAGCCCGGCCGATCGTCGATGTCCTGAATCACCGCTATCGTAGGCAGGTCTTCGGCTGCAACGTAGTCGTACCAATCCTCGCGGGGCGGGATCCGCCCCCTGGGCGGTTCCTTGGCGCGGATCAGGCCGGTTCGAGCCAGCCCGACAATCGGCGGCAGCTTGCAGTCCGCTGCGACCATCGGTTCCACCGTAAAGCCGATGCTTCGCCGCTCGGGCACCACGAGTTCGAGGCCGTTGCAGATCGTAGGCGTGTCCCAACGCCTCAGATTCTCGAGGTCGGTCGCGCTGAAGGGCAGTTTCGTCATTTCTCTTCGCTCCTGCAGTCCCCTGCTTCCGGGCGGGCGTCGGGGGAGAACCCGCGGGCTGCTGGGTTCGCGTCGCCTGTCGGCGCTCCCGCACCCGTCGCCGCCAATATTCTTTTCACGGTCTCACGTTCCCCGCTCCGGTGCGACGTTGAAGGTGCGGTCGAGCTCCTCGATTTGTTCGCGGGTGAGCGTTCGAACCGCCGAGCCGCGCAAGAGCAGAAACAGCTTTGCCGTCTCCTCAAGCTCCTCGACCGCATAGACCGCGGCTTCGAGTGTCGGGGCGGAAACGACCGGGCCGTGATTGGCGAGGAGCACGGCGCTGTGGCTCCCCGCCAAGCTCTCCACGGCGCTGGCGAGCGCCGGGTCGCCGGGCCGGAAGTAAGGGACGAGCGGGAGTTTCCCGATCTTCATGACGAAATACGGGGTGAGCGGCGGGATGCACGCGGCGGGATCGAGGCCATCCATGCAGGAGACCGCCGCCGAATGGGTCGCGTGGAGGTGCACGATGGCGCCCGCCTGCGCGCGTGTCGCATAGACGGCGCGGTGGAGCACGGTTTCCTTGGAAGGCGCATCGCCCGAGATCAGTCGGCCGGCGTAGTCGAGCTTGGACAGCCGCGCCGGGTCCAGCCGGCCGAGGCTCGAGTTGGTCGGGGTGACGAGGTAGCCGTCTTCCGTCCGCACGCTGATATTGCCGCTGCTCCCAGCGCTCAGGCCTCGCTCGAAGAGTGAGAGGCCGAATTCGCAAATCGCTTCGCGCAGCCGAGATTCATTCGGGGTTCCCGCGCTCGCCCGCTTCATGTCAGCGCTCCCCAGGCTTTGAGGAAGAAATCCTCCGTCCCGAAATTTCCTGACTTCAGCGCGAGGGCGAGCGGGGGTCCGCTGCCGGATTCCGCCATGGTCCAGGGCACGCCGGGATCGATCTCCGGTCCGATCCGCAGCCGCTCGATGGCGAGCGCCTCCACCACCGCGCCCGACGTCTCGCCGCCTGCCACGATCAACTGACCGACGCCGAGATCGTTCACGAGGCCACGGGCGATTCGGGCAAGCGTCGTCTCAACGAGCGTGCTCGCCTTCGTGCCGAACCGGCTTTGAACAGCCTTCACATCGCTCGGCGCCGCGGTCGAATAGATCAGCACCGGCTCCTTGCCGATGCGCGCCGCGGCCCATTCAAGCGCCGATTCCGCGGCGTGCCCGCCCTCCAGCGCATCGAGATCAATCGCGAAACTCGGGTGCCGCTCCCGCATCAGAGCCACCTGGCCCAGGGTCGCGGACGAACAACTCCCGGAAACGACGGCACGAAGTCCCTGCGCCTCCGGAAGTTCGTCGGCGGCGGCGACGGCTGCGAGCAGCCCGTGGCGGCGCATGGCGCCTGCCAAACCCCAGGCGAGGCCGGAGCCGCCGGTCGCGAGCGCCAGATCAAGGCAGGCATCGCCGAGCGTCTCAAGGTCCTGGTTCGCCAGCGCGTCGGCAACGCCGAAGCCGACCGAATTGTTCGCCAACGCCTGCATTTGCCGGCGTACGGCCTGCGGTCCCTGCGCGACCGTGGCGAAGTCGATCAACCCCACCTTCCGTTTCACCTGCGGCGCCAGCACGCGCATGAGATTGGCATCCGTCATCGGCGTCAGCGGGTGATTGCGCATGCCGCTCTCACTAAGCAGCACGTCCCCGACGAAGAGGTAGCCCTTGTAGATCGTCCGCCCGTTCTCCGGAAAGGCGGGGCAGACCAATGTAAAGCCGACGTCGAGCCGATCCATCAGCGCCTCCGCGACCGGGCCGATATTTCCCGCCGGCGTCGAATCGAAGGTCGAGCAATATTTGAAATAGAAGCGACGGCAGCCCGCTTTATGCAGGAACTCGAGCGCCGTCAGCGATTGTTCCACTGCGCTTGCGACGGGGCTCGTTCGCGTCTTCAGCGCGATGACGACGGCGTCAATGTCGGCTGGCGGCGGATCCCCATGCGACGCGCCGATCATCTGCACGGTGCGTAGCCCCTGCTTGACGAGAGCGCTCGCGACATCCGTCGCCCCGGTCAGGTCGTCGGCGATGCATCCAAGCAGGAGCGGCATTTCGATGTCCTTCGGCGTGGCGCGCGACGCGTCAGCTCTGCAGCGCGTTCTCAGCCTGCAGTGTCGCCGCGATTTCAGGCGTCGCCGTCGCACGCGGCCGAATGCCCGCCGCCCGCTCGGAGCACTCCCGCGACGCAAGCAGATGGTGGCTGCACAGCGCGACCAGGGAATCACGATCGCCGCGCTCGATCGCTTCGATCATCTGCCAATGCTCGCTCCGAGCCTGCTTGAGATAGCCGGGGTAGGTCAGGCAATAGAAGCGTATGCCGTGGGTGCGCAGCGCGAATTGGCGGATCGCGTTGACGAGGTAGGGGTTGCCGGTCTTCGAGAACAGCAATTCGCGGAACTTGACGTTGGCGTGGAACACCTTGCCGAGGTCGTTGTCCGCGACCGCCTGGTCGTGGACGATCTGTACGCGCTTCATCGGCATTTTCGGCACCTTCGTGGGAAAGGCTTCACCGGCCACACGTTCGACGCGAAGACCCCTATCCGCATCCCGGTCACCTTCCGTCCGAGCGGAAGGCTCGAACCGGGGCGCCACGCGCCGGCCGCGAACGCAGCGATCACCTTGGCAGATTCCTCGGGCTCTCGCCAACAGGGGGCCAACCGCCAAATCAGCGACATCTTCCGTCAAGAGATTGGGCGTCGTGGTGACACGTATTGCGCGGCGGCCGGGGGCGTCATCGCAAGGGACGCCGGGCATAGATGGCGAGGCAAAGGCGGCCTGGCGGCTGGCCGCCTGCGTCCCTTCCGCGGCCCCGATGCCAGGAAGCGCGAAAGAAGCGCGACTGGCGCGAAGAGCGCGAGGTTCCTGAGCACGGCGAACTGCCCGGAGAGCTCGTTCTCGATTCCGAAGGAGAGCGAGAAGAAGGTGCCGAGCGCGACGATCTCGAAAATGCCGAACTGGCGCCCGCCGCAGAGGAGCTTGGCGAGGCCAAAGAGGAGGGCCGCGGTGTAGGCGCCGGCGACAAGCAAGCCGAATGCGCCGAAATCCACGTAAAGGATGAGCGGCATCGAATCCGCGTCGTCGAGAAGACGCATGTTGGCGAGGAGCTGGATCATCCCCTCAACCTGCAGCTCGGGCTTCACGATGAAGATGGAGGGCACCGCCCACAGGAACGATGCCCAAGTCATGGCGCCGAGCTGCGGCGGGATGTGGCGCTCCGCCACGGTCAGGAAGAACACCCCGGCATTGCCGCGCTCCGCCACGTTGTCCGCGACGGCGGCGAACCCGCTCTCGCCGCGCATGAAGAGATCGATCGCCTGACTGATACCCTCTGTGAGCGCCGCGATGGGCGTCACGCCCGCCTCTTGCAGCGTCTCGGAGATAGCCCGTGCCTGCATGAAGATCGGGCCGACGAGGATGAAGAGCGCGAGGGCGGCGCCTGCGATCCGGGCGAGCCGCCAATTTGGCCTGAAGCCGAGCGACAGCCCGCGCAAGAGGAAGAACGTGACGAGCGCCATCGTCATGGCGCGCCGTCCGTCCGTCGCAAGCACGTAGGGCAGGTAGGCGAGACAGAGGACGAGGAGCGGCTTTGCCCGCGCCGAGAGGACGCAGAGATAGCAGTAGAGGCCGAAGACCACAGAGTCCAACACCGCGAGCAGCGACGAGACGATGTAGGGCATGTCCGCGATACGCTCCACGGTGCCCGAGCCGGAGAGGAGCACCCCGTAGCTGAGCTTGAGCAGGAACTCGGCAAGGAGTGCCGCGGCGAAGGCGATCGGCCACATGATGTTGAAGCGCTGCGCCGCAAGCGTGCGCATCACGCCGTCGGCGATCTGCCGGTCGCGAAAGAGGATCGCGACGAAGAGCACGCCGAGGCCGTAGAGCACGTAGAGGTGCACGTGCGCGCTCAGCGCGTCGGCAAGCGCGAAGGAATAAAGGTCCTGCCCGATCAGCGCGCGCGAGGTGATCTCTCCGGTATAGAGCCAGGCCGTCGCGAGCGGCGCGGCCACGAAGAAGACCCAGAAGACGAGGATGTGCAGGCACAGGGTCCGCGCGTAGCGGAAGGCGAGCGCGGCGAAGCCGACGCCAAGAAAGCCTGCGGCGCAGAAGGCGAAGAAGAAGCTCATTCTCGCGATTTCGCTCGCGGGTAAGCGCTCTCACCCGTGGAGCCGGGTCTGCCACATCTGGCGGAGGAGACACAACCTATGCTCTAATATTATCCAATGCACAACCGAATCGCATCGGTCCTGGGTGGCGTCGGGCTCTTCGCTGCTCTTCTTGGTTTCGTTGCGACGACGCTTGCGCCGGGCGAAGACGCGGGCGGCGCATGGGGCCTGGTGATGGCGCTCGGGCTGGTCGCCTTCTTGTGGTCCGTCTTAGGCGGCGCGGGGCGGCCCGACTCCTCTTAGCGGCGGTGGCTCCGCCGCGTTTCTCCGACCGAAGCGCTTGAGCGGGGGCTCCCCCCGAGGCTACGGTGCCGGCGCTTGGCGGCAGGCGCCGCCCTGGGCTCTGGGGCGTTTCCCGGCGCCGTTCGACCGGAGGCGGTCGCCGGCGGCTGAAATCCGCTTCGTGATTTGGTCGGACCGGCGGCAGCCGTTCCTGTTGGCATGGGTTCTTTTTGAATGACCGTTCTTGTAACCGGTGCGGCGGGCTTCATCGGCTACCACGTCGCCCGCCGGCTGGCCGAGCGCGGCGAGCGCGTCGTCGGCCTCGACAGCCTGAACGATTTCTACGGCAAGGAGCTGAAGCGCCGGCGCTTGGTGCAGCTTTCGACCTTTCCGGGCTTCAAGTTCCACCATGTCGATCTGACCGATCGTGCTGCGCTTGCCGAAGCGCTGAAGGGTGAGTCGATCCGCTCGATCGTGCACCTCGCGGCGCAGGCGAACGTGCGTTACGCGCTGGAGAACCCGCACGCTTATGTCGACGCCAACGTGGTCGCGCACCTGAACGTGCTTGAACATTGCCGCCACGTGCTCGCGCCGGAAAACATCGTCTACGCGTCTTCGAGCTCCGTCTACGGGCGCGGCCATGAGGTGCCGTTCCGCGAGGAGTCCGATACCGACCATCCGACTTCGATCTACGCCGCGACGAAGAAGTCGCAGGAGCTGATGAGTGAGGTCTACGCCGATCTCTTCTCGATCCCGTTGATCGGCATCCGTTTCTTCTCCGTCTACGGCCCCTGGGGCCGACCCGACATGGCCTACTGGCTCTTTACCGAGGCGATCCTGAAGGGCCGCCCGATCCGCGTTTTCAACAACGGCGATATGCAGCGCGATTTCACCTATGTCGACGACGCAGTGGCGGGCGTCGTCGCTGCGAACGACAGCCCGGCCGGGCCAAACGACGCGCTCCACCGTGTCTACAACATCGGCAACAGCCAGCCTGTGCAGCTCATGGAGATGATCGCGATCCTAGAGGGTCTGCTCGGGCGACGGGCTGAGATCGAAATGCTGCCGATCCAACCTGGTGAGATGATCGTCACCTGTGCCGACATTTCTCGCGCCGAGGCCGATCTCGGCTACCATCCGCGCACGCCGATCGAAGAGGGGCTCCGGCGCTTCGTCGACTGGTACCGACGCTACACGCGATAGGTTCGCGCCTGACCTTCTCCCGATAGGCGAGGGGCCGGCTTTGCCCCTTAGAGCCCGAACAGCTCCGCGATTTCCGGCCATCGCGCCGCCGGGTGACGCGCGGTCAGCGTGAAAATCTCCCCGAGCAGCACCCAGCTTGCCTCCTCATGCACGAGATGGTGCGTCAGGATGCCGATCGGCTCCGGCATCCCGTCAAGCCGCCGCTCGAGTTCTGAAGCGAGCCCCGCATAGGCCGCGCCGCGTGAAAGCGGCCGGCGCACTGGGCGCCACTCGAAAATATCGAGATGGGTGTTGACCTGATGCGGCTTGTCTGCAGGTGCCGGGCCGAAGGTCGAAAGGCCCGAAAGTCCGACTTCGTCCAGCGCGTCGGACACATTTTCGGCGATGCGATTCCAAGGCGGCACGAGGACGGGAAGGGAATGCGGGAACAGCGCGCGGAGCCGATCACGGCCGCGGCGAAGCTCGTCGAAGACATCTGAGGGCGGACGTTTTCCGCCGAGCTCGATCTTCTTCTCGCCCTCGGCCGCGTGGTTCTTGTGCTGCCAGCCGTGCTGCAGCACGGCGACCCGCGGCTCCGGCTGAAGCCGTTCAGCAAGAGCCCGCGTCGCGCCCTTCGGAATGACGGCGAGCGCCAGCGGCAGCTCGTGGTATTTCGCCAAAGCAAGCAATTGCTCGAGCGCAGGCGTCCCGTCCTCCGCGTCGTCGTCCCGCCACCAGAATTCGATTTGCCGCGAGCGCCGCTTCGCCTCGTCGAGCAGCGCGACGAAACGATCCCGTGCTACGTCGCCGTCGGCGTCGATGCTCATGCCGCCTGCCGGCGTAGGCGTGAGGCGTTGAGCCGTTTGGCGACGAAGTCGATTCCGGGCTCGGACGAAAAGCGCGCGCGCACGTGCCTCTCACCGGCCTGCGCCAGGCGGAGGCGCAGCGCGGGATCGTCGATCATCTTGCCGATCGCCTTCGAAAGCGCCTGCGGATCGCGCGCGCCGACGAGCCATCCGGTCGCGTTGTGCGTGATCAGCTCCGGGATGCCGGAGACGTCGGTCGCGACGACCGGCACGGTAAAGGCGAGCGCCTCCATGAGCACATTCGGCAGCCCATCGCGGTCGCCTGAGCGGGCAAGCCGCGAGGGCAGCACGAAGAGGTCGGCGCGCTTCAGCATGTCGAAGACAAAGGCGCGATCCTGACTCCCGTGCCATTTGATACGGTCGGCGATCTTGAGCCGCGCCGCTTCCGACTTGAGCCGCGCGGCGAGCGGGCCGCCACCGGCATGCTCGAAGCGCCAGCTCTCGTCGTCGCGGAGCAAGGAGAGAGCATGAAGCAGATCGGAATAGCCTTTCTTCTCAACCGCCCGCCCGACCGAGACGATGGTGAAGGTCGCGCCTTTGCCCGCCATCCGCTTCGGCGCCGGGGGAAAACGCGAGAAATCGAGCCCGTGATAGACGAGGTCGATTTTTTGCGGGGAGGGGGAGAGCGAGCGCAGGTAGTCGAGGTTGGCGCGCGTGCAGGTGACGCCCCACTCCGCGTCGGCGAGCTTCTGCTTCAGCTCCCACTTGGGGGTCGTCCAGATGTCCTTGGCATGCGCGGAGAACGACCAGCCGATCCCGCGTATCATCGCCGCGTAACGCGCCACGGAGGCGGGCGTGTGCAGATAGTGCGTGTGGATCCAGTCGATATCCTCGGGAAGCTCGTGCGCGAGCACACAGGCCTGGCCGAAGCGCCGGCGGCGGTTGACCGAGCGGTCGCGCTTCAAGTCGGCGCGAAATGCCCTGAGCGCACGCGAAAAGCCGGGCTGTTTCTCGGCCCATTCGCGGCCAGCACGGACGCGCGCCGGATCGTCCTTCAGGTATTCCGGAAGGTAGAGCACCTCCGCCGCGATCTCGCGGTTCAGATCGTGCACTTTGCCCTCGGTTGGATGGCGGAGCGACACGATGAGCTGCGCAATGCCGCGTTTTTCCAGGCCCAGGATTTCCTGTGCGATGAAGGTTTCCGAAAGGCGAGGATAGCCCTTCACGATCGTGGCGATCCGGTTCATGGTCTGCCGCCTCTTCCCGCGGTCGCCGCCGATCCGTGCGCGCGCCCCCACAACGTGGACGGGTCCATTGGTATCTTCAAGCCGGGGCGGGCGCGCAAGCTTTAAGACTGTGCATCTCGATTTCGAGACCGGCAGCTTCGACGGCTGGAGCGTCAAGCGCCTTTCCGGCGACCATTCGGCCGAGATCCAGTCCGAGGTGGTGCGCACCGGAACCCGTGCCTGCCGCTTCGAGCTCAGGCCCGGCGACTATGTCTCGCAGGGGCATCGCGCCGAATTGCGCGACCCCTATAACGTCGTTTGGGACGAAACGGTCTGGTACGGCTTCTCCACGTTCATCGCCGCGGATTTTGCGCCCCCCGACACGGTCGGCTGCGTGTTCGCGCAGTGGCACGACCAGGCGAAGCTCGGCGACCCGTCCGGCAAGCCGCCGCTCGCCATTCGCTACCGCGGCGGCCGTCTCTTTTTCACCGGCGCCTATGCGCGCGTCGCCTCTCCCGAGCCCGACATCCGCTACGAGTTCGCCAACATCGCGGATTTCCCGAAAGGCATCTGGCACGATTTCGTGGTGCGCGTCTTCTGGTCGCGGCACGCGACGTCCGAGATCGAAATCTGGCTGAACAAGAAACGCCTCGTCGAATGGCGCGGGCCGCTCGCCTACGAGAACGAGGAGGACGGGCCGTATTTCAAGCTCGGCCTCTATTGGTCGCCGCCGGGGGCGCAACCGATCGTCGCCTACCACGACAATTATAGCCGCGGGCATTCCTTCGACGAGGTCGACCCGTCGGTGGAACACTCGGCATGAGCGACCCCTCCCCCAACTTCTCCCCGCAAGGGGGAGGGGAGTTGCGCTGTGCGCTCGTTGTCCTGCCGGCAGAAGGCGGCGATTCCGATCGTCTTCTGCGCTCGCTCGAAGCAGCCAAGGCCGTCGGGCTCGGCGATTTCTCCGAGATTGCGCCTGTCGAAGTGGACGACGGCGGCGCACGTGAACGTCTCGCGGCGGCAGCAGAAGTTGCGGTGCGCGAACACTTCGACTGGCTCATCGCCGTCACCGCCGCCGAAACGCTTGCGCCCGACATCTTCGTGAAGACGCAGCCGGCACTTCGCGTCCACGACGCGGTCTGGGGCGGCGCGGCGCTCGCGACCAAGGACGGAACGCCGCCGAAGCTTGAGCGGATCACGCGGCTCGCCGCGCAGGATTTTCCGACCTTCTTCCACACCGCGCTTCGCTGGTGGATCGGCCCTAGCCATTTCGTCCGACCGGACATTGCATGCGATGCCCTCCGTGCCGCCGAAACCTTTGCCGGGGCCGCGCTTCGTGCGGCCGACACATCAAAGTGGTACGCCGATTACATGCTCGCTTTGTGGAAGAGCCAACGTGCCTATAAGACCGCCCAGTGCCTGACACATTTCCACTCGGCACTTCCGTCCGTCGCCGCCGCCGATCAGGCCCGCCTGGTCGAGTATCTCGAAACGGAGCCGGTCTTCATGACGCTCCGCTATGACGGCCGCGCGCTCAAGCTTCCCTATACCGGGCTCAATCCCGTCATCGAGCGCGAGCAGATGCGCGGCCTCTTCTTCGAGGAGGAGGAGCTGCGCTTCCTCGCCGAGCGGCTGCCGCGCGGGCTGCGCATCGTCGATGCCGGCGCCAACACCGGCAACCACACGCTCTTCTTCGCGACCGTGATGGAGGCCGAGATCGTTGTCCCGATCGAGCCGCTGCCGCGCGCGGCGGCGGCGATACGGGCCATGGTCGAAGCGAACGGGCTTTCGAACGTCGACCTCTCGAAGCTCGGTTCGGCGATCGGCTCCGAACCAGGACGGATGATTGCGGTCCCTTCCGCGACCGCCGGCCTCGGGGCGACGCACTTCGTGGAGGATCCAGAAGGGGCGATCCCACGCGTTCCCCTCGACGACCTCGTCGCCGGGCCGGTCGACCTCTTGAAGATCGACGTGGAGGGCATGGAAATGCAGGCGCTTGCCGGCGCCGCCGCGCTTATCGCAGCGCAGCATCCGTGGCTCTACGTTGAGGTTCTGGACACGAAAATCGCGGAATTCATGCCCTGGGTCGATCGGAACGGCTACGTGGTGGAAAAGCTCTTTCCCGACAAGACCCATTGCAATTACCTTCTGGTCCCAAGGGAGAAACGTGAGGGGTTATAGGAATGAGCCTTCGGAAGATCGGCCGCACCGCGGCTTTTGTGATGTTTGCGGTGCTTGGTGTTTCGACGCCCAAGGCTCTTGCCGGCGACGTGCCGCAGATGGTGGAGCCGCCGTTCTACGCCGCGGCGGTGAAATCCGGCGAGCTTCCCCCCGTCGCCGAGCGCATTCCCGAGCACCCGCTGGTCGTGACCTACGATGGCACCGACAAGACACCGGGCAAATACGGCGGCACGCTTCGCGTTCTTGGCGGCAGTGCCAAAGACACACGCATGATGGTCATCTACGGCTATGCGCGCCTCGTCGGCTATACGCCCGACTACAAGATCGTCCCCGATCTCGCCGAGAGCTTCGACGTGGAAGAGGGGCGCATCTTCACCTTCCATCTTCGCCCCGGCCACAAATGGTCCGACGGTCAGCCGTTCACGGCCGAGGACTTCCGCTTCTACTGGGAAGACATGGCGGACGATCCGCAGGTCTCGCGCTTCGGGCCGCCGAAGGAGCTTCTGGTCGACGGCGAGAAGCCGAAGGTCGAGATTCTCGATCCTCTCACCATCCGCTACAGCTGGTCGAAGCCGAACTCGTATTTCCTGCCGGCGCTTGCCGCGGCGCAACCGGTCGAGATTTTCCGCCCGGCCCATTACCTGAAGCAGTTCCACGCCAAATATATCGGCGAGGCCAAGGCCGAGGCGCTCGCCAAAGCGGCCGGTGAGCGCAACTGGGTTGCGCTGCTCTACGCCAAGGACCGCTCCTACCGGAACGACAACCTCGACTACCCGACGCTTCAGCCCTGGGTGTTGAAGACGCAGCCGCCGTCGGACCGCTATGTCTTCGAGCGCAATCCCTACTTCCATCGCGTCGATGAGCAGGGCCTGCAGCTTCCCTACATCGATCAGGTCGCGCTTTCGATCGCGAGTGCCGACCTGATTCCGGCAAAGGTTGCGGCGGGCGAGACCGACCTGCAGGGCGCTTATCTCGCCTTCTCCAATTTCACGTTTCTGAAGGAGGCGGAGAAGCGCAGCGACTACGACGTGCGCCGCTGGTTGGCGACGAAGGGCGCGCGGGTGGCGCTCTACCCCGATTTGAACAATACGGATCCCGTCTACCGCGATCTCTTCCGCAAGGTGGATTTCCGCCGCGCGCTTTCCGTCGCCATCGACCGCGACGAGATCAACAGCGCGATCTTCTACGGCGTCGCGGTTCCGTCCAACAATACCGTGCTGCCGGAATCGCCGCTCTTCGAGGATGAGTATCAGACGAAATGGGCTCAGTACGATCCGGACCTTGCCAACGAGCTGCTTGACGGGCTCGGCCTGACGGAGCGCGGCTCTGACGGCATCAGGCTCTTGCCGGACGGCCGGCCGCTTCAGATCGTGGTCGAGACGTCGGGCGAGGAGTCCGAGCAGACCGACGTTCTCGAGCTCGTTGCCGACAATTGGAAGAAGGTCGGCGTGTCGCTCTTCATCAAGCCGTCGCAACGCGAGGTTTTCTATAACCGCATCAATGCCGGCGAGACGCAAATGTCCGTCTGGTCGGGGCTCGAGAACGCTTTGATTACGCCGGACATGGCGCCGTCGGAGTTCATTCCGTTCTCGCCTGATCAGTTCGAATGGCCGGCCTGGGGCCTATGGGCGCAGACGAGCGGTCAGATGGGCGAGGCTCCCGAGGACGACGCGGTGAAGCAGTTGATTGCCCTAAGCAAGGAATGGGGACAGGCCGCCACCACTGAGGCGCGGGAGGAAGTCTGGCACAAGATCCTGGCGCTTTGGACCGACCAGGTATTTACGATCGGCATCGTCTCCGGCGTTGAGCAACTCGTCGTCGTTAGCAAGCGGCTCCACAACGTGCCGGAGAAGGGCACCTATAATTTCGACCCCGGCGCCTATTTCGGTATGTATCGGCCCGACACTTTCTGGCTCGACCAATAGAAAGCGACCGGCCATGTTAGCTTTCCTTGCACGCCGCGTGGTCACGATGGTGTGGACGCTGCTTGGGATCAGCGTCCTCGTCTTCATCATCATCCAGCTTCCGCCGGGCGACTACCTCACTACCTACATCGCCGAGATCCAGGCGATGGGCGAGAAGGTGGCGGACGAGAAGATTGCTTTCCTGCGCGAGCAGTACGGTCTCGACAAGCCGCTCTGGCAGCAATACCTCGTCTGGGTAACGGGGCTCCTGCACGGAGACCTCGGCTATTCCTTCGAGTACAATCAGCCGGTGGCGGACGTGATCGGGGATCGCTTGTTCCTGACCATGGTGCTGAATTTCGTCACCGTTCTCTTCATCTACGTCGTCTCTTTCCCGATCGGCGTCTACTCCGCCACGCACCAGTACAGTGCCGCCGACCACGGCCTCTCGTTTCTCGGCTTCCTGGGGCTCGCGACGCCGAACTTCCTGCTCGCGCTGATCCTGCTCTATCTCGCGAACGTCTGGTTCGGCACCTCGATCGGTGGGCTGATGGATCCGGAATACGTCGACAAGCCGTGGACGTTCGCCAAGACGCTCTCGGTGCTGGAGCATCTTTGGGTGCCGGTCGTCGTCATCGGTACCTCCGGCACCGCCGGGATGATCCGGCGGCTGCGCGCCAACTTGCTCGACGAATTGCAGAAGCAGTACGTGACGACAGCGCGCGCCAAGGGCGTGCCCGAAGGCCGCCTGCTGATCCGCTATCCGCTCCGGATGGCGCTCAATCCGTTCATCGCCGACATCGGCAGTCTCTTGCCGCAGATCGTGTCGAGCTCCGTCATCGTCTCGGCGGTGATGTCGCTGCCGACGACCGGACCGATGCTGCTCACGTCGCTGCGGAGCCAGGACATGTACCTGGCCGGTTCGTTCCTGATGTTTCTCGCGGTATTGACGGTCGTCGGCATGCTGGTCTCCGACATCCTGCTTGCCGTTCTCGATCCGCGGATCAGGCTCGCCGGCGGAGCCCGGCGATGAACCTGCCGCTCGCCCACTACGTCTCCGACGAAGCCTTCGACCCGGAGGCGACGGTTGCCCCCGGCTCGAAGCCGTCGGAGCGCTATCTGAATGCCTCGCAGACGCAGATCATCTGGTGGCGGTTTCTCCGCCATCGCCTCGCGGTAGTCTCGCTCATTTTTCTCGGCTTCAGCTACGGCTCGGTGCTGATCTCGGAGTTCATCGCGCCTTACGACCTGCATAGCCGCCATTCGCGCTTCATCTATGCGCCGCCGCAGCGCCTGCATCTCTTCCATGAAGGGCGGCTCATCGGGCCGTTCGTCTACCCGTTCGATTTCAAGCTCAACATGGACACGCTGAAGCGGGAATACACGGTCGACCGGTCGAAGCCCGAGCGAATCCGCTTCTTCTGTTCCAGCGAGCGCTACAACTTCTGGAATCTCTTCAATTCCTCCTTCCATTTCGTCTGCCCGCCGAAGAACGGGACGATGTTCATCTTCGGCACCGACCGGCTCGGCCGCGACATGTTCTCGCGCCTCACCTACGGCGCGCGCATCTCGCTCACGATCGGGCTCGTCGGGGTGACGCTGAGCTACGTCATCGGCATCACCATCGGGGGTATCGCCGGTTATTACGGCGGGCTCTTCGATTCGATCGTGCAGCGGCTGACTGAGGTGCTGCGCTCAATTCCCGAGCTGCCGCTCTGGATGGCGCTCGCCGCAGCGCTTCCAGTCACCTGGGACCCGCGCATCATCTATTTTGGCATCACGGTGATCCTGGCGCTGCTCGATTGGCCTTCCATTGCCCGCGCCGTGCGCTCAAAGCTCTTCGCGCTGCGTGAGGAAGATTACGTCGCCGCCGCCGAGATGATGGGCGCCAAGCCGAGCCGCATCATCGGGCGCCACCTGGTGCCGAATTTCACCAGCCACCTGATCGCCTCCGCGTCGCTGACGATTCCCTCCATGATCCTGGCGGAAACCGCGCTCTCGTTCCTCGGACTTGGGCTCAGGCCGCCGATCACGAGCTGGGGCGTGCTCCTGAACGAGGCGCAGAACATCGAGGCGGTCGCGCTCTACCCCTGGCTCCTGATGCCGATGGTGCCGGTGATGCTTATCGTGCTCGCCTTCTCGTTCCTCGGCGACGGCCTCCGCGACGCCATCGACCCACACGAATAAGCGGCGTAGTCCGAGGGCAAAGCCGGTCTCATCACTTCGGTGTCGTCATTGCCGGGTCAAGCTCGGCAATGACGACAAGATCGAGGACTTAAACCTTCACCATCCAAAGGCTCGCTTCTTTCGCGCCACGCTTCAGCGTGATGCCGCCGGCGGGGCTTGCGGCGACCGCCACCGTCATGCGCGTTGCGGCATAGTGGCTCGACCACAAGAGCCGGTAGGCGGCGCCCTGGATCAAGGCTGCCACGCCAAGCTGCTCGTTGTAGCCGCGCCATTCCCATTCGAGCGGATAGTCGTCGGGCAGGAAGATGTCGTGGACGTGCACGAGGACGCCGCGGCGAAGCCCCGGCAACACGTGGTTCAGGAGCAGGTCGACGTCCGTGCCCGGCATCAGGATATGGCTTGAATCGATGAACAGGATGTCGCCCTCCACGAGCTTCTCGAAGACGCCGAGCCCGGCGCCCTGCAGGGTGTCGCGGATGAGCGTCGCGCCTGTCCCCTCGATGTCGGCGCGCGGCACCGGATCGATCGAGGTGATTTCGCTCGCAAGCCCGCCGTCGCGGACGGCGCGCGCCATGAATCGCGTCGAGTGGCCGGAGCCGACTTCGATGATATGGCGCGGGCGCGCCTTGCGTACGAAGATGTAGAGAGCGGCCGCGTCGAGGCGCGGGAACCAGTCCTGGTTCCAGCGCGGCTCCGGCGGCGGCTCGCTGCCGATCGCCCGGTATGCGTCCGCGAACTGGTCCATCGACTTGATCAGCGCCAGGAAGGCCGGTTCGGCCGCGGAGAAGAGGGGCTCGAGAGCGACATAGGATGCGCGATCCCGCCGTTCGGGCACCTGGTCGGCGTAACGATAGGGGATGAAGAAGCCGCGCTTCGCGAGGCCGAGCACCGTCGCAAGCCCGAAGCGGAGCCGGCGGGCGGACATCAGCTTCCTCGTCCGGCGCGCGAGCGGCGCCGGACGGGCGGCGAAATCAATTCTCGCAAAGCCCCCTCACGGCGCTTACGCCGCCACGCGTGCAGCCTCCTCGCGAAACCCGAACAACTCCAGCGGCTCGCCCACGCCCTCGAGGCGGTGCGCACCCATGGAGCGCCACAAATGCGGCTCGACCGCAGCGAGCTGATGCGTGGCGAGCACGCGCGCGCCGACCGTCTTGGTCAGCTTTTCGATGCGCGCCACCTCGATCACGGTCGGGCCGACGGCGGAGAAGGCGAGCCGTTCCGGCACGCCGATATTGCCGTACATCAGAGTGCCAACATTGAGTCCGATTCCGTAGCGGATCGGCTCCAGATTTTGCGCGATGCGCTCCGCGTTGACGCGGTCGGAAAGGACGAGCAATTCGTTCAGCGCCACCGTGACCCTGCGCGTGAGCTCCGGGAGATCCAATTCCTTCTCGAGCGGGAAGATCGCAAGGACCGCGTCGCCGACGAAGGCGAGCACCTCGCCGCCGGCCGCGATCGCCGGGCGCGCGGAGCACTCGAAATAGACGTTGAGGAGATCGAGGAACGCGTCGCTTTCCATGGTCTCGGCAAGCCGCGTGGAGTTTCTCAGGTCCGAATACCAGACGAGCGCACGCGTATGCTCGCCGTCGCCTAGGCGAATCGAGCCGGCGAGCACGCGGCGCCCGGTCTCACGCCCGAGATAGGCTTCGGCGATGTTGAGAGAGATGCGTGACTGGATCACCGTCTTGCAAGCGATGGCGAGGCGCCGCTGGATGCGCTGCAAGGCGGCCAGGTCGTCTTCGACGAAGCCGCCCGGGCGGTCGGACGCCCAGGTGACGAAGATGCCGCGGCGCTCGCGGTTGGAATAGGCGGCGCGCGAGAAAAGCTCGGTCTTCATGACGAGGTAGTCGGTGTAGCCCTGCTCGGCGAGATCTTCGGTGATGCCGAAGTCGAGCATTGCGTCGGGCCCGGTGAGTTTCCGGCGCAGGACCAAGAGGTTCTCGTTTAGCATGTGGTGCATAGGGCTGCGCAGCCACTCCTCCGTCACGATGTCCTGATGGCGGAACTGCCCAAGCTCCGCCGGCTGGCTGTGCCGCCAAAAGACGCTTTCGGCCTGGAAGAGGGGGTGGAGGGTGGACCACATCAGCATGGCGCGGGAGACCGGGACCCCGATCGCGTGGAGCCGCTTGCAGACCCCCTCGAACAGCTCGACGATGTCAGGTTCGCCGAGTGACTGCTCGACCAGCCAATCGGTGATCTGGGTGATGAGTCCTGTTTCCGCCATGGTTGCGATCAGATCAGCATTTCAAGGAACAAGTTCAAGGCCCGTGCGGGCGACGACGGCACCCGGAAAGCGGTCCTTTGCCTCCAGGCCGATGCGCTTCAGGTCGTCGTCGTCGCGGCCCGGACGGTGATGGAAGAGGACGAGCCGCTCAACGCCCGCCGCCTCGCAGAGCCGCACGCCTTCCTCCCAGGTCGAGTGGCCGTAGCCCTGGCAGGCTTCGAATTCCGCGTCGGTAT
The DNA here is from genome assembly GCA_963720705.1 of uncultured Alphaproteobacteria bacterium. Lineage (GTDB taxonomy): Bacteria > Pseudomonadota > Alphaproteobacteria > Rhizobiales > Afifellaceae > DASWJZ01. The sequence continues at coordinate 17,056 of CAVRGJ010000007.1, forward strand.
ACATGCAGTCATAGATCAGGACCTGCGCGCCGCGCAGCAGCGCCACGAGTTTTTGGTCGGGATGGCCCGGAACGTGCTCGTGATCGGTGACGTAGCAGACCGACCGCCCCTTGTAGTCGACCCGGTAGCCGACCGCGCCGTTCGGGTGGTTGAGCCGCACCGTCGAGATGACGATCCCCGGATGCGGCCTCAGCGTCGTCGGGGGCCGGAAATCCTTGAATGTGACATGTGCGTGAAAGACCGACGGCGTGATCGGAAAGAAGGGCGGCGCCATGAAGCGCTCCGCCATTTCCCGGCAAGTCATGCTGTCGAGAAAATGCCCTGCGTAAAGCCGTACATTCACTGCGGGGTCGTAGAGCGGCTTCATGAACGGAAGCCCGATGACGTGGTCGAGATGACAGTGGGACAGCAGGATGTCGAAGTCCTTTACGCCTTCCCGCTGAAGCAGGACGCCGAGGCTCTGCGCACCGGATCCGACGTCGAAGACGAGCACATGCGGACCGCAGCGCATCTCCACGCACGGAGAATCGCTGCCGAACTCGCAGTTTTCCGCGGCCGGCGCGGGCAGGCTGCCCCGCGCGCCCCAAATCCTCACCCGGAAGGGGACGTCGGTCATACGCTCTCTTAGGAGGCCGCCGCCCGGCGTTGCGCTTCTACCAGTTCCGCGGTCGTGCGTGTGAGGCGCTCGGCGAGAAGCCGCGTCATGTCAACCGCCATTTCCGGAAACTGACGCAACAATTCAAAGAAGGGCTCCTTGCGGATGCGCAGCGCCTGAAGCTCGGTCTTGGCGACGATCGTCGCGGTTCTCGGCGTGTCGCAGAGGATCGCGATCTCTCCCAGAAAGTCGCCGTCGTGAAGCTGTGCGACCGGGATCGGGCCGCTATCGGTCGCGACGGAGACCTCCGCGTCGCCTTTGATGATCACGAATGCGGCGTCGCCGATGTCGCCCTGGCGCATGATCGTCTGCCCCGTCTGGTAGGTGATCACGTCGGAGGTATAGGCGAGCAGCTTCAGCCGCGAGGATTCGATCCCCGAAAAGAGAGGCACCCTGCGTAAGAGCTCGACCTCATTGCTAAGCAAACTCACGTCACCCACCTTTCATGCGCCCTGGCGTCGGCCGGCCCAACCTACTTCGCCGGCTCGAGCGCGCGCTCCTCTCCCCGTTCCGCCGTGCGCGCTTCCGACTTCGCGATCCGGCCATTCTCGAACGTCAGAACCCGGTCGAACCATTGTCCGGCCGCCGGGTGGCTCAGCACCCAGAACACAGCGAAATGCGGCCCGTCCTCGGCGCGCGAATAGTCGAGCACGCGCGTGACCGTGGCGTCCTGTGCGTTCCCGTCGAGCGCGGCGAGAGCGCGATTGACGATAAGCAGGTCGGGGCGCTTCAGGATGGCGCGTCCAAGCGCGAGCTTCTGCTGCTGGGCAAGCGACAGCCGCTTGGCGCCGCTGCCGATGTCGAAGCTTAAACCGAGCTCGATGACCGCGCTCGTCAGATCGAGCGCGTCCATGGTCTCGCGCAACAGCGCATTCACGCGGTCGGGAGCCTCGGCATAGGTGTCGACGACGCGCCCGAAGAGGACGTTGTCCTGAACGGTGGCGGCGGCATTGACCACCGCCGTTTGATAGAAATCGATCGCGCCCTTGAGGTCGGCCGGCAGGTTTTCGCGGAAGATCCTGCGGGCATGCACGATCTCCGCCTGCAGCGCCTCGTCGAGAAGACCGTGGCGATGCCGCGGCTCGATGTAGCCGAAGGCGAGACGCAGGAGCGCCTGCCGGTCCGCCGGATCGAGCGTCGCCTCGGGCGCAGCGCCGACGCGCCGCACGATGGCGCGATAGGTGTCGATCTCCTCCGGCGCCATCAGGTCCATGCGCTCAAGCAGCGGGTTGTTTGGCGCAAGATCGCCGAAGAGGTCGATCAGCGTCTCGGCAACTCTTGCTCCCATGGCCAGGAGCTTTGCCTCAAGGCCCGTCTCGGTGATGACGGAGACGAGATAGGGGTGGTCCTCCAGCCGGCCGGCGAGCGCCTCGGCGTCAGCGACGCCGAAGACGAGGTTCTCCTTTACCGAAGCGTTCACGACGTAGCGATCCGGGTCGAACATCTCGACGTAGTGCTCGGCCTGCGACTTGGCGAGACGTTCGCGAAAATCGTCGCGCGCCTCAAGGATGCGGCTCGACAGGCTCTCGATCTGGCCTTCGGGCATCCGACTTCTGAGGCCGAGCCGGTAGACGTCGCCTTCGAGGTCGACGACCGTCAGCACCTCGCGCAGGCGTATGAGAAGGTCCTCCGTGCCGCTGGCGCCGGCAGCTTCGTAGTCGACCCAGTCGTCGGCAACGTCGGTTTCCGGATTGCCGGCCGCAAGCGCTTCCAAGCGCCGCAGCCGCTCTTCACGCGGGTTCTTCTCCACAAGCCGGAGCGGCGCGTGGCGTAAGCCGTAGATCAGGCTGTCGAGCAGCGTTGCCTGGGGAAAGTAGGTGCTGCCGTCGGCGTAGCCGATGCGCCGGCCGATGACAGAATCCGGCAGCGTCTCGATCGGGGTCCCATCAACGAGGACGCGCCCCGACGCCGGCTCGACGAGGCGCGCAAGAGCCTCCGCCAGATACTCGCCGCCGGCGCCGACGGCACCTTCGGCCGCGACCGCCTCGCCGCACTTCAGGCTGAACGTGGTGGAGTCGAGCAGCGTCGCACCGGACTCGTCGCGGATGACGAGGCCGGAGGTGGAGACCTCGCTCTTGACGTGTGTCGGCGTCGTCGGCTCCAGCTTCTGCAGCGCCGGGTCGAGCACGTTGGTCATCGTGAAGCTCTCGACGACCTGCGTGTATTTGACCTGCACGTCGAGGCGCTGCTGATCCCAATCGATCAGGTCTTTCAGCGGCGACGGCAGGTCCTTGTAGGCGGCGATGACGGCGACGAGCTGCCCGATGTCGAGCCGCCCGGTGATCGCGAGATATCCGCCGACCAGGTAGAAGATGAAGGGCGTTACCTGCGCGAGCAGGTTGTTGATGAATTTGACCAGGAACTTCCACTGATAGATGTCGAAGCGAATGAAGAAGATGCGTCCGAGGCGGCCGACGATCTCGGCGCGTTCCCAATTCGACGTGTCGTTGACGCGGATGCCGATGATGCCTTCGACGATCTCGCCGACGCGACCGGCGAGCTGCCGCGCCGTCAACTGGCGCGCGCGGCCGAGCACGAGCAGCCGGCGGCGCAGCCGCGGGATGAGCACCACCTGCACGGCCACGATGGCGCCGGCGACAAGCCCGAGCGTGACGCTCTGCATCAGGATGAAGGCCATCGCGGTGACGGCTTGGCTTATCAGGTAAGCGGGCTGGACGAAGGCATCGCCGATGAAACCGCCGAGCGGCTCCACTTCGTCCTTCACCATTGTCGCGATTTCCGACGCTCGCAGGCGCCGAAACCGCGGCAGCGGAAAACGCAGCAGCATGTCGATCAATTGAAAGCGCATGCGGCGAAGCATGCGTTCGCCGAGCCGTCCCTTGAACGTCGAGATGTAGAGCTTGAAGTAGCCGTTGACCAAGACGAAGAACAGGAAGAGCAAGGTGAGATAGATGAGGGTGGCGACGCGTCCGAACTCGAGCCCGCCGAAGAGCACGATTTCTTGTCCGCCGAGGAAGCTCGGCAGACTGAACGCGATCCGCATCACCGTTTCGGTGGAGGTGGGGTTCGGGAAGTGCTGTCCCTGGATCGGGCCGTTGACGATCGATTTCGGGAGGTCGAGCGACAGGAAATAGAACGGCAGCGAAGCCACTACGACAAGGAGCAGCCACACCTGATCGCGCTTGGAATATCTCCAAGTGTAACGGAAGATATTGAGCTCCATGGCGCTGGAAGCGTGCTCCTCGTGCCGGGTCGCGTCGCCCGATGCTCGGCCGCCGAAGGGCGGGCCCCCGCGAAACTTATAAACGCGGCCTGCTTCGCTGTCTAACCGGGCGGCCGGGAAGGAAAATGCCCCTAGGTGCGCGCCGGGACGGCGATGACCGGCTTCGCCGACTGCTTCGGCTGCGCCGCGGCGCGCACGAAATGCCCCTCCGCAACCTCCAGCATCGGCGGATCGCCGTCCGGACCGCAGCGGAAAGGCTCCGGCCAGGCGTCAGGGTTCGACTGGCGGTGCTCGCCTATTGCATCGAAATCGAGCGGACGGTGGGGATCGGGGTAGGGCACCGCAGACATCAGCGCGCGCGTATAGGGATGCACGGGATTGCGGAAGAGCTCGGCGCGCGGCGCCAGTTCCACGAGCCGCCCCGCGCACATCACCGCGATGCGGTCGGCGATGTAGTTGATGACCGCGAGGTTGTGCGAGATGAAGAGATATGTGAGCCCGATTTCCCTCTGCAAGTCCTTAAGGAGATTTAGGATTTGCGCCTGGATCGACACGTCGAGCGCGGATACCGGCTCGTCGCAGATGACAAGCTCCGGCTGCAGGGCCAGGGCGCGGGCGATGCCAATTCGCTGCCGCTGCCCGCCTGAGAAGCTGTGTGGGTAGCGGTTCAGGTGGCGGGCACCGAGCCCGACCATCTCGAGCAGCCTGACGGCGGCGGCGCGTCGCGTCACGTCGCTGCCGATCCTCTGGATGACGAACGGCTCGGCCAGGACGCTGCCGATCGTCATGCGCGGATTGAGCGAGGAATAGGGGTCCTGAAAGATGTACCTGAATCTTACGCCGGATCGGCTCCATCTGCCTGAGATCGAGCTTCAGGAGGTCGATCGGCCGTCCGCGGTCGTTGAACACGATCTCGCCCGTGTCCATCGACACCGCCCGCATGATCGCCTTCGATACGGTCGTCTTGCCGGAGCCGGATTCGCCGACGAGGCCGAGGCACTCGCCGCGCTCGACGGTGAAGCTCACGTCGTTCAGAGCCTTGACCATCGGCTCTTGTCCGCGCGACAGCCACTTCAGGTGCTTGCGCATGCCGAAGCTCTTCGAAAGGTGGCGGACCTCGAGCAGCGTGCCGTCGCTACGGTCGATGAGCGGGGAGCCGGCGAGCCGCTCCATCGACGTCGCGATCTCGCGGATCGGCTTCAGCCGCTCGCCAGGCTTCATGTCGAAATGCGGAACGGCCTTGAGCAGCGCCTGTAGATAGGGATGCGTCGGATGCGTGAAGATGTCGTTCAGCGTGCCGGCTTCGACCACCTTGCCGTGGTGGGCGACGACGACCTCCTCCGCCATGTTGGCGACGACGCCGAGGTCGTGCGTGATGAGGAGCACCGCCATGCCGAGCTCGCTCTGCACGTCGCGGATGAGCTTGAGGATCTGCGCCTGCACCGTCACGTCGAGCGCCGTCGTCGGCTCGTCGGCGATCAACAGCGCGGGCCGGCAGATCAGCGCCATCGCGATCATCGCCCGCTGGCGAAGTCCGCCCGAAAGCTCGAAGGGATAGGTCTCGATCGTTTCGGTCGGGCGCGGGAAGTCGACGAGCCGCAGCATCTCGATGGTGCGCTCGCGCTTCTCTTCGGGCGTCACCTTGCGGTGCACCGCGAGCGCCTCGCCGATCTGGTCGCCGATGGTGTGGAGCGGCGAGAACGACGTCATCGGCTCCTGAAAGATCATGCCGATGCGGTCGCCGCGGACCGCCACGAAATCCTTGGAGCGAGGCGAGAGCTTGGCGAGGTCGCGCGTCCCCGTCACCGAATCGTTGAAGATGATCTCACCGCCGGTGATGTGGGCGGTACGCGGCAGGATGCCCATGATCGCCTGCGCGGTGACGGATTTGCCGGAGCCGGATTCGCCGACCAGCGCCACCGTGCTCCCGGGGCGGACGCGCATCGAAAGCGAATTGACCGCCTGCACACGCCCGGCAAGCGTACGGAATTGCACCGAGAGGTCTCGGATCGTCAGCAGTTCGCCCGCGTCTTGCGTCCGTTCAAGCACGTTCATGTTCCTATGGGGCCACGGAATCGTTAACCTGGCAATGACTGCAAAGTGACGTTTGTCGCGGCTGTGTCATTTGCCGGCTCCACGAAGGGCTGCGAGTTCGCCGACGATGCGCGCCGTCTTGACCGCGCCGGCGACGTCGACGCTGAGGGCGGCGGTGGGCTTTTCGATCGCGGTTCTGACCGCCTGGACCACACGCGCGGGCGAGAGCTCGGCGGCGGGAAGCAGCGTGACGAGCCCCTTGCGGGCAAGGATTTCGGCGCGCAGGCGCTGTTCCGTTTCGCCTTTCGCCTCGTAGGGCACAACGATAGCGCGGGCGCCGGCGCTCAATATGTCCATGGTGGTGTTATAGCCGGCCTGCGAGATCGAAAGGGTCGACGCGCGCAGGCGATCGGCGAAGTCGTCGCGGAAGCGCTCGACGATCGTGCGCTCGCTGGCGTGCTTGGCGAGCGTCTTGAAGTCATCGTCCCCGAGATTTGGACCGGTCAGGAAGCGCCAGACGTGCCCGGCGAGCGCCGTCAGCGGCCGTGCCGCCATAGCCGCGGCAAGAAGCGGCGCGCCGACCGCGCCGCCGCCGGCGGAGACAATGACCTCACCGGCGCCCTTCGCTGCCGTCTCGCTCGACGTGGAGGCGACATAACCGGTGTAGCGGATAAGATCGCCAAGGCGCGTCGCCTCGGGGAAGGTCGCCTCGAAGCGGATGAGCGCTGGATCGCCGTGGACGAGAACGGCGGAGAAGTACCGACGAAGCGTTGCAACCGTCTCAGCATCGCGGCTCGGCAGCTTGCCGGCGACGAGAATGTCCCTGACCGAGCAGGCGACACGCGGCGGCCGTTTCTCGGCGTGGATCGCGTCAAGCAGCGGCAGCAGCTCGAAGCGGAACTGCCGGCGCCCGAACGGAAAAAGCTCGATCAAGACCACGTCCGGATCCGTCTTGCGCAAGAGCGCGATGAGCGCATCACGCCGCGCCGCCATCCACGCCTCGTCGATCGGCTTTCCCTTCGCATCAAGGAGCGCGGAGAAATTCTCGCCGGCGATCGTCGCGGCCGGGAGCGCAGCGACTGTTGCCCCCTTGAACGGCACTTCGCGCACCGTGCGCCCGCCGAATGCGACCGTCACGTCGAGACCGGCATCGCTCATCGCGCGCGCCAGGATTTCGGCGCGCTTCAAGTGGCCGATTCCGAGAAGATGCTGGACGTAGAAGAGTACCCGCTTCTTCATGGCCCCCGCTCAAGCGGAATGTTCAGCTTCTCGACTTCCAGCCTGCCGTCCGCTGCGACGCGGAAGGCATGGGCCGAGCCGTCTCGCAGCTTGTCTTTTCCCTTTTCGGTCATGCCCCAGCCGGTCGCAAGCGCGTAGAGGGCACGCAGCACCCCCTTGTGGGTTACGAAGATCGTCGGAGCGGAGAGGCTCTTCAGAAGCGGCAAAAGCCGCACCTGCACGTCGCGCGGGCTCTCGCCGCCGGGCGGCCGGAAGTCGAGGCCGCGCGCCTCGTTCTCTGTCATCGCGTCGCCGAGTTCCGTGCGAAGCTCCGAAAGGCTGCGGCCCTCCCATTCGCCCCAGGCCATCTCGACAAGGCGCGGCTCCGGCTTCGGCTCGAGGCCGAGCAGCCTTGCTGTCTCCATCGAGCGTATGAGCGGGCTAGCAAGGCAGATCGCGCCGCCCCATCCTGGCGGCAGCGTCGCCATGTTCATCGCCGCACGGCCAGCAGGATCGAGGGGTCGGTCGGTTCGCCCCTGGATCAACCCTGCGGCGTTCCAGTCGGTCGTAGCGTGGCGGATGACGAGAAGCGGGGTCATGACGCAATGAGCCGGCGGAGGTGCCGGTCGAGCGTTGCGGCGGCCGCGGCGACGTCGTGGCCGCGGACGCTTCGCTCCAGCGCCGCGCGCCGCATCGCCTTGCGCCGTGCGGGATCGTCAAGGAGCACGCCGACCGCGTCGGCGAACGCGCTCACGTTGCCTTCGGGCACGAGCAGTCCTGTCTCGCTATCCGCGACGATCGTCGGCACACCGCCACTCCGGCCGGCGATGACGGGGAGGCCCGCGGCCTGCGCTTCGAGCAGCGCCATCCCCCAGGCTTCCTTGATCGCCGGCCAGACATAGAGGTCGGCGGCGCGATAGAGCTGTTTGAGCTCGTCCGGTTCGAGCACGCCGACGAAGCGCACGCGCTCGCCGAGCGGCGCGAAGGCTTGCCGCACTTCCGCCTCGGCCGGCCCCGCGCCGGCGATGACAAGACGCCATCGCCGCTTCCCGAGGCGCGCCAGCGCTTCGGCAAGAATGCGATAGGAGAAGAGCTTTTGGTCCGCGCGCATCATGGCAACGGCGAGAAGCCAAGGGTCGCGCTCATCGAGGTTGAGCGTCTCTCCGATCGTTGCGCGGGCCGCGGCGCGGTCCAGTGTGCGAAACGGCGCCGTATCCAGGAACGGCAGGAGCGGCACAAGGCGTCGGGGAGCCGCGAGCAGCGGGCGCACGCATTCGGCGTCGACAGGGTTCGGTTGAAGGATCAGGTCGGCATGGCGGATCGCGGCTGCGCTCGCCTTGTGGCCGAGGTCCCAGGGTCCGCCCGCCCGCTTCGGCGCGTAGGAGGCTTCCGCGATCACATAGGGAATGCCGAGTCGCGCCGTGATCGTCGGGCCGAGCCAGTCTGGTGCCTTATGGTAGAGATGGTAGGTGAACCAGAGGTCGGGCTGCGGCGCGCCGTTCGCAATCTTGCGCAAGAAGCGCTGAGCCAGCTTGCCGCCGAGAGCTTTGAGCCGCTCTTGTCGCGCGGCGTCGCCGGCATCGCGGCTTCTGAAGCGTGAGGCAAGCGTCACCTCATGGCCGGCGAGCGTGAGTGCCGTGATCAGGGCGCGCGCCATCGCGCGGTCGCCCGACGCGACCGGGTGGTCGGGCGGCTTCAAGGGAGCGTAGAACGCGATCCGCATCGGCTCTCAGGCGCGCGCCGCCGCCTCACTCGGCGGCAAGCAGCACGTGTCCGGATTTCGGACAGCCGGGCGGTCGCGGCAGATCGCGAAAGGCGCCTTCGAGCGGCCGGTCGGCGAGCACGATCGTGCCCGGCTCGCACCATTTGGCGACGAGCGGCGACAGCCAGGCGCGCGTGATCAGGTCTTGCGTTGGATCGCCAGAGCCGAGATCGATGTGAATGAGGGCAGGCTTCTCGGGAATTCGCGGTCCGCAGAATTCCAGCGTCTCGCGGATTTCTCCAAGGATCAGGTGATCGCCGTCCGGAATGCATTTCGGATGCGCGGCGATCGCCCGGTCGAAGGCGAAGATTGCGCGCTCGGGGAAGAGCTGGCGGAGATGGTCGAAGGTTCGCCCGCTGCCGAGCCCGAGCTCGAACACGCAGCCCGACCGCCCGGCGATCAGCCGCGCCGCTTCCTCCATCAGCGCGCGCTGCGCGGTCAGCCGGCTGATCATGAAGTCGAGACGGCTCACGGCGTCACTGGTCTTAGCGTGCGCACTCGGCTGCGGCTGACGAGGGCCGTCACCCGCTTCCGCCGACGACGGAAAGCCGTGGCGAGCGCATACCGCCCGGGACGTTGTCACCGAGATATTGGTCGACGAGGCTGTTGATGACGGAAAGTCCGTCGAGAAGGCCGGGGATGTGCACCTTTGACGGCCGCCGCCGGTAGGGAAGGGCGCGCATCGCCTCGACGAGCTGCCCGGGATCGGTCGTGTCGTCGGGCAGAATCATGGAAACGAGGCCAAGCTCGGCCGCGCGCTTGGCGCGGATATACTGCTCGGCGCGCGGTGAGGTGCGCGGCAGGATCAGCGCGCGCTTGTCGAGCGACAGGATCTCGCAGAACGTGTTGTAGCCGCCCATGCCGACGACGGCGAGCGCACGCTGCATCAGTGCCTCCATGTTCGCCTCGAACGCGATCGCCTCCAGATGCTTGATGCGCGCCACGCGTTCCATGAAGCCGGTCTGCTGGTTGGTGCCCATGAACGGCCCGAGCACGATCTTCGCAGGCATGTCGAAGGTCGGGTCGAACTCGTAGGCGCGAAGCACCCAGTCGACGAGCGCGGCGCCGTCGCCGCCGCCGCCGGTGGTGACGAGGTAGAACGGCTCCTCGATCTCGTGCGGCGGCGGATAGAGGCCGGAGGGCGTCTTGCCGCGGCGGAGGTAGCCGGTGAAGCGCGTCTTCTGGGGGACCGCGTCGGAGACCACTATGCCTTCCAGCGGATCGCAGATCTCAGGAATGCCGTAGATCCAGATGTGGTCGTAGAGATCCTCAAGTGCCGGCACCGACTTCTTGCGATCCCATTCCTCGGCAAGCCGCGTCGGCTCGTCCATCACGTCGCGGAGCCCGAGCACGAGCGTCTTGCCCTTGCCCTTCAGGAATTCCAGCGTTGGGGCGACTTCTCCGCGCAGCCCGAGCGGCTCCTTGTCGACCAGGAAGATGTCGGGCTCGAAGATACGCGCCGTCTCCAGGATGATGGCGGAGCGGATCGCGATCAGGTCTTCGATGGAAAGCCCGGGGCTGTGCGGCTGATAGCTCTCGTTTGAAAGCTTCACGACGCCGGGCACGCGGATGAACTCCACATTCGGCGAGAACGAGAAGGCGCCGACGATCGGCGAGCCGACGATCATCATCACCGAAAGGTCGTCGCGATAGGCGACCAGCGACTGCGCGATGGTCCGGCAGCGGCGAAGATGCCCGAGCCCGAACGAATCGTGGCTGTAGATCAGCATGCGCGGCGGACGGCTCGTCATCGGGGTCCTCCTCGAAGGCTCGTGATCCGCTGGCCGCGGAGATCGGCATTTTTTTGCCCTCGGCGCAAGCGAAGATGCGCCCGAGCCGCGATCCAGCAATGCAGCAGACGGCGCTATGGACTTGGATTCGCCGCACTTTCTCTACAAGTCCGGGTCGCGCCTTCGTGTTCCGATGTTGATGCCGGCCGCCGTCCTACGGCGTAGAATGAGAGACAATGAGCGAAACCCAGGCCATGTTCGCGCTGCTGCGGCAGTCGGCGGACCCTACGGTGGCGGATGTGATCGAGCGCCACGTCGCCGATGCGCCCGACCGCAACCTCGTGCGCATCAACGCCCTTGCCTTTGCGGAGGAGAAAGGTCTCGATCCCGAGCCGGTGATCGCCGCGTTTCTGCACGCTGCTAAGATCGGCCTCGTCGACATGTCTTGGAGCGTGCTCTGTCCGGGCTGCGGGGGTGTGCTCGATTCCGGCACCACTCTTAAGACTGTGCACAGCGAGGCCTATGCCTGCTCGCTGTGCGCGGCCGACTACGAGCCGACCCTCGACGAGATGGTGGAGGTCACCTTCACGGTGAGCCCGCGCATCCGCCGGATCGAGGCGCACAGTCCCGACACGCTTTCGCCCTTGGAATACTTCCGGCAGCTCTATTTCGGCTCGGAGCTGACGCTCCCGGAAGATTTCGACGCGTTCTGGGAGGCGATAACGCTCGAGGCGCTCGAGCTGCCTGCCGGAGAGAAGGCGATCATCTCGCTCCAGCTCCCCGCGAAGTTCGTCATCGTTTTCGACCCCGTGACCCACACGGCGCAGTTCCTCGACGTGAAGGGCGAGCCGACGCGTGAGCGGCAGAACTTTACGCTCATTTTCGACACCGGGCACGCGCAGCATCAGACTGTGGAGATGCGCCCCGGGCCGATACGCCTGTCGATCGAGAACCGCACGGACCGGCGGCTCATTCCGACGATCTTCATTGCCGATCACGAGCTGCATGACTTCATGCACAATCGCCGGTCCTTCCTGACCGCGAAGCGGCTTCTCTCCAACCAAACCTTCCGTGACATCTTCCGCACCGATACGCTCGATGTCGATCAGCGGCTGAAGATCACCAGCCTCACCTTCCTCTTTACCGATCTGCGCGGCTCCACCGAGCTCTACGAGCGGGTGGGGGACCTCGTCGCCTTCGACCTCGTGCGCGCGCATTTCGACCTGCTGCACGAAATCGTCGCGGCCGAGGCGGGCGCGGTGGTGAAGACCATCGGCGACGCTGTGATGGCGACCTTCCCGACGCCGGACCGCGCCGTCGCTGCCGCGCTTCGCATGCGCGAGGCCATGCGCAAGCTGAACGAAGAGCGCGGACGCGAGGACCTGATCCTGAAGATCGGCATCCACGAGGGGCCTTGCATCGCCGTCACGCTGAACGAGCGGCAGGACTATTTCGGGCAGACCGTGAACATAGCATCGCGCGTACAACACCTAGCCACCTCGCGCGAGATATTTGCGACCGGCGCCGTGGTGGAGGATTCGGCGGCGACCGGCGTGCTCGCCGCGCTCGGCCTGAAGCCGGTGGCGCACAACACTTCGCTCCGCGGCATCGCCAACGAAGTCTCAGTCTACGCGATTCCGTAACCCGCGCCGCCTTGGCTATCCGAAGCCTGGGCGGCCTAGCTCCCCTTGGGCGCAAACGCGCTGCCGATCAGGTTCTTGCCGAAATCCGCCGGCGGCTTGCCGTTGACGGCGTAGTAATAGACCGCGGCCGTGTAGGCCGCCGTCAGCGCCGCCCCGAGGAGCAAGAGCACGATCAGCGACGCGATCGACAGCGACAGCAACGGAATTGCCAGCGCTTTAAGCCCACTTTGGTACGCCGCGACGCCACCGCCGATGCCGACGATCGCGATCGCAGCTGCGATCAGCCCGAGCACGAGCGAAATGCCGGCGTTGCCGATCAGGTTCTCGCCCCATGTTTTCTTGAGGAGCGCACTGCTCTTGTAGATCGCATCGACCGGCCCGAGGCCCTCGGCCGCCAAGATCGGAACGACGAGGAACGTCGCGAGCGTCCAGGCAATGCCGACTCCGGCCCCGATCAGGCGGCCGATGAAGCCGAAGCGCTCGCCGACAGCCTTCAGAATCATGCCGATCGTCGCGGAGATGATGGCGTAGCCGAGAATCGGGCCGATGCGGCGGATCGCCAAGGAAAGGGCTGAGCCGACGGTGGGCTTGCCGCCGTTCAGTCTCTCCAAGGCTGCGCCGACGAGTGCGGTATTGAAGAAGATGACGATGAAATACTGCGCGATGTAGAGCATGAAAGCCCACGGATACCATTCGCGCAACACCCGCGCCGTATCGCCTGCGCGCGCCGCCTCGGTCAGATCGCTGTAGGCGCCGCTTGAAATCACTTCCGCAGCAAAGCCGCCCATGAGGACCAGCGTCGCGACGGCGGATGCAGCCGGCAGCACGAGCAGATCGCCATCGGAACGCAAGACGTCCCAGCTCGCCCTGAGCAATAGCCAACTGCGTTCGACGCGGGAAATCGGATCGGTCATCTCAGTGCTGTCAGGCGAACGGAAAGCCTGCACCCAAGCGGCAGAGCATCCCTGACATGCTTCAAGGTCTCCCTGAAGAAACCGTAAAGGCAGCAGATTCCGTTGAAGGATCTCGCTCGGCCTCGGGTCGGGCGCCGCGTGCCTCATAAGCGCCAACAGGCGATGTCAGATCGAGATTTCGCAAAATCGAGCCCGAGCGAAGTATCTCGCTTGCGCCCGAAGGCGTAGACTCGCCCGCATCCGGAAGAAGAAGGAGGCGGCCCGCCGGGCGCCCCAAGGGAGGAGGAATCCGATGGCCAGCTTGCAACCCGACCCCAGTTTCTATCCGTCGCCGCGCATGGCGGAGAAGGCGAAGGCTGAGACGCTCGCCTATGTTGCGACATTCGATCCGGAGCGGAAGCAGCCCGATGCGATCGCCGTCGTCGATATCGATCCGAAGAGCAAGACCTACTCGAAGATCGTCGGCTCCGTGGCGATGCCAAATCTCGGTGACGAGCTGCACCATTTCGGCTGGAACGCCTGCTCCTCCTGCCTCTGTCCGAACGCGCCGCACCCGCACATGGAGCGGCGCTACCTCGTGGTGCCGGGCCTCCGCTCATCGCGCATCCATATTCTCGATACGAAGGCCGACCCGAGGAAGCCGAAGATCGTGAAGGTTGTCGAGCCGGAGGAGATCGCCGAGAAGACCGGCTATACGCGTCCGCATACGATTCACTGCGGTCCGGAAGGCATCTACGTCGCCGCGCTCGGCAACGCCGAGGGCAAGGCGCCGGGCGGCATCTTCCTTATGGACGCGGAGACTTTCGAGCCACGTGGGCGCTGGGAGATCGACCGCGGGCCACAGCAGCTCGCCTATGACGCCTGGTGGCATCTTGGCTACGACACCATGGTCACCAGTGAATGGGGAACGCCCGACACCTTCGAGAACGGGCTTATTCCCGAGGTGCTGCTCGGCTCGAAGTACGGTCGAAAGCTCCACTTCTGGGATCTGCACAAGCGCAAGCATTTGCAGGAGATCGATTTCGGCGAGGAGCACCAGCTCGTCTTCGAGCTGCGGCCGGCGCACGATCCGACCAAGGCGCATGGCTTCGTGAATTGCGTGATCAGCCTGAAGGACCTCTCGTCGTCGATCTGGACCTGGTATCGCGACGGCGACAAATGGGCGGTGAAGAAGATCATCACCATTCCAGCCGAGCCGGCCGATCCGGACGACCTGCCGCCGGTTCTGAAGGGCTTCAAAGCCGTGCCGCCGCTTGTCACCGACATCGATCTTTCGATGGACGACAAGTATCTCTACGTCTCGTGCTGGGGCACGGGCGATCTTCAGCAGTACGACGTGTCGGACCCGATGAACCCGAAGCTGACCGGCAAGGTCAGGATCGGCGGGATCGTAGCCGGCGCCACCCATCCGAAGGCGAAGAACGGGCGACTCACCGGCGGCCCGCAGATGGTGGAAATCAGCCGCGACGGGAAGCGCGTCTACTTCACCAATTCGCTCTACGGCGCGATCGACCCGCAGTTCTATCACAACGGAATCGAGGGCTGGATGGTGAAGCTCGACGCGAAGCCCGGCGGCGGCATCGCCTTCGACGAGAACTTCTTCATCCAGTGGCCAAAGGGCCACCTGCCGCACCAGGTGAGGCTCGAGGGCGGAGATTGCTCATCGGATTCCTACTGCTATCCCTAGGGCGTCGCATCGCGGCGTGAATCGCGCTTATGAGCCAAGGTGATCTCGCGCCTTGGCTCGCCGTTGCCGGGCTCGGGGCTTTCCATGGCCTGAACCCGGCGATGGGATGGCTCTTTGCCGTCGCGCTTGGCCTCCACCGCAAGAGCCGCGCCGTCGTGATCGAGTCGCTCGTGCCGATTCTGGTCGGTCACGCGGTGTCGATCGGCCTCGTGCTCTATGCCGCGATTGCGCTCGGCGTCTTCTTCGACGAGCGCGTTCTCACGAAGGCCGGCGGCCTGTTGCTGATCGGCTGGGCCGTATGGCACTTCGTCTACGGCCACCGCCATCGCGTCCGCGTCGGGATGCAGACCGGTCTTGTCGGCCTCGGCTTCTGGTCGCTTCTGATGGCGACCGCGCACGGCGCAGGCCTGATGCTGCTTCCAGTCGCGCTGCCGCTTTGCCTGTCGGGCAGCCCAGGCGCAGAACTCACCGCGAGCGGTTCGCTGATCATGGGACTTGCGGTGATCGGCGTTCACACCGGAGCGATGCTTGTCGTCATCGCGATCATCGCGCTTGTGGTCTACGAGTGGGTGGGACTTGCGTTCCTGCGGCGGGGTTGGCTCAACGTCGATCTTCTATGGAGCATCGCGCTTGTGCTCGCCGGAGCGTACATGCTGATCACATAGCGTGGCGGAGCCTCATTCGCCCTGCGCCCGCAGATAGGTCATGTACTTCATGATTGCCGACAGGCAATGCTGCGTGGAATCGATCCGCGCTTGCGGCGTCGTCCGACCGTTAAGGAAGGCGCCGGCGTAGTCGCCGATGTCGGGCGCACTGAGGTAGCGGTCGGGAGCAAGCTCGATGCGGGTCTGATCGGGAAGCACCTGTATGGTGAAACTCTTGGTGAGTTCTTGTTCCACCCGCTCGACGATCCGGCCAACGAGATCGGCGTTGACGGAAGCCTTTGACAATACTGTCGCCGCCACAGCCAGCCCTTCGACCGAGTAGCACGAGTTGGCGTTGGGTTTGACGCTCGGCCGCAAGCCGGTGAGGAACGCATCGCTCAACTTGGCCAGGAAATCGAGGAACTGCGGATCGCCGTCCGTCAGGTGGCGGATCGAGCCCGCCATCAAACCCCAATGCGTGAATTGCACACTTGGCTTTTGACTGTAGCGATCGATCAAATAGGCATCGGCCTTGGCGAGCGCCGCGCGAACGCTGGCATCGTCGGGAAAGAGGCGCCGGTACTGGGCGAGAGCGAGCCAGGTCTCACCGTTGTAATAGTCCGACTCGGCATCGATGCCCGGTGCGCGCGCGAACCCGCCGCTCGGCAGCTGCATTCTGAGCAGAGCGTGGAGCCACGCCGCCCGTTCGCTCTCGAACTGGCTATCGCCTGACGCGCTGAAATATGTGAGTTCCGCGAGCAGGGCCAACGCAGTAGCGCCGGTGCTGCCTCTGTTGGCCCCGCCGCTTCTGGCGACCATCGCGCCGTCTTCAACGGGGACCGAGATCGCTACAAGGCCCGCGATTGCCGCCTTGGCCCGTTCCGCCACATCAGCATCGCCGAAGAAGCCCGCGTATTCGGCCGTCACGACCGCGGCTCCGGCCTGCCTGACGACATTGTCCCCGCGACTGAACTTCCCGCTCAGGAAATTGTATTCGTATTCGAAAAGGCCGCTCGGCAGTTGAACGTGACCCATATAGGCGATGGCGAGCTTCGCCCGCTCCGTCAGAACCTCGAGCGTCAAAGTATCGGCGGCGCGGGCAGTTGTTGCGGGAAACCAAGCCGGCGCACAAACGGCCACGCTCAGGCAGAGACCGGCTACGAGCTTCCACACGCGGAGTGCGGAGGGCGGTGGCGCTACGGAAGCCCCGCCTGGGCAGAACGCGGCGGTGCCGAATGGCGCGGATCGAGGCATGCGACGGCCTTTGTTTGCAGACGGAAATCAGGCGGCAAGCGCCCGGCTGAAAATGCCGTCGCCTTCCACAATCAGAGTGACACCGCGGAGCAGTACATTAAGGATGGCGGGCGCGCCATCAAGCGGACACGGGGTGTTGCACCTAAGATCGAGCGCCTTGTCGGAACAGCCGAAACGGTACAATCTGAGGAACCGGTCGGTTCGTCCGGATTGAGAACCGTTTTGGGCACTCAACGGATGCGCGGCTAGCGGGGTAGAATGCCAATGAGGAAGCTTCTTCTTATGGGGGCAACCGTCCTTTCTCTCGCTGTCATGACCGGCGCGGCGTTCGCCTACGATGACGATGATGACGACGAAGACGCCGCTGAGTTCGCCGTTAGGATGGCGAACGGCGGTTACAGGGCAATCGTGGAGGGAATGAGGAACGGCGAGTACGTGCGGCCCTCCAGCCATCAAAGCGCTGCCGATGATGACGATGATGACGACAACAGCGCTGATGACGACGATGACGATGACGACAGCAGCAACTGAGGCGGAGCTTGCCCTCCGGACCCGAGTTCTCATAGCGCGCTGGCTGACGACTCCCCGAGAAAATCCTAGGGTCCGCGGACGTGTAGCTGCGGCCGCTTCTGGATCGAGTCGCCGCTACTCCGCCGCCTCGGCAAGCGGCACCGGCGCATCTTCGGGCGCGGCGATGCCCGCCTGCGCCGCGAAGCGCTCGGCGCGCCGCATCACCTGCCGCTCGCGCCGCCTTTGCCGCCATGCCGCGAGATTGGCGATCGCCATCAGCGACGCCGGCGTCACGACCAGCGTCAGGATAGTCGCGAAGCCGAGGCCGAAGACGATCGCCGTGGAGAGATGGATCCACCATTGCGTCGATGGCGCGCCGTAGGCGATCGCGCGGTTCACGAAGTCGATGTTGATGCCGAAGGCGATGGCGAGCACGCCGAGCATGGCGGTCACCGCGGTCAGCACCACCGGCCGCGCGCGCTCGCGGCAGGTTTCCAGAATCGCCTCGTAGGCGGCGCGGCCTTCGCGCCGGAGCCGGTCGTAGGTGTCGATCAGCACGATATTGTTGTTCACGATGACGCCGGCATTGGCGATGACGCCGACCCCCGTCATCACCACGCCGAAAGCCTGCCCCATCACCATCAGCCCGATCAGGACGCCGATCGTGGAGAGAAGCACGGCGGAGAGCACCAGCATGACGCTGGTGAACTTGTTGAACTGCGCAAGCAGGATCGCGAAGATCAGGAACAGCGCCGCGCCGAACGCCTTCATCAGGAAGGCGCCCGCCTTCTCTCGCTCCTCGTCCTCGCCCTTCATCTTGTAGGTGACCCCCTGGCCGAGGTCGGCGGTCTTCAGCGCATCGAGAATCTGCTGCTGCACGACCGCGGACTGCACGCCTTCCGCGACGTTGGCCGTGACGGTGACGACGCGCTGGCCGTTGACGCGGTTGATGAGCCCGACCTTCGGGGCCGCTGTCCGGGTGACGAAATTGCCGATCGGCACGGCGCCGGCGCTGGTGTTGATGGTAAGCTGGTCGAGCTCGTCGAGGCTCCGCCGGTTCTCCGGGAAGCGCACGAGGATGTCGACCGACTTGTCGGTGGTGGAGGGGCGGTATTCGGAGACCTTGACCCCGTTCGTCACGAGCTGGACGGCGGTGCCGACGGCAAGCGGGCTCGCGCCGTATTTCGCCGCCTCCGCCTTGTCGACGTCGAGCTTCCAGTCGATCCCGGGAAGCGGCAGGCCGTCGTCGACGTCGCGCGTCTCTGAATTAGCGCGGACGATCGCGGCTACCTTGCGCGCGGCCGGGTAGAGAAGGTCGGGATCGACGGAGCTTAGCTGGAGCGTCACCGGCTTGCCGGTCGGCGGGCCCGCCTGCGGCTTCGTCACTTCCACGATGACGCCGGGGATATCCTTGGTCTTGGCGCGGATCTCGTCGAAGATGGCGCTCGCCTTGCGCCGCTTCTTCCAGTCGACGAGCTCGAACTGCACGGTGCCGACCGTGTCTTCGGTGACCTCGTCCGAGCCGCGCTGGTTCTCGCCGGAGCGCGCATACACCGTCGCAAGCTCCGGCATGCCGAGGAGCCGCTCCTCGACCTGGCGCACGAGCTTGTCTTTCTCCTCGATCGAGAGGTTGCCGCGCGCTCTGACCTGGACGAGCCCGTAATCCGGCTCGATGTCGGGGAAGAATTCGACGCCGTTGCCGAATGTGCCATAGGCCTGGATGACGCCGACGAGGATCGCGGCGGCGAGACCAAGCGTCGCGAGCGGATGATGAAGCGCGAGCTTCACCGTGCGCATGTAGAGGCCGCGATCGCGGAGCTGATGCGCTTCCGCGTTCGGCTTGCCGGCGCGGCCGAGGATCGCGCCGAGCGTCGGCGTGAAGAAGAGCGCCACCGCGAGCGAGGCGGAGAGCGTCGCAATCAGCGTCAACGGCAGGTATTTCATGAACTCGCCGACGATCCCGGGCCAGAAGAGGAGCGGCGAGAAGGCGGCGACGCGCGTCGCCGTCGCTGCCGTCACCGGCCCGGCCATGCGCTTTGCGGCAAGCGAATAGGCGGCGCGCGGCTCCATGCCCTCCGCCATGCGCCGCTCGGCGAATTCCGAGACGATGATGGCGTCGTCGACGAGCATGCCGACGGCGAGGATCAGCGAGAAGAGCACCACGATGTTGACGGTGAGCCCCGCGAGCTGCAGCGCGAGGATGCCGGTCAGGAAGGAGGCCGGGATGGCGATCCCGATGAAGAGCGAGGCGCGCCCGCCGAGCACTGTCAGCATGATCACGACCACGAGCAGAACCGCGGTGATGACGCTGTTCTGCAGCTCGTGCAGCATGGTGCGGATGTCTTTCGACTTGTCCTGCGTGAACGACACGTCGACCGTGGACGGCCAGGTCTTGGCGAGCTCCTCGACCACTTTCTTCGTGGCGTCGACCGTCTCGACCAAATTTGCGCCGCTTCGCTTCGACACTTCGATGGTGATCGCCGGCTTGCCGTTGACGCGCGTGATCGTCGTCGGATCCTTGAACGTCGGGCGCACTTCCGCCACGTCGCCAAGCGTCACCGCGGTGTTGCCGGAGGCGGCGATCGGGAAATTCATGATGTCGTCGGGCGTCTCGATCAGCGACGGCACCTTGACGGCGAAGCGCCCCGACTGGCCTTCGAGCGCACCGGCCGCAACGAGGCTGTTGCCAAGGTTGAAGGAGGAGATCAGTCGGTCGATCGGCACGTTGTAGCTTTGCAGCAGCGTCGGCTCGGTAATGATCTCCACCGCCTCGTCGCGCGCGCCCTTGAGCTCGGCGGAGAGCACGCCGGGCACTTGCTCAATCGCCGTCTTCGCCTGGCGCGAGAGCTGCAAGAGCGTGCGCTCCGGCACGTCGCCGCCGAGCGCCACCACGAGCACCGGGAAGAGCGACAGGTTGATCTCTTGCACATGCGGCTCATCGGCGTCGGTCGGGAGATCGCTTTTCGCGTCGTCGACCTTGGCGCGCACGTCGGCGAGCGCCGAATCGGAGTCGAACCCGGCCTCGAATTCCAGGAGCACGTAGCCGCCGCCCTCAAAGGCCGCGGAGCGCATCTCCTTGACGTTTTCGACCGATTTCAGGCTCGTCTCGAGCGGTTTCAGGATCAGCCGCTCGGCGTCCTCCGGGCTGATGCCGCGCTGCGTGACGTTGACGTAGACGATCGGGATCGTCACGTCCGGCTCCGCCTCCTTCGGGATCGTCAGATAGGCGACGAATCCCGCCAGAAGCAGGAAGATCAGCGTCGCGATCGTCAGGCGCGCGTGATTGATCGCGTAGTCGACGGGATTGCCCATGACTTCCGTGCCCTGGAGGCTGGGTTACGAGTTGGAGAGCAGCGCCGGCGGCGCGTTGGTGACGTCGATCGGCGCGACCTTCTGGCCGTCCTTCACGAAGTCCTGGCCGCGGACGATGACGTCGGTGCCATCCGTCGGCCCGGAGAGCCAGAGGTCGTCGCGCGCGTCCTCAACGATGGTGATGGGAACCGAGGCGACGACACCGTCGGCGCCGACCGTGCGCACGGAAAGCTCGCCCGACGCCGAGAAGGTGAGTGCCGAGCGCGGCAGGCGCACGGCGGGAACCGGCTCAAGCTTGAAGGTGATGTCGGCGGTGACTCCGTCGGCGATCGAATGGTCGGCGTTGTCAAGCGCCACCTCGACGCGATACGTACGCGTCCCTTGGCTTGCGGTCGAGGCGACATAGCGCACTTTGCCTTCCGCCGTCTGCCCGGTGACGAGCTTGACGTCGGCCGTCTCGCCGATCTTGATCTGGCTGAGCTGGCGCTCGGCGACCTCGGCGACGGCGAGCATCGGATCGAGCGCGATCACCTCCGCCACCATGTTGCCCGCGACCACCGCCTGGCCGGTCGTCATAGGCGCGTCCGAGACGACACCGGAGATCGGCGCGCGGATCAGGCCGCGCTCGCGCTCCGCCTTGGCGACGGCGAGCGTGGCTTCGGCGGAACGAAGCTGCGCTTCGAGCTGGTTCTTGTCGTTGGCCGGGGCGACGCCGCGCTTGATCAGCTCCATTTTCGAATCGAGATCGGCCTGCCGCTGCTGCACCAGCGCCTCCGCCTCGGCGACCTTGGCGTCGCGCGCCTCGTCGGAGAGCGTCGCGATGACGTCGCCCTCGTTGACGTGGTCGCCGCGTTTGACCTTGAGATCCACAATGGAGCCGGCTGCGCGCGCAACCGCGCTCGCGCGGTTGTCGGCTTCGGTATGTCCGGCAAGCACGAGGCCGCGCGAATGCTCTTCGACGCGCGCCGTGACGATCGCGACCTGGAAAAGCGGCGCCGCCGCGGGCGCGGCTTCGGCCGTGGCTTTGGCATCCGGCTCGGTGCGGCCGAGCACGCCCGATCCGATCCAGAGCGTGGCGGCGACGACGATGATTGCCGCGACGATGCGACTGTAGGTCATGGCGTGCTCCCAGGGGAGGAAGAGTTGGTTGAAGATGAAGACGGAAACTTCACGGCCCCCTTCAGAAGCGCGCCGATGACGGCGAAGACTTCGCCGATCTCGCGTTCCGAATCGAAATCCGCGGCGCAGGCGCGCCGCACGAAAAGCCCGTCGCCGAGCTTGCCAATGATCGAGGCGACGGCGCGCGTATCGACGTCGGGCGCGATGGCGCCCTGACTCTTCGCCGCCTCGAAGGCGCGCACGAGCTCATCCTCGAATACGCAGTCGAACTCCGTCTGCATCCCCGCGACTTCCGGGTTGCGCGTCGCCTCCGCCCAGATTTCCAGGCAGAGCTTCGCCTTGTCGCGCATGCCGTCGTTGAAGTGGCGGCGGCCGAGATCGCGGAACGCCTCCATGAAGTTGCCGCCGCTCTCGCGCATCGCGGCCATCTCGTCGGCAAGCCCGACGCGGTCGCGCTCGCAGAGGCCCGCGACGAGGGCGTCCTTGGAGGGGAAGTAGCGATAGAGGTTGCCGGGGCTCATGCCCGCTTCCGCCGCCACGTCGTGCATCGTCGTGCGATGGAAGCCGGCGCGCGTGAAACTGCGCTCGGCGGCGTTCAGAATGTGCGTGCGGCGCTCGGAGGAGACTTCTTCAGCGAGCACACGCGGAGAGGGCGCGTTCATCGGGTTTCTAGGGGCTCGGGTGAGAATGAATCGTCATTCACGAGAATGAACGTTTATTCACAGCCATAGTTGCGTGTCATTGTCAAGTGTTTGTTTCGCAAGTGCGAATGGCGATATTGCGGCGCAACAGCTGCGCGGGCTCAAGACGCTTGCCGCTCATGGCCTGCTCGGCACTTGCACCTGCAAACAGATGGACGCCAATGGCGTCTTTCGTCTGGACATTTGGGCGCCAATGGCGTATATCGCATCAATGGTGGCGAAGCTGATCACGGTGGCGGAAACGCCGCTTTTCGTGCGTCAGGCCGGTGCAGTTTGGGACGAGGGTGAGCGGCTTGAGTTCGTGAGCTTCATCGCGGCCAATCCCGAAGCCGGAGACGTGATCGCCGACACCGGCGGCGTGCGCAAAGTGAGGTGGTCGCGGCCGGGCACGGGCAAACGTGGCGGCGTCCGGGTGGTCTATTTCTACCACGACGCCAAGCGGCCCCTCTATCTGCTGATGGTCTACGCCAAGACGCGCAAGGAGGATCTGAGCCCGGCGGAGAAGCGCAGCGTGCGCGAGCTGACGGCAATCCTCAAAGGCAAGCGAAAGTGAGATTGATATGGGCAAGTTTGGAGAAGAGCTGATCGAGAGCCTGAAGCAGGCTGCTGAGCATGCGACGGCTGGCAAGGTGCGCGGAATGCGCGTCACTCCGGTGGAGCTTCCGGATGTGAAGGCGATCCGGCGCGCGTTGGAGATGTCGCAGGACGAATTCGCGGCCGTCTTTCGGATTCCGCTGGCGACGTTGAAGAACTGGGAGCAGGGCAGGCGCCAGCCCGACGCCCCCGCCGCCGCCTACCTGCGCGCCATCCAGCGCCGCCCTAAGGAGGTCATGGAGGCGGTGGGGGAGTAATCGTAGGCGAGCAGACGACATCTCTGAGGAATGCGCCAGGTTCGGCGCGTTCACCGGACCCCTGCGCTTCAAGTTGAGCGCGGACCGTAAGTACAAGCCTGTTCCGATCTCCACAAGCCCGCCTGACCCACCAGAGAAAGGTTCCGCCGCGAAGGTCATCGCCGCCCGCGCACCGAAGCTCATCACCCCCGACGCATCGATGGCGCCCTCCGCCATCGACAGGCGGCGGCTTTCGGCCCATTTTGCCCTGGCGATATGGCCACCCCCGACACCTCAGCCCTTCTCTCCGCGCGGCTCTTCGCCTCGGCGAATCCTGAAGTCGCGCGGCGGCTTGGCAATCTGCGGCTTCGCGCCAAGAACCACGCCGCGGGCGAGATCATCTTCGAGCCCGGCGAGCCGGCCGATTGCATCTTCCTGCTCGCCGGCCAGCGCGAGGCGAGCGAGCGCGCCTTTGAGCCGTTGGTCCAGGTGCAGCTTTCCGCCGACGGGTCTTCGGGTCGAGGCGACCGCGCGGCGCGGCTCGCCCGCATCGTGCGCGGCGACGTCTTCGGCGAGACGGAGTTCGTCGGCGCCGGCCTCGATCCGAAGCCCGGCGTCCGCGCCAGCACCGCGCGCGCGCTGACACCGGCGCGCACGATCGCCGTCGCCTGGAAGGACCTCGCGGAGCTCTTCGAGCTTGAGCCGGCGATCCGCGCGCGCCTTGTCAAGCTCGCGTCGCGTCGTCTGATCGACGCCGTCGCTGCCGGGCACAGCGCCAGCCACGAAGATCCCGACATCGTGCTTGCCGATTGGCTGGTGGAGCTTGCCGCCGATCTCGGAGAGGCGCAGTCCAACCGCGTGCGCTTCCCCGCGAAGCTCAGCCAGGCGGAGATCGCCAAGGAGCTGAACGTCAGCCGCGAGACCGTCAGCCGGCGGCTGAAGGAGTGGGAGCGCGCCGGCCTCGTCGGCTCCTCCGCCGCCTCGCTTGAGATCGTCGACTACGCGCGCGTGGTCAGGATCGCGGGGCTCCATTCCGGCCGCGACCGCGCGGCGCTCGCGCGCGCCGTCGCCGACGTCGCCGCCGAGATCGACCGCGGCGACCTGATCAACGCGCGCAACATCTGCGCCGACATGCTGCGCTATTTCCCTTCGAGCCCGGAGCTTCTGCATCTTTTCGCGCTCGCCGCGGCGCGAAGCGGCGACCGCGAGGAGGCGATCGCCGTCTTGAAGGCCGCGCGGCTCACCGCCGACGGCGACCTTGAGGCGCTGCGCGCGCGCGCGGAGCGCGCGCTGAAAAACCCCTTCGCCTCCGCCGAGCGTCTTGCCGACGAGTGGGTCGACGAGGCCTTCGATGAGCCCGACGAGGAGGCGTCGCCGGGCGAGGGTCGCGCCGTCGAA
This sequence comes from uncultured Alphaproteobacteria bacterium, assembly GCA_963720705.1. GTDB lineage: Bacteria > Pseudomonadota > Alphaproteobacteria > Rhizobiales > Afifellaceae > DASWJZ01. The sequence goes on from CAVRGJ010000007.1 coordinate 41,651, forward strand.
ACGCTCGTCGGCGATCTCGCCGCGCTTGAGGCACGGCTGTTGAAGGATTCCGCGTTCGAGAGCGACGCTGCCGGAGATGCGGCGATCGCGGCGGAATCACAGCGCGCCTACGAGGCGATCTGGCGGCGGATCGGGAGCTGGTACGCCGGCATCAATGCCTCCGCGATGGCGCTCGTCGCCGGCGACGCGAAGAGCGCCAAGGCGCTCGCCGCCCAGGTCTTGAAGCGTCTCCCTGAAGACGCGTCGAGCTATTGGGCGGCGGCGACGCGCGCCGAGGCGCTGCTGATCTCAGGCGACGGGAGGGATGGGCTTCAGGCACTCCGTCACGCCGCCGCTGCGTCCGACGCGAGCGACAGCACAAAAGCCTCCACCATGCTGCAGCTTCGCCGCCTCGCACCGCGTCTTCGCCTCGATGTCGGAAAGGCCGCGGCGGACTTGGGCGTCAGAAGCGTCGCGCTCGTCACCGGGCACTTATTCCGCGGCTCCGAAATGGATGCGGCGGCGCAAGCGACGGCCGGCGATGCGATCCGCGCGGAGGCGGAGCAGATTCTGACGGTCCGCAATGTCGGCAACGTGTTCGGCGCGCTCGCCTGCGGCTCCGATATCGTCGTGGCGGAGGCCGCGGTCGCGCTCGGCATTCCCTTTCACGCCGTGCTGCCGTTCCCGCTTGATCGCTACGCCGAGCTTTCCGTCGCGATTGGCGACGCGGAGGGCGCGCCTTCCTGGCGGAAGCGCTTCGACGACGTGCTTTCGCACGCCGCCTCGCTCACGCTGATCGACGATGAGCTCCCGCTCGACCGCGATCTCGACGGACATTTCTTTCACGCCTTCCGCTTCATGGCCGGGCTCGCGATGATGCGCGCCGACGTGCTTGAGGCGGAGTGCCGGCTGCTCGCCGTCACCGATGGATCGGAGGCCGCGAACCTTGCCGGCACCAGCCGCGCGGTCGCCGACTGGCTCGCCGCCGGGCGCCCGCTCGATCCGATCGCCTTTCCGTTTTCACGCAAGGCGCCATCTGGCCGTGCGCGCGGCGCTTCCGCCTTCCGGCCTGTGGTTCTGCTCTGGGATGTCGCCGCAAGCGGTGCCGGCGAGAAGGCGGTCGCGAAATCCGGTGTCGCCAAGAAGAAGGACTTTTCCGTCGTGGCCCGCTCCTCGCGCGTCGGCGGGGAGGGGATTGCGGTAGTCGCGCCTTCGCTTCAGTCAGCGATCCGACTCGCCGAGACTTGCGCTGCCGGCAAAGGTGGCGCGCAGCTTCGCGTCATCTGCGATTTCGGCCCGGTACTCGGCGCCGACATGAAGCCCGACGAGAAGATGATCGCGCGTCTCAAAGCCGGCTCAGATATGCCCGGCTTTCCTCCCGGCCGCCCGCTTGCGACGCTTACTTTCGCCGCGCAGGCCGTCGCCGAGTTCGGTTCTTGCTTGCAGACGCGTGCAGTAGGTCGTGCAGAAGAGACCGCAGACGATGCACGCAAAGCCCGCCGCCGCTCCGGTCTTCCTGTATACTATCTGAAACTGAGCGAGCCCCCCGCCGGCCGGACTTAACTCCTTGCTCACCATACCGTTGCGAACGGGCCGCAGCGGCGAATTCGTCAATCCCACCGCAACCACTCCGCGTCACCAATCAACTCAACGTGGGGAGATTTCCGCCCGAAAGTCCGGGCGCTGCAACATGATCCTGTTCCACACTCTGTTCCCGCGATGGACGGGCGGCGGACGGCCGCCCGTGCAAGCGGCTGCCGATGCTGCGGCTCCGCCTCCCGACGGCGCGAAATCTGGGTCGATCAGCGCTACCCCGCCGAGGGCGAGGGAACGGCTCGGACTGATCATCGTGCTCTTCGCGGTTGTCGTGCTTGCCGGCACGCTGACCTCGGTCGTCTTCGCGCTGAACCAAATGGCGAGCGAGGCGAACCGGATCGAAGGCAGGCTAACGGCGCGTTCGGCGGAGGCCGCCGTCAAAGCATTCATGCGCAGGCTTGGCGAATCGCAGGGCGACTACGCCCGTTGGGACGACGCGGTGCGTTTCTTCTACGGCACGCCCGACCCGGATTTCGTCGCTCAGAACCTCATCGCGTCGACGGCGGAGTCTACCTTCTTCGACACCGCCTACCTACTCGACGAGGACGGCCGCGAGGTGCTTGGCTACCGCAACGGGCAGGCGGTTGCGGCCAAGGCCGACGCCGCCTTCGGGCCGGCGCTCAAACCGATGCTCGCGCGACTTCCGCACGACGGGCGCACCTACGCCGTCGAGACCGGGTTGTTGCAGACGGTGTGGGGCCTTGCCGCCGTCGCCGTCGGACCGATAGTCCCGAACACGCCGGCGATCGCCGATCCGCCGCAGCGCGCCCGCATGCTGGTCATCGCCAAGGCGCTCGACCAGGCGGCGGTCGAACGGCTCGGCGAGGATTTCGTCATCGATGGTTTCAAGCTCGGCGGTGCCGCGAGCGCGTCGGGGCTTACCCTCACCGACCCGACCGGTCGCGCGGTCGGCCAACTCACCTGGTCCCCGCCGCAACTCGGACACGAGGCACATGCGCAGGTTAGCCCCGCGGTTTTCGCCATGCTTGCACTGCTCGCCTTGGGCATGGTCGTTCTGACCATCCTTGCCGTGCGCAGCCTTGGTCGCAGCAACCGGCTCGCCGAGACGGCCGAGGCGCAGCAACGACAGCTGAACGCCGCGCTTGCGAACATGCCGCACGGGCTCTGCATGTTCGACGCGAACAACCGTCTCGTCTTGTGCAACTCCCGTTACGCCGAGCTCTACAAGCTTCCGCCGCATCTGGTGAGACCGGGAACCCCGCTTGAAGACATCGTCGGCTATCGTCACCGGATCGGCAACGCTCCGCTCGATTTTCCGAACTACGTCACGCACGAGGGCCTCGGGTTTGAGTTTGGCTCCAACAGCGTCTTCGAGATTGCGCTCGAGGATGGGCGCACCGTCCGCCTGAACCATCTCGCGCTGCGCGGGGGAGGCTATGTCGCCACCCACGAGGACGTCAGCGAAAACACGCGCGCGAAGAAGCGCATGACTTACATGGCCAAGCATGACGCTCTGACCAACCTGCCCAACCGGACGCTATTCCGCGAGAAGCTCCATGAGGCTTTCGGGGCGGTCTCGACCGCAGGTCGGTTTGCGGTGCATTGCATCGATCTCGATCGGTTCAAGGGGGTCAACGAAACACTCGGCCATCCCGTCGGCGACGCGCTTCTCTCGGAGCTGGCTCGCAGGCTGCGCGCCTGCGTCGGGCCGGCCGATACGGTCGCGCGCCTCAGCGGCGACGAGTTCGCCATCATCCAGATCGACGCCGGCGACCCGGCCAGCGTCGTCGCACTTGCGGAAAGCATCATCCAGGCGACGAAGGCGCCCTACGTTCTCGGCGAGGATCAAGTCGTCATCAGCGTCAGTATCGGCGTCGCACTGGCGCCGGAAGATGGAAGCGACCCCGACGAGCTTTTGAAGCACGCCGACCTCGCACTCTTCCGGGCAAAGAAAGACGGGCGCGGAACCTATTGCTTCTTCGAGCCCACGATGAACGCAAAGGTGCAGAAGCGCCGGGTGCTCGAGATGGGAATGCGCCGGGCGCTCGCCCATCGGGAGTTCGAGCTGCACTATCAGCCCCTCGTCAGCCTCAAGGACAGCAAGCCGACCGGCTTCGAGGCATTGCTGCGGTGGCGCGACCCGGAAAGGGGATTGATTCAGCCGGCCGAGTTCATCCCGCTCGCCGAGGAGACTGGCCTCATCATCCCGATCGGCGAATGGGTCCTCCGTCAGGCATGCGCCGACGCCGCTTCCTGGCCGCACGATCTGCGCGTGGCGGTGAACCTCTCCGCTGTGCAGTTCCGGTCGAGGGACCTCGCCACCATGGTGTTCAACGCGTTCGCCGCGGCAGAGCTGCCGGCCGACCGGTTGGAGATCGAAATCACCGAATCCGTGCTCCTCGAAAACAGCGAGAGCACGCTCGCGACGCTGCATCGGCTGCGGGATTTCGGCGTGCACATTTCCATGGACGATTTCGGCACCGGTTACTCGGCGCTGAGCTATTTGCGCTCGTTCCCGTTCGACAAGATCAAAATCGACCAGAGCTTCGTCAGCGACGTCAGCGGCAATGACGATTCGCTTGCGATCGTGAGAGCGGTGACGGGACTGGGCGCGGCGCTCGGAATGACGATCACTGCGGAAGGCGTAGAGACGCGCGAGCAACTCGACTGCCTGCGCCGCGAGGGCTGCACCGAGGGTCAGGGCTTCCTGTTCAGCCCACCGCTGTCGTCGGCGCAGCTGGCAACGTTTTTCGCCGACCCGAAATGGTTTGCCCTGTCGGCGCAGGAAGCCGAATCGCACCACAACGTCGCCAAGAGCGCGTAGCGCACGCGAGGGTGTAGCGCGCCGCTTGCTCTTGGCACGAACGCGGGCCATCCTCCGAGCCAGAGATTCCGGCGGGTGAGATGGGCAGCGCTGACTTGGGCGAATGGCGGCCGATGGAGAGCGCCCCGAAGGACGGCACCACGGTGCTGGCATCGGTGCGCGCCAGTGAGCAGGGGCCGGCGGAGGTGGATGTCGTGCGCTGGGCGGTCAGGGACGAGCGCTGGATCGCGGCCGATTCCGACCCGGGCTGCATCATCGTCTACGCCGATGCGGAGCTCACCTCCTGGATGCCGCTGCCGAAGAGGCTGCCCAAGCTCCGCGTGACCGAGAGCGCCGGCCACCGTGTCCGCGGCCGCTTCGAGGACGAGATCGGCGGCTCCGGCATCTGACAGCCGACCTAAGGTGGAGCATTTCGCCGCCGCGACTCGGCCGTGAGGACCCGGCTTCACGCGGCTGCGGGGCGCCGGTCGAGCCGGAAATCCGCCATCTCAGCCTCTCGCATTTTGCCCGATCGCTGTGTATCGTTCCGCGACAGCTGGAGCCGTCGGCCAAGGGGTGACTGGGCAGCATGGCATACGTGCCGAACTGCAAGTGCGATGTGTTCGTAAGTTTTGCGCATCTCGACGATGTCGCCATCGGAAATGCGTCGCCCTGGGTGACCGCTTTTGCAAGCGACCTGAAGAAGGTACTGCGCATGCGCCTCGGCGTGCGCGAGGAAGAAGGCCTCAGAGTCTATTTCACCGGCCACGCGAGTCTTGAGACAGGGGTCAAGCTCGACGAGACGCTGATGCAGAACGCCTCCTCCTCTGCGGTGTTCGTCGCGGTGACGTCGCCCGCCTACGTCGCCGAGAACTCCTATACGATGCGCGAGTTGGCCGCCTTCCTGGAGGCGATGGGGACGGGCGGGCGCATCTATGCGATCGAGCATTCGCCGCTCAACTCCAACGACGAGTACCCGCAGCCGCTTCGCGAACTGAAGCGCATGGCGTTCTGGCAGATGCATCCGGAGCGCGAGATTCCTCTCACCATGGCGACCGGCTCCGACATCTACATGCAGACGCTGCATGATTTGGGCGAGCAGATACGCCGGCAGCTGAAGAAGATGCGGGAGGAGCAGAAGGCGCAGACCGCAGCGGTGGTCCCGGCGCCGCCGGCCGAGGCCGCGGCACCCGCGACCGCCGGCTCCGGGCGCGCCATCTTCCTCGCGCAGGTCACCGACGACCTTGACGAGGAACGCGAGCAGGTCCGCCGCTACGTCGAGCAGTACGGCGTCAAGGTGCTGCCGGAAGGCGTCTACCCGCAGGGCGGGCTCGAATTCGCGGCGGCGGTCGAGGGCGACCTCGCGCGCGCCGACGCGTTCGTGCAGCTTTTCAGCCGCACCCACACCAAGCGTCCGCCCGACGTCCCGCAGGGCTACGACCGCCTGCAGTTCGAGCGCGCCATCACGCGCGGCGTGCCGATCCTGCAATGGCTGCGTCCCGATACCGATCTGGCGAGCGTTTCCGACCCACAGCATGCGAGCCTGCTCTCCGGCGAGCACATCATGCGGATCGGGCTCGAAGCCTTCAAGGCGGACATCCTGAAGCGGATTGAGAAACGGCCGCCTCCGCCTCCGCCTGAGGAGCAGTTCATCTTCATCAATGCCGACGGCAGCGACACCAAGATCGCCGAGGACTTGCGGCGCGAGTTCACCAGCGCCCACGTCAGTGCCGCCGTGCCGATCCTGCAGGGCTCGTCGGAGGATGTGCGCCTCGATCTCGAAGAGAATATCGTCGAGTGCGATGCGCTTGTCATGGTCTACGGCGAGGCGACGCCGGTTTGGGTGCGCGGGCAGCTTCGCCTCTATTCAAAGCTGAAGCATCGCCGCAAGCAGCCTTTGAAGGCGCTCGCAATCTACCTCGGTCCGCCGGAAACGAAGCCCGACATCGGAATGGATCTGCCTGAGATCAGGCGCATCGAATACCGCGAAGGCATGGCGGCCGAGAGCGTGAGACAGTTCCTGACGGGTCTTGTTCAATGAGTGCGGCCGGGGGGCGGCTGCCCTATCCGGGGCTGCGCTCCTTTACACGCGAAGAGACGGACCTCTTTTTCGGGCGCGAGGGTTGTGTCGACGACATGGTCGACCGCCTCGCCGTGACGCGTTTCCTCGCGGTGCTCGGAGCGTCGGGAAGCGGCAAGTCTTCTCTGGTCAAGACCGGGCTCCTCGACGCGCTTGAGATAGGCCTTCTGCACCAAGCCGGGTCGCGCTGGCTGATCGCCGAGTTCCGGCCCGGCGAGCATCCGATCCAAAGCATGGCGGAGGGGTTGATGCGGGCCGCCTCGGCCGACCCGAGCGCGACGCCCGACGAGGAGGAGGTGAAGCTCTTGCGCACCTTCCTCGCGCGCGGTCCGCGCTCCGTCGTCGAATGGTGCGAAGCCAATCTGCCGGAAGGCGCAAACCTGCTCCTGCTGGTCGACCAGTTCGAGGAGCTCTTCCGCTACGGCGCCTATAGCGAGCGAGAGGAGGCGGAGGCTTTCGTCGCGAAGTTGCTTGAAAGCGCGAAGGCGCCGCTCTCCGAGGCGCGCATCTACGTCGCGATCACCATGCGCTCCGAATATCTCGGAGCGGCGGCGCTGATCGACGGACTCGCCGAGGCGATCAACCGCGGACTTTATCTGACTCCGCGCATGAGCCGCGACGAGGTGCGCGATGCGATCGTCGGCCCGGCGGCGGTCTGCGGGTTCGCCATTGAGCCGGCGCTTGTGAATCGTCTTTTGAACGACCTCACTTCGTTTGCGCCGTGGGAAGGCGATTCCGGCCATCAGCTCGAACGCCTGGTCAGGCGCGCCGACCAGCTGCCGCTGATGCAGCATGTGCTGAACCGCCTCTGGTCGATCGCGGCGGAACATGGCGGCAACGGCCAGATCGTATTGAAGCTCGCCGACTACGATGCGCTCGGCGGGCTGCAGGGCGCGCTCGCAGCGCATGGCCGCGAGATCCTGGAGGAGCTTCTGCCCGAGCACCGGGTGATCGCGTCCACCGTCTTCCGCGCATTGACAGCCGGATCGAGCCTGGCGGAGGCGGTGCGCCGCCCGACTGAGTTCGGTGAGCTCGTAGAGCTTGCCGGCGGCGACGAGATCGCGGTCCGCGAGATCATCGAAGCGTTCCGCGCGCCCGGCCGCAATTTCCTGATGCCGCCCAGGCCTACGCCGCTGCGTGCAACCACTCTGATCGACATCAGCCACGAGAGCCTGATCCGTCAGTGGGACGAGTTCGCCGCGTGGCTGCAGCAGGAGGTCACCGCGGCCGACACTTGGCGGCGGCTCGTCGACCTCGCCGAGCGCTATCAACGCCGCGAGGCGAACCTCCTTTCCGGCCTCGCTCTTGCCAGCAATGCGAGCTGGTGGGATCGCGAACAGCCGACGGCAGCCTGGGCGAAACGCTACGGCGGCGACTTTGAGCAGACGGCAAAATTCCTCGCCGACAGCCGCAGCGCCGACGCAGCGAGCGAGGCAGCGAAGGCAGAGGAGCGGCGGCAGAAGTCGCGCAACCGCATTGTCACCGCGGCGGTCATCCTGATTCTTTTGATCATCACACCGCTGACCGGCTTCGCCGGCTACATGGCTTACCAGGCACGGCTTGAGGCGGAGCGCGCGAATACCGCCGCTGCAGCGGCGGAAGTGGAGCGTGCCAATGCCGAGGCGCAGAAGAAAGTCGCCGACGAGCAGCGGAAGCAGGCGGAGATAGCCCGTGCAAATGCCGAGGACCAGAAGCAGGCCGCCGAGGCTGCCGTCGTGCGCGAAAAGGAGGCGGCGCGCCAAGCCGCCCTCGCGCAGCAACAGGTGCTCGAACTTGAGCGCCAGCAGCGCGAGGCGGAGGAGAAGCAGAAGCAGCAGGCGCGGCAGGATTTCCAGCAGGCCAACCTCGAACAGCTCGCGACCCGCATCTCGAACCTGCAGCGGGCGGGCTCGTGGGAGGCGGCATCGAACCTGCTTGGCGCATTCTGGAATGGACTCGTTGGTCCGAGCGCGGAATTGCAGAAGAGTTGGCTGATCGACCCGATCGCAAAGGCGTTCGCGCGGCAGAAGCTTGCCGAATATCCGGTGTTTCCGGAGTTCCTCGCCTATAGCGGTCTGACAGGCTGGACCGGAACTTACGGCCGCTTCCGCATCTATGCGCTCGATCGGAAAGCGAGCGACGGCAGCACCGCGTCCGGTAACAAAATCATTGGCCTCTTCGATGCGATGACCGGCGCGGCGATCGGCCGCTTCGAGCTGCCTGCCGGCGCCGATCTCGGTTCGGAGATCGACCTTGTAACGCCGGACGGCAACCGCGTCGCGATCGTGACCAGCGATGCGACACCCGACGACGGAAAGGACGACAGGCAGATCGCGCTTTGGGCGAACGGCCAGAGCGCGCCGACCATGGTTCCGATGCCGCTCGGCGCCAAGGCCAAGGTCGACCAACTCGCCCCGGTCAACTCCGATGATCGCTTCGCGCTCTATCTCACCGACGATTCCAATCCGGCGGAGATCGCGATTGTCGACCCGGCGGCGAGCGCGATCACTTTTAGCGCGACGATTGCCGACATCGCCCACGCCGTCGGCCTCGACACGATCGACAAGGTGACGCTCCTCGGGCTCGTCGGCGATCAGCTGTTCATGCTGGTGAACGACAAATCCGACGGGCAATTGCTGTCCGTCGACATCGCCCAGAGCACGGCGCGGCAGGTTGAGACCGGGGGCGGCATTACCGGCGCGGCGTTCACGCCCGACGGCGCTCTGCTCCTGACCCTCACTTGCCCCGGCGACTGCACGGCGCAGAGCTTGACCGCCTATGACATGAGCGTCGAAGCGCCGCTCTGGGTAGAGAGCGTGCCGACCGGCATGACCTTCACCGACGCGGAGGTCGAGGACACCAGCGTTGACGGAAAGCCCGCCTACAGCGCCCTCGTGCAGGACAAGGGCATCGGTCTCGTGTTCCAGATACCGAAGGACCGCTCCTCTCCGGTCGTTCAGTTCACTACCGACAAGAGCGCCCGCGTCGGGATCGACACCTATGACGGAGAGGGCGGTTTCAAGACGATGGAATCGGCGAGCGACGTCACCTCGAGCGAAGGTGTCGACGCCGCCGGGCTCCTCGCCCACTACCGCGTCCCACTCTCTCGCCAGAAGCTCCGTCTCTACGTGGCGCCGAATTCGATTGCCGTCTACCAGGGCGAGGACGCGATCCGCATCGCGGGTGTGACTTATAACGGGGACCTGCTCGTCTACCGCATGCGTCCGGACGGACAGTTCGAAGAGGATGTCTCCTTCCGCCCGATGGCGATTGCCGGATCGAACTGCATTTCCGCAGCCGCCTTCAGCGGCGACGGTCGCTCGCTCCTCTTCCGGCATTTCGACGAGTCGCTTCTCTACGTCGCGGCGGTCGGCAACGGCCCGGGCGTCGGCTGGCACAAGGGCTCATCCGGGCGCGCCGGCGAGAGCCTTATTGACCTCTCCGAATCGACGCCGGCAACGACCTGCGACGCGCCCGATACGACGGCGACCGATGTCATCCCGGAGAAGATCGTCGCCGTCGACAATTCGCCGGGCGCCTTTGCGCTGCTCGACAAGAAGGGCGTCGTCTGGTGGGTCAACGTCACCGACGCCGCAGGGGACGCGGCGCGCGAAGGTCAGCGTGGCGCCGGTGCGATCGGCGGCGCCAGCGGGGCCGCAGCTGCGACGGCGACGCGGGAATTCAAGCCGCTTGAGCGCGCCGCCGAGGGCCGCATCTGGATCGCCGGCGACCCGGAACGGAGCCGCGTCGCTCTCGTCTCCCGCTCGGCGGTCGACATCGTGCCGAAGCCCACCGCGACGGCGGGCGACAATGCCGGGTCGGCTGACGCGGCTGCGAGTCAAAGTGCGGCGGCCGCTGCCTCGCCTGACCTCGGCCGCAGGCAGAAGCTCCTCGGCGGCAGCGAGCCGAAGGCGGCCGTCTTCAATCCGCAGGGCGACGTCGTCGTTGCTTACAACGATGGGCAGATCACCGGTTTCCGACAGACCGATGACGGCACATGGGCCAACCAGTTCGGCGGTACCGCCTTCATGTCGGCGCGGATCGTCGGGCTCTTCGCCACACGCGACAAGGTCGCGGTCGTCGATGACCGCGATGTGATCGATGCGCTCGACGTCGACTCTGGCGAACTCATCGGCGCGGCGCGGCTGCCGGCGAATCCGTCGGTGCTCGCGCTGCGGCCTGACGGCAAGATGCTTTCGGTCGAATGGGATACCGATTCGGTTGCAACCGTCGCTTTCGGCCCGGTTACTGCCGACAACATCGTGGAGTCCGCGCAGCTGGTTACGATGCGTAGCCCGCTCGAGGCGGAGGCGGACGCCAGCCTCGACGCGCTGACGATCGATCAGGAGATGGAGCGCTCGCTCACCGCTGGCGGAAGCGCTCAATCGGATTGCGCCGACGCGGAGGCGCGCCGGCTCTCCGTGCTCGAGCTTCGGCTTCTTGGCGACACGGCGCCGGCTGAAGCAGCGGCACCGGCGTCAAACTGCGATTCGAGCGGCGACGCTGGGCTCGACGCGGCGGAGACCCTCGCCCAGCGCGGGCAGAGCGCGAGTGTGCGCGAACTCGTCGAGGACGGCACCTTCTCGCGCGTGCTGCAGGCCGCCGTTGCGGGCGACGCGACGGCAACCCGCATCCTCGGCGCGGTGCTTGCAAGGATTACCATCGAGCGGGGCGACCTCGACCGCTCGGCGATCGCGGCGGATGCAATCCGCTTCGGTACCAGCGTTCCCGCCGTCATCTTGAAGGACATCGCCGGCGGCGGCCCGATCGCGCCGGAGCTGCTTGACGCAGCGCAGAAGCGCAGCGCTTCCGACCCGGCTATTTTCCAGCTTCTCGCGCATTGGCACGAGCGCCAGCTCGACGACCTCGATTCTTTGAGCGAGGCGCTGTTCGACTACGCGATCGCCGAGCGGCTCTATCGTAAGAGCGATCGCGGCGACGAGGCGAAGTTCGTAGCACGCAGACGCGCGCAGCTTGCGCGCCTCCTGCCTGACGACCGGGTGCGGGACGTGCTTCAGCGCGTCGAGGCATGGAAGCCTGAGGCTGCTCCGGCCTCGGCCATCCCGTCGCTCGCGGATCTGCCCACGGAGCCGACGGCGCGGCGGTCGTTCGACATGGACAATGCCGACAAGCTTGCCGAGCGGCTGCCGGACTCGCCGCTCCTCGGCGCGCTGCGGACGGAGCTTGAGCGCGCGCGCATATTCGACCTCCGCGCCACCGATCCGAAGGGCGCGGCCGAGATGATGATCGCGCTTGGGCGGCGGACGAGCGGCGGCGGGACCGCATGGTCGCCCGACACCGTGCGCGAGTATCTTGCCCTTGCCGACGAGATCGGCGTCCACACCGACGCGGTGAACGTCTTCAAGCTCGCCGCCGAGGGGATCAAGCTCATCGGCGTCAGCTTCAAGACGCCGATCCATGCGAACGCCGACGCGGTCGAGCTCTTCCGCCGGGCGGCGACGCTTGTTGCTTCCGCGGCTGCATCTACGCCGGCCGACATCGTCGAATCGGAAATGAAGGATGTGGACCTCAGCCTTCTGACCTACGAATACGATACGCTGCCCGTGGTCGGCGCGGCGGCCGAATTGTCGGGGGCCGAATCCGTGCTCGAAGCGGCAGCCGAGATGGCACGCGCGATCGCCGGCAAGACCGACGAGCCGGACCGCTGGAACTGGCTCGCCGGCCAGTCCCTCTTTTGGCAGGGCGTGCTCGAGAACGATACCGACGCTACCAAGGCGGTGCCCATCCTGCAGCAGAGCGCTGCGCTGATGCGGCCGATCGCCGAGGCGAATCCCGACGACATCAATGACCGTTTTCGCTATGCCGAGGCGCTTCGCTGGGTCGGCATCGCCGAGCCGTCGACCGAGGACACGGCTGCCACGGAGCGCGAAGCGGTGAAGCAGGACCAGGCGCTCTGGGACGATCGCCTGGAGATCAGCTCCGACCTCCTTTCCAAGATCGGCGCCGGTTACGGCTTCGCTCTCGCCAATCTTGCGCAAACGACGCGCGAGGCGGAGCTTGCCGACCTCGCCGACGGGCGCACGGCCGTCGACCATGTCGGCTGGGTGCTTGAGATTTTGGCGCTCGCTGACGAGAAGGATCAGCTCAACAAGAGCATGATCGATATCGGTGCGGCCTCCGGCGATTCCGGCTTCGTCACCGGCTGGTACAGCATGAGCTCCTACGGATGGCCGCTCGGTTTCCTGAGTGGCCTGGTCAATCTGGAGCGGGGAGGGGTCTCCGTCACCAAATGCGATCTCCTCGCCGCGGACCCCTACGACCCGCTACGGCGCGCGCCCGGGTTGACGCTCGACAAGGTCGACACCGCGGCGGCCGAAAAGGAGTGTCGAGCCGAGCATGAAAGCCACCCGGACGATGGACGCACGACGTATCAGCTTTCGCGCGTGATAAGCGCGGATACGACCCGCGAAGCAGAATATGTGTCGCTCGCGAGAGAGGCTGCCGCGCGCGGCGTGTCGCCGGCCTTTTCGCTCGTCGCTTACGCGCTCAGCCAGAAGGACGACGCCCGCGGCGCCGATGCGTATGTCGCGACGACGCAGCACACGCTGATCGAATCCTTTCCGGTGCTCTATCCCTTCCTTGCCGCGCACGCGACGACGCCGCGTGAGAAGACGGGTCTTGCCTGGCTTGCCGGCCAGGCGGCCGCAATCGGCGTGCCCGAGGCACAGATGGCGCTCGCCGACCTTACGGAAGACCCGGTTGAGGCGCTCTTTCACGCAAAGCTCGCCGTGCGGCTCTTCGGCGAGCAAGGCAACGGTTCGGCCGCGGCGGAGGCAGCGCGGAAGGCCGCGACGATCTCCGTTTCGCCAGCCGACGCGGAGACAGTCGATTCGAAACGTTGCGGATTGGACGCCTGAGGCTCTGGTCGAGCTTCCGGCCGACAACGGGGCAAGCTGACCGCCGGGAGCGCCGGCATGCTCCCGGGGCACGCGGCGCTCAGCCTCGCCGATCCTCGAACGGGGCACAGCAGGTCTCGCCGCCGCTCGCTGATCCGTCGAGCGGATACTGGACGGACTCGAAGCTGTAGAGCTTGTCGTCGGACGACGCGTTGCACATCCAATAGGCGTCGTCGCTGTTCTTGAGCCAGACAAGATAGTCGCCGAGCGCGTCGTCGACGGTCGCGACGATCTGGAGGTCCTCCATGTAACTGCCGACCGCCGAGCAGAGACGTTCGGCGCTCTCCGCAGGTCCCGGGCGGCGGCCGTTGTCGCCGTCGGTTTTGACGAAGCCTTTGCCCTCGCCATTGAGGAGGTCGCCGTTCAAGAGCACGTTTGCGTAGACGTCGCCTGCGGCGTTGGCATTGCAGAGCCAGAGATCGCCGTCCTTGTCCTTGACCCAGACGATCCAATCGCCGAGCCCGTCTTCGGTGGCGTCGACGAGATTCGCCGGCTTGTACTGGTTGAAGTCGATGCAGGCGGCGACCGCGCTGTCGTGGCCTTCCGGACGCCAATCCTGGTCGTCCGCCTGGGCCTGCGGTCCGAGCAAGGCCGCGGCGAGCGCGGCGAAAGCGAAGGTCCTGATCATGGTCGTGCTCCTTAAGGGGCGTGGCTGTTCGACTGCTCGCCACCCTCGCGCGACACTTCGCGCGGACGTGCGGCCTCCGTTGTGAGGTTCCGCACAAACGTCGCCGGGGCATCCTGCCATGGTGGCTCGCGTCGGACGGGCCTCCCACCCTCCGATGCCCTCCCTCCAAGACTTGCCGCCGCCTCCGGGCGGCGGTCTTTTTTCATCCCTTCTGGCCGGAAGCCCGCAGGTGCATAAGATCGGGGCCGCGGACTTTGGAGCGCTGTCATGCAAGAGGGGCTGTCGGAGGCGATTGCGGAGGTCGAGCGGCTGGTGAAGAAGGCCGAATGGATTCCGGCTTTCGACTTGGCGAGCCGCTATCTTGAGACGTTTCCCGATAGCGAGCGGCTGAAGCACCGGGCGATCCTCGCGCTCGCCTGGGTCGGTGCGACCGAGCGCGCGATGCAGCGCTACCGCGAATGGAAGCTCGACAAATCGGAGGACACCGATGTCCTCGCGCTCGAAGCCCGGCTTCGGAAGGATGCGGCGCTGAAGCTGAAGGGCGCGCCCCGCCGTGCCGGCCTTTTGCAGGCGGCCGCCGTCTACAAACGCATCTTTGAAAAGAAGCCCGCCTACTATCCGGCGATCAACTGGGCGACCATGACGTTTCTCGGCGGTCGCAAGAAGGAAGCCGCGAAGATCGCCGCGCGTGTGCTGGCCGATCCGGAAGTCGCGAACGGCTCGGACTTCTGGTCGCTCGCAACGCGAGCCGAGGCGCATATCCTCGCCGGCGCGCTCGACCCGGCGCGTCAGGACCTGAAGGCGGCGCGGGCGTTCGGCGACGAGGGCCCGGCCTCAAGCACACGCCGCCAGCTTCGCCTGATACTGGCCGAGATGGGCCGGGCTCCCGCTGAAATCGAGCGCTTTCTCGCGCCGCTCGCGTCCCGCGTGACGGTGCACTATCTCGGCGACGAAGCCTCCGAGCGCGCATGGGCCCGATACAAACACGCGCCGGCGCTCGCCGAAGCGCGCGAGCGGATCGCCGCGGCCTTGAAGAAGCTCAATCCCGGCGCCGTCTTCGGCTCGCTTGGCAGCCCGGGCGAAATCCTCTTCGCCGAGGCGGCGCTTGCGGCCGGCAAGCAATTGAATGTCATTCTTCCGCTTCCCCTCCCAAGCTTTATCGCTCTCGTCCTGAAGAGCGCCGGCCGGGACTGGCGGGCGCGCTTCGAAGCTTGTTGCGCGGGAGCGCATCGCCTCGACACGATTGCCGAGGACCCGGATTCCGACGATCCGAATCTCGGCGAGTATGCCGCGCGCGTTGCCATGGGGCTGACGCTGCAACGGGCGCAGGAACTGGACGGCAAGGCATTGCAGGTTGTTCTGACGGATGCTGAAGGCGAGGTGCCGGACTCCGTCTCGGCGGAAGCATGGACGAGGGACAAGCGGCGGCGGCAGATGCTCGTGCCGCTCGGCAGTGGAGCCGCCAAGCCGCGGCGCCGGAAGCGGGCCGAGCCGCGACAGTGCTGCGCCGTCGTGTTCGGCGATCTCCCCGGCTTCTCGCGCATGCCGGAAAAGTATCTGCCGGTCTTCTGGGACACCGTGATGCGGGCGATCGGCGACCTGGTGGCGGAGAAGGGAAAGGCGGTCGCGCTCAAGAACACCTGGGGCGATGCCATCCATCTTGTGGTTCCCGATGTCAGGACCGCCGCCGACATATGCCTCGCGGTTCAGAAGCGCCTTGCCAAGATCGACGGCAGCGTGCTCGGGCGGAGCGAGGCGCCGACGATGCGGATCGGGGCGCATTACGGCCCGGTCTTCGCCGACTGGGATCCCGTGGTCGGCCAACACACTTTTTACGGCCGCTCGCTTTCACGCGCCGCGCGGATCGAGCCGATCACCCCGCCCGGCACGGTCTTCGTGACGGAAGCCTTCGCGGCGGTCCTATTGCTTGAGGCGCACGGCGAATTCACCTGCAACTACGTCGGCCCGGTGCCGCTCGCCAAAGGCTACGGCACGTTCCGGATGTATGATCTGAAGGCGAACGAGACTTAGCGGCCTCCGCAGGCCCTTCGACCTAGCCAGCGCCTTCCGCGGCCGCCGCCTTCAGGATCGCCTTCACCTCGAAGGGCCTTAGCCCCGGATAAGCGCCGAGCAGAAGGGCGACGAAGCCGCACATGATCGGCGTCGCGAAGCTTGTGCCGGTCATCGTCGTGTAGCCGCCGCCATGCGCGGCGACCGGCACGTTCACGCCGTTGGCGGAATATTCGATCACGTCGTTGCGGTAGAGCCAGCGGGCCTGCGGCCCTTCACCCTCATTGTCGACCCCGACGCACGGGAGGAGCGCCGCCGGAAAGCCCTCGTCCTGCAGCGGCATGTTGCGGCGCGCCGCGACGATGGTGATGCCCTTGCGATAGGCGTCTTCGCAGAAGGCGTTCATGCGCCGCACGTATTTCTCGCTCGCCGCAAGGCTCATGTTGAGCAGTCGCGCCTCGCTGCTGACGGCTTCGTCGAAGCCCGCCAACAATGCTTCGGCGGCGCCGCGATTGTTGCCGCCGAGCACGCGGAAGTCGAGGAAGCGCGTGTTCGGCGCGATCCGGGCGATGATCGAGGCGACGCCGGTTCCGTGGCCGTAAAGGTCGTTGTTCTCGGCCGGATTGGCGTCGCGCGATTCGACCTTTCCTTTCGAGTCGGCTGCAAAGATGCGTGCGCTGATCACGCGCCCGGCAAGATCGGGATGCGAGCCGTCGATGCCGCTGTCGAGAATGCCGACCGTCACCGGCGCAAGCTCGGCCCTAGCAAGCTCTTCGATCGGGACCGCAAGGGCGCGCTGAAGCAGCCCTGTCGGAAGGCTCATTGCGCGCCGCCCCCGGGCGCCATCGCCTCCACCGCCTCAAGCATTCGCGAAAGCTGGAGCACGGTGCCGCTGTCGCGCTGCAGCAGCCGGCCGACACGGTCGAGCACGTCCTGTGCGACCGGATCGGGTGCGAGCGAGGCGGGCGTGGTCTCCGCGGCTTCGCCTTCGCCTTTCAAAAGCAGCGCCTGATTGACGACGAGCGCCGCGACGGTCGCGAGGCATGCATAGAGCTGTCCGTCCGCCTCGGTGAAGCGCCTCTCCGGTTTGTTCGAGATCGCCGTGATCACCCCGATCAGCCGGTCGCCGATCAGCATCGGCGCGGAGATGACGGACTGTACGCTGCCGACCGCTTCCGCCAGCTTCGCGTCCTTGTAGCGCGGCGCGCCGATCTGCACCTGGCCGGTCTCGGCGGCAAGGCCCGCGAGGCTTCCCATCGGCACCTGCGTCCCCACCAGCACGCGCTCTGCGTTGGGATTGCCGTAGGTCATGACGAAGGTGAGGTCGTTTGCTTCCGGGTTATAGACGAGGAGCGAACCTTCGTCGCCGCCGACTGCGCGCACCCCGGTCTCCACGATGAGGCTCAGCGCTTGGTCCTCCAGCCCCGGCGACAAGCCGAGATAGCGCTGCATCAGGCTCGCGCGGATTTCTTTCGCATCAGCCATCGTCTCTCCTCGCGATCCGCCGGCGTCACACCGGTTGCTTCGTGCCCTTCGGCGCGCCGGGCTTGGCGGCTCCCGCTTGTCGCGCCGGAGCCGGACCCGCCGGCGGGCCCTTTGCAGCGCCTTGCTGCGCGACGGGGGTTTCGATGTTGCGCACCGGAACGCTCGCCTTCACGTCGTACTCCACCTGGTCACCGTAGGCGAGTTGCGTGTCCATGAGCTGCTTGAAGAGCGTCGGCCGTGCGGAGAGCTCAGCCGGCGTTCCGACATCCGTTATGCGCCCGTCTTCGATGCAGCAGACCAGATTGGCGACCGAGGATATCAGCGGAATGTTGTGCTCGACGAGAAGAATGGTGCGCCCTGGCGCGACGCGGCGAAGCTCTTCGGCGATGCGGTTGACGGAAAGCACATCGATGCCCGCCGCTGGCTCGTCGAGAAGCAAGATGTGGGGATCGGCAAGGAGCGCACGCGCAATCGCAAGCCGCCGCCGCTCGCCGCCGGAGAGCCCGGCTTTTCCGGCCGCACGCGAGACGGGCGCGCCGAGCGGATCGCTGGGCGCGATGCGCTCGAGCGCGCCCCAGATATCGGCGGCGCGGCACGCCGCCTCCATCGCCGCATCGGTGGCGTCGGGCGCGGCGAGCCGCATGTTCTCCCTGACGTCCGCCTCGATGAACATCGGGAACTGCGACACGCTGCCCATCAGCGAGCGAAGCGCCGACAGACGAAATTCCTTCACGTCGGTGCCGCCGACCGTCACGCGCCCGCCGTCGGGGTCGAAGAGACGCGAGATCACCTTCAAGACGGTGCTCTTGCCCGAGCCCGACAGGCCGACGAGCGCGGTGATCTTTCCGCTTGGGAAGCGGAAGCTCACGTCGCTCAGCACCGTGCGCTCGGGCGTCGGGCGATAAGTGACGCTTTCAAGGGCCACGTCGTAGCCGGAGGCGTCGGCCGCTGTTTTCTTGCCGCTGTCCACGACTTCGAGCGGTTCGTCGAGAAGCATCCCGACCTTCTCGACCGCCGGCCAGGCGTTGTTGATGGTCGTGTAGAAGGTGATCAGCTCCTGGATCGGCGCCACGACGCGCGGCACGAAGAGGTAGATCGCAACCGCCGCCTGCACCGCGGCGCCGCCGCCGACGACGAAGACCGCCCAAAGGATCAGGCCGATCTGGAGAAGCGTCGGAACGGCCTGCGGGAACTGCACCGCGACCTCGCTCTGGAGCGCGCTCTTGAGCTGTGCGTCGGCTTGCGCCTTGAGCCGCGCGGCAAGGGTCGACGAACGCCGCGGGCCGGCGTTCATCAGCTGCACCTCCTGCGGTGTGGTCAGCGAGTCGACGAGCGTGTTCGCCACCATGCTCTGCTGCTGCTGGAGCGCGACGTTGGCGGCGCGGAGCCGCCCGGCGAGCCACCATCCCCCGACCGGCAGGACGATCAGAAGCACCCCGACGACGACGTCGACGACGGTATCTTGCCCCTGCAGCTTGGAGAGGTTGTAGAAGAGAAGAATGATCGCTGAGATGAGCGAGACGCTGCGCACAACGGGCGAGGAGAGTAACGTCGCGCAGCGCGCCTTGCGCCTGCTGCGAGTAGTTCATGATGACGGCCTGATTCTCGCCGACGTCGTGGCTCGCGTGATAGCTAGGTCCGAGATTGATCAGCTTGTCGTGCAGCCTGAGCTGCAGGCGCTGCAGCATCAGCGTGTTGATCCACACCGTGCCGACGCGGTTCAAATAGCCGAGCGCAATCCCGAGAATTGCGGTCACCGCGAAGAGCATCGCGGTTGCGCCGATGGCGTCAGGCAAGATCGCGTCGATAAAGCTGAAGCCGCCGGAGGACTTCTTCTTTGCTTGCTGGCCGGCGGCGGGCGCGGGCGCGGGCGTGTCAGCCGGTTGCGGCGCTGCAGTCGGCGTCGCGGGTGCCGCGACGCTGTTTTGCGCCTGCGCGATGAAATTGGTGATGAGCTGCGCGTTGTAGAGCGTCACCACGTTGGTGACGAGCGCGAGGCAGGTGACGAGGTAGAAGGGCGCGACGATGCCGGAGACCGACCGCCAAGCCCAGCGCAGAAGCCGCCGCGGCGAAAGCGGCGTTAGCGCAACAGGTCGTCCGATCGGTCCCTTCACGGCATCCCCCGTGCCGTTTGTCTCAGGCCGCAGACATCTGAACCACCTTACGCCCCCGGCCGCAACCGCATCGTCAGCGCGGCCGCTGCGAGTGGTCGGCGTGGGCGTGTCGGCGGTCGCGGTGCTCGTCCGCGCCGCCGTGGTCGTGCGCGTGGCCGCAGCCGCAATCTTCGCCGTGAACGTGTTCCGCATGAGCAGCGTGGGCGAGAAGCGCGTCCGCGTCGCCTCCGCTCTTCCGGATGACCTCGCTCCAAGTGCCGAGCACCTGCCGGCGAAGTTCGGCGAGTTCCGGCGATGCAAGCCGGTCGATCACAGCGATGCTTTCGGCGAGCTTGGCCTCCGCGGCTTGGGCGTTGCCGAGCAGGGCTTCGGCTACGCCCGAATTGCCGAGGACCGCCGCACGGATCGTGTCGATTGCGCGGGCCGGGATCTTCCCAGCAAGCGCGGCCATAAGAGCCTCGCACTGGCGCATCTCTGAGGCGACTTCGCGCGCCTGGAGAAGTGCCAGTCGCGAACGCGCAAGGCGCACGAGAAGCTGCAGCCGGGCTGCGGCGGCGTCGCGGCCGATTCCCTCTGCCTCGGCCGGGATCGCGGAAAGCGCGGCCTCGAAGGCTTCGACCGCATCGGCCTGCCGATCCTGCTGCTGCGCAAGCGCCGCCTTCGTCCGGTTCAGCATCACGAAACGGCCACGCCACACGGCTTCGTCCGGCAGCCGCGTCGGGAACAGCGAACCGGCCTCGGCGAGTGCCGCGACCGTAGCCGCTGCGCTCCCGCGCGAAAGTTCCGCCTCGGCGAGCGCAAGAAGCGCCTCGATCAACGCGCCCCGCGCGTCGCGCGTATTCTCGGCCCGCAGTGCCGCGCGGCGCGCCGCCACGTTGCTCTCCAGCGTGGATGCCTGCGGCTTGCCGGAAATCGCAGTTCTATGCGGAAGCGCCATCTGAAGTCCTCCAGGTCGGATGTACGGCGCACGGACGCGACGCCGACGCGGTCGCGCGGCGGATCAAGCAATCGTGGAAGAATCGAAGTTGGGGCGGCTCGCGCCGCCCCAGATTGAAGCCGGAGCGCTTAAACCTCGAAATAGGCGCCGCAGTTCCAGCAATAATAGCCGAGCCAAACGTTGGTGTCGGCGACGACGTCATTCACCGCCCAGCAGTTCCAGCAGACAGCGGCGGTCCAGTAGGTCGCCTGGCCCTCTACGTCCGCCATCTTGGGCTTCTTGCCCTTACCGATCTTGTTTGCCGGAACCTTGTCCTTGTTGCCCTTCTTCGAAATTTTCACTTTCGCTTCGGCCATTTTAGGTCTCCTTCAGAATGCACGGGTCATGTGTGACCCCCCCGTTACCCGCGCTCGGTATCCGGCTCCGAAGACAAGTCTTTCCATCGGCGACAGGATTCCCGGCTCGCACAGGCAAACGAAAAACCTGAGCCAAGCCGGGCCCGGTGCGTCGCTATGCGTAAGCCATGGAGAGGGTGCTTGTCTGATTCCGAGCGAAGACAGGTTTAATGTTCTCTCAGCGCGAAGAAATTCTCAAGTTACAAAATGGAAAAACCTTTGCGTGCGTGGTGGGAGCACGGCTTCGCGGAAAGCGAGTATCGCCGCTCAGTGGCGGGGACTTGGATGGGTTGGCATATCGTTTGCCGGCCCCAGGGTGTTCGCTGCGCTGCACAAGGGCAGTCCGGAAATTGTGCCGACTCTATCTCGGGAGACGCTCGGAAAATCTGATGCAACGTTTCGATGCGGAGGAACGCACTGCTAGAATGGCAGCTCGATAAACGAAGATCGAAGGGAAACGATGTGAAACAGGCAGCCGCCGCAAAGGCCCCCACGCAGCTTTTCTTGGGCGGGGAATGGCGCGACGCCTCCGACGGCGGCACGTTCGATGTCGACAATCCGGCGACTGGCGAGGTGATCGCGAAGGTTGCGAGCGCCACGCTCGCCGATGGCAAGGCGGCGCTCGACGCCGCGGAGAGGGCGTTTCCGGCATGGGCTGCCATGAAGCCGCGCGAGCGCGGCGAGGTGTTGCGCAAGGCCTTCGAATTGATCATGGCGCAGCACGAGGACTTCGCGCGCCTGATCACGCTCGAGAACGGCAAGGCGCTGCCGGATTCGCGCGGCGAGATCGCCTACGCGGCGGAGTTCTTCCGCTGGAGCAGCGAGGAGGCGGCGCGCGCCATCGGCGACGTCTATCGCGGTCCCTCGACCGGCGCACGCATCCTTGTCGGCCACAAGCCGGCGGGGATCTCGGTTCTCATCACACCGTGGAATTTTCCGGCCGCGATGGCGACGCGCAAGATCGGCCCGGCGCTCGCCGCCGGCTGTCCGGTGATCCTGAAGCCTGCCTCGGCAACGCCGCTTACCATGCTCGCGCTGATGCCGGTCCTTGAGAAGGCGGGCGTGCCGAAAGGCGTGATCAGCGTGCTTCCTTCGAGACAGTCCGGAAAGCTCGTCAACTCGCTCTTGCACGACCCGCGCGTGCGCGTCGTCTCCTTCACCGGCTCGACCGAGGTCGGGCGGACGCTTCTGAAGGCCGCCGCCGACAACATCGTGACCCCGGCGATGGAGCTTGGCGGCAACGCGCCCTTCGTCGTCTTCGACGATGCCGACCTCGACGCCGCGGTCGCCGGCGCGATCGTCGCCAAGATGCGCAATATCGGCGAAGCCTGTACCGCCGCAAATCGCTTCTATGTGCACGACAAGGTGCACGATCAATTCGCCAAGAAGCTCGCCGACAAGATGGGCGCGATGAAGATCGGCAACGGCCTGGAGGACGGGGTCGAGGTCGGCTCGCTCGTCAACGCCGAGACGCGCGACAAAGTGGTGGAGCTTGTCGCCGACGCGGTGAAGCGTGGCGCCAAGGTCTTGACCGGCGGATCGATCCGCAACGGCCCCGGCTATTTCTATCAGCCCACCGTGCTGGTCGACGTGCCGGAGGATGCACGCTGCTTTCGCGAGGAGATTTTCGGGCCGGTCGCGGCGCTCGCGCGGTTCTCCGACGAAGCGGACGTGGCGGCACGCTGCAACGCCACCGAATACGGCCTCGTCGCCTACGTGTTCACCGGGAATCTGAAGCGCGGCCTGGCGTTCTCCGAAAAGCTCGATTTCGGCATGATCGGCCTGAACCGCGGGCTCGTCTCCGATCCGGCGGCCCCCTTCGGCGGGATGAAACAGTCTGGGATCGGCCGCGAGGGCGCGCATCACGGGATCATGGAATTTCTGGAGCCGCAGTACATCTCGGTCGAATGGTGAGACTGCGGCTAGGCGAATGATCGAGCCATCCGCCTTTTTGCTCAGCGGGCGCCGCGCGCTTGTCACCGGCGGCGCGACCGGTATCGGCGCGGCGATTGCGAAGGCCTCAGCCGCGTGCGGGGCTGACGTCGCGATCACGGTGAACCGGCATCCCGGCGACGAAGTGGTGGCCGCCATTCGCGCGCTCGGCCGCAAGGCCGAGCCGATCACCGCCGACCTCGGGCGGCTGACCGAGGAGAGCGCGACGCACCTGATCGCGGAGGTCGAAGAGCGACTGGGTCCGCTCGACATCCTGGTGAACAACGCCGGTATCATCCGCCGCGGCGACGCGCTCGATCATGCATGGTCCGACTGGCGCGCGGTGATGAGCGTCAATCTTGATGCCGTCTGGCTCCTATCGCAGGCCGCGGCGCGGGCGATGGCGCCGCGCGGTTTCGGGCGCATCGTCAACATCGCCTCGGTGCTCTCCTTCCAGGGCGGCATCCGCGTCCCCGGCTACACCGCCGCCAAGCACGCAATTGTCGGATTGACCAAGGCGCTCGCCAATGAGTGGGCGGCGAAGGGCATCAACGTGAATGCGGTCGCGCCCGGCTACGTGGTCACTGAGAACACCGAGGCGCTCCGGCAGGACGCAGCGCGCATGCGCGATCTCCTCGCGCGCATACCGGCAGGGCGCTTCGCGGAAGTGGACGAGATCGCCGGTGCCGTAGTCTTCCTCGCCTCGCCTGCGGCAAGCTACGTCGCCGGTGCTGTGTTCAACGTCGACGGCGGCTGGCTCGCCCGCTGATGCCGGAAAGCTTTGACGTCGTCGCCTAGGTGGGGGAATACCCGCCGCCTTTGGAACCTTTGCGGCGCCAACGCGTTGCTCACGGTTGGACTATGAGGCGCGACCTTGGAAGGCGTCCCCGGCCGACCTGCGAGGGGGAAGGGGCATGAGGAGGCCGGCCGGGTACGTCAATCTCGCCCGCTCGATTTCGCCGCGGATGGGAGGGGCGCGGCGGGCTCGGGAAGGCGAGCTGCTACGGCGGCGTTGAAGCGCCCCGAAGCCGAGGGAAAACGAATTGGAAGGAAGACCGTTCCAGTGCCTGCGGCATTTCTTCTTGCACGCTCGGTTACAGGCGCTAAGGGGTTGGTGTTGGCTCAGAATCACTGCTGGCGCCGACTGGAAATCCTGATCGAGCCATAACGATTTGGGGAACGCGACCAATCTTGGAACAAGCGCACAACCACGCCGTTGACGTGGCTAAAGACGACGCGCGATTCCGAGACGGTCCTTCCTGGTGACGCCGGGCGCTGCGCCCGCGCTTGGAGCAACAGGAATGGCAAAGGCAGGCCAAGGGTCTCGCGCAGGGCGCAAGAAAAGAGGCGAGAAGATGCAGGCTGGAACGGCTTCCCGCCCCGGGGGCGCGACGCCGCGTATCGATCCGCGCATCCAGCGCGAGATCGGAAAGCATCTGCGCGCGCATTACGACGACGTGGTCAACGAACCGGTGCCGGACAAGTTCATCGAGCTTCTTCAGGAGCTTGAGCGGTCGGTCGCGAAGAAGAGCTGAGCACGGATGGCGGTTTCCAAGGCCCTTCGGGAAGACCTGCTGGCGTCCATCCCCAATCTGCGCGCCTTCGCGGTTTCGCTGACCGGGAGCGGCGAGCGGGCCGACGATCTCGTGCAGGAGACGCTGATGAAGGCGTGGGCGAAATTCCATACCTTCCAGGAGGGGACCAATCTGCGCGCTTGGCTCTTCACCATCTTGCGCAACGAGTTCTACTCGCAATTGCGCAAGCGCGGGCGCGAGGTTGAGGACGCGGAAGGAACCTACGCGGCGCGGCTTGCCTCGCAGCCGGCGCAGGGCGGGCACATGGATATGAGCGACTTCCGCAACGCACTTTCGAAGCTTCCGGCCGACCAGCGCGAGGCCCTCGTCCTGGTCGGCGCCTCCGGCTTCTCCTACGAAGAAGCGGCGGAGATCTGCGAATGCGCGGTCGGCACGATCAAGAGCCGCGTCAGCCGGGCGCGCACGCGCCTTGCCGAGCTTCTGGGGCTTGAGCCGGGCGAGACCTATGGCGCCGATCCCACCTCGGCGAGCGTGATCACCCGCACCGTCGCCTGACCTTTGGCGACCGCGACGCGAAGAATTCGCCGGCGCCAGTTGTCGTCTGGTCATCGGATGTGCCAGAACTATCGGGCGACGCGGTCCTCCCGCCGTGTCCGATTCCAAATCATTCCGTTCGCTCCGCTCTCGAACCCCCGGGACTACCAGCCATGAATGCTTCCGCTCTCCCGAAATTCGGAATGGGCGCCTCGCCGCGCCGCATCGAGGACGGGTCCCTGATCCAGGGCAAGGGCCGCTACACGACCGACGTCACACCTGAGGGGACGCTTGCCGCCTATGTGGTGCGCTCCACGGCGGCGCATGCGCGCATCAAGATCGGCGACCTGTCGGCGGCACGAAGCGCGCCGGGCGTACATCTGGTGTGGACCGCGGCCGACGTTGCCGATCTTGCGCCGATGCCGTGCCTCGGCATGGGTCCGTTCAAGAACCCGGTCGAAGTGCCGGTCTATCCGGTGCTCTGCGGCGACGTCGTTCGCCACGTGGGTGACGCGATCGCCTACGTCGTCGCCGACGACTTGAACGCAGCGCGATCGGCTGCCGAGATGATCGAAATCGACTACGAGTCGCTTCCGGCGATAGCCGACACGGCCTCGGCGTTGGCGCCAGACGCGCCGCTCGTCTGGCCGGACCGGGGCTCGAACCTCGCCTTCGAATACGAGCACGGCGACAAGGCGGCGACGGATGCCGCCTTTGCCAAGGCGGCGAAGGTCGCCGAACTGACGATCGTCAACAACCGGCTCGTCTGCAACTATCTTGAGCCGCGCGCCGTCGTCGCCGAGTTCGACAAGGCGAGCGGCCGCTATACGGTGACGGTCGGATCGCAGGGCGTCCACGGCCTGCGCGACGCCATGTGCCAGGTTCTGAAAATCGACCCTCAGACGGTGCGGGTGCTGACCTTCGACGTGGGCGGCGGTTTCGGCACCAAGGGATTCAACTATCGCGAATACCCTCTGACCGCGAAGGCCGCGAAGGCGATCGGCCGGCCGGTGAAATGGGTGTGCGACCGGAGCGAGCACTTCCTCGCCGACGCGCACGGGCGCGACCACGTATCGACGGGCGCCGTGGCGCTCGACGAGAACGGCCGCATCACTGCGCTCCGCGTGGAATTCACCGCGGCTATGGGTGCCTATTTCAACCAGTTCGGCCCCTTCATACCGTGGCTCGCGATCTCGATGCTGACCGGCGTCTATGACGTCCGGACGGTCTATGCGCACTGCAAGGCCGTCTTCACGAACACCGTCCCGACGGATGCTTACCGCGGTGCGGGGCGGCCGGAGGCGGCGTTTCTGATCGAGCGTCTGATGGACGAGGCGGCGCGTGTCGCCGGCCTGTCGACGACCGAGATACGCCGGCGGAATTTCATCACACCGGAGCAGATGCCCTACAAGACGATCACCGACCACACCTACGATTCCGGCGAGTTCGCGGCCCACATGGACAGCGCGCTGGAAAAGGCGGAAGTGGCGACCTTCGAGGCGCGTCTCGCGGAGAGTAAGGCCAAGGGTAAGATCCGCGGCCTGGGCTTCGGCACTTACATCGAGATTTGCGCCTTCGGCGACTCGGAGGCGGCAAAGGCCGTGCTTGAGGCTGACGGCGGCGTGACCGTGCACATCGGCACACAGGCGAACGGGCAGGGCCACCAGACCGCTTACGCGCAATTCGTTGGAGGTCCGCTCGGGCTCGACTACGACAAGATTCGCGTGGTCCAGGGCGACAGCGATGCGCTCACGAAGGGCGGCGGCACGGGCGGCTCGCGCTCGATTCCGCTCGGGGCTCCTTCCGTCGATCTCGCCTCCCGTCAGCTCGCCACGCAGATCAAAGAGCTTGCTGCCGACGAGTTGGAGGCCGGTGTCGGCGACATCGAGCTCGCCGACGGGGCGGCGCGCGTAGTCGGCACCGACCGCCGCATCACCTATGCCGACATCGCCGCCAAGGCGAAGGACAAGGCAAAGCTTACGGCGATGGGCGAATTCAGGGCCGAGGAGCAGACCTACCCGAACGGCACGCATGTCTGTGAGGTCGAGATCGATCCGGAGACGGGGCACACCGAAGTTCTTCGCTACACGATCGTTGACGACTTCGGGGCGACGGTGAACCCGATGCTGCTGGCCGGCCAAGTGCATGGCGGGGTGACGCAGTCGATCGGCCAGGCGCTGCTTGAGCACACGGTTTTCGATGCCGATGGGCAGCTCATCACAGGTACCTTCAACGACTACGCGATGCCGCGGGCCGACGATCTTCCGTTCTTCGATTTCCAGACGCGGAATGTCCCCTGCAAGTGGAACGTGCTCGGCATCAAGGGCGCTGGCGAGGCCGGCACCATCGGCGCGACGCCGAGCGTGATGAACGCTGTCGTCGATGCGCTCTACCGCGCCCACGGCATCCGCAACATCGACATGCCGGCAACGCCGCTCCGCATCTGGCAGGCGATCCAGGCCGCGAAGGCGTAGGGATGCGCGTCGCGGGAGCAAGACCCTTCGATCTTGTCCCTGCGGCGAGGTGGAGGTTCTCCCGCGCTCCGCTTGTTCAACTTCGACCTCTCTGCAGGGCAGAGATCGTGGGAGGTTTGAGACGTTCTCGGTGTTAGGCGGCGCTGAATGAATCCGGGCCGCGGCATCGCGCTCAAGATCGCTTCGACCCTCATCTTCACGATGATGTCCGTCTGCGTGAAGCTGGCGGCGCCACGCGTGCCAGCCGGTGAGATCGTCTTCGCGCGGTCGTTTTTCGCGCTGATCCCCGTCGTGGGCATGCTCGTCTGGCAAGGACAGCTCGTCCAAGCGCTTAGAACCGACAAGCCCCTGCTGCATGCAAGTCGCGGGGCGATCGGCATCTCCGCCATGGCCTTTGGCTTCCTCGCGCTCGGCTACTTGCCGCTGCCGGAGGCCATGATGATCGGCTACGCCGCGCCGCTCATGGTGGTGGCGCTTTCCGCGATCGTCTTGCACGAAGTCGTGCGCGTCTATCGCTGGTCGGCGACGGTGGTAGGCTTCTTCGGTATCCTGGTGATCCTGTGGCCGCGGCTCACGTTCTTCGCGGGCGTGGGCTTGGAGAACACTGCGCTCCTTGGGGCGGTCCTCGCCCTTTGCGGCGCCTTCTCTGCAGCTTTCGCGGCGATCTTCGTCCGCTCGATGACGAGGACGGAATCGACCGGCTCGATCGTCGTCTATTTCTCGCTGTCGGGCTCGCTGCTTGCGCTTCTTTCACTGCCTTTCGGCTGGGTCGTGCCGGGGCCGCTTGACGCGCTGCTCCTGGTCGCTATCGGGCTCCTCGGCGGCACGGGCCAGATTTTGATGACGTCGGCCTACCGTCATGCGGACGCGGCGACCGTCGCCTCCTTTGAATACGTGTCGATGCTCTGGGGCCTGACCTTCGGCTACCTGGTCTTCGGCGAGGTGCCGAGTGCCAGTGTCGTCCTCGGCGGCGCGATCGTCGTCGCCGCCGGGATCTTCATCATCTTTCGCGAGCGGCAGCTCGGGCTTCAGCGCGAACGCGAGCGTCGGGCCGTTCGTCCGAGTCCCGTCTAGATATCATCCCGAGTAGGCAACGACCTTCTGCTTCTGCTTGCCGAGCTTCGCCACGCCGAGCTCCATCACGTCGCCGGCTTTGAGGAAGATGGGTGCCGGCTTCTTTCCCTGGCCGACGCCGGGCGGCGTTCCGGTCGTCACCACGTCGCCCGGCTCGAGCACCATTTTGGCGGAGATGTAGGAGACGAGCTGGGCGACGCTGAAGATCATCGTGCTCGTGTTGCCGGTCTGCATCCGTTTGCCGTTAACATCGAGGAACATGTCGAGCTTCTGCGGGTCACCGACCTCGTCCGCCGTCACGAACCACGGTCCGAGCGGGCCGAACGTCGCGGCGCTCTTGCCTTTGATCCATTGGCCGGTGCCTTCAAGTTGCCAGAAGCGCTCCGAGACGTCGTTGCAGACCATGTAGCCGAGCACGTGGCTAAGCGCGTCGGCCTCGCTCACATAGGACGCACGCTTGCCGACGACGAAGGCGAGCTCGACTTCCCAGTCCAGCTTCTTGGAGCCTTTCGGGATAATGACGTCATCGTCGGGGCCGCAGACGGAACTCGGCGCCTTGGAGAAAAGCACCGGCTCGGCGGGCACCGCCATGCCCGATTCTGCGGCGTGGTCGGCGTAGTTCAAGCCGACGGCGAGGAAGTGGCCGGTGCGGGCGACGGGTGGACCGAGGCGTGGATTGCCGCCGACCGCGGGAAGCCGCGCCGGGTCGAGCTTCGCGAGCCGTTCCGTCAGTGCGAAGGTCATGATCTCCGGGCGGAAGTCGTCGACTTCGCTGGAGAGGTCCCTGATTTTCCCTGCCGCATCGATGAGACCGGGTTTCTCCGCGCCGTTGGCGCCGTAGCGGACGAGTTTCATGGGATCCTTCCCGAAGTTGTTTGTCGTCGGGATTGCTTCGCACCGCCGCCGTCATGATTGCAAGCACAATGGCGCTTCAGGCCGCGCCCCGTCGACGCTCAAGCCTCGTCGCCGTTATGGGGAGGCTCGACCAGCCCGAACCAGTAGTCGCAGAGCTGCTTGACCATGGCCTCGAACTCTTCGGAGTCGACCGGCTTGCGCACGTAAGAGCTGCAGCGGAGCCGGTACATATCGGAACGGTCCCGCTCGTCGTTGGATGTGGTGAGAACGACGACTGGCAACGCTCGAAGCGCGTCGTCCTTTACGATCTCGGCCAGAACCTCGCGACCGCCCATGATCGGCATGTTGAGGTCGAGAAGGACCAGATCTGGTCGCGGCGCGCTGGCGTAGCGGCCGGCTCTGCGCAGGAAGTTCATGCACTCGAGGCCGTTTTGAACGTCATGGAGCGTGACCGGAAGCTTGCTGCGCTCCAGGCTTCTCCGCATCAACATCACGTCGTCTGCATTGTCGTCGACGAGGAGAAGCGTCCTGTTGCGCCGCGGTGCTGTTTCTTCACTCATGCGGATCACGCAGATGCGCTGATCACGATGCGGCGGAGCATGCCGCGCTGGATTTTCGGAGCCTGCTTCTCGAATTGCATAGAGAAGGCTTTCCCGTCGCCTCCAGTCGCGTCAAGCACAACGGCGAGCGCGTTGCCTGTTCCTAACAGTTTAGGCCGATTCATTGCGCTGGCGAACATTCGATTCGTCTCTCGTTCTGAAATGGAATAGCCGCCGCCGACCGAAACATTGGGCGACTAATACCTGACGCGCGGCCCACGGCTACGACACCGGTACGGCGCTCTGTACAAGACTATCGAGTACTCGCCAGTAGGCGCCGAACGGCACCCACTCTCGCGCGTATCGCGCGGGTCGCCTTGATCGGCATCAAGCGACAACGGCCCTCATGACACCTCGGGTCCGCTTAACCATAGGTCCACGCGAAACCGTCATTCGCGGCGCTTGTCACAAAATTGCTAAGCGAATCAGCGATTAAGGCGCCAAACAGGGGAATTGATGCCCGCAGCACTTCCGGCGCGCCACGTGCGCACCTTGTTCATTTCTGATGTGCATCTGGGTACGCGTGGCTGCCAGGCGGATCTCCTGCTCGATTTCCTCCGCCATCACGACGCCGAGACGATCTACCTCGTCGGCGACATCGTCGACGGCTGGCGGCTCCGGCGGAATTGGCATTGGCCGCAATCGCACAACGACGTCGCGCAGAAGCTCCTCAGGAAGGCACGCAAGGGCGCCCGCGTCGTCTACCTCCCCGGCAATCACGACGAGTTCCTGCGCGACTATCTCGGCACGCATTTCGGCGGCATCGAAGTGCGCTCGACCGCCATCCACACGACCGCCGACGGAAAGCGGCTGCTTGTCATTCACGGCGACCAGTTCGACGTGGTCGTGCGCCACGCACATTGGCTCGCGCATTTCGGTGATTGGGCCTACTCGGCGGCGCTCGCTTTGAACACCTACGTCAACATGGCACGCCGCCGGTTCGGCTTTTCCTACTGGTCGCTGTCCGCGTGGGCTAAGCTCAAGGTCAAGAACGCGGTGAACTTCATCGGCGCCTTCGAGGAGGCGCTGGCGCGCGAAGCGCGCGAGCACGAGATCGACGGCGTGATCTGCGGCCACATCCACTACGCCGCGATGCATAACGACTTCGGCATCGCCTATTACAATTGCGGCGACTGGGTCGAAAGTTGCACGGCACTGGTCGAGCACCACGACGGACGTTTCGAGATTATCCGCTGGGCCGACCGCCTGCCCGCGGCGCGGCGCGTTGGCGCGGAGCGCCGGGAACCCGTCGCCGCGTGAGCACCGGCCCGATCCGGCTCGTCATCGTCACCGACGCCTGGTTCCCGCAGGTCAACGGGGTCGTGAACTCGCTCGACCAGATGGTCCGCATCCTGCGCGGTTGGGGCGACAGCGTCTCAACCATCGGCCCGGACCGCTTCCGCACACTGCCGTGCCCGACCTATCCGCAGATTCCCCTGGCGCTCGCGCGGCCGAGCGAAATAGCGCGCCTGATCGAGGCGGAGCCCGGCGCCTTTCTGCATATCGCGACGGAGGGGCCGCTCGGCATTCTCGCGCGACGCTATGCGCTCGCGCGCAACCTCGGCTTCACGACGAGCTACCACACCAAGTTTCCCGAATACCTTTCCGCTCGCGTTCCCGTGCCACTCTCCTGGGGCTATGCCTTCATGCGACGCTTCCACAATGCCGGCTCGGCCTGCATGGTGGCGACCGCGTCGCTGCGCGACGATCTTGCCCGGCGTGGCTTCAAGAACCTCGTGTTCTGGTCGCGCGGCGTCGACCACGCGCTGTTCCGACCGCGGCCGGAAGCCGATCTCGGCCTGCCGCGACCTGTTTTCCTTTCGGTCGGGCGCGTCGCGGTCGAGAAGAATCTCGAGGCTTTCCTGAAGCTCGAGCTTCCGGGCTCGAAGGTGGTCGTCGGCGACGGTCCGGCGCGCGCGGATCTAGCCAAGGCCTATCCGGATGCGCACTTCCTTGGCGCACTTTCGACCGAAGCACTGGTCAAGGCCTACGCGGCAGCCGACGTCTTCGTGTTCCCGAGCGTCACCGATACGTTCGGCAACGTGCTGCTCGAAGCGCTCGCCTCCGGGCTGCCCGTCGCAGCCTTTCCGGTGACCGGGCCGAAGGATGTGGTGACCGACCCGTGCGCCGGCGTCCTTGACGCCGATCTGCGCAAGGCCGCGCTCGGCGCGCTCAGGCTTTCGGGAAGTGCTGCGCGCGAGTTCTCACTCGGCTTTTCCTGGGAGGCGAGCGCCAAGGCGTTCCGCGACAATATCCTGACTGCGCACGGCGCGAGGGTGCGCGAAGCCGCCTGACGCGTTGCCCCGCCGCCGCCGCTCGGCTATTCGCGGGCGGTCAGCAGGGCAGGCCAAATGACGACGGTTCCCACATTCGCGGATATCGAGCGCGCCCGCGAACGAATTGCCGGGGAGGCGGTGAGGACGCCGCTCCTCTATTCGCCCATCCTTTCGGAGCGGCTCGCGGCGCGCGTTTATCTGAAGCCGGAGAGCCTGCAGCGTACCGGCTCCTTCAAGTTCCGCGGCGCCTACAACATGCTTTCCGCGCTTGACCCGGCGGAGCGGGCGCGCGGCGTCGTCGCCGTCTCCTCCGGCAACCACGCGCAAGGGGTCGCGGAGGCAGCGCGTCTCTTCGGCGTCGCCGCCACCATCGTCATGCCCTCCGACGCGCCCGTGCCGAAGCGCCAGCGCACCGAGCGGAGCGGCGCGCGCGTCGTCCCCTACGACCGGGAGAAGGAGAACCGCGACGCCGTCGTGGCGCGCGTGGTGGCGGAGGTCGGCGGCGTCTTCGTGCACCCCTTCAACGATCCCTTCGTCATCGCAGGGCAGGGGACGGTCGGACTTGAGATCGCCGACGATTGCGCGGCGCTTCGAGTTGCACCTGACATCGTCGTCGTGCCGGCAAGCGGCGGCGGGTTGGTGGCCGGCGTGGCGCTCGCTGTGACGACGCGCTTCCCTGCCGTCGCGGTCTACACGGCGGAGCCGGAGGGTTTTGACGACTACGCCCGTTCGCTCAAATCTGGGAAGCGGGAGCGGAACGCCAGGCAAGCGGGTTCGATCTCCGACGCGCTGCTTGTACCCGACCCAGGCCCGATCGGTTTTGAGATGAACAGGAAACGGCTCGCGGGCGGGCTTGTCGCGAGCGATCCCGAAACGCTTGTCGCCGTCGGCTACGCTTTCGATGAGCTTCGGCTTGTGGTCGAGCCAGGTGGTGGGATTGGTCTTGCGGCGCTCCTCGCCGGACGTTTGGAGGTCGCCGGGAAGACGATCGCGATCGTGCTTTCCGGCGGCAATATCGGCGACGAGATGCTTGCCGCCGGGCTTGCCGCCTACCGGGCGGAGGGTTTGCGCGGACGCGGCTGAGCCGGTGCCGTCTCGGTCGGTGCCGGGGCGCCGATCAGGCATGTGGAGAGCGCGGCAAGCTCGTGGCGGGCGCGCTCAACCAGCGCAAAACGGCGCGCGGTCTCGTCGCCTTCCGGGTCGATTTCGGCGCCCTCGAGCGCGATGTCGAGGGTCATCGCGACGTGCTGGATTTCACCCGCGATCAGCTCCGGCTGCAGCTGGCTGCGCACCCCTTCGATCGTCGTCTCGATGCGTTGCAGCGAATCGAGCAGCCCGAGCGTCTCCTCAGGCTGACCGCGCCGCCGGTATTCGAGCAGGAACGAACGCCCCTTGGTGGTCGTCGAAAGCGCCTGTAGAAGGCTGGAAAAATCCGACTCGCTGATACGTCCGAAGTCATTTCGGCCGGCCATCCGCTACCCCGCGACGCGTCTTCTCCGGTCTCAAGAGAAACCGGAAACGCTTTAGAAATGGCTTACGAGATGCCGCTCGGCGCCGCCCGCCTCTATGCCGTTCGTGCTGCGGCGTTCTCCGGCTCGATGTTCTTCGCCAACGGCATCTACATGCCGTTCTTTCCGATTTGGCTTGCCTCCAAGGAGCTTGGGCCAGACCAGATCAGCGTCATCCTGGCGCTGCCGCTCCTGATCCGCATCCTCGCGTCTCCGGCCCTGGTCGGGTTCGCCGACCGGCTGCCGAGCCTGCGCGTCGCCGGGGCGCTCTATGCCTTTCTCGCCGCGGGGCTTTTTGCGGTGCCGCTCTTTGTCTCCGGCTTCTGGGCGATCCTCGTCTTCACCGGCGCGGCTCTCATGTTCTGGAGTGCGCTTGGGCCGTTCACCGAAGCCGTCATTCTCTACGGCGTGCGCGCGCACGGCATCGACTACCCGCGCGTCAGGCTCTGGGGCTCCGCCGGTTTCATGTCGGGGAGCCTCGCCGCGGCCGCCGCGGCGGAGCATTTTGCCGGCAACGCCGTGCTCGTCGTGCTGATCGCCGCCTACGCCGCCGCCGGGGTAATCGCGTTGCTATCGCCGCGCGTGCCGACGCCACCCGTGGCGGCGGAGAAATTTGGGCTGAAGCGGGCGTTCGCCGACCCGACGCTTCGCCGGGCGCTAATCGCCGGAACACTGACGCTCGGCGCGCACGGCGTCTTCTATTCGTTCGGTACGCTTTACTGGCAGGCGAACGGCTTCTCCTCGACCCTCATCGGCTCGCTCTGGGCTTACAGCGTCGCCGTCGAAGTCACACTCTTCGGCGTGGCGAAGAAGCTTCTACCGAGGTGGGGCGCGCGGCGCTTCGTGTTGGCGGGATGTGTCGCCGGCCTTGTCCGCTGGACGCTCTTTCCCTTCGCCACGGTGCCGGCCGCCGCGTTCGCGCTCCAGACGCTTCATGGCGCGACCTTCGGCATGACGCATCTCGGTATGATGATGACGATCGGAGCGGTCGCGACGCCCGGCCATACAGCTCGGCTGCAGGCCGCCTATCAGTTCTGCCAAGGCCTGACGATGGCGGCGGCCATGGCGGCCGGCGGCCCGCTCTTCCGCCTGTCGCCGATCGTCGCCTTCCTCGCCGCCGCTTCGGTATCTCTTCCCGCTGCCTATCTTGCGAACGGCATGCCGCGTGGACTTCAGCCCCAGAGCATCGGGTCGGGCGGCGTCACCAGGGCGTCGGAATAGACGAGCCCCGGCGTCCGGTCCTTGGCGAGAAGGAGCGGTCCGTCGAGATCGACGAAATCCGCCTGCTGCGCGGCGAGCAGCGCCGGCGCCATGGCGAGCGATGTGCCGACCATGCAGCCGACCATGACGAGGAGCCCGCGCTGACGCGCTTCGTGCACGAGCTCCAGCGCCTCGGTCAGCCCGCCCGCTTTGTCGAGCTTCACATTGACGCCGTCATATTTGCCGGTCAGCGCATCGAGATCGGCGGTCACGTGCACGCTCTCATCGGCGCAGATCGGCACGACGTGCTCAACGTCGCGGAGGAGGTCGTCGGCGTCGGCCGGCAGCGGCTGCTCGATCAGCGCGACATGGGCATCGGCGCAGGCGCGCATGTTCTCGGAGAAATTCTCCGCGCGCCACGCCTCGTTGGCGTCGACGACGAGCTCCGCATCGGGGACGACATGCCGGATCGCATGGAGGCGGGCCGGGTCGCCGTCGCCGCCGAGCTTCACTTTGAGGATGCGCAGGTGCTTGGCAGCCTCCGCGGCGGCGGCCATCGATTCAGGTGTTCCAAGGCTCAGCGTGAAGCAGGTGACGACCGGCTTCGGTGCTGAGAGCCCGGCAAGCCTCCACGCCGGCGTGCCGCTGCGCTTCGCCTCAAGATCCCAGAGCGCGCAGTCGAGCGCGTTCCGCGCCGCGCCGGGCGGCATCTTCCATCGCAGAGCCTTACGGTCGTCAACGAGATCGACCGCTCCGATCGCCGTAAGGACCCCTTCCACCGTCTCGCCGTAGCGCGCATAGGGAACGCATTCACCGCGGCCGGTATGCAAGCCGTCGCTCAACTCCGCGACGACGACGGCCGCCTCGCTCCGTGCCCCGCGCGAGATCACGAAGGAACCGGCGATCGGCCACGTCTCCGCGCGCGCTTTGACGGTGAGCGTCATGGCTTGCCGAAGATCTCCGCGATGCGGTCGACGAGCGGGCCGACGCCGGTGCGGATCGGGTCGACGGCCGGCATCCCGTGCTCGGCCGCCGCATCGGCGAGGGAGCGTTGCGCCGCGTCCTCGTTGAGCGCGGCCGTGTTGATCGCGATACCGACCGGGCGGATATCCGGGTTGGTCAGCCGCCCAAGCGTGACGGTCGCGTCGATGACGGCGGCGATCGAAGGAAGCGGGTGCTTCACCCCGCGCATCGTCGTCCGCGTCGGCTCGTGGCAGACGACGAACCCGTCCGGCTGCGCGCCGTGCAGGAGCCCAAGCGTCACACCGGCGAAGGAGGGATGGAAGAGCGAGCCTTGGCCCTCGACGATCTGCCAGCGGTCCTCCGCGGCGGAAGGCGCAAGCCATTCGACCGCGCCGGAGATGAAATCGGCCGGAACGGCATCGATCGCGACGCCGCGTTCGGCGATCAGAACGCCGGTCTGGCCGGTGGCGCAGAACTCCGCGTCATAGCCGCGCCGCGTCATCTCCCGCTCGAGCGCAAGCGCCGTGTATTTCTTGCCGATAGAACAGTCCGTGCCTACGGTCAGGAGCCGCATGCCCGTCCGTCGCGTTCCCTTTCCGGTGGCGAATTGGCGGTCGGAGTGACGCACCTCGTGGAGTTTCGCGCCCTTCGCCTCCGCCGCTGCGCGGATGGCCGGAACCTTTGAGAGCCGGTCGTGCAGCCCGCTCGCCACGTCCATTCCCGCGCCGATCGCTTCAACGATCGTCGCGATCCAGTTCTCCGGCAGAACGCCGCCGGCGTTGACGGCGCCGATCACCAGCGTCCTCGCACCCGCCGACCGCGCCGCCGGGACGTCCATGTCGGGAAGCCCGGTATCGGCGCGGCAGCCGGGGAGGCGCAGCTGTCCGACGCACCACGCGCGCCGCCAGTCGACGACGCCCTGGGCGGTCTTCGCCGCGAGCGCGTCGCGAACGTCGCCGAGAAAGAGGAGGTAGGGTTTCTCGATGGCCATCGCGCTGTACCCTCCTTGCGCTTGTAGGAGCGCCACGCAACGGCCAGACTTGCCGTTTCTGCGCCACCTGCTAGCACGACGGCGGCGCATCCGTCAGCCGGTTGAGATGCCTTGATGGCCGCAACGCTTGAACACCATTTCGAGGCTGATCGCCTGTTTCTCTTTCCCGGTGGCGGCTGGGTGATCGAGGAGGCGCGCAAGCTCGACCAGAAGATCGGGGATGTCTTCCTCGCTTTGCCGGAGGCCGGGCCGAAGCAGCTTGTTCTCGATCTTTCGGAGATCGACGCGCTCGATACGGCCGGCGCCTTCCTGCTTGCAAAGCTTGAGCGGCAGACGGTCGAAAGCGGCGGCCGCGTGGCTTGGCGCGGCGTCGCCAACGAGCGGGCGCCGCTCCTTGGCCGCGTGCGCGCCGTGCTCGACCGCGCCGAGGCGCCGCGCCCGAAGACCCGCCGCAGCGTGCTTGAGGATGTCGGCGAGACCGTGCTTTCCGTTACCCGCGACGCCGAGACGCTGCTTCGCATGCTCGGGGGAACGGTGCAGGAGTTCGGCCGCGTCGTCGTCCATCCGCTCTCCTTCCGCGTGATGGCGGTCCTGCGTCAGTCGGAGCTGACCGGCGTTCGCGCCGTGCCGATTATTGTCGTGATGTCGTTCCTGATCGGCTGCATCGTTGCCCAGCAAGGCGCATTCCAGCTGCGCTTCTTCGGGGCGAGCGTCTTCACCGTCGATCTCGTCGGCATCCTGACGCTGCGCGAATTGGCGCCGCTCCTGACCGCGATCATGGTTGCCGGGCGTTCGGGAAGCGCCATCACGGCCGAACTCGGCTCCATGCAGATGCGCGAGGAGATCGACGCGCTCCGCGTCATGGGGCTTGATCCGGCGAACGTACTGGTCCTGCCACGCGTGCTCGCGCTTATCATCACGGTGCCGCTCCTGAGCTTCCTGTCGGTCCTGGCGACGCTTTCCGGCGCCATGCTGACGCTCTGGATCTACGTCGACATACCGCCGGTCGCCTTCCTGCAACGGCTGCAGGGGGCGGTAACCTTCGCCTCGCTCTGGAGCGGTCTTATCAAGGCGCCCTTCATGGCGCTGATCGTCGGGCTGATCGCCTGCACGGAAGGGATGGCGGTGCGCGGCAGCGCGGAGTCGCTTGGCCGGCACACGACCGCCTCGGTGGTGAAGTCGATCTTCATGGTGATCGTGGTGGACGGTGTCTTCGCCATCTTCTACGGCGCGATAAACTTCTGATGGCCCAGAAAGGCAACGGCGCAAGCAACGGCACCAGCGAGCCGATCATCCGGGTCCGCGGCCTGACCGTGGGCTTCGGCGCGGGGACTGTGCTGGAAGGCCTCGACTTCGATGTCAGGCGCGGCGAGATTCTGGCGATCGTCGGTGCGTCGGGGACGGGAAAATCGGTACTCATGCGCTCGATCCTCGGGCTCGTGGCGCCGCAGGGAGGCGAGATCGAGGCCTTCGGCACGGTGATCGGGCCGCACGGCCCAAGCGTCGAGATCGAGCGCCGCTGGGGCGTGCTCTTCCAGTTCGGGGCACTCTTCTCGTCCCTGACCGTCGCGCAGAACATCGAGATCCCGATGCGGGAATATCTCGATCTTCCCGGCCGTCTCGTGCGCGCGCTCGCCAACCTCAAGGTCGAGCTGGTGGGGCTGAAGGAGAGCGACGGCGGCAAGTTTCCCGCCGAGCTCTCGGGCGGCATGATCAAGCGCGCGGCGCTCGCCCGCGCATTGGCGCTCGATCCCGACATTGTCTTCCTCGACGAGCCGACCGCCGGCCTCGACCCCATCTCGGCCTCCGAGTTCGACGCGCTGATCGCCGACCTCAGAGACACTTTGGGCCTGACTGTGGTCATGGTGACGCATGACCTCGACACGCTGCATGCTATTGTGGATCGTGTGGCGGTGATTGGCGAGAAGCGCGTCCTGGTGGAGGGCGATCTCGCGGAAATGCGGCGATTCGACCATCCGTGGGTGAGGAGCTATTTCACCGGCAAGAGGGCGCGGGCGGCCTTTGCGTAGGGTAGAGTAGAAGTCATGGAGACCAAGGCCAATACAGCTCTGATCGGCGCGTTCACGCTCGTCGTGCTGGCCCTCGGCTTTGTCTTCGTCTACTGGCTCGCCCGCTCCGCCGGCGAAACCGCCGACTCGCCCCTGACGGTGATCTTCGAGGACCCGGTGACCGGTCTCTCCGTCGGCAGCCAGGTCGTCTTCAACGGCATCAAGATCGGCGACGTGAAGACGCTCGACCTCGATCCGAATAACCCGAAGGTAGTCGTCGCCGGGCTGCGTGTGCAACCGAAGTTGTCGGTCAAGGCCGACACCCAGGTGACGCTTGGCTTTCAGGGCCTGACCGGTGTCGGCTACATCGAGATGGCCGGCGGCTCGCCGAGCCTGCCGCCGATATGGCAGGCGCAGCCCAACCCGACAATCATCGCGACGCGCTCTTCAATGCAGGATCTTTTGGCCGGCGCCCGCACCATCCTCGC
The DNA here is from genome assembly GCA_963720705.1 of uncultured Alphaproteobacteria bacterium. Taxonomy (GTDB): domain Bacteria; phylum Pseudomonadota; class Alphaproteobacteria; order Rhizobiales; family Afifellaceae; genus DASWJZ01. The sequence goes on from CAVRGJ010000007.1 coordinate 80,973, forward strand.
TCGCGCCGACGAGTCGCTGCAGAAGCTCGAGCAGACGATCACCGACAATTCCGACGACATCTCGCTCGCCGTCCTCGACGTGCGCAAGTTCACCAGCGCGCTTGCGGAGAATTCCGACGGCATCGGCGAGCTCGTCGCCAACGGCTCGGCCGCCGCCAAAGGAATTGCCGACGCTTCGACCAAGCTCGACGGTGTCGTCAAGAAGAGCGAAGCGTTGCTCGCCGCGATCGACCCGGAGGATGTGAAGGCGACGCTGAAGAGCATTCGCACCACGAGCGAAGGACTTGCGGCGCAGCGCGAGGCGCTCGATTCCATCATGGGGCGCGTCGATTCCGTCGTCGCCAATGCGCAGGCCTTCTCCGAGCACCTGCCGGCGCTCGGCGACAAGACGGACACGCTCGTCGCTTCGATCGACCCGGAAAAGCTCTCGCGCGCGCTCGACAATTTCGACAAGTTCTCCACCGCGCTCGGCGAAAGCAGTGGCGACATCAAACAGATCGTCGCGGACGCCCGCAACGTTTCCGCCCGGTTCCAGGCGCTCAGCGAGCGCGCGGATTCGCTTCTGACCAAGCTCGACAACATGGCCGGGCAGGGGCCGGGCGGGCTGCTCGATGATGCCTCGGCGACGCTCGCCTCGATCAAGGCCGCGGCTGACAATTTCAACGCTCAGATTGGAACGCTCGGCAACGGGCTCAACGACTTCAGCGACCGCGGCCTGCGCGATCTGCAGAGCCTCGTCGCGGAGGGGCAGCGGACGATCGGCCGGCTCGACCGCGTCATCTCGAACCTGGAGAAGAATCCGACCGGGTTCCTGCTGGGCGGGGAGAACGTGCCGGAATATGGTGGTAGGCGGCGGTAGAGGGGGCGTGGCGTTGAGGTCAGGTAGAGCGTTCCAGGCGCACGCGCGGCACTGCGTGGGCCGCCTCGCCGTGCCGCTTTTTGCGGCGGCGCTCGCCGGCTGCACCAGTCTTCTCGCCGGCCCGCCGAACGCGATCTACGACCTGACGGCGCCGATCCTCACGGAGCCCGCAGCGCCGCCGCACCGCAACATCCAGGTGCTGGTGCCGGAGCCCTCCACTGTTCGGGCGCTGGACACTGACCGCATCGCCGGCCGCCCGACACCCTCCGAATACGCCTATCTGCCGGGCGCCGTGTGGAGCGACACGCTGCCGAAGCTCTTGCAGGCGCGGCTCGTGCAGACGCTGCAGAACAGCGGCCGTGTGCGCGCCGTTGCCGTGCCGGGGCAGGGGCTCCTGATCGACTACCAGATCGTGCTTGACGTGCGCGCGTTCGAGTTGACGAGCGAGGGCGCGGTCGCCGATTTTTCCGTGCGCGTGATGGACGACCGCAACGGCCGGGTCGTCCGCTCGCGCGTCTTCCGCTACGTCGTGCCCGTCACCGGCCGGGGCACGACCGCCGTCGTCGCTGCCCTCGACCAGGCGATGGAACAGGCTTTTTCCGAGATTGCAGGTTGGGCGCTCGGGTAGCGCCCTACGTACCCGACACCCCCAACGGTCGTCATGCCCGGACTTGATCCGGGCATCCATCCCGTCGCGCTTCCGCTCATCGTGACGGTTACGGAATGGATTGCCGGGTCAAGCCCGGCAATGACGACATTGAGGAGTGAGCCTGGTCTTAGCTCAGCCGCCCCGCCGCATGCGCGAGCATCGTGTAGACCTTGCCGGTGTCGGAGGTCAGATACATGCGCGAGACGGCCGGATCGGACTCGTCCTTTGAGACCTGTGAGAGCAGCCGTTCGAAGTCGCCGATGTAGTTGTCGACGGCTCGGCGGAAGTCGGTGTCGCGCTCATATTTGCGGCGGAGCTCGTCGAACGTCTTCTGCCCTTGCAGCGTATAGAGACGCCGCGTGAAGACGTTGCGCTCGCCGCGCTTGTAGCGGTCCCAGAGCTCCACCGAGGCCTCGTGGTCGATCGCGCGTGCGATGTCGATCGAAAGCGAGTTGAGCGATTCCACCACCTGCGCCGGGGAGCGCTTTGCCGCCGTCGCAATCTCGCCGACCTCGGGCTGTGCGGTCTTCGTCTTGGCCGGCTCGTCGGATGAAGCGCGCCTCAAGAGGTCGGCCACCCAGCCGCGGGCTTCGCCGTTGCCGCGCTTCGGCTTGTCGGACTGTGCCGGGGAAAGTGCGGGCGCCGCGGCGGCGGTCTTCGCGTCGGTTTGCACCGCGCCCGCCGGTCGGCCGAACGGCTCCGTCGGCGTCGGTGTCGCCGCAGCGGTAGCTGCCACCGGCGCCGGCTTCGGCTGCGCTGCGGGCGGAACGGCCGGGCCGGCCGCCGGCGGCATCGCGGGACGCGCCGGCGCGGGGATCGTTTCGCCGGCGCTCCGCGCGACGATCTTGGTCAGCTCGTTGATGGCCTCGATCTGCTCGGCGATGGCACGGCGCATAGTGTTTGAGGCCTCGATGGCCTCGGCCGGCATTTCGAGCACGCCCTTCTGCAGTTCGTCGCGCGTTTGCGTCAGCTCGCGCTGCATCGACTGCGCGGCGACGCGCAGGTCGTCGGCGGTCTTGGCGAACCGGCGCGTTGCCTCCGCGACCGCCTCGCTGACTTCGTTGACAAGGCCGCCCGCCGCGGCGCGAAGCTCGGCGCCGGAGGCGTTCGTCGCTTCGCGCACCTTCGCCTCGAGTGAGAGACGCGCAGCCTGCACGCCTTCGACCGCGCGCTGGCCCTCGGAGACCGCTGCAAGGCGCATGGTCTCGAACTGTCCGATGGCGTTGCGGGCCGCTTCTTCGGCTTTTTCGCCGAGCTGTTCGTTCAGCGCCGCGACGCGCTGTTCGGCGTTGGTCAGGGCTTCGGCCAGTATGCCGGAGGAACCGCCGGCCGCTTCCTGCGTGATGCGGGCGATCGCTTCCGCGACCTCGGTGATGCGCTGTTCCGCGCCGCGCAACACCTCTGCGATGCGGCCGGATGCGCTGCGTGTCGATTCTTCCGTGACGCGGCCGAGGCTCTCGCCCAGGCGGAAGAGATCGGCGGAGAGCGTGGCGATCTGCTCCTGCGCCTCCGAAAGCCGCTCGGTCAGAAGCTCGGCGGAGCGCTTCGTCGTCTCCTCGGCGCGTTCGCGCACGGTGTTGGCGACGCTGGTGATGCGCTGCTCGGCCGTGCCGAGCGTGTCGGAAAGAAGCGTGGTGAGGCGGTTCAGTCGCGCTTCCACCGCTTCCGCCTGCTGCGAAAGCCCGGTGGCGATGGCCTCGAGCGCCTCGCGACGCTCCGCAAGCCCGGCCTGCACCAGCTCGTTTGTCGCCGTAAGCTGCGTATTGACCCCGGAGAGCGCTTCCGTCTGGTCGCCGAACTGCGACGCCATCGCCGAGATGTCGCGCAGCACATAGGTCGAGACGTCGCGCAGCGTCTTCACCTGGTCGGAAAGAAGCTTGTGCGACTGGCCGGTATCGCTTGCCGCGGCGGTGAGCGCCGTGCGCAGCGAAGAGACCTGTTCCGTCAGCGTGGATTCGATGCTCGCGAGCTGCTGCGAGGTGTCGCTGAGCACGGTCTGCAACGCCGTATTTGCGACCTCCAGCCGCCCAACCATGTCCTGCACTTCCGTGCGGACGCGATGGTTGGTGCCCTCCATCGCTTCCATGATGGCGCTGGTCTGCGTGCCGAGCGTGCTCAACAGCCCGCGCACGTTGGCGTCGAGCGCCGATGACGATTGCTCGCCCTGGCGGCTGATCGTGTCGACGACGTTCTTGCCGTGACCGACCAGCTCGTCGACGAGGCGTTCGCGCCGCTGATCGAGGTCTTCGAGCAGCGCCTTCGTGTTGGCGGCGAACTCCTCCGAGATCCCCGTAGAGCGGCCTTTGACGCCGTCGAGCAGCGCGCTTGAGCGCGTGTCCAGCGCCTGCAGGAGCTCGCTTGAGCGGCTGTCGAGCAGACGGTCGAGATCGGCGTGGCGGGCCTGCAACGTCGCCTGCAGATTGTCGGTCCGCTCGCTCAGCATCTCGCTCGTCCCGCTCAGCGTCGCCTGCAGCGAGTTGGCGCGGTCGCTGAAGTCGCTTTCGAGCGCGAGCAGCCGTTCGCCGAAGCCCTGGTTGATCTCCATCATCCGGTTGGCGATCGTCTCGGTCAGCTCCTGCGTGCGGGCCTGAAGCTGGTCGCCGAGCGTCTGCAGGCGCATGTCGAGGGCTGCCGACATCTCGCTGTGGCCGTCGTGGAAAGCGGCCGCCATCTCGCGCGTGCGCGCGACCAGCGTCTCGCTGATCTGACGGGCGCGGACGTCGAGCGTGGAATTGATGCGCTCGAGCCGGTCGTCCAGCGTATTGGCGAAGCCGTCGGCACGCTGCGCAAAGTTCTGCGTCACTTCGCCGATGCGGGCGGTGACGCGGTTCTCGAAGCCGGCGAGGCGCCCCTCGACCGCAATCTCGATCGTGCTTGCGGACGATGCAAGCCGGATCGCGGCCGCCTCTGCGCTCTCCGACAGGCGGCTTTCGAAGCCGGTAAGCCGCGAGTCGAGTGTCTCGCCGATCTGCGCGACGCGCGTGTCGATCAGCGAACCCAGCGCGGCGCTGCGCTCGCCAAGCGTTGCCGCGAGGCCGCCGCCGCGCGTGTCGAGCACGTCTGAGATACGTTCGATATTCGCCTCGATCTGCCGGCGCAGCTCCTCGCCGCGCGCCGAGAGCTCCGCGGCCGATTGCTCGCCGCTATTGGCGATGACGTCCTTCAGCGATTCCATCTGGTCGCGGATCACCGTGGCGGTGTCGCGGCCCGAACTCTCGAAGCGCCCCTGCGCGTCGCGCAGCGTCGTCTCCACGTTGTTCATCTGCTCGCCGATATGGCCCGCAACATCGCGGCCGGCATTGGCCAGCCGCTCGTCGGCGAGCGCAAGCGCCGCCTCGATCGAGCCGAGCTGCTGGACGACGTTGCCGGCAATGCGGTCGCCGGAATTGTTGAGCCGGTCGTTGGCGCGGGCGAGCCGCCCTTCGACGCTTTCCACCTTCTCGTCGATGCTGGCCGCTATGCGGTCACCGGTCGCGGAGAAGCGGTCGTTGGCCGCGGCGAGGACCGCGTCGATCGAACCGACCTGGCGGTTGATGTCGCCGACGAGCTTCTCGCCGGAATCGCCGAGTGTACGGCTGGCGGAGTCGAGCGCGCCCTCGATGCGCTCCACTTGCATGCCGACGTCGAGCGCCATGTCGACGCCAGCCTTATGGAAGCGCTCGCTGGCGGATCCGAGCGCCCCGTCGACAAGAGATATCTGCTTCTCGATGTCGCCGACGATGCGCCCGCCGCCCGCGTCGAGCCGGCTGCTGGCCATCGTGACGGCGCCTTCGATCCGGTCCACCTGCGCGGCAAAGGCTTGCGTAACCGAGTCGCCGGTCGTGGCCAAGCCGGTCGTTGGCGGCCTGCAGCGCGGCCTCGACCGCGCCCGATTGGCGGTTGATGTCGCCGACCACTCGAGCACCCGAAGTGGCAAGCGCGCCGTCGACCGCCCCGATCTGGCTGTTGATTTCACCGACGAGCTTCTCGCCGGTCGTGTCGAGACCTTGCTTGGCGAGGTCGACGGAGGCGTCGATCAGCGCGATTTGCGCCGCAACGCCGGCGCCGACTTCGGAGCCGACTTGGCGGAAGCGCTGATCCGCGGCGTCGATCGAGGCGTCGATCGCGCCCAGTTGGCGGTTGAGGTCGGCCATGATCTGGTCGCCTGCCGACGCGATCCGCTGGCTCGCAATTTCCACGGCGGAATCGACACGCTCGATCTGGCCGCCGATATTGCGCTCCGCCTCAAGCCCGATGCCGGCAAAGCGCTCGGCGGCCGAAGCCAGTTCGCGCTCCACCACATCGATCTGGCTGCGCAGTTGGCCTTCCACCGCACGGCCGGTATCGACCATGCGGTCGTTGGCCGAGACGAGGAGGGATTCCGCCTCGTTGATGTGGCGCTCAAGAGACTCCACGACTGCACGGCCGGTGCCGTCCAGGCGATCGCCAGCGGCAACGAGCGAGGACTGCGACTCCTGCAGCTGCGAACTCATGGCGCGGGCGACCGTCTGGCCGGTCTGCCCAAGGTGCTCGATAACCGCCTTGGAACGCGCCTCAAGCGCGGTGTTCACGATCTCCGCGGCGCGCTCGATGCGGCCGGTCGTCGAGTTGGCCTGGCTGGAGACGAGGTCGACGATCTCCTCCGCGCGCTTGCCGAGCCGCTGCACCAGCGCTTCGCCGTCGACCGTCACCGCCTGGTAGATTTTGTCGCCGGCTGCCTGGAAGCGGTCGATCACCGTGCCGGCGCGGTCGGTGAGCGTGGTGTCGAGCCGATCCTGCGCCTGGCGCAGGCGGACGTCGATTTCCTTGGTCTGCGAGGACATCGCGTCGACGAACGAGCTGCCGGCCTCGCGCATCTGCTGCGTGGCCTCGTGGCCGCTCGACGAGATGCTGCGGGAGAGCGCATCGCCCGCTTGCTGAATCTCGTCGACGAGATCCACGCCGCGCTGGCTGAACGCGTCGAGCGTCCTGCCGCTCGATGTCTCCAGCCGCATCAACAGCTCGTCACCGCGGGTGAGCAGCGAATCGGTGAAGCCCTCGCTCGTCACCGTGATGCGCTCGAGCAGTCCTTCGGCGCGCTCCGAGAAGCTGTCGGAGAGGCTGCTCGTGGTGCGGCTCAGCCGGTCGACGAGGACGTCGCTGTTCTCGAGGAATGTCTCCGAGACGCTGGCAACGGAATTGTTCAGGCGCTCTACCAGGAGATCGCCGCGGTTGATGATGGTGTCGGAGAGCTTGTCGCCTGCTTCGTTCAGCCGGTGGAAGAGACTGTCGCTCCGCGTGGCGAGGAGTTCCACCACCTGGTCGCCCGTCTGCCCGATCGACTGGGTGATCGCCTGGCTGCGGCCGGCGAGGAGGTCGGAGATGCGCTTGGCGGAGCTGTCGGCAGCAAGCGCGATCTGGTCGGTGATGCCGGCGAGGTCGGCGGAGAAGGAATCGTGCGAGCCGCGGATCGCCTGGCGCACGCGCTCGGCGTTCTGCACGATCGCCTCGCGCTCGGTGACGAGCTCGTCGATCAGGCGGCGCACGCGCAGCTCGTTGTCGGTGTAGGAGCGTTCGAGCGAGGCGACCTCGTTGTGTACGAGCACCTCAAGCTCACTCGCGCGCGCAAGCGCCCGTTCGATGCCGTCGCCCATTGCCGCCACCTCGCGGCGGATCGCCTGGCTGACGGTGACGATCGACTCCTTGGCGATGTTCTCAGGCTCGGCCAGTCGCAGCGCCACTTCCGTCATGGTGCGCGACACGAGGCGCATCTCCTGCCCGCGCCAGACCAGGATGGCGATGCCCCAGAAGAGCAGCACCGGGCCGACGATCCCGATTGCAAGACCAAGCAGATGCGGGGCGGAACGCACGTCTTCCACGCCACCAAGGGCGGAAATCTCGTCGCCCCACATGGAGAGGCCGAAAGAGAGTCCGAGGCCGACCCAGGCGATCGTCAGGAAGAGCGCGACCCAGAAGGGGGTGTAGGCCGGACGACGCTGCAATGCGTAGAGGAGGTTGCCGACGGAGCGGACGTCGTCGTTCGCGGCGCGTCGAGCGCGGCCTCTGTCCTGCGTCTTGCGGTCGCTGACGGCTCGGGTCCGTTCCTGGCCGGCGTCGGCCGCTTCCTCCACCGCCGGATTGTGCCGCGCCGTTGGCGCGCCAGTCCCTGTCGCCATTCTTTTTACCTTCTTTGCAACGCCTGCCACGGACGGCCTGATGCCGCCCTTGAAATCGATCTTGAGCGCCTCTTCCACAGCGTGAAGAGCAAACTCCGTCGTGTCCGACTTGCGGAACTTACTCATCCATCACTCGTCTTCGTCCGTACCCAGCACACAACGGACGCGCTGCCGCTCGGCGGCAGGCGACGGCAAAAAGGAATGAGGTCGAGCGTGTATCGGCGCGACTTCACCCACAGTCTCGTCGGCCACCATTCCACCGCACTTCCGTCCTGGCCTTGGAACAGAAAGTGGGCGGAAAGCTGACCATCCCGGCCCGCCTCCCCGCGCTTGTCCGGCTGCGATTGTAGTGCCACACTGCCATTGTTGAAAGAAAAAAACCGTCGCGGTAGGTCATTGTGCAACGAAAAGGCGTGGCGCGTTAACGCTCTGTGCCGGGTGATGCAAGTGAACTCTCAGTTCCCACAACGAATCTGAAGCCGCAAGCGAACGCCTCTGACATGCAGCCCGCCGCAGTGCCCGTTTTCGACGCCGTCCAGCTCAAGCGCCATACGCAGGGCGACGCCCGCATGCAGGTGGAGGTGCTGGCACTCTTTGCGACGGAGCTTGAGCGACTGTTGCGCCAGATCGAGGACGCCGTCGACGCGCAGATCAGGGGCGACCGCCTGCGTGCCATGATCGGCTTGGCGCGCACGACCGGCGCGACGCTGCTCGTGCAGCAGGCGCGGGCGCTCGAAGTTAAGATTACCGGCGAAAATCCGGATCTGACACCGCTCAGGGACGCGATCGATCAGACGCTCGCCTACATTCGGCGCGCCGGGATCTGAGCCTTTGTCGAACCGGCTTGAGATGTCGTCTCCGCCTGCCTTGACTCGCCTTGGTGGCAGTCTAAACCGCGTGCGATTTCCCTCCCGCCCGTCCCAGCGGATTTCGTCGCAACCCGGAGCAGCATGGCAAAGATCACGTATATTGGAGCCGACGGGACGCGCTACGAGGTTGCGGCAGAGAACGGCTCCACGGTCATGGAGAATGCCATCCGCAACGGCGTTCCGGGCATCGAGGCGGAGTGCGGCGGTGCCTGCGCCTGCGCCACCTGCCATGTCTACGTTGCCGAGGAGTGGCTGCCGAAGACCGGCGGAGCGGGGCCGATGGAGGAGGACATGCTGGACTTCGCCTACGAGCTTCGGCCGAATTCCAGGCTTTCCTGCCAGATCACCGTCAGCGACGAGCTTGACGGCCTGGTCGTGACAGTGCCTGCCAACCAGGCATGAGCGGGACGGTCGAAGAGGGCGGCAGCGACGTTGCGATGACCGCAGACTTTGAAGAAACCGACGTCGTCATCGTCGGCGCCGGTCCGGTCGGACTCTTCTCGGTCTTCGAACTCGGGCTGCTCGACGTGAAGTGCACGCTTATCGACATCCTCGACCGGCCCGGCGGGCAGTGCGCGGAGCTTTATCCGGAGAAGCCGATCTACGACATTCCGGCAGCACCGATGATCACCGCGCAGGGACTCGTCGACAAGCTCGTTCAGCAGATCAGCCCGTTCCACCCGAAATTCCATTTCGGTGAGATGGTAACGGCGCTGGAGCGCGTTGAAGACGGCTTCCGCGTCTCGACGGATGCCGGCACGACACTCGCCTGTAAGGCCGTGGTCGTCGCCGCCGGCGGCGGCTCTTTTCAACCGAAGCGGCCGCCCATACCCGGCATCGAGGGATATGAGGGCCGCAGCGTCTTCTATTCCGTGCGTCGCATGGAGGATTATCGCGGCCACGATCTTCTGATCGTCGGCGGCGGGGATTCCGCGCTCGACTGGGTCTTGAACCTCGAGCCGCTCGCCAAGAGCCTGACGCTGGTGCACCGCCGGCCGGAGTTTCGCGCCGCGCCGGACAGCGTCAACCGGATGCTGGCGCTTCGCGACGCCGGCAAGATCCGCTTCGAGATCGGCCAGGTCGCCGAGCTGGTCGGAACCGACGGCGCGCTCGAAGGCGCCGTCGTCAAGGGGCCGGAGGGCAATCTCAAGATCGCTGCGACGCGCCTGCTCCCGTTCTTCGGGCTCACGATGAAGCTCGGTCCCGTCGCCGGCTGGGGCCTCAATCTCAATGAGGAGCGCATCGAGGTCGACACCGTGCGCTTCGAGACCTCCGAGCCCGGCATCTTCGCCATCGGCGACATCAATGTTTATCCGGGCAAGCTGAAGCTGATCCTCTGTGGCTTTCACGAAGCGGCGATGATGGCGCGCGCGGTGAAGCATGTCGTCCATCCGAACGAGCGCATCGTCTTCCAATACACGACGTCTTCAACTCGCCTGCAAAAGAAGCTCGGGGTGGCATAGGCGGGGCGGCCGCCCATGTTCCTCAGTGCCATTTGGCACGGCAGCCGAGCCGCGTGCAGCGGCCCAACTCAAACCCTGACGAAGAGCGCCGAGGCGAGCGAGCGGAGCGTGGGCGGCATGCGCTCGAAGGTGCGCTTCAGTCCTGGGCGCACGCGCTCCTGGTAGATCTCGGCGTAGGCGCGGCCGGTGCGGGAGAGAGGCAGGGTGTAATCGGCGACGCCGACCTCAAGCCGGCACCAATCGCGCTTGTGGCGCCCCTCTGGTGCGAGCATGTCGATGATCCGGACGCCGCGCTCCCAGAACCCGGAGATCAGGTACTCCATGAGGAGCTTGCCCGGCGAGACGTCGGAAAAGCGCGCGTCGTAAGCGCTCATATAAGCGAAGTGCGTGCCGCGATGCTCGAAGCCGAAACGGATCGCCGCGGTTTCTCCGGCGACGACGAGGCGCGCGACGACGGCGCCGCTTTCGACACTTCCGGCGAGGTCGAGCAAGCATTCCTTCGTCGCCGGATCGACAAAGGCGCTCGACAAGTTGCCGCGCTGCACGAGCCATTTGCGTTTGAGGTCCACCGCGTCGGCAACGGCAGCGCGGGCTTCCGGGCCCCCGCTAAGAATCTCGAACCGGTGTTCGCCGGCCTTCTCAAGATGGCTGCGTCGGTTGCGGAGGCCGTGGCGCAATTTCCGCGAAAGGCTGTTCCTGAATGCCTCGAAATCGGGGAAGGTGGAAAGATCAGCGAACGGCGCGACGGCGCGTGCGATCGCCGGACGAAGATGCGGCGCGGCGAGGCGTAAGAGGTGCGAGTCGTCGCGCATGCGGCGGAACACGATGGCGTCGGTTCCGGCGTCTTGCAGCGAGGCGAGCCCGGCTTCGAAGGCGCCGCGGGGTGCGCGCGCGGGATCGAGGAGCACTTCCGAATATTGCGCGATCGGGTCGCCGGCTATCCGCGCGATGCGAAGCGCCGCGGGACCGGAGACCGCTGCCGGCAGGATCAGGACCGGTTGCCCGGCTTCGCGCACCACCGCGATGTGAAGGACGGAGCCTCGCTGCGTGCCGATGAAATGGCGTGCCCAGAGGCGGACATGCGCGAAGCTTTGGAAGACGGAGGCCGCCGGCGAAAGCGCCTCCAGTGCGAGCCATTCGGGTGCTATCCGATCGAGTGCTGCAAGGCTGTCGGCAACCTCGACGTTGAAGCCGGGACCACACGCGATCTCGGGTGCAACCGTCGCCGCCTCGGGCCGAAGTGCCCGATCGGGCGAAACGTCCGCGGCGATCTGCATCGACGTTCCGTCGCTCACACCTTCAGCGCCCTGCGAGCAAGTGCGGAGCGAAGCGGCGCCGGAAGCGCGTAGAAAGCATCGCGCAGTGCCGGGGCGAGCGTACGGAGTGCCGCGCGCGCATAAAGTTGGCCGCCGAGCGTCATCGGCAGCGCGAAATCGAGGACAGAGACCTCGCCCGACTGCCATTCGCTCTTATTGCGCGAGCGGGGCGCCAGCATGTCGTAGCGTAGAATACCGTTCTCCGCGCACCAGCCGAGCATGTGGTGGGTCAAGACGTTGCCCGGCCCAAGCGCTGCGAACTCCGGAGCGAAGGCGCGAAGGTAGAGGTAATACGTACCGCCGTGATGGAAGCCTGCCTCGAAGGCGGCGGCACGCCCGTCGAGGCTCAATCTCGAGACGACCATGCGCGGCGTTGGGCCCGTCTTGCACAATGTGCGTGCAAGCTCGCTTAGGCAGTCGGCGCTTTCCGCCTTCACGAAGGCGCGGCTTATGCGTCCTGTGCTTCTAAGCCAACCGCGCTTCAGCGCCAGCGCTTCCATCAGCCAGGCCGTCGCTTCGCCCGGATCGCCTGCCAGATCGAAGCCGGCGCGGCCCTCGCGGTGGAAACGCCGGACTCGTTTCCGCTGCTTCTTCGCCACGGTCGGCTTCGGCGCGCGAAATGCATTGTCGATGCCCGGCGAAAGGTCGGCATAGGGAGCCGCTTCGGTCGAGCAGATCGGCGAAACGTCGCGAAGCGCGGCGCGAAGCGCACTATCGGCGCGCACCCGCTCAAGCAGCACCAGGTCGGGACGCATCGTCTCGCGCAGCGCGCCGAGCGCCGTATTCACGGCCGCCTCAGCGTCGACGCCGGGGTCGAGCAGGATGTCGTCATATTGTCCGAGCGGCGTGCCCGCGCCGCGAGCGATCCTGAAAATCGCGTGCCGCTCGATCGACAGCGGCCAGATCAACACTGGCAGCACACCGTCGCGCACGACGACAGTCACCGGCCGCCGGGCCGGGAAGTGGCGGGCCCAGGCAGCGAGGAGTTCGGGTGTCTGGAAGAGGATGGCACCGGCCTGCAGGTCGGTTATGCGGCGCCAGTCGGCGCCGAGCGCGTCATAAGCGCTGGAGCCTTCGATTACCTCGGCTTTGAAAGAGGGCCGGAGCGCCGACCTGTTGCGGGCGGACGGGGGTGCGGCCCGCCGGAGGAGTCCCGCAACGGCTGCTTCGCTCATGAGTGGCTCCGACGTGACGCGGAATCACTAGCAGGGGGTCACCACCGAAGGGTAAACAGCTACGCGTTAACCTTTCCGCCGATCGGGCCGGATCACTCCGCCATGCGGCGCGCAGCGCGGCCGCGTCGCCGACGGCCTTCGTCGGCGCCGGAGAGCGCGTTCTCGCGCCGCTCGGGCAGCGTCACGGCGGCGGCGAGATTCGGGAATGGCTCAACCTTGTTCGGAAACGCCATGGCGTTGACGAAGTGCTCTTGGAAGCGCGGTTCAAGCGCCGTTTCGATCTTCTCGATCCGACGCACCAGCGCTTCGATCTCGCGGCGATAGCCTTTGTTCAGGAGCGCCATGCGCGCGCCGGTACCGGCGGCGTTGCCGACGCCCGCCACATGATCGAGCGGGCAGTCGGGGACGAGCCCGATCACCATCGCGTATTTCGGGTCGATATAGGTGCCGAACGCGCCGGCGAGCTTGATGCGGTCGACCTTGCCAATGCCGAGCTTGTCCATGAGGAGCCGCGCGCCGGCGTAAAGTGCCGCCTTCGCGAGCTGGATCGCGCGCACATCCGTCTGCAGCACGCGGATCTCCGGCATGCTCCTGAGCTTGTCGGCGTGGCGAAGCACATAGGCGAAGGTGCGCCCGGTCGGCACGATGCGGTCGCTCTTCGCCGCGAGCGCGCCGTCGATCACGCCGTCCTCCGATACGATGCCGGCGAGGAACATCTCGGCGATCGCCTCGATGATGCCGGAGCCGCAGATGCCGGTCACGCCGACCGTCGCTGCAGTCTCGGCGAACTCCAACTCGTCGGACCAGTGATCGCCGCCGATCACCTTCACCTTCGGCTCGAGCGTCGCCGGATCGATGCGGACCCGCTCGATCGCGCCCGGTGCGGCGCGCTGGCCGCCCGAAATTTCCGCGCCTTCGAAGGCAGGGCCGGTCGGCGAGGACGCGGCGACGAGCCGCTCCTTGTTGCCGAGCACGATCTCGGCGTTGGTGCCGACGTCGACGAGGAGCGTGATCTCCTCACTCCGATGCGGGCCTTCCGCAAGCGTCGCGCCGGCCGAATCCGCGCCGACGTGGCCGGCGATGCACGGGAGGGTGTAGACGCGCGCGCCCTCGTTCACCGGCAAGCCGATGTCGCGGGCGCGGAAATTCAGCGCGTCGGAGACGGCAAGCGCGAACGGCGCGCCGCCGAGCTCGGTCGGGTCGATGCCGAGGAAGAGGTGGTGCATGATCGGGTTCCCGACGAAGACGCAGTCAAGAATCTCGTCGGAGGAAATCCCCGCTTCCGCACAGACCTTGCCGATCAGGACGCCGATTGCCTCGCGCACGGCCTTGGTCATCGCCTCGCGTCCCTCCGGATTCATCATCACGTAGGAGACGCGGCTCATCAGGTCTTCGCCGAAGCGGATCTGCGGGTTCGGTATGCCCGCGGAAGCGAGCGTGCGCCCGGAAAGGAGTGCGGAGAGGTGGCAGGCAATTGTGGTCGAGCCGATGTCCACGGCGATGCCGCAGGCGAAATTGTGCAGGCCCGGCCAGAGCGCGATCACCACCGGCCCGCCGCGGTCGTGGTGCACGGCGGCGGTGACCTTCCATTCGCCCTGGCGGAGGATTTTCTGCACCTTCGGAAGGAGGTCGAAGTCGATCCGAAGCCCCTCGAAGCGCCAGTCCCGCTCGAGCACGCGGAGCAACCGGTCGGTGTCGCCGAGCGGCTTCGCCATATCGGGCTCGTCGACCTCCACGTAGCAGAGCTGGGTGATCGGATCGCGTTCGATCACCCGCGTCTCGGCGCGCTTCCTGACGATCTGGCGGTTGATCTGCACGTCCTGCGGCACGTCGACGACGAGGTCGCCCAGGATGGTGGCCGAGCAGGAGAGGCGGCGCTGGTTTTCAAGCTCGCCGCGCTTCGCCACATAGAGCGCTTCAGTATCGGAGAATGGCGAGAGGTTAGCCGCGCGCGAGGTGATCTGGTGCTTTGCGAACTCGCCTTCCTGCACCTCGATCTGGCAGCGCCCGCAGATGCCGCGCCCGCCGCAGACACTCTCGATGTAGACGCCGAGCGCCCGCGCCGCATCGAGCACCGACGTGCCGACGGGAAACCGCCCGCGCCGGCCCGACGGCATGAAGAGGACGAGAGGGTCTTGGATCGGAGCGTTCATGAGGCCTGCGATGCGCCGTGGCGCCCCTGCCAGGCGCGGCGCGATTCCCCTTCCCCTTGCGGGGAGGGGTCAGGGGAGTGGGAAAGACGATGCAGCAGCTTGTTTCCTCCCTCTCCATCTCTCCCCCGCAAGGGGGGAGAGGCCCCGTCGAGCCCTTCGTTCAAACGCCCATCCTTCCGCGCCTCGCCTCTCGTCCGCCGCGCCGTCTGCCGCCGCTCTCCGCGCCCTTGGCTTCGGCTGTGGCGTGAGCACCCTCGCCGTTAATGGGCGCCGGCGCGCCCGCGGTGGCCGGCGCGTAATCGCGATAAGTCCTGATCCAGGCCATGCAGTCGCGGTCGGTGCCCATCAGAACGTTGGCGCCACGGACCGCCTCCATCTCCTGCGGCCGGCAGGGGTTCATGATCGCCGACGTCATGCCGCTTGCGATCGCCATCGGCAGGAACGCGGCGTTGATGCCGTGGCGGTGCGGCAGACCGAAAGAGATGTTCGACGCGCCGCAGCTCGTGTTGACCTTGAGCTCTTCGCGCAGCCGCCGCACCAGCGTGAAGACCTGCCGCCCAGCCGTGCCCATGGCGCCGATCGGCATGACCAGCGGATCGACGACGATGTCTTCGGGCTTGATGCCGTAATCCATCGCGCGCTCGACGATCTTCTTGGCGACGGCGAAGCGCACGTCGGGATCCTCGGAGATGCCCGTCTCGTCGTTGGAGATGGCGATCACCGGCACATTGTATTTCTTGATCAAGGGCAGGATCGCTTCGAGCCGCTCCTCCTCGCCCGTCACCGAATTGACGAGCGGGCGCCCGACCGCGACCTCGAGTCCGGCCTTGAGCGCCGCCGGCACGGAAGAATCGATCGAGATCGGGCAGGTCACGAGGCTCTGTACGATCTTGATGGTCTCGACCAGAAGCGGTGGCTCCGTCGTGTTCGGGTCGACGGCGGTGACCCCGGCATTGACGTCGAGCACGAGCGCGCCCGCCGCGACCTGCTCGAGCGCGTCCTTCTTCACCGTCTCGAAATTGCCGACCACCATCTCGGCCGCGAGCTTCTTGCGGCCGGTCGGGTTGATGCGCTCGCCGATCACGCAGAACGGTTGGTCGAAGCCGATCACCACTTCCTTCGTCGCCGAGGCCAGCACGGTACGGGTCATAGAGCCTTCCCCTGAAACATATAAAGAGTTCCTTATATCGTTATGTCTTTTCCATCAAGATACCGGTTCGCTCGGCTTCTTGGCGTCGGCGAGAATGGTCTGCAGGCGCTCCGCTACCCTCGCGTCGTCCGGGCTCGCTTCGCGCCGCCACGGCCGGCGGCCCGCCAGGACTCCCGACTCGTGCACGATCTCGGAGACGAACTCCTCCTGCCGGTAGGCCATGACGTGTACGCCGGAAACGCCTTCGATCTCACGGCACTGTTGGATGATCTCGATGCAGAGCTTCTTGCCCTCGAGCTTCTGATTCTCTGCCCCCTCGAGCCGCGCGATGACGGCGTCTGGAATGTGGATGCCGGGCACGTTCGAACGGATCCAGCGTGCCGTCTTGGCCGAGGCAAGCGGACCGACCCCAACGAGGATAAAGCATTTCTCGTGCAGGCCGAGATCGCGCACTTGGCGCATGAAGGTCTCAAACATCGGCAAGTCGAAGCGGTCCTGCGTCTGCACGAATTGCGCGCCTGCCTCGATTTTTTTGGCGAGGCGCAGCGCGCGGAACTCGTAGGGCGGCGCGAAGGGGTTCGACGCGGCGCCGAGGAAAACATGCGGCGGCGACGTGATCTTGCGGCCAGAGAGGAAACGCGCCTCATCGCGCATCGTGCGCACGGTCTCAAGCAGCGAGATCGAATCGAGATCGAAGACCGGCAGCGCCCCCGGCTGGTCGCCCGCCTGCACGCCGTCGCCGGTCAGGCAGAGGATGTTAGCGACGCCCATCGCCGCGGCGCCGAGCACGTCGCCCTGGATGGCGATGCGGTTGCGGTCGCGGCACGCGGCCTGCATGACGACGGCGTAACCCATGCGGGTGAGCAGCGCGCAGATGCCGACCGAGGACATGTGGCAGTTGGCGCCGGACGCATCGACGGCGTTGATCGCGTCGACCCAGCCCTCGAAGACTGCGGCGCGGTCGTAGACGTCTTGCGGGTCGGCGGAGTCGGGCGGATTCAACTCCGTCGTCACCGCGAACTCGCCGCGCCTGAGCACGCGCTCCAGTCGCCCGCGCGACGTATGGCCGGGGAGCGGGTCGAGCGGCAGATGCGCACCAGCCGGGTTCTCGTCGCGATGCATCATGAAGCCGCCTTCGCCTTGCGTGCTTCCGCCGCCTGCGCTGTGACGCGGAGCCACGCCGATGTTTCGCGCAGCGAATGGTCGACCGGCTTCTGCAGGTTGAGGATGGCGGCACCGCCGCGCATCTGGCGACTCCCGGTCCACGCCTGAACCCAGACGCAGGGCATGTCCGGCTCGACCTCGCAATGGCCGTTGGCGCGCACGCCCCCGCACGGCCCGTTGCGGAGCCGCTTCGGACAGTTCATCGGGCATGACATGCCGGTCGACGAGAGGATGCACTGCCCGCACATCCGACAATCAAAGAGAAGGCCCTTCACCCGCCTCTCGACGAATTTCACCGGCGCTTCGGCACGCGAATAGCCGACCAGGCTCCAGAACGGATCGAGCTTCAGGAAGAAGTCGGCGAGGAGCGCGTAGAGCCGCTCCAGGAAGCGTGAATGGCGGACCGACCAGCGACGGATCGTGTACGGCTTTCTAAGCCGCCTAGTAACCGAGACGTGCTGCGGCTGATAGGCGCCGACCGGCCTATTCTTCTTGCCGGCCGCCGTTATCGACCAATTGCCGAAGCCGATCCCTGCCATAGTCGCTCTCCAGGCGGGCGAGCGCCGCATCCGCCTCGGCCTCAAGGTCCTCGCCGCAGGGTTCCGGGGCGCCGCGCCGCCACTCGGCGAGATAGGCGTCGGTGCCGACCGCACCAATTCGCATGGCGCATTGGTCGATCGCCTGCACGAAGCGTTCCGGCAGCTCTCGCTTCGCCGCCTTGCGCCCGGCCTTGACGATCACTTGGGCCGGGATGTCGCGCCAGTAAACGATGACCCGTTCCGCCAAGAAAACCCTCCGGTTTCGCGCTTATCCCAGCCGCGTCGGCGCAAGCGGTCGCTCCGCCACGACACCCGGGACGCGGATTGCGACGCGGCTCAGGTGAGCGGGCCGGGGAGGGCGGCTTCCGCGCGCGCTTCGAGTTCCTTCTCGTGGTGCCGGAAGAAAAGGATCAGCGCCGCAAGGAAGATAAGCGTAGCGACGAAGACGACGGCCGCCGCAGGTCCCGCAATCCGACGCATTTCGTGGCCGAAGAGATAGGCGCTGCTGCTGACGACGAGGACCCAGACAAAGCCACCGAGCGCGTTCACGATCGTGAAGTGCGTGAACCCCATCCGGTTGGCGCCAGCGATCAGCGTGAGCGCCGTGCGGATCAGCACCACGAAGCGCCCGAAGAAGACGATCTTCCCGCCGTGGCGCATGAAGAGGTAGCGGCCGGTCTTGAGCCGCGCCTCGTTCAGCCAGATGTAGCGGCCGTAATGCGCGAGGAGGCGGCTGCCGAGCGAACGACCGATCGAGTAGCCGATGGTGCCGCCGATGACGATCGCGCTGACGGCAACGATGACGACGGCCGCAAGCCCGATGCCCCGCGTCGACCCGGCGTAGATCGAGGCGGCGATCAGGCTCGCTTCGCCGGGAACGGGTATGCCGGCGTTCTCAAGCGTGAGCAGCGCGAAGAGGAGCAGCAGGCCGTCGGTCTCGATCATCACAGGTTCGCACCACCACGCGGAAACGAAAGCGAGGGGAATGGTTCGCTCGTGGGACGGACCGCCGGTTTCGGCGCCGTCCTCGCGTCACCCTAACGAGCGAAAGCTTTCAAAAAGCCTGCAAGATCGCCCATGCCGGTGACGCGTTTCTCGAACGCGAGGCCCAAACGATCGGCCGCCGCTCGCGCCTTCTCCTCTAGCTCCGCGTCTTCCGTCTGCTGCAGGAAGATCAGCCGACGGTAATTGCCGAAATACATGTCGCGAAGCTCGGGGTGACGATCGAGCCCAAGCGGCTCGATGACGAAGCTATCGAACTGGCGCGCGAGGAAGTCCGTCAGGAAGAAAGCGTCGATGTCATCGTCGGCGCGCTTCGCGAAGGCCTCGTTTCCCCAGTAGAAGGAATAGCAATGCGGGCCCTCAATGCGTTCCACGCCCTCCTCTTCGCAGACCTTGTCGAGTTCGCCCTGCGTCCCGCATTCGGCGTAAGCGACGGCGATCCGCTTGTAGCGCTTCCGGTTCTCATGAATCAGCGCGCGGACGCCGGGCGCGATCTTCTCCGGCCTGTTGTGCCAGATCGCCGGCAGGCAAGTGAGCTCGATGTGATTGAGCCCGTTCGCTTCCACGATATCGCCGATCTCACGCGCCAGCGCCCCGCAGGCGATGACGAGGAGCTTCTCGGCATCGACGGATTTGGCAGCGGATCGGGCGGCAAGGGTTGCGCTCATCTTGAGCGCATATGGCACTTCCGGGCTGACGCGGCCAGCCCCGCGCGTGCATGTCGCGCGAGGCGGTCCGGCTATTTCGGCGCGGCGGCGGCGGTTTCCCCCGGCGGCAAGATGCGGAACGTGAAGCTCGTCACCGTCTCGCCCGGCCCGAACGGCCCCGGCACCGCGTGGCTGACTGGCGCGACGCTCTTCAAGAACACGGCAATCGCGTTGACGTCCTCAGAGGTCAGACCGGCGAGCGCGTGATAGGGCATGATCGGCGCGAGTTGACGGCCGTCGGGGCGCACTCCGGTCTGCAGCGCAGTGACGATCTGCTCGGTGGTCCAGTCGCCGATTCCGGTCTCCTTGTCGGGCGTGATGTTGCGGCCGACAAAGACGCCTAGGCCGGGAATCTCGAAGCCGACATCCGACCCGCCAAGGTAGCGGCTCATGTCCGCCTTGCCCAGGAGGTAGCCCGGTGTATGGCAGTCGCTGCAACCGCCAAGGTTGACCAGATATTTGCCTCTCGTGACTTGCGCGTCATCGGCTCTGGCGCTGGTCGAGAGGGGCATCGCGCCGATTGCGGCGGCTGCAAGGACGATGAGGCAAACTGCAGTGCGGGACATGGGTCTCCCTTCTCTTCGCGGCAGGCACTCGCCCCTTATAGGCTGCGCCGCGGGCCGCGACTGATAGAACCGACAGATTTCAGGAAGATTTCGTCCCGCGCCGGCTCGATCAGTGGGAAGCGAGAGGCCTCAGTCCGCCGGCGGGCGGTTGTGCCTGCGCTTGATCAAGTCCTTCGCCGTCTCCACGGTCACCGCCGCGTCGCGGCAATACGCGTCGGCGCCGATCGCCTTGCCGAACTCTTCGTTGAGCGGCGCGCCGCCAACGAGCACGATGTAGTCGTCGCGCATGCCCTTTGCCTTCAGCGTGTCGATAACGACCTTCATGTAAGGCATAGTGGTCGTGAGCAGCGCCGACATGCCGATGATGTCGGGCTTATGCTCCTCGATCGCGGCGAGATAGTTCTCGACCGGATTGTTGATGCCGATGTTGATGACCTCGAAGCCGGCGCCCTCCATCATCATGGCCACAAGATTCTTGCCGATATCGTGGATGTCGCCCTTGACCGTGCCGATCACCATCTTGCCGATCTTCGGCGCGCCCGTCTCGGCGAGGAGCGGGCGCAGGATCGCCATCCCCGCCTTCATCGCGTTCGCCGAAAGCAGAACCTCCGGAACGAAGAGGATGCCGTCGCGGAAGTCTTCGCCGACGATGCGCATTCCCTCGACCAGCGCCTTGGTCAAAACGTCGTAGGGCGCCCAGCCGCGGCCGAGCAGGATGTTCACTGACTCCTGGATCTCCTCAAGCAGGCCGTCATAGAGGTCGTCGTGCATCTGCGCGACGAGGTCGTCGTCGGAGAGCTCCGCAAGAACGATATCGTCGTCGGCCATCTGGGGCTCCACAACAAAAGGCGCCGCGAGGCGGCGGCGCAACATGCTTCTATATTGGGCGGAAGCTCGAGGGAACCTCGCTTAGAAGCGACGCTAGCCCGCGCGGTCTGCGACTAGGGGCAGCGCTCCGCGTGCTTCGAGGCTCCATTCCGGCTCATCCTGAGGTGCGAGCCAAGCGAGTCTTGAAGGCGCGGAACGGAGCACCTCAGCATGAGGGGCGATCGGAGTGCTCTGTCAGCCGGCCGCCAGGGCCTCCCGATGTGACTCCGCCATCTCGGCCATCGAGTTGAAGCGGAAGTCAGTGTGCGGCTCCTTCCCCGGGTTCATCGTCGCGCCGAAGCCGCCCGCAACATGCCGGCGGTGGATCCAGCAATTGGCGAGGCCAAAATCGTTGGCCGGCCCGTGGTCGTGGAAGAGGCTTTCCGCCGTGTGCAGGATGTCGCTCTTCCCGATGCCCCGGTCCGCAAGCTTCGTGAGCATGTATTCGAAGTTCCTGGGCGACGGCTTGTAGGAGCCGATGTCCTCTGCGGTGAAGATCGCGTCGAACGCGACGCCGAGCCTGCGGTTGGAGAAGGCGAAAGAGTCGTTATCGACGTTGGAAAGGATCACGAGCTTATAGTGCTCCTTCAAATAGCGGAGCGCCGCAGCGGAATCCTCGAAAGGCGGCCAATCCCGCACCGACCGTCCGTAGTCGACGCACTCGTCCCAGCCGACGCTGACGCCCCAATCCTCCGCGAGACGCTTGTAGACGATCGCAAGCAGCTCTCTGTAGTTCTTCGTCGGCGTTTGTATTTGCTGCGAAGACTCGTGCCGCGCATGCGCCGCCAGGATTTCGTCGCGCGACAACGACCGCTCCGCCTTCGCCACGAGTTGCCGGAGTGCGGCGAACATGCCGCTCTCCCAGTCGATGAGCGTGCCATAGCAGTCGAAGGTGAGCACCTTGAAGTCGGTCAATCGCATGGAAATCCCCTGTCGGGCGTTCGGCTCCGCTACAAGCATGGCGGCGGCGCAAAACCAAGTGCTTCTGCCACTCTCGCGCTTATCCATGAAACGTCACGGGCTGCCGTTCGCGGGCGGGCAGTTGTGTGAGCCGCTGCCTACGGTTCCCGGGAAGATCGAAGCCTTACGCTTCGCACGCCTGGAGAGAGTATGACGCTGTCCGACATGGATCCCGCCGCCGAAGCGGGCGCGGGGCGACGCCGTCGCGGCGGCGGTGGAGCGGAAGCGCGCCGCGCGCGCCGGCAGGCCGGCGGCCGCGTGCAGCTCCCATTCATCCGCCGCAAGCTCAAGAACTACGAAGTGCTCGACGAGGAGGGGCTCTCGCTCATTGAGGCCAACACCGACTTGATCCTCGAGGAGATCGGCATCGAGTTCCGCGAGGACGAAGAGGCGCTCGCTCTGTGGAAGGAAGCGGGCGCCGACGTGAAGGGTTCGCGCGTGCATTTTCCGAAGGGGCTCTGCCGCTCGCTTCTGAAGACCGCGCCCTCTGTCTTCACGCAGAATGCCCGCAACCCGGAGCGCTCGGTCGAGATCGGCGGCAACGCCACCGTTTTTGCGCCGGTCTATGGTCCGCCCTTCGTGCGCGACCTCGACCAGGGCCGCCGCTACGGCACGATCGAGGACTTCCGCAACTTCGTGAAGCTCGCCTACCAGGCTCCGGCGATCCACCACTCCGGCGGCACCGTGTGCGAGCCGGTCGACGTGCCGGTCAACAAGCGGCACCTCGACATGGTCTATTCGCACATCCGCTATTCCGACAAACCCTTCATGGGCTCCGTCACCCACCCGGAGCGTGCCGCGGATTCTGTGACTATGGCGGAGATGGTCTTCGGCAAGGACTTCGTCGCCGACAATTGCGTGATGATCTCGCTGATCAACGCCAACTCGCCGATGGTCTTCGACGCGACCATGCTCGGCGCGCTGAAAGTCTACGCGAAGGCGGGGCAGGGGACGATCGTCACGCCCTTCATCCTCGCCGGCGCGATGAGTCCCGTGACCGTCGCCGGAACGCTCGCGCAAGTCCTGGCCGAAGTCTTGGCTGGCGCAGCGCTGACGCAGCTCTGCCGGCCGGGCGCGCCGGTCGTCATGGGCTGCTTCGCCGCCTCGATCTCGATGCAGTCCGGCGCGCCGACCTTCGGCACGCCCGAGCCGGCGCTCGTCTCCTATGGCGCAGCGCAGCTCGCTCGCCGGCTCGGCATCCCGTTCCGCACCGGCGGGGGCTTGTGCGCCTCCAAGGTCAGCGACGCGCAGGCGGCTTACGAGAGCGCCAATACGCTGAACACGACACTCCTTGCCGGCACCAACTTCGTGCTCCACGCCGCCGGCTGGCTCGAAGGCGGGCTCTCGTCCGGCTACGAGAAGTTCGTCATGGACTGCGACCAACTCGCCATGCTGCAGCGCTTCGCGGAGGGCGTCGATCTCACCGACAACGGCCAGGCGCTTTCCGCGATCCGCGAGGTCGGGCCAGGCTCGCACTATCTGGGCTGCCAGCACACGCAGGACAATTTCGAGACGGCGTTCTATCGCTCTACCATCGCCGACAACAATTCCTATGAGCAGTGGCTGGCGGAGGGCGAGAAGACGGCGGAGCAGCGTGCCAATCCGCTCTGGAAGAAGTGGCTCGCCGAATACGAGGCCCCGCCGCTCGACCCCGGCATCGATGAAGCGCTCCGCGATTTCATCGCGCAAAAGAAGGCGTCGATGCCGGACGCGTTTGCGTGAGTCCCCTCCCCCACAACGGGGGAGGGAGCGACCTCGCCGCCGCTCTTGCGCCGCACGGCCTCATCCTCCGCGGCGGGTTTCACCCCGAGCTGGGCGAGGCCGGGCTCGAAGGCGTCGGCACGGTCATCCTCGTCGGAAACGCCGGGTCGGCGATGTGGGAAGCGTTCGCGCCGTCCATCGACGGCGCCCCGAACCCGCTCGACCGCTGGACGAAGCTGGTCATCGATCCGATAGCCAAAGAATTCGGAGCGCGCGCCATCTACCCCTTCGGCCCCGAGGCGCCGCCGTTCCAGCGCTGGGCACGTCGCGCCGAGACGCTCCATACGTCGCCGCTCGGCATCCTGATCCATCCCGAATACGGGCTCTGGCACGCCTGGCGCGCCGCGCTTCTCTTCCCACTGCGCCTGGAGCTTCCGCTGCGTTCCGACGCGCCGAGCCCTTGCGATAGCTGTGCGGAAAAACCTTGCCTCTCCGCCTGCCCGGTCGGCGCGTTCAGCGGCGCTGCCTATGACGTGCCGGCTTGCGCCGCGTATATTGCGAAGCCCGAGGCCGGTTGCCCGACGGTCGGCTGCCACGCGCGAAATGCTTGCCCGGTTGGCCGGAAATGGCGCTACGTCGAGACGCAGACGCGCTTCCACATGGCGGCGTTCGCGCGCTCGGTCGGTCAGGCGGCGCCGTAACATCCCGCGGCGATCTGAGATAGTCTCGTTACAAGTCGCTGCGAGCTTCGGGCGCTCATAGGGAGTAAGCCATGCCGGACAATGAGAAAGACGCACCCGGCGTCATCGTTTTCCCGCCGCTCCTTGCGCTCATCGTGCTCGTCGCCGGTGCTATCCTCGACTGGCTCTTTCCGCTTGCGATCATCTCCGTCGTGCCCGTGGCTCCGCGCGCGGTTGTCGGCGCCGCGCTCTTCGCGCTCGGCCTCACAATCGCGCTCATGGGCGAGCGCGCCTTCAGGCGGGTCGGCACGAACGTGAACCCATTCCGGCCCGCCCTGTCACTGGCGGGTCAAGGCATCTACGCGCGGCTTCGCAATCCGATGTACCTCGGCATGGGACTGATTGTGCTCGGGATCGTCGTCGGCTTCGGGCTCGAATGGACGTTCCTGCTGCTCATCGCCGGCGCCTTCGTCATGCATTACGGCGTGGTGCTGCGCGAGGAGCGCTATCTGGAGCGAAAATTCGGCGACGACTATCGCGCCTACAAGAAGACCGTGCCGCGCTACGGGTTCAGGTTCTGACCGCGCCTTTCCCATAGGCGAGAACGTTGACTGGCTGCGCCCGCCCCTTGAGCGCCACCTCGCCGCGCTCGGCAAAGCCGGCGAGCAACGCTTCGGCCTCGCCCGCGGCTTCTGCGCGGACCGTCTCCGCAACGCTGCTTGAGATCAAGGCGGTGCAGTTCAGTTCCCGGGTTAGCGCCTCCAGCCGGCTCGCGACGTTGACAGTATCGCCGAGGACGGCGAATTCGAGCCGCCGGTCAGTGCCGATATTGCCGACGACGACAGGGCCGTAATGCAGTCCGACAGCGATCGCGATTGGCGCCCTGCCGCGCTCGCGCCGACGCTCGTTCCACGCCGCGAAGTCGTCGACCATCGCGCGCACGCATTCGAGCCCGTTGATCGTGTCGCGCGGTCCGGGTTCGGGCGTGCCGAAGGTCGCCATCAGGCCGTCGCCGATGAACTTGTCGAGCGTTCCGTTGCGGCGGAATACTTCATCCTCCAGCCGCGCGTGCACTTCGCGTAAGAGCTCGATCGCTTCGTGCGGCGTGTGCCGCTCCGCCCACGCCGTGAACCCGACGAGGTCGGCGAAGAGGACGGCTGCAGCCTGCTCGCGCACTTGTGCAAGGGCTTGGTCCTGCCGCGCGAGCCGGTCGACAGTCGCCGGCGGAAAATAGCGCGCGAGGTTGCCGCGTTCGCGTTCAAGTGCCGCCTGTCGCTCGACCAGCCGGCGCGAGCGCGCGACGACGAGGGCCAGCAGCGAGGCGACGATCAGCAGTACGACGACGTCGCGTATCGGCTGGTCGAGGTCGACGAAGGTCGGCATTCCGTAAGTCGATAGAACGGCGTCGGTGCCGCTGCCGGCAGGAATGTTGAACACCGTCCCGGGCTGCGCCACGACCCACGCGGTGGCAACCAGCCAGGCGACCGCACTGGTGATCCCGCCCCAGATCACGAGCCGCGGTTGATAGCTGAAGGCGAGTCCGACGAGCAGGATGTAGAAATAGACGAAATTGCCGAAGCGCAGTTCCATCTGCGCCGGCAGATGCGTTGTGGCCCAAGGGTTGGGCACGACGAGAGTGAAGGCGAGCAACGCGGAATCGAGCGCAATCTGCGCGTAAGGTTGCCACCAGCGAAAGAGGCCGAGGCCTTCCACGGTCTGCCGCGCGTAACCCGCGACAATGAAGACGCCGAGCAGGAACTCGTAGAAGAGTACTTCGGGAAACGGCGCGAGTAGGAAAAGGAAGAGGCCGACGACGACGAGCGCGGCGGTGCGGCCCTTGAGCGCCAGCAGCCGCCCGGCCGCCTCCTCCGAGGCGAGGCTCTCGGTTATCCGGGCTTCCTGACGGCTCTTCAGCCCCGTCTTCGGGGCGGCCGCGGTGTCTGCAACGGCGTCGACGACCATGGCGATCCTCCGGTCCGACGAGTCGGACATTCGCCGGTTAGGATAACAGCCTTGCGGCTTTTTGGAGGGTCAGCGCGCGAGCTCTGCAAAACGCGCGTAGTCGCGGAAGAGTGGACGGAAGGTCAGCCGTCCGCCATTCGATTCGGCAAGTGCTGAAAGCGCCGCGCGAAGCTCGGCCCGCGGCATGACGTGGAATTTGGCGAGCCAGGCAAAGAGCATGCGCCGAAACCAGCGAGGCAGCCGCTCTTGCTCGCCGAAATCGACGATGAGGAGCCGCCCGCCCGCCGGCTCGACGATAGCCATCGCCTGCCCGATCGCGTCCCGCCAGGCCGGTATCATCGATACGCTGTAGGAAAAGAAGACACGGTCGAAGCGGTCGCGCCCGAAGAGTTTTCGGGAATCGAACCGCGCGGCGTCGCCGAGCGCGAGCGTGATGCGGTTCTCCAGCCCGGCGCTGCGGATATTGCCGCGCGCCGTCAACAGCATCACGGAGGAGACGTCGAGCCCGAAGAGGCGGGCGTCGGGATAGCGGCGCGCCGCGGCGATCAGGTTTCGTCCGGTGCCGCAGCCGATCTCCAGGATCGAGCCCCCGGGTGGCGGGTTCAGCTCAGCGATCAGCATGTCGCGTCCGAGCAGGAAATATTTTCGCGTGAGATCGTAGATATGGCGCTGGCGCCGATAGACGCAGTCCATCAGGACATCGGCGGTCGGGCTGCCGCCGGGCGCGCTCATCCGTTGAAGACGTAAAGGTGGAAGCCGCCGTAGATCGAGGAGCGGTCCTCGCGCGTGAGCGCACGGCTCGTCTCGGCCTCGTAGGTCCAACGGCTGAGGACATTCTCGTCGACGCGGCCGGGGAGGAGGCTTGGCTCGGCGGCGGTGCGGAAGATGACGCGCGCGCCGGGGCGCGCGGCATGCGTGATCGCCTGCCAGAGAGCCTTCAGCTGCGCGTCCGTCATCCAGTCCTGTGCGTCGAGAAGCACGCAGCCGTCGACGCTGCCGGCATGTTCATTCCGCAGCGCGTCCGTGACGGAGCTCCGCACCACCTGAACGCGGCCGGCGCGGGCGCGGATGCCGTCGAAGTTCTGTGGACGCAGATAGGGCGGCAACGGCCCGGAGCCGCTCGCCGCGTAACCGCGGTCGAAGGCCTGCCAGGCGAAATAATTGTCGTTGAGGGAGAAGTCGCAGGCGAGCCGTTTCAGCCTGCCGCGCAATACCGCTGCCATGTCGCCGCCGGAGGCGAGCGCGAGCGCCTCGTATTGCGCAGGCGGGATGCCGAGCCCGTAGAGCGATGTCTTCTTCGAGGTGAGCCAGCGCACCAGCGTCTTGTCGAAGAGCGGCGCCAGCGTCGCCTCGAAGAAGCGGTTCTGCTCGTCGAGCGAGCGCGCTTCCATCATGCCGCGCGGGTTGGCACCGTAGAGCCGCGCCACGAGATGCGCCGTGCCGATGAACATGCCGAGCAGGCCGTGCCGGTAGATGTCGCGCTTGAAAAGCGTGACGCGGCGACGGCCCAGGATATCGCGTCCCTCCCAGTAGCGGCGTGTTTCCGCGTCGAGAGCGAAGCGGATGAAGCGGCGGTAGGCGGAAAGATTGGTGCGCGAGTCCGCTTCGCCGAAGAACCGGTAGAACGATCCGTAGGACGGGAGCTGGCGGACAGCCGCGAGCTTCAGCTTGGTCAGCGCCACGTGCGCGCGATTGAGGTCGACAGCGAGGATCGTAGCCGGATCGGCAGTCAGATAGGAGAGCACGTTGCAGCCGCCCGAGGCGATTGCCACCACGCGCGCGCCGGACTTCAGTTGCAGTGCCTTGAGGTCTACCTCCGGGTCTTCCCAGATCTGCGGATAGACGAGCCCCTTGAAAGCAAGGGTGAAGATGCGCTCGCGGAT
This sequence comes from uncultured Alphaproteobacteria bacterium, assembly GCA_963720705.1. Classification (GTDB taxonomy): domain Bacteria; phylum Pseudomonadota; class Alphaproteobacteria; order Rhizobiales; family Afifellaceae; genus DASWJZ01. Next base: position 108,772 of record CAVRGJ010000007.1, read on the forward strand.
TCCGTCCCAAGAGGATGCCTTGAAGCGGTGGACCGCTTGGGGAAGAGCATCGGAGGGCCGAAGACCCTCCGATGCCTGACCGGTCGCTGACACGTTTCCTCCCGAATCACTGCTCGGAGTGGCCCAAGCGTTACGGACGTCAGATGAAACGTTGGTGACGGGCGGCCACCGCCTCGACGAGCGCGAGGAACCAAGCCTCGAAAGCTCCGTTGACCATCCACCGGTCACCGAGGCCGCCATGAACGCGAACCAAATCGACGCCGCCTGGCACGAGTTTCGCGGCGTCCTGAAAGCCCGATGGGGAAGGATCGTCGGCGATACCGAGGCTCTGATGGCAGGGCGGCGGGAAGCCACCATCGCGCGAATGCAGACGCGCTATGGACTGTCGCGCGAAGAGGCCGAACGGGCCGGCGAATTCCTGCATGAACCGGGTGTGCTCGATGATTGGAACGACACCCGTTCGATCCTCGACATGTGATGTTCCGAAACAATGAGCCGGCGCAAGTGTTTACGCCGGAGGAATTGGGAACAATTATCGCGCGCGCTTCGTTGATCCGGGCAACAACGTCAAACGGAGCGTCATATGAATTGGGATCGCATCGAAGGGAACTGGAAGCAATTCAAAGGCAAGGCCAAGGAGCAGTGGGGCAAGCTCACCGACGACGATCTCGACGTCGTCGCCGGCAAGCGCGATCAGCTCACCGGTCGTATCCAGGAGCGCTATGGTATCGCCAAGGACGAGGCGGCGCGACAGATCGACGAGTGGACACGGCGCAGCGACGACTACTGGCGCAATGTCGCCTGACGGAGAAATCCGAGAACGGAAGGCCGGGCGAGTCCCGGCCTTCTTCTTTGCGCTATCAACCCGCGTGCGCTTCGGGTGCGCCGCGCCGGCCGCGACGCTCGCGCGTGCGCCCGTCGGCGGGCGGGCTGACCAGCGGCCCGACGCGCGCCTCTATCGCCGCGCGGTCCGGACGCGATCCCGGCGCATGCTCGTCGAGTGCTGCGCGCATTGCAGAAAGATGCGCCGCCGACGTTCCGCAGCAGCCGCCGATGATGCGCGCGCCGGCATCCATCGCAAGCCGGGCATAGTCCGCCATCAGCTCCGGCGTGCCGGAATAGTGGACGTGCTCTCCGTGCACCTTCGGGATGCCGCAGTTCGATTTCGCAATGAAGGCGGTCTCCGGGCTCGCCTCCGTCATCTGCACGAGCGAGTAGAGGAGATCGGACGCGCCGACCCCGCAATTCGCGCCGATCGCAATCGGTTGCACGGGAAGCTCAGCAAAGACGCCCGGCAGCTCCGCCGGCGAAAGCCCCATCATCGTGCGCCCGGCGGTGTCGAAGCTCGCGGTGACAGTGTAGGGCATGCCCGCGGCGATCGCGCCTTTCGCCGCGGCACGCATCTCTTCGCCGGCCGACATCGTCTCGATCCAGCACACGTCGGCGCCACCGGCCTTAAGGCCCATCGCCTGCTCGGTGAAGTCGGCAACGGCGGCTTCCTCGGTCAGCGCTCCGAGCGGCACGAACAGCTCGCCGGTCGGCCCCATGGAGCCGGCGACGACGACCGGACGCGCAGCCGCGTCGGCGATCGCACGCGCGATCTCGGCCGCCCGCTTGTTGATCTCGAAGACGCGATCCTCCGCCTTGTGCAGCTTCATGCGGTGGCGGTTGGCGCCGAACGTATTGGTCAGGATGATGTCGGCGCCGGCGTCGACGAAGGAGCGAAGAAGCGCTTCGATCGCGTCCGGATAGTCGAAGTTCCACAGCTCCGGAGGATCGCCGGCGGTAAGCCCCGCGGCAAAGAGATTGGTGCCGGTTGCGCCGTCGGCAAGGAGAACGCGCCGTTCGGCGAGAAGATCGACAAGTGCTGACATGACGCCTCGATTGTTCGTTGCGGTGCCGGTACAGCACCTTGCCCGTTTTCCCGCAAGCTACAATTCCCGCCTTTGGCGGACCGCCATTCGTGTCCTTAGATATGCGACCACGAGGAGGACGCAATGAGAGGTTTTTCGCTTTGATTGCCGTCGGCAGCCGCGAACTCATAAGCACGCAGCCGCAAGCGGATGGCGTCGCGCGCGTGGAAGCGCCCGAACCGCTACGCGGTCTCCGCGGCCTTCAGGCCGAGCTCTTCCGCGATCTGTTGGCGCAGCAGGAATTTCTGCACCTTCCCCGTCACCGTCATCGGAAAGGCGTCGACGAGTTTGACGTAGCGCGGGATCTTGTAGTGCGCGATCTGGTCGCGGCAAAATTCGCGAAACTCGTCCTCCGAGGCTTGCATGCCAGGCCGAACAATGACGAAGGCGCAAAGCTCCTCGCCGTATTTCGGATCGGGCACGCCGACGCACTGGACGTCGAGGATCTTCGGATGCCGGTAGAGGAATTCTTCGACCTCGCGCGGATAGATGTTTTCGCCGCCGCGTATGACCATGTCCTTGGTGCGGCCGACGATGTTGCAGAAACCTAACTCGTCGATGGTGGCGAGATCGCCAGTGTGCATCCAGCGCGCCGGATCGATCGCCTCGCGGGTCTTCTCCTCCTCGTCCCAATATCCAAGCATCACCGAGTAGCCTCGCGTGAGCAGCTCCCCCGGCTCGCGACGCGGCACGATCCGCCCGCTTGCGTCGACGATCTTCACTTCCAGGTGCGGCTGAATCCTACCGACGGTCGACACTCTGCGGTCGAACGAGTCGTCGACCGAGCTTTGGAAGCTCACCGGCGAGGTTTCCGTCATGCCGTAGGCAATCGTGACCTCGCGCATGTTGAGGCGCTCAACGACACGCTTCATGACCTCGACCGGGCAGGGGGCGCCGGCCATGATCCCGGTGCGGAGCGTTGAGACTTCGAACTGCGCGAAGTCGGGACAGTCGAGCAGCGCGATGAACATCGTCGGCACGCCGTGGAGCGCCGTGCAGCGCTCCTCTTGCACTGCCTCCAGCACCGCCTTCGGCTCGAAGCTTTCGCCCGGATAGATCATCGCGGCGCCATGCGTCACGCAGGCGAGGTTTCCGAGCACCATGCCGAAGCAGTGGTAGAGCGGCACCGGGATGCACAGGCGGTCGGCCTCCGTGAACCGCATCGCCTCACCGACGAAGAAGCCGTTGTTGAGAATGTTGTGATGCGTCAGCGTCGCGCCTTTCGGCGCACCCGTGGTGCCTGATGTGAATTGGATGTTGATCGCGTCGTCGAACTGAAGCTCGCTTCCGAGCGCCGCAAGGTCGGCTAGTTCTTCCGCGCTCGCCTCGACGAGGAGAGTGTTGAAGTTGAGCATCCCGGGCGTTTGATCGTCGCCGAGGCGGATGAGCGTCTTGAGTTCGGGGAGGGCGATCGATTCAGTTCTCCCGGGCGAGCACTCCGCGATCTCCGGGGCGACGCTTTCGAGGATCGCGATATAGTCGCTGGATTTGAAGCGGGGCGAGAGAATCAGCGCCGTGCAGCCGACCTTGCGCAGCGCGTATTCGAGCTCCGTGCGGCGATAGGCTGGGTTAATGTTGACGAGGATCAGCCCGGCCTTGGCGGTTGCGAATTGTGTCAGCGCCCATTCCGCGCAGTTCTGCGACCAGATGCCGATGCGCTGTCCCGGCCGCAAGCCAAGGCGCAGGAGGCTTGCGGCGAGATTGTCGACGTGGCGGCGGAACTCCGCATAGGACCAGCGCACATTCTGGTGGCGCACGATGAGCGCTTCGCGGTAGCCGAAGCGCGCGGCGGCGGCGTCGAAGGCGCGCCCGATGGTCTCTCCGATCAGCGGCAGGTTCGAGGCGCCCTGAACGTAGCTGGGCTCACCCGACATGGTGTTTTCTCCCAAACCCTTTTTCTTGCCGAGTGCGGCGTTAGAGAGTTCTGCATCACGCGCCGGCAGCACGCGGTAGACCCCGAGATGGGCACGGGCCTTCGTTGTTTCGCTGGCGATCTCTGCGGTGTCGAGCTTCGGCCGCCCGCGCTGCCATGGCAAGGACGAATGACGGCGCGGCCGTCTATTGGACCTTGAGCGCGCGGATGAATTTCGCGCTCTCGTTGGCGCTCACGATGGCGTTGCGGATCAGATTGTCGAAGTGGCGGGTGAGGGCGCGGATGTGGTCGGTCGTATTCAAGACCAGATACATCTCGCCGACGAAGATCGCCGCGCGCTGCGGACCGAACACGGTGTAGGGGATCGAATAGGTGCGGCGCTGGTCGTAGAGGAAGAGGCGGAAGCCGGGATAAAGCTCCTCGACCAACGTCGCCATGTAATCGAATTGCGCTTTGCGTGCCTGGCGGGGGAGGCCGTCCCAGAGCCCCTTGCCCTCTGCCAGAAGCTCTAGCCGCTGGCGCGGCATGCAGACCTCCATGTCGGTCTCCGGGCGGCGGTTGTAGTCGAGACGGAACTCCGCGTTGCGGAGCTGCCAAGACGGGCTCGGCGCTGCGCGCCCGGAATATTCGTAGGCGATGACGTCGGGGGTCCTGAGAAGATCGGGGATCTGCGAAGGCACGTAGCGAATCTTGTAGCCGACCGCTTCCTTGTGCCAGCGCTCCAGGAGCGTGTCGTTGTCGAAGCCTTGCGCCTCGGCGATCTCCAGCGCCGGTTTGATCTCGGCTGCAAGCGTTTCGTCTTGCGAGAGTCCGAGCAGCCAGTCGAGGCTGACGGCGTAGGTTCCGGAGATACGGCGGAGCGTCTCCGCGCGCGGTAGGCGAAGAGAGGTGCCGGAGAGGAGCTGTGTTAGCGCCGAGCGGTCGACGCCGATCGACTTGGCGAAACCGGCGCGCGTCGTGCCGGCGCGATCGATCACGATCTGCAGCCGCTCGCGGAAAACCGGTCCGAGCTCGCGCGTGTCCATCGAAACTATGTTGTGCCTAGAAACCCTCTGATGACTTTACGCATCATCAGGGCGAAATGCAATCCATATGCAACATTTGGTGCGCAATCTCACATTGTCGTGATATCAAAAGCGCTTTATATTCAGGTACATGGGCAAGAGGGGATTGTCGATTCGGGAAGTAGAGTGGCCGACGGCCGCATTGCTCGTTGGCTGCTACGCGCTCTGGGTTCTCGCGACGACCTACTACGGCGAACTCGGCCCGCTCCTTTTCATCCTCGTCACCGCCCCGCTGATCACGCTTCATTCGTCGCTTCAGCACGAGGTCGCGCATGGCCACCCGACCCGCGTGGCCGGACTGAACGAGGCGCTGGTCTTCCTGCCGCTCGGGCTGCTCTTTCCCTATCGCCGCTTCAAAGCGCTGCACCTTCGCCACCACAACGATGCGGCGCTGACTGACCCTTACGACGATCCGGAATCGTTTTATTACGCGATCGCCGATTGGCAGAAGCTACCGGCGCCGATCCAGAAGGTGCTCGACTTGAACAACACTTTCGCCGGACGCTTCCTGATCGGACCGGCGGTGATGGCAGTTGGCTTCCTGGCGAGTGAGGCAAGGCTTTTGTGGGTGGGCGACCGGCAGGTGGTCTCAGCCTGGCTCCGCCATCTCGTCGGCGGCGCGCTGGTCCTCGGCTGGGTCGTTGGGTTCTGCGGCGTTCCGCTCTGGCTCTACGCCGCCGCAGCCTATCTAGGCCTGTCGATCCTCAACATTCGCACCTTCGCCGAGCATCAGGCGCACGAAACGCTGGGCGGGCGGACGGCGATCGTCGAGGCGTCACCGCTCTTCGGGCTGCTTTTCCTCAACAACAATTTGCACTTCGTGCACCATGAGAACCCGCGCGTTCCGTGGTATCATCTGCCAGCGCTCTACCGAGCGAGCCGCGCCGTGTTTCTTGCGGCGAACGAGAGCTACAGCTTCAAGGGTTATGGCGAAATGATCCGGCGCTACCTGTTTCGCGCCAAGACACCGGTCCCGCATCCGCTCCTACGGCGGGGTTGAGTCGCGTTGGCCGAAGTTCGGCCGCTCGCCTCCCTGCCAATGTACGACTGGCCGGAGGTGACATGGGCTCACGACGCCCTGTGGGGCGCCGTTGCCGAACGGCTGAACGCGGCAAGCATCGCCGCCCCGAGCGAGCTTGAACGAACGCGCCCGCGGGATTCCGTGTGGCGCGATCCCGGGCTCGTGCTCTCCCAGACGTGCGGCTTACCGTTCTCGACACGGCTGCGCGGAATCGTGCGGGTGGTTGCGGTGCCGATTTACAGCGTCGCCGGCTGCCAAGGCCCGCGCTATTCGAGCATGATCGTGACGCGTCGCGACGAGCCGGCGGAAGAGATACGCCTCTTCGCAGGCCGGCGCTTCGCCTACAATGGTGCAGATTCTCTCTCGGGCTTTGTCGCATTGCGAGCGGCTATGAAAGAGGCCGGCCTCGACCCGACAAATGCTGAGTGGATCGAGACCGGAAGCCACCGTGCCTCTGTCCGTGCAGTCGCCGAGGATGCGGCCGACATCGCTGCAATCGACGCTGTCTGCTGGGCGCTGGCGCTGCGCCATGAGGCGCAATCCGTATCGCATCTGAAGGTCATCGCCGAGACGCCGCTGCGCCCGGGTTTGCCGCTCGTTACTGCGGTCGAGCGCTCCGACGACGATGTGGCTCTAATCCGTGCGGTCTTCAACGATGCGCTCGCCGACCCCACGACGAAGCGCGCACGCTCTGCGCTCCAGCTCGTCGGCATCGGCACCATTGACGAGTGGGACTATTCGCCGATCGCCGCGCTCGCTCAGCGCGTCGGCTGAGTCTTCAGCCCGCCGACGTCAGCCGCACGTCGCGCGGATAGCGCGACAATTGCTCGTGCCCCGTTTCCGTGATCAGGACCTGCTCTTCGAGTTTGACGCCTTCGTGGCCGCCGTGGCGGCCGACGTAGCTCTCGACACAGACGGCCATGCCGGGCTCGAGCACGCCGTCGTAGCCGGACCGCTCCCAGTCCTCGGGGTAGGGGACTGACGGATATTCGTCGCAGAGGCCGACGGCGTGGAAGAGAACGGAGTAGCGGTTGGGCAGGTAATCGTCTGGCAGGCTCCGCGCCGCGTGCGACAGCTCGCGGAAAGCCGCTCCGGGCTTCAGCATCTCGATGTTTGCGGCGATCTGTTCCTCCGCCAGCGCGTAAAGCGCCCGCTGTTCGTTGGTCGCGCGTGTCGTACCGGCGAGCCAGGTGCGGGAGATGTCGCAGCAATAGCCGTAGGCGCCGATCAGATCGGTGTCGAAGGCGACAAGGTCGCCGTCCTCGACGATCCGCGCGGAGGATTCCTGGAACCAGGGATTGGTGCGCGGTCCTGAGGAAAGAAGCCGTGTCTCGATCCACTCGCCGCCGCGGCGGATGTTCTCCGCGTGCAGGATCGCCCAGAGATCGTTCTCCGTCATGCCGGGCTCTAGCGCGCTCTCCATGACACCCATCGAGGCTTCGCAGGCGGCGATCGCGCGGCGCATGGCCTTCAGCTCGTCGGCGCATTTCACCGTGCGCGCATGCTCCATGACCTCCTCGCCGTCATGGACGCTGATACCGTGCGCGGCGAGCGCCACGACGCCAGCCGGGTTGATCTTGTCGACTGCGAGCCGCCGGTTCCCGCCGCCGCAGCCTTTGAGGACGTCGGCGATCTCCGCCGCCCACTTCGCGGCGCGTTTCTGCGCGTGCTCGGCCGCCTCGTAGTAGAACCACGCGGTGCCGTGGCGGATCTCGTCGACCAGTTCCAGATGCCAGGAGAGGTGCTCGCAATTGTGGAAGTCCCACAGGATCACCGGGCCCTCAGTGGCGACAAAGGCGTAGCGCACCGCATTGTGCATGACCCAGAGCTGCATGCCGGTGGAATCGGTCGCGTAGCGGACGTTGAGCGGGTCGTAGACCAGGATGCCCGCGAGATCGCGTTTCTTGAGCTCGGCACGGATGCGCGTTAGCCGATAGCGGCGCGCCACATTCATATCCGGAGCTTCGAGGCCGAGTGCCGCCCATTCGCCTTCCGCTATCGTGCCGTATCCGATGACATGCTGGTTGAGGCTTGCCGCCTTCTCCATGGCGTAGCGGTTGAGCACGTGGCGCGACGCGCTCTCGCCCGGATGCTCGGGAAGCTGGAACGGCGCGATCTTGCGTCGCCGGCCTGGGAAAGGACTCTTCGGCGACGTCGTATCCATGAAAGACGATCTCCATCCGGCCTGCGGGCCGGATCGCTTGTCTCCGCGATTGCCGCCGCATTGCAAGACGGTTCCCGCGCGCCGAAGCGCCGCATCCTAGGGAGCGACATGCATTCGTCGTGGCGCCTCTGTAACCTGAGGTTGCGCATCGGCCGACGTGGTGGGACAGTCGCGCCGAGATGAGGAGGGGCCCCGTGATCAAGCTTCTGTTCTTCGCAGCGTTGGCGATTGCTGCGCTTCCCGGACTCGCTGCCGCGCAGCAGGTGAGCCTTCAAGGCTATTTCATCGCCCTATCCGAGTGCGCTGCGAACAAGAAGAAGGACAGCGACAATCCGGGCGATGTCCATGTGGAGAAGATGCACGCCTACGCGATGATCGCGCGAAACGCCACGCCCGGCACGCACTATCAGATCAAGATCCCGGGTGCGCCGGAGACGGAGTCGCGTTGGGTGCCGATGAGCTGCGGTGTCTACGCGCCGCGGGACTCGCTTGTCGTCGTCGATGCCACGCCTGGGTCCGGGTCGCCTCCGTCCCCGATTGCCCCCGACAGCATCGAATATCTGCTCGCCGCGAGCTGGGAGCCGGCCTTCTGCGCAACGTCGTCGGGGCACGGGAAAAAGGAATGCCGGACCGAGACCCCCGATCGCGTCGACGCTACACATTTTTCGCTGCACGGCCTGTGGCCGGACGATCTCGACGACAAGGCGATCTTCCCCTGCTACTGCGAGCGTGGCGCGCCGCGAAGCTGCAGCGGCAACTTGGCGGACGACGCGACCGTCGCCATTTCGCCAACGGTTTTCGATGCGCTCAGCGTCGTCATGCCGGGTGTGCAGTCAGGACTGCAACTCCACGAATGGCCGAAGCACGGCTCCTGCTTCGAGGTTGACAAGCCTGGGGTCGATCACGGTGCGACCCCGGACGAGTATTTTTCCGATGCGGTCGCGCTGATGGCCAAGCTCAACGCCTCGCCGCTACAGGCGCTCTTCGCCGGACACATTGGCCAAACGCTGACGCGCGACGAGATCGAAGCGGCGTTCAACGACGCCTTCGGCGCCGGCGCGTCCGAACGGCTCACGATCAAATGCAGCGGCGGGAACATCTCCGAGCTTTGGATCAACCTGAAAGGCGACATCACGCCGGAGAGCGATCTCGCCGGGCTGATCCTCGCGGCGCCGACGACGTCCGTGTCCACCAACGACCACAGCTGCAACGGCGGAAATGTGCTCGCGGTTAGGACGAACTAGGTGCGCGCGCGAGCTGCCGCGGCGTGCTTCCGGTTAGGCGCATACGCCGGGTATTTCCAGGACCCCGACGGCCACCCGTGGGAAATCCTCTTCAACCCGGCGTTCCTGCCTGAAGACTAAGCGGCGCGCGGGTCACGGAACAGCGGTACGCGGCCTACCCGCGCATTCTCGCGCCTTCCGGATCGAAGAGCGGCTCCGGCTCGATTGCGGCGCGGCGGCGCTCGCCGAGGATCTCGATCTCGAATTCTTCCGCGCCGTCCGCAGCAAGCTCCGTCGGCACATAGCCCTGCGCGAGCGAGCGCTCGACGAAATGCGCGTAGCCGCCGGACGTGACCCACCCGATGACCTTGCCGTCATGCCAGATCGGCTCGTCGCCTAAGACGTCGGCGTCGTCGGCGTCGACGGCGAAGGTGACGCGGCGGAGCTTGCCGCCGCTTTCCTTCTCCTCCGCCGCTTTCTCGCGGCCGATGAAGTCGTTCTTCTTCAAGTCCACGAAGCGGCCGACATCCGCCTCGAACGGCCCGTAGATCGGCCTGAGCTCGCGGAACCAAGTCGGCCAGTTCTTTTCCAGGCGCAGCGAAAGCAGCGCGCGCATGCCGAAATTCGCGATGCCGAAGTCTTCGCCCGCCTCCATGATCTTCTCGTAGAGCCGCCGTTGGAATTCTGGGGCAACCCAGATTTCGTAGCCGAGATCGCCGGTGTAGGTGACGCGGTTCGCCATCACCGGCACGCTCGCCAAGTGCGTCTCGCGGAAATCGAGGAAGCGGAAGGCGGCGCTCGAAACGTCGTCGTCGGTCAGCTTGGCGAGCACGTCGCGGGCGCGCGGACCGGCGATCGAAAGGCCGACGAGGTCCATGCCGAGCGGCCGGATCGTGACGGACTTGTCGGCGGGCAGATGCCGCTCGAACCAGCGCATGTGATAAATCTGCGCCTGGCTCGATCCCCACATGAAGAAGCGATCCTCCCCGGCTTTGGCGATGGTGAAGTCGCCGATGAGCCTGCCCTTCTCGTTCAGCATTGGGGTCAAGCACGATGCGCCCGACCTTGGGCATGCGGTTTGTCATCACGCGCGACAGGAAGGCCTCGGCGCCCGGCCCGGAGATCGCATATTTGGCGAAGTTCGCGATCTCGGTGACGCCGACGCGCTCGCGCACCGCTCGGCACTCGGCTTTCACGTGCGGAAAATCGTTGGAGCGGCGGAAGGAGACGATGTCTTTCGGCTCAACCCCCTTCGGCGCGAACCAGAGCGGCGTCTCGAGCCCCCAGGAGTCGCCTATGACGGCGCCCTGCGCGATCATCTTGTCGTAGAGCGCCGTCGTCTGCATCGGCCGCGCCGCAGGGAGCTCCTCGTTCGGGAAGCGAATGCGGAAGCGGCGCGAATAGTTCTCGCGCACTTTGGCGTTGGTGTAACCGAGCGTCGCCCACTCACCGAAGCGGGCAACGTCCATCGCCCAGACGTCGAAGCCGGGATCGCCCTCGACCATCCAGTTCGAGAGCGCCAAGCCAACGCCGCCGCCCTGGCTGAAGCCGGCCATCACCGCGCAGGCGCACCAGAAATTTCTGAGGCCTTTGACCGGGCCGACCAGAGGATTGCCGTCGGGCGAGAACGTGAAGGGCCCGTTCACGATGCGTCGGATGCCGGCTTTCTCGAGCGCCGGGAAATGCTTGAAGCCGACTTCCAGCGACGGCGCGATGCGGTCGAGGTTCGGCTCGAGCAGATCCTGCCCGAAATCCCACGGGGTCACTTTCGGCGACCACGGCGTCGCTGCCTTCTCGTAGGTGCCGAGCAAGAGGCCCTGCCGCTCCTGCCGCGTGTAGATCTCGCCGGAAAAATCGATGGCGTGCACGATCTCCTTGCCGGTCGAGCGGTTGATCTCGGCGACCTCGGGCATATCCTCTGTCAGGATGTAATGATGCTCCATGGCGAGCACCGGCAGCTCGAGGCCGACCATGCGGCCGATCTCGCGCGCCCACAGTCCGCCGGCATTGACCACGTGCTCGGCTTCGATCGTGCCTTGCTCGGTCACGACCTTCCAACCGCCGTCGGGTTTCTGGTGAAGCTCGGTCACGCGGTTGTGGAGGACGATCTCGGCACCGGCGAGCCGCGCGGACTTCGCATAGGCATGCGTCGTGCCGTAGGGATCGAGATGGCCCTCGATGGGATCCCAGAGTGCACCGACGAAGTAGCTCTCGTCGATCAGCGGCAGCAGCTTTTTTGCTTCCGCCGCGGAGATGATCTCCGTCTCCATGCCGAGATAGCGCCCGCGCGCATGCGCCATCTTCAGCCAATCGAGCCGCTCGGCGGTATCGGCAAGCTGCAGCCCGCCGGTCAGATGCAGTCCGCAGGACTGACCGGAGATCGCCTCGATGTCCTTATAGAGATTGACCGTATAGGCCTGCAGCTTGGCGACGTTCGGATCGGAGTTCAGCGTGTGGAAGCCGCCGGCCGCGTGCCAGCTTGAGCCGGATGTAAGCTCGCTCCGCTCGATCAGCGTCACGTCGTTCCAACCGGCCTTGGTCAGATGATAGAGCACCGAGCAGCCGACGACGCCGCCGCCGATCACCACGACTTGGGTATGGGATTTCATCGGCAGTCAGTCTCCGGGTCTTGCGTCTCAGAAATCCGTCGGCGCGCCGCCTTCGCGCTTGCGGCGCTCCACGAAGCTTGAAAGCTCTTCTGCGATAGCCGGGTCGAGCGGCGGCGGCTCGAACTCCGCGAGTATTTCCTTCCAGATTCGGTTGGCGCGCTCTGGCGTCTGGACCGCGCCGTCGAGCGACCAGCGCTCGAAGTTGCGCCAGTCGGAGAGGAAGGGGCTGTAGAAAGCCGTCTCGTAGCGCGCCTGCGTATGAGTTGCGCCGAAGAAATGCCCGCGCGGGCCGACCTCGCGGATCGCCTCCACCGCCACGTCTTCGTCGGTGACCGGCACCGGCTTCATGTAATGCATGACCTGCTGCAGCGTCTCGCAGTCCATGACGAACTTCTCGTAGGACGCCGTCAGCCCGCCTTCCAGCCATCCGGCGGCATGATAGACGACGTTGGCGCGTGCGGTCACGCAGGCCCAGAGCGAAAAGACGCTCTCCCACACCGCTTGCCCATCAGGCGCGTTCGCCGCACAGGCATTCGAGGCGCGGAGCGGCAGGCCGTAAAAGCGCGCCATCTGGCCGGAGATCTGCGTCGCGCGCATGTATTCCGGCGTGCCGAAAGCTGGCGCGCCCGACTTCATGTCGACGTTGGAGGTGAAGGAGCCGTAGACGACCGGCACGCCGGGGCGGACCAGCTGCAAGAGCGCGACGACGCAAAGCGCCTCCGCCGTCTGTTGCGCGACCGCGCCGGAGATCGTCACCGGCGCCATGGCGCCTGACAGCGTGAATGGCGTCACGATCACGGGCTGGCCGCGCCGCGCGAGCCGCATCGCCCCGTCGAGCATCGGGAAATCGTGTTTCAGAGGCGAAGACGAGTTGATGTTCGTGTACATCCGCGGCGTCGCCTCGAATTCCTCGTGGCTGAGGCCACCCGCGATCCTGACCATCTCCATCGCGTCCTCAACTCGCTCCTTCCCGAGCGAATAGGCGTGCACGACCTTGTCGGTCAGCGTCAGCTTGTCGTGAATCGCGTCGAGGTGGCGGATGGAGGCGTGGATGTCGATCGGTTCGACCGGGTAGCCGCCGGCGAGATGAATGCAGTTGAAATACTGTGTCAGCTTCATGAGGTCGCGGAAGCTCTCGCGGTTGCCGGGGCGTCGGCCTCGGTCGAGGTCCATCGCGTTCGGCGGGCTCGACACGTTGACGAAGAGCATCGCGTCGCCGCCGACCGTCACGACATGGGCAGGATTGCGCGGCGTGATCGTGAAGCTCTTCGGGGCCTTTTTGACCTGCTCCATCACGAAAGCGCGATCCATGCGCACGCGTTGCGTATCCATCTCGACGTCGCAACCGGCGGCTTTGAAGACGTTCAACGCCTCTTCGTTCAGAAAGAGGATGCCGATCTCCTCGAGGATGCGCATGGCGCCGTTGTGGATGCGCTCGATCGCCTCTTCGTCGAGCGGCTCGACCGGCCGGTCGCGGTTTGCGGGGATCGTCCACGGCATCTGATGGATGGCGCCGCCGCCTGAGCGGCGCAGATTTCCGGCGCGTCCGCCGGATCGGCGGGCGCGGCGCTGTGGAGGCTCTTCGCCCGCCTCAATCATTCAAAGCCTTCCCAGCAGGCCGTGACGCGACCAGCGTCCGTTGCGCGGCGATGCGATCGGGCGCGAGCCGCTCGTTTTCAACCAAAGCTGAATCGAGTCGCGGAAACGATCTGATCGCGACATCGACTAATCCCATCACGACACCACCAAAGCAAATGTCCGGCCGGCTGGGGAGGGGGCTTGCTCCACTGCGCCCTCCGCATGTTAGGCTCTGTGTCAAGAGGAAGCGCGCGATCCTTGATGAAAGATCGAGGAAAGCGGGCGTCCCCCGGAAACACGGCTGCGTCGTGGCCACTGAAAAAAGGGAGAAGGGAAGATGGCGTCTTCAAAAGATACCGGCGGTCGCCTCCATCCGAAGGCCAAAGAGGCATTCGAGCTGATGGAGCGCGGGCGCTTGAGCCGGCGCGAGTTCATTCGTGTAGCAGCACTTGTCGGCGTATCCGCCGGCGCGGCCTACGCCATGGCCGGCCTGCCGACGCCAGCCTATGCGGCGGGCGAACTGCCTTTCGTGGACGACCCGAACGCGAAGAAGGGCGGTATCCTGCGCGTCGCCATGGAAATCCAGAAGATGGAGGACCCGGCCAACTATTCCTGGACGCAGATGTCCAACGTCAGCCGGCAGATCATCGAATACATCACCTTCACCGATCCGAACAACGTGACCCATCCGATGTTGGCTGAGAGCTGGGACGCGTCCGACGACCTGAAGACGTGGACCTTCCACCTCCGCAAGGGCATCAAATGGTCGAACGGCGACGACTTCAATGCCGACGACGTGGTCTTCAACTTCACGCGCTGGATGGATCCGGCCATTGCCTCTTCGAATGCTGGCCTCTCGACGTTCTCGGCGATGCTTGAGGACTACGACACCGGCGAGAAGAACGACGACGGCACGCCGAAGATGGCAAAGAAGATGATCGACGGTTCGGTCGAGCGCGTCGACGATCATGCTGTGCGCCTGCATCTGACCAAGTCGGTGCTCTCGGCGCCCGAGGATCTCTACAACTATCCGACCGCGATCGTACACCGCGGCTTCCAAGCACCATTCTCCGACAATCCTGTCGGCACCGGCCCCTTCCAGCTTGCGGAGTTCGCAGTCGACGACCGCGCAATCCTGAAGCGCCGCGAGGGCGACTACTGGGGCGGCGACGTCTATCTCGACGAGATCCACTACTTGAACTACACGGCCGACAATCAGCTACCGGCTTTCGCTTCCGGCGAGGCGGACGCGATCTACCAGTTCGGCATCGAGCAGATGCCGCTCGCCCAGTCGCTTGATGGCCAGATCATCGCGGCGCGGACTGCGCAGACCGTGTGCTGCCGCTTCCATGTCACCGAAGCGCCGTACGACGACAAGCGCGTACGTCAGGCGATCGTGAAGTCGGTCGACAATTCAGTCTTGCGTACGCTGATCTTCGGCGACGCCGGCGACGTCGCCGAGAACCACCACGTCGCGCCGATCCACCCGGAATACTTCAAGCTGCCGCCGCTCGTGCGCGACATCGACGCTGCGAAGGCGCTGCTCAAGGACGCCGGCAAGGAGAACCTTGAGATCACCATCGTGGTCGGCAACACCGACGGCCCCTGGCACCAGGCGGTCGCGGAAGCCATGCGCGATCAACTCGCCGACGCTGGCATCAAGCTCAACGTGGACGTCATACCGGCGGCGAAATATTGGGACATCTGGACCCAAACGCCTTTCGGCGCGACGTCTTGGACGCACCGGCCGCTCGGCACGATGGTGCTCTCACTCGCCTACCGCACCGGTGTCGCCTGGAACGAGACCGGCTACTCCAATCCGGAATGGGAGAAGCATCTCGATGCGGCCGAGGCGACGCTCGATGTCGAGCAGCGCAGAGCCTTGATGGAGCCGGTCGAAAAGATCTTGCAGGACGATGCCATCATGGTGCAGCCCATCTGGCGGCCGGTCTACACGATCGTTACCAACAAGGTGCACAACTATCCGCCGCACCCGACCCAGTACCATCAGTTCAACAAGGTCTGGATCGAATCCTGACCCTCACGACAAGAAATGCCCGCGCCCGAGGTATCTGGTGCGGGCCTTCCCGATGCGATGCCACGCCTCCAGGGTGAGGAGGTGAGGGGGATGAACGGGGGCGAGCGGCAATGGTGAAGCTCATTCTGCAGCGGCTTCTGCAGATGGCATTGATCATGCTCGTCGTTTCGCTTCTTCTTTTCATCGTTTTCGATAGCCCGAAATTCAAGAAGCAGCTGGCGGTCAACGAGCTCGGCGGGTTCGCCATCGCGACGCTATCGCAGTCCGACTACCAAAATTGGCTAGAGAAGAAAGGACTGAACGTCCCCATCTACGAGCGCTACGGAAAGTGGGTGTGGGGGATAGCCCACGGCAATTTCGGCCGCTCCTTCCAGAAGAACGCCGACGTCGGATATCTGCTCGGCCGGGCGCTGATCAAGACCGGGATCCTTGGATTCTGGGTCTTCGCGCTGATGATCCCGCTTTCCCTTGTGACCGGCGTCTTGGCAGGAATTCGCGAGGGCCGCGCGCAGGATCGCGCGATCACTTTCATCTCCGTGCTCTTCACCTCGATACCGGAGATCGCAACAGCGATCATCCTAACGGTCATCTTCGCGCTCGGGCTGCATTGGCTGCCGGCCAAGTCGAAGGGCACCGGCCTGGAATATATCGTGCTGCCGGTGCTGACGCTCGTCCTCTACGATTTCGGTTACGTGGCACGGATGACGCGGGCCTCCGTCGCCGAGGTGATGACCTCGCAATACGTCCGCACCGCCGTCCTGAAAGGCATTCCCTATCGCCGCGTGATCATGAAGCACGTGCTCAGGAACGCGTTGATCGCGCCGTTCACGGTGATCGTTCTACAGCTCAACTGGCTCTTGTCCGGCGTCGTCGTGGTGGAGGTCTTCTTCCAGTATGACGGCTTCGGAAAGCTACTCCTCGACGCGGCACTCTTCGGCGACCTCTACGTCGTGCAGGCGGCCACGCTCGCCGCCGTCCTCGTTGCCGTGCTGTCGCAGCTCATCTCGGATGTGGGGTACACGTTCCTCAATCCGCGCATCCGCTTCAGCTAGGGGAGAAGATGGCCGTCGTCGCAGCACCGCTTCCGCCCCGCCCGCTCTTCGCCCGGCTCGCACAGCCGCGTGGCGTCGTGGTGCTGCTTCTCCTCATGTGGGTGCCGCTCGTCGCCTACGTGATGTTCAGGCAGCATCTCGGTGATCTGCAGAACTACGTGCTGCTGCCGGCCATCCCGGCAGCGCTCCTCCTCTATGCGGTGGCCGTATGGAGTTGGCGGGAGTCGACGGTAGCGATCATCGGCGTGACGCTCGTCTTCTTCTGGCTGGTGCTCGCCGTTTCCGCCCCCTATCTCCCGCTTCTCGATCCGAACAAGCCGGTCGCGCCCTTCGTCACGCCGTTCACCGAGAAGAACGGCGTCTTCTACTGGCTTGGCACCGACACGCGCGGGCGCGACATGCTGGCGCGCACGGTCTGGGGCTGCCAACGCGTGATCGTCTGGGGCATCACGGCGACCGTCGTCGCCTATATCGTCGGCACCATGCTCGGCCTGATCGCCGGCTATTTGAGCGGCTGGTGGGATCAGGTCGTGTCCTTCTTCGCCAACGTACTCCTGTCCTTCCCGGTGATGATCCTCTTCATCCTGATCCTGAACTATTTAGGGCCGTCGGGGTTCAACATCGTCATCGCGGTGACCTTCTCCTCGGCGCCCGCCATCATGCGCATCGTGCGCGGGCTCGCCCTCGACGTGAAGACGCGCGACTACATCTTCGCCGCGCAGACGCGCGGCGAGTCGGCGCTTTGGATCATGGTGATCGAGCTTTTGCCGAACGTGCGCGGGCCGCTCATAGTGGATGCGTGCCTCAGGCTCGGCTACACCACCGTTGCCATCACCACGCTGACCTTCCTCGGCCTCGGCCTGCAGCCGCCTGATCCAGATTGGGGCCTGATGATCAAGGAGGCGTCGTCAACCGCGCTGGTCTTGAAGTTCTCCTATATGCTCCTCATTCCGGCGCTTTCCGTGTCGAGCCTCATCCTCGGCTTCAACCTGATGGCGGACGGCTTGCGCGAAATGAGCATGAGGGATTGATGCTGGAACAGGCTACCGCACACGACGTGCGCTCGACGCCGGGAGAGGTGGCGGTCCTCGAGTGCCGCAAGCTCTGCATCTCGTATTTTACCCGCGCCGGGGAGATCCCGGCCGTGGTCGACTTCAACATGAAGCTGATGCCAGGCGAGGCGCAGGGCATCGTTGGGGAGTCGGGCTGCGGCAAGTCCACCGTCGCGCTCGCCATCATGCAATATATGGGCTCCAACGGCCGCATCGTCTCCGGCGAGATCCTGTTCGAGGGCCGCGACATGCGCACCATGAGCGAAGAGGAGCTGCGCCAGATACGCGGCTCCAAGATTGCCATGGTTTATCAAGAGCCGATGGCCTCGCTGAACCCGTCGATGATGTGCGGCGAGCAGCTCGCCGAGGTGCCGATCTACCATGAGGGCATCGGCAAGGCCGAGGCGATGGAGCGGGCGCGCAAGATGCTGGGCAGCGTCCGCCTGCCGGACCCCGACCGCATCATGAACTCCTATCCGCACCAGATCTCAGGCGGGCAGCAGCAGCGCGTCGTGATCGCCATGGCGCTTCTCTCCAACCCAAAACTCCTGCTTCTCGACGAGCCGACGACCGCGCTCGACGTGACGGTTGAGGCGGGGATCGTCGAGCTTATCAAGGAGATTGCGTCCGAGTTCGGGACGTCGATGATCTACATCTCCCACAATCTCGGGCTGATCCTCGAGACGTGCGACCGCATCACCGTGATGTATTCGGGCGAGGCGGTGGAGGTGGGCTCGATCGCCACCGTTTTCGAGGCGATGCGCCATCCCTATACGCGCGGTCTTTTCGCTTCCATTCCCATTCCGGGCGCCGACAAGAACAGCCATCCGCTTGTCGCCATTCCCGGCCAGCTTCCACTGCCGCACCAGCGTCCGCCCGGCTGCAACTTCGGCCCCCGCTGCGATTTTTTCATCGCCGGGCGCTGCGACGCCGGGGAGATTCCGATGGTGGAGGTGCCGAGCAGCGACTTCCACGCGTCGCGCTGCGTCAGGATCGACGAGATCGACTGGGCCGCACGGCTCGGCGCCGGGTCTGAGCGCGAACCGACCGCACCGGGCGACGTCGTCCTGAAGGTCGACGACCTCACCAAGCACTATGCGATCGAGCAGAGTGCGCTGTTCTTCGCCGGCGAGGCAAAGACGGTGAAGGCAAACGAGAAGATCAGCTTCGACGCGCGCGAGGCGGAGACCGTTGCAATCGTCGGCGAGTCCGGCTGTGGCAAGTCGACCTTCGCCAAGGTTCTGATGGGGCTTGAGACGGCGACTGACGGCAATGTCGTTCTCGGCAATCTCGAGCTCGGCGATCTGCCGGTCGAAAAGCGCGACAAGAGCACGATCGCCGGCCTGCAGATGATCTTTCAGAACCCGTTCGACACGCTCAATCCGAGCCAGTCGGTCGGTGCGCAGATCGCGCAAGTCATTAGAAAATTCGGCGCTGAGACGGAAGAGGTGAAGGTGCAGGCCCGCGTCATGAGCCTGCTCGACATCGTCAAGCTGCCGCGCGACTTCGCCAAGCGCCGGCCGCGCCAGCTCTCCGGCGGGCAGAAGCAGCGGGTCGGCATTGCCCGCGCCTTCGCCGGCAATCCGGCCGTGGTCATCGCCGACGAGCCGGTCTCCGCGCTCGACGTCTCCGTGCAGGCGGCGGTCACCGAGCTTCTGATGGATATCCAGCGCGACCATCGCACAACGCTGCTCTTCATCAGCCACGATCTCTCCGTGGTGCGCTATCTCGCCGACCGCATCGTCGTCATGTATCTCGGCCAGATCATGGAGCAGGGGACGACGGACGAGATATTCTCGCCGCCCTACCACCCTTACACGGAAGCGCTCTTGTCGGCGGTGCCGATCGCCGACACGCACGTGAAGAAGCGCAAGGTGCTCCTCTCCGGCGAAATCCCGTCGCCGTCGAACCCGCCGAAGGGCTGCCCCTTCTCCACGCGCTGTCCCTACATGATCCCCGGCACCTGCGACGTGATCCCGCCGCCGATCTTCGAGCCGGTGCCGGGGCATCGCATCCTCTGTCACCTGCCGCACGAAGAGCTGATGGCGATGCTCCCGGTGATTGAGATGGAGGAGGGGCCGGTGCACTAATGATGCCCTCCCTAGTGGGGAGGAGTTAGGGGAGGGGATTCTCCGCGGCGCAGACCTCGTTTGACACCCCTCACCCAGAGCCGCTCCCCGCAAGGGTGGAGGGTAGGCGCCAGGCCCGCCACGGAGTCAGCATGTCCTTCCACGATGTCTCCTACGGCCCGCGCACGGTCTCCGGACCCGGTGCCCTCGGCAGCCTTGGCGAAGAGGTGCGCTCGCTCGCCGGCAAAGGCGCGCCCGTCCTTCTCGTCGCCGATTCCGGCCTGAAGCCGCTCGGCATTGTCGAGCGCGCGGCCGTCGCGCTTCGGAGCGCCGGCCTCTTCGTCGCCACCTATGCCGACATCGTGGGCGAGCCGAAGGAGGCGCAGGTCGAGGCGGCGCGCACGGTCGGCAGGCTTGCCGACGCCAAGGCCGTCATCTGCCTTGGCGGCGGTTCTGCGCTCGACGCCGGTAAGCTTGCCGCTGTGATGCTTGGCACCGACGCGCCGGTCTCCGACTTCCGCCTCGCCGCAAATCCGTTGCCTGAGAAGATCCGTGCCGATCGTCTGCATGCCGACGACCGCCGGCACAGGCTCGGAAATGACCGGCATCTCGGTCGTCTCCGACGCGACGAAGACGAAATTCTGGTTCTGGGGCGCGCCGCTCGAAGCCGATCTCGCGGTGCTCGACCCGGAGTTGACGGTCGGCCTGCCGCCGAAAGTCACGGCGATGACCGGCATGGACGCGCTCGTCCACGCGATCGAGGCGGCGACAAACCGCAACGCCTCACCGGAAAGCGATGTCGCGGCCTATCAGGCAATCCGCCTCGTCGTGGAGAACCTGCCCGCCGCTGTCCGGGAGCCGAGCAACCTCACTGCGCGCGAAAATATGCTCAATGCTGCGGCGCTTGGCGGTCTCGCAATCCACAAGGCGGGCACCGCGCTTGCCCACAATATCGGCCACGCGCTCGGCAGCCTTGCGCCTGTGCCGCACGGCCTCGCAGTGACGCTCGCGATGGCCGCGACCGCGGAATGGGTAGTGGAAGGGAACCGCGAGGCGTTTTCGCGCGTCGCCGAGGCGATGGGGGAGGGTGTCGGCGCCGACAAAGTGCCTGCGGCCTTCCGCCGGCTGGCGACGGAGATCGGGCTCGATCTCGAAATGTCGACTGCCGCAGCCGGCCTTGACGCTGGGACGCTCGCCGCTGCGATGGCCGCGCCGGAGAACGCCGCGATGCGCAAATCCACGAAGCGCTTCGTCGCCGACGAGGACCTGTTGCCGCTGGCGGAGATGACGCTCGCACTCGGTCGCGCCGCGTGAGCCGAAGCGAGGGCTTCAGAACTGCGTTATTGCCGGGCTTGACCCGGCAATCCATTCCGTGACCGTGCCCATGGCTCGGACGTTCTGGAATGGATGCCCGGATCAAGTCCGGGCATGACGACGGTTGGATGTAGTCGAATGAAAATCACTGCGATCGAGATCACACACCACCGTCTTCCCCTCGACCCGCCGTTTAGGCCGAGCTGGGATTTCCGACCGCGCGACAATTTCGACATCACCATCGTGCGCGTGAAGACCGACGAAGCCCTGGAGGGCGTCGGTTCGGGCGACACGATGACAGGCTTCTCCGGCCACGAGCACCTCTTCGTCGGGCGCGACCCGCGCGATGTCGAGCGCCACGCAAGAATCCTCGACAACATCCAGTTTCACTACGGCCGCTGCTGGCCGCTCGATCTCGCGCTCTGGGACCTCGCCGGCAAGATCGAGAACACGCCGGTGTGGAAGCTCCTCGGCGGGCGTTCCGACCGCGTGCCCGCTTACGCCTCGTCGGCAACGCTGCGCGACGCCGGCGGGATGGCGGAGGCGGCAGAAAGATATCTCGCACGTGGCTTCCGCGGCATGAAGCTGCGCTTCCATCGCGGCGACTGGCGCGACGACATTCAAGCGCTCGAAGCCGTGCGGAAGAGGATCGGCGACCGGCTGGAGCTGATGGTCGACTGCAATCAGGGTTGGCGCATGAGCCACGACGACGAAGAGCCGTGGACGGTCGACGAGGCGCTGCCGGTCGCGCGCGAGCTTGAGCGGCTCTCCGTCTTCTGGATGGAGGAGCCGCTGCATCGTGGCGACCGCAAGGGCATGCGGCGGCTGCGCGACCAGGTCTCGATCAAGATCGCCGGCGGCGAGATGAACCGCGAGCTTTACGAGTTCCGCGACCTGATTGAGGAGCGGTGCCTCGACGTCTTGCAGCCCGACGTGGCGCTGACCGGCGGCATCACCGGCCTTCGCCCTGTGGCACGAGCCGCGGAAGCGGCCGGCATGATCTTCACGCCGCACACCTGGTCGAACGGGCTCTCCTACGTGGCAAACGCGCACTTCACCTGCGGTGTCGCGAACGCGCCGTTCCTCGAATTTCCCTTCGACCCGCCAGAATGGTCGCTTGAGCGGCGCGACTACATGATGACCGAAGTCTCCGACGTCACGGCCGACGGTAAGATCGTGCTCTCCGACAAGCCTGGCTTCGGCGTCGAGCTGGACGAAGCGCGGCTGAATAAGACGCGGGTCGGATAGACGCTTCAGCGCCTCGACAGCCGCTCCCGGTATTCGATCTCGCGGAGCAGCTTCTTGCGGATGGCGTCGGCGAAGTCGGCATAGTCGGATATCGCGATCACGAAGCTGCCCGGCCCGGCGATGACGTTGTCGCGGTACCAGGTCGGGAGGCTGAGATCATCCTCGCTCACGATCGCGAGCCCGTTGACGGTAACGCCCTTTGCGTCGGCCAGCGCATGCGCCATCGGCATCAGCACGACATTCTCGCGCGGCGGCGTCTCGCGCCCGTCGCCGGATACGTCGACGACCTGGCGCGGCGCGGAAAGCCCGTTCCGCTCGAATTTCCGGATGGCCGCCGCGACACCCGCGCCGATCCCGGTTCCGCCTTCCGGAATGCGCGGCAACGCCGCCATGAGGGCCGCCATGCGCTCTCCGTCGGCCGGCGTCGAGAGAACGAACCACGCGCTTTCCCAGCGTGGTACCGTCGCGTCGGCCCACACGACGACAGAGACGGCGACGCGCTTGTTCGGTCCTGAAGCGAGCGCCGATTGGATCTTGGGATCGCGGAAGGCGGCGGCATAGCCCTGGCGCTGCAATTCCCATTCATTGTCGTCGACCGAGCTCGACGCGTCGATGGCGAGCACGAGCTCAAGGTCGACGGCCTCTTGGGCGCAGGCGGCGTCAGCGAAAAGGAGGAAAGCGGCGAGGAGGCCGCCGAGGGCGTGGGCTGCTCTCAATTCCTCGGCGTGATCGAACCGGTGATCAGCTCTTTGCGCGTAAGCCCCATGGCTGCGACCGGCGTCTCGGTGTTCGTATTCGGGTCGCGGTAGTAGAGCACGACCTTCAGCTGGTCGTTGCCGAGGGTCTCCGCCGCGAGCCGACCCTGTAACGAGCCGCGGGTCAGCTTCAGCGAGATGCTTTCGCCCGACCGCGCGCCGACGATGTCGGCACCGCTCCCCTCGGCGCCGTCCATGAACTCCCCGTAGTAGCGCTTGGTGTCGGCGTTATAGTGAAGCGTCGCATAGATCGGAGCGGAGAACGCGCCCATCCGGCATTGTCCGCTCATACCGAATGTAAGCTTCGCGGCGTCAGGGTCGCCGCTCAGTTCGCAGGCGAATTCCGGCCGCGGCTCCGCGCCGAAGAGCACCTGGCCCGAGCCGATCCACGAGCCGGAGAAGCGCTGCATGAAATCCGTTCCGTCGCCTGCGCGCGCAGGCAAAGCGGCGGCGGCAAATGCGGCGGCTAGGGCAAAAGCGGCGACGCGTGGCATACGACGGCTCCGGATTCTGGGCAGGGGTCCGTGGCACTCTAGGAAACCAGACTGAACGGACTATTAAGCCTAACGCTTTGTCACCCTCGCGTCAGCATCGTTTTCGCCGGCCGTCACGAGGTTCCCGGCGAGGTCCTTGAGCCGCGGCCGCTCCGCCGCGAGAAATGGGAGCGGCCGGCAGACGTCCATCGCCGAAAGCCCGATCCGCGCGGTCATCAGCCCGTTGACGACCCCTTCGCCGAGCTTGGCGGAGAGCCGCCCGGCAAGACCGTGGCCCACGACTTGCTGCAGGATGGTGTCGCCGACCGCGATCGAGCCGGTCACGGCAAGGTGGCTCAGCACCGCCTTCATCAGCCGGAAAAGGCCGAGCGTGCCCGGCCGTCCGCCGTAGATCGCGGCGATCCGGCGGATGAGCCGCACGCTCTCGAAGAGCACGAAGGCGACGTCGAAGAAGGCGCGCGGGCTGACTGCCGTCACCACCGAGACGCGCCGCGCGGCGGCGGAGGCAAGCGCCTTGGCACGGGCGTCGAGCGGCGCGACGAGATCGCGTTCGGCGAGCGTCAGGAGGTCGCGCGCGTCGATGATCTCCGAAAGCTGCTCTGCGACGAGCCGGCGCGCGCGCGCTGTATCGGGGCGGCCCTGGTAAAGATGGAGCACGCCGCGAAGTGCAGCGACAGCAGCGTCGCGGTCGTTTGCAGCAGCCGCCTCGTCACACGCTATCCTGAGGCGCGCCAGCCGCTTCAGCCGGAAGAGCCCGGCAAGCTCGCGGCCGACCAGCGCGAGGAGTGCGAAGACGAAGAGCCCGATCAGCCCGAGCGCCAGCCAGCCGAGCCACTCGGCGCGAGCGAAGAGATCGCGGACAAGCGAATCGAAGGCGACGCCGATCGCAAGCGACGCGATGGCGCCGCCGGTCGCCGCCGCAAGCGCGCCGAAGCGGATGCCGCGGCTCGGCGGGTGCACGATCTCTTCGACCGCGTGATGCGCGTCGGCTTCGACAGGCTCGAGCCCTCCAAGCACATCATCTTCGACCATCTCCACGGAAGGGTGGTCGATGCGGACGGCGCCTGGTTGGCGTCTTTTCTCGGGCGTCGTCATGCGAGCTTGTCGCCGATTAGGAATTCGAGCGTCTGGTCAAGGCGGATGTGCGGAAGCGACAGTGTCAGCCCTTCGGCCGTCGCTTCAAGATGCGGCGGGCGGAAGCGAAGGTAGCGGAGCGCCAGCGCCTCTTCCTCAAGCTCGCGCGCGTCGGTCGGTCCCGGCACTTCGAAGATCGCTTCCGGGTCGCCCGGAAGGTCGCCGGGGAAGAGCGCGATCTCCGTCTCCCCGTCATAGACCTCGCCGCCGACGCGCTCGCCCGCCATCGGGACGCCGGCGATCGCCGGCAGTCGCTCGCCGCCGCGCTTCACGCTGACCTCGTGGGTGGCGCGCACTGCGGCAAGCGGCACGACCCGCACCTTGGCGCCGGAAAAGGAGGCGCGCTCGGCGGCGCGGCGCGTCAGCCGCTGCAGCAGGCCGGCGAGATTGTCGTGGTCGGTGTGGTGGACGTGGTCGGCCTTCGTCGCAGCGAAAAGGATGCGGTCGATACGCCGCGTCAGGATGGAGGTCAGCAAGCTCGCGCGGCCGGGACGGAAGGCGGAGAGCACGTCGGCAAGCGCCGTCTCAAGATCGCGGAGCGCCGCCGGCCCCGCGTTAAGCGCGGCGAGCATGTCGACGAGCACAATCTGGCGATCAAGACGCGCGAAGTGGTCGCGAAAGAACGGTTTCACCACGTGCGTCTTATAGGCCTCGTAGCGCCGCGCCATCATCGCCGCGAGCGTCGCCTTCGCCGGCTGGTGATCGGGCACAACATCAAGCGGTGCGAAGGTCAGCGCCGGCGAGCCTTCCAGATCGCCAGGCATCAGGAAGCGTCCCGGCGGCAGCATCGAGAGCGCGTGCTCGTCGGCGCGCGCCGCCGAGAGGTAGTCCGCGAAGGCGCATGCGAGCGCGCGCGCCTTCGTTTCGTCTTCCGGTCCGTCGGGATCGGCGCCGGCGAGCGCCGCATGCCATTTCTTGGCGACGCCGGCGCGATGCTTTTCCCGCGACAGCGAAAGCGCCTCTGCCGACCATTCCGTGTAGCTCTTTCCGATGAGCGCGAGGTCGAGCAGCCATTCGCCCGGATAGTCGACGATGTCGAGATTAAGCCGCCCGCGTCCGATCCGCCGCTTCAAGAAGCGGCCGGACTCGTAGTCGACGACGACGCGCAGCTCGCTGATCCTTTTGGTCGATTGCGGCCACACACGTTGCCCGACGAGATCCTTTACATGCGCCTCGTAGTCGAAGCGCGGCACGTCGTCATCGGGCTGCGGCTTCAGTTTCGCCTCGATCAGCCGGCCGTCGCGGTAGACGTTGAAGAGAGGCAGTCTGCCGCCATGCACGAGGTTGTGGACGAGCGCGGTGATGAAGACGGTTTTCCCCGCGCGCGACAGGCCGGTGACGCCGAGCCGAACGGTCGGCGTGCCGCCGCCGGCGACCGCGTCGAACACGTTGGCGGCGACGATTCGCGCCTCGTCGGTGAATGTGGTGATGGCCGGCAAGGCGTTCTCCTGCCATCAATATGGGCGCGTTTCAGCCTCTGACAATCCGCAACGGGAGCCCCCGCATGAAGCCGCTTCTCGCCTCCTGGCAATTCTGGGCCGTGCTTTCCGCGGTCTTCGCGGCGTTGACGGCGATCTTCGCCAAGGTCGGCGTGGAGAATGTCGGCTCCGACTTCGCCACCTTCCTGCGCACGATCGTCATCCTGATCGCGTTCGCTTTGATCCTCACGCTCGAGGGGTCCTGGGTGCGGATCGACACGATCGCGTCGCGGAGTCTCGTCTTCCTGGTGCTTTCAGGCCTAGCGACCGGTGCGTCCTGGCTCTGCTATTTCCGCGCGCTCAAGATCGGCGACGCGGCACGCGTCGCGCCGATCGACAAGCTCAGCGTGGTGCTCGTCGCGATCTTCGGCGTCTTCTTCCTCGGGGAGAATCTCGCGCTCGCCAATTGGCTGGGCGTCGGCCTGATCGCGGTCGGCGCGATACTTGTCGCGCACAAGGTTTAGCCGGCGCTTCCGCCAGTCTTCTTTCAGGCGTCGGTCTCTATGAACGCGGCGAGGCGCATCTGGCCGGGCCTAAGCGACTTCCACTCTCCGGAAAAATCGAGGATCGCCAGCGCTGCCTTGGGGAAGCCGGCGCGGAGCCTCTCGCCGTCGCGGCCGGCAAGTCCCTCCGCTAGCGTGAGCGCGGTCGCATGCATTGCCGGATTGTGGCCGATCACAAGGATCGCTTCGGCATCGCCGCCTTCCGCCTTGATGATCGGCACGTAGTTCTGCGCCTCGAAAAGCGAGCGCAGGAAGCGCACCTCCGGCGCGCCGCCGAGTTTTTCGGCAACGCACTCCCAAGTTTCTCGCGTGCGCTTGGAGTCGGAGGAGAGCACGAGGTCGATCGACTCGCCACGCTTGGCCAGCGCCTTGCCGACAGCGTTCGATTCCTTGCGCCCGCCTTTGGTCAGGGCGCGCTCATGATCGGTCTGGCCGAGCCCGGCGCGCTCGGCGGTGGCATGGCGAAGAAGGATGAGGCGGGGCATTTGTCATGGCTCTGCATCTCGGCAATGTCATGTCCGGACTTGATCCGGGCATCTATTCTGCGGCCGTCGCGGCGGCGCGGATGGTGACGGAATGGATTGCCGGGTCAAGCCCGCCAATGACGACAGAATTGGAACAGGGCTCTCAACCTTCCACCTTTGTCGCTAGCTTGAGTTGAACCAGCTCCTCCGGCGTGAAGAGGTAGAGCTTCTCTTTCGGCGTCGACATCGCGCGCGTCCAAACGAGCGGATCGACGCCGAAGCCGGCGAGCAGATCCTGCGCCTCGGCGCTCACGACCTGCGCCTCTTCCATGCCGTCGGCGAGCGAGCCGAAGGCCGTGGTCAGCGCAAAAACCTGATGCACGCCGATCCACGACGTCTTGTCCGCGAAGCGCTTGACGCCGGCGGCGAAGACGAGCGGGCAGGAGGACGCGCAATAGCCGTCTGGGAGGACGCGCGTGTCGAGGCCCTGGTCGCGGATCGTATGCGCCATCTCAGTCGCTTCGTTGACCGATCCGCCGGGCGAGTGAATCACGATCTCGGTGACCCCGGCGGCCCGTTGCTCCGATAGGAACTCGGCGAACGCCGCAGCCGTGCCGGGCGTGATGGTGCCCTCCGCGAAGGCGTCACCATGCGTACCGAGTCGAAACTGCATCGGCGCCGCCTCGCTCTCCTCGCGCGGGCGCGAAAGCAGTCGCTCGCTCGTCTCATCGGGCGCCATCGGACGCGTTGCCGGGAGATAGGGGCGTATCTGGTTGTCGCGCGCCGGCCGCTCCATCTTGACCGGGGAGAGGGCCGGCAGCCCGGCCGAGCCGCTTGCGTCCTCCGCCATCAGCGAGCGGAAGTCGGCGAAGAGTGCCGCCATGGTGAGTGCAAGGAGCCCGTAGAAGATCTGCTTCAGGATGGCGCCGTCAGGAAGCGCCTTCAGGCGATCGACAGCGGCTTTCGCGATGTCCATGTCATCCGGCCTCGCCGCGGCCGCGCTGCGAAAGCGGCGTCACCTTATGCGGCTCCGCCCGCTCCTGCGGCGGGATAGGGGGAGCTGCGGCGATCGGCGGGATGGGCGCCGCCGGCGCCTCTTGCGGTTCGGCCTCGCCGAGATGCTCAGTATGAATCTCCTCGCGCCGCATGCGCTCGTAGAGCCGCATCGCCTGCATCATGTCGGCGGCGGTCATGACATTGTCGACGATCTGCGGGTCCTCATCGCGCCGGATCGCGCTGTGAACGACGACGAGGATAAGCACGAGCACGGCTGGGAGCAGGTCGATCGAGATCGCGCCCGCCCAGGAGGGGAGGAAGTCGGCGGCATAGCGTAGCACTGCGGCCGGACGCGACAGCGGTACGAACCGCTCGGGCCGCACCGTCTCCGTTGCAAGCACCTGGTCGGCCGCGGTGGCGAGTGCCTTCGACTGCGCGGCGACGGCGCTTGCTACGTTCTCCACCACCGTCTCTTGACGGTTGCGCAAATCCTCCGTGCCGCCATCGGCGACCGGCGCGATGAAGGTGGTGGCGAGGTCGTCGGCGGCGCGACGCACGGCCGGCGCGACCGAGGTCTGCTGCAGGCTCGCGATGACGCCGGCAAGCGCCACGGCCTCCTCGCCGAACTGGTCGGCGCGGAGCGACACCGGCCCGTTGGCGGAGACAAGCGCGCGCATCCGCGCGATGTGCTGGCCGCCTTCCTCGTAGAGCGTCTTCACCGTCTCGCGCGATTGTGTGATCTCCTCGCCGAGCCCGCTCAAATCGTTCGACATCTGCGTCAGGAGTTGCACGACCGTGCCGGAGCCAGACGTGCCGGTCAGCGCGCCGGATGCGCGCTCATCGGAAGCGAGCCGCGCGAAGCGCGCCGAAGCGAGTTGGATGTCAGGAAGCAGCGACTGCGCGGCGAGCGCGTTTGAATGCGCTTTGTCGAGCGCGTCGGCATAGCCCTCGGCGGCGCGCGAGAGATGCTGCTCGATGGCGGCGGAGCCGGCGAGTGCCGCCGCGTTCAGCCACGACGACATTGCCATGATCATGACCGAGCCGAGCACGATCGCGCCGATCAGAGCGTTTCGGTGCGAAGCCTGGCGCACATGCGGCATCAGCCGCATCAGAAACGTCCAGAAGGCGTAGATGCCGACGGAGACAGCCGCCGAGTAGATGAAGGCGCCGAGGAAGACGACGGTAGCCGAGCCGTCGAGCAGGTCGCGCACGCCGATATAGGTGTAGACGCCCGATGCCAAGGCGAGCACTGCGAGCGTGACTTTTGCCGTCAGTTCGAGGGCTCCGATTCCCTCGCGCAATGGCCGCGCCATGCACTTCTCCATGCGCGGCGGACGCCGCACTCTGAAGCCCCCTCAACGGGCATCATGGCGGCTCAACTGCGGCATTTCAATGCGCCCGACTGGTTAGCGCCTGAGCCAAATCGGCGGCAACCCATTCGGATAGTTGAATTTGTTGGAGATCAAGGAGATGGGCGCGGCAAGCCGCAAATTTGATCCCCGATGATCCCGTTCCTTTTTCGCTGCCCGCTGACGCGAATGCGGGTTCAGGCCCTGCGCCCGGAGGCTCCGCAGACGGATTCCGACGAGAGAGCCGGCACCGATTACATCGGCGTCGAGTGCATGTCCTGCGGCGGCGTGCACATGGTCGATCCGAGCACGGGAAAAGTGCTCGGGCACGACGACGGATAGCCGGCTAGCCGGCTCGGCGCCGTCTCTGTCGACGGCGCACGGTTCGAACTGGTGCGGTACGCGTCGATTGCTGAGCCCTTGTCGGAAGCGCCGGCCCTGGCTCGGAGGCGGCGCGCTCCGTCGCAAGAACCGCAAGCTCGACCCGCAAGAGCGCCGCGAATGCGGCGCGCCGCGTGTCCAGGTGGTCGGAGATTCCGGGAAGCACCTGCTCGAGCGTCCACAACGAAGCGCGCGCCGCGCGGATAAGGTTGACGTAGAGCTTTGCGGAATCGCGCAGGCGAAGGCGAAGCGCCTGCGCCGCCAGCATCTGCCCGGCGCGGAGCGCCGCACATTCGCGTTCGATGGAGGAGACGATCACGCCTTCGGCGGCTTCGATAGCTTGGAGAAGCTCTCGCGCCTGTGCCTCGGCCTGCGCCCGGAAACTCAATACTACGCTGCGCATGCTCGGAAAGCTGCCACAGCAAGGTTAAAGATCGGCAAATGGCCACATTCAGCTAACGCGTTAAACTTGCGGCTCTTTTCACAAATCATTCAAACCAATCCGCTTGCAACCGCCGCGCCTTCTCCCGTATATGCGCCGGCATCGGGGAGTGAGGGATGCTGTCGACCATGCCGGTGCTGTCTAAGGTAAACGGCTACAGGCCGAGCGACCGTGAGCCGTTCATGAACGAGCGGCAGCGGGAGTACTTCCGAAAGAAGCTTATTCAGTGGAAAGAGGAGATTCTGGCAGAGAGCCGGGAGACGCTTGAGGCCCTGCAGGCGGAGAGCCACAACCACCCGGATTACGCCGATCGAGCGTCCTCGGAGACGGACCGCTCGATCGAGCTTCGCGCCCGCGATCGGCAGCGCAAGCTGATCTCCAAGATCGACGCCGCGCTGAAGCGGCTTGACGACGGCACCTATGGCTATTGCGAAGAGACGGGCGAGCCGATCAGCCTGAAGCGGCTCGACGCGCGGCCGATTGCGACGCTCTCCATCGAAGCGCAGGAGCGCCACGAGCGGCGCGAGCGCGTCTATCGCGACGAGTGAAAGGCGCGCTTCGTGCGCCTTTGCGTTTCGCGGATCGCGGCGGGCTCCTGAGCCTTGCCAATCACTGATGATGATGTTGAGCGGATTGCCGAGCTGATTCTCGGCGCCGGCGACGCCGGGCGCTCGATCGCGCCGATCACCGACGACGTTTCCGATTTCGATCTCGCCGCCGCATACCGCGTCGCCGCCGCGATTGTGCGGCGGAGGATCGCGCGCGGCGAGCGGCCGGTCGGCTGGAAGATCGGCTTCACCAATGAGACCATTTGGGACGAATACGGCGTCCACGCGCCGATCTGGGGGCCGATGTACAATTCGACCGCCGCAGCGAACGACGGAACGTGTGAGGTCGGCATGCTGGTTGAGCCGCGTATCGAGCCGGAGATCGCGTTTCGCATTTCCTCGCCGCCAACTGCGGAAATGGACGAGAGCGAGTTGCTCGCCCGCGTCGATGCAGTGGCGCACGGGTTCGAGATCGTGCAGTCGGTTTTTCCCAGCTGGCGCTTCAAGGCGGCGGATACCGTCGCCGCCTTCGCGCTCCACGGCCGCTACCGGCACGGACCTTTCGTCACGATCGCGCCGGATCAGCGCGCCGCGTGGCAGGCGGCGCTCGCCGATTTCGCGATCGTGCTTTTCCGCGACGGCGCGGAGATCGACCGGGGCGTCGGCCGAAACGTGCTCGGCGGCGGTCCGCTGACTGCGCTCTGCCACCTCGTGCGTGGTCTTGCGGCGACACCATTCGAGCTCGGGCTCCGCGCTGGAGACATCGTCACGACTGGGACTGTGACCCGCGCCTTCCCTGTGAAGCCCGGCGAAAGCTGGAGCACCCGGATCGAGGGCCTGGCGCTGCCGGGAATGACGCTGAAAATCGCCTGACAGCTTGCCGGCGCGCCTGCCTACCGCCCCTTCGTGTCGCCCGTCAGTTCGCCGAGGAGCCGTGCCATCTCGTCCTCGATCGGATCGGCGGCCTCCCGCCTGCGCGCGTTGAGGCTGATCACCGGCGCCTCTTCACGACGCTCTGCGGGTGGTGTCTCGCGCGTGGGCTCCGGCGACGGGCTTTGCCTTGCCGGCTCCGGCCGCTCGCGCCTCTCCTGACGGTCGCGGGCCGCCGCGCGCCTCGCTCGCTCCGAATCCCCGCTATCCGGCGCTCTCCGTTCGGCGCGCGGCTCGGCTGCGGCTTCCGGCTCGGGGCGGCGCGGACTTGGCGCGACGCCCTGCATCTCGCGTGCCAGCGCCTCCTCCAGCCGGTCGGCGAGATCGCCGAGCGTGGCGGAGGAACTCGATCATGGGCTTCGCCTGCACGGGTTCGCGCCGCGCGGTCGGGGTCTCCGCGCGCAGCGGCTCGAAGCGGAGCGCCTGCACGATCTCGTCCTCGATCGAAGCAGGCTCGACCCAGGGAACCTGTGCGGCGGGAAGTCCGCTCGGCTCCTCGCGGGTATTGCCGCGGCCGATCCGGGTCTGACGATCGCTGCTCGCTTGAACGCGCTGCGTGTCGTTTTGCCGCGCGGACTGCATTGGAGGCTGCGGCGCTGCACGGCGTTGCGGTGCGGGCTCGCGCCGCACGAGATCGCCCGCGGAGGCGCGTTGCGGCGCGGCGCGGGCCGGCTCCTCGCCCCTTGGCGCGGCGGGGGCTCCCAGAACCTCACCGTTCCGCCCGGCCGGACGCGGGGGGATCGCGGCAAGCGGAGGACGCGGCTGAAGCGGCGGCCGTGGATCGGCGGACGGGCGGGAAACGGCGCGCGCGGAATCTGAGCTCTTGGGGATGGCGGCCGCGATCGCCGCGTCGAGCGACGCGCCCATTGCCGGGGGCACGCGGAGCGGACTTGCCGCGGACTGCGCCGCCATCGCAGGCTGCAACGGCTGCGTCGGCGCGGCCTTGGAACCGGGCGTCTGCGGCCGCGTCTTCTTCACATCGTTTTCGACCACGAGATCCGCCGGCCCGCCGATCACGATCAGATGCTCCACATCGTCGCAGCGGACGAGGACGAGCTGCCGGTTTTCGTCGATATCCCTGCTTTCTAGAACCGAAATGCGTCCGCCGCCCGAAATATGGGGTTTTGGGCGGCTTCGACCCTTGCTCCGGCGCGAAACCATGACCCGCAGCAAAAGCGCGATCACCCCGATCACGACGACCGCGGCAATGGCGATCAAAGCTATTCGGACCGGGTCGAGATGCAACATCAACGTCTCCCTCGCCGCGGCGTTGCGCGGCGCCCAGCAACAATAGACGCAACCGCCTTGGCGTTCAAATTGCTCGTCGCGCCAGGCGGCCGGCCAGCGTTGAAAAGCGAATCGCAAGCATACAAGGTGCGGCAGGTCCGGCCGAGCGAATCGGATAGGTTCTCCGGGGGGTCGGTGAAGATGCGGCAAGACGGGGCGGGGGAGGCGGACGGCGTGCGAACCGCTCGCAGACGGTTCGCTTTGGTCACGGCGCTCTTGCTGGTGCTCCTCGCAGCAGTAAGCGGCTACCTCTTCCTCCCAAAGCCGGCCGCGGCTCTTCTCGTCTTTGCATTCGTCGGGATCCTCTCCACGGTCGGCGTCGTGGCGCTCCTCGGCGGGGCCGCCGGCATATTGGGCTGGCGGAACCCGCCGGAGGCGCCAGCCGAATCCGGCGGGGCGGCGCAGGCGCTGCTTGAGAACATGGCGGAGGGCGTACTGATGACCGCCGCCGACGGCACGCCGCTATGGGCGAACGCCGCCTATCTGAAGCTGACCGGTGCCGCCAGCGATCGCGACCTCCATTCGATCGAGCGCCTCTTCTCCGACAATCCCGATGCCGCCGAGGCCGTGCACAGGCTCGCGGTCGCCGCCGACCGCGGGCGCCGCGCCGCGGAAGAGATCCGCATGCCCGGCGGCATCGGCGGGCGCGCAAACGGCGCACGCTGGTATCGCGTGCGCGTCAACCCGGCGGGCGGAGCCGAAGCGCGGATCGGCTGGCTCATCGCCGACATCACCCGTGAGCGCGAGCACCAGGAGAACATCTTCCAGGAGCTGCAGAACGCGATCGACTATCTCGACCACGCGCCGGCCGGCTTCTTCTCGCTCGAGCCCGACGGGCGCATCCGCTACATGAACGCCACGCTCGCCGAATGGATCGGCGTCGATCTTGCCGAGTTCGAGCCGGGTGCCGCGCAGATTCGCGACATCGTGACCGTCGAGAGCCTTTCCGTGCTGCAGGCGGTCAATCCGAGTCGCCGCGAGGCGGAGACCCTGAACGTCGATCTCGTGCGCACCGACGGAACGCGGCTACCCGTCCGCTTGATCCACCGCGTGCCGGTCGCTCCCGACGGCACCATCGGTGCCTCGCGTACGCTCGTGCTCGACCTGCGACGGGGCGACGACCGCGAGGCTGGCCGCATCGCGGAGATGCGCTTCGCGCGCTTCTTCAACAACACGCCGATGGCGATCGCCTCGGTCGACCGGGAGGGGCGGATCGCGCTCACCAATGCGCGCTTTGTCATGCTCTTCGGAAAGAAGGGCGCCGCCGGCCGCAAGCTTGCCGAGCTCGTGCAGGAATCGGACCGCGCCAGCCTCGCCGCGGCGATCAGCGCGGCAGTCGCCGGCCAGAGCGCGATTCCTGCCGTCGACGCCGCGCTAGCCGACGTTCCCGACCAAAGCGCGCGCTTCTTCGTCTCGCCGATTCTGGAGAGCGACGAGAGCGAGGACGCCGCAGTGATCTATGCGCTCGAGACGACCGAGCAGCGCGCGCTCGAATCGCAGTTCGCACAGAGCCAGAAGATGCAGGCGGTCGGTCAACTCGCCGGCGGCATCGCGCATGACTTCAACAACATGCTGACCGCCATCATCGGATTCTCCGACCTCCTTCTCACCTCGCACCGGCCGACCGACCCGTCCTTCCAGGACATCATGAACATCAAGCAGAACGCCAACCGCGCGGCCGGACTCGTCCGCCAGTTGCTCGCGTTCTCGCGCCGCCAGACGCTCAGGCCCACCGTCATCGATCTCGACGAAGCGCTTTCCGACATCTCGGTTTTGTTGGCGCGCCTTCTCGGCGAGACGATCGAGCTCGAGGTGAGTCACGGGCGCGACGTATGGCCGATCAAGGCAGACTTGAACCAGCTTGAGCAGGTGATCGTGAACCTCGCCGTCAACGCGCGCGATGCCATGCCCGACGGAGGCAAGCTCAAGATACGCACCGCCAACGTGACGGCCGCGGAAAGCAGGAAATTCAAGGAGCAGGGCTTCAAGCCCGGCGACTACGTGCTGCTTGAGGTCGCCGACACGGGCGGCGGCATGACGCCGGAAGTGAAGGAGAAAATTTTCGAGCCGTTCTTCTCCACGAAGGAAGTGGGGAAGGGGACGGGCCTCGGCCTTTCGACCGTCTACGGCATCGTCAAGCAGACGGGCGGCTACATCTACGTCGACTCAAGACCCGGCGCGGGCGCGACCTTCCGCATCCTGCTGCCGCGTCACGAGCTTGAGCCGGAGGAACAGAAGCGAGGCGAGGCGCTGCCGGTCGGTCCGGCCGATCTGACCGGCAGCGCGCGCATCCTCCTGGTGGAGGACGAGGAGGCGGTCCGAGCCTTCGCCGGCCGGGCGCTCGAGGCGCGCGGCTACACGGTCTACCAGGCGGCCTCCGGGCAGGAGGCGCTCGATCTGATCGCCGGCCTTTCGGAGCCTGTCGACCTTGTCATTTCCGACGTCGTCATGCCCGGCATGGACGGACCGACGCTCCTGCGCGAGCTTCGCCGCCGACAGCCGGACCTGAAGATCATCTTCGTCTCCGGCTATGCCGAGGACGCCTTCGAGCGGCATCTGCCGAAGGACGAGAAGAGCTTCCAATTCCTGCCAAAGCCCTTCTCGCTGAAGGAGCTAGCGACCACCGTGAAGGCGACGCTCGAAGGCTAGGCGGCCGCCCGTCCGCTCCCCCAAACCTGGATGCTTCGGGCCCCGTTAACAAATGTTTTGCGCTCCCAGTGGATTGTGCGCGCGGGGTGTTCTTCAACGCGAGGTGGGATCCGTGGGTTTGGACGCTGGAACGTTGGTGACGGCGCTTGTCGTCGTTTGCACCGTTCTCGCTGGCCTCCTTGCTCTGACCTGGGCGCAGAACCGCAGCCTGCCTGCGTTCGGCGTGTGGACGCTTTGCTTCATGTTGTGCGCGGTGTCGGCCGTCATCATCGGCGCTCGCGATAGGTTCCCCGGCCTTCTCGCCCTCGACATCGCGAACGTGCCCAGAATGCTTGCCTACGGACTGGCGTGGCAGGGCGCGCGCTATTTCACCAACCAGAAGGGCAACTGGGCACTAGTGCTTGCGCCGGCTGTCGTTTGGCTCGCGGCGTGCCCGTTCTTCGGCGCAGACATCCGCCAGCGCATCCTGGTCGCGGCACCGCTCGTCGCCGCCTACTCCTTTGCTGTGGCGGGCGAACTGTGGCGTGCAGGCCCGCGGCGTTCGCGGGTTGCCGCGCTCGCGACGGTGCTCCTCACGTTCCACGGCGCGGTATTCGTCACCCGTTTTCTCGCGGCGTTGCTCGTCCCGGGTTCCTCGAGCGCGGCCGATGTCGGCATCGCGGCACCGCTTCATCCGATCGGTACTTTGGAGACGCTTGCCGCTGCTATCGTCTTTGCCTTCCTGCTCCTCTCCGTCACGAAGGAGGCAATCGGACAGCAGCACCGGGAGGCCGCCCTGCTCGATCCGCTGACCGGCGTCAGCAACCGCCGCGGGTTCGCGGATGAGGTCGGCAGGATGCTCGCGCGGGCCGCGCGTAACGGCTCTTGGACGGCATTGATCCTCATCGATCTCGATCGGTTCAAGGCCGTCAACGACGGTTGGGGGCATCCGGCCGGCGACAAGCTTTTGCAGGCGCTCACCGAGACGACGCTGCGGGTCCTTCGCCCTGGCGATGTGCTGGGTCGGCTCGGCGGTGACGAATTCGCGGTGGCGCTGGCCGACAGCCGGATCGATCAGGCGCTGGTGCTTGCGGAGCGCGTCAGGCGCGCCGCGGCCGCGATGAAGATCGAAAGTGCCTACGGAGAGATACGCTTTACGGTGAGCGCCGGAGTTGCCAGCCGGCGCGGGGCGAATTCGCTCAACTCGTTGTTTGGTGAAGCGGACGCGGCGCTTTATCGTGCGAAGGCCAACGGCCGCAACCGCGTCGAGTTCGCCGTCGAACCGCGCTCGGAAACGAGCACGAGCGTGCTCCCCGACAGGGAGAAGGTTCGGCGCGTCGCTTGAGAATGCGAAAACGGCGCCCGGCATAAGTTCCTACTTTGTTCTTGACAGTTTTCGGAACAAATGGGATACATGCGCACCACCGGCGGCTGCGGCCGCCACCTTCCGAAGTCGATTGGGGGATGCCATGGTAGCGCCGCTGCGAGTCGTCGAAAACAGGGACGGAATGGACAAGACGAAGGCGCTCGATGCCGCGCTCTCTCAGATCGAGCGGGCCTTCGGCAAGGGCTCCATCATGCGGCTCGGGCAGGACGGCAAGGTGGTGGAGATCGCCACCATTCCAACCGGCTCGCTCGGCCTCGATATCGCGCTTGGCGTCGGCGGTCTTCCGCGCGGCCGGATTGTGGAAATCTACGGCCCGGAATCCTCAGGCAAGACGACGCTCGCCCTTCACGCCGTCGCCGAGGCGCAGAAGCGGGGCGGCATCTGCGCCTTCATCGATGCGGAGCACGCGCTCGATCCCGCCTATGCCAGGAAGCTCGGCGTCAAGCTCGACGATCTCCTGATCTCACAGCCCGATGCCGGCGAGCAGGCGCTTGAGATCGCCGACACGTTGGTGCGCTCCGGCGCGGTCGACATCCTCGTCGTCAATTCCGTCGCGGCTCTTACGCCGCGTGCAGAACTCGAAGGCGAGATGGGCGACCAACTCCCCGGTCTGCAGGCGCGGCTGATGAGCCAGGCGCTGAGAAAGCTCACCGGCTCCATCTCGCGTTCCAACACGATGGTGGTCTTCATCAACCAGATCCGCATGAAGATCGGTGTCATGTTCGGCAGCCCGGAGACGACAACGGGCGGCAACGCGCTGAAGTTCTATGCCTCCGTCCGCCTCGACATCCGCAGGATAGGGCAGATCAAGGAACGCGACGAGGTGGTCGGCAACCAGACGCGCGTGAAGGTGGTGAAGAACAAGCTCGCGCCGCCCTTCCGACAGGTCGAGTTCGACATCATGTACGGTGAAGGCATCTCCAAGACCGGCGAGCTCATCGATCTCGGCGTAAAGGCGGGCATCGTGGAAAAATCCGGTGCCTGGTTCTCCTATGACAGCCAACGTCTCGGCCAGGGCCGTGAGAACGCCAAGCTGTTCCTGAAGGAGAACCCCGAGATAGCCGCGGCGATCGAGCTTGCGATCCGCCAGAACGCGGGCACCGTGGCAAGCCACCTCGAAGGCGGCGATTCCGACGACAACGCTGAGGCGGCGGAAGGATAGAGGAAGTGCGAGGTCAGATATCCTTGCCGGCCGGCTTCGGCGGCTCAACGAGAAGGGCCCGCTCGGCAAGGAAGGGTTGATCTCCACGGCTTTCCGCAAGACCGACTGCGCCGTATCGAAGCGGCCGAAGCGCATCAGGATGAGCACCTCGCCGGACAGCGCGCCGAAGTGCTTTGGCTCTAGCTGAAGCACGCGCTCGATGTCGGCGAGCGAGCCGTCGAAATCCTCCATAAGAAAACGGATCGTGGCGCGCTGGTTCCACGCTTCCGCCCAGTCGGGTGCGAGCACGACGAGCTTGTCGAGGATGGCGACCGCGCCAGCAAAATCGTAGACCTTTCGACGCTCCATCGCCTCGCTCATCAGCGCTCCCGCCTCCGCGTTCGGCGCGCGGAACCAGAAGAGCCAGATCTGCTCGACGATCGTGCTCGCCTCCTCGGCACTTGTCGCCGCCGCAAGCGCGTCGAAGAGGCGGCTCCGCTCCGCCGCGCGTTGCGCCGGGTCGGCTTGCAGCGTAAGCCCTTGCTCCGCTTCCGCGGCTCTTGCCGCGGTCGGCGGCAGGGCCACGAACGGGAGCGCGGCGAGAAGGGCGAAGGAGAACGCGGCGCCCGGAGCTTTCCGAACTCTGAGAATCGCACGCATGCGGCTCTCCAATATCCTGAAGTCGTCGGAGGCTAGCGCGGCAGCGCGAGCGCGGACATAGGCCGGCGTCTCGCCTTCCTTCAAAGGTCCGTTATTGCGCATTCCGTTATCGTCGGCGGCGGCCCTTTCGAGCCACTTGCTGGACAGTCTCCACGCCCCCAGTCTAAATGCCGCGGCTTCCGCCGCGTCCCGCGGCTTTTCCAAGCGTCTTGAAGATGGCGAGCGTCAACGAAATCCGCTCTCAGTTCCTGGACTATTTCGCCCGCGAGGGGCACGAGCGCGTGGCTTCCGGGCCGCTCGTCCCGCGCAACGACCCGACGCTGATGTTCACGAATGCCGGCATGGTCCAGTTCAAGGACTATTTCACCGGCAAGGCGAAGCCGCCTTATCCGCGCGCCGTGACCGCGCAGAAGGTCGTGCGCGCCGGCGGCAAGCATAACGACCTCGACAATGTCGGCTACACCGCGCGCCACCACACCTTCTTCGAGATGCTCGGCAACTTCTCCTTCGGCGACTATTTCAAGGAGCGCGCGATCGAGCTCGCGTGGAACCTGGTCACGAAAGAGTACGGCCTGTCGAAGGACCGGCTCATGGTCACCGTCTATGTCGACGACGACCAGGCTTTCGACCTCTGGAAGAAGGTCGCCGGTCTGCCCGACTCTAAGATCGCGCGCATCCCAGGCTCCGATAATTTCTGGGCGATGGGCGATACCGGCCCCTGCGGTCCTTGTTCGGAGATTTTTTATGACCACGGCGAGGAGATTCCCGGCGGCCCGCCCGGTTCGCTCGATGCCGATGGCGACCGCTTCGTCGAGATCTGGAATCTCGTCTTTATGCAGTTCGAGCAGGTTTCGAAGGAGGAGCGGATCGATCTGCCGCGCCCCTCGATCGACACCGGCATGGGACTTGAGCGCATCGCTGCGGTGCTGCAGGGCGTGCACGACAATTACGACATCGATCTCTTCAAGACGCTGATTGCAGCCGTCCATGAGCATGTCGGCCGCCCGAGTGAGGCGGCGAACCAGGCGAGCCCGCGCGTCATCGCCGACCACCTTCGCGCTACGAGTTTCCTGATCGCGGACGGCGTCCTGCCCTCGAACGAAGGGCGCGGCTACGTCCTCCGCCGCATCATGCGGCGCGCCATGCGCCACGCGCATTTGCTCGGCCGGGACGAGCCGGCGATCTTCAGGCTGGTGCCGACGCTCGTCCACGAGATGGGGCAGGCCTATCCTGAGCTTGTCCGCGCCGACGGGCTGATCACGGAGACGCTGCGTCTGGAGGAGGGGCGCTTCCAGAAGACGCTCGCCCGCGGTCTGACGCTGCTTGAGGAAGCAGCGAGCGGTCTAAAGCACGGCGACACTTTCGACGGCGAGACCGCCTTCAAGCTTTACGACACCTACGGCTTCCCGCTCGATCTCACACAGGACGCGCTGAAGGTCCGCGGCATCGGCGTCGACATCACCAGCTTCACCGACGCGATGGAGCGCCAGCGCGCCGAGGCGCGGAAAAGCTGGGCCGGGTCCGGCGAGGCCGCGACGGAAAGCGTGTGGCTCGCGCTCCGCGACCGCTTCGGCGCGACCGAGTTCCTCGGCTACAACGCGGAGTACGCCGAAGCGCAGGTGCTCGCGCTCGTCAAGAACGGCGCCGAGGTCGAGGCGCTTGGCGAGGGCGAGGAGGGCGCGGTCGTCGTCAACCAGACGCCGTTTTACGGCGAGTCAGGCGGCCAGGTCGGCGACACCGGCGTCATCGTGTCGGAGAACGGCGCGCGCTTCCGCGTCGCCGACACGCAGAAGATGGCCGACGGCCTTTTCGCCCACATCGGCAAGGTCGAGCACGGCGGCTTCGTGCCGGGCCAGGCGGTCAAGCTCACGATCGACAGCGCGCGCAGAACGGCGATCCGCGCCAATCATTCGGCGACGCATCTTCTTCACGCGGCGCTTCGCACGAAGCTTGGCACTCACGTCGCACAGAAGGGCTCGCTCGTTGCTCCCGAGCGGCTGCGCTTTGACTTCTCGCATCCAAAACCGATGTCGGACGAAGAGATGGCGGCGGTGGAAGACATGGCGAACGCCGTCGTCTTGCAGGACGCGCCGGTCGAGACGCGGCTCATGGATCGCGACAGCGCGATTCAATCCGGCGCGATGGCACTTTTCGGCGAGAAGTACGGCGACGAGGTGCGCGTCGTGTCGATGGGCAAGACAGCTGCCGGTGAGAATGCCGGCAAGACCTATTCGGTGGAGCTTTGCGGCGGCACGCATGTCGGGCGCACCGGCGAGATCGGGCTCGTCACGCTTGTCGGCGAGTCGGCGGTCGCGGCCGGCGTCCGCCGCGTCGAGGCGCTGACTGGTGCCGCTGCGCGCCATTACCTCGCCGAGCAGGACAAGCGCGTGCGCGAGATCGCCGGAAGGCTGAAGGTTCGGCCGGAGGAGACGGTCGCCCGCGTCGATGCGCTGGTCGAGGAACGGCGGCGGCTTGAGCGCGAGCTGGCCGACGCAAAGAAGAAGCTCGCCATGGGCGGCGGCGGCGCGGCCGAGCCGGCGATGCAGCAGATCGGTGCGATCAACGTGCTCGCCCGCGCGGTGGAGGGCGTTGCGCCGAAGGATCTCCGTGGCCTCGTCGACCAGGGCAAGAAGCAGGTCGTCTCCGGTGTCGTCGCCATCGTCGGCGTGAACGACGGCAAGGCAGGCCTCGTCGTCGGCGTGACCGATGACCTGACCGACCGAATCAGCGCCGTCGATCTCGCGCGCGTCGGTTCTGTGGCGCTTGGCGGGACCGGCGGTGGCGGGCGGCCGGACCTTGCTCAGGCGGGCGGGCCGAACGCGGGCGCGGCGGAAGCCGCGCTGAAAGCGATAACCGGACGGATCGAAGAGATCGCGGCCTGAGGCGGATCTAGATTGGGCCCTGGCTTGTGGGCTTCGGTGCTTTCGCGCAGCCGTGCGCCGTAGCAGCCTGCTGCAGCTCCGGCGGCCGGCTCACGGCGACAAGCCGCCCGTCCTGGTCGAAGAGAAGCACGACGGTGCCGGTCTCCGTGCCTTTCGCAGGGATCTCGCGGACGCCGAGTTCGATGTCGCGCCCGTCCGGACCAAGCGCCATGGCGATGACGC
Organism: uncultured Alphaproteobacteria bacterium; assembly: GCA_963720705.1. Taxonomy (GTDB): domain Bacteria; phylum Pseudomonadota; class Alphaproteobacteria; order Rhizobiales; family Afifellaceae; genus DASWJZ01. The sequence continues at coordinate 150,671 of CAVRGJ010000007.1, forward strand.
GAAGGTGAGATTGCTCGTCGGCTCCGCCGCGCGTTTCGCCGTAGAGAAGGGTGGAGGCGCAGGCGCCGCCGTCGAAGCGCGCCGGCGCGAAATCCACGGGGTCGTTTCCCGCCACGACCATGGGCGCGCCGCTGAGCCCGGTGACGAGGTCGGGGCCCGCAAAGCCGGCTACAAGTGCAAGCCCGAGGATCGGAAGGGCCGAACCGAGGAGCACCCGAATCATCGCGAAACCCCGCTATGCCGCATCAATTCATTCTACCAGAAAAAGCGGCGTCGATGTGACGAGTCAAGTTCCTCGTCCTATCCAACTGACGCCATTGCCTTTTTCAGATTCGCATCGACCTTGTCGAGGAAGCCCGTCGTGGAGAGCCACGGCTGGTCCGGCCCGACCAGGAGCGCCAAGTCCTTCGTCATGAAGCCTTCCTCGATGGTTGCGACGGTGACCTTCTCGAGCGTCTCGGCGAAGCGGATCAACGCATCGTTCTGATCGAGCTTGCCGCGATGCGCGAGGCCGCGTGTCCATGCGAAGATCGAGGCGGCGGAGTTGGTTGAGGTCTCTTTGCCCTCCTGGTGCAAGCGGTAATGGCGCGTCACCGTGCCGTGCGCGGCCTCGGACTCGACGGTCTTGCCGTCCGGCGTCATCAGGACCGAGGTCATCAGGCCGAGTGAGCCGAAGCCTTGCGCGACCGTGTCGGACTGCACGTCCCCGTCATAGTTCTTGCAGGCCCATATGTAGCCGCCCGACCATTTCAGTGCGGACGCCACCATGTCGTCGATCAGCCGGTGCTCGTAGGTGAGCTTGCGCTTGTCGTACTCGGCCTTGAACTCCGTCTCAAAAATCTCCTGGAAGATGTCCTTGAAGCGCCCGTCATAGGCCTTGAGGATCGTGTTCTTGGTGGAGAGATAGACCGGGTAGTTGCGCGCAAGCCCGTAGTTCAAGGAGGCGCGGGCGAAGTCGCGGATCGAATCGTCGAGGTTGTACATCGCCATCGCGACGCCCGAGCCCGGCGACTTGAACACCTCGCGCTCGATCGTCTTGCCGTCCTCGCCGACGAACTTCAGCGTGAGCGTGCCCTTGCCCGGGAAGCGGAAATCAGTGGCGCGGTATTGGTCGCCGTAAGCGTGGCGGCCGATGATGATCGGCTTTGTCCAGCCCGGCACGAGCCGCGGCACGTTGCGGCAGATGATCGGCTCGCGGAAGATGACGCCGCCGAGGATGTTGCGGATCGTGCCGTTCGGCGACTTCCACATCTCCTTCAGACCGAACTCCTTCACCCGCGCTTCGTCCGGGGTGATCGTCGCGCACTTCACGCCGACGCCGACCCGTTTGATGGCGTTCGCCGCGTCGATAGTGACCTGGTCGTTGGTTGCGTCGCGGTGCTCCACGCTGAGGTCGAAATATTGGAGCTCGACGTCGAGATAGGGGTGGATGAGCTTGTCCTTGATGAGCTGCCAGATGATGCGGGTCATCTCGTCGCCGTCGAGCTCGACGACCGGGTTGGCGACCTTGATCTTCGGCATCAACGGGAGCCTTTCATCGTGGGATTTGCGCTGGTTTTGCGCCGGGGAAGGACGGAAAAGCCCTATAGCAAAGGCAGCGACCACCCGCCAACCGCCGCCGCCGCACGTTTAGCGGGATTTCGCGGCTTTCCTCGCCGGCTTCTTGGCGGGCGTTTTCTTGGCAACGGGCTTCTTCGCCTTCTCGTGCTTTGGCGGCAGCGTGTCGACGTAGGCGCGGCCAAGCTCGATCCACGTTTTCAGGTCCTCGTCGCTCTTCGTGCCCTCGGGTCCGACGAAGATAAAGCCCTCCATCATCCGCCCGGTCATCTCCATCGGGCGCGTGTGCGGGCGGGCGAGCGCCGCATGGTGCGCGTCCTTGCCGACGCGCACGAGCAGCCCGCGTTTGGATACGCCGACCAGCATGTTGCCGGAGAGCATGAAACAGGTGCCGCCGAACATCTTCTGTTCGCGCACGTTCTCTCCGGCAAGGCTCTTCCTGACGCGTTCGATCAGCTGGTCATCGTCCATGATTTTCGGGCCTCGCGACGCCGCGCCGGGGCTGGCGTCGCGAGTGGATCACGGATGCTGGCGACTTTCAAATGCCGCATGCGGGCAGGGCGGTTAGGTCATTTCGCTGCCGCCATCGACGCGTCGAACTCCTTCTTGAAGGTTTCGAAGTCGATCTGCAGGCCGTTGAAGATCGTGCTCCAGTGGCGGGCGAGCGCCGCCACGGTGACCGCCTCTGCGATCTCCTCGTCGGTCGCGCCGGCGTGTTTCGCCGAGGCGGTGTCGGCGTAGATGCAATATTGGCACGGGATCTGTGCAGCGACGGCGAGCGAGATCAGCGCCTTCTCCTTGGGGCTGAGCGCGGTGTCGGAGCTGAATTCGATCGCCTTTTCTTCGGCCCATGCACCGGGGATGGCCGCCGGCGGCAGAGCCTTGATGAAGCCCGGCACGCCGCCGAGCGTCGCTTCGATGTCCTTGAGGGCGGCTTCGGGCGAGGCCATCGCATCGGCTGCCACTGCGCTGCCGGACGCGGCCGCGACGACCCCGAGAAAAGCGACGAGGGCGAGCCCGGCGCGGGCGCGCGAAGAGAGCCTGGCGAACATTTCATCCTCCTTGCGTTCTGTGACCTTACGGCGTAAGGTACCGGCGTGCACAATAGCCTTACAGCGTAAGGAATCAAGCTGGAGAGTCGATCACGTTGTCTCGATCACGCAAGGCCGCGGTACGGCGGCCGCTCACCAGGGAACGCATCGAGAAGGCAGCGCTGAAACTGATCGAGCGCGACGGGCTCGCTGTTTTCAGTACGCGCAAGCTAGCGCAGGCGCTCGGCTGCGAGGCGATGAGCATCTACCATCACTATCCGAGCAAAGCGCATCTCATGGACGCGTTGCTCGACCGCCAAATCAAGACGATGCCGGCACCGATCGATGCGGACTGGTTGGAAAAACTCCGGCACGTGGCCCACGACATCCGTGAGATGGCACTTGGCCACCCGGAGTTCTTCCAGTTCATGGCGCAACACCGCATGAACACGCCGACGGCGCTTCGCTGGCTCGACGGTTCGATCGCCATATTCCGCGAAGCCGGCTTCGATGCCGAGATGACGGCGCGACTCTTCCGCTCGTTGAGTTATTACGTGATTGGCGCGGCGCTCGACGAGACCGCGGGTTACGCGAAGGGGCCTTCGGCCGCCGAGCCTGTCGCCGACAGCGAGGTGGCGCGCGACTACCCTAACGTCGCCACGGTCGGCCCCTATTTCAGGCCGGCGCACCATGAGAAGACCTTCGACACCGGCCTCGAAATCCTCCTCGCCGGCATCGCCAAGGAGGCGAAACGCGCCGCGATGCGCTAGAGAACCGGTCGCGCCGGCGCGGCGCACTGGAGAACACAACGACTTGGCCGAGCAAGCGAAATCGAGCGGAGGGGCGCCCGCGATCGTCCTCGTCGAGCCGCAGATGGGGGAAAACATCGGCGCTGCGGCGCGAGCAATGGCGAATTTCGGCCTGGTCGATCTCCGCTTGGTGAGGCCGCGGGACGGCTGGCCGAACAAGAAGGCGCGGGCGGCGGCAAGCGGCGCGACTGGCATCGTCGATGAAGTGCAGGTCTTCGATTCCACAGAAGACGCGATCGCCGATTTGAACTTCGTTTACGCCACGACCGCACGCACGCGCGACCTGCCGAAAACTGTGGTCGGGCCGCGTGAGGCGGCGAGCGAGCTGCGAAAGCGTGCGGTCGCCAACGAGGCTTGCGGCCTGCTCTTCGGGCGCGAGCGCTGGGGCCTCACCAACGAGGAGATCGCGCTTGCCGACGCCATCGTCACGTTTCCGGTGAACCCGAAATTCGCCTCGCTTAACATCGCCCAGGCCGTGCTCTTGATGAGCTACGAGTGGCTGGCCGCCGGTCTCAACGGCGCGTTGCCGACACGCGGCGGCTGTACCGGACATCGAGACGACGCCGGCGCCAAAGGAACATCTCCTCGGCCTGATGAAGCATCTGGAGACCGCGCTCGAGCCAACCGGCTATTTCCGCACCGAGGACATGAAGCCGACCATGGTGCAGAACCTCCGCGCGGTGCTGCAACGCGCAGGCTTCACGCGCGACGAGATTGATCTGCTTCACGGTGTCATTGGCGCGCTCGAGCGTGGGCAAAAACCGGAAGGCTCGGATGGTTGAGGGCGGTCCAGTCCTTGTTTTCGATTCCGGCATCGGTGGATTGTCGGTGCTTCGCGCCATCCGCGCGGCGCTTCCCGACGTGCGCGTCGTCTATGTCGCCGACGATGCGGCATTTCCCTACGGCGCATGGGAGGAGCAGGCGCTCTCCGATCACATCGTCGCTTTGATGGGCACGCTGATCGATGCGCATGCCCCGTCCGCCATCGTCATCGCGTGCAACACCGCCTCCACGCTGGTCCTGCCGCCGCTCCGCGAGCGCTTCCAAGTGCCCTTCGTCGGCACCGTCCCCGCCGTAAAGCCGGCGGCGGAGCAGACGAAGAGCGGCGTCGTCGCCGTGCTGGCAACGCCCGGTACCATGAAGCGCGACTACACGCGCGAGCTCATCAAGAGTTTTGGGCGGGCATGCCACGTGCGCCTCGTCGGCGCGCCGGCGCTTGCGGGGATCGCTGAGGCGCGGATGCGCGGCGAGCCCTTCGAGCGCGACGAGATCGCCGAGCAGATCGCCCCCTGCTTCGAGGAGATCGACGGACGCCGCACCGACATCGTCGTGCTCGCCTGCACGCACTATCCCTTCCTCGCCGATGTGATGGCGGAGATTGCGCCCTGGCCCGTCACCTGGGTCGATCCGGCGCCGGCGATCGCCCGCCGGCTCGCAACGGTGCTCGAGGGGGGCGCGGTCGCGCGGGGAGGGCGGAGCTTCGCGCTCTTCACATCCGGGAGCGCGCGGTCGCAAGTCCTGCGGGAGCTTCTTGGGCGGCACGGGGTTCCGCTTGCGGACAGCGACCGACGGCCTTCGCCGGCGGCCGCCAAATTTGACATCCGGGCGCAAAAACCCTAGTTGATCGCCCGCGCCTGCGGTTCGCCGCAGGCGTTTACGCTCCCGTGGGGTTCTTTCCGAAAATCCGGAAATGGCGTGCTCCGCCAACCCCTGTCGGCCGTGGGAGACCGCGGCAGAGGATGGGCGCGTTTCGTGAACCGAAACGGTAAGGACAGACATGAGCAAACGCAACGCGGCGAAATACAAGCTCGACCGCCGCATGGGCGAGAACGTCTGGGGCCGCCCGAAGAGCCCCGTCAACAAGCGCGAATACGGCCCCGGCCAGCACGGCCAGCGGCGCAAGCAAAAGCTCTCCGACTTCGGCACGCAGCTGAAAGCCAAGCAGAAGCTGAAGGGCTACTACGCCAACATTTCCGAGCGCCAGTTCCGCAAGACCTACGAAGAGGCGGCGCGCATGAAGGGCGACACCTCGGAGAACCTGATCGGGCTACTTAAGTCGCGGCTCGACGCACTCGTCTATCGCTCGAAGTTCGTGCCGACGCCGTTCGCGGCGCGCCAGTTCGTGAACCACGGCCACATTCGCGTGAACGGCAAGCAAGTCACCATCGCGAGCTACCGCTGCAAGGTCGGCGACGTGATCGAGGTGCGCGAGAAGTCCAAGCAGCTCGGCCTGGTGCTGGAATCGGTCGAACTCGCCGAGCGCGACGTGCCGGACTACGTCGAGGTGGACCACGGCAAGATGACGGCGCGCTATTTGCGCCAGCCGGCGTTCTCCGACGTGCCCTATCCGGTGATCATGGAGCCGAACCAGGTCGTCGAGTTCTACTCGCGCTAGCGTCGCCTTTCGGCCACGAGTTTACCAAACACCCGCCTCGTCAGGCGGGTGTTGTGCTTTTGCGGGTATGATGGATCGATGATCACACGCCGGCAGTTCGTCACGGGCCTCTTGGGCGGCGCCGCGCTCGTCGGCGGCCTTGGCGGCTACGCGTTCGGGATCGAGCCGAGATTCCGCCTGGTCGTCACGGAATGGGATCTCGCGACGCCGCGCTGGATCTACGACCGGCCGCTCAAAATCGTCATCGTCGCCGACATCCACGCGGTCCGGCCATGGATGCCGCCCGAACGCATCCGCGAGATCGTCGCGACGGCGAACGGACTTGGCGGCGACATCATTGTGTTGCTCGGCGACTTCGTCTCGGCAATCAACGCGCCACTGAGCAGCCGCCCGGTTATGGCGTCTGAATGGGGGCCGCCTCTCGCCTCCCTCGAGGCCCCGCTTGGCGTTCACGCTATCCTCGGAAATCACGATTGGTGGACTGACCCGGAAGTCGTGAAAGCTGCCCTCGCCGAAGCCGGCATTCCCGTCTACCAGAACCGCGCCGTAAAGATTGGCGGCGCGACGCCATTCTGGCTCGCCGGCACCGACAGCATCGTCGCGCATCCGCTCGGGCACGGGCGTTTCGCCGGCGCTGACGATCTCCCCGGCACGCTCGCGCAGATCACCGACGAAGCGCCCGCGGTACACCTCGCGCACGAGCCGGACATTTTCGTCGATGTGCCGGATCGCTTCGCGGTCACGCTTTCCGGCCACACGCATGGCGGCCAGGTGTGGCTCCCGTTCCTCGGCCGGCCGATCGTTCCCTCCGCCTACGGTGATCGCTTCGCTTACGGCCATATCCACGAAGAGGGGCGCGACCTTGTTGTTTCCGCCGGGCTCGGCTGCTCGATCGTACCGGTGCGGTTTGGCGTCCCACCGGAGATCACCGTGGTGACGCTGCGACAGAACGACCCCGCAAACGGCTTCACCGCGATCTGACCGCGAAAGATTATCCGCAGGCACCGCTTCCGCTATTCGGCGGGCGCCATCCGGCCGAATAAGCGGCTGCGTTCGGTCAGCGCGACGACGGCGAAGCTTGCGAGCGACATCGCGAGGAATCCGAGGCAGAGCGGCAGCACGGTCCCGTCAAAAGCGAGGCCGACGAAGGCGCCAAGGATGCCGCCGAGGACGGTCTGCACCGAGCTCACCACCGAGGACGCAGTGCCTGCCACGTGGCCGAGCGGGTCCATGGCAAGCGCATTGAAGTTGGTGCCGATGAAGGCGAAGCTGCCGAACCATAGAAGATTGGCGCCGTAGAAGACCCAGAACGGCGCCTGGCCGTCGCCCAAGAACGCGATGAGGGAGAGGAGCGCGGAAATCAGGGCGAAGGCGGCGAGCGCACCGTGCGAAAGAAGCCGCATCCCCAGGCGCTCGACGAGGCGCGAGTTCGTGAACGACGCGATGGCGATGAGGACCGCGCCGCTCGAGAATGCGACGGGAAAGAGCGCGCCGAGGTGGTAGAGTTCCTGGAAGATCTGCTGCGCGGAGTTCAGATAGGCGAAGAGGCAGCCGAAGATCAGCCCGGAGGCCAACGCGTAGCTGGATGCAACGCGGTTGGAGAGCACGATGCGAAACGCCTCGAGGATCGGTCGGATGCGAAGCTCGCGACGATCTGCGTCGGCGAGCGTCTCCGGCAGGCGCAGCGAGCACCAGATCGTCATCACAAGCCCGAAGAGCGCGATGAAGCCGAGGATCGCGCGCCATCCCGAGACCATGAGGATGATCTGCCCGATGCCCGGCGCGATGATCGGCACCCCCATGAACACCATCATCGCCAGCGACATGACGCTTGCCATGCGCCGGCCGCCGAAGGTGTCGCGTATGACCGACATCGCGATCACGCGCGTTCCGCCGGCGCCGAAGCCCTGCAGGCCGCGCATGGCGAGGAGCATGGGGAAATTGCCGGAGAACGCCGCGCCCGTGCAGCCGATCACGTAGATGACGAGTCCGAAGATCAGCACTGGGCGCCTTCCGAAATGGTCCGATATCGTGCCATAGGCGAATTGTGACAGGCCGAAGACGGCGATATAGGCGGTGAGAGGAAGCTGCCGCGTGTTCTCGTCGGCGACGTCGAGGCTTGCACCGATCTGCTGCAGCGCCGGGAGAATCACGTCGATGGCCATTGCGTTCAGCGCCATGAGAAGCGCCACGATTGTGACGAACTCCCAATAAGGCAGGCCCGCGGCGCGCGGCTTTGCCGGTCTCTCAATCATCGAATTCCCGTTTCAAGAAGCGGCGTGGACGCGCGCTGCCGGCGCGGATAATTGCCGGCTCGGACGAAGCGGAAGGGTGCTTTGGATTCCGAGTTACGACTAAACGGCCGCGTCGTCCACCGGCAGCCCGGCCGATGTCCAGTCGACGAGGCCACCGAGGTTGAATACTTCGCGATATCCGAATTCCAGAAGCTTGTTTCCGGCGAACTCGGAGCGCTTGCCTGAGGCGCAATAGAGGATGACCGTCTTCTCCGGGCGAAGCGCCGCCTCGCGTTGCGGCGAAGCCGGGTCGGTCTTCGCGAGGAAGTTGGCGAGCGGAATGTTGATTGCTCCCGGCACCCGGCCGCTCGCCTGTATCTCGCCGGGCTCGCGCACGTCGATTACGACGGCCTCGCCGCTTTCGATCAACGCCTTCGCGTCGTCGGGATCGATACGCGCAACGGTTCCCACGATGGACTATCGGCTTGGTCGGAGGAGGTCAGGCCGCGACGACGACGCCCTTCTCTTCCAGAAGGCCCTTCAACTCGCCCGCCTGAAACATCTCGCGAATGATATCGGCGCCACCGACGAACTCGCCCTTCACGTAGAGCTGCGGGATGGTCGGCCAGTCGGAGAAGGTCTTGATACCCTGGCGAAGCTCGTCGGACTCAAGCACGTTGATGCCCGAATAAGGCACGCCGATATAGTCGAGAATCTGCACGACCTGACCTGAGAACCCGCATTGCGGAAAGGTCGGCGTGCCCTTCATGAAGAGCACGACGTCGTTCGACTTGACCTGGCTGGCAATCCAATCGTGAATGGCGTCCATCTCTTACTCCTCGGGCCCGCCGAAAAGGCTGGCCCCTTATTCCGGGGCGCTGGTCTGCAGCGCAAGCGCGTGCAGCGCCCCACCCATGTTTCCTTTCAGCGCCTCATACACCATCTGGTGCTGCTGCACACGGCTCTTGCCGCGAAACTGCTCGGATATGACCTCCGCCGCATAGTGGTCGCCGTCGGCGGCGAGCTCGCGGATCGAGACCCGCGCGTCCGGCAAGGCGGACTTGATCAGGCGCTCGATGTCGCCCGCGCTCATCGGCATGGCTGGTTCTCCGGTCAGGAATCGGGTTCCTGAGGACCCTCAATTTGGGCGCGGCAACGGGTCTGGTCAATCCGATGCCCGCAGGGCGGTGCAAAGTCGGTGCCAGACGGCGCGTCGTCTAGCCCGGAATTCCGCCCATATAGCGTGGGAACCAGCTCTCGTGGCGTTCCTTGACCTCAGCGATCGCGAGCGGCCGCGCTTCGCCGAGCTTTAGCTCCACGCCGCCGGTGTGGCCGATAAAGGGCATGAAGATTCCGGCCTTTTCAGCGCGCTTCCAAAGCAGCTCCTGTTCGTGTGCACGGCAGGTTACGAGGTAGCGGCCCTGGTCCTCGCCGAAGAAGAGGGTAGCGGGATCGTGATCGGCGATCTGGTTCACGCTTGCACCGATGCCGGAAGCGATCGCCATTTCGGCAAGGGCGACCGCAAGGCCGCCATCGGAAAGGTCGTGCACGGCGCTCGCCAAGCCGTGCGCGACGAGCGCGCGCACGAAATCGCCGACGCGCTTCTCGTGCGCGAGGTCGACCGGCGGCGGCGGGCCCGCCTCGCGTTCTAGGATTTCGCGAAGATAGAGCGATTGGCCGAGGTGCGTGCCCAAGGCCGGCGGCGCGCCGGCGAGCATGATCGCCTCGCCCTCGGCCTTGAAGGCGAGCGTCGCGCTTCGCCGCCAATCTGTCAGAAGCCCGACCCCGCCGATCGTTGGCGTCGGCAGGATCGCGATCCCGTTCGTCTCGTTGTAAAGCGAGACGTTGCCCGAGACGATCGGGAAATCGAGCGCGCGGCACGCTGCGCCGAGCCCTTCGATCGCGCGCACGAAAGCGCCCATCACTTCCGGCTTCTCCGGATTGCCGAAATTCAGGTTGTCGGTGACCGCGAGTGGGGTGGCGCCGACGGCGGTGAGGTTGCGCCAGCACTCGGCGACGGCTTGCTTTGCGCCTTCGAAGGGATCGGCCTCCACGTAACGCGGCGTCACGTCGAGCGAGAGCGCCAGTGCGCGGTCGCTGCCGTCGAGCCTGACGACGGCAGCGTCGCCGCCCGGCCGCTGTACCGTGTTGCCCTGCACGAGCTGGTCGTATTGCTCAAACACCCAGCGTCGGGAGGAGAGGTCGGGCGAGCCGATCAATGTCAGAAGCGCGTCGGCGATGTCGGCGGGCGGAAGACTTGCCTGATCGAGCGGAGGAGGGGGCTCCGGCGCGGCCCACGGCCGGTCGTATTCCGGCGCCTCGTCGCCAAGCTCCTTGATCGGCAAGTCCGCGACGACGTCGCCGTGGCGGCGGATACGGAAGCGGAGGTCGTCGGTGGTGCGGCCGACATCGGCGAAATCGAGGCCCCATTTCGCAAAGATCGCCTCGGCCGCGCCGTGCTTCTCCGGGCGGAGCACCATCAACATGCGCTCCTGGCTTTCGGAGAGCATCATCTCGTAGGCGGTCATGCCGGGTTCGCGCGTCGGCACCTTGTCGAGGTCGAGCGCGATGCCAAGGTCGCCCTTGGCGCCCATCTCGACGGCCGAGCAGGTGAGGCCGGCGGCGCCCATGTCCTGGATAGCGACAACGGCGCCCGATTGCATCAGCGCAAGACACGCTTCGAGCAGCCGCTTCTCGGTGAACGGGTCGCCGACCTGCACGGTCGGGCGCTTCTCCTCGATGCGATGGTCGAACTCCGCCGACGCCATCGTCGCGCCGCCGACGCCGTCGCGCCCGGTCTTGGCGCCGAGATAGACGACGGGGAGCCCGACGCCCTCGGCTTTGGAGTAGAAGATCGCATCCTTGTTCGCGATGCCGAGCGCAAACGCATTGACGAGGCAATTGCCGTTGTAGCGGCGATGGAAGTTCACCTCGCCGCCGACAGTAGGAACACCAAAGGAATTGCCGTAGCCACCGATGCCGGCGACGACGCCCGCCACCAGATGCCGCGTACGCGGATGCTCAGGATCGCCGAAGCGGAGCGCGTTCAACGCCGCGATCGGCCGCGCGCCCATGGTGAAGACGTCGCGCAAAATCCCCCCGACGCCGGTCGCCGCACCTTGATAGGGCTCGATATAGGAGGGGTGGTTGTGGCTCTCCATCTTGAAAACTGCGACGAGGCCCTCGCCGATGTCGATGATACCGGCGTTCTCACCCGGCCCTTGGATCACGACCTTGCCCTTGGTCGGCAGCGTGCGAAGCCACCTCTTCGAGCTTTTGTAGGAGCAATGCTCGTTCCACATCGCCGAGAAGATGCCGAGTTCCGTCAGGCTCGGCTCGCGGCCGATCAGGTCGAGAATGCGCTGGTACTCGTCAGGCTTCAGCCCGTGCTCGGCAATGAGTGCAGGCGTGATCGGCGCCTCGTTTTTGAGCATCCGTCAGCAGTCGCGCGCGCCGCCGGTCCAGCGCATGACGTCGCGGCGGATGGAATCCGCGTCGCCGGTCTGCATCAACGGACCGAAGAGGCGGACGTCGGTGCCGTGCTTGGCGCTTCGCACGTCGACGATCAGCGCTGGCAAATCGTGCGGCGCATCCTTCGGCACGATGAGAATGCGGGTGGAAGATGTGCTTGGCTCCGGCGCGTAGGAGTAGCCCGCGAACGCCTTGTGCTTGCCGTCGAACCAGCACGCGCCGATCCTCTCGGCGAGATGGCTCGCGACCGTCGTCTTATCTTGGCCGGCGTGGAACTCGATGTAGTCCTGCGGCGTGGTCTGGCAGGCGGCCAGGGTGAACACGAGCGCGGCAAGCGCCGCTTCCCGCCTCACGCGGCCTTCTCCACGAAGCCGGCGGCAAGTCCCTGGAAAAGCGGCAAGCCGTCCGTGCCGCCCTGCGCGGCGTCGGTCAGGTCTTCCGGATGCGGCATCATTCCAAGCACGTTGCCCCTCTCATTCAGGATTCCGGCAATGTCGCGGCGCGACCCGTTCGGATTGGTGGTCTCGGCATAGCGGAAAACGATTCGCGCCTCCGCTTCCAGCCCGTCGAGCGTCCGATCGTCGGCAAAATAGTTGCCGTCGGCGTGCGCGACCGGGCAGCGGATGATCTGGCGCGGCCGGTAGGCGCGGGTAAACGGCGTCTGCGCGTTGACGACTTCGAGCTTGACCTCGCGGCAGACGAATTTCAGGGAGGCGTTGCGCATCAGGACGCCGGGCAGGAGCCCGATCTCGCAAAGCGTTTGGAAGCCGTTGCAGACGCCGAGCACGAGCACGCCGTCCGCCGCGCGCTTCACCACATCCGGCATGATCGGCGAGCGCGCCGCGATCGCGCCGGAGCGCAGATAGTCGCCGAACGAAAAGCCGCCCGGAAGCACGATCAGGTCGACGTCGGGAAGCCGCGTCTCGCCGTGCCAGACGATTTTTGGCTCGCGGCCGGTGGCGCGCTTCAGCGCAGCTGCCATGTCGCGCTCGCGGTTGGTGCCCGGGAAAAGAACGATCGCTGACTTCACTTGGCAATCTCCACGCGAAAATCTTCGATCACGGCGTTGGCGAGGAGCCGCTCGCACATCGATTTGAGCTGCGCCTCCGCATCGGCGGACTCGGCGAGTTCTATGTCGAAGACCTTGCCCTGACGCACGGACTTGATGCCGCTGAAGCCGAGCGCGCCGAGCGCACCGTGGATTGCGAGACCCTGCGGATCGAGCACCCCGCTTTTCAGCGTAACGAAGATGCGTGCCTTCATGCCCCCGGGCCTGAGAGCGCGGCTATTTCACCAGCACCGGGCCACCCTTCGGCGCCCGCTCGTTCTCGTTCAGGATGCCCAGGCGGCGCGCCACGTCCTGATAGGCTTCGAGCATCCCGCCCATGTCGCGGCGGAAGCGGTCCTTGTCGAGCTTCTCGTTGGTGACGATGTCCCACAGGCGGCAGGAATCGGGAGAAATCTCGTCGGCGACGACGATGCGCATCATGTCGTTCTCCCAGAGCCTTCCGCATTCCATCTTGAAGTCGACCAGGCGAATGCCGACGCCGAGGAAGAGGCCGGAAAGGAAGTCGTTCACGCGGATGGCGAGCGACATGACGTCGTCGATCTCCTGCGGGCTCGCCCAGCCGAAAGCGGTTATGTGCTCCTCCGACACCATCGGGTCGTTGAGCTTGTCGTTCTTGTAGTAGAATTCGATGATGGAGCGGGGGAGCGCTGTGCCCTCTTCAAGCCCGAGCCGTTCTGAGAGCGAGCCGGCGGCGACATTCCTGACCACCACCTCGAGCGGAATAATCTCGACTTCGCGGATCAGTTGCTCGCGCATGTTCAAGGCGCGGATGAAGTGGGTGGGAATGCCCATCGCGTTCAGATGGTTGAAGATGTATTCGGAGATGCGGTTGTTGAGCACGCCCTTGCCGTCGACGATCTCGTGCTTTTTGGCGTTGAAGGCGGTTGCGTCATCCTTGAAGTGCTGGATCAGCGTGCCCGGTTCGGGACCCTCATAAAGGATCTTGGCCTTGCCCTCGTAGATGCGGCGGCGACGGTTCATGGCTCTCATGGATCAGGATATGTGGACGCGTGTGGGGCACCGGCAAGTGGCGGAATCGCTGCCGATCCGTCTGCGGCGCGGAACCTAGCGGAAAGGCCGGAAAGACACAACGTGCCGCAGTTTGGGGGGCGCTGCACGGCGCTAACGCGGTCGTTGCGCCACGGCGCCCGCGCCGCTAGGGAAGGTTCGAGGCCCGAGGAGGGAGATTGATGACGACCTTCGACAAACGCAAGGAAGGCTTCGAGAGCAAGTTTGCCCACGACGAGGAGCTGCGGTTCAAGTCGACGGCGCGGCGCAACAAGCTGCTCGGGCTGTGGGCGGCGGCGAAGCTCGGGAAAAGCGGCGCGGACGCTGAGGCGTATGCACGCGAGGTGGTGCGTGCCGACATGCTGGAGGCCGGCGAAGAGGACGTGTTCCGCAAGATCCGGGGCGATTTCGACGCGTCGGGCGTCGACCAGTCCGATCACCAGATCCGCCGCACCATGGAAGAACTGCTGCACGAGGCGGTCGCCCAGATAGAAGCCGGCAAGTAGGATCACGCAATTGGCAGAAAATTCTCTTCGCTCGCGGCTTCAGGCCGGCGAGACGCTCTTCACCGCCTGGTCGGCAATCCCCGATCCGCTGGTGGCGGAGTTTTTGGCGCGCAGCACCTTCGATGCGGTCACCCTCGACATGCAGCACGGCTGCCACTCGACCGAGAGCATCTTGCGCGGCGTGGCGGCGATCAAGCTCGGCGGCAAGCCGGCGATCGTTCGAATTCCAATCGGTCGCTTCGAAATGGCGAGCCGCGCGCTCGACTTCGGCGCCGCGGCGGTCATCGCGCCGATGGTGAATTCCGTCGCCGATGCCAAGGCTTTCGCGGCGTCGATGAAGTTCCCGCCGCTCGGCGAACGCTCCTGGGGGCCGACGCGTGTGCTCGCGCTGCACGGGGCGGCGAGCCCGCAAGCCTATCTCGAAGCCGCCAATCGCGAGACGCTTGCCATTGCCATGATCGAGACGCGGGCGGCGCAAGCGGTGCTCGACGACATCCTCGCTGTGGATGGCATCGACGGGGTCTTCGTCGGCCCCTCCGACTTCTCCATCGCGCTCTCCAACGGCGGCCGGATCGATCCGAACAATGCCGACATGCTGGCGGCGGCCGCCGACGTGGCCAAGAAGGCGGAGCGTGCCGGGAAGATTCCCTGTACGCTTGGGATCACCGGCGAGGCCGGGCGCCGCTATCGCGAGCTCGGCTTCCGTCTGATCGCGCTCGGCAGCGATTTCCTCTATCTCGGCGCCGGCGCAAACGCTCTGGTCGCAGCCTCCAAGGGCTAGCGGCGGACGCTCAGTTCGACGGCGCCGGCGCTTGCGGCGTCGTCTCCTCCTGCAACAGCGCAGGAGGCCCGTGCCTCGCTCCCATACTGTCCCAGAGGACGCGGACGCCGAGCAGGATCGCGAAGACGATCAGCGCGAGGATCAAGGCAAGCATGTAGTTTCGCCGCGGCTGCGGCGGAATCTCTACCTCATCGTGTGCCCGCCTGATCCGTTCCTCGTGCGCCTCACGGGGTGGGGCGTCGGAATCCCCCCCGCCGCTACCTGAACGCGTCGGCCGCTTCGGACCTCGTTCTTGGGTCGCCATCTTCGTCCATATTGATTCGCGCCTGCCGCGTTCTATCAAGAGTTGCAGCCTCCAGGCACGCAAGAAAATGGGGCGCCGCGCGGGCGGCGCCCCAGAAAGCCTGAAGTGCGGGGCCCTATTGCGGCGCGGGGGCGGGTGCCGGCTCCGGCGCAGGGGCTGGCTCAGGCGCCATCGCCGGTGCGGGCTCTGGGGCCATCGCCGGTGCAGGCTCAGGCGCCATCGCCGGTGCAGGCTCAGGCGCCGGTGCCGGCTCGGGCGCCATGGCTGGGGCAGGCTCGGGCGCCATGGCGGGCGCCGGCTCGGGTGCCATCGCGGGCGCCTCGGTTGCGGCCGGTGCGGCCGGCGGAGCCTCCTTCTTGCCGTACATGAACCAGCCGATGATCAACACCGCGATGATCAGCGCGCCAACAATGAAATAGAGGGTGCTGTTCGAGGACCCACCCTGACGATTGGCAGCCATGCCCAAATCCTTTCCCACGAAAGCAGCTCAACCCCCAACGTGCAGGGCGCCGCCGCGTTCCACGGTTCCTTACGAAACCGTAATGCCGCGAAGCACTACGCCGACGAAAAGTGCGTAACAAGGCAGCGGCGGTTTTTTTCATCACGGATTTGTGCACGTTCCGTTCTCGATGACCGTCACGCACCGTGGAAAACGCGGCGGAAAATCGCATCGACATGTTTGGTGTGATAGCCGAGGTCGAAGATCTCGCGGATCGTGCGCTCGGCGAGGGCGGCGCGGACCTCCGGGTCGGCGAGGAGCTCGCTCAGGAAATCGGCGTCCTTCTCCCAGACCTTCATGGCATTCTGCTGCACGAGCGCGTAGGCGGCCTCGCGCGACAGCCCCGCTTCGATCAGGGCAAGGAGCACGCGCTGCGAGTGGACGAGGCCGCCGAGGCGGTCGAGGTTCTCTCGCATGCGCTGCGGATAGACGACGAGCTGGTCGACGACGCCCGCAAGGCGCGCGAGTGCGAAATCGAGCGTTACCGTGGCGTCCGGTCCGATCATCCGCTCAACCGAGGAATGCGAGATGTCGCGCTCGTGCCACAGAGCCACATCCTCCATCGCCGGAAGCGCGTAGGCGCGCACGATCCGCGCAAGGCCGACGAGGTTTTCGGAGAGCACGGGGTTACGCTTGTGCGGCATCGCGGAAGAGCCCTTCTGGCCGGGCGCGAAAAACTCCTCCGCCTCCAGCACCTCGGTCCGCTGCAGATGCCGGATTTCGGTCGCAAGTCGCTCCACCGACGACGCCACGACCGCGAGGGTGGCGAAAAACATCGCGTGGCGGTCGCGCGGAATGACCTGGGTGGAGATCGGCTCCGGCGCGAGGCCCATGGCGCGCGCAACATGCGCTTCGACACGCGGATCGACATTGGCGAACGTGCCGACTGCGCCGGAGATCGAGGCGGTCGCGACCTCCTCGCGCGCCTGCGCGAGGCGTTTGCGAGCGCGATCGAACTCGGCGTAGGCGAAGGCGAGCTTCAGGCCGAATGTCGTTGGCTCGGCGTGAATTCCGTGCGAGCGGCCGATGGTCGGGGTGTCTTTGTATTCGAAGGCGCGCCGTTTCAGCGCCGAGAGGAGCGCTTCCACGTCGGCGATCAAGAGGTCGGCGGACCGCGTGAGCTGCACGTTGAAGCAGGTGTCGAGCACATCGGAGGAGGTGAGGCCGAGATGCACGAACCGCGCTTCCGGCCCGACGATCTCGCCAAGGTGCGTCAGGAAGGCGACGACGTCGTGCTTCACCTCGCGCTCGATTGCGTCGATGCGCTTAACGTCGAACTTGGCGCCGCGGCCTTTTTCCCAGACCTTGGCGGCGGCTTCCTTCGGGACGAGGCCGAGCTCGGCCATCGCGTCGAGCGCGTGTGCCTCGATTTCGAACCAGATGCGAAATTTCGTCTCGGGCGACCAGATGGCGGCCATCTCCGGGCGGCTATAGCGCGGGATCATCCGGTGCTCCGTTCTTGCGGGGAAGGCATAGCAGAGCGCGGTGATTCTTCAACGCGTGCGGCGCGTTATTAAGAGGGCAAGAGCACCGCGCGTTCAGGGGCGGCGCCGCAGCATCCTCGCGGAGCTACCCACGTAGAAGAGCGTGCGCCGGTCACGCCCATCCGCCGCCCGCGCCTGCCGCGGCCTTGCGTATCGCGGCAATGTTCCGGGCGTAGTCCTTGCGGTCGCCGGCGAAGATCGCGGCACCAGCGATAAGCACGTTCGCACCGGCAGAGATGGCCGCGGCTGCCGTCTTCGGTCCTATGCCGCCGTCAACCGAGATGTCGATGTCGCGCCCGCCGGTCAGCGCCTTCACCTGACGGATCTTCTCGATCATTGCCGGAATGAAGGACTGTCCGCCGAAACCGGGATTGACGGTCATCACGATGACCGTGTCGAGCCGGTCGAGCACGTGCTCGATCGCACTTGTCGGAGTCGCCGGATTGATCGCCACCCCTGCGCGCTTGCCGAGCGCGCGGATCGCTTCAAGCGAGCGGTCGAGATGCGGCCCCGCCTCGGCGTGGACGGTGATGGCGTCCACGCCGGCCGCGGCGAAATCCGCGAGATAGGGATCGGCCGGCGCGATCATCAGATGCGTGTCGAAGGGCTTCTTGGAGTATGCGCGGAGATGGCGGATCACCGGCGCACCGAAGGTGATGTTCGGCACGAAATGTCCGTCCATCACGTCGAGATGGATCCAGTCGGCGCCGGCCGCGTCGACCGCTTCGATCTCCTCGCCGAGACGGCTGAAATCGGAGGCGAGGACGGAGGCTGCGATTTTGAGTGGTCGATCCATAGCGGGCGGCCCTAGCACGGGAGCTTCCGCCGCGTCGATGGAGTTTGCCCCGCGGTCAACCGATGCCGTAGCGCTCCCGCCAGGTTGGAAAGCGGTCGTTTGGAGCAGGTGTCGCGGCAAAGACGGCGCGCGCGATGGCGCGGGCGAGCGCCTCCGCGGCTGCCGCGCAGAGCGGCCCAAGCGCCCGCATGCCGCCGGCAAGTTCGCGTGCGCCGGTCGAAAGCGCGAAGACCGTGTCGCCGTCAAACGGCGTGTGCGCGGGAAATATCGCAAGCGCGATGCCGTCATGCGCGGTGATGGCGAGGCGCTTCGCCTCGGCGCGCGAGAGCGCGCAGTCGGTCACGACGACGGCAAGCGTTGTGTTCGCTCCAGGCTCGCGCGGCAGCTTTGTCACGACGGCACCGGCGTCCGCGGGAAGCTGCGCCGGGAGCCCGAGGCCGCCGAACTCGGCGTCACGTTCGAACGGCGCGGCGCGAAAATGCGGCGTCGTCCCGAGCGTCACGCGGCCGACGGCATTCACCGCGACGAAGGCGGCGACCCGGCTCCCGTCGTCGAGCAAAGTCTCGGCCATGCCGAAGCCGCCTTTCAGGTCGGCGGTCGTCGCGCCGGTGCCGGCGCCGACGCTGCCGACTGCAACGTCTGGACCCGCCGCCTCGCACGCTGCGCGCCCAAGCGAACGATAGGCGGTAGCGAGGTCGGCTGGCTTGTCGCCCCCGTTGATTAGGTCGAAGAGCGCCGCGGCAGGCACGATCGGCACGCGCACCGGGCCGACGGCAAAGCCGCGGCCCTTTGCGGCGAGCCAGTCCATCGCGCCGTCGGCCGCGGCAAGCCCGAAGGCAGAGCCGCCGGTCAGCACGATCGCATCGATCCGCTCGACGCTGTTCTCCGCGCTGAGGGCGGCGGCCTCGCGGCTCGCCGGCGCTCCGCCCATGACCTGAACGGCTGCGATTGCCGGCGCATCGGGCAGGATAACGGTGACGCCGGATTTCATAGCGGCGTCGGTCGCATGTCCGACGGAAAGCCCTGGAAACGTGTTCAAGCCAGAAGGTTCGGAAAGAGCCCCAGAAGGCCGATCAGGATCAGATAGAGTGCCACGATATAGTTCAAAAGCCTCGGCATGACGAGGATCAGGATCCCCGCTACGAGCGCCACGATCGGCGCGATCGTGGCGGTTGAGATTGTGAATTGCATTTGTGTTGTCTCCGTAGCGCCCGGTCATGGGCGCAACTCGTCGATACCGACGATCGGCGGAAAAACCAACGTGCGCGGGGTCTCGTTCCGTCGGAAGCAAGCAAGAGGGTCGCATTGAAAAGAAAAGGCCCGCCACAAGGGCGGGCCTCGATCGTCGCGTGAAGCAACGACTATTACATCTCCGTGTAGGTGATGTTGCCGTCGGCGCCCTTCTTCCAGATGTACATCACGTAGTCGAGCTTGGTGATGTCGCCCTTGGAATCGTAGCCGAGCGGTCCGAGCACCGTGTCCCACGGGCCGCCGGACTTGATCGTGTCGGCGACTTTCTGCGCGTCGTCAGCCGAGCCGGTCTTGGTGATCGCCGCAGCGATGACCTGGATGGCGGCGTAGCTGTAGAGCGTGTAGGCCTCAGGCTCGAAACCCGAGTCACGGAACTTCTTCACGACAGCCTGCGCCGCCGGGTTGTTGCGCGGGTCCGGTCCGAACGTGTTCAGCACGCCCTCGGCGGCCGGGCCTGCGATGGAGGCGAACTCGGCGGAGACGATGCCGTCGCCGGAGATGAACTGAGCCTTCAAACCGGCATCGGCCATCTGGCGAACGATCTTGCCGCCTTCGGTATGGAGGCCGCCGAAGTAGACGACCTCGACGCCGGCTTCCTTCATCTTCGAGATCAGCGCGGAGAAGTCGTTGTCGCCGATGTTGATGCCCTCATACATCGTTTCCGTCACGCCAGCGGCGTTCATCGCCTTCTTGGTCTCGTCGGCGAGGCCCTGTCCGTACGGCGTCTTGTCGTGCAGGACAGCAACCTTCTTGCCGGCCTCGTTCTTGGCGATCCATGCACCGGCAACGGCGCCTTGCTGGTCGTCGCGACCGCAAGTCCGGAACGTGTCCCAAAGGCCGCGTTCGGTAACGACCGGGTTCGTGGCAGCCGGGGTGATCATGAGGATTCCGTTCTCGACGTAGACTTCCGACGCCGGGATCGTCACACCGGAGTTGAAGTGGCCGTCGACGTATTTCACGCCGTCGCCGACGAACTTGTTGGCGACCGAGACGCCTTGCTTCGGATCGGAGACGTCATCGCCGAATTCCAGCACGATCTTCATGCCAAGCACGCCGCCGGCGGCGTTGATGTCGTCGGCCGCCATTTGCGCGCCGTTTTGGAGCTGGGCGCCGAAGGCCGCGTTCGGACCGGTGAGCGGGCCGGCCACGCCGATCAAGAGATCGGCCGCTTGCACGTTGCCCGCAAATACCATCCCGGCGGCGAGAACCACGCCGGAAAGCCAATGCGATTTCATAGTCACGTCTCCCTTATGATTGCTGGAAAGGCTCGGACATGCCCCTTGGACAACAAGCCTCCTGAGCCTGGATCATGCCGGTTTTTGTGGAATTGTCACTCGAATTTCACGTCTCCTCGAGGGGCTTTTGCCGTGAACGCCAAGTGAACGGGCCGGTTCGCTCGTAAAGCCAGTAGTATTGGGTCGCCATTTGCCAGGTGCGACGAAAGCGGAAACTCACGAAACCGATGATCATCAGCACGACGGTGTCGGCGACATAGTATCGCAGCGAGAACATCGTGCCGCCGAACATGGCGTGGTGGATGAATTGTGTGGCGATGCCGAGAAGAAGCAGCGCCAGCACCAATGACTGCGGGCTCCGCCAGGTGATGGCGTAGGCGCGGCCGGCCATCCAGGCGGCTCCCCCGCCGAGCACGCAGGTGACCAGGACGAAGAGCCAGGCAGAAGATTCTTCGTAGATGATGCCCTGCATCGCTCTCGGCTCCGCCTAGTGTGCCCCGCCTTCGAGATAGGCGGCGCGTACCTCGGGCTTCTCAAGCAGCTCCTTGCCGGTCCCTGACATGGTGATCAGCCCGTTCACCATGACGTAGCCGCGATGCGCGAGCTTTAGCGCGTGATACGCGTTCTGCTCGACAAGGAACACGGTCAGCTTCTGCGTCGCGTTCAAGTCACGAATGCTGTCGAAGATCTGCCGCACGATGAGTGGCGCGAGCCCGAGCGAGGGCTCGTCGAGAAGCAGCAGGCGGGGCCGTGCCATCAGCGCCCGCGCGATCGACAGCATCTGCTGCTCGCCGCCGGAGAGCGTGCCGCCGCGCTGACTTAAGCGCTCCTTGAGCCGCGGGAAGAGCGTGAAGACGCGTTCCACGTCCTCGTCGAAATGTCTGAGCCCGTCAATCGACGCGCCCATCTGCAGGTTCTCAAGCACCGTCATGCGCGGGAAGATGCGACGCCCTTCCGGCGACTGTGCGATCCTGAGCCTCGCGATCTCGTGCGTGGGGAGCCGCGTGATGTCCTGACCGCCATAGGTGATGGAGCCACCCTGCGCCTGCGGATTGCCGCAGATCGTCATCATCAGCGTCGACTTGCCGGCGCCATTCGCTCCGATCAGGGCGACGATTTCGTTTTCGTAGACGTCGAGGTCGACGCCACGCAACGCGATGATCTTTCCGTAGAAGGTCTGCACGCCGCGCACGGCGAGAAGCGGATCGGCGGCGGCCATCAACGCCCCCCGGCAACGCCGAGCGTCTGCTCGACCTGGGCGACCTCTTCGTCCTCGACGCCGAGATAGGCGGCGATGACTTTAGGGTCGCGGCGCACCGCCTCCGACGTGTCGTCGGCGATCTTGATGCCGTATTCCAGCACCACGACATGGTCGGATATCTCCATCACGACCGACATGTCGTGCTCGATCAATAGGACCGAGGTCCGGTAGTGGTCACGGATGCGCAGGAGGAGCTGGTTCAGCTCCCCCGATTCGCGCGGGTTCAATCCGGCCGCCGGCTCGTCGAGGCAGAGGAGTTCCGGTCCTGTGCACATGGCGCGCGCGATCTCAAGCCGCCGCTGCGCGCCGTAGGGGAGGTCGGCAGCCGGATCGTCGGCGCGGGTCGTGAGACCGATCTCCTCAAGCCATGCCCGCGCCTTCTCGATCGCCTGCGCTTCCGCCCGCTTGTAGCCGGGGAGCCCAAGCACGCCGAACACCGTCATGCCGGAGGCGATCATCAGGTGATTGTGCTGCGCGACCAGCAGGTTCTCCAGAACGGTCATGCCGCCGAAGAGGCGGATGTTCTGGAACGTCCGCGCCACCTTCGCCTTCGCCGCGATGCTGTAGTCGGGCATGCGCTCGAGCAGGAACTGAGCGCCGCGCGCCTGCTTGAGGGCGAGCCGGCCCTGGCTCGGCTTGTAGAAGCCGGTCACGCAATTGAAGACGGTGGTCTTGCCGGCGCCGTTTGGTCCGATCAGGCCGGTGATGTCGCCGCGCTCGGCGCGAAAGGAGACGTCGTTGACGGCGACGAGGCCGCCGAAGCGCATGGTCAAGTGTTCGACTGTCAGAATCGGGTCAATCGGCCGCGCGTATTTGCCGGCGTCCATGTCAGCCGTGACCCTCATGGACCAGGTCGGCGGAGATCGCTTTGCGTTCGTTCAGGAAGACGGTCGGTTGACGCATCTTCACAAAGCCGCGCGGGCGCCAGACCATGATCGAGACCATGGCGATGCCGAAGAGAAGCATCCGGTACTGGCCGGGATCGAAGGCGGGTCCGAAGACCGACTTCAGAACATCCATCTCGCGCAGGATCTCGGTGCCGCCGATCATGCAGGCCGCGGCGACCGCGACGCCGATCATCGAGCCCATCCCGCCAAGCACGACGATGGCGACGACCATCGCCAATTCCAGGAAGATGAAGGATTCCGGGCTGACGAAGCCTTGCCGCGCGGCGAAGAACGAGCCGGCGAAGCCGCCGAACATGGCGCCGATGGCAAACGCGGTGAGTTTGGTGTTGGTGGTGTTGATGCCGAGCGAGCGGCAGGCGATCTCGTCCTCGCGGAGCAACTCCCAGGCGCGGCCGATCGGAAGGCGCCGGAGCCGCGTCGTCACGAAGGCTGTGAACAGCGCGAGGAGCAGGATCAAATAGTAGAGAAAGATCTTGTAGTAGGCCGAGCTGATGGGAAGCCCGAAGGTATGGGCGAAGCCGTGCGGCGAGGCGTCGAAAGGCATGCCGAAGAGCGTCACCTTGGGAATCGAGAGGATGCCGAAGCCGCCGTTCGTCACCTCACGCCAGTTGATCAGCACGAGGCGGATGATCTCGCCGAAAGCCAGCGTGACGATCGCGAGGTAGTCACCGCGCAGCCTGAGCACCGGGAAGCCGAGCGCGACGCCCCAGCTTGCCGCCAGCAATCCTGCTATCGGCAAAAGCAGCCAGAACGATAACCCGAAATGCGTCGCAAGCAGAGCGTAAGTGTAAGCGCCGACGGCATAAAAAGCGACGTAACCAAGATCGAGAAGCCCGGCGAGGCCGACGACCACGTTCAGCCCCCATCCGAGCATCACGTAGATCAGGATCTGCACGCCGAAATTGTCGACCCACTTGATCGACCCCTGAATGCCGACGAACTGCAGCACGATGAAGGGGTAGGCGAGAAGGACGAGGAGCGCCGCCGGCGCAAAGAACCGCTTGAAAGCTGCCAGGGGTGACGGCGTTGTCGCGGTTTTCGCGGGCGGTCGCAGGCGCCGGCGCATGAGCATCGGGCGAGCGAAGAGAACGATCGCCAGCCGGCCCAGGGCAACGATCGCCACTACGATGAAGAGGAACGGAAAGCGTGTCTTGTAGACGAGTTGGTTGTTGATGTTCTGCGTTGTCTCGATTCCGACCAGCGGTCCGAACATCGCAAGGGCGATGATGCCGGCAAGGAAGGATTCCTTCAGCGCCTGAGCCAGCGCGTCGCCGCGCGGGGGAGTGGGGTGAAGTGGCGGCTCGCCCTGTGCCGCCGCAATCCGCGCTTCGTCTTCGATCTGCGCGCCAACGGGTCTTTCTTCTTCGGCGCTTTCGAATTCGCGGACGTCGGACACGATCAGACCTTCTCGACTTCCGGCCGTCCGAGCAGGCCGGAGGGCAGGAAGATCAAAACGATCGCGAGGATCGAGAAGGAGGCGACGTCCTTGTAGTCGATTGAGAAATACGCCGACCACAAGGCTTCGATGACACCAATCAGGATGCCGCCGAGGACTGCGCCGGGAAGCGAGCCGATGCCGCCGAGCACGGCGGCGGTGAACGCCTTGACGCCCGGCGTGAAGCCGTCGCTGAAGTTCACGACGCCGTAGTACATCAGGTACATCGTGCCGGCGACCGCGGCCAGCGCCGCGCCGATCACGAACGTCATCGAGATGGTGCGGTCGACGTTCACGCCTACCAGCGCGGCCATGCGGCGGTCCTGCTCGCAGGCGCGCTGCGCACGGCCGAGCGGCGTCTTCTGCACGACGAACCAGAAGATCGCGAGAAGCACCGCCGTGATCACCCAGATGATGACCTGCTTCCATGCTACGGTGACGGGGAAGTTGCCGCCCGCCTGGAAGACGTTGAAGCTTCCCTCCACCAGCGGGGGGATCGGCTTCTGCCGCGGGCCCTGCACGACCTGTACGAAGTTTGAGAGCACGAGCGACATGCCGATCGCCGAGATGAGCGGCGCGAGACGGAAAGACCCTCGCAACGGTCGATAGGCAAGGCGCTCGATCACCCAGTTCCACAGCCCGGTCAGGGTCATGCCGAAGACCAGCATGAGCACGAGCAGGACGGCGACCGAGCCGATGCCGAGCAACAGCGTAGCCAGCAGGAAAACGACGAGCGCAATGAAGGCGGAGACCATGAACACGTCGCCGTGGGCGAAGTTCACCATCCCGATGATGCCGAAGACCATCGTGTAACCGATGGCGATCAATCCGTAGATCGAACCCAGCGTCAGCCCATTGATGAGCTGCTGGAGAAAATACTCCATGCGCCTCTACCCCCTGACGGTCGTCCCGTCCCGGCTAGGCCGGCCCCCGGACGGAACACGGTAGCAAGGCCCCGGACGCGGCACAACTCACGCCGGGTGCGCTGCCATGCGTCGAATATGCAAGCCGCGTACCGCGGTTCCGTCAATCCGCAGGAATTACGGGCACCCGTTCCAGGCTCGCTCTGTCCCATCGCCCGAGCCCGGCCGCCGCGCTGTAGGTGGATTGCAGGAATTCGGCGACTGCGGCGGCCGGATCGGGAAGCTGGCGGACCGCATCATAGGGAAGGAGAAACTCCCTCAGCGTCGGATGGTAGGAGGCGATCGACGGTGCGACGGTCGCGGCGGAAAAGCCGGCAGGCTCCGGATAGGCGTAGGCATAGAAGGCGGGGCGCTCGTAGGCGCCCGCGGTCCCCGGCCAAAACCCGGCGCTCCACACCTCGTGCGAATACGCTTCGCGCGTGACCCGGTCGGCGAGGTTCGGCACGCCGCCTGGATGCTCGGGTGCGCGCCGTCCGGAAAAACGCGTCATCGCCAGATCGAAGCTCCCCCAGAAGAAATGCGACGGGCTCGACTTTCCAAGGAAGCCGCCGCGGAAGCGCTTCAGCGCCGCGTCGGCGAGAAGAAGAATGTGCCAGAGGCGCTCCGCGACCTCTGGAATGTAGACGCAGCCCTCGCGGCTCTCCACGAACGGCACCGCGACCGCGACCTCGACCGGCACCGGCCAGATCGCGACGTCGATGTAGAGCGACCTAAGCCGGCTCATGACGGCGGCGTAGAAATCGGCGACGGATGGGACTTCAGTGAGCCTGATCTCTTCGCGTCGGCCGGTGCTCGTTGCGATTACGAGGCGATGGTCGATGAAGTCGAAATCGATCTGGAAGGCACCGTTCTCGTGGGGGATCGGCGAGGTGGTGAGGCCGCGCGCCGTCAGGTAGAGGGCGACGTGCCACCAATGGTTCTCGCGCGGCGAGCACGCGAGCCGCACCTTGCCGACGACCTGCGACCACATCTGCAGCGTTGCCGCCGTCGCAAGCCAGTTCTCGACCGGCGCCTCCGGCCAGATGTCGTCCGACGTGCTCAAGCTTTCTTGCCGCTCCGTTCGGCGAGGACCGCCGCTGCCTCCTTGAAGGCGTGGTTTGCCGCCGGCACGCCGCAGTAGATTGCGGCCTGCAGGATCACTTCCTTGATCTCCGGTTCCGTCAGCCCGTTGTTGAAGGCGGCGTTCACGTGCAGGCGGAACTCGTCCCAATGGCGAAGGGCGATCATTGCGGAAAGCACCATGCAGGAGCGCGTCTTGCGGTCGAGCCCGGGCCGCGTCCAGATTTCGCCCCAGGCGTAGCGGGTGATCAGCTCTTGGAACTCGCGGTTGAAATCGGTGGCGGTGCTCGTTGCTCGGTCGACATGCGCGTCGCCGAGGACGGCGCGGCGGACCTTCATGCCGCGTTCGTAAGCATCGTTCATTGATGGCCTCCGGCGAGAAAGCCGAGCACGATCCGGTTGAAATCGTCGCGGCGCTCGATGTTGGAAAGATGCGCGCAGTCGAGCACGACTTTTTGCGCGCCCGGGATGCGCGCGACGATGTACTGGCCCGCCTCCGGCGTCGTGGAGGGGTCGTGCGCGCCGATGACGACGAAGACCGGCTCTTCGATCGTGCCGAGCTGGTTGCGCTCGTCCATATCGCGGACAGCCGCGCAGCATCCGACATAGCCGACGGGATCGTTTGAAAGGATCATCGCGCGGATTCTTTCGACCGCCGCGGGTGCGCGTTCGCGGAAGGCGGGGGTAAACCAGATGCCGAGAATACGCTCCACCACCGCTTCCATGCCGCCCTCGTTCACAGCCTTGATGCGCGTGTTCCAATTCTCCGGCGGCGGCATCCACGCGGAGGTGTTGCAAAGCGCGACACGGGAGAAGCGGTGCCCGTGACGCTTGGCGAGATGCATTCCCGTCATCCCGCCCATCGAGAGACCGCAGAATGCGGTCTTCTCGATTTCGAGCGCGTCGAGGAGGTCGATCACGTCGTCGGCTAGGCGCTTCAGCGTGTAGTCGCCGCGCGGCGCTTCCGATTTTCCGTGCCCGCGCTGATCGTAGCGGATGACGCGGAAGCCGAGCCCCTCCGCTTCATCCGCCTGGTCGTCCCACATGCCGAGGTCGGTGCCGAGCGAATTGGAAAAGACAAGCGGAGGTCCGTCGCCACGTCCATCGATTCTGTAGTGGATGCGGACGCCGTCGCTGGTGGTGACCTCCGCCATCAATCCTTCTCCAGTTCACGCCGCGCGGCGGAGAGGGCTGCGTCGATCATCTGTTCCGCACTGCCGAGGTAGCTCTTCGGATCGAGCGCGCGGTCGATCTCTTCGCCTGAGATGTTTCCCGCGATCGCCGGCTCCGCCTTCGCGACCTCGGCGAGCGGCCGGTTGCTGGCAAGCGCCAGCTTCGACGCGGCCTCCACGCGATGATGCGCCTCCATGCGCCCGATCTTCGGCGCAAGCACCATCATCAGGCTCTCTGCGAGCGGCAGACCGAGCGAGGCGTCGAGGTTGGCGCGCATCCGCGCCGGATCGACCTCCAGGCCGGAAACCATCTCGCGCAGCCGTTCGAGGCTGCCGGCGGAAAGCGCGAAGAGTTCGGGAAGCGTCTCCCATTCCGCAGCCCACGCGCCGGCGCTGCGCTCGTGCTCCTGCTCGAGCCCCATCGTGATCGTCGCCATCATCCCGGAGACGCGCTGGTGATTGGCGCGGATCGCGGCGGCGCCGACGGGATTGCGCTTGTGCGGCAATGTGGAGGAGCCGCCTTTGCCGGGCGCGGTGGGCTCGAAGGCTTCGGCGACTTCGCGTCTGCATCAAAAGCAGCACATCCGTCGCGATCTTTGACGCCGCGCCGGAGAGCCCCGCAAGTGCAGCGGCGATGTCGAAGACGCGACCGCGCTCGACATGCCAGGTGATCGGCGCTTCCTTCAGTTCAAGCCGAGCGGCGAGTGCGCTTCTGACCTTCGCCCCATCGGCGCCAAGCGCGGCGAGCGTTCCGGCCGCGCCGCCGAATTGCAGAGCGAGCGCGTTCGCTTCCGCCCGCTTCAAGCGCTCGGCCGCGTGCGTGAGGCCGGAGAGCCAGACCGCGGCCTTGTAGGCGAACGTGATCGGCAACGCCTGCTGCATCAGCGTGCGGCCCGCCATCACGGTCCCGCGGTGTTTTTCGATCAACGCTGCGAGCGCCTGCATCGAAGCGGCAAGGTCGGTCCGCATGATGGCGATCGCGCGTCTTGCGCAAAGCGCGAAGCCGGTGTCGATCGCGTCCTGGCTGGTCGCGCCCCAATGCACGTAGCCGCGCGCCTTCTCGTTGACCTTTGCCGTCAGCGCCTTGACGAGCGGGATGGCCACGTTGCCCGCAAGCGCCGCCGCTCTGCCGATCTCGGCAATATCGTAGAGCCCCGCGTCGGCGGCGGACTTGATCGGGGCAACGGCGGTCGCCGGGATGATCCCCACCTCCGCTTCCGCCGCCGCCAGCGCCGCCTCGAAATCGAGCATCGCCTGAAGGCGCGAGCGGTCGGAGAAGATTTCGCCGACGGCCGCCGAGGCGAAAATCGGCGAAAAGAGAGCGGAAGGCGTGGAACTAGGCATTTTTTGTCAGGGCAGAACTAGCGCATTTGGGCTTCGCTGGCAGCCCTCATGCTGGGGCTTGGCCCGACGGGCGCGTGGGAGACCCCCCGGAGAATGCGCATCGGCCTTGCATAAGTCGCAATGATCCTTCACATCACCTGATCGATCTTTGGCCGGACAACTGGGCCGCTTCGCCGTCGGCACTGCCAGGCGCACGTTCAGACTATCTCTCCAAATCTCGATTCTGAACCGGATCGACCGCGCGTCGCGCGGTTCTCCGCATGTGCAACTG
Source organism: uncultured Alphaproteobacteria bacterium (assembly GCA_963720705.1). Classification (GTDB taxonomy): domain Bacteria; phylum Pseudomonadota; class Alphaproteobacteria; order Rhizobiales; family Afifellaceae; genus DASWJZ01. The sequence continues at coordinate 179,474 of CAVRGJ010000007.1, forward strand.
CCAGTGAAAGGACATTCCATGAAAACCGGCACCGTAAAATTCTACAATTCGCAAAAAGGCTTCGGCTTCATCGCGCCTGACGACGGCGGCAAGGACGTGTTCGTCCATGCCACTGCGCTCGAAGCGGCCGGCATGCGCGGCTTGGTCGAGGGCCAGAAGCTCTCTTTCGACGTCGAAGCCGATCGGCGCAGCGGCAAGGAAGCGGCAGCGAATCTGCAGACCGCGTAACCTAGAAGACGCGCAAATCTCGAGGGCGCGACGTACGCGCTCTCGAGCGATCGCGGGAGCTTTTCATGCCAAGTCATAAGTTCAAGGTCGGCCAGTCGGTGAGGCTTTCCTCGGCCGCGATCAATCGCGGGGTCGCCGGTATCTACAAGGTTGTCGCCCTCCTTCCCGAGGAACGCGGCGATTGCCATTACAGGGTCCAGAGTTCGGGCGGCTCGCAGCAGCGCGTTGTTTTGGAAAATCAGCTGTCCCCGGTTGCCTCGCTCTGAGAACGGGACTCGACCGAATTCGCGAAGAGCGTCCGGTTCACGCAAAGACGGACGATAAGGCCCCAAAGGGCCCGCCGTCCGCGTTGATGCCGAGCTACCTATGATCCGAGCTGGAACCGTTCGAACCTGTGCAGTTCCTCCTCGATGCGGCGCTTGTGCCGCCGTGGCGCGCCGCTGCCGACCCACGTCCATTTTTGCATGAGCAGCTTGCCCTTCGCCCTGTCGGTCTTCAGGTCGATCGCCGCGACGATCTCGTCGCCGACGAGCACCGGCAGCGCGAAGTATCCGAAGACGCGTTTCTCCTTCGGCACGTAGGCTTCGAAACGGTGCTCATAGTCGAAGAAGAGCTTTAGCCGCTTCCGCTGGATGATGAGCGGATCGAAGGGCGAGAGGATGTGGACGAGCTCTGACGATGTCAGCGCCTGTTGCAGAGCCTCCGGGCTCGCCCAATGCTCCACCTTGCCGACGCCTTCGATTGCGACCGGCACAAGTTCGCCGCGCCGGACGCGCCGGTCGATGACCTTTCTGACCGCGGGCTTTCGCGGCGCATCCATGTAGCAGATGGAATCGAGGCTCGCGACGCCCTGCGCCCGCAACGCGCGGTCGAGCAGATATCCCACCACCTCGCGTTCGGAGGCTGGACGCGGCCGCTTTTCCCAGCCGAAATGCCGTTCCGTCAGCTCATAGGTCTTGAGCATGCCGACGCGCTCGCTGATGGTCACCAGCCCCATGTAGAAGGCGAGCTGCAGCGCGCTCTTCGAGGGTTTGCGACTCGCCCAGGGATGGTCTTTCTCCACCAGTTCGTCGTCGTCGATGTCCCGGATGGTGAGCGTGCCGTTGTTGCGAAGCAGCCGCATCACCTTGCGCATGTCGGCCTTTGTGACCCGACCGGAATACCAGCGCTTCTGCTCCATACGCTCTGCCCGCATGGCTCGCATGAAGAAGCGGAAGTCCCGCGTTGGTATGTAAGCGAGCGCATGCGCCCAATATTCGAACACGGACTTGTCGACAGTCTGTGCGCGGTGGAGGTCCTTGCGCCGGTAGTCCGGTATACGGGTGAAGAGGATATGATGATGCGAGCGTTCGATCACGTGGATCGTGTCGATCTGCACGTAGCCGAGGTGCTCGACCGCCGCGCGGGGCGCAGCCGCCCCGTCGCCGAACGGCGCCGGCGTGTCGAGCCGCTGCGCGTGAAGCCAGATGTTTCTGGCGGCCGGGAGCGAGAGAGGCGCAGGCTTAACGATGCGGGCCATTCGGGATACGGGGTGAGAATTCGACGGTGCGGCGGGCGGATTCCTGCCCTATATAGCAACCGTTCTCCTGCTTTTGCCGAGCCCCCATGCCTGCCGTCCCCACTTCAATCGACGAAACGCTGACCCTCCTTTCCTCGGCCGGCTATATCGCCGACCGGTCGCTTGCGACAGTGCTCTATCTCTCGCTGAAGATGGGCCGGCCCCTTTTCCTCGAAGGCGAGGCTGGCGTCGGCAAGACCGAGATCGCCAAAGTTCTGGCCGAGACGCTTGGGCGGAAGCTGATCCGCCTCCAGTGCTACGAGGGGCTCGACGTAGCCTCTGCCGTCTATGAGTGGAACTACGCGGCGCAGATGGTGGAGATCAGGCTCGCGGAAGCCGCCGGCGACGTCGACCGCGATACGCTGTCGAAGGACATCTTCACCGACCGCTTCCTGATCAAGCGCCCGATCCTGCAGGCACTTGAGCCCGACATCGCCGGGCCTCCCATCCTCTTGATCGACGAGCTCGACCGTGCCGACGAGGCATTCGAGGCGTTCCTGCTTGAAGTGCTTGCCGACAACCAGGTGACGGTGCCGGAGGTCGGCACGATCCATGCGGAGCATCCGCCGATCGTTGTCGTCACGACGAACCGGACGCGTGAGATCCACGATGCGCTGAAGCGCCGCTGCTTCTACCATTGGGTCGACTATCCGGACGCGGCGCGCGAGCTGGAGATCGTGACGACGCGCATCCCCGGCATCCGCGAGCGGCTCGCCGCCGAGGTCGTCGCGTTCGTGCAGCGGCTTCGCCGCGAGGACCTCTTCAAGCGGCCGGGCGTCGCTGAGACCATTGACTGGGCGGGAGCGCTGACCGAGCTCGATCAGGTGGCGCTCGACGCGGCCACCGTTTCAGACACGCTCGGCGTGCTCCTGAAATACCAGGACGACATCGCCCGCATCGAGAAGAGCCAGACGAAGGCGCTCCTCGACGAGGCAAAAGCGGAGCTCGCGGCGGCGGAGTGATGAAGAACGTGGATGCTCTCAGAACTGTCGTCATGCCCGGACTTCCGGGCATCCATTCCGGCGCGCGCGCAATCACCGCGACGGTCACGGATGGATTGCCGGGTCAAGCCCGGGGCTGGGTGGCTAGCGAGGCCATGGCAAAAGCCGCACAGCCTGACTCCGGCGGGCGGATCACCGACAACATCGTCTATTTCGCCCGCGCGCTGAGGAAAGCCGGCATTCCCGTCGGGCCCGCCGCGGTGATCGATGCCATTCGCGCGGTCGAGACCGCCGGCATCGGCTCGCGCGACGACTTCTATTGGACGCTTCACTCAATCTTTGTGAAGAAGCGCGAGCATCGCGTCGTCTTTCACGAGGCGTTCGAGCTGTTCTGGCGCGAGCGCGGGTTGATCGAGAAGATGCTTGCATTGCTTTCACCGGTCGCGCCGGTCAGGGCAGAAAAGGAGAAGCCGCGCGCAGCGGAGACGCGCGTGCGCGAGGCGCTCGGCTCCGAAGCCCGCCGCGACGAGAAGGAGCCGGAAGTCGAGATCGACGCCAGGCTCACCGTCTCCGCGCGCGAAGTGCTGCAGCGCAAGGATTTCGCGCAGATGACGAACGCCGAGATCGCCGAGGCGAAGCGCGCGCTCGCCGCGCTATTCTTTCCCGACGACCGGCTGAGGACCCGGCGGTTGAGGCGCGCCACGCACGGTCGCTTCGATCCGCGCCGCACCATGCGCGCCTCGCTCAAGGTGGGTGGCGACATCATCATGCCGGCCTTCCGCGCACGCGCCGAGATCCGCCCGCCGATCGTCGCGCTCTGCGATATTTCCGGCTCGATGACGCAATATTCGCGGCTGATGCTGCATTTCCTGCACGCGCTTTCCGAACGGCGGCGCGTTCAGACCTTTGTCTTCGGCACGCGCCTTACCAACGTCACCAGGCAGCTGCGTCTTAAAGACCCCGATCAGGCGCTCGAAAACTGCTCGGATGCGGTGAAGGACTGGTCCGGCGGCACCCGCATCGCCTCGGCGCTCCGCGCCTTCAACCGCGACTGGTCGCGGCGGGTGCTCGCCGGCGGCGCGACCGTGCTTTTGATCACCGACGGGCTTGAGCGCGAGGACAAGGGCGAATCCGGCGTCGATCTCGCCGCCGAGATGGACCGGCTGCACCGCTCCTGCCGGCGGCTGATCTGGCTCAATCCGCTGCTCCGCTACGAGGGCTTCGCCGCCAAGGCACGCGGCGTCCGCGTGATGCTCCCGTATGTCGACGAGTTCCGCCCGGTGCACTCGCTCGACGCCATCGCCGATCTGGTCGCGGCCCTGTCGAAAGGCTCGCATTCGCGCATCGATCCGCGCCAATGGCTCGAAGCGGCATAAGGAGGCCGCCGATGACCGCCCGCGAAGCATTGGAGCTTTCGGCCGAGGCGGTCCGGCGTCGCTTCCACCGCTGGGAGATGGGCGTCGATGGCGCCATCCACGTGCTTGCGATCTTCGCCGGTCTGATCGGCGCTGGGGCGCTGCTTGTGATCGCCGCGCGCCGCGGAGAGGCAGAGGATGTCGCCGCCGTCGGCATTTATTCGCTCGGCCTGCTAGCGATGCTCGGCTGCTCTTGCGCCTATAATCTCGGCCGCTTCAGCCGCCACGCGGACTGGCTGAAGCATCTCGACCACTCGGCGATCTTCCTGATGATCGCCGGCACCTACACGCCGTTCGCGCTCATCGATCTCGAGGGCGCCTGGAAGTGGAGCCTGATCGGCACCGTCTGGTCATTGGCGGTCGCCGGCGTCGGCCTCCGCCTCTTTCACAGCCGCCTGTTCGACAAGGTTTCGCTCGGGTTCTATCTTGCGCTCGGCTGGCTCGGCATTGTTGCGCTACCGCCGCTGATCCACGCGCTCGACACGCCCGCCCTCGTGCTTCTTGCCGTCGGCGGCGGGCTCTACACCGCCGGCCTGATCTTCCACCTGTGGGAGCGGCTGCCGTTCCAGAAGGCCATCTGGCACGGCTTCGTCGTTGCCGCCGCGGCGACGCATTTCGCCGCGGTCGTGATCAGCGTCGTCGCGACCGGCTCCGCCTGAGCAGGCTCCGCCGGGTCAGGCCAGCATCCTGAGATGCCGGATTGGCTTGCCCGCCGCGATCGTTTCGGCAGCGGAAAGTATGCCGTTGGCGTCGATGCCGAAGTGCCGATAGAGGTCGCCGACCGATCCGGACTGGCCGAAATGCTCCACGCCGAGCGCCCGGGTTCTGTGGCCGCAGACTGCGCCGAGCCAGCCGAGCGTCGCCGGATGTCCGTCGATTACCGTGACGAGCGCGCAGTGACGAGGAAGCGGCTGAAGCAGCCGCTCCACGTGGCTTAGGGCATTCACAAGCCCGCGCTCGCGCTGCCGTTGCGCGGCGGTCCAGCCGGCGTTCAGCCGATCCGCCGAGGTGATGGCGAGGAGTCCGACATCGCGCCGGTCTTCGGCCATCAGCCCGACCGCAGCGATCGCTTCGGAGGCGACGGCGCCCTGATAGGCGACAACGATTTCGGGATTCGGGCCGGGTCTGCGCAGCCAATACGCACCATCGACGATCGCGCGCTTCATGTCGGCGTCAAGCGTGCGCGACGGCTGCTCAAGCGGGCGCGTGGAGAGCCTGAGATAGACGGAGCCGCCGGTCTCGTCGCGCAGCCAATTGCGCTCGTCCGCCTGCCCTTCGCCGCTTCGCTGCAGGTAGTCGAAGGACCAGGCAAGGATCGTGGCGAGTTCGTCGACGAAAGCCGGCTCAAAGGCTGCGATGCCGTCCTGGCTGATGCCGATGAGCGGCGTGCCGATCGACTGATGCGCGCCGCCCTCCGGCGCGAGGCTCACACCCGACGGCGTCGCCACGAGGATGAAGCGGGCATCCTGGTAGCAGGCGTAGTTCAGCGCATCGAGGCCGCGCGCGATGAACGGATCGTAGAGCGTGCCGATGGGAAAGAGCCGCTCGCCGAAGAGCGAATGCGAGAGCCCGAGCGCGGAGAGGAGCAGGAAGAGGTTGTTCTCCGCGATACCGAGCTCGAGATGCTGGCCCGCGGGCGAGACCTCCCAGGCAAATGTCGAAGGGATGCGCTCTTGTCTGAAGACATCGGCCACCGCCTCGCGGCCGAAGAGCCCGCGGCGGTTCACAAAGGGGCCGAGATTGGTGGAGACGGTCACGTCCGGCGACGTAGTCACGATGCGGTCGGCGAGCGCCGATTTTCCGCGCGCGATTTCGTTCAGGATCTGCCCAAAACCCTGCTGCGTCGAAGCGACCGGCTGTCCGGGTACGCTCACGGTCTCCGGAACGGCAACGCGCTCGGACGCCAGCCGCCGCGCACCCTTTTTGAAGACAACGTCGTTCAGGAAGGTGCGGAGCGTGTCGGGCGGCGTTCCGAGCCCCTCGAACGGCTCCCATTCGTACCCCTGGCGGACGTTCATCGCCTGACGGAACGTTGTCATCTGCGCCTCGGTCATGAGACCCGCGTGGTTGTCCTTGTGACCGGCAAGCGGGAGGCCGTAGCCCTTGACCGTGTAGGCGAGGAAGCAGACCGGGCGATCGTGATCGATCCGCTCGAAAGCCTCTACCAGCGTCGGGAGATCGTGGCCGGCGAGGTTGGTCATCAGTCGCGCCAGGGCTTCGTCGTCGCGCGAGAGAAGCAACTCCGCGACGCCGGGACGATCGCCGATATCCGCCTCGAGCCGCCGCCGCCATGCCGCGCTGCCTTGAAAGACGAGGCTCGAATATTCGGGGTTCGGACAGGAATCGATCCATTCGCGAAGGGCTTCGCCGCCGCGCTCCGCGAAGGCCTCTTCGAGCAGCCGTCCGTATTTCAGAACGACCACCTCCCAGCCGAGCGAGCGGAAGATGTCGACGAAGCGGGCGTAGAGTCCCTCGCTCACGACAGCGTCGAGGCTCTGCCGGTTGTAGTCGACGATCCACCAGGTATTGCGCAGGCCCTTCTTCCATCCTTCGAAGAGCGCCTCGAAGATGTTCCCCTCGTCGAGCTCCGCGTCTCCGACGAGTGCGATCATCCGCCCTTCCGGACGTGTCCCGCCCCAGCCGTGCGCCTTCACGTAGTCCTGCACGAGGCTCGCGAAGATCGTCTGCGCAACGCCGAGCCCGACGGAGCCGGTGGAGAAGTCGACGTCGTCGGCATCCTTCGTGCGCGATGGGTAGGATTGCGCTCCGCCGAGCGCACGGAAGCCCTCGAGCTTCTCGCGGCTCTGATGGCCGAGCAGGTACTGGATGGCGTGGAAGATCGGGCTCGCATGCGGCTTCACCGCGACCCGGTCCTCCGGCTTGAGCACGGAGAAATAGAGCGCCGTCATGATCGTGGCGAGCGATGCCGATGACGCCTGGTGGCCGCCGACCTTCACCCCGTCACCGGTGTCGCGCAGGTGATTGGCGTTGTGGATCGTCCAGGTCGCGAGCCAGAGCACCTTGCGCTCAAGCTCGGAGAGGAGGTTCAGGCGATCCCCGGAAATTGTCATGGGTCCTGTTCGCCGTGCCGACTTTGCTCGGCCCTTGTACTCCAAACGCCATCCGGCCCGAACGGAAAACGACGCTCAAGGTCAAAACCGGAAAACCCGGGCTTTCCGGTTGGCAGACTTTGACTGCCATGCAATCATTCTTCGGGCGGCCGCGAAGGCCGGGCACCGCGCGCCTGCGCGACAACGAGTGGGGAACGAACGTCCTATGGCACCAGTGGCACTTCGCGATGTCCGCAAGTCCTTTGGGCAGGTGGAAGTCATTCACGGCGTGAACGTCGATATTACCGATGGGGAATTCGTCATTCTCGTCGGCCCGTCGGGCTGCGGGAAGTCGACGCTGCTTCGGATGATCGCCGGGCTCGAGCAGATCTCGAAGGGCGACATCCTGATCGGCGAACGCGTGGTCAATAACGTGCCGCCGAAAGAGCGCGACATCGCCATGGTGTTCCAGAACTACGCGCTCTATCCGCACATGACGGTCGCCGACAACATGGGCTTCTCGCTGAAGCTGCGGCGCATCGACAAACGGCTGATCCAGGAGCGCGTGAAAAAGGCGGCGGAGATTCTCGGACTGATGCAGCTTCTCGACCGCTATCCGCGCCAGCTCTCCGGCGGCCAGCGCCAGCGGGTCGCCATGGGCCGCGCCATCGTGCGCGATCCGCAGGTCTTCCTCTTCGACGAGCCGCTGTCGAACCTCGACGCCAAGCTCCGCGTCGCCATGCGCACCGAAATCAAGGAGCTGCACCAGCGGCTCGGCACCACAACCGTCTACGTGACCCACGACCAGATCGAGGCCATGACCATGGCCGACAAGATCGTCGTGATGCATGACGGCGAGGTGGAGCAAGTGGGTGCGCCGCTCGACCTTTACGACAAGCCGCGCAACCTATTCGTCGCCGGCTTCATCGGTTCGCCGGCGATGAATTTCCTGAACGGCAAGATCGTGAAGAACTCCGGTCTCGGCTTCGAGACCGCAAATGGCCGCCGCCTGCCTATCCCCGGTGACACCACCGCGCGCGAGGGACAGACGGTCGTCTACGGCATCCGTCCGGAGCACCTCACCGTCAGCGACGACGGTGTGGAGGTCGAAGTGGTCGTCGTTGAGCCGACCGGCGCGGAGGTGCAGATCTTCGCCCGCCTCGACGGGCAGCAGATCACCGCGGTGCTGCGCGAGCGGCTATTGATGCGGCCGGGCTCGACCGTGAACCTCGCGCCCGAGCGGGACTTCGTGCACCTTTTCGACGCTCAGTCCGGCGAGCGCCTCTAGGCGCTGCCTAGCCAAAAGGAAAAGAGGAGAAACGCACACAAGAAAAGAAATCACAAGGGAGGAAGACAATGAAGAAGCTCGATCGAGTCAGGGTATTGCGCGGAAGCACTGCCCTGGTCGCAGCGGTGTTTCTGGCATTCGCCTTCGCGGGCGCCCCCAGGTACAGCGTCAGCCGCTTGCGACCTCAAGAACATGCCTGAAGACGGCGCCGAGTTGACGCTGTTGCGCTGGAAGCGCTTCGTTCAGGCCGAAGAAGACGCTTTCATGCAGCTCGTCGCCAATTTCAAGGCCGACTGCGGCGTCACCATCAACGTGCAGAACGAGTCGCTCGACGACGTGCAGCCGAAAGCTTCCGTCGCCGCCAACGTCGATCAGGGCCCGGACATGGTCTGGGGGCTTTACTCGCTGCCGCACCTTTTCCCCGACAAGCTCGTCGACTTGACCGACCTCGCCAACCAGCTGGGCAATGACTACGGCGGCTGGGTTGACTCCGCGATTGCCTACGGCAAGTCCGGCGACAAGTGGATCGACATCCCGGTCGCCTACAACGGCAACATGATCAACTACCGCGAGTCGGCGTTGAAGGAGGCCGGGTTCGACGGCGTTCCGACCGATACGGCGGGCTTCCTGGAGCTTGCCAAGAAGATGCACGACATCGGCAAGCCGATGGGCATGGCCCTCGGCCACGCCACCGGCGACGGCAATGCCTGGGTGCACTGGGCGCTGTGGGCGTTCGGCGGATCGTTGGTCGATGAGAACGACAAGGTGGTGATTAATTCGCCGGAGACGAAGCAGGCCGTGGAGTACGTGACCGAGCTCTACAAATACATGATCCCCGGCGTCGCCTCGTGGAACGATTCCAACAACAACAAGGCGTTCCTGTCGGAAGAGGTCTGGCTCACTAATAACGGCGCGTCGATCTATCCGGCGGCGCGGAACGGCGCAAATCCGCCGGCCGATGCCGACCAGGCCACCAAGGACGCGGCTCCGAAGATGGCCGAGATCTACAAGGACATGAACCACGCCTACTGGCCGGTCGGTCCTGTCGGCAAGCCGACGGAGTTCCACATCGCCTACCCGATGATGATCTTCAAGTACTCGAAGTATCCGAGTGCGGCGAAGGGCTTCATCGAGTACATGTTCAAGCCGGAGCAATACAATCCGTGGGTGAAGGCCGCAGTCGCCTATCTGACGCCGGGGCTGAAGGGCTACCTGGACAACCCCGTCTTCACCGACGATCCGAAGCTGACGGTGTTCAAGGACGTTTCGGAGCGCACGCTGACGGCCGGCTACAAGGGCTCCGTCGGCGAGAAGGCGGCGGCGGCGCTTGCTGACTTCATCGTGCTCGACATGTTCGCCAACGCCGCAACCGGCAACATGTCCGTCGACGATGCGATAGCCAACGCTGAACGGCAGGCGCAGCGGATCTACCGCTAGACGCCCTTAACGTGCCGGGCGGCGATCCGCCCGGCACGTGCGGCGCGGGCTCGGAGCAACATGGTCGACGCGACCCTACCGAACTCTCTCGCCGCAACGAATGCGGTGCCGTCGGTATGGGCGCGGCTAAAGCACAATCGCAACTGGCTCGGCTTCTGGTTCATGCTGCCGGCGGCCGGGTTTCTCATTCTATTTCTCGCCTGGCCGCTTGGGCTCGGCATATGGCTGTCGCTGACGGATGCGCGCATCGGGCGCCCCGGAATTTTCATCGGGTTGGAGAACTTCGCCTGGCTTTGGGGCGACCCGGTCTTCTGGCTCGCGGTCTTCAACACGCTGCTCTACACCATCGTGGCGAGCGTCTTTAAGTTCGGCATCGGCCTCTATCTGGCGATGCTGCTCAACCATCACCTGCCGTTCAAGGCGTTCCTGAGGGCGGTTGTCCTTCTGCCCTTCATCATTCCCACTGTGCTCTCCGCGATCGCGTTCTGGTGGATCTATGACGCGCAGTTCTCCATCATCTCGTGGACGCTCGAGCATTGGGGCCTGATCAGCCACAACATCAACTTCCTCGGCGCGCCTTGGAATGCGCGATGGTCGGTGATCTTCGCCAACATCTGGCGTGGCGTGCCGTTCGTCGCGATCACGCTGCTCGCCGGCCTGCAGACGGTCTCGCCGTCGCTCTATGAGGCGGCGACGATCGACGGCGCCACGCGCTGGCAGCTCTTCCGCTACATCACCTATCCGATGCTCACCCCGATCATCGCGGTGGTGATGACCTTCTCCGTCCTCTTCACCTTCACCGATTTCCAGCTGATCTGGGCGATCACCCGCGGCGGGCCGGTCAACGCCACCCACCTGATGGCGACGCTCTCCTACCAGCGCGCCATTCTCGGCGGCTATCTCGGGGAGGGCGCGGCGATATCGACCGCCATGATCCCGTTCCTGCTCGCCGCCATCCTCTTCTCCTGGTTCGGGCTGCAGCGGCGCAAATGGCAGCAGGGAGAGGCCGATGACTGACCTCGCCGGCCGGCCGATCGCCAGACCGCACCATCTCGAGCCGGAGGACGGCACGCTGCGCGAAAGCGACGCGCGCACCGGCTTCCCATGGGTGAACGCCTGGGTCGACAAGCGGCGCGCCAGGCGCGTCGAACGGGCGGCCGAGGCGATGAGCGGCATGGACTATCTGATGTCCACGCCGCGCAAGGTCGTGACCGTCTACCTGCCGCTTTCGATCATCGTCTTCGTGCTGCTCTTTCCCTTCTATTGGATGTTCTTGACGTCGATTAAGCCGAACGCGCAGCTCGTCGACATGCAGACCTACAATCCCTACTGGGTTGCGCACCCGACGCTCCAGCACATCAAGACGCTTCTTTTCGAGACCCACTACCTTCACTGGATGTGGAACACGATGATGATCGCGATCGTCGCAACCTTCCTGTCGATGATCGCCAGCGTCATGGCCGCTTATGCCATCGTCCGCCTGCGCTATCGCGGCGCGCAATGGATCGGCGGCGCCATCTTTCTCGCCTATCTGGTGCCGCCCTCGATCCTCTTCATTCCGTTGTCGCTGATCGTGGTGAAATACGGGCTGTGGGATTCGCCGTGGTCGCTGATCCTGACCTATCCGACCATCCTGATCCCGTTTTCGACCTGGCTCCTGATGGGCTATTTCAAGTCGATCCCCTACGAGCTTGAGGAGTGCGCGCTGATCGACGGCGCCGGCCGGCTGCAGATCCTTCTGAGGATCATCCTGCCGCTTTCCGGCCCCGGGCTGATCTCCGCCGGCATCTTCGCCTTCACGCTCTGCTGGAACGAGTTCATCTACGCGCTGACCTTCATCTCTTCACCGGAGAAGAAGACGGTACCGACGGCGATCATCTCGGAATTCGTCGACGGCGACATCTACCGCTGGGGCTCGCTGATGGCAGGCGCGCTGCTCGGCTCCGTGCCGGTTGCCATCGTCTACATGTTCTTCGTCAACCACTACGTCCAGGCGATGACCGGTGCGGTGAAGGAATAGGCGAGACCTCCTGACCGCCGCGGCGGTCAGGAGGTCGCCGGTGCTTTCTCGTCCTCGCGGATGCGGAACCAGGCGACGTAGAGCGCCGGCAGGAAGATCAGCGTCAGCGCGGTCGCTACCGCGAGCCCGCCCATGATGGCGAACGCCATCGGGCCCCAGAAGACGGTCGGCGCGATCGGGATCATGCCGAGGATCGCGGCGGCAGCCGTCAGCAGGATCGGGCGGAAGCGGTGCGTCGTCGCCAGTACGACAGCGTCCCAGTGCGCGTGCCCGTGCGCGACCTCCGTCTCGATCTGATCGACGAGTATCACGGAGTTTCGCACGATCATTCCAATCAGCGCGATGACGCCGAGGATCGCCACGAAGCCGAGCGGCCTGTCGGAGATCAACAGCGCGGCGGCGACGCCGATCAGCCCGAGCGGAGCGACGCTCAAAACGAGCGCCAGCCGCGAGAAGCTTTGCAGCTGCGTCATCAGGATGATGAGCATGACGAAGAGCATCAGAGGCGCCACGGCAAAGACCGAGCGTTGCGACTTGGCGCTCTCTTCCGCTGTTCCGCCGACGCTCACCCGGTAGCCGGCGGGAAGCTCGGCGTTGATCGCCGCGATGTCCGGGGCGAGCGCTGCGTCGACCGTCGCCGGCTGCACGCCCGGCGCGACATCGGCCTGCACCGTCAGCGTCGGCACGCGGTCGCGCCGCCAGATAAGCGGCAGCTCCTGCGCGTATTCGACCGTCGCAAGCTGCAGGAGCGGCACGGTCTTGCCGTTGGCGAGCGGTATCTGCAGCGTGCGGATGGTCGAGGGCGAAGCGCGGTCCTCGGCGCGCGCCCGTGCCACGACATCGATGAGGTAGATGCCATCGCGAAGTTCCGTGACGGTGACGCCGGAGACCGCGGAATTCAGGGACTGCGCGAGCAATTCGGAGCTGACGCCGAGGAGCCGCGCCTGGTCCTGGTCGACGCGAATGCGCAGTGTGCGCGCCGGTTCGATCCAGTCGAAGTTCACCTGCTGCGCATTGGGGTTCTTCCCGACCGCCTCGGCGACGCGATAGGCGATCGTGCGCACCATGTCCGGATCGGGCCCGCTTACGCGGTACTTCACCGGCCATCCGACAGGCGGCCCGAGTTCGAGCGGCGAGACGCGCGCGACCGCCTCCGGCAGCGCCTCCGCGATCTCGGCCTCGAGCCGCGCCTTTACACGATTTCGTGCCTCCAGGGTCTTCGCCACGACGACGGCCTCGGCGATGAAGTCGTTTGAAAGCTTCACGTCCAGCGGCAGGTAGAAGCGCACCGCGCCGGAGCCGACATAGGTGCTCCAATGGTCGATGTCCTCGTCCGCGGCGAGCAGCGTCTCAAGCTTCGTGGCGGCGCGATCGGTCGCATCGATCGAGGCGCTCTGCGGAAGCTGGAGGTCGATCAGAAGCTCGGGTCGATCGGAGGAGGGAAAGAACTGCTGAGGGATGAACCGCAATCCGACGAGCGCAGCGACGAAAAGGAGCAACGTCGCCCCGATCGTCACGAAACGATGGCGCATTGCCGCGAGCAGCATCTTGCGAAAGAGCTTCAGCACGCGTCCGGGCCCGCCGTCATGCGCGTGGTCGGGTTTCTTAAGGATCGAGACGCCGATGAGCGGCGCGAAGACAACCGCGACGAGCCACGAGATGATGAGCGCGATGGCGACGACCGCGAAAAGCGAGAAGGTGTATTCGCCCGCCGAGCTCTTGGCGAAGCCAACCGGAATAAATCCGGCAACGGTGACGAGCGTTCCCGTCAGCATCGGAAAGGCGGTCGACGTGTAGGCGAAGGTCGCCGCCTCAAATTTGCTCAGACCCTCCTCGAGCTTGGTGACCATCATCTCCACCGTGATCATGGCGTCGTCGACGAGGAGCCCGAGCGCGATGATGAGCGCGCCGAGCGAGACGCGCTGCAGGTCGATCGCGAAATATTCCATGGCCAGGAACGTCCCCGCCAGCACCAGCGGGATGGAGAAGGCGACGACGGCGCCGGCGCGCAGCCCGAGGCTTATGAAGCTCACCGCGAGCACGATCGCGATCGCTTCCCACAGCGCCTTGGTGAATTCGTGGATCAATTCTTCGACGACGCGCGGCTGCTCGGCGACAAGCACCGGCTCGATCCCGATCGGAATATCGGCGGTGATTTCCGCCATCTTCTCCTCAATCGCCTTGCCGAGCGCGAGGAGATCACCGCCGGCCTGCATCGAGATAGCGAGCGCGATCGCCGGCTTGCCGTTGACGCGGAACATCGGGTCGGGCGGGTCGGCATAACCGCGCGTGACCGTGGCGATATCGGTGAGCCGGAAGAGCCGGCCGTTGACGGCGAAATTCACGCGGCGGAGATCGGCTTCCGATTCGAACGCGCCGGTGACGCGGATCGAGATCTTCTGATCCGCCGTCTCCACCACGCCCGCCGGGGTGATGGCGTTCTGCGCGGCGAGCGCGTCGATAAGCGCGAGCCTGTCGATGCCGAGACCGGCGAGCTGCTGCACCGAGAACTCGACGTAGATCTTCTCGTCCTGCGCGCCGAGCGTCTCGATCTTGGCGACGTTTGGAACCGCAAGCAGCGCAGAACGAGCTTTCTCGACGTAGTCGCGCAGCTCGCGATGCGTGAAGCCGTCGGCGGTGAAGGCGTAGATGATGCCGAAGGTCTCGCCGAACTCGTCGTTGAAGAATGGCCCGAGCACGCCATCCGGAAAGTTGCTTTTGATGTCGGCGACTTTCTTGCGCACCTGGTACCAAAGGTCGGAGATGTCGCTCGCCGGCGTGGTGTCCTTGAGGTTGACGAAGACGATGGTGCGGCCCGCCGAGGTGTAGCTCCGCAGGAAGTCGAGATGCGGCACTTCCTGCAGCTTCTTTTCCAAACGGTCCGTCACCTGCTCGAGCATGTCGTCGATTGGAGCGCCAGGCCAGACCGCCTGCACCACCATCGTCTTGATGGTGAAGGGCGGGTCCTCGTTGCGCCCGAGACCGAAATAGGCGCGCGTGCCCGCGAGCACGATCAGGATCAGCGCGAACCAGACGAGGGCGCGGTGGTTGAGCGCCCATTCGGAGAGATTGAAGCCCCGGTTCATTGCGTTTCGCCGAGGAGCTTCACCTTCTGCCCGGGCCGGAGCGCCTGCACCCCGGCGGTCACCACGATATCGCCGTCGGCAAGGCCGTCGCCGACGATGGCCGTGTCGGTTTCGTAGCGCGTGACGGTAATTGGCCGGAGCGCGACGGTGAGCTCGGTCGGATCGACCACCCAGACGGCGGGATTTTGTTCCCCCTGCATGAGCGCAGTCGCGGGAAGCGCGATCGCCGGGTCGGACTCCAGCACGATCTCACCGATCACGGTTGCGCCAAGGCGCATCGCCGGCGGCGGATTGTCGACGCCGACCTTCACCGCGAAGGTGCGCGTCGCCGGATCCGCCTGCGGCGCGACCTCGCGCACGTGGCCTGTTGCGGTCACGCTTGTTTCGTCGGCGAGCGTGATGTGCACCTCCGGGTCGTGGGGCGCGGTGCGCAGAAGCTGCGCCGGCACGTTGAAGACAGCGTCGCGCCCGCCCGCCCGCGCCAGCGTCACAATCATCTGGCCGGCGGAGACGACCTCTCCGGCCTCTGCTCCTGTCGCGGTGACGGTGCCGGCGCCGTCGGAATGAAGCTCGGCATAGCTCACCTTGTCCCGCGCGGCCTTGGCCCGGGCTGTCGCCGCGTCGACCTGGGAGCGCGCCGTGTCGAGCGCCTGCTGCGCTTGGTCGTAGCGGGCCTGCGCGACGACGCCTTTTCGCAAGAGTTCAGCCTGCCGCTGTTGATCGGCCTGAGCCTGAACAAGGGTCGCCTGTGCTGCCGCGAGGTCGGCCTCCGCCGAGCGGAGATCCGTCTGTACGTCCTGCGTGTCGAGACGCGCGATGACCTCGCCGTCGGTGACCGCGTCGTCGACGGAGACGAGCCGCTCCGTCAGCTTGCCGCCGATGCGGAAGCTCAGGCTGACGGACTCTGCGGCCTCGATCTGGCCGGAGAGCGCCACCGGCTCGCCGATCGGCTTGTGCTCGGCGGTGACGGTCCTGACGGGGCGGACCGGCGCAGCCGGCGGCTCCTCCTTGCTGCATGAAGCGAGGCCGAGAAGCGCTATTCCGGCCGCGGTCGCGAGTAACGGTCGCATGGCTCCCCCAAGTTGCGTCAACTCGATCAGAAGATTTGAGCCGACGCAATATTCCGTCGAAACGCAGGTGAGGTTTTTTGCCGGCCAATCACTCCGACACGCGTTCGGCGATCGCGCGCAGTCTTACCGGCTCTTTGACGGATATCCGGCCGCGCCCGCCGGCGACGATCCCGTCCTGCTCCCAGCTGCTCAGGATTCGGCTCACCGTGAAGAGCGTCGTGCCGGTCATCTCGGCGACGTCTTGGCGGGTCATCGGGAACTCCACGTCGGCCAACTCGCCGGGGTCGCGTCCGCTCGCCTTGACGATCCGCAGAAGGAGGTGCGCCACGCGCCGCTCGACCTCTTCGGTCGAGAATTCGCGGATGCGCGCGTGCGCGTCTTGCAGGCGCTGGCCTATCGTCTGCAGCGCGTTGATCGCGAGCGCCGGTGCCTGCGCGACGAGCCGCGGCCACGCAGATGATGGCCAGACGAGTGTTATGCTTTCCTCAATGGCGATGGCAGTTCCCGGATAGTCCGGCCGGCCGAGCGCCATGGCGACACCGTAGAGTTCGCCAGGTTCCACAATCCGGATGATGATCTGCTGGCCGTCCGCAGTCGTCTGCACGACCTTCAGGTGGCCGTGCATGAGCACGAAGAATTCCTCCGCCGTCTGACCCTGTACGAAAACCGGGGTCTTCGCCGCGACGAGCCGCGTTGTCGCCGCCTCGAGAATGGCGCCCAGCTCTTCTTGGCCTAGGCCCTTGAAGACCGGAAAATCCTTCACCAACGACGCATCCGGTGCGGGCATTCGCGCCTCCTTCGCTCGCTTCGGGGTACGTACTATCACCGAGTTCGAAAGTCCTTTCTTGTTTGCGCTTGGACAAAGAACGCCGCCGAACCGGTAGCTAAACACTAGGCGCAACAAAGCGAGACGGTCGAAAGGACATTCTTCCATGCAAATCCGCGCTGCACTCCTGAACTCGGTCGCCGCGGCGGCGGTTGTGCTCGGCTCTTTGGCCGTCCAATCGACTGCCTTTGCCGAGGATGCGTCCGCCGCCGCCGACATCATCCGCCCTGCGACCGAGTTGCCGCCACCGATAGGGAAGCGCGGGCCGGAGACCGTGCGCGTCGACTTAAGCACCGTGGAGGTACTGGGGCAGCTCGCCGACGGGGCTACTTACGACTATTGGACCTTCAACAAGAAGGTCCCCGGGCCGTTCCTCCGTGTAAGAGTTGGCGACACCGTGCAGGTCCGGCTCAAGCAATGACGAAAACTCTACGATGATCCATAACGTCGACTTCCATGCGGTGACCGGGACAGGGGGCGGCGCGCCGGCGACCGAAGCGGGCCCCGGAGAGACGGCGGGCTTCACGTTCAAGGCTCTGAAGCCGGGCCTGTTCGTCTATCACTGCGCGACGATGCCGGTTGCCCAGCACATCTCCAACGGCATGTATGGGCTGATCCTGGTGGAGCCGGAGGGCGGGCTGCCCAAGGTCGACCACGAGTTCTACGTGATGCAAGGGGAGATCTACACGGAAGAGGCCTTCGGCACGAAGGGCGAGCTCACGCCGAGCTATGACAAGCTGCTGAATGAGATGCCGGAATATTATGTCTTCAACGGTGCCGCCAACGCGCTAACCGGCGATCACGCGCTGCACGCCAAGGTGGGCGAGACCATTCGTATCTACTTCGGCGTCGGCGGTCCGAACAAGACCTCGAGCTTCCATGTGATCGGCGAGATGTTCGACAAGGTCTACAATCTCGCCTCGCTTGTTTCGGAGCCGCTGAAGGACGTGCAGACGATTACCGTCCCGCCCGGAGGCGCTGCTGCCGTCGAAATGAAGTTGGAGGTTCCGGGCGAATACACTCTTGTCGACCACGCGCTGTCGCGGGCGATGCGGGGTCTGGTCGGCAAGCTCATCGTCGACGGCCCGGCGCAGCCCGAGATTTTCAAGCCCGGGATCGACGAGACGACGGGGGCACTCTAAGTCGCACGCCCGAGCGAAGCGAAGGGAGCCCGCCTCGGCGGGCCCTTTCTGCGCGCGTCATACGCTTGCGCCGCTGCCTTGACGCGCCTACCTCTTGTGTCCCGGGTGCCCTGAAGGAGACCGCGCATGAGCGACGCATCTCTTGATCCCAATCTCGACGTGCTTTCCGCGGCGGAGCGCTGGCGCGAGGAGGGCCGCGACGTGGCGCTCGCCACCGTGGTTGAGACGTGGGGCTCAGCACCGCGTCCGGTCGGCAGCCATCTCGTCGTCGACGCGGAGGGGAATTTCGAAGGCTCCGTCTCCGGCGGCTGCGTAGAAGGTGCGGTCGTTGGCGAGGCGATCGACGTCATCGCCTCGGGCGAGCCAAGAATGCTCGAATTCGGTGTCGCCGACGAGACCGCGTGGCGCGTCGGTCTTTCCTGCGGCGGCCGCATCAAGGTGTTTGTCGAGAAGGTGAACTGAGCGCGCAGCGCGGGAAGGCTTGCTTTTCTTCAGCGCAGCCGAGTCGGAGCGCACCGGTGGCGGAATGCCTTCGCCGCGTCTATTGAGGGACCGTGATATTCGAACGGGAATGGCGGTTCGATGCAGCTCGACATCTTGAAGGGTCTGAACGAAGCGCGGCTCGCACGTCGGGCCGCAATTCTGGTGACCGACACGGCTACCGGCGCAGCACGCCTCGTGCCGGGCGAACAGGCGCCCGGGGATCCGCTTGCTTCGGAGCTTCAAAAACGGTTGCTCTCAGGCCGCTCCGGCATGCTTGAGGACGGCCGCACCTTCCTGACCGTCCACGTGCCGCCGCCGCGGCTCGTCGTGATCGGCGCCGTTCACATCAGCCAGGCGCTTGCGCCGATGGCGCGGCTTGCCGGCTTCGACGTCACGATCATCGATCCGCGCACCGCTTTTGCGACGCCGGAGCGCTTTCCCGGCGTGCCGCTTATCGCCGAGTGGCCGGAAGAAGCCCTGAAGCGTTCGCCGCTCGACGCTTTCACCGGGCTCGTCGCGCTGACGCACGATCCGAAGATCGACGACCAGCCCATCCTCGCCGCACTTTCCGCCGGGAGCTTCTATGTCGGCGCGCTCGGCAGCCGCAAGACGCACGGCAAGCGCGTGGAGCGGCTGGCGGGGCAGGGCGCGTCGCCCGCAAGTCTCGAGCGGATTCACGCGCCGATTGGGGTCGACATCGGCGCGCAGTCACCCGCCGAGATCGCCGTCGCCATCCTGGCGGAGGTGATCGCAGCACTTCGCCGCGGACGCGCCGCAGAGCGGATCGCCGCGTGAGCTCTCGATGAAGTTCGGAACGGTTTCGCTCGAGGAGGCCGAGGGCGCGATCGCCGCGCATTCGATCCGCCATCGCTCCGGCGTCGTCAAGAAGGGCACGCGGCTCGACGCGACGTTGATCGCGCGTCTTAGCGCCGAAGGCGTCGGCGAAGTGGTAGCAGCGCGGCTTGAGCCGGGTGACGTGCACGAAGACGAGGCCGCGCGGCGTGTCGCCGAGACCCTCAGCGGCGAGAACGTCCGTCTCGACGAAGCTGGCACCGGCCGTTGCAATCTTTACGCGGAACGCGCCGGGCTGCTTGTCGTCGACCGTGCCGCCGTCGACACCTTGAACCGGCTCGACCCGGGTCTGACCGTCGCTACGCTTGCCGCCTTCGCTCCGGTCGAGGCCGGGCGGATGGTGGCGACGGTGAAGATCATTCCCTTTGCGTTGCCGGGCGCGGTCGTCGCGCAGGCAGGTGCGGAGGCGCGAGCGCCGATCCTCTCAGTTGCAGCATGGAAGGGGCTGAAGGTCGGGCTCGCCGCGACCACGCTTCCCGGGCTGAAGCCGTCGATCATGGACAAGACTCGGCGGGTGCTTGAGGAGCGCCTGAGGCCGGCGGGCGCATTGCTCCTCGAAGAGCTCCGCGTCCCGCACGACGCGGCAGAACTCGCCGCTGCGCTCACGAAACTGAAGGGGGCGGGCGCTGATCTGCTGATCGCCTTCGGCGCTTCCGCGATCACCGACCGCGCCGACGTCATCCCTGCCGGGATCGAGAAGGCCGGCGGGCGCGTCCGCCATTTCGGCATGCCGGTCGACCCCGGCAATCTGCTTCTGATCGGCGAGCTCGACGGGCGCCCGGTCCTTGGGGCGCCCGGTTGCGCACGCTCGCCGGTCGAGAACGGCTTCGACTGGGTGCTGCACCGTCTCCTTGCAGGCCTCGACGTCGGCGGGGACGACATCACCGGCATGGGCGTCGGCGGGCTCCTGATGGAGATCGTATCGCGGCCGCAGCCGCGCGAGCCCGTTGCAGAGCGCGGAGCCGGGGTCGCCGCGATCATCCTCGCCGCCGGTCAGTCGCGCCGCATGCGCGGCCCGAACAAGCTCCTTGCCCGCTTCGAAGGGAAGGCGCTCGTCCGCCGCATCGCGGAGCGCGCTCTCGCCTCGAAGGCCGGCCCCGTCGTCGTCGTCACCGGACACCGCGCCGGCGATATCTCTGATGCACTCGCCGGGCTCAACGTGCGCATCGTGCACAATCGCGATTTCGCCGAAGGTCTCGCGACCTCGCTGAAGGCGGGCCTTTCCGCGGTGCCGGAAAGTGCGAGCGGCGCTTTGGTGCTGCTCGCCGACATGCCGGGGATCTCAACGGCGATCATGAACTGCTTGATCGATGCCTTCGAAGCGAAGTCCGCGCCGGCAATCGTGCTTCCGACCGTCGACGGCAAGCGCGGCAATCCGGTGCTTTGGTCGCGCGCCTTCTTCCCGGAGCTGATGGCGGTCACGGGCGACACGGGCGCAAGGCACATCATCGCGCACCACGAGGAGGCCGTTGAGCGGGTCGAGATCGGGGCCGCCGCGGCCGTCGACGTGGATACGCCCGAGGCGCTTGCCGAAGCCGGCGGCGTCCTCGTCGACTAAGGCTGCGCGGGTGCGGCTCAGGCGGGCGCCGGCCGCTCCCAAAGCCCCTTGTTCAGACGCCAAAGTGCCATCGCGATGCCAAGCGCGATCAATCCGGCGAGGAGGATGGCGATCGGAACGGCGCCGAGCCGCTCGAACCATTGCGTATAGAAGTGGATGGCGCCGAAGATCGCGGCGAGATTGACCACCCAGCGCCGGTTTGCCCACGCCGCCCAGATGCCGACGCCGATCAGCGCCAGGGCCCAGAGCACCGCGTAGGCAGTCGAGGACACCGGGCCCACACCGCCGAGCCAGCCGATGTCGTCGCCCCAGAGCGAGGCGATCCAGAACCCGAAATTGACAAGCAGCAGCGCGGTCCGCGCCGCCACCAGAGAGAGCCGCTCATAGGCGTGGTTCAGGATCTTCGACACGAGATAGGTCGCCAGCGCGACGATGCTGAAGAGCATGATCGTCGCCGTCGGCTCTTCGATGCCGAGGAAGTAGCTGGCGTGCTCGTAGCCGGTGCGCGCGCCGAGACAGGAGGAAAGCGCCAGCACCGCGCCGACGATCAGGAGGCCGCTTTCCGCGATGATGCCGGCGACCGCGAAGCCGACGGCGATCAGCAGGAAGCTTCGCACCGACGCCTCGTCGAAGATGATGATGCCGCCGGCAAGGCCGAGCGCGCCGATCAGAATGGAGATGTTCGCCAGCAGCGCCCATTGCCGCGGGCCGCGCACTAGAAGGGCGAGGCCGGCGGCAAGCACGATCAGCCCGATCACCATGCCGACCACCGGGTCGGGCTTCAGCGCCACCGCGCCGCCGGCGACCGCAATCACGCCGAAGCCGATCAGGATATTGAAGGCGAGCGCCCCGGTGCCGACCGCTGCGTGTTGGAGCAGGCGGTCGTGCTCCTCCTGCGTGATCTTGCCCTCGGCAAGCAGCTTGCCGAGATCGAGCGTGACCTTCATTTGGGCTTTCGAAGCTCCCTGCTTGAGCGGTCGCGATCATATTAGCCGGCGTTCCGCCGGAGAAGCAGGCTCCCGGCTCTATCAATCGGCATCGCGTCGCGGCTAGAAAATAGGCACGGGCGCTTTGTCAGCACTCTTCCGATGAGGCTGCTAAATCACTGTAATCATTTGTTAATCATGGAACCGCAGGCTATCTTTCCGGATTGGAATCGCGCGCCTTCGTGCGCTGCCAAGAAGGGAAGAGAGAATGCGCGAGCTCGACTTTCGCACCGTTTTCTTGAGCGACCGGGCCGGCTACGGCCTCGCGACGGCGAACATCCTCTATCACCTGCCGGAGCGCCCGAAGCTCCTGCAGACCTTCGTCTGGCAGTTCTACGACGTGGCACCGGACTACCCGCGCCTGATCAAGTTCCTCGATTTCTGGGTGGCCGAGATCGACGGCATCATCCATTCTGTCGAGGTGGCGCACAAACAGCTCGCGACCGCCGCCGAAATCCGCAACGCCCGCTTCCACGGGCTGCTGCACTAGGCGCGTTCCAGCTCGGCGCCCCCTGGGGAGAGGGCGCTCCACAAGTGCGGTCTGAACGCAACTCGGGTTTCGGAACGCCAAGCAGGCATAAGTGCCGATGCGGCTGACGCCTGAACACGTGGCGCATGTCGCGCTCGTCGTCGACGATCCGGGCATGCCACCGGAAGTGACGCTGGCATCCGACGAAGATCACCGCGCGACAATCGTCGAGATGTTCTCCGGCCCGCCGCCGAAGGAGGTGTGGCTCTTCGCCTTCGGGTCGCTGATCTGGAATCCGGCGCACGACTTCGTCGAGCAGCGGACAGGCGTTGTGCATGGCTGGCACCGCTCCTTCTGCCTCGGATGGGACCGCTGGTTTCGCGGCCGCCCCGAGCATCCCGGTCTCATGCTCTCTCTCGATCGCGGCGGAGCGTGCAAGGGCGTCGCCTACCGTCTGCCGCCCGATGCGATCGAGGAGAACCTGCTCCGCCTCTTCCGCCGCGAGCTGCGCTTTCGGCCAACCGCACACTTGGCGCGATGGGTGAAGGTCGACACTAAGGACGGGTCGCTCCGTGCAATCGCCTTCGTCATCGATCGAAAGGGCGGACGCTACGTGGCCGGGCTCACGGACGAACAGGTCGCCGACGCGCTTGCAACCGCCGTCGGGCACCGCGGCTCGATGGCCGAATACCTCCACAACACCGTCCGTCACCTCGAAGAGCTGGGTCTCCGCGACCGCCATCTCTGGCGGCTGCAGGAGATGGTGGCGGAGCGCATCGAAGCAGCGGCTGCGGACAAGACTGCGCCGCGCGACGGGGACGTCTAGTCGCGCGGCAGTCGCGTCATCTTATGCGGTGGAGTTTTCGCGTCAGCTCTTCGCGGCGACGTTCACCAGCACCGGCTTCTCGCGATAGAGCTCCGGGAAGAGCGACTTCAGGTCCGCGATCTTCGGCAGGTCGTTGTAGACGATGTAGGCGCTCTCAGGATGCAGCGTCAGGTAGTCCTGGTGATAGTCCTCCGCGGCATAGAAAGCCTTGAACGGCGACACCTCGGTGGCAATCGGCTTGTCGAACACGCCGGCCTTGTCGATCTGTGCGATGTAGTCCTTGGCGATTTCCGCCTGCGTGTCGTTGGTGACGAAGAGCGCCGAGCGGTATTGCGTCCCGACGTCGGGTCCCTGGCGGTCTTTCTGCGTTGGATCGAGGGCGACGGAGAAGAAGATCTGCAGGAGCTTTCCGTAGCTGATCTGGCTCGGATCGAAGGTGATCTGGACCAATTCCGCGTGCCCGGTCCAACCGGTGCCGACCATTTGATAGTGCGCGGTATCAGCCTCGCCGCCGGAATAACCCGAGACGGCCTGCGTGACGCCTTTGACGTGCTGGAACACGCCCTGAATACCCCAGAAGCAACCGCCGGCGAAGACGGCTGTCTCCGTGCCGGGAGCCGAGGCAAGCGGCTCGTCATGCGCGGGGAGGGGCACGACCTGTCCGGTTTCCGCGGCGGCCGGTGGGAGGATGCCGCTTAAGGGCACCAGCGCAACGACCGCTAGGACGGCGAGCGCGGGGGCGATGAAAGGCTTCACCGAAAAGGGCAATCTCATGGGCGCGGGCATATGGGGTCTCCGATGGGTCTCTCAGGTATTTGGCGCAGCGCGGCTCGCCTGGAAAGCGCCTCGCTGCGGAATCACCGCCTCTTGATTGCCGGTGTACGACGCCGCTCACACCACGACGACCGCCGCGACGAGCCAGATGGACGCGATCGCCCGCGCAAGAAACGCCCAGTCCGCCTTCTCCCTGAGCGAGCTTCGCCAGACGCCGACAAAGAGGGCGATGTTGTAGGGGGTGGGCGCGAGAAAGACCGCGAATGCGATAACCGCCGGCACGTGCGCCACGAACAGCACCAGCATGGCAACGAGCGACGCAAAGTTAACCAGCGTGCCGATGACGAGCATGTCGAGCCAAAGCATGCGCGTCAGCGGCAACGCGCCTGTCCAAAGGTTGCGGAAGTAGCGGATCACCGGCGGAGCGGCGCGAACCGCCGCGTCCTCACGCGAAGCGCGCCGCGGAGCGCGCGCGAGCCTTTGCAGCTTCCTCCTCGCGGTTCTTCGGCGGGCTCGTCGTCTCGAGCGCGTAGAGCAGGCGGCGGGCGGCGGCGGTCACTTCGTCGACCGCGTCGTCGAAGGCTCTGGCGTTTGCCCGCGAGGGGTGTTGGAAGCCGGAGAGCTTGCGCACGAATTGCAAGGCTGAGGCGCGAATCTCGTCCTCCGTCGCCGGCGGCTCGAAATTGAAGAGCGTGCGGATGTTGCGGCACATCGTGAGCCTCCTTGCGCGTACGGCGGATCGTCGCCGCGCGGCGCTTTCGGGCATGGATGGCTCAGATAGACCCTGCCGGCCCGCGCCGACAAGCTTTGCCGAGGCTCGTTGCTACCAGCGGAAATTGAGCGATGCGCGCGCTGCGTGGATCGGCTTGCGGATGACCTCCTGTGCGATGGCCGCTCCGCCGCCCGTCGAGCCGATGGGCTGCAGGTCATCGTTCAGGTGGAAATAGCGGTACTCCGCGCCGACGCTCCAGTGGTTGCCGAGCGCGTATTCGGCGCCGCCTCCGAGGAACCAGCCGAAGAGCGTATCGCTCTCTTTGGCGGATGCCGGGAACACGCCGTCGGTCGTCTTCGCTTCCGCGTCGAGGTAGAAGGCGCCGACGCGGCCATAGGCGAGGAAGCGGTCGTAAGCGAGGCCCGCCCGCACCGACATGCCGCCGTACCAGTCGGACGAGAGCTTCGTCACCGCATTGCCGCCGGAGGCTGGGTCGGTCGCCGAGCCGCCGAGATTGAGAGATGCCCGCCTCGCCGGAAAGCCCGAGCACGACCCAGCGCCACTGCCAGTCGACGCCGATCTCGCCGCCGGCAAGCGGTCCGTCGCTTCCAAGGCCATAGGTGTCCGCCGCGTAGAGCGGGGCGCCGGCGGTCGTCGCGAGACCGCTCACGCTGAAGTCCTGGGCGAAGCCCCAGCCGCCGAACGCACCGACATGGAAACCGGTCCAAAAGCTCTCGTCCCGAACAATCGACGGAGTCGGATTGACGTAGGCGTAGGTCGTCGGCGCATCGGGCTGAAGAGGGATCGTGAACCCGAAGATGATGTCGTGGACGTTGAAATCTTTGTAGCGGACCTTCGAACCGTCGGCGAACGTTCCGGACTCTATGTCGCCAATCCAGCGGAAGCGGTAGCCGATATAGGGCATAACCCGACGCGAGAATCCGGTGAAGGCAATCCCCGCTTCGAATGATGGCGAGGGCTTCCACTCGGAGTTCACGACCGATGTCGGCGTGTGCTCGAACTCGACCTCCGTCCTGACGCGCGTCGCACCCATGCCGCCGCCGACATAGAAGCGGCCCCAACCGAAATCGATCACGTCGGCGAGAAGACTGAGTCTCAGGTCGAATGCCTGCAGATTGCCGTGGTAGTTCGGCGTGCCGGTCGGCTGCGGGGCGACGTCGGTGTCGTGGCGGAAGTTAAGGCTGCCGTCGAGGACGGCGCGGAAGGGAACGCCCCAAGCGGAGAATTGATAACCGAGGCCGGCGCCGGCGCCGAAAAATTCCTGCGGCTGGTAGGATGTTTGATGGCCGCCCGTCGCGCCGGGCGGAAGCGTTGCGAAGGAGCCGGGTGCGCTCGAAATCCCACCGAGGAAATTTGTGCGAGCGAACCACCCGGGCTGACCGGGCTGCGCCGGAACATCGATCGCGAAGCCGGACGTCGGCAGAAACGCCGCCGCCAGCACAAACGCACACGCGCAGAGCCTTCTCACCCGGCATCCCCCGATGGAAGCGCTAGCGAAGCCGCACTGCGCCTGGAAAGCAACCCAAAACGCGCGACGCTGGAAAATGCCGCCGCCGCGGCCTCACGGTGTTGCGGCAGGAGCACAGACGGCGCCCTGTGGAGCGCGATTTCCGCCGCAAATGAATTAACTCCATCCCTGGTATCGTCTCCTTGAGCACCTCCGATGATCTCCTCCGCGTTCATTCGCTACGTCGACCGTGCCCGCGAGGGACGAACGGCGCTTTGGTGCATTTGCGTTGGGGCTGCAGTCATTCTGCTCGTATGGGCAATTGTTACGGTTGTCGCCTTCATCGTCGGGGCCGTGTTGAGCGGCTTCTTGCCGGGCGTCGGCGATCCGGGAGCTCTCATGCAGCTCTTCCTCGCGTCGCCGGGCGGCGACGCGACGGCGCTCGCGTCGTTCCTCGGAATGTCGGGCGGTGTCTTCCTTGCCGTCAGGCTGGTGCATGGGCGTCCCTTCGCGACCGTGCTTGGTGCAAGCGGCCGGATCGCGTGGCGAAATTTCGCGCGCGGGCTGGCGGCGGCACTCATCGCGTCAGCACTCGCCGAGCTGGCTACGTTCTTCATCGACCCATCGCTCAAACGAAACGCGATCGGCCTGGGCGCGTGGCTGGCATGGCTCGTGCCGCTCGCGGCGCTCCTCTTCGTGCAGGTGTCGGCGGAGGAGCTCGCGTTCCGCGGCTACCTGATGCAGTCGCTCGCCGCGCGCTTCAGAAGCCCGCTCGTCTGGGCCCTGATCCCGATTGCGCTCTTCACCGCTCTCCACTGGGATGCGCACTCCCCACCTGCGATGAAGACCGCGATGCTTCTGAGCATCGGTGCCTTTGCCGTCCTTGCGACCGCGCTTGTCGTCAGGACCGGCAATCTTGGCGCCGGGATCGGCGTGCATCTCGGATTGAACGCCTTCGGCATTCTATTTGTCGCGCATATGAGCTGGCTCTCTGGCGGCGCGCTTTTCGTAAGCCGGCCACTCGATGCCGGCGGCTGGTCGCTGCTCGACTCGCTCCTCGTTGGAATCGCCAGCATCGGCAGCTTTGGATTGATGGCCGTATTCCTTCTTCATCCCCGCTCGCCGCTGAGGGTGGGCGAGGCTTGACCTTCCCGTCGCTGGAACCATCTCTTTCGAAGAGCCGGGAAGGAGAGGCGCGATGAATATCGGCGAGGCGGCGAGGGCGAGCGGACTGCCGACGAAGACCATCCGCTACTATGAAGATATCGGTCTCGTCCGGTCTGACCGAAGGAACAACAACTATCGCGACTATTCGGAAACCGCGCTGCACAATCTGCGCTTCCTGCGGCGCGCCCGTGCCCTGGGCTTCTCGATCGAGGACTGCCGCCAGCTTCTCTCGCTCTATGCCGACAAGCGCCGCGCAAGCGGCGACGTACGCCGGTTGGCCGAAGCGCATATCGGTGAGATCGACGCCAAGGTCGCCGAGCTCAAGGCGATGCGGAAGACGCTTTCCGCACTCGTCGTCGCGTGCCACGGCGATCACCGCCCCGACTGTCCGATTCTGGAGGACCTCGCCGGAGCGAAGCGTGCCTGACCGTGTGGTGCGACCGCGCACGGTTACCGTCAACGACAGGATGCAACGCGGCTACCTTTATCGGCTGACCGAGCTGCAAGGAAAGAACTTCGACCCCGAATTCAAGCCGGAACTGACACCGCGGGAGATGTTGAAGCTCGGCGTCTTCGGCGGGAAATACATGACCGATTGCCGGGACGAGTTTCCGGCCGCCTGGTTCAAGGATGCGAAGCTCGCCAAGGATCACGCCGACAAGGCGCTGAATTTCTTCGGCGTCGATGCCAGTCACCCGCTCTCGGAGTGGCGACGGAAGGGCTGGATCCATCCGGACGACCCGCGGGGATGGTTCCAGTGGTACTGCCGTTACTATCTCGGCCGGCGCATGCCGGAGGAGGATGCACGGCAGATCAAGCGCTGGAAGGCGATCCGCCGCCATGTCGCGCAAATCAAGAAGAACTGCGAGCCAGGCGACATCCATTGCCGCCGCCGCCAGCGGCAGGCGCTGCTCCACTGGGCCTATGACAGCAGGAAGATCTAGGAGGGTGCGCTACGCGGCCGGCTGAAGCGCCGTCTTTCGCGGTTTTGCGCGTGATATCTTCCGAGCTTTCTCCGCGGCTAACTTCGGCTGATAAGCGGCAAGGAAGACATCGACCGCGCTTTTGACCGTGCGTTCGATCTTTTCCGCCGAAGGGCGCGGCTGCGTGCCGTAAAGCATCGGCTTTACGATTCCGGCCTGTGCGAGATCGAGGAACTGGTGCGCAGCCAGATCGCAGTCGTCAATCGAAAGCGCGCCTCTGCGCACCTGCGCTTCGAGATAATGGGTGACGTCGGCGACGCAGAGTGCAGGACCTTCGCGATAGAAGTCGGAGGCCACTTCGGGCATCCGCTCGATAATGGCCATGACGGAGCGTTTCGCACGAATCACATGTGGGGCGGAGAGGAACGTGACAAAGTCGCGGCCGAGCTTCGTGAGCACGGCGGCAACGTCGGGGTCGGCCGGGTCGGCGGTGATATTCTGCTCCGACCGCTCCGCATGCATGAGAGCCGTGAACAGCCGCTCCTTGTTCTCGAAATAGACGTAGAGCGTGCCCTTCGACACGCCGGCGACGCGCGCGATGTCGTTCATGCTCGCAGCGTCGAAGCCGTGCTTCAGGAAGACCTTGCGCGCACCCGCAAGGATCTGCTGTCGCTTGCGCGGATCCTGGCCGGCACCGCTTTCCTCAGGTTTTGACGGCGCGAAGGCGCCGGGCGCGGAAATCTCCGTCATTGCTGCATTTCCTCGTTCCGGGGCCGAAGTCCCGATTCTTCTTCAGCCGATTCCCCTCACGAATCTCCCTCAAGAAACTACGACGAAACAGTTGCGAAACACGCATCAACAAATTTTGTGACCGAACCGTTCGGTTCGATCTTGAAATAGATCGGAACTTGGTCCATTTCAAGCGCCCTGACCGAACCGTTCGGTTCGATATCGAGATTTCAGCGCAGTAGAGAAAGTGGAGAGCCCCGATGGCCAAGGTTCTCGTCAACGCCGTGAAAAGTGGCGCGACAGAAGGGGAAGCTACTGATTTCCCTGTGAATTTAGAGGCGGCTGTCCCCGAAAGCCGGAGAGCCACAGCCTTACGGGCAATTCCCGGCGGGCCGTCGCGCGAAGGAGATCTGCCGGAGGGCGAGGCGCGCGCCGACCAGCGCGCGGCACCGCAAGAGGCTGGCGCGGCCCCG
Source organism: uncultured Alphaproteobacteria bacterium (assembly GCA_963720705.1). GTDB lineage: Bacteria > Pseudomonadota > Alphaproteobacteria > Rhizobiales > Afifellaceae > DASWJZ01. Next base: position 208,955 of record CAVRGJ010000007.1, read on the forward strand.
AACGCTGCCGCAACGGCCGCACCGCCGAAGCGGAGAGGAAGGCGGGTCGCCGTTATCGGCGCGCTCGTCGCCCTGATCGGGATCGGTGGCTATTTCGGCCACGACTGGTGGGCGCGTGGGCGTTTCATGGTCACCACGGACGACGCGTATGTGAGTGCGGATTCCGCCGTGATCGCACCGAAGGTCGCCGGCTACGTCAAGGCCGTGCCGGCCGGCGACAATGCGCGTGTTACGGCGGGAACGCCGCTCCTTCTCATCGACGATTCCGACTACCGCATCGCCTTGCAACAGGCCGAAGCGCAGGTCGCAGCCCAGCAGGCGGCGATCTCTCGCATCGGCCAGCAGATTGCCGCCGGCGGTGCGCAGGTCACGCAGGCGCGCGCCGAACTCGCCTCCGCCAAGGCCGGGGCCGCCAATGCTCAGCTCGAGTACGACCGCGCCACGGCGCTCGCCGGCAAGTCCTTCGGGACGCAACAAGCGGTCGATGCGGCCAAGGCGGAGCTGCTGCAGGCGAACGCCGGCATCGATGCCGCGAACGCGGGCGTCGCGACGGCGGAAGCCAATGCCGCTGTGCTCTTGGCCCAGAAGGTCGAGGCCGAGCGGGCCCTCGACAAGGATCGACTCGTTGCCGACAAGGCTAAGCTCGACCTCGAACACACGATCGTGCGTGCGCCCTTCGACGGCGTCGTCGGCAACCGCGCGGCCGAGCCCGGCGAATACGTCCAGCCGGGCACGCGGCTGATGGCACTCGTGCCGCTGCAGGACATCTACATCGACGCGAACTTCAAGGAGACGCAGCTCGCGGGGCTGCGCCCCGGCCAGACGGCGAACATTTCCGTCGACGCCTATCCCGACCGGGTCATCAGCGGGACGGTGGCGAGCGTCGCCCCGGCCTCCGGCTCGGTTTTCAGCCTGCTGCCGCCCGACAACGCCACCGGTAACTTCACCAAGGTCGTGCAGCGCCTTGCGGTCCGCGTCCGCGTTCCGGCAAACGTCGCCGCCGAGGATCTGATCCGCCCCGGCATGTCGGTGGTCGTGGCCGTCGACACGCGTTCCGGCTCCACGTCCGTCGCGTCGCGCTAGAAGGCCGGCAAAGGAGCGCGCCATGGCCGACCGGTCTATCGCCGCAACAGCCGATCCGCCGATCCCACCCCGGCAGATCGCCGCTTTCGTGGTGCTTGCGGTGGGGATGTTCATGGCGATCCTGGATATCCAGATCGTCGCCTCGTCGCTCGCCGAGATTCAGGCCGGGATTTCGGCGAGCGCCGACGAGATATCGTGGGTGCAGACGTCATACCTCGTTGCCGAGATCGTCATGATCCCGTTGACCGGGTTCCTCGGCCGCGCGTTCTCGACGCGCTATCTCTTCGCGATCGCCGCCGGCGGCTTCACGCTGGCGAGCATTGGCTGCGCGACCGCGACTTCGATCGGCGAGATGATCGTGTGGCGCGCGCTGCAGGGATTCATCGGCGGCGCGATGATCCCCTCCGTCTTCGCAGCGGCCTACACGATCTTCCCGCGCAGCCGTCAGGGCATGATCTCCGCTGTCGTCGGATTGATCGCGACGCTCGCGCCGACAGTGGGGCCGACGGTCGGCGGCTATCTGACCGACCTTTTCTCCTGGCACTGGCTGTTCCTGGTGAATGTCTTTCCCGGCATCGCCGTGACGGTCGGGACGCTCATCCTCGTCGACTTCGACAAGCCGAATCTCAAGATTCTGAGGAACTTCGACTTCGTCGGTGTCGCGACGCTCGCCGTCTTCCTCGGCAGTCTTGAATACGTGCTGGAGGAAGGACCTTCGAAAGACTGGTTTGACGACCGGACGATCGTCACCTTTGCGCTTGTTTCGGTTATCGCCGGCATCGCATTCTTCGCCCGCGCGCTGACCGCCCGTGAGCCGATCGTCGATCTCAGGGCCTATCTCGACCGCAATTTTGCGACCGGATCGCTATTCATCTTCGTGCTCGGCATCGGGCTCTACGGCCTCGTCTACCTCTACCCGGTCTATCTCGCGCGCGTGCGCGGCTACGACGCGCTGCAGGTCGGCGAGACGATGTTCGTGACCGGCCTCTTCATGTTCCTGACCGCACCGATCAGCGGAAGGATCGCGCAAAAGGCAGATCCGCGCATCATGATCGCCGTCGGGATGGGACTCCTCGCAATCTCCTGCCTCGAGCTCGTGCCGATCACCAGGGATTGGGCTTTCGCCGAGCTTTTCATTCCGCAGGCGGTGCGCGGTGTCGGGTTGATGGTGGCGATGATCCCGGTCTCGATGCTGGCGCTCGGAACGCTTTCCCCCGAGCGGCTGAAGAATGCCTCGGGCCTCTTCAATCTGATGCGGAATTTCGGCGGCGCTGTCGGACTTGCGGTCATCAACACGCTTCTGAACGACCGCTGGGACCTCCACATTCAGCGCCTGCATGACGCGGTAACGTGGAGCCGCGACGCAGCGAACGAGCGCCTCGCGTCGATGACGCAGCACCTCGCGTCGGCGCTCGGCACCGACGCCGACATGGCGGCGCTGAAGTCGCTGACGATGACGGTCAGGAGCCAGGCGCTGGTGATGGCCTTCTCCGACATCTTCCTGATCCTGGCGGTGCTCTTCTTCGCCGTGGTGCTCTTCGCCCCGCTGGCGCAAAGACCGATGGCGAGACCTGCAGGCGGCGGGCACTGACCCGGCCCACCTGCGGACTTCGCGCCTTCTCCGCGCGAGGTCCTGCACTTTTGATGCGGTTGTCGCCGCTCGGCCATGTCGAAGGACTGGAGCGAGAGCACCTGCGCCGCCAGGAAGAGTTGCAGAAGAGACAGAATTCCTCCTGAACGATGGGCTGCTCCCTCGAACCGCGTTTCCTTGCGCCCCATTACCGCGACAACCGGCTCCCCTTTGCCTCGCTTGCCGCGCTGCGGTATGCGTATCGGCGCCATGGCTGAGACTCACCTGAAGGCGGCCACTTCCCGCCCGCTTTCGCCGCATCTCATGATCTTCCGGCCGTTGATCACGATGGTGATGTCCATCGTCCATCGCATCACCGGCGCGGCGCTCTATTTCGGCATGCTCTTCCTTGCTTGGTGGCTGATCGCGGCGGCGACGGGACCCGGCGCCTTCGACATCGCCAATGCCTTTTTCGGCTCGTTCCTCGGCAGGCTGATCCTCTTCGGTTTCACCTGGGCGCTGATCCACCATCTGCTCGGCGGCATCCGTCATTTGATCTGGGACACCGGCGTGGGCTTCGAGCCGCGCGTCGCCAATCTCTTCGCCTGGGTAACGCTTGCCGGTTCGGTGGTGCTGACTTTCGTGGTCTGGATTATCGGATACGCGCTCCGATGAAGTCGATCCGCACGCCGCTCGCCGAGGTCCGCGGTCTCGGCTCCGCCAAGAGGGGGACCGGCGAGTTCGTCGTCCAGCGGCTGACCTCGGTCGCACTCGTCGTGCTCTTGACGCTCTTCATCGTCATCGTCGTAACCTTGAACGGCGAGCCTTATGCGAATGTGGTCGCCACGCTCTCCTCACCGCTTGTCGCCGTCATCATGTTCGCCGGCATCCTCGCGACAGTCGTCCATATGCGGATCGGCATGCAGGTCATCATCGAGGACTATGTGCAAGGGGAGATGATGAAGGTTTCGCTCCTCGTGCTGAACTGGCTTTTTTCTTGGGGCGTGGGGCTCGTCTCGGCGTTCGCGATCCTGAAGATCGCCTTCGGCGGCGTCTGATGGCCCAAGACCGGAAGAGCAACGGCAAGGGCAACGGGAGTGCGCCCGGCGTCAACGGCCGCGCCTATCCCGTCACCGAGCACCAGTTCGACGTGGTCGTTGTCGGCGCCGGTGGCTCCGGCCTTCGCGCCGTCGTCGGCGCGAGCGAAGCGGGGCTGAAGACCGCCTGCATCACCAAGGTGTTTCCGACCCGCTCGCACACTGTCGCCGCGCAGGGCGGCATCGCGGCGGCACTCGGCAATATGGGCCCCGACGACTGGCGCTGGCACATGTACGACACCGTGAAGGGGTCGGACTGGCTCGGCGATCAGGACGCGATCGAGTTTCTCTGCAGGAACGCGCCTGAGGCCGTCTACGAGCTTGAGCATTGGGGCGTGCCATTCTCGCGCACCGAGGCCGGCACGATCTATCAGCGGCCGTTCGGGGGTATGACCACGCATTACGGCAAGGGCATCGCACAGCGCACGGCGGCCGCGGCCGACCGTACGGGCCACGCGATGCTGCACACAATGTATGGGCAATCGCTGCGCCATTCGGCCGAGTTCTTCGTCGAGTATTTTGCCATCGATCTTTTGATGGACGGCGGCGCGTGCCGCGGCGTCGTGGCGCTCTCGCTCGACGACGGCACGGTGCATCACTTCCGCGCGCACAAGACCATCATCGCGACCGGCGGCTACGGCCGCATCTATTTTACCTGCACGGGCGCGCACACGCAGACCGGCGACGGCAATGCGATGGTGCTTCGTGCCGGCTTGCCGCTGCAGGACATGGAATTCGTGCAGTTCCACCCGACCGGCGTCTACGGCGCCGGCATGCTCATCACGGAGGGCGCGCGCGGCGAGGGCGGTTATCTTTCCAATTCCGAAGGCGAGCGCTTCATGGAGCGCTACGCACCGTCGGCTAAGGACCTTGCGTCGCGCGACGTCGTCTCGCGCGCCATGACGGTGGAGATCCGCGAGGGGAGGGGCGTTGGCAAGGAGCGCGACCACATCTACCTGCACCTTGAGCATCTCGACCCGGCGGTGCTGCACGAGCGGCTCCCCGGCATCTCCGAATCCGCGCGCATCTTCGCCGGCGTCGACGTGACACGCGAGCCGATACCGGTGCTGCCGACCGTGCACTACAACATGGGCGGCATCCCGACGAACTATCACGGCGAGGCACTGACCAAGGCGGACGGCGATCCGGATGCGGTCGTGCCCGGCCTGATGGCGGTCGGCGAAGCGGCCTGCGTCTCGGTCCACGGTGCCAACCGGCTCGGCTCGAACTCGCTGGTCGATCTCGTCGTCTTCGGCCGCGCCGCCGGCGCGCGCTGCGCACAGACAATCACGCCCGGCGAGCGCCATCCGGAGTTGCCCAAGGATGCCAACGAGAAGGCGCTATCGCGTCTCGACCGCGCCCGCAACGCGGATGGCGGCGTTCCGACCGCCGAGCTCAGAGGCCGAATGCAAAGGGTGATGCAGGAGAACTGCGCCGTCTTCCGCACCGGCGAGGTGCTTGACGAGGGACGCACACGGATCGGCGATGTCTGGCGCGCCTCCGACGATCTCGGCGTAAGCGATCGCGGCCTGATCTGGAACACCGATCTGATCGAGACGCTGGAGTTTGAGAACCTCGTGGAGCAGGCGGTCGTCACGATGGAATCGGCGGCGAACCGCACCGAAAGTCGTGGCGCGCATGCGCGCGAGGATTTTCCCGAGCGCGACGACCGGAATTGGATGAAGCACACGCTCGCCTTCGCCGATGTCGAGGCAAAGCGTATCCGTCTCGACGACCGCCCGGTGCACACCTATACCCTCACTAACGACATCAATTACATCGAGCCGAAAGCACGCGTTTACTAGCCGAAGGCCCGAGCAGGAGGATTCCAATGCGCCTTGGTTTCGGGGTTGCGGTCGGATTTTTCGTTGCGCTTTCGACCACGGCGTTCGCCTCCGATCGCGATGCCATCATCACGTCTTGTGAGGCGCGCTACAAAGCGCCGGAACGGACATGCGCCTGCATGGCCGACAAGGCGATCGCCGAGTTCGATGCCAAGGAGCTCGTGTTCTTCGAAGCGATCGTAGAGAAGGGGGTCATGGGCGCGATGTCGGCCGCGCCTGCGGGCCTGACGCAAGAAGAGGCGAACCACGTCGCCGGCCGCGTCTCAGTGTTGCCGGCGGAATGCGTAAATGGCTAGGGCTCTCCCCAGCAGCGCGGGGATTGAGGGCGCCGGCTACTCGAAGAAGCAGCTGCCGGAGAAGCTCGGCTACAAGCCCGGGCAGGTGGCGCTTTTCGTGGCGCTGCCGGACGAACTTGCCGGCCTTTCGAACGCGGTCGGGTTCAAGTCGGCGAGCCGCAAGAAAGGTTGGGATGCAAGCTTTCCGGCGCGCCGCTACGACATCATCCACGCCTTCACGAAGCACCGGGCAGAGCTCGACGCCGGCCTTGCCGGGCTGCGGGGAGCGCTGAAGCCGGACGGCGCGATTTGGGTGTCCTGGCCGAAGAAGGCGGCGAGAGTCGAAACCGACATGACCGAGGACCGTGTGCGCGAGGCGGCGCTCAAGCTCGATCTCGTCGACGTCAAAGTGGCGGCGGTCGACGCCATCTGGTCGGGGTTGAAGCTCGTGATCCGCAAGGACCGCCGACAGCGCTGAAGGCACAGGGATAGAGATGGTTCAGTTCACCCTTCCGAAGAACTCTCGTATCATTGGCGGCAAAGCTTGGCCGAAGCCGGCCGACGGCGGGCGGCTGAAGGAGTTTCGGGTCTATCGTTACAACCCGGACAGCGCGGCGAACCCACGCATCGACACTTACTTCGTCGACACCGGCGACTGCGGGCCGATGGTTCTCGATGCGCTCATCTGGATCAAGAACAAGGTCGATCCGACTCTGACCTTTCGCCGCTCCTGCCGCGAGGGCATCTGCGGCTCCTGCGCCATGAACATCGACGGCATGAATACGCTTGCCTGCACCAAGGGCTACGGCGAGATCGGCGGTGCGGTGAAAATCTATCCGTTGCCGCATTTGCCGGTGGTCAAGGACCTGGTACCGGACCTGAGCCGCTTCTACGCGCAGCACGCCTTCATAGAGCCTTGGCTGCAAACGGTCTCGCCGACCCCGCAGAAGGAGCGGCTGCAAAGTCACGACGATCGCGGCAAGCTCGATGGCCTCTACGAGTGCATCCTCTGCGCCTGCTGCTCGACCTCGTGCCCGAGCTATTGGTGGAACGGCGACCGCTATCTCGGACCGGCCGCGCTGCTCCAGGCGTACCGCTGGCTTGTCGATTCGCGCGACGAAGCGACCGGTCAGCGGCTCGACGATCTTGAGGATCCGTTCCGCCTCTATCGTTGCCATACCATCATGAATTGCGCGCAGACCTGCCCGAAGGGTCTGAATCCGGCCAAGGCGATCGCCGAGATCAAGAAAATGATGGTGGCGCGGCAAGTGTAGCACCGCGTCGGCTGCCCCATCGGATATCCCCAGAAAGCGGTGCTGCGCGTCCGCCGTTCTTGGTGTATGCAATGCATTATGCAATCGAAAATAGAAATATGATGCAACTCCAGAATGCTACTTTGTGAAATGGGGAATGATTACTTAGAGATGTAGAATATGACAGTGTTGAGACAGTGCGGCATCGGCTGCAAACGGAAGAAACATCTGAATATTTGCGGACATTATCTAGCCTGATAAAGATCATAAACAGGCCGGGCAGCGCATACGGGGTAGGAAATATAATGAATGCCATCGACCATCTGGGGCTCCAGGTCAGCGACTACGCTCGCGCGCTGCGCTTCTTTTCGCGGGCGCTTGCGCCGCTTGGCATCACTGTCATCATGCGCGTCGGCAAGGAAGAGACGGGCGGCTACGAGGGCGCGGGGTTCGGGCGCGACGGCAAGCCTTCCTTCTGGATTAGCGCAGGCGAACGGACCGTGCCGCGCGTCCACGTCGCCTTTGCCGCCGACACGCGCGAAGCGGTCGATCGCTTCTTCGAGGCGGCGCTCGCGGCCGGCGGCGTCGACAACGGGGCGCCGGGGATCCGCGCACACTATCATCCCGACTATTACGGCGCCTTCGTGCTCGACCTCGACGGGCACAACATCGAGGCCGTCTGTCACAAGCCTGCCTAGGCGTTCTCTCTTGCGCTTTCCCGGAAGGGCGGCTCACAAAGCCGAATGACCTTCCTCGGCATCGACCTCGGCACGTCCGCGTTGAAGGCGGTGCTGGTAGACGATGCGCAGACGGTTCTAGCCATGTCCTCCGCTCCGATAAAGACGAGCGCCCCGCATCCGGGATGGTCGGAGCAGGACCCGCGCGATTGGCGGCATGCGCTCGACGCTCGCGATCGCCGAGCTTCGCGCGGCGGAGCCAGGCGCCCTTCGCAGCGGTCCGCGCGATCGGCCTGTCGGGACAGATGCATGGCGCCGTGCTGCTTGACGATTTGGGCAAGCCGATCCGTCCGGCGATCCTTTGGAACGACGGGCGCGCGACCGAGGAATGCGCGGCTCTCGAGGTGGCCGTGCCGGACCTCACCACGATTTCCGGGATACGGGCGATGCCCGGCTTCACCGCGCCGAAGCTGCTCTGGCTGAAAACGCACGAGCCGGAGCATTTCGCGCGGATCGCCAAAGTCGTCTCACCCAAGGACATCGTGCGGCTTTGGCTGACAGGTGAGACCGCCACCGATATGTCCGACGCCGCCGGGACGCTGTGGCTCGACGAAGCGGCACGCGACTGGTCGGAGGCGATTCTCGCCGCCTCCGGCCTCAGTCGCGCGGCGATGCCCACTCTCTTCGAGGGGCCGCAGCCGACCGGGGAAGTCCGCCGCGCAATCCTGGACTCCGTTGGGATCGACGGTCCGGTCGTCGTCGCCGCCGGCGCTGGGGACGCCGCAGCCGCGGCGATCGGGATCGGTGCCGTCGATAATTGCGACGCCTTCGTCTCGCTCGGCACTTCCGCTCAGCTCTTCGTGACCGACGATTCCTATCGCCCGCAACCGGAAACGCTACTCCATGCCTTTGCGCACGCGCTTCCGAACCGCTGGTTCCGCATGGCGGCGATGCTGAACGGCGCGACCTGCCTCGATCTCGTCGCGCGGCTCGTCGGTGAAAGCGACATCGCCGCGTTGCTTGACCGAACCGCGGCCGCCTATAGGGGCCCGTCGCGTGTTCTTTTTCTTCCCTACCTCTCGGGCGAACGCACGCCGCACGACGATCCTTACGCGCGCGGCGTCTTTGCCGGACTCGATCCCGACGTCGGTGCGCTCGACCTGGTGCAGGCAGCGCTTGAAGGCGTCGCGTTCTCGTTCCTCGAAGCGCGCCATCTGATGGAGGAAGCGGGCGTGCAGCTTGAGAAAGCCGGCGCGGTCGGGGGCGGCGCGCGCAGCCGATTCTGGATGCAGATCGTCTCGAACGTTCTTGGCATTCCGATCGAGCGATATGCGGGGAGCGAAACCGGGCCGGCCTTCGGCGCTGCGCGGCTTGCCCGCATGGCGCTGACCGGCGAGCCCCCGCACGAAATATGCTCGAAGCCGCGGGTTCGCGACGTCTTTATGCCTGATCGCGCTCTGACCTCCGCCTATCGCGAGCGCTTCGAAATCTACAAGCGACTCTATCGCGGGCTCAGACCTCTGTTTCGTCCCGCGCCGACTCTTTGAAGAGCACCTCGCGGTCGCGAGAGAAGTTCGCAAGGAGCGGCAGGCAAGCGCCGCCGATCGCGCGCGCGCCGGACCCGACCGTTCCTTCCCTGACGGCGATGGGCGACAAACCCTGGCGGTCGAAGGTCTCGATCGCTGCCGCCGTCGCCGTCACGATGCGGTGGCGGACTTCGGCCGGAAGCGCGCCGTCGATGATGACCGCCTCGAAATCGATGACGGAAATCGCTGCGACGGTCGCCGCGGCGAGGCTCGTCGCCGTCTCGCCGATCCAGTCGTCAAGCTCGGGGCCGACATCGCCCCAATCGTCAGGTGAGCGTGAGAGCACGGCCGGGTTGCGACCCGCTGCGATCATCTTCTTTTCGAGCACGTAGATCGAAGCGCTGCGGATGAGCTGCTGCGAAGTGGCCGCGCCGTCCGCGCCCTTCGCCGGGATCGGCAGTGATCCGAGTGCGCCGGCGTTGCCGCTGCGGCCGGGATAGAGACTGCCGTTCAGCACCACGCCGCCGCCGACGAAGGAGCCTATGAAGAAGTAGAGGAAGTCGAGCACGTGGCCAGGATTGCCGAGCACGAGCTCGGCGCCGCAGGCGGCGGTGGCATCGTTGCAGAAATAGACTGGCCAGTCGCAAAGATCGGCAATTTCCCGCTTGATGTCGAAATTCCGCCAGCCGTCGAGGACGGCGCGCGGAGCGCCGATCTGCTCCTCCCAGTTCCACAATTCGAACGGCGCCGCGATCCCGATCCCCGAGATGCGCCCGCGTCTTCGCCGGGGAAGCGTCTCGACGAGGGTGGCGATCGCGCGCTTCGCGAATTCCGTAATGCCGGACGGCGTCGGAAAGCGGTACGGCTCGTGCAGGCTCTTAAGCGGTCGGCCGAGAAAATCGAGCAACACAAGGTCACTCGAACGCCGCCCGATCTTGAGGCCGAGGAAGAACGCGCCTTGCGGATTGAGCGAGAATGGGACCGAGGGCTGGCCGATCTTGCCGCGCTGCGGTGCCTCCTTGACTACCAGGCCATCGGATTCGAGCTGCCGCATGATGACGGAGATCGTCTGCGCCGAAAGTCCCGTGAGCCGCGCGATCTCCGCCTTCGCGGCGCTTCCGTGCCGACGGATGAGCGACAGAATGAGGCGCTCGTTGTAGAGCCGGACGCCGCTTTGATTGGTGCCGCGGCTCGGGTCGACCGAGTGCTGCCGTGCAGCGTCGGCCGCCGCGCTTCGCGGCTTCAAGGCGTCCACGTTTCCTCCCGAAGATTTCGTTTTGTAGCGCTCGAGCACGATGTCGCGCCGTCCGGCCGGGTGTCAACGACTAAATCATTTCAGTTGATCTATTGACTTCACACCCCCTTGGTATGAGTTTGGAACGGACGAGGGGTTGCCGGCCCCGCGGTAGGCTCATGCCCGCCGCGAGGGACAAGAAGAGCGCATCCCGTCGGCGTAAAGAGTGATCCAAGGGAGGAACACGTGAATAGGAAACTTCGCTTACTCAGCATTGCGAGCGCGCTCGCCTTCGGCTTTGTCGGCACCGCCTCGGCGGCCGAAATCGTCGGCCTCATCACAAAGACGGAAGGCAACCCCTTCTTCGTGAAGATGCGCGAAGGCGCGCAGGAAAAAGCCAAGGAGCTCGGTCTCGACCTCCAGACCTTCGCCGGCAAGTACGACGGCGACAACGACACGCAAGTCGCGGCGATCGAGAGCTTGATCTCGGCCGGCGCCAAGGGCTTTGCGATCGTGCCGTCGGATTCCTCGGCGATCGTGCCGACGATCAAGAAAGCGCGCGACGCTGGCCTCATGGTCATCGTGCTCGACACGCCGCTTGATCCGATCGATGCGGCCGATGCGACCTTCGCGACCGACAACCGCAAGGCCGGCCAGCTCATCGGCGAGTGGGCGAAAGGCACGCTTGGCGACAAGGCCGCTTCCGCCAAGATCGCCTTCCTCGATCTGACCGTGAACCAGCCGACCGTCGACTATCTGCGTGACCAGGGCTTCATGCAGGGCTTCGGCATCGACGTGAAGGATCCCAATCATTACGGCGACGAGGACGACGCGCGCATCTGCGGCCACGAGATGAGCTCAGGCGCCGAGGACGGCGGGCGCACCGCGATGGAGACGCTGCTTCAGAAGTGCCCGGACGTGAACGTGATGTACACGATCAACGAGCCCGCCGCGGCCGGTGGCTACGAAGCGCTGAAGGCGGCCGGCAAGGACGACGGCAGCGTGCTCGTCGTTTCGATCGACGGTGGCTGCCCAGGCGTGAAGAACGTCCAGGCAGGCATCATCGGTGCGACTTCGCAGCAGTACCCGCACAAGATGGCGTCGATGGCGCTTGAGGCGATTGCCAGCGGCAAGCTTCCGGATGGCGTCGAAAAGGGCGGTTTCTTCGACACCGGTGCGACGCTCATCACCGACAAGCCGGTTGACGGCGTCCCGTCGATCTCGACGGAGGACGGCCTCAAATTGTGCTGGGGCTAATTCCCTTCGCTCCTGAGAGTACCTAGACTGCGGCACTTAAGAAGGAGGGCAACCGGAAACGGTTGCCCTCCTCGGCCTCGCTAAAGGTCAGTCTGGGGGAGGGCATGGACAAGGTGAGCGACGAAACCACCCGCGTCGGGGCGGCCGATTTCGAAAAGGTGCTGCCGACCGACCAGACGGTCGCCAGCTTCGAGGAAGAGCGGCAGGACCCGCTCAAGCACGTCCAGCACTTCCTGCACACCTACCCGACAGCGATCCCCTTCATCGTCCTTCTGCTCGGCATCCTCATCTTCAGTGCGATCGTCGGCGGCCGCTTCTTCGCGCCGTTCAACCTGTCGCTGGTCCTCCAGCAGGTGACGATCATCGGCACGCTCGGCATCGCGCAGACGCTGATCATCCTGACCGCCGGCATCGACCTCTCCGTCGGTGTGATCATGATCCTTTCGACCGTCGTGATGGGGCGTCTCGCCGTGGTCACCGGCATGCCGGTGGTCCTCGCCTTCCCGCTCGGACTTCTCTGCGGCATGGCGTGCGGCTACGTGAACGGCGCGCTCGTCACCTACCTGAAGCTGCCGCCCTTCATCGTCACGCTCGGCACCTGGAGCATTTTTGGCGCGCTCGTCCTTTTCTATTCGCAAAGCGCGACGATCCGTCAGCAGGAGATAGAGGCCGCTGCGCCGTTTCTCCAATTCACCGGTTCGCGCATCCAGATCAGCACACCCTGGGGAGGCGCGCCGCTCACTTACGGTTCCATCCTGATGGTCATTGCCGCGGCGATCGTCTGGTACATCTTGAACCGCACCGCCTTCGGCCGCCACGTCTACGCGACCGGCGACGATCCGGAAGCAGCGCGCCTTGCCGGTATCAGCACCAGGAAGACCCTGCTTGCGGTCTATTCGATGGCCGGCTTCATCTGCGCCATCGCCGGCTGGATTCTGATCGGGAGGATCGGCGCCGTCAGCCCGCTCGCCGGCCAGACCGCGAACCTCGATTCCATCACCGCCGTGGTGATCGGCGGGACCAGCCTCTTCGGCGGCCGCGGCTCGATCGTGGGCACGCTGATCGGGGCGCTTATCGTGGGCGTGTTCCGCAACGGTCTTGCGCTCGCAGGCCTCGACAATCTGTGGCAGGAATTCACCGTCGGCGTGCTCATCATCGTCGCCGTCACGATCGACCAGTGGGTGCGGAGGATCTCGGCGTGAGCGCGGAGTCCGTCCAGCCCATCCTGCAGGCACGGGATATCGTCAAGCGCTTCGGCCGAGTGGTCGCTCTCGACCATGCCGATTTCGACCTGAAGCCGGGCGAGATCCTCGGCGTCATCGGTGACAACGGCGCCGGCAAGTCGACGCTGATCAAGATGCTCGCCGGCGCTCTCCAGCCCGACCAGGGCGAGATTCTGCTCGACGGCAAGGTGGTGAACTTTCGTTCGCCGCTCGAGGCGCGGAATGCCGGTATCGAGACCGTCTACCAGGACCTGGCGCTGGCGCCGGCCCTGTCGATCTCCGACAATCTCTTCCTCGGCCGCGAGCGGCGAAAGCCTGGTCCGCTCGGCCGCTTCTTCCGGCTGCTCGACCGGGCATGGATGCGCGACGAGGCGCGCAAACACCTGAACGCGCTCGGCCTCGTCACCATCCAGAACATCAAGCAGCCGGTGGAGACGCTGTCCGGCGGCCAGCGGCAAGGCGTCGCCGTCGTGCGCGCCACCGCGTTCGGCAGCCGCGTCGTCATCATGGACGAGCCGACCGCCGCGCTTGGCGTGAAGGAATCGCGGCGCGTGCTCGAGCTGATGCTCGACGTGAAGAAGCGCGGCCTGCCGATCGTGCTTATCAGCCACAACATGCCGCATGTCTTCGAGGTGGCCGATCGCATCCACATCCACCGGCTCGGCAAGCGTATCGCCGTCATCAATCCAAAGGACTACACGATGTCCGACGCGGTCGCGATCATGACCGGCGCCATGTCACCACCGGAACAGATGGCGGCTTAGCGCGGGGGCTTGTCCAACATTTGTCGTCATTGCCGGGCTTGACCCGGCAATCCATTCCGTGACCGTCACGATTAGCGCGACGGAACGGATGCCCGGATCAAGTCCGGGCATGACGACAGCTTTGGGCGTTGAGGTTCGCGTCCGCATCTGGCTCATTGGAGGAAACACTGATGCGCGCACTTGTTCTTGAGCGCCAACGCGAGCTCTCCCTCCGCGACATCGATCTGCCGCTCGAGGTCGGCCCCGACGATGTCAAGGTGAAGATCAACACCGTCGGCATCTGCGGCAGCGACGTTCACTATTATACGCACGGCAAGATCGGTCCCTTCGTGGTGAAGGCGCCGATGGTGCTTGGCCACGAAGCGGCGGGAACCGTCGTCGAGGTCGGCCGAAACGTGAAGAGCCTGAAGCCCGGCGACCGCGTCTGCATGGAGCCCGGAATCCCAGACCCGAATTCGCGGGCAAGCCGCCGCGGCATGTACAATGTCGACCCGGCGGTGACCTTCTGGGCGACGCCGCCGATCCACGGCGTGCTGACGCCCTACGCCATCCACCCGGCGAACTACACGTTCAAGCTCCCCGACAACGTCAGCTTCGCGGAAGGCGCGATGGTCGAGCCCTTCGCCGTGGGGATGCAGGCGGCGACGAAGGCCAAGATCGCGCCGGGCGACACCGCGGTCGTCCTCGGCGCAGGCCCGATCGGCACGATGGTCGCGCTCGCCGCCCTTGCCGGCGGCTGCGCCCGCGTCGTTCTCGCCGACCTCGCGCAACCGAAGCTCGACATCGCCGCGCGCTATCAAGGCGTGATCCCCGTCAACATCCGCAATGAGGACCTGATCGCGGAAGTGAAGCGGCTGACCGACGGTTGGGGTGCCGACGTTGTGTTCGAGTGCTCCGGCTCGCCGAAGGCGTGGGAGAAGATTGCCGAGCTGCCGCGGCCGGGCGGCGTCATCGTTGTCGTCGGCCTGCCGGTCGAGCCGATCGCCTTCGACATTTCCGCGCTCACCACCAAGGAGCTTCGCATCGAATCCGTCTTCCGCTACGCGCACCAATACGATCGCGCCATCGCGTTGATCGCGTCGGGGAAGGTCGATCTGAAGCCGCTCATCACCGAGACGTTTCCTTTCGAGAAGAGCATCTCCGCTTTCGAGCGCGCCGCCGAGGGCCGGCCGGCTGACGTGAAGCTGCAGATCATCGTGGATGGGTCGGATTGAGCGGCGTTCCTCGCGTCGCGGCATGTCAGAATTGTCGTCATGCCCGGACTTGATCCGGGCATCCATTCCGTTGCGCTAGTGCCCGTCGCGACGGTTACGGAAATGGATGCCCAAGCCCGGCAATGACGACATAGTAAGGTGAGAGGAAAGCAATGGATCTCGGATTGAAGAACAAGGTCGCCGTGATCACCGGCGCGAGCGTCGGGATCGGCCTCGCAGTCGCCGAAGGACTTGCAGCGGAGGGCGCGCATATCGTCATGGCGGCGCGGGCCGAGGATCGCCTCAAGAAGGAAGCGCGCCGCGTCGCCCGCGAGCACGGCGTGAAGACCCTCGCTGTCGCCTGCGATGTGGCTACCGTCAAGGGCTGCGACGCGCTCGTTGCCGCGACCCTGAAGAAGTTCAAGGGAGCCGACATCCTGATCAACAACGCCGGCACCGGGTCGAACGAGACGATCATGGAAGCGCCGGACTCGAAATGGCAGGCCTATTGGGAGCTGCACGTGATGGCGGCGGTCCGACTCGCGCGCGGTCTGGTCCCGTCGATGAAGAAGCGCGGCGGCGGCGTCGTGCTGCACAACGCGTCGATCTGCGCGGCCCAGCCGCTTTGGTACGAGCCGATCTACAACGTCACGAAATCGGCGCTGATGATGTTCTCAAAGACGCTCGCGACGGAAGTCGTGAAGCACAACATCCGCGTCAACTGCATCAATCCCGGTCTGATCCTGACGCCAGATTGGATCAAGACGGCGAAGCAGCTCACCGCCGACAAGGGCGGCGACTGGGAGGGCTATCTCCAGTCCGTCGCCGACGAGCACGCGACGATCAAGCGTTTCGCGACCCCCGAGGAGCTCGCCCACTTCTTTGTGTTCCTCTGCTCCGACAAGGCCACCTACTCGATCGGCTCGACCTATTTTGTCGACGGCGGGATGCTGAAGACGGTGATGTGAGAAGAGGTGCCCATCCATCTCGCCTCATCCTGAGGTGCTTTTTCACCCCATGGTTCGAGGCTCGCTCCGCTCGCACCTCACCATGAGGGGTGAAAAAGCCTCGAAGGGGCGGGATGGATGCCCAGGCGATTAGAGGCTTCTAGAACTCCGCGTCGTGGTCGGTGGATAGGCGGTCGACGACGTGTGACTGAAGCCGCTTGCTGACTTCCGCCGGATCGCCCTCCGCGAAGCGCTCCTGCGGGATCGGTAGTCCGACGCGGATGCGGAACGTCTTCCCTCGCTTGTTCAGGAGCTCATGGAACACCGTCATGTCGCGGAGCTCCGTGTTCCAATTGGCGAACCAGTAGAAGAGCCCGGAATTTCGCGACTGCACATGCACCGGAATGATCGGCACATCCTGCTTGCGCGCGAGCGTGACGGCGGAGGAGAGCCACGGCCGCTCGTTCAGCCGCCCATCCTTCCAGAAGGCAATGCGCCCCGACGGGAACATGACGACGGCCCGCCCTTCCCTGAAGGCGCGCGAGGAAAGCTGCAGCGTTTCGCGCATCTTGGCACGGTCGCGGAACGCTTCGCGCCACTCGACCGGAATCAGGAATTCCGAGAGGCGCTGGTTGACGCGGAGCGCGTCTCGGTTGGTGAAGATGGCGACGTCGGGGCGGACGCGGGTGATGGCGTCGTAGACGGCGACGCCGTCGGCAATCCCGGTCGGGTGATTCGCCGCTATGATGACGGCGCCCTCCCTTGGGATACGGTCGAGCCCGCTAACGTCGAGATTGATCGAGAGCAGTTCGCTCACATATTTCATCGCCGCGTCGGCGGGGAGGGGAGCGATCTCATCCGCCATGCGGACGGCGTCGTCGTAGTGGAGAATCTTGTAGAGAAGCGGCCGAACCACAGGCCAAAGGCGGCTGTTCACGATCTTCTCGCCGCGCTCCGCGATGAGGACATCGGCGATGTGCTGGGGGCGCGGCGCATTGAGGTCGAGCGCGGAGGATCGTACTTCCCCCACATTTCTCAGGTCTGCCATTTGCCGCGATCCGCCGTTGGTGACAATGGGCCTAGGACGTGCAAGTAAAGCGGTCAAGCCCGCGGGATTTGGGAGATCTTGGCGGCCTGTTCTGCCGCCGCCAGCAAACGGGACAAGCATGGCAGTTCGTTTTCATCCACTCACGACAGTCGGCGTAATTCTAGTAACGGCCACGTTGGCCGGCGGTTGCAGTATGTTTTCATTTGGGCGCGGCGAGCCGCGCGGTGCTCCGCCGGAGCCGCTCGCCGCCGCGCCCACCGGCACGGTCACCGGCGCTCCACTGCCGCCGCCCGGCGAGGCGGCCCCGCCGCCGCAGCCCTCCGGCCTCGCCGCCCTCGATCCGTCGCTGCAGACCGCGAGCGTGCAGCCCGTGCCGCCGCCGATCGGCAGCGACCAGCTCGGCCGCACCGACCTTCTCGGCGGCTGGACGATCAGCACGGCAAGCGATTCCTGCCAGCTCTTCATGACGCTGACCACCTGGGCCGGCGGCTATCGCGCTTCGACACGGAACTGCACGAGCGCCAGCCTGCAGACTGTCTCCGCCTGGAACATGGAGGGGAGCCAGGTTCAGCTTCTGAACGACGCCGGCACGACCGTGGCGCGGCTCTATCCGTCATCGAAGACCCAGTTCAGCGGGCAGACGGAAGGCGGCGGCCCGATCACCGTTTCACGCTGAGGGCCGGACGCGTCCTTGCCGCACGATGAGTCCCCGCAGAAGCCGCACGCGGTGGAGACGCCGCCGCTTGCCTCCGGCACCGTGCGGCGGCGCTACGAGGCGATGGCGCAGTCAGGCGAGATCGCGCCCGACGCCTCGCAGGCCGCGCTCGCCGATCAGCTCGATCGGTTGATCGACGCGCTGGCGAAGCCGGCGACCAAGAACGGTAACGGGGCGCTTCGCTGGCTGCGCGCGCGCGGCACTGCGGCCGGATCGCCGCGCGGCCTCTACATCTGGGGCGGCGTCGGGCGGGGGAAGACGCTGCTCATGGATCTCTTCTTCGCGGAAGCGCCGGTCAAGGCGAAGCGCCGCGTGCATTTCCATGCGTTCATGGGCGACGTGCACGATCGGATCGCCGCGCGTCGCGGCCGGGCGAAAAGCGGCGGCAAAGGTCGCGCCGATCCGATCGCAGCAGTCGCCGACGAGATCGCATCGGAGACCGCGCTGCTTTGCTTCGACGAGTTCGCTGTCTACGACATCGCCGATGCGATGATCCTCGGGCGCCTCTTCGCAAAGCTCTTCGCACATGGGCTCGTCGTCGTGGCGACCACCAACGTCGCCCCCGACGACCTTTACAAGGACGGCCTCAACCGCACTCTCTTTCTCCCCTTCATCGCGCTGATCAAGGAACGCATGGCGGCCTTCCATCTCGACGCGCCGCGCGACTATCGGCTCGACGCCGCCGGCGGCGAGCGCCGCTACATCACGCCGCTTGGCCCGGAAGCCGACGCCTGTCTCGATGCGCACTTCCGACACTTCGCGGAAGGGGCGAAGGGCGAGCGCGCCGAGCTCCACAACAAGGGCAGACGCATCGTCGTGCCGCTGGCGGCGGGAGCCGTCGCCCGGTTTTCGTTCGACAATCTCTGTGGATTACCGCTTGGCGCCGGGGACTATTTGAAGGTCGCCGGCGCCTTCCGCATCCTGATCATCGCCGACATACCGATTCTCTCCCCGGCGCGTCGGGATGAGGCGAAGCGGCTCATCAATCTCGTCGACACACTCTACGACAAGCGCGTTCGCGTGATCGTCTCGGCCGATGCAGAGCCACATGCGCTCTGGCAGGGGGAGGATGGAGCGGAGACGTTTGAATTCGCCCGCACGGCGTCGCGGCTAATCGAGATGCGGTCGGATTCCTATTGGGAAAATGCCGGGGCGCCAGCGCCAGAAACGAAAAAGGCCCAGGCGGTTAGGCCTGGGCCTTTGCAGTGAGAGAGAGTTGAGACTACCTCTTCTTGGCAGCCTTCTTCTTCGCAGCTTTCTTCTTGGCAGCTTTCTTCGCGGGCTTCTTGGCTTTCTTCGCTGCGGCTTTCTTCGCAGCGATTGTCCGGCCAGGACGCTTCGCTCTGCCAGTCGTTGCTTTGGCCATAATGGTCTCCCCTAATGACCGACTCAGTTCAATCGGCCGGCTGCAACGGTAGCAAAGACGCAATCAATGCGTAAGTGGTGAGTCGCGCACGACCTAAATTTTCTACAACTGTGTTCCGCTTGCCTGAGTCGGTCAATCGCGGTAGTCACCCGCCCGCATCCGCACATCAACGACGTTACGGGAAGGCAAGTCATGGGGCGTAGGAAGATCGCGCTCATCGGCGCCGGTCAGATCGGCGGAACGCTCGCCCATCTCATCGGAATGAAAGAGCTCGGAGATGTCGTGCTGTTCGACATTCAGGAGGGCATTCCCGACGGCAAGGCGCTTGACATTGCAGAGTCGTCTCCGATCGACGGCTACGATGTGCGATATGCGGGCGCGCAATCCTACGAAGCGATCAAAGGCGCCGACGTGATCGTGGTGACGGCAGGCGTGCCGCGCAAGCCGGGCATGAGCCGCGACGATCTCCTTGAGATCAATCTGAAGGTCATGGAGCAGGTCGGCGCCGGCATCCGCAAATATGCCGGCGACGCTTTCGTCATCTGCGTCACCAATCCGCTCGATGCGATGGTGTGGGCGCTGCAGAAATTCTCCGGGCTGCCGCCGTCGATGGTGGTGGGCATGGCCGGCGTGCTCGACTTTTCCCGCCTCCGCTATTTCCTGGCGCAGGAATTCAACGTCTCGGTGGAGGATGTGACGGCCTTCGTTCTCGGCGGTCACGGCGACTTTATGGTGCCGCTCGTGCGCTATTCGACCGTTGCCGGTATCCCTTTGCCGGACCTCGTTAAAATGGGCTGGCTCACCGAGAAGCGGCTGGACGCCATCGTGCAGCGGACGCGCGACGGGGGCGCCGAGATCGTCGGCCTCCTGAAGACCGGCTCGGCATTCTACGCGCCCGCCGCATCGGTGATCGCGATGGCGGAATCCTTCCTCAAGGACAAGAAGCGGGTGCTGCCCTGCGCGGCTCGTCTGCAGGGCCAGTACGGCCTCGACAATCTTTATGTCGGCGTGCCGGTGGTCCTCGGCTCCGGTGGCGTCGAGCGCATCATCGAAATCGATCTCGATCGCAGCGAGCGGGCGATGTTCGACAAGTCGGTGGAAGCCGTGCAAGCTCTATGCAAGGCCTGCGCGCGCATCCAGCCTGCGCTGGCTTAGACGCGCCTCGCTTCCCGGCGATCCCCGCATGAACATCCACGAGTACCAGGCCAAGGCGATCCTCAAGGCCTACGGCGCTCCCGTCGCCGAGGGCGTGATGATCACCGACGCCGGCGACGCGAAAACTGCGGTGGCGTCGCTGCCGGGTCCAATCTATGTGGTGAAGACGCAGATCCATGCCGGCGGACGCGGCAAGGGGCGCTTCAAGGAGCTTCGGGCGGATGCCAAAGGCGGCGTGCGCATCGCCAAGAGCGTCGACGAGGCCGCGGCGAGCGCCAAGGAGATGCTTGGCAACACCCTCGTAACCAAACAGACAGGTCAGGCCGGCAAGCGCGTCAACCGGCTTTACATCGAGGACGGCGCCGATATCGCGCGCGAGCTCTATCTGTCGCTGCTCGTCGACCGCACCGTCGGTCGCGTGGCGTTCGTCGCCTCGACGGAGGGCGGGGTTGACATCGAGACGGTCGCGGCGGCGACGCCTGAGCGAATCGTGACCGTCGCCATCGATCCAGTGACCGGCGTGACCGACGCGGATGCGGCGAAACTCGCCGGCGCGCTGAAGCTCGATGGTGTAGCAGCGCAGGAGGGGAAGGCGCTCCTCCGCGTGCTCTACACGGCTTTCACCGAGAAGGACATGAGCCTGCTTGAGATCAATCCGCTGATCGTCATGAAGGACGGCCATGTCCGCGTGCTCGACGCCAAGGTCTCGTTCGACAACAACGCGCTCTTCCGCCATCCCGATATCCAGGCACTGCGCGACGAGACGGAGGAGGATCCGAAGGAAATAGAGGCCTCCAAGTACGACCTCTCCTACGTGGCGCTCGACGGCTCGATCGGCTGCATGGTGAACGGGGCCGGGCTCGCCATGGCGACGATGGACATCATCAAGCTCTACGGCGGCGAACCGGCGAACTTTCTCGATGTCGGTGGCGGCGCCTCGAAAGAGAAAGTGACGGCGGCCTTCAAGATCATCACCTCCGACCCGAACGTGAAGGGCATCCTCGTCAACATCTTCGGTGGCATCATGCGCTGCGACGTGATCGCGGATGGCGTGGTCGCCGCGGTGAAGGAGGTCGGCCTGAAGGTGCCGCTGGTGGTGCGGCTCGAAGGCACCAACGTCGATAAGGGCAAGGCGATCTTGAACGCCAGCGGCCTCGACGTCATGGCGGCGGACGACCTCGACGATGCGGCGAAGAAGATCGTCAAGGCGGTCGGGAGCCGCCGCTGATGTCGATCCTCGTCAACCGCGACACCAAGGTCATCGTCCAGGGTCTGACAGGCAAGACCGGCACGTTCCACACCGAGCAGGCGCTCGCCTACTACGGAACCAAGATGGTCGCGGGCACGCACCCGAAGAAGGGAGGCGAGCTTTGGACCGGAAAGGTCGGCGCCGGCGAGGTGAAGCTTCCGATCTACGCCTCCGTCGCGGAGGCCAAGGAGCGAACCGGCGCTAACGCGTCCGTAATATATGTACCGCCGGCCGGCGCCGCGGCGGCGATAGAGGAGGCAATCGACGCGGAGGTTCCGCTGATCGTCTGCATCACCGAGGGCATCCCGGTCCTCGACATGGTGCGGGTCAAGGCCAAGCTCGACCGCTCGAAATCGCGACTGATCGGCCCGAACTGCCCAGGGGTTCTTACTCCTGAAGAGTGCAAGATCGGCATCATGCCGGGCTCGATTTTCAAGAAGGGCTCAGTCGGTGTTGTTTCGCGCTCCGGCACACTTACTTATGAGGCAGTGTTCCAGACCTCCAATGCCGGCCTCGGCCAGACCACGGCGGTCGGGATCGGCGGCGACCCCGTGAAGGGGACCGAATTCACCGATGTGCTCGAGATGTTCCTCGCCGACGCGGCCACGAAATCGATCATCATGATTGGGGAGATCGGCGGCTCGGCCGAGGAGGAGGCTGCCCAATTCCTGGCGGATTCCAGGAAGAAAGGCCGCTGGAAGCCGGTCGTAGGCTTCATTGCCGGGCGCACCGCGCCTCCCGGCCGGACCATGGGCCACGCCGGCGCCGTCATCTCCGGCGGCAGAGGCGGGGCGGAGGACAAGATCGCGGCGCTTGAAGCGGCTGGCATTCGGGTGTCACCTTCGCCTGCAAAACTCGGCGAGACGCTGGCGGCGCTGTTGAGGGGCTGATATCCGACCGGGTGCCGCGCCCGGTCGGTCTGATGGCGCGGCTCTTGCAGAGCCGCGACGGAAAGGACGGGGCAGGCGTGCCCTGTAGGACGTGATGGCACGACGCGAAGAAAACGAGGCCTTTCAGCTCTCGTCATTCCTTTATGGCGGCAACGCCGGCTACCTCGAAGACCTTTATGCTCGCTACCAGGAGCGCCCGGATTCCGTCGACGCCGGCTGGCAGAGCTTCTTCTCGGCGCTGAAGGACCCGAAGGACTCGGCGATCGCCGAGGCGCGCGGCCCGAAATGGCAGCGCAGCGATTGGCCGGTTGTGGCAAACGGCGAGATCGTCGCGGCGTTCGACACGAACTGGCAGCCGGTCGAGACCCGCCTTGGCGACAAGATCAAGGCAGGCGCGCAGGTGCGCGGCGTCGAAGTTTCCGATCGGGAGGTGTTCCAGGCGACGCGCGACTCGCTGCGCGCGCTGATGATGATCCGCGCCTACCGCATGCGCGGCCACCTGCACGCCAATCTCGATCCGCTGGGGCTCGCCGGCCTGCGCGACGAATATCATGAGCTCGATCCGCAGACCTACGGGTTCGGCGAGAGCGACTACGACCGCAAGATTTTCATTGACCACGTGCTCGGGCTCGAGTTCGCGACCGTGCGCGAAATGGTCGATATCCTGCGACGCACCTATTGCTCCACGCTCGGCGTCGAGTTCATGCACATCTCCGATCCGGACGAGAAATCCTGGATGCAGGAGCGCATCGAAGGCCCCGACAAGGGCATCGCTTTTACCCCGCAAGGTAAGCGCGCGATCTTGAATAAGCTTATCGAGGCTGAGGGTTTCGAGAAGTTCATCGACGTCAAATACACGGGCACGAAGCGCTTCGGGCTCGACGGTGCGGAATCCGTCATTCCGGCGCTCGAGCAGATCATCAAGCGCGGCGGCGCGCTCGGTGTGCGCGACATCGTGCTTGGCATGGCGCATCGCGGGCGGCTGAACGTGCTTGCGCAGGTGATGGGTAAGCCGCACCGCGCCATCTTCCACGAGTTCAAGGGCGGATCCTACGCGCCCGACGAGGTGGAGGGCTCCGGCGACGTCAAGTACCACCTCGGCGCTTCGTCGGACCGTGAGTTCGACGGCAACAAGGTGCATCTATCGCTGACCGCGAACCCCTCGCACCTCGAAATCGTCGATCCCGTGGTGCTCGGCAAGGCGCGTGCCAAGCAGGATCAGCTCGGCGACAAGGAGCGCGCGATGGTGATGCCGCTCCTCCTCCATGGCGATGCGGCTTTCGCCGGACAGGGGGTGGTCGCGGAGTGCTTCGGCCTCTCCGGCCTGCGCGGTCACCGTACCGGCGGCGCGGTGCACGTCATCGTCAACAACCAGATCGGCTTCACCACCAATCCACGCTACGCGCGCACGTCGCCATATCCTTCCGACGTTGCCAAGATGATCGAGGCGCCGATCTTCCACGCCAACGGCGACGACCCGGAAGCCGTTGTCTACGCCGCCAAGGTCGCGACGGAGTTCCGCCAGCGCTTCCACAAGCCGGTCGTCATCGACATGTTCTGCTACCGCCGGCACGGCCACAACGAGGGCGACGAGCCGGCCTTCACTCAGCCGCTGATGTACAAGGCGATCGCCAACCATCCGACGACGCTTGAGATCTACGGCAAGAAGCTCGCCGAGGAAGGCGTCTTCCCCGCCGACGAAATCGAGGTCGCGAAGGAGGCTTGGCGCACGCATCTCGAGGAGGAATTCGAGGTCGGCCAAGCCTACCGGCCGAACAAAGCCGACTGGCTCGACGGCGCTTGGTCTGGACTGGCGACGCCACAGGCGAGCGACGAGCGCCGCGTCGGCAAGACCGGCGTCGCGATGGAAACGCTAAAGGCGGTCGGCTTGCGGCTCTCCGGCGTACCGAAGGGCTTCAATATCCACCGCACCGTCAAGCGCTTCCTCGACAACCGACGCAAGATGGTCGAGACCGGCGAGGGCGTCGACTGGGCGCTCGGCGAGGCGCTTGCTTTCGCCACTCTGCTCAAGGAGGGCTATAAGGTCCGGCTCTCCGGCCAGGATGTCGAACGCGGCACCTTCTCGCAGCGCCATTCCGTGCTCTTCGATCAGGAGACCGAGGAGCGCTACACGACCTTGAACGATCTCGGCGGTGAGCAGGCCGGCTTCGAGGTCGTCAACTCCATGCTCTCCGAAGAGGCCGTGCTCGGCTTCGAATACGGCTATTCGCTCGCCGAGCCGAAGGCGCTGACGCTTTGGGAAGCGCAGTTCGGCGACTTCGCCAACGGTGCGCAGGTCGTGATCGACCAGTTCATCGCGTCGGGCGAGCGCAAGTGGCTGCGCATGTCCGGGCTCGTCATGCTCCTGCCGCACGGCTACGAGGGGCAGGGACCTGAACATTCCTCGGCGCGGCTCGAGCGCTACCTGCAGTCTTGCGCAGAGGACAACATGCAGGTCGCGAACTGCACGACGCCGTCGAATTACTTCCACGTCCTGCGCCGGCAGATGCACCGGAACTTCCGCAAGCCGCTGATCCTGATGACGCCGAAGTCGCTGCTCCGCCACAAGCGCGCGGTGTCGCGGCTCGACGAGATGGCGGAGGGCTCGACCTTCCACCGGCTCCTCTACGACGACGCCGAGATGCTGAAGGGCGAGAAGATCCAGCTCGCGCCGGACGACAAGGTCCGCCGCGTGGTGATCTCCTCGGGCAAAGTCTATTTCGACCTCTACGAGGAGCGCGAAGCGCGCGGCATCGACGACATCTATCTTCTGCGTGTCGAGCAGCTCTATCCCTTCCCACTGAAGGCAATGGGCGATCTCCTGTCGCGCTTTCCCCGCGCCGAAATCGTCTGGTGCCAGGAAGAGCCGCAGAACATGGGCGCCTGGACTTTTGTCGAGCCGCGGCTCTACGCGGTGCTCGACGGATTGGATGCGGGTAAGCGGATGGTCCGCTATGCCGGCCGCGCTGCGTCGGCCTCGACCGCGACCGGGCTCATGTCGAAGCATGTGGCGCAGCGCGATCAGCTCCTCGAGGAAGCGCTCGGTTGAGCCGCCTGTAGGCATGTAGGCATCCACGCGAGGGGAAAGACCAATGACGCTTGAGATCAAGGTTCCGACCCTCGGCGAATCGGTGACCGAGGCGACCGTCGGCCAATGGCTGAAGAAGGAGGGCGACGCCGTCGCCCGCGACGAGCCGCTCGTCGAGCTTGAGACCGACAAGGTCACGCTCGAGGTTCCCGCGCCTGCCGCCGGCCGCCTCGAAAAGATATCCGTCAAGGACGGCGAGACGGTTGGAGTTGGTGCTCTCCTCGGCGTGATCTCGGAGGGCGAGGCCGGAAAGGCCGCGCCGATCCAGGCAGGACCGGAGACGACGCAGCCGCGTGCCGACGCGAAGAAGGGCGACGGACAGCAGCCTCCACCCGCTGCGCCGACGCCGTCAAAAGCCAAGAGCGAGATGCCGCCCGCGCCGTCAGCGGCCAAATTGATGCAGGAGAAGGGTCTCTCCGCCGAGGACGTGGCCGGCAGCGGCAAGCGCGGTCAGGTGCTGAAGGGCGATGTGTTCGAAGCGCTTTCGCGCGCGCCGAAGGCACCGGCACCCGCGCAGGCACGCGCTCCTAGCCCTGCCGGCGATGCGGAGCGCGAGGAACGGGTGAAGATGACCCGGCTCCGGCTCACCATCGCCCGCCGCCTGAAGGAAGCGCAGAACACCGCGGCGATGCTGACCACGTTCAACGACGTGGACATGAGCGCGGTCATGGATCTCAGGAAGACCTATCGCGACGTCTTCGAGAAGAAGCACGGGGTCCGGCTCGGCTTCATGGGCTTCTTCGTCAAGGCGTGCGTCAATGCGCTTGCCGAAATCCCGGCCGTCAACGCCGAAATCGACGGGGACGAGCTCGTCTACAAGAACTACTACAACATCGGCGTCGCGGTCGGCACGGAGAAGGGGCTCGTTGTGCCGGTGATCCGCGATGCGCAGGACCTGTCGATCGCCGGCGTCGAGAAGGCGATCAACGATTTCGGCAAGCGCGCCCGCGACGGGCAGCTCAAGATCGAGGAGATGCAGGGCGGCACGTTCACCGTCACCAACGGCGGCGTCTACGGCTCGCTGATGTCGACGCCGATCTTGAATGCGCCGCAATCCGGCATCCTTGGCATGCACCGCATCGAGGAGCGGCCGGTCGCGCGAAATGGACAAGTCGTGATCCGCCCGATGATGTATCTTGCGCTCTCCTATGACCACCGGATCGTCGACGGCCGCGAGGCGGTGACCTTCCTGGTGCGCGTCAAGGAGGCGATCGAGGACCCGCAACGGCTGGTGCTCGATCTCTGAGCCGCTGATCACGGCGGCAACAACGGGGAGGGCAATCATGGATACGACGGCGATGATGCCGACCGAAATCGCCCTTTTGGGCTGGTCGGTGGTTTTGCTTCTGGTGCAGCTCGTGCTGCAAACACTTGCGGGCGTTACCGAATTCGGCCTGGGCTGGGCGTTCAGCCCACGCGACGAGGGACGCAGGGTCGAAAACACCTACGGCGGACGCATCAGCCGAGCCTTCTACAATCTGCTCGAGACATACCCGGCCTTCGTGGCGCTCGCGCTCGCCCTTGCGGTGTCGGGAAAGACGGGCGGCCTCGGAGCGACCGGCGCGCACATCTGGTTCTGGGCGCGCGTCGTCTATGTCCCGATCTATGCGATCGGGCTTCCGGTTGTCCGCACGCTCGTCTGGACGGTGTCCGTGATCGGACTCATCGTGATGCTGGTGGCGCTGCTCTGAGAGCCGCGCACCGTCGACCTTCGACCCGCCCCGCGAGAGGCGGAGCGGGCGCCCCGGAGTTTTGCGACGAGTTCCTGGAAAGGATAGCATGCCTCAGGTACCGATCTCGTCATTATCGGCGCCGGCCCGGGCGGCTATGTCTGCGCAATAAGAGCGGCGCAGCTCGGCATGAAGGTCGCCGTCGTCGACAAGCGGGCGACCTTGGGCGGCACGTGCCTGAACGTCGGCTGCATCCCCTCCAAGGCGTTGCTCTACGCGTCCGAGATGTTCGAGGAGGCGGGGCACGGCTTAGCCAAGCTCGGCATTGGAGTCGGCGCGCCGAAGCTCGATCTTGCCGCGATGATGGCGCACAAGGACGCGACCGTTAAGGCGAACGTCGACGGCGTCGCCTTCCTCTTCAAGAAGAACAGAATTGATTTCCTGCATGGAAGCGGCCGCGTCGTGGCACCCGGCAAGGTGGAGGTGGCGCTGGCGAAGGGCGGCAACGAGACGGTCGAGACCAAGGCGATCGTTGTCGCGACCGGCTCGGAGTCGACGCCGCTTGCAGGTGTCGCGATCGACGAGGAGCGGGTTGTCACCTCGACCGGATCGCTGGAGCTCAAAGCCGTGCCGAAGCGGCTCCTCGTGGTCGGCGCCGGTGTGATCGGGCTTGAGGTCGGCTCCGTGTGGCGGCGGCTCGGCTCCGAGGTGGCGGTCGTGGAATTCCTCGACCGCATCCTTCCGGGCTTCGACGGCGAGGTGGCGAAGCAAGCGAGCCGCATCTTCCAGAAGCAGGGTCTTGGGTTTCGTCTCGGCGCGAAAGTTACGAGCGTTGAGAAGAGTGGCAGGGCGCTGTCCGTCAGCGTCGCGCCGGCCAAGGGCGGCGGCGGCTCGGAAATGTTGGAAACCGATGTCGTGCTCGTCGCGATCGGCCGCCGGCCTTACGTCGAGGGCCTCGGGTTGAAGGAAGCGGGCGTGGCGCTCGACGAGCGCGGGCGCGTCAAGACCGACGGCCACTTCAAGACCAACGTCGACGGCATCTACGCAATCGGCGATGCGATCGCCGGCCCGATGCTCGCCCATAAGGCAGAGGATGAGGGCTCCGCCATCGCCGAGATTCTGGCCGGCCAGGCCGGCCACGTGAATTACGGCGTGATCCCGAGCGTCGTCTACACGATGCCGGAGATCGCTTTTGTCGGGCGCGGCGAGGAGGAGCTGAAGGACGCCGGCGTCGAATACAAGGTCGGCAAGTTCCCGTTCACGGCGAACGCGCGCGCCCGCGCCATGAACCACACCGACGGCTTCGTGAAGGTCATCGCCGACAAGGCGAGCGATCGCGTGCTCGGCGTCCACATACTCGGCGCTTCCGCCGGCGAACTGATCGCGGAGGCCGCTGTGCTGATGGAATTCAGCGGCTCGGCGGAGGATCTTGCGCGCACCTGCCACGCCCATCCGACCATGTCGGAGGCGGTGCGCGAGGCGGCGATGGCGGCCTGGTTCAAACCGATCCATATTTGAGGCATGGCAACAAAGAGCGCCGCGGAAACGATCTCTCCGCCGTCGGACGCCGCCGGCCTGCTTCACCTGGCCGGCCATGTCGGCTTGCTCTGCTTGACCGGCGCGTTCGTCGCCTGGAGCCGCGGACGCCTGTTTCTTCCGCTTGCGCTCGTCGCGCACGGGTTCGTCCTGACATTCCTCTTCGCACCGCTTCACGAAGCGGTTCACCGCACTGCCTTCCGGTCGCGTCGTCTGAACGACGCGGTCGCCTGGGCTGCCGGCCTCGTGCTCCTTTTGCCGCCCAACTGGTTCCGCGCCTTTCACTTCGCGCATCACCGCTACACGCAGATCGTGGACCGCGACCCGGAGCTCGAGTCGAAACGGGTGGAGACCTGGCCGGACTATCTCGTGCATCTGAGCGGCTGGCGTTATTGGAAGAGCGAGGTGGAGCTTCTGATCCGCAACGCTTCCGGTCGCGCGGCGGCGCCCTTTGTCCCACATCACCTCGAGCCGCGGCTGGTGCGCGAAGCGCGGATCATGCTCATGATCTACGCGACGGTCGCGGTTCTGTCGGTGATCCTCCGCTCGGACGCAGCACTGATCTATTGGGTATTGCCGGCGCTCCTCGGGCAGCCGTTCCTCAGGGCTTATCTTTTGGCGGAGCACACAGGGCTGCCGTTCGTGGAGGATTTTTGGGAGAACACGCGCACGACGCTCACCGGTTCTCCATTGCGTTTCCTTGCCTGGAACATGCCCTTCCACGCAGAACACCATGCCAATCCCGCGGTGCCGTTTCATGCTTTGCCGGATATGCATCGCCGCGAGCGTGCAAAGCTGAAAGCCGTGTCGCCGGGCTATGTCGCCTTCCACCGCGAATGGCAGCACCGGCTCGGCGCGATCGCCGCGCGATCGGCGGATGAGCGGCCGGAGACTCGATCTTGAGTGGTGCAGGCGGGGTTCCTGCTCTTGTCATGATGGGCGTGTCCGGCAGCGGCAAGACAACGGTCGGCGAGGCTCTTGCCGCGCGGCTGGGCGTTCCGTTCCGCGACGCAGATGAGTTCCACCCGAAATCCAACGTCGAGAAGATGTCCGCGGGCATCCCGCTCACCGATGACGATCGCTGGCCGTGGCTCGACGCCATCGGCGCCGCGATACGCGCGACACCCGCTGACAAGGGGATCGTCGTCAGCTGCTCGGCTTTGAAGCGGGCTTATCGCGAGCGGATTATCGAAGCCGCAGTCCGACCGGTCCTTTTCGTGCATCTCGACGGTTCGAAGGCGGTCCTCGCCGAGCGCTTGAAGGGCCGCAAAGGCCATTTCTTCCCGCCAAGCCTGCTCGACAGTCAGCTCAAGACCCTTGAGCCGCTCGCGCCCGGCGAGCCGGCGATCCGCGTCTCGATTGACCAGAGCGTCGATGCGATCGTCGCAACAATCATCGACCGTCTGCATCTCGCGTCGGCGACCGCATAGCGCCCTTCGGAATGGTGCCGGTACGGTGCGCCAGAAAGCGAACGCCGGCCAAGAGGCCGGCGTTCACTGCAACATCAGGACTTGGAGGAGAACTTATTTGCCCGCCGGCGCGCAGTTCGTCTGGCCCGCTGGACAGGTCTGATCGGTGGTGGTGACCACCGGCGTCGCCGCGTCTTTGACGCTGCTCATCGCCACGACTTCTTCGCTCGCGACGCTGGCGGACACGGCATGAAACTCGCACGCCTGGACCGCGGATACGGACAACGCGAACGCTGAGGCCAAGGCAAGGCCGGTGAGGAGCTTTTGCATCGAGACCTCCTGATAGAGCTCGAAGACCTGAAATCCTAAGACTTTCCCGCGCCGCAGCAAACCCGGGCCCGTTCAAGAAGCGGTGAACGGAGATCGTTTGCCGGCTTAGGCCCGCGGATGCGCCTTTTTGTAGACTTCGAGCAGCCGCTCCGTGTCGATGCTCGTGTAGATCTGCGTGGTCGACAGGCTGGCATGGCCGAGAAGCTCCTGGATGGTGCGGAGGTCGCCGCCGCGCCCGAGGAGATGCGTCGCAAAGGAGTGGCGGAGCGCGTGCGGTGTGACGCTCGCCTCAAACCCGAGCGCGCCGCGAAGCCGTGCGATCGTCAATTGCACGATGCGCGGCGAAAGCGGTCCGCCGCGGGTCCCGCGGAAGACCGCCATGTCGGGCTCGAGCGCGAAGGGCATAAGATCGATGTAAGTCTCGATCGCGCGCCTGACCGCCGGCAGCACCGGCACAATCCGCTCGCGCCCGCCTTTGCCGGTGACGCGGATCACATCCGTTGCTCCGACGGGTGCATCCGCACGCTTCAGTCCCAGCGCCTCGGAGATGCGCAGCCCGCAGCCGTAGAGAAGCATCAGCACCGCCGCGTCGCGTGCGGCGATCCAGGGCTCCTCCGACAGCGTCTCCGACGTGTCGATCAGCGCGGCGCTATCGCCGATCGAAAGCGCCTTCGGCAGGCTTTTCGGCTGCTTCGGCGGGCGCACGCTTGAAAAAGCGGTGGTCGTGGCGATCTCGCGTCGCTCGCAGAAGCGGGCGAAGGAACGAAGTGCTGCGATCTGCCGCCCGAGCGTGCGCGCGCCGACGCCTTCGCCGCGGCGATCCGCCATGAAGGCGCGAATGTCCGCGGGCCTGAGCTCAGAAATCGAAGCGGGCGAGGGCGGCTCTCCGATGTGCCCCGTCAGGAAACGAAGAAACTGCTCAAGGTCGCGGCTGTAAGCCTCCAAGGTCTTTGGGGAAAGTCGCCGCTCCAGGCTGAGATATTCCGCCCAATCGAGCGCTGCCTTCCGCAGGCTAGGCGCGGCGGTGACGAGGATGGCGTCTGGCTCGGGCATCGATTCTCTGCCGCGCGAGGATAGACCCGAGAGGTTGACGGTTTCACCCCGGTGCTGCGCCGGCTATGCGCGTGCTGCGCTCGGGTCCCCGTGCTGCCCCCAGGGCAAAAGCGCCCAGACCCGTTCGTGGAGGTAGTAGAGCGCGATCTTCGTGATCAGCTCCGTCCCCGCGATACCGCCGGCGAACTTGAAGCTTCCCGTGATGAGGAGGCTCAGGACGAATGTGTCGAGGCTACCGGTGAGCCGCCAGGTGACCGCCTTGGCGAAGGACCGCGTATGCGCTTCGCGCCGAACGCCCATGCGCGCAACTCCCAAACGTTGAGGTGCGCGCAGGATACGTTTGGGCCCGTGACGGGCTCAAAGTATGGATTGACCTGTTTTCTTCCAATCCGCGAGAAAACTTTCCAGGCCCCTGTCGGTGAGCGGGTGCTTGACCAGCGATTTCAGCACCGCTGCCGGAACGGTGGCGACGTCGGCGCCGGCCATCGCCGCCTGCTTCACGTGGTTCGGCGAGCGGATCGAGGCGGCCAGGATCTGCGTGTCGTAGTCGTAGTTGTCGTAGATCGTCCGGATGTCCTCGATCAGTTCCATGCCCTCGAGGTTGATGTCGTCGAGCCGTCCGATGAAGGGCGAGATGAAGGTTGCGCCGGCCTTCGCGGCGAGCAACGCTTGGTTGGCGCTGAAGCAGAGCGTGACGTTGACCTTGTGGCCGGCCTGACGGAGCGCGCGGCAGGCTTTGAGCCCGTCCCAGGTAAGTGGCACTTTGACCGCGATATTATCCGCGATCGCGGCGAGCTTCGTGCCCTCCTTCATCATGCCGTCGAAATCCGTGGCGGCGACCTCCGCCGACACCTCGCCCTCCACGATCCCGCAGATTTCCTTGATCACCTCGAGCATCGGACGCCCGGACTTGGCGATCAGCGAGGGGTTGGTGGTGACGCCGTCAAGGAGGCCGGTTTCGTTCAAGTCGCGGATTTCGGCGACGTCCGCCGTGTCGACGAAGAATTTCATGGATTCACCCGGAGTGGACCTGCATTGCAGCGAGATATCGTTCGCGCTTCCTTCTAATTCAAATGAGTCGCCTCCGTCAGCCGTTCCTTGCGCACAAGGACGCCAAGCCGCCTTTTTGGCGAATAGCCGCCGTAACCTCTCCCTTGAGGGGAGGTCGAAGGGCGCGGAGCGACCTTCGGGAGGGGGGCGCTACGCAGGCGCTGCTTCCCCCCTCCCGGACTCCGCTCTCGCTCTGCTCAGCGAAGTCCGACCTCTCCTCAAGGGGGAGGTTACGGCGGCTGTCATCGGCCCGGAACCTCAAGCCTGCCACGTGGGTGCGTCGCTAGTGGGTGCCCATCTCCTACCCGTGCTCGTGCCGGTCGCGGTCGACGGCCCCTATACCTACGCGTCGGACCGCGATCTCGTTCCCGGCACCATCGTCGCAGTCCCGCTCGGCACGCGGCTCGTCATGGGCGCGGTATGGCAGGCGGCGCCGGACGACGTCGCGCCGAAAAAGCTCCGCGAGATCGAGCACATCTACGACGCGCCGCCGCTCCCCGACGCGTTGATCCGCTTTGTCGACTGGGTAGCGGACTACACGCTCACCCCGCGCGGCATGGTTCTGCGCATGGTGCTCCGCGCCCCGCAAGCCTTCGACCCGGAGAAGCCAATGCTCGGCGTGCGCCTCTCCGGTGCGCCGCCTGATCGCATGACGGCCGCGCGGAAGCGCGTCCTAGATACGGCTGCCGACGGCCTCGCCTGGTCGAAGTCGGGATTGGCCGCGGCGGCGGGGGTGTCGCCCGGCGTCATCGACGGGCTCCTTGACGGCGGTACGCTCGAGAGGGTCGCGATCCCCGCGCGTCCGATCGCCGCCGACCTCGATCCGGATCATTCGCGCCCGGAGCTTTCAGCGGAGCAGGAAAGCGCTGCGGCGGTGCTGCGCGAAAGCGTGCGCGACGCCTTTTCGGTGTCGCTCCTCGACGGCGTCACCGGTTCCGGCAAGACGGAGGTCTATTTCGAGGCCGTGGCCGAGACGCTTCGCCGCGGGAAGCAGGCGCTGATCCTTTTGCCGGAGATCGCGCTGACCGGCGCCTTCCTCGATCGTTTCGCCGCGCGTTTCGGCTCGCGCCCGGCGGAGTGGCATTCGGAGGTTGGCTCGAAGACGCGGACCCGCGTCTGGCGCGCGGTCGCGCGCGGCGAGGTTAGGGCGCTGGTTGGCGCGCGCTCGGCGCTTTTCCTGCCGTTTTCCGACCTCGGGCTGATTGTCGTCGATGAGGAGCACGACCAGGCCTACAAGCAGGAGGAGGGCGTCACCTACCACGCGCGCGACATGGCGGTGGTGCGCGGGAATCTCTCTGGCTTCCCGGTGGTGCTCTCCTCCGCGACGCCCTCGGTTGAAAGCCGCGTCAACGCCGATCGCGGACGCTATCGGCATTTGCGGCTGCCGGCGCGCTACGGAGTCGCAGTCGCGCCGCAGATCGCGGCGATCGATCTCAAACGTCATCCGCCGGAGCGTGGACGCTGGCTCTCGCCGTCGCTGGTGGCAGCAGTCACGGAAACCATCGAAAAACACGAGCAGGCGCTGCTTTTCTTGAATCGCCGCGGCTATGCGCCGCTGACGCTCTGCCGCACCTGCGGGCACCGCATGGCCTGCCCGAACTGCTCGACCTGGCTGGTCGAGCACCGCTTCAGAAAGCTTCTCGTCTGCCACCATTGCGGCCACGAGGAGAAGCGGCCGGGCGAATGCCCGAGCTGCGGCGCCACGGAGAGCCTCGTCGCGATCGGCCCGGGCGTCGAGCGGTTGCAGGAGGAGGTGCTTGAGCGCTTTCCGAACGCGCGCACGCTCGTCATGTCGAGCGACATGCTCGGCGGCTGGGAGCGCGTCCGTCAGGAGCTCGGCGCCATCGAACGCGGCGAGGTGGATATCGTCGTCGGCACACAGCTCGTCGCGAAGGGGCACAATTTTCCGGGCCTGTCGCTGGTCGGCGTGGTCGATGCCGATCTCGGCCTTTCGCACGGCGACCCGCGGGCGGCGGAGCGCACCTGGCAGCTCTTGACGCAGGTGACCGGCAGGGCGGGGCGCGTCGGACAAGTGAGCCGCGGCTTGATCCAAACTTATGCACCCGATCATCCGGTGGTTGGGGCGCTCGTCTCCGGCGACCGCGAAGCCTTCTACGCGAGCGAGATCGAGACCAGGCGGCGCGGGCATTTGCCGCCCTTCGGCCGGCTCGCCTCGATCATCGTCTCGGCCGCAGACCGGCCGACGGCGGAAGCGCATGCCAGGGCGATGGCGATGGCCGCACCGATGGAGGAGGGGGTGCGGCTCCTAGGGCCGGCGGAGGCGCCATTCGCAGTGCTCCGCGGCCGCCATCGCTTCCGGCTGCTTGCGCAATCCGACAAAGCGAGCCGCCTGCACGACTGGCTGCGCGCCTGGCTTCAGCGCGCCCCGAAGGCGCGCGGCTCGATCAAGGTCGCGATCGACATCGACCCGATGAGCTTTCTTTGACACGGCGAGAAACGAATCCTCCGCGCCCTCAAGCGCTTTTCGCAGGCACCCCCGCCAGCGCCAGCCGCTCCATATCCGCGGCGGCTTCCGGATGACCGTACTCGTGCGCTTTCCGAAAATGGAAGAGCGCGCGGTCAGGGTCGGCGGGGCCGCCCACTCCCTTTTCGTACATCAACGCAAGGTTCCGATGCGCGACATCGTAGTCCTGGTCGGCCGCCTTGCCGTACCAGTAGAGGGCCTGCTTCACGTTCCGCGGCGTTCCGGTCCCGTGTTGATAGAGGACGCCGAGACACGTCTGCCCGAGTGCGTGGCCCTGCTTGGCCGATTTGCTCAGCCAGTGAAACGCCTTCTCGTGATCCTGCTTGTCCCAAGGGGCAGTGATGTAGGCGATGCCGAGCTTGTGCTGAGCGGCCGCATCGCCGGCTTCCGCCCCTCTCACCAAATCCGCGGGCGGAAAGCTGTCGCCGCGCGCCGAAGGGTCCGGCGCGTCCTCGGCGGGAGAACGGGTAGCGGTCGTCGGCGATGGGGACCGCACGGGCGTGGCGCCGGCAATTCCGGCGGAAATGCTCCCGGGCCCATCGCTGAATATCCCGGTCGACTTGATCACCGCGTCGATCGCCTGCTCGCGCGCGATGAATCCGTCGATCCAGTGGAGGTCGGCGAGGCGGATGCGAAGGCCGCGTTTCGGCTGCGCCTCCTCGATGCGAAAGGGGATGACGAGTTTCCGCGCTTCGCCCGCGACGGTGATCTCGCGGCGGATGTATTCGCTTTCGTTACAGCGCTCCGAGAAGATCAGCAGCATCGCCGCGCAGGCATCAATCGCCGCGGCGATCTCGTCGTCGTAGGGTTTGCCGGGGCGCACGTCGCGAGGCGCGATCCAGCATTGAATACCACGTCGTTCGAGCTCGGAGACAACCTCCGCTGCCGAACCACGATCCTCCGAGACATGACTGACAAAGAGAAACGGGTCGGACATCCATTTCGCTTCCCTGACGTGGATCGCGGATCGAGGGTAGCAGCCGAGGCGGCAGGGCGGAAGCCGTGATGCGGAAGAGCCGGCGGCGAACGAAAAGGGAGCCGGCCCGAGGGCCGGCTCCTGACGTCTCCCAGGAAGCTTGTCGACGACTAGAGCCGGCAAGGATGCCGATAGCCGTCGTAGCCCATGTAGGTGTCGGTGTGCCAATCATAGGACCGGTAGCGCGCATCGCAGGCGGCCTGATGAGAGGTGCCGGCCGCCCCGGCGACGGCGTTCGCTGCTGCCCCGGCCACGAAGCCGAAGATCGCGGCCGCCGCGTCGGCCGGGCCGAAATCATGGCGGTGGCGACCGTACCAATCGTGATAGCGGGACTCGTTCCAGTGATCTCGGTGGTGGTTCCAGTCCCAGCAATCCTGGTCGCCCGGATGATGGTCGCAGTAGTTGCCCATCACCCGCTCCTGCTGACGGTGGCTGTGCCAGTCGGCCGCCGCCGGGGTGACGATGCTGCTCGCGGCAAGAACGATGCAGGCGACGCCCGCGCCAAGCGCTTTCTTCATATCATTCTCCTGTCTGTCGACCGTGGCGGGTCTCCGACCCATTGGTCAGCCCCACATGGCCGACAAACGTG
The DNA here is from genome assembly GCA_963720705.1 of uncultured Alphaproteobacteria bacterium. Lineage (GTDB taxonomy): Bacteria > Pseudomonadota > Alphaproteobacteria > Rhizobiales > Afifellaceae > DASWJZ01. Next base: position 245,507 of record CAVRGJ010000007.1, read on the forward strand.
CTCGCTCCGCCGTCGTTCCAATGTTTTCCCGGTGAAATACTCGACGAATCAATAGTTTAGGCGGCTATGTTTTGGAATTTTGAGAGCCTGCCGGTGGCGCAGCGATCGAATGCGCGGGCGCGCGCGGATCGGCCTTCTTCGCTGTGTTGCGCCGCCAAAAACCCCATGCTAGACGACCCGCGCGTGGCTCGGGGGCGCCGGACCGCGCCCTCCGAGATTTGCCAAAAGCTTTGCCCGCTGCCGCGGGCCGATTGACAGGGAAGAGACCCGCGCGTGACGGATCGCACCTCCTCCGTTTCCGGCGTTGCCGAGCGATACGCCTCAGCCCTTTTCGATCTTGCCCGCGAAGAATCCTCCATCGACCGTATCGAGGGAGAGCTTCAGAGCCTCACCCGCTTGCTTGACGAAAGCGCCGATCTGAGACGCCTTGTCGAGAGCCCGGTCTTCTCCGCTGAGGAGCAGGAGCGGGCGATCGGCGCCGTCGCCGACAAAGCCGGGATCGGCGGGCTCGCCGGCAACCTCCTTCGCCTGGTTGCGCGCAACCGTCGGCTTTTCGCGCTGCCGGGGATCGTCAAGGCGTTTCGCGAGATGGCGGCGCGGCATCGTGGCGAAGTCACCGCCGAGGTCGCCTCGGCGCATCCGTTGAGCGATGCTCAGGTCGGGGCACTTAAGGCGGCGCTCAAAGAGAAGCTCGGCAAAGACGTGACGCTTGAGACGCGTGTCAATCCGGCGCTTCTTGGCGGGCTTGTCGTCAAGGTCGGCTCACGCATGATCGACACGTCGCTTCGCTCCAGATTGATGACCGTCAAAACACAGCTCAAAGAGGTCGGCTGATGGATATTCGGGCCGCGGAAATCTCCTCGATCCTGCGCGAGCAGATCAAGAATTTCGGCAAGGAGGCGGAAGTCTCCGAAGTCGGACAGGTGCTCTCCGTCGGCGACGGCATCGCCCGCGTTTATGGCCTCGACAACGTGCAGGCCGGCGAGATGGTTGCCTTCGAGAATGGCATCCGCGGCATGGCGCTGAACCTCGAGGTCGACAATGTCGGCATCGTCATCTTCGGCACCGACCGCGAGATCAAAGAAGGCGACACCGTCAAGCGCACCGGCGCCATCGTCGAAGTGCCGGTCGGCAAGGGACTGCTCGGCCGCGTCGTCGACGGGCTCGGCAACCCGATCGACGGCAAAGGCCCGATCGAGGCGGCCGAGAAGCGTCGCGTCGATGTGAAGGCGCCCGGCATCATCCCGCGCAAGTCGGTGCACGAGCCGATGGCGACCGGCTTGAAAGCCATCGACGCGCTGATTCCGATCGGCCGCGGCCAGCGCGAGCTCATCATCGGCGACCGCCAGACGGGAAAATCGGCGATCATTCTCGACACTATCTTGAACCAGAAGCCCGCCTTCGACGCGAACGACGAGAAGAAGAAGCTCTACTGCATCTACGTCGCCGTCGGGCAGAAGCGCTCCACCGTCGTGCAGTTCGCCAAGACGCTCGAAGACCGCGGCGCGCTCGACTATTCGATCATCGTGGCGGCGACCGCGTCCGATCCGGCGCCGATGCAGTTCCTGGCGCCGTTCTCCGGCTGCGCCATGGGCGAATATTTCCGCGACAACGGTATGCACGCGATGATCGCCTACGACGACCTCTCCAAGCAGGCGGTCGCCTATCGGCAGATGTCGCTGCTGCTGCGCCGGCCGCCCGGACGCGAAGCCTATCCCGGCGACGTCTTCTATCTGCATTCGCGGCTCTTGGAGCGAGCCGCCAAGATGAACGACGAAAACGGCGCCGGCTCGCTGACCGCGCTGCCGGTGATCGAGACGCAGGCGAACGACGTGTCGGCCTATATCCCGACCAACGTCATCTCCATCACCGACGGCCAGATATTCCTGGAGACCGACCTCTTCTACCAGGGCATCCGCCCGGCGGTGAATGTCGGCCTCTCGGTGTCGCGCGTCGGCTCCGCCGCGCAGATCAAGGCGATGAAGCAGGTCGCCGGCAAGATCAAAGGCGAACTCGCCCAGTATCGCGAGATGGCGGCCTTCGCGCAGTTCGGCTCCGACCTCGACCAGGCAACGCAGCGGCTTCTCAATCGCGGCGCCAAGCTGACCGAGCTTCTGAAGCAACCGCAGTTCTCGCCGCTCAAGGTCGAGGAGCAGGTGGTGGTGATCTACGCCGGCACGTCCGGCCTGCTCGATCCGTTGCCGCTTGCCCGTGTGCGCGAGTTCGAAACCGGGCTCCTTGCCTTGACGCGAAGCGACCACAAGGACGTGCTCGACGAGATCCGCGAGAAGGGCGAGCTTAGCGACGAACTTCAGGCGAAGCTGAAGTCGATCCTTGAGACGTTCGCGAAGAACTTCGCCTGACGGCACGCCGACGAAGGATCAGGATCGATGGCGAGCCTCAAGGACCTGCGCAACCGCATCGCCTCGGTGAAGGCGACGCAGAAGATCACCAAGGCGATGCAGATGGTCGCCGCGGCGAAGCTTCGACGCGCGCAGGAGGCGGCTGAGGCGGCGCGGCCCTATGCGGAGCGCATGAGCCAGGTGCTCGCCAACATCGCGAGCGCCACCAAGGGGCAACTCGGTGCGCCCGCACTGATCGCCGGCACGGGCCGGGAGGAGGTTCACCTTCTCCTCGTCGCGACCGGCGAGCGCGGCTTGGCCGGTGCTTTCAACAGCGCCATTGCACGTCTCGCACGTGACGATGCTCGTCGCCTGCTCGCTGAAGGCAAGACGGTGAAGTTCCTGATCGTCGGCCGCAAGGGCTACGACATTCTGCGCCGCCAATACGCCAGCCTCATCAGCGACCACTTCACTTACCGCAACGTGAAGCAGGTGAGCTTCGTCGAGGCGAAAGAGGTGGCGGACCGGCTCCTCGCGATGTTCGACGAGGGCGCTTTCGACGTCGCCACGCTCTACTATTCGAAGTTCCGCTCGGTGATCAGTCAGGTCCCGACGGCGCAGCGCATCATCCCGGCTGAGGTGCCGGAGGACGCGGCCCTGCCTTCGCTCGGCGGCGCCATCTACGAATATGAGCCGGACGAGGAGGAAATCCTCGCCGAGCTGTTGCCGCGCAACGTCGGCATCCAGATATACAAGGCGATGCTTGAGAACGCCGCGTCCTTCTACGGCGCGCAGATGAGCGCCATGGACAACGCCACGCGCAATGCCGGCGACATGATCGACCGCCTGACGCTTTCCTATAACCGCCAGCGGCAGGCACAGATCACCAAAGAACTGATCGAGATTATCTCCGGCGCTGAGGCCGTTTAGGCGCGGCAGCCGAAACCTTTATGTGAGGGAATCATGGCGAGCGACATTCCAAATCAGGCCGGCCGCGTTACGCAGGTGATGGGCGCGGTAGTGGACGTCCAGTTCGACGGGGTGCTGCCGGCAATTCTGAACGCTCTTGAGACCGACAATCACGGCAACCGCCTGGTGCTGGAGGTCGCGCAGCATCTCGGCGAGAACACGGTGCGCACCATCGCCATGGACACGAGCGAGGGACTCGTGCGCGGGCAGGCGGTGAAGGACACGGGCGAGCCGATCGCGGTCCCGGTCGGCGAGGCGACGCTCGGCCGCATCATGAACGTCATCGGTGAGCCGGTGGACGAGGCGGGGCCGGTGCGGACACGCGATCGTCGTCCGATCCACGCGGAGGCGCCCTCCTTTGTCGATCAGGCGACCGAGGCGCAGATCCTGGTCACCGGTATCAAGGTCGTCGACCTGCTTGCGCCCTATGCGCGCGGCGGCAAGATCGGCCTCTTCGGCGGTGCCGGCGTCGGCAAGACGGTGATTATCCAGGAACTGATCAACAACGTCGCCAAGGCGCATGGCGGCTACTCGGTTTTCGCCGGCGTCGGCGAGCGCACGCGCGAGGGGAACGATCTCTATCACGAGATGATCGAATCCGGCGTCAACAAGGACCCGCACGAGAACAACGGTTCGACCGAGGGATCCAAGTGTGCGCTGGTCTTCGGCCAGATGAACGAGCCGCCGGGTGCCCGCGCCCGCGTCGGTCTCACCGGCCTGACCGTCGCCGAGTATTTCCGCGACCAGGGCCAGGACGTGCTCTTCTTTGTCGACAACATCTTCCGCTTCACACAGGCGGGCTCGGAAGTGTCGGCGCTCCTCGGCCGCATCCCCTCCGCCGTCGGCTATCAGCCGACACTCGCCACCGACATGGGCGCGCTGCAGGAGCGCATCACCACCACGAACAAGGGGTCGATCACCTCGGTGCAGGCGATCTACGTACCGGCCGACGACTTGACCGACCCGGCGCCGGCGACCTCTTTCGCGCATCTCGACGCGACGACGACGCTGTCGCGCTCGATCGCCGAGAAGGGCATCTACCCGGCCGTCGACCCGCTCGATTCAACCTCGCGCCTGCTTGACCCACGCGTCGTCGGCGAGGAGCACTATGACGTCGCCCGCTCGGTGCAGTCGACGCTGCAGCGCTACAAATCGCTGCAGGACATCATCGCGATCCTCGGCATGGACGAGCTTTCCGAAGAGGACAAACTGATCGTCGCGCGCGCCCGCAAGATCGAGCGCTTCCTCTCGCAGCCCTTCCACGTCGCGGAGGTGTTCACCGGCTCGCCCGGCGTCTTCGTCGAGCTCGAGGATACGATCAAGGGCTTCAAGGGCCTGGTCGCCGGCGAGTACGATCACCTTCCCGAGCAGGCCTTCTATATGGTCGGCACCATCGAGGCAGCGGTCGAGAAGGCGCAGAAGCTCGCCGAAGCGGCATGATGAACGCGAAGGTCGTTCTGCTGGTCGTCGGACTCGTCGTCGGAGGCGTCGCCGGTTGGCTGACGCGGCCCGAAGCAGCGGAGATCAAGCTCGGCCCGGTGCAGATCGAAGTACAGGGCAGCGGCACGGCGCAAGGAAGCGGCTCGATGACGTCGGGCCAGACGGAGCACGTCGCGCTCTTCTCCATCGCCGGCGCGGTTGTCGGTTTCGCAGTCGGTTTCTTCCTGGACCGCCGCAAGCCAGCGTGACCTGAGGGACAAGGATGGCTGATCCGCTGAAATTCGATCTCGTGTCGCCAGACCGGTTGCTGGTCTCGGCGGACGTCGAGTCCGTCGTCGTTCCCGGCGGCGAAGGCTATTTCACGGTGTTCGCCAAGCATGCGCCGGTGATGAGCACGCTGAAACCCGGACAGATCGAGGTGACAACGCTTTCCGGCGAGGTGCAGAAGTTCTTCGTGCGCGGCGGTTTTGCCGACGTGACGCCCGGCGGACTCACCATCCTCGCCGATCAGGCCGTTCCGCTCGCGGACGTCGACGCCGCGCTTCTTGCGCAGGAGATCAAAAACGCCGAGGAAGACCTTGTCGACGCGGGTGAAGATCACATGAAGCGCCGCCTCGCCGAAGCGAAGCTGAACGAGCTCCGCGACGTGCAGCGCTGGATCATCCCGGCCTGAACTTTTCGCGCGACCCTCCGACCGAAGTGGCAGCCCAAACAAAAAGCGCCGCCCCAAGAGGCGGCGCTTTGATTGTCCGAGTCTCGTCGGCGATCAGGCGGCGGCTTTGCTCGCCTCTTCGTCCAGCTGCGCGCGCTTGCGGCGCGGGCTCGCCTCGATGGCCTTCTCGATCTTGGTCACCGCTTCGCTCTCGCTGATCTTTTCGACCACCGCCACTTCGCGCGACATGCGGTCGATCGCCTGCTCGTAGAGCTGGCGCTCGGAGTAGGAGGGCTCGGGCTGCGCTTGCGACCGATAAAGGTCGCGCACAACCTCGGAAATGGCGATCAGGTCGCCGGAATTGATCTTCGCCTCGTATTCCTGCGCGCGGCGGCTCCACATGGTGCGCTTCACGCGTGCGCGTCCGCGCACGGTGGAGAACGCCTTGCCGACCGTCGTTTCGTCGGCGAGCTTGCGCATGCCGACCGACGCCGCCTTCGCGACGGGCACGCGGAGCGTCATCTTGTCCTTCTGGAAGGTGATGACGAAAAGCTCCAGCTTCATGCCGGCCACTACCTGCTCTTGAATCTCGACGATCTTGCCGACGCCGTGGGCCGGATAGACGATGCTCTCGCCGGTCCGAAATCCCTGACGCTGGACGATTTTCTTAGACATGACGCGCCAAACTCCTGCTCCGTCTCGAACGGCCGCTGCCGTGGGTACGCTCGGCAGCGCCGACCGAAACCGGTGCATCCTCGATGCGAAGTTACAAATCTCCGGATTGCCGCGCCGAACCGGCGCGCCCCCCAATCCGATCTGTTCGATTGTTCCCGCTGCCGGGCTTCTTGCTGACGACGCTACACATAGCGCAAAAAAGGCCAGAAATCAAGGAATTGTTGCACCGCCCACAGGAAGCGGTTGAGAATTGGTGGAATAATGAACTGACCAGACGTGATTAAGAATGGCTGTAAGGCCGGGACTTCTGCCCGTTTCGGGCACTAAACCACTTTCGGCTCCACCTAGTCGCCCTGACCGGGGGCGTCGGAGAAATACTTCTCGAACTTTGCCTCCACGGTCTCGAAATCGTGGGCATCGGCGGGCGCCTCCCGCTTGATTGTGATGTTCGGCCACTGGATCGCGTAGTCCGCGTTGAGCGCCAGCCATTGGTCGAGTCCGGGCTCGGTGTCGGGCCGGATGGCGTCGACCGGGCATTCCGGCTCGCAGACGCCGCAGTCGATGCATTCGTCCGGATGGATGACGAGCATGTTTTCGCCCTCGTAGAAGCAATCGACGGGGCAAACCTCGACACAATCCATGAACTTGCAGCGAATGCATTTCTCGGTGACCACGTAGGTCATGCGGGGGCTCCGGCTTGGGCTATTTTGCCTGCGGCGTATCGGCTTTGAGCCAATCCTGCAAGGGTCGGAAAGCTACGCCGGGCGCGTCAATTGGAACGACATTCCAAACCTTCAGCGGGCGGCGTCGCAGCGCTGCTGCCGCCGCAGGATGACGGGTCAGTCTGCGCCTCCAAGCAGCGCCGCGACGGCCGCGCGGTCCTCCTCGCCGGCGACCGCGCCTTTGGCAAGAAGGACCCGAACCGTCGCGGCGTTCCCCGACGAGACTGCCCGGGCGAGAGCCGTCCGGCCCCGCGGGTCCTTGCGGTCAAGGCGGGCGCCATGTGCGATCAGCTCTTGCACGACCTCCGCGCCGCGCTGCCTCCAGGTCGGCACATATTCCGCCGCCGCGATCAATGTCCCCTCGGACAATGGCTCAGGGTAGCTCGCGGCGTGCATCAGCGCGGTCAGATCCTCGGCGTCGACCAGTTCGGCGTCCGCGCCATGGCTGAGCAGAGCGCGGACAACCTCGATCCGGCCGTCTCTCGCCGCCATGTGCAGCGCGGTCGTCCCATATTGATCGGCGCGGTTGATGTCAGCCCCCGCCGACAGGAGAAGCGTCGCGACCTCGGCGCCGCCGTTGTAGGTCCCCCACATCAACGCTGTTCGTCCCTCGACATCCTCCCGGTCAACCCCGGCAGCGTTGACGACAAGCTCGGCGACCACGCGCGCGTGTCCGTGCCACGCCGCCCAGATCAGGGCCGTCCACCCGTCGCTCACGGTCGCGTCGATCTCGGCGCCATTTGCCAGAAGCGCGCGCACCACAACGACGTGGCCGGAGGCGGCCGCCCAGATGAGCGGCATGCCTTCGTAGTCCTCGCGGAAATCGGCCGCGGTCGCGCGCTCAAGAAGGCGCATGACGATTGCGACGTTCTTACCCGAAGCGGCTGCGTCGAGAGCCGTCTCCCCGTCCTCGTCCCGAAACGACGTCACGGCGCCGCGTGCCAGCAACTCTTCGACGATATCGTCGTGCCCGGCGCTCCGCGGCCAATCCATTGCATCGAGGGGATAGCCGGCGGCCCAGATCAGAGCGGTGCGCCCGCCCTTATCCCTATGGTCGATTGCGGAACCGTGGTCGATCAGTGCGCGGGCGACCTCGACATGGCCATCGGCCGCGGCGTTCAAGAGCGCCGTCATCCCCGATTGGTCCTGATGGTCGACAGCGGCGCCGCGCGCCAGCAACGCGTTGACGACATCAAGGGCACCGCCCGCGGCGGCCCATTGGAGGGCCGTCCGACTGCCGTCATCTTCGAGGTCGACCGGTGTCCCACGGGCGAGTTCGGCGCGGACGCGGTCGAGCTCGCCGCGAAACGCTGCGTCGATCAATTCGATGCGTGGCTCGTCCAACGTCAGCGCTCGGCGGTGTCGCCGGCACCTCGCAACACGGAACGCTTTTCATAGTCGGCCCCGCCGCTTTCGGTTCTCTCCTCGCGCGGAAGCTGAACGGACTGCTCTTCGTAGAGAAGCTGTGCTTTCGCGAAGCCGTCACGCCGTTCGGCGATGCCGACGACACGGATCACGCGGATGCCGCGATTGAGGTTCAGCGTCAGCACATCGCCGGCACGCACCAGCCGGGCAGCGTCGTGAACCTTCTCGCGGTTCACCCGTACGTGCCCGGAGCGCGCGAGCTCCTGCGCAGCGCCACGCGTGCGGGCGAAGCGGGCGTGCCACAGCCACTTATCGATGCGTTGCGCGTCCGCCGCGCTCATTCGCGGCCGCTCTTCTCCAGCTCCTTTTTCAGAGCCTGGAGGGCAGCGAAGGGGCTGTCCGGATCGACCGGGCGTTCGCGGGGCGGACGTGGCCTTTCGTTGCGCGGCGCCGCCTCGCGGCGGTTCTGGTCGCGGCCATCGTTCCGCTCTCCGCGCTCTCGCCGGCCCTTGCCGCCGCGCGCCTTCGCTCCGAAGTCGCGCTTCTCCTCGCCGCCGGCGCTGCGCCGCTCGCCGCGTCCGCTCTTCTCGTCGCGCTGATCGCTCCGCCCGCCGCCGCGGGGCCGGCCGGCGCTGCGGGGCTTCCGCGCCTCGCGCGGCGGACGGCCGATCCGCCAGACCTCGATTGTCTCCGGCTCAGCCGGTGCCGTCGATTCCGCACCGGGGGGAGCGGCGGCGAGCGGGTCCTCGACTGGAGGCGCCTCGCCCGAAATTTCGGGCGAAGGCGGCTGCTCTAAGGGTGGCTCGACGTGGGCCTTCAACGGGCGGCTCTTCAACGGGCGGCTCCTCAACGAGCGGCTCCTCAAGCGTAGGCGTCTCGGCCGGTGGCGTCTCCGGCTCAGCAGGGTCCGACGCGGCGGAGGGCATCGCCTCCGCGGCCGCGTCGGCCGGCGGCGTCTCAACGGATGGCGGTTCGGCTGGAAGTGTTTCAATTGGCAGCTCAACCGGCTTCGGCCGGAGCTCCATGCGGTAGCCGAGGCCGCGCAGGACGACGGAGAAATCCTCGCCGGAGGCGCCGAGGAGCGAAGTCATCGCCGGAATCACGACGAAGCCGCCGCCATCGGGGAGCGCGCCCGCGGGCCGTTCGCTCACCGAGCCCGGCCGCCAGGCGAGCGCCGGGCGGATCAGGTCGGCCAGCCGCTCGAGGATGTCGATGCGGATCGCGCGGTTTCCGTGAATGCGGAATCCGAAGCGGCGGTAGAGTTCGGGGTCGATCGTCGGATCGACCGCGGCGGAGGTGCGGCCGGAGCCGGATACGCTTTGCATCTCCGCCAGTCCCGCCGCCGCAAGATCGCGGTGTTTCAGCGCCCAAAGAAGCGCGGCGAGCGCGCTTGGCGCCGGCTTCAGAAGGTTCGGAACGTAAATGTGGTAGGCACCGAAGCGGACGCCATGCCGGCGAAGCAGCGCGCGCTCGTCCTGGCTCAGACCGCGTACCTCTTCGAGCACAGCGCGGCGTTCTAGCACGCCGAGGTTCTCGACCAATTGGAACGCGATGCCGCGCGCCATGCCGGTGATCGTCTGATCGGCGGAAAGATCGATCAGGGGCTTCAGCAGCGTCCCGATATGGGAAGCGAGCCACGCGTTGAGCCGCGCCTCGACCTGCTCGCGCGGCGGACCAGAAAGCTGCTCGTCGGCGAGGAGCACGAGGCGCGGCTTCAAAACGTCGTCGCCGGCGACGAGGCGGGCGATCGGCTCGCCTTGCCAGCGTAGATGCGCATCGAGCGACAGCAGGATGTCGCGGTCTCCGGCACGCGAGAGAAGTGCTGCGCGCTCGGCGATAGCCGTGGCAAGTGCCTTCTGCGCGGCGCCGCGGAGCGCCTGCGCCTCCGCGCCCTCGGCGAGCGGATCGGGCGTGAATCGGAACCCTTGCAGCATGCCGACGTGATGGCCCTCGACCAGCACGTCACCCGATGGCGTGATCTCGGCCTCAAGCATCGTGTTCTCCTTGAGCCGCCGCATCAGCACGCTCGTGCGGCGGTCGACGAAGCGCTTGATCAGCCGCTCGTGCAACGCATCGGAGAGTGTGTCCTCGACCGCCTTCGTCTCGTCGCGCCACGTCGCCGGCTCGGCCAACCAGTCTGGCTGGTTCGCTACGAAGGTCCAGGTGCGGATCTGCGCAATGCGCGCGGAGAGCGCGTCGATATCGCCTTCCGCGACGTTGGCGGAGCGGACCTGCTCGGCGATCCAGTCGTCCGGCACGACGTTGCCGTCGGCGATGAAGCTGAAAATCTGGCCGACGATCTCGGCGTGCTGCGCCGGCGCGATCTTGCGGTAGTCGGGGAGGCGGCAGGCGTCCCAGAGGCGCCGCACGGCGTCGGGCACGCTTGCCTTGTCGGCGATCTCCTCGTCGCGCGACAGTGCTTCGAGTGCCGTCTGGTCGTCGGCGGGCGGCGCCTTGGTGAGCCCGGGTACGCCGGGCGGCTCGTCGAGACTCGCCTTCAGCGTGGCGAGGCTCGCGTAGTCGAGCGCGTCATTCCGCCACTGGATGGTGCGCACTGGCTCGAATCGGTGCGTCTCAAGGGCCTCGACAAGTGGATCCGGGAAGGGGTCGACGCGCGCCGTCACCCCGAAGGTGCCGTCGCGCATGTGTCGCCCTGCGCGGCCGGCGATCTGACCAAGCTCCGCGGCGGTCAGCTCGCGAAACTGATAGCCGTCGTATTTGCGGTTCGACGCGAACGCGACGTGGTCGAGATCGAGGTTGAGCCCCATGCCGATGGCGTCGGTCGCGACAAGGAAGTCGACGTCGCCGTTCTGGTAGAGCTCCACCTGCTTGTTGCGCGTGCGCGGCGAAAGCGCGCCGAGCACGACCGCCGCGCCGCCGCGCTGCCGGCGGATCAATTCGCCGACCGCATAGACCTCGTCGGCGGAGAAGGCGACGATCGCCGAGCGTTCTGGCAACCGTGTCAGCTTCTTCTGCCCGGCATAGGCAAGCACCGACATGCGCGGCCGCGTGACCACGTGGACGCCCGGAAGAAGCTGCTCGATGATGCCGCGCATCGTCGCCGCGCCAAGAAGCAGCGTCTCCTGGCTGCCGCGGAGATTGAGAACGCGATCGGTGAAGACATGGCCGCGCTCAAGGTCGCCGGCGATCTGCACCTCGTCGATGGCGACGAACGTGGCGTCCGTCTCGCGCGGCATCGCCTCCACTGTGCAGACCCAATAACGCGGATGGGCCGGGAGGATCTTCTCCTCGCCGGTGACGAGCGCCACCTGCTCCGAGCCGGCACGCGCCGCAACGCGTTGATAGACCTCGCGTGCGAGCAGCCTGAGCGGCAGGCCGATGACACCGCTCTCGTGGCCGAGCATCCGCTCGATCGCGAGGTGCGTCTTGCCGGTGTTGGTCGGCCCCAGCACGGCCGTGACGTTCCGGGCGCTGAAGCGCCGCGGGCGGGGGGGTGCATTCATGATTTGGTCGGAAATGGCGTCAGGCGCTGAAGCGATTTTCCAGGATATGGCGAGCGTTACCACGGCTTGCAGGCCGAATTGTGAAAAATCCCTCGACCCGCACGCTTTGGTGCAACTTCGAAGTAGGGTTGATCCGCGGAACGAGTCTGGAACAAAGGCGGCGCGAATCGGCGACTCGTCGACCGCCTCGCTTCGTTCGTTAGCGCGCGCTAAGTTTGCGTCCCGGCGCCGACCGAACGCACCGATTGCGCGGACGTAAGCGCGCCGTAAACAGTCGCGTCGACGTTCTCCGAACCGGCATTCACGTTTGGACCGGTCCCGGAACGAACCGCCGACAAATCGGCTTTGTCCGCTTCTTCGTGTTCCGTTCCCACCACATCTTGTGGCTCGCGCGGACGGACAGGCCCTGCCGGTTCCGGCGATCGCCCGATGGGTCGCGTCAGGCGTTAGCGCTTCTGTGCCAAATAGGCACGCAGTGCTGGTCGGCGCTCATTGCGTGCGGAACTTCGTCGCCACGAGCTCGACCCGGCCGATACGCGTGCTGAGTTGGATGCGGGCGGGGGCGGCGAGCCCGGCGCCGGCCGGTGCCATCCACACCTCCATCCCATCGCCGTTAACGATGGTGGCCTTCTCCGGCTTGTCGATGCGCTGGCCCGCCACCGGCTCGTAGCTGAAGCTGCATACGACGGTGTGGTTCCGGTAGGAGCGGTCGCTCGTGGCGAAGTCCGCAAGGCGATTGAAACGCAGCGCAATGTCGAAGCGGCGTTTGCCGTCAGTGAGCGGGAGCGTGCGGCTGCAGATGTCGGGCGTCACGCCGCCGGCGACCGGCCAGATGAAGGCGCTGACCATGTCGAGGGTATCCGCGGTGTTGGCCTTGGTAAGCGGCACGTAGCGCTCAGGATGCTCTCGCGGTGGGTCGATCGAGACGTCGGTCATGCTGCGTCCTGAGAAGTGCAGGTCGACCGATTCCGTCTCGTTGTCTTCCTTCCAAATGTGCTTGTACTCGGTCGGGCGCAGCCGATCGTCGCCGACGTCGCCGACCGCTGCGGCCGAAGTTTCCGCATCCGAGAAAAGACGCGCGAGCCCGGTGACCCCACCGGAGAACTGGATCGTGTAGCGGCCGTCGGAAAACTCCGCCTGAAGCCGCGCGCGGCCGACCGAAAAGCCGCGGATCTTCACCGAATATTCGGTGAAGAGTGTCCAGGCGGAGGCAGCGTCGGAAGCGAGTAGGAAAAACGGGAGAGCGAACGCAAGCGGCAAGATGCCGAACGTTTGAGATCGCATACGATGAGTTCCATGCCCCGGGCCGGCACGGTTAGGCGGGCATTGGGTCGAAACTGCGGCGTTTCGGCCGCCGGCGGGCCTCTCGCGCTTGACCGGCTCAACCTGCGTCACTATAGGGAGGCGCTTCCGGAACAGATGGGTTCGGCCTCGCTTCCCCTGCACGTTTCGCGTGGGTTCGGAAGCGCTTGGGCCGGCAACTTACACCAAGAGGTTTTCACCATGGCGCGCCGCTGCGAACTGACCGGCAAGGCCGTGCTCGTCGGCAACAACGTGAGCCACGCCAACAACAAGTCGAAGCGCCGGTTCCTGCCCAATCTGAAGCAGGTGTCGCTGATCAGCGACGCGCTCGGGCGGACGGTGAGGCTGAGGATTTCCGTCGCCGCGCTCCGCACCGTAGAGCATCGCGGCGGGCTCGACGCCTTCTTAGTCAAGGCGCGTGAGGACGAGCTCTCGCCGAAGGCGCAGATTCTGCGCAAGGACGTGCTCGCCAAGCGCGCGGAGCAGGCTGCGCAGGAAGCCGCAGCTTAGCCGCCTTTGGCCGTCTCCGGACGCAGCCTCGGGATTGCCGTCGCGGTCGCCGCGATGGCGGCCGTCGTTGTCCTTTCCAACGTACTCGTCCAGCACCCCTTCCAGGCGACGCTCGGCCGTCTGAATCTTGCCGATCTTCTGACCTGGGGCGCGTTCAGCTATCCGCTCGCATTCCTTGTCACCGACACGACGAACCGGCTGCTTGGGCCGCGGATCGCGCGGCGCGTCGTCTATCTCGGTTTCGCCTTCGCCGTCGTGCTCTCCGCGTGGTTCGCGACGCCGCGTATCGCCATTGCCTCCGGCACGGCGTTCCTGGTCGGCCAGCTCCTCGACATCGGCATTTTCAACATCCTGCGCGACCGCGCGTGGTGGAAGGCGCCGTCCTTCTCCAGCCTAGCCGGCTCTGCGGCCGACACGCTGGTGTTCTTCACGCTTGCCTTCGCGGCGGCGTTCGCCCTGATCGGCCCGAACGATCCCTTTGCGATAGAGGCCGCGCCGCTCCTCGGGCTCTACCCGGTCGAAGCGCCGCGCTGGGTCTCCTGGGCACTCGGCGATTTTTCGGTGAAGCTGCTGATGGCGGTCTTCGCGCTGATCCCTTACCGGGTGATCGTGGGGTTCTTCATCCCGCTTCGGCCCGCCGCCGCGCGCTAGTCGCCGTCCAGCGCGAATTGCAGGATTAGAGTCCGCTGCAGGATGTTGTAGTTGTCGTCGGAGACGAGCGTCAGGATCGTGCGCCCCTCTTCATCCTGACTGACAGCCAGCCCCTCCATGTTGTCGATCTGACTCGTCATTCCGGCGTCGAGGATGATCGCGCCGTCGAGCCGCGCGCCGACCTTGATGGTGTCGCCGGGAATGCGGCGAAGCCGCATGGCGATGCCTGCGCTCAGCGAGAACCGGCGTTCGAGCAGGATCAGGTCGCCGTCCGGCAGGAAGCGCGCACTCGAGATATCGAAATCGTCGCGACGCACGACGTCGAAGCTTCCGACGCCTGCGACCCAGCCCGGAATGTCGGTGGCGCCCTCAGGCGGGTGCTCCGCGATGGTGACGATCTCGCCTGAGAGAGGGGAGGCGGCGGGTGGGTAGGCGACGCTCTCAAGGCCCTGGTTGGAGCGCAGGATGCGGTTGTCGGCGCCGACGCGGATCGGGATGAAGTCCACCGGCCGCCCGTTTTCCAGATGGAAGGCGAGCATGGCGTTTGCCTGCCGCTCGCGCACGAGTACACCCTTGTTGCGGTCGTCGGGCGCGAGCGCCACATCCTCGGCGTCGCCGATGTCCTTCTCCACCTTGCCGGCCGGGAAGAGACTGCCGATCTCACCGTCCGAAAGACCCACGAGCCACCCGTTATCGTGCACCATCCGCATGCGGACATAGACGCCCCGGTCGCCGACAATGAAGGCTGTGTCGTGGTCGAGCATGTCGATGCCGGAGAGCCCGCCGAAACGCTTCTCCGAGGAGGTGACAATGAGCCCGCCGAGGAAGGTCAGCGGGGCGCTTGGCGCGTCGGCCAAGTGGGGGGTGAAGCTCTCGATCGGCTTCGTCGTCAGCGGCAGCGGATCGGCCGCCGCCGGCGCCACCGATAGCAAACCGGCGAGCAGGAAGAGAACGAGAGCCTGCCTCAAGCCGCGCGCCGCTTCCGTGGGCGGCTCCGCGTCGGCACGGTCGGCTTCTCGTCGAAGAGCTCGGCAAGCTTCTCCATCATCGCGCCGGCAAGCTCCTCCGCATCGACGATGGTGACGGCACGCGTGTAATAGCGGGTCACGTCATGGCCGATGCCGATCGCGATCAGCTCGACCGGTGAGCGCTGCTCGATCTCCTCGATCATGTAGCGCAAATGCCGCTCGAGATAGTTGCCGCTGTTGACGGAAAGCGTGGCGTCGTCGACCGGCGCGCCGTCGGAGATCACCATCAGGATCTTGCGCTGCTCCGGCCTGACGAGCAGCCGCCGATGGGCCCAATCCAGCGCCTCGCCGTCGATGTTCTCTTTCAACAGTCCCTCGCGCATCATGAGCGCGAGGTTGCGGCGCACGCGCCGCCACGGCGCGTCGGCGGGCTTGTAGATGATATGGCGGAGGTCGTTCAAGCGGCCCGGATGCGGCGGCTTGCCCGCGCGCAGCCATTCCTCGCGCGATTGACCGCCTTTCCAGGCGCGCGTCGTGAAGCCGAGGATCTCGACTTTGACGCCGCAGCGCTCAAGGGTGCGCGCCAGAATGTCGGCGCACGTCGCTGCCACCGTGATCGGCCGGCCCCGCATCGATCCGGAATTATCGAGGAGCAGCGTCACGACGGTGTCGCGGAACGCTGTGTCGCGCTCCTGCTTGAAGGAGAGCGGCGAGAGCGGATCGATGACGACGCGCGAGAGCCGCGCCGGATCGAGGATGCCCTCTTCGAGATCGAAGTCCCAAGCGCGGTTCTGCTGCGCGAGCAGCCGGCGCTGCAGCCGGTTGGCGAGCCGCGCGACGGCGCCGTGCAGCGTCGCGAGCTGCTTGTCGAGGAAGGCACGCAGCCGATCGAGCTCCTCCGGCGGGCAGAGGTCCTCCGCGTTCACGATCTCGTCGTGCTTTGTAGAGAAGATCTTGTAGTCGATCTGCGGCTCGTTCTTGCCGCTGAAATCGGGACGGCGCGCTTCCCCCGACGGCTCACGGTCGGCGGCGCTGTCTTCTTCAGAAAACTCCTCGGACGTCGCGTCGGAATCGTCCCTCTCGCCGGCTTCCTTGTCCTCGCGCGAAGATTCCGTCTGCTGCTCGTCGGAGGAATCGTTTTGATCCTGGTCGGCCTCGCCGCGCGCCGCTTCGTTGTTCTCCGCCGAGCTCTCCTGGTCGCTGTCGTCTTCGTCGCTGTCGTCGGATTCCGGTCCGAGCTCCTCGCCCATGTCGAGCGACACCAGAAGGTCGCGCACGGCCTCAGCGAAGGAGTTCTGGTCTTCCGCGATCGTGCCGAGGCGATCGAGCTCGTTGCCGGCCTTCGTCTCGATCGTGTCGCGCCAGAGCTCCACAACCTTGCGCGCGGCCTTCGGGGGCTGCACCCCGGTTAGCCGCTCGCGCACCATCAGAGCCACGGCGTCCTCCATAGGCGCTTCCGACTGTTCGCTGATCTCCTCGAGATTGGCGCGGTGGTAGCGATCCTGCAGCATGGCGCCGAGGTTGACGCGCATACCGTCCATGCGGCGCGAGCCGAGCGCCTCGCAGCGGGCCTGCTCGACCGCGTCGAAGATGGCGCGCGCCTGGCGCCCTTCGGGCGAGAAGCGCCGGTGCACCTTGCTGTCGTGGCAGGCGAGGCGGAGGGCCATCGCGTCGCCGATGCCGCGCGTGACCGCCGCGTCCTGCGGCGTCAGGCGGCGAGGCGGCTCGGGAAGACGCACCTTTTGCTGAAGCAAGAGAGGACGGTCGGCCGCGAAGGTGACGTCGAGGTCATGCTTGCCGGCGACCGCGCGCACGCAGCCCGCAACAGCCCGTTTGAACGGCTCGGTCGGCGCCTCGCGCTTCTTGTTCGCCATTATCCGACCGCCGCCGCCACGCTGAATCGTAGAAACAGTACACAAGAGGCCGTCATCCTCGGGCGGTGCGAAGCACCGACCCGAGGATCCAGGTCACAGCGATCAAGTCTGGGTTCTCGGGTCTCCGCTTCGCTCCGCCCGAGAATGACAGTGCTGAGCTCCGAGTCACGCATTTGCAAAGCCGCTACTAGCTCAGCACCACATTGGCCGAGCTCTCCGGCAGCTCCACGCCGAGCGCACGCTGGTAGAACTCCGCCACGAGCGGCCGCTCCAACTCATCGCATTTGTTCAGGAACGTGACGCGGAAGGCGAAGCCGAGGTCGCCGAATATCTCCGCGTTCTCCCCCCAGGTGATGACGGTGCGCGGGCTCATGACGGTGGAGATGTCGCCGTTGATGAAGGCGTTCCGTGTCAGATCGGCGACGCGCACCATGCGGCTCGCCTGCTCGCGGCCCTTTGGGGTCCTCAGCCCCTTCACCTTGGCGAGCACGATGTCGACCTCGTTGTCGTGCGGGAGATAGTTCAGGGTCGTCACGATTGACCAGCGGTCCATCTGCGCCTGGTTGATCTGCTGCGTGCCGTGATAGAGACCGGACGTGTCGCCGAGGCCGATGGTGTTGGCGGTCGCAAACAGCCGAAACGACGGATGCGGCTTGATCACCCGGCTCTGGTCGAGCAGCGTCAGCCTGCCGGAGGATTCCAGCACGCGCTGGATCACGAACATCACGTCCGGCCGCCCGGCGTCGTACTCGTCGAAGCAAAGCGCGACGTTGTGCTGATAGGCCCAAGGCAGGATGCCGTCGCGGAACTCAGTGACCTGCTTTCCCTCCTTCAAGACGATAGCGTCCTTGCCGACGAGATCGATACGGCTGATGTGGCTATCGAGATTGACGCGCACGCAGGGCCAGTTGAGCCGCGCCGCCACCTGCTCGATGTGCGTCGACTTGCCGGTACCGTGATAGCCGGTGACGATGACACGGCGGTTCCTGGCGAAGCCGGCGAGAATGGCGAGCGTCGTCTCGCGGTCGAAGAGATAATCGTCATCGACTTCGGGAACGTGCTCGTTCGGCTCTGAGAAGGCCGGCACTTCGAGATCGGAATCGATCCCGAAGAGCTGCCGGGCGGAAACCGTCATATCGGGCACCGCGAGCAATTGTTCGGCGGTCGCAGTCATCGAAAGGTCCTCTTGGACGAAATGTCCGAGGCTCCGCGGGCTTCGCCCGGGCGGAGTCGGAAGGGCATTAGCAGAAACCGACGCTCTTCAGATAGCTGTAGGCTTGGATGATTTCTCGGAGGCGGTCCTCAAGCGAGCGGTCGCCTCCATTGGCGTCGGGGTGGTGGCGTTTGACCAGAAGCTTGTAGCGCGCCTTGATTTCCGCTGCCGTGGCGGTGTCTTCAAGCCCGAGCGCCGCGAGCGAGCGGGCCTCCATATTCTTGACCTTGCGGCGCTCGGGGTCCGGCCCGCGCGCCTGGAAGCCGTCGCCGAAGAAGCGGAACGGATCGTGGGTGTGGCCCGACCACTTGAAGCCTGACGGGCGCGAGGTCCGGACCGGCTCGTCGGTCTTCGCGTTCACACCCAACTGCCATGTCGGGCGGTGACCGATGGTCGCATCCCGCTGGAAAGCCTGGATAGCGGCATCGTTCATGCCGCTGAAGTAGTTGTAGGATTTATTGTATTGGCGGACGTGATCGAGGCAGAACCAGAAATACTCGCCTTCCTGCGCGCGCCCCTTCGGGGCCCGGTGCGTGCCGCCCTCCGTACAGCCCGTCATGTCACAGGCGCGCCGGACAGGCTCTGGCTTCGGCCGAACGCCGGCTTCGCCCCGATCGATCCGGATCTTGTTGAAATAGGCCGAGTCGAGCTTCATCTCGTAACTATGCCCTTCACCGACGCCCCCCTCAAGGCGCGTCATCGTGTCGGAAAAGGATTGCGTCATCGTGTCGGTCAAAGCCCGGATTGAGGAAAAACTCACCAGGACGTTTCAGCCGGAGAGCCTCAGCGTTCTCGACGAGTCCCACCTCCATGCCGGCCATGCCGGCAGCCGCCCGGGCGGCGAAACGCATTTCCGGGTGTCGCTCGTTTCCGCCGCCTTCGCGGGGAAGAGCCGTGTCGAGCGGCACCGAATGGTGAATCAGGCGCTTTCCGAAGAACTTGCCGGCCCCGTCCATGCCCTTGCTGTGCATCCGGTCGCGCCGGGAGAGGCGGGGCGCTGAGCCTTATCTTGGTGTTGAGGGCGCGCGGCGCAAGTCCGCTGGTACCGGGAAGGCTATGCAAGGGGAGCGAACGCCTCAATCGTCCCATCGAGGCCGGAAACGGCGTGCTCACCGACTGAATCGAAACGCTCGCGGATCGGCTCAACAAACTGCCGGGAAGCCAACACAGCATGTCCAAGCTGTTTGGTCAGTGTCTGCAACCGCGCCGTCTCGTTCACCACGCGTCCAATGACCGTAAAATCGAGGCGCTCTTGGGCGCCGACATTGCCGTACATCACCTCTCCGACGTGCAGCGCGATGACTGCTTCCAAGGGTGGACCGGCGACGTGCAACGCGCCGATGGCCTTCAGGGCTTGCATCGATGCGGTCAGGGCGCGTTCCCGCATGTCGATGTCGGTATCCGGGTGGTCTGAGCGAAAGATGCCTAGAATGGCGTCGCCCATGAACTTTAGAACTTCGCCGCCACCTGCGGTCACGGCTCCGACAGTCGCATCGAAGTAACGGTTGAGGAGCGCGACGTAGTCCTCGAGGGGAAGCTGTGTGACGAGACGTGTTGAGCCGCGGAGGTCGCAAAGCAAGACGCCGCACGGAATCCGTTCGGAATCGCCACGGGTAATTCGGCCGAGGAGGACCTGCGATCCGGTGGTGCTACCGAGGTAAATGTCCAGGAGTCGGGCGCCGGTATCAAAGTTTGTTCGCGACTTCGCCGCCAGCGCAAGCGTCTTGGAAATCGACTTGAGACAATCGATCTCGGTCTCGCCGAACCCGCCCTGCCGACGCGTTGCGAATGAGCCGACGACGCAGGGAACAAGGCCGAGCTGTCGGGCGAACGGCGCAATCGCTGCCGCGCCGCCCGTCGCGCCGAAGAAGCCGAAATACTCGGTGAACCCATCGGCGCGGAGCCGGGCCAGCAAGGGCAAGTCGTTGTCTAGGCCCGAATTGGTCAGTCGGTAGCGCTTAAAGCTTCGGCGGTTCAGAGCGAGGTCGAAATATGGACCTTGCCGATTGGCCGGGTCCTCCATCAGTTCGGAAGTGTAGTGCTGGGTGGTTGCCCGGTCGTCGAGCGCGCGCCAGGTGGCCTCCCGAGAGACGATCTGCGGATGCAGGGTGAGAATGGAGCATCCCGCCCGGTCCACGGCAATTCCGCCCGCATTGAGACGGCGGCCGAGGCCCGCGACAAGCTCTGGAAGATCGTCTCCGGCCAGGCCGCGTTCAATCAGCCAGTCGT
The DNA here is from genome assembly GCA_963720705.1 of uncultured Alphaproteobacteria bacterium. GTDB lineage: Bacteria > Pseudomonadota > Alphaproteobacteria > Rhizobiales > Afifellaceae > DASWJZ01. The sequence goes on from CAVRGJ010000007.1 coordinate 265,883, forward strand.
GTACTTTTGCGGCAAGCGCCGAGGCGTCGGAACCTGAGAGCGTATTCATCCAGGCCTCGCGCTTAGCGCTTCATTTGTTCTTCCAGAAACGCTTGCACCCTCTCCGGTGGTACGTCGCCGGCGATGAAGGCCTTCCCGATGCCGCGGGTCAGGATGAAAGTGAGCCGCCCGCGCTTCACCTTCTTGTCCTGCGCGATGTGGCGCATCAGTTCTTCGGCTGAAAGCGCCGGGCCGGGAACCTCGGCGAGCGAGACCGGCAGCCCTGCCTCCTTCAGATGCTTACGCGCGCGCTCAGCGTCGGCCATCGGCGCGAGCCCTTCCGCAACGGAGAAATCGTACGCGAGCGCAATGCCGATCGCGACCGCCTCGCCGTGCACGAGGCGGTTCGCGTCGAAGCCGCAGGCCGCCTCAATCGCGTGGCCGAACGTATGGCCGAGATTGAGGAGCGCGCGTTCGCCCGTCTCGCGCTCGTCGGCGGCGACGGTCCGCGCCTTGAAGCGTACGCTTTCGGCGATCGCGCGGATGCGTGCGCTGCCGCCGGCGAACACTTCGCCGCGATTCTGCTCAAGCCATTCGAAGAACTTCGCGTCGCCGATCAGCCCGGCCTTCGCCATCTCGGCGTAGCCCGCCCGGAACTCGCGCTTCGGCAACGTGTCGATCGTGTCGGTGTCGGCGAGCACGAGGTCCGGCTGCAAAAAGCTGCCGACGAGGTTCTTGCCGTGCTTGGCGTTGATGCCGGTTTTTCCGCCGACGCTGGAGTCGACTTGGGCCAGCAACGTGGTTGGCACCTGCACCAAGTGCATGCCGCGCCGTGTGACCGCCGCGGCGAAGCCGGCAAGGTCGCCGACGACGCCGCCGCCGAGCGCCACCACCGCGTCGCCGCGCTCAAGTCGGGCGTCCAGGATCGCCTCGACCACGACCTGCAGCTGGGCAAAGCTCTTTGACGCCTCGCCCGGCGGGACGACGATCTCAGCCGCCTCGATCTTCGCGCTCTTTAGCGCGGCGGCAAGTTGCGGCAGATGTCGCGCCGCCACGTTCTCGTCCGTAACCACCGCGACGTTCCGCCCCGGCATCAGCGCGGCGATCCGTTCGCCAGCGCTGGCGACGAGACCGGGGCCGATCAGAACGTCATAGCTGCGCGCTCCCAACTCGACGCGTACGCGCTCCGGATTCAATGCGCGGCCCCCTTGCTCAAATGATTGTCGAGCGCTGCGACGATTTCCGCAACGACGGCCTGATGCGGCCCGTCCCGGGAAGCGACTGTGATGTCGGCCTGGCGATAGATCGGCTCGCGCTCGCTCAAGAGCCTCCGCATGACTTCATCCGGATCGGCCTGCGCGAGGAGCGGGCGGTTTCCCTTTTTTCTCACGCGATCGAGCAGCACTGGCGCGTCCGCCTTGAGCCATATCGTGACGCCGCTCTCGCGGCAGCGCGTGCGCGTCTCCTCGCTCATGAATGCGCCCCCGCCGGTCGCCACCACCGCCGGTCCATTGGAAAGCAGGCGCGCGACGACACGCTGCTCACCCTCGCGGAAATGCGCCTCGCCATAATTCTGGAAGATCTCGGCAATGGTCAGGTTCGCCGCCTTCTCGATCTCGGTGTCGGCATCGAGGAAGGGCAAGTGCAGAAGGCTCGCGAGTCGCCGTCCGATCGAGGTCTTTCCCGCGCCCATCATCCCGACGAGCACAATCGAGCGGCTGCCGAGACGCGCGACCACGCGGTCGATCTGGTCGCCGCCGACGACGGCGTGGCGCTGATCCATGAACGAGACCCTCCGGGCGCCGTCGTGCTCCGCGGCTCCCCCGAGTGTCAAGACAAGCGTCTCGCGGAGCGCGGCGGCCCCCTTGCCTTGCTATCGGTGCGCCGGACGGGTTAGACGGGGACGGCGAAGATGCGGATCGATGCCTAGCCTTATTCGATTATTGGTTGTTCTCGGGCTCATTGGTGCAGTCATCTACGGCGCGATGGTCGCCCTGGTGATTTCGGTCGAGCCGAAGCAGCGCGAAATGAGTGTGCGCGTTCCGATCGATCGGTTGCAGCCGTGAGCGGACGACGCTCCGCCTCCGACGGGGGTACGCGCGACGCGGCTTTGGCGGAGGCGTTTCTCGAAATGCTGGCGGCGGAGCGCGGAGCAAGCGCGAACACGCTATCGGCCTATCGCCGGGACCTCGATGATTTCCGCAGCGCGAGCGGCAGGCTCGCCGCCGCCTCCGCTGACGACGTGCGCCGCTATCTTGCTTCGCTCGCCGGCCGCGGGCTCGCCGCGACATCGCAGGCGCGACGGCTCTCGGCGCTCAGGCAATTCTTCAAGTTCCTCGTCGCTGATGCGATCCGCGACGACGATCCGACGGCGACGGCGGAGCGGCCGAAGCCGCGCCGCGCTTTACCAAATGTGCTTTCGGTCGAAGACGTCGACCGGCTGCTCGAAGCGGCGCGCGTCGCGGCGACGGAGCCGGAGCTGACTCCACGTCGCAAGCTCGCAGCGCTTCGGCTGCTGGCGCTGCTCGAGCTTCTCTACGCGACCGGGCTCCGCGTCTCCGAATTGGTGGCGCTACCGCAATCGGCGGGTCGCGGCGGCCGACCCTTTATCGCGGTCAAAGGGAAGGGCGGGCGCGAACGCCTGGTGCCGCTGAACATTGCAGCGCACGCCGCGCTCGACCTCTATCGCGGCCAGCGCGCGGCGCTGGGCAAGCCGGACTCAAAGTGGCTCTTCCCGTCCGACGGCGCGAGCGGGCACATGACGCGGCAGGCTTTCGCGCGTGACCTGAAGACGGTCGCGGGGCGGGCCGGGCTCGATCCGCGCAAGCTCTCGCCGCATGTGCTGAGGCACGCCTTCGCAACGCATCTTCTCTCCGGCGGCGCCGACCTTCGCGTTGTGCAGACGCTGCTCGGGCACGCCGACATCTCGACGACACAGATTTATACGCATGTCCTCGATGAGCGCCTGAAGGAGCTCGTCAACAAGCACCATCCGCTGGCGGAGCGGTGATCGGCAGAACGCGGCAGGTTCAGGCGCAGCTTGAATGAGTCAGCGAGGGCAAGCATAGTCCCCCGCAGGGAGGCCATTCGGGCCATGGCCTCGCACGCGGGAGCGGTCTGTTGCGGGAGATCGCGGCTATCATCCCTTCGCGAACGCCAGCGGCGGCATTGTGCGCTTCAAATCGACGGGGCGCGCCGTGAGCGACGTCGATTCATCCGGCGATCGTCTGAAGGTCTACATCGCCTATTCGCGCCGCGACGCCGGCGTGGCGGACCGGCTTGTGGCAACGCTGCAGGTGCAGGGGTTCACGGTTTCGATCGACCGGCGCGATCTTCCTTCCAGCGAGCAGTGGCAGGACGGATTGGTAGAGCGCATCCGCGCTTCCGACACGGTCGTCTGGCTGATCAGCGCGCAATCGTTGCGTTCGCGCCGATGCAATCGCGAGGTCGGGGAAGCCCACGGGCTTAACAAGCGGCTGATCCCGGTTGTGATCGAGGCGGTGGCGCCCGACGCGCTGCCGGAGACGCTCGGGCGCATCCAAGTGCTGCCGGCGGAGGGCGTCTTCGCATTCGAAAAGCATCTGCGGACGCTGGTCAACGCGCTCAACACCGATGGCGATTGGCTCAAGGAGCACACGCGCCTCGCCGACCACGGACGGCAATGGCTTTCGCAGGAGCGGCCGTCATCGCTTCTTCTTCGCGGGGTCGCGCTGAAGAACGCCGAAGCTTGGGCCGACGGGAGGCCGGGCGACGCACCGCCGTCGAGCGACGAAGCGCTGCGACTGATCCTTGCAAGCCGTCGGCAGCAGTGGCGGCGCCAGCGTTCCTCCGTTGCCGCTGCGCTCGCCGTCACCCTCATGTGTGTCGGGCTCGCGGGCGTTGCCTATTGGCAGCGGGTGGTCGCGATCGACGAAAGGCAGCTTGCGGAGCAGGGCGAAGCGCAGGCGGTCGCCGATCAGCGGCTCGCCGAAGGGCACGCCGCGTCCGACCGCGCAGCGCGTGAAGGTGCGGAGCACGACTTCAAGACTGCCAGGGAGGCCGTCGACGGCATCGTTGTCGACGTGGCGCAGGGATTGCGCGATATCGAAGGCATGCGCGCCGAAGACCTCCGCAAGGTCTTCGACCGCGTCAGGGCTACGGTCGACGCACTCGTCAAGGTCGCGCCCGAAGACGACGACCTGCAGCGCACAGAGCTTTCCATGCTCGTCAACTTCGGGGACGCGTATCTTGCTGCCGGCGACGGGGAAGCGGCCTTGACGGCTTACGAGGCGGGCCGCGATGTCGCCGAGCGCCATGTTGCTGCCGATCCGGAGAATTCCGGATGGCAGCGCGACCTTGCTGCAGGCTACGTCAGGATCGGCGACGTGCAGGCGGCTCGTGGCGACCTTGCCGCTGCGCTCGCAAGTTACGAGGCCGATCTCGCCGCCGCCGAGCACCTCGCCACGCTCAACTCCGCCAACGCGGAGGCGCAGCGAGATCTGGCGGCGGCCTACGACCGGGTGGGCGACTTGAAGGTGAGACAGGGCGGCCTTGCCGAGGCGCTCGACAGCTACGAGGCAAGCCTGCAAATCCGCGAAGAGCTTGTCGCGGACGATCCGAATAATGCTGAATGGCAAAACGATCTCGCGGTCGTCTACGACCGGATCGGCGACGTGGGTGTGAAGCAGAATAACCTCGCCGACGCGCTCCAGAACTACCAGGCGAGTCTTGCCATCCGCGAGCCGCTTGCTGCCGCCGGTCCCGGCAACACGCGGTGGCAACACGATCTCTTGGTAGCGCACCGGCAGATTGCGTCGTTGCAAAGGACGCAAGGCGATCTCGCCGGCAGCCTGGACAGCTACGAAAAGGTTCGCGTCATCGCCGAGCGCCTGACTGCGATCAGTCCGGACAACGCCGAGTGGCAGCGCGATCTTGCAACGAGCCTCTTCAGCATCAGCGAGATCCGGATGACGCAGGGTGACTTCAAGGCGGCATTCGAGAGCGGCAAGGCCGGCGTCGCGATCGCGGATCGGCTCGCCGCTGCGGATCCAGGGAACGCTCAATTGCAGCGCGACCTGTCGACCGGCTACGGCGATATCGGCGATGCGCGGCTCGCGCTCGGCGACCTCGTCGAAGCGCTTGTGAGCTACGAAGTAAGACGCAACATCGCCTTGCGCCTGGCTGCCGCCGATCCCGAGAGCACCGAATGGCAGCGCGACCTGTCGATCAGCGACAACAATATCGGCGACGTTCAGGTGGCGCTCGGAAACGTCGCCGGCGCGCTTGCAACCTATGAGGCGAGCCGTGCCATTGCCGAGCGTCTTGCCGCGGCCAATCCGGAAAACATGGATTGGCAGCACGACCTTTCGGTCAGCAACGGCAATGTCGGCGACGTCCAGGCCGCGCTCGGAGACCTCGCCGGTGCGCTTGCGAGCTACGAAGCGAGCCGTGACATCGCCGAGCGCCTCGCCGCGGCCGATCCGGACAACACCGAACGGCAGCACGAGTTGTCGACAAGCTACGGCAATGTCGGCGACGTGCTGCTCAGGCAAGGGGACCTCACCGGCGCGCTGGCGAGTTACCAGAAAAGCCGCGCCATCGTAGAGCAGCTTGCCGCCGGCGATCCGGGCAATACGCTCTGGCAGCGCGATCTTGCGATTGGCTACGCGAATATCGGCGACGTGCGGCTCGCCGGGGGCGATTTCATCGGAGCGGCGGAGAACTACAAGGCGAACCTCAACATCGCCGCGCGCCTTGTCGCCGGCGATCCGACCAATACGCTTTGGCAGCGCCATCTTTCGATCAGCTATCGAAAGCTCGGCAACGTTCGCCGCGCGCAGGGCAATGTCATCAGCGCGCTCTCCAACTACGAACTGAGCCTGCCCATCGCCGAGCGTCTCGCGGCTCTGGATGAAAACGATCCGCAATGGCAATCAGACCTCGCCGCCGGTCTCTACGAAATCGCGACGGTGGCGCGCGGGCCGCAGCGTTTGGACGCGATAAGCAGAGCCCTGAAAATCCTCGACGACCTTAAACAACAGGATGCTTTGACGGCGGACCAAGTCGAGTGGCCCGACCGGCTGAGGCAGATGCTGGCGCAGGTCACCTCGCAGTCGACCGCGCCCCCGCAGCAGGCGCCGGCAGCGCAGCCCTCGCCTTGACTTGGCTCGGCCGCGTAGCCAGTTTCCGCCACAATTTCGGTTGACCGCACCGGTTTGGCCGGCGCAAGGGCGCGGATGCGAACCTATCTCGACTTTGAAAAGCCGGTTTCCGACCTTGAGGGCCATGTCCAGGAGCTCCGGCGCCTTGAGACCGCCGACAGCGTCTCCGTCGCGGAAGAGATCGCGACGCTTGAGGGCAAGGCGCGCGAGCAACTCGCCAGCATCTATTCCAAGCTGACGCCCTGGCAGAAGACGCAGGTGGCCCGCCACCCGGACCGGCCGCATGCAAAGCACTATCTCTCGCGGCTCTTTACCGATTTCGAGCCGCTCGCCGGCGACCGGAAGTTCGGCGAGGATCTCGCGATTGTCGCCGGACTCGGCCGTTTTCAGGGCGATCCGGTCGCCATTCTTGCCCAGGAGAAGGGCGAGGACACGCAGACACGCCTAAGACACAATTTCGGCATGGCCCGCCCGGAGGGCTACCGCAAGGCAGTGCGCGTCGTGGAGCTTGCCGACCGCTTCGCCATGCCCGTCATCTCGCTGGTTGATACCGCCGGCGCCTATCCCGGCGTCGACGCAGAGGCGCGCGGGCAGGCGGAGGCGATCGCCCGCTCAACCGAAGCCTGCCTGAAGCTCGGCGCGCCGAATATCGCCGTAATCATCGGCGAGGGTGGATCGGGAGGCGCCATCGCCATCGCCACAGCAAACCGCGTTTATATGCTCGAACACGCAATCTACAGCGTCATCTCGCCGGAAGGCGCGGCCTCCATTTTGTGGCGAGATTCGACGCGCGCCCAGGACGCGGCGACCGCCATGAAAATCACCGCCACCGACCTCATGAACCTGAAGATTATCGACGGGATCATCGAGGAGCCGCTCGGGGGCGCGCACCGCGATCCCGAGACAGTGATCGAACGCACGGGAGAAGTGATCCGCGCGGCACTGAATGACCTTGCGGGCCTTGGCCGGGACGCTATCCTCAGGCAGCGTCGCGAGAAATTCCTCGCCATCGGCAGGTCAATTCAGTAGAGATTCGGGCCCGTGAGCGGGACCGTCCCGAAGGGGGGCACATGCTTGGACGCGATCACGGTAACAATTCGGTAACGTTGAGGAACCCACTGTTTGGCCCGCGCGCCTCAGTCAAGGGACACGCGTAGGGAGTGGGAATGGTTCGGTTCTCTCGGATCGGCCGCGCAGGCCTGCTCTTGGCGGTCGGATTGGCCGCGCTGACGCTGGCGTCGTGCTCCGACTACTCGGGCTCGCTCCCCAAGCACATGCGCCCGCTCGATTCCAAGACGCGTGCTTTGGTCGACCGCAAGGGGATGGACCAGCGCGCCCCGATCCTGATTCGCATCTTCAAGGAAGAAGCGACGCTCGAGGTCTGGAAGCTGCAAAAGGCGTCCGGCCGCTACGAGTTCCTCAAGGACTACGATATTTGCGCCTGGTCGGGCGTGCTCGGCCCGAAGATCCGGGAAGGGGACCGGCAGGCGCCGGAGGGCTTTTACACCATCCGTCCGGCGCAGATGAATCCGGACTCCGACTATTACCTTGCCTTCAACATGGGCTACCCGAACGAGTTCGACCGCTCGCTCGGACGCACCGGCTCTGAGCTCATGGTGCACGGCGCCTGCTCCTCGCGCGGCTGCTACTCGATGACCGACGAGAACATCCAGGAGATCTATACGCTCGGCCGGCTCGCCTTCCAGGGCGGCCAGCGCGAGTTCCAGGTCGAGGCGTTTCCCTTCCGCATGACGCCGGAGAATCTGGCCAAGCATCGCAACGATCCGAACATGCCCTTCTGGCTCATGTTGAAGGAAGGCTACGACCACTTCGAGCTTGTCGGACAACCGCCCAAGGTCGACGTGTGTGACCACCGCTACATCTTCAATTCCGTGCCGGCCGACGGCCGCAGCTTCATTCCGACCGCGTCGTGTCCGCCGATGTCGATGCCCGAGCCGATCCGCATCGCGGTCGAGGACAAGGAAGCGAAAGACAACGCTAAGATGCTACTGATTGCCGACCGGCTCGATCGGCGCGAAGGCGGGCAAGGGGTGAAGGCGCTGCAGCTTGCGATGTCTACCCCGAGTTCCGCCGATCGCGCCGCGCCGCTTCCGATGTCGGTCGCAGGCACGGTCTCGCTTGAGCCGACGACGACGGCGAGCGTTGCGCCGGCCCCGGCGGATGACACGGCGCCGGCGGCCGCGACCGTTGCGGCACCGGCCGCGCCGGTGGCCGTTGCCGCAGCCCCGACCGCGCCTCCGCCTGCACCACGCCCCGCGCCGACCGCGGTTGCGGCCGCGGCGCCAGCCCCGGCCCATGCGCCGTCGTCGACCGCCGCCGGCTTCCTGCCGGTTCCGGATCTGCGCACAGCGGTCGACGATACGAAGAAGCCGGCAGCGACGGCACAGCCGGAAGCAACGGCTGATTCTGCGACGCTCGAAGAGCGGATGCTTGCCGGAAGCATCCCGCCCGATGCGCCGGTCGCCAATTCCTACGCGTCCGCTTCTTCACAGGACGACGGCCTGACCGGCATGGTGCTCCGTCTGATCAAGAAGGAGCCGGGCGAAGACGCGGGCGCAGCGAACTAGGCCGCGCGCGGACGCGGCCTCTCGGCGGACAAATCCAGATTTTCGAATTCGGTCGCCCGTGGCCTCAGGCGATCACCATCCCGTGGCACTGCTTGTATTTCTTGCCCGAGCCGCAGGGGCACGGCTCGTTGCGCCCGACCTTGCCCCAGGTCGACGGATTGGCGGCGTCGCGCTTCGGCCGCGCCGATGGTCTTGCCGGCACCGCCTTCTCCGTCGCCATCTCGTCCTCACCGGTCGATGCGTTGACGTGATGCGCCTCGCCGGCGGGTAGCGGCGGCGGCTCCGGCGGCCGCTGCTGAATCTCGACATGCGCGAGCTGCCCGGTCACCGCACGGCGAAGGTTGGCGATCAAGAGCTGGAAGAGCTCGAAGCTCTCGGTCTTGTATTCGTTGAGCGGGTCGCGCTGCGCGTAGCCGCGGAAGCCGATCACCGACCGCAGGTGATCGAGTGTGGCGAGATGCTCACGCCAGAGATGATCGAGCGTCTGCAATAGAATCTGCTTCTCAACCGCGCGCATCAGCTCCGGCCCGAACCGGGCCACCTTGCGCGCCATCATCTCATCGCTCTCTTTTGTGATGCGCTCGCGGATCTCGTCGTCGGCGATGCCTTCCTCGGCAGCCCAGTCCTTGACCGGAAGATCGAGATTGAGCTGCTGCTTCGCAGCCGCCGCCAGCCCCTCCGCGTCCCACTGCTCGGCGTAGGCGCGCTCGGGGATGAACTTGTCGACCAACTCGTCGATGACCTCCCGGCGCATGTCGCGCACCGTGTCGCCGGCGTGCTCGTCGGTCATCAGCTCGATGCGCTGCTCGAAGATGACCTTGCGCTGGTCGTTCATCACGTTGTCGTATTTGAGCAGGTTCTTGCGGATGTCGAAGTTGTGTGCCTCGACCTTCGCCTGCGCGCGCTCGAGCGCCTTGTTGATCCACGGATGGACGATCGCCTCGCCCTCCTTGAGGCCGAGCTTCTGCAGCATCCCGTCCATGCGGTCGGAGCCGAAGATGCGCATCAGATCGTCTTGCAGCGACAGGAAGAATTTTGAGCGCCCTGGGTCGCCCTGACGGCCGGAACGGCCGCGCAGCTGGTTGTCGATGCGCCGGCTTTCGTGACGCTCGGTGCCGATGATGAAGAGCCCGCCGGCGCTCTCCTGGAGAGCGAGCGCCTTCAGCCGCTCGACTTCTGCGCGGATCTTCTTCTCTCTCTCGTCGCGCTCTGCGCCCTCGGGCACGTCGCTCAACTCGTGCATCACACGCATGTCGGCGTTGCCGCCGAGCTGGATGTCGGTGCCGCGCCCCGCCATGTTGGTGGCGATCGTCACGGCGCCGGGGACGCCGGCCTGCGCGACGATATAGGCTTCCTGCTCGTGATAGCGTGCGTTAAGGATCGTGAAGACCTTGCTCTTCATCGGGTCCTTGAAGAGCGTGGCAAGCGCCTCCGGATCGGAGAAATCCCGCTGTTGCCAGCCGCGCTTGCGCAGGAGCTCCGCGAGGTGTTCCGACTTTTCGATCGAGGTCGTGCCGACGAGGACCGGCTGCCCGCGCGATTTGCACTCCTCGATCAGATCGAGGATCGCCCGGTATTTCTCCTCCGCCGTCCGATACACCTCGTCGTGCTCGTCGAGGCGGATCATCGGCTTGTTGGTCGGTACCTCGACCACCTCGAGATTGTAGATGTCGATGAACTCCTCCGCCTCGGTGGCGGCGGTGCCGGTCATGCCGGCGAGCTTCTCGTAGAGCCGGAAATAGTTCTGGAAGGTGATCGAGGCGAGCGTCTGGTTCTCCGGCTGGATCTTGACGCGCTCCTTCGCCTCCAGTGCCTGATGCAGCCCGTCAGAATAGCGACGGCCCTCCATCATGCGGCCGGTGAACTCGTCGATGATGATCACCTGGCCGTTCTTGACGATGTAATCTTTGTCGCGCTGGAAGAGCTTGTGGGCACGAAGCGCGTTGTTGAGATGGTGCACGATCGCGACGTTCTCCACGTCGTAGAGCGATCCGGCCTTCAAAGTGCCCTGGGCCGCGAGCATGCCCTCGATCTTCTCCGTTCCCTCCTCAGTGAAGCTCGCTGAGCGCACCTTCTCGTCGAGCTCGTAGTCCTCAGCGGAGAGTTTCGGGATGAGCGCGTCGATGCTGATGTAGAGCTCCGAGCGGTCTTCGGTCGGCCCTGAGATGATGAGCGGTGTCCGCGCCTCGTCGACCAGGATGGAATCGACCTCATCGACGATGGCGAAATAGTGCCCGCGCTGCACCATGTTCTGGACGTTGTATTCCATGTTGTCGCGGAGATAGTCGAAGCCGAACTCGTTGTTGGTGCCGTAGGTCACGTCGGCTGCGTAGGCGGCGCGTCGCTGCTCAGGATTGAGGCCGTGCACGATCACGCCGACGGAAAGGCCGAGGAAATTGTAGACGCGCCCCATCCATTCGGAGTCGCGCTTGGCGAGATAGTCGTTGACCGTGACCACGTGGACGCCGCGACCGGTCAGCGCATTCAGGTAGACAGGGAGGGTGGCGACGAGAGTCTTGCCTTCGCCGGTCTTCATCTCGGCGATCGAGCCTTCGTTAAGCACCATGCCGCCGACGAGCTGAACGTCGAAATGCCGCTGGCCGAGAGTCCGCCTGGCGGCCTCGCGCACCGTGGCAAAGGCATCCGGAAGAAGCTTTTCGAGGGAGGTGCCGTCGGCGACCTGGCGGCGGAACTCGTCTGTCTTCGCCTTAAGCTCGGCGTCGCTCAGTTTAGAATACTCGGGTTCTAAGGCATTGATCGCGTCGGCGACCGGCTGGTAGCGCTTGACGCGCCGGTCGTTTGCCGTTCCGAAGACCTTACGGCCCAGATTGCCCAAGCCAAGCATGCGCTACCTTTCCGATCAGCGATGCGGTCGCCGGACACAAGGCCCGGCGTGTCCGTCACTAAAGCTCGCTCTTTTCGCAAGCTTGTATTGAGGTCTAAGGGCGGCTAATGCCGCACGTGAACGACGCCCGGCAGTGGACTGCGGGACCCGCGACAGATAAGAACGGGCCAAAGCTCTGTCAACGCTGGAGCTTCGGCGGATTGGCGCGATTCCCGCCTCCAGCGAAGGAGTGGATATGCTTCCGATAGTAAGAGTGTTGTCGGCCGTCGTGACGGCCCTCCTGTTGTCCACGGCGGCGGTCGATGCCGTCCGCGCGGAGGATGCCAAGCCGGCTCCGGCCGCAGAAGCGGCGGCGCCCGAGCCGGCGCGCGATCCCGAAGCCGTCGTGGCAACCGTCGGCAAGGAGTCCATCACCGAGCGGCAGCTGCAGATCGCGAAGAATGCTTTTTCCAGCGAACTTGCCAATGTTCCCGAAGCGCAATGGCGAAGCGTGCTGATTGACGCTGTTGTCAACATGCAGCTCCTCGCGCAGGCGGCCAGCGACGAAAAGATGGGCGAGGGCCCCGATTTCGATGCGCAGGTGGCGTTCCTGAGGCTGCAGGCGCTCCGCAATCTCTACGTCGAGCACACAATCGTGAACGGGCTGACCGACGCGGAGCTGCAGGAGGGCTACCAGACGCTCGTCGTCCAGTCCTTCAAGCCCGCGCCGCAGGTCCGCGCGCGTCATATCCTGGTGGACACCAAGGAAGAGGCGGAGAAGATCATCGAGGAGCTGAAGGGTGGTGCCTCCTTCGAGGAGCTCGCCAAGCAGTCCAAGGACCCGAGCGGTCAAAACGGCGGCGACCTCGGGTTCTTCGGCGCAGGTCAGATGGTGCCGGAGTTCGAGAAGGCCGCATTTGCGCTTGAGCCCGGGCAGTTCACGCAGGAGCCTGTTCAGACGCAGTTCGGCTGGCACGTGATCAAGGTGGAAGAGAAGCGCATGAGCCAGCCGCCGGCCTTCGCCGACGTCGAGGCGCAGTTGCGGAACTACCTGATCCGCCAGAAGTTCGAAACGGTCCTTGCCGGCCTTCGTGACAAGTACCCGGTCGAGATCGTCGATCAGGCGGCAGCTCCCGCTGCGCCAGATGCACCTGCGGACACGACGCCAGAAGCCCCTGCAGAGCAACCGAAGCCGTAAGCGGCCGGCCGTCGTCGCCATGGCGGGTGGGGCTTCGCCGTTCGCGCCGACCTCCTATCCTGAGGCGCCGGCGCTAGCCGGCGTTCGGCTTGCGACCGCGGAAGCCGGCATTCGCTACAAGGGCCGGACCGACCTTCTTCTCGTCCGCTTCGACCCCGCGGCGACGGTCGCCGGCGTCTTCACAAAATCGCGCTGCGCCTCCGCGCCCGTCGATTGGGACCGCGAGCGCCTGAAGGGCGGCAGGGCGCGGGCGCTCGTGGTCAACTCCGGCAATGCCAACGCCTTTACCGGCATGAAGGGGCGGCAGGCGGTCGAGGCCACCGCGGCAGCGACGGCCGCAGCCGTCGGCTGCGAAAGAAACGAGGTCTTTCTCGCCTCGACCGGCGTAATCGGCGAGCCGCTCGACCCAAAACCGTTTGCCGACAACCTCGCGCGCCTGGCGCAGGAGGCGCGGCCGGGCGCATTCCTTGACGCCGCGCGCGCGATCATGACGACCGACACATTTCCGAAGCTTGTGACCAGAACCGTCCGCATCGGAAGCGGCGACGTCGTGATCAACGGCATCGCCAAGGGCGCCGGCATGATCGCGCCCGACATGGCGACCATGCTCGCCTTCGTTTTCACCGACGCGCCGATCGGATCAGCAGTGTTGCAGGCCTGTCTCGAAGACGCCGTCGCCGGCAGCTTCAACGCGATCACCATCGACGGCGACACGTCGACCTCCGATACCTTGCTCCTCTTCGCCACAGGCGCAGCGGCAGCGCGCGGCGTTCCGCCGCTCGATCCGGGCGGCGAAGCGCTTCGCAGCTTCAAAACGGGCCTCAACGCGCTCTGCCTCGACCTTGCAAAGCAGGTCGTTCGCGATGGGGAAGGGGTGTCGAAGTTTGTGGAAGTCACGGTAAGCGGCGCCGAATCGGACGCGTCCGCCAAGCGGATTGCGCTTTCGATCGCCAACTCGCCCTTGGTCAAGACGGCTATCGCCGGCGAGGATGCCAATTGGGGGCGCGTGGTGATGGCGGTCGGAAAGGCGGGGGAGCCGGCCGACCGCGACCGGCTTTCGATCTGGTTCGGAGAGCATCGCGTTGCCCATGCCGGCGAGCGCGACCCGGCGTATTCGGAAGAGGCTGTTTCCAAGTACATGAAGCGAAGCGAGCTTGCGCTTCGCGCGGACCTCGGAATCGGCCGCGGCATGGCGACGGTCTGGACCTGCGACCTGACCGCCGGATACATCGCCATCAACGCCGACTACCGAAGCTGAGGGCCGCCCGTTGACCCGCGTTCCTTCCGCACCGGCGCGCGAGCGGCGGATGGGGCGATCTCTGCTTTTCGTGCTCCTCGGCCTGACCGCCTGCAGCCCGAGCGACTGGCAGGCGCGGGAGACCGAGAGGGGGAAGGACGCGATCCGCGCCGAGGTCGGCGACCCGTCGGCGCAGTTTTCCGACGTCCAGGTGACCGGCGACGAGCGGACCGGCCAGATATGCGGCAAGGTCACGCCGAAGGGTGCCCTCACGGTGCGCTTCATCGTCTACATCGACGGCACGGCCGGCCCTTATCTGGCGGCGGGCCAGGGCAGCCATCCGATCCCCCACGACCAGTTCGAATCCGCTTGGCGGAACGATTGCGTTGGCGAAGGCTACAAGCCCGGATAGGCCGCTGTCCGGTATCGCGTCAGGAAAGAATATGCCGCTTCTCCTCGTCGCCGCCTGCGCGTTGATCGATGCGGACCGCCGGGTGCTCATCGCCAAGCGGCCGGAGGGGCGGCCGCTCGCTGGCCTCTGGGAATTTCCCGGCGGAAAGCTGGAAGAGGGCGAGACGCCGGAGGACGCAGTCATCCGCGAACTTTTCGAAGAGCTTTCGATAAGGGTTACAAAGCCTTGCCTCGCACCTCTGACTTTTAGCTCATACGATTATCCAGAATTTCATATTTTGTTGGCACTTTTCGTCTGCCGCAGATGGGAAGGATCGCCCGTGTCACGGGAGGCCCAGGAGATCAAATGGGTTCGGGCGAACCGGCTTCGGGATTTCCCGATGCCTCCGGCCGACGAGCCGCTGATCAGTCATCTCGCCGATCTTCTTTGAGATTTCGAAGCAGGATGCACCGCTTGCAAAGCCTCGTCCAAATCCGGCGCTTTCTCGCCAGCGAAACTGGCGCGACCGCAATCGAATACGGCCTTATCTGCGGCATGATCGCCGTGGTCGTTCTCGGCATTGCGTCGGTTGGTGGTGCTGTGAACTTGCTCTACGAAAAAATGGCTGCGATCGCGGGCGCGTTCGTGAACGGCGGCAGTAGCGGCGGCAGCGGTAGTGGCAGCGGCGGCTGAACGGGGAGCGCTCAGCGCCGCCCCTTCTCCGGGTCGAGAGCCGCAGCGAGACTGACCCTTCCTGACCCGCGCCGGGCCGGCTTCTGCTGGCTCTCATGCGGCGACCACCCGGAAAGCGAGACGATCTCAAACGTCGCGCGCACGCGGCCGTCGGGGTCGCTGAAGCGCTCGGCGTAGATTTCGGCTGCGCGGAGAAACAGGTTCTTGCGGGCGGGAATCCGTTCACGCTCCGGCGACGCGTTCGAGGCTCCCATCGCCTTCAGATCGCGGAAGAGGTCGAAGGCCGAATCGTAGCGCACCGTCAATGCCTCCCGGTCGACGACCGGCAGCGCGAAGCCGGTGCGCTGGAGGAGAGCGCCAAGGTCACGCACGTCCGCCGCCGGTATGACGCGTGGGCTTGCGCCGCCGCGGAGCTCGCTCTCCGCCGCTGCGAGCGCTTCGCGCAGCTCTGCGAGCGTGTTGCCGCCGGTCATCGCGGCAAGCAACAGTCCGTCGGGCCGGAGCGCCGCTCGTATCTGGATCAACGCGCCGGGGAGGTCGTTCGCCCATTGCAGCGCGAGCGCCGAGACGAAGAGGTCGATCGAATCGGGTGCGAACGGAAGCATCTCCTCGTCGCCGACCAGCCCCGGAATGCGCGCGTTGGCGAAGGCGGCGTCCGTCTGCTCAAGCCGGATCACGCGTTGCGTCTTGCCGGAGGCGAGGAGTGCGTCCGCGAGCGCGGTCGTCTGGCCGCCATGCGCCACCGCCACCTCGAAGCGCCGCTCGATCGCCGAGAGCCGTTCGGCCAGATCGTTGACGACGCGCTCGACCAGAAACCCTGAACGCGGCTCGCCGCGGCGATGCGCGCGCGCCAGACGGCGGCGAAGCAGTCGCTTGTCGGTGATTTCTGCAACCATGGGTGACCGGGCTCCCCGGCCGCGATAGCATGGCGGCATGCTGGCGCTCAAACGACCCGACCGCAGGCTTGCTCGCCTGGCCGGGCTCGCAGCCGACCTGGTCCTGCCGCCGACCTGCCCCGGGTGCGGCGGCGCGGTCGGTGACGGCCACGCACTTTGCGCCGCCTGCTGGTCGACGATCCGCTTTATCGCGCCGCCGCTTTGTCCCGTCTACGGCACGCCCTTCGCCTATGAGCTGGGCGAAGGCATCGTGTCGGCGGAGGCGCTCGCCGATCCGCCGCCGTTTAGGCGGGCGCGCGCGGCGGCAGTCTATGGCGACGTGGCGCGGCGGCTCGTGCATCAGATGAAATATTACGACCGCCCGCATTTGGCCGAGACGTTGGTGAAGGCGATGGTCCGCGCCGGTCAGCCGCTTCTCGCCGATTGCAGCCTCATCGTGCCCGTGCCGCTCTACCGCTGGCGGTTATGGCGGCGGCGTTTCAATCAGTCGGCGCTGCTTGCCGGCGGCCTTTCGCGGCTGACCGGCGTCCCGCACGATCCCTTCGTGCTCGAGCGCGTCAAAGCGACCCGCCAGCAGGTCGGACTCACGGCGGCCCAGCGTGCAGAAAACGTGCGCGGCGCCTTCCGCGTGCCGGAAACAATGCGGGTCAGGGTCGCCGGCCGCGACGTTCTTCTAATCGACGATGTCTACACCTCCGGGGCGACGGCAAAAGCCGCTTCGCGGGCGCTGCTTCGCGCTGGAGCCGCCGCGGTGGACGTCCTCACTTTCGCCCGCGTGACCCGGTGACGGTTCTTTTGTAAATGGTATGAAAATCATATATTTGGGCGGGAAAGGGTTTCATGAGCGTCGGCATGCCCATGGTCACGATCTATACGCGTCGGTTCTGCGGCTATTGCACAGCCGCCAAGACCCTTTTGTCCGAGAAGGGGATCGCCTTCGAAGAGATCGACGCCACCGGCGCGCCCGACAAGCGACAGGAGATGATCGAGCGCTCCGGACGTTTCACCTTCCCGCAGATATTCATCGGCAGCCGGCATGTCGGCGGTTGCGACGACCTCTACGCGTTGAACGCGCGCGGTGATCTCGACCCACTGCTCGCCTCGGAGGCGGCGGCATGAAATTCAAGGCGGCCTGTATCCAACTGCGGTCTTCGACCGACGTCGCGGAGAACATCGCGACAGTCGAGCGGCTCGTGCGCGAGGCGGCCGGCGCCGGGGCGCAATACGTCCAAACTCCCGAGATGACCAATATCGTTGAGCGGAACCGCGCGTCGCTTGCCGCTGCGATCGCGCCGGAGCAATCCGATCCTGCAGTGAAACGCTTCGCAGCGCTTGCCGCGGAACTTGGCATCGTGCTCCACGTCGGATCGATGGCTTTGAGGGCAGCCGACGGGAAGATCGCCAACCGCGCGCTCATCTTCGGCCGCAAGGGCGAGCTGATCGCCCGCTACGACAAGATACATCTCTTTGACGTCGATCTTCCGAACGGGGAGAGCTGGCGCGAATCCGCCGTCTATCATCCGGGCGATCGTGCCCTTGTCGTCGACCTGCCTTGGCTCAGGCTCGGTGTCTCGATCTGCTACGACATCCGCTTTCCGCAGCTTTATCGCGCCGAGGCGCACGCCGGAGCGGCAGCGCTGAGCGCACCGGCCGCCTTCACTCGGCAGACCGGCGAAGCGCATTGGCACGTGCTGCAGCGGGCGCGCGCCATCGAGAACGGCGCCTTCGTCATCTCCGCGGCGCAGGCCGGTCGCCACGCCGACGGCCGCGAGACCTTCGGCCATTCGATGATCGTGTCGCCGTGGGGTGAGATCCTCGCCGAAGGCGGGGGCGACGGCGCGGAGGTGATCGTCGCCGAAATCGACCCGGAGCTTTCCGACGACGCGCGGCGCCGCATCCCTTCACTGAAGAACGAGCGCCCCTTCGCGCTTCCGGATGCGGAAGAGGAACCGGCGCTGAGGTCGGCTTCGTGATCCGCTACGCGCTCACCTGCCCGGAAGGGCACGACTTCGAAGCCTGGTTCGCGGGTTCCGCGGCCTTCGACGCACAGAGGGCAAAAGGCGTCGTCCTTTGTCCGCTCTGCGGTTCGGCCGAGGTCGACAAGGCGCTGATGGCGCCCTCGGTGGCGACGGCGCGGAAAAAGGATTCGGTTCGGCTCGCCGCCAACATGCCGGAGCAGCAGGAGACGATCTCCATGCTGCGCAAGCTGCGCGAGCACCTGACCGAGAACGCCGACTATGTCGGTCCGCGTTTCGCAGAGGAGGCGCGGCGCATCCACTACAACGAGGCGGAGAAGCGCGGCATCTACGGCGAGGCCTCTCGCGACGACGCTCGCGCGCTTGCCGAAGAGGGCGTCGAGTTCCACCCGCTTCCGATCCTGCCGGAAGAACGCAACTGAGCTTCCGGCGCGGGCGACAGCCCTGCCTCCCTCAAGCTGAAATGCGGGGCCTGCTTCCCGAGGAGGGCGGGTCTCGAAATGCGCGCGGGTGAGAGGGCTCGCAGCACTTCACGTTCGCGTAGGGGGCCTTGCCGCGGCGACGACCGGAATTGATGGTCGGCGACGTGCTTGAGGGAGACTAATTGATGAGGCACGTGACGGCCTTTGCGGCCGCTCTGCTCGCGCTGGCGTCGTTTGCGATCGGAGACAACGCCGCGGCGGAAGTGAAGTCCGCCATCTTCGCCGGCGGTTGCTTCTGGTGCGTCGAGGAAGCGTTCGACAAGGTCCCGGGCGTCGTCGCCACCACCTCGGGCTACACGGGCGGCAACCTCGTCAATCCGACCTACGAGCAGGTGTCGGCCGGCGGCACGGGGCATTTTGAGTCCGTGAAGGTCGACTACGACACAGCGAAAGTGAGCTACTCCCAACTCCTCGAGGCGTTCTGGCACAACATCGACCCGTTCGATGCGCGCGGCCAGTTCTGCGACAAGGGGAGCCAGTATCGGAGCGCTATCTTTGTCGGCAGCCCGGAGGAAGAGGCGCTCGCCAAGGCGAGCAAAGAGAAGGTCGCGGCCCAGTTCGGCAAGCCGGTCGAAACGATGATTCTGCCTGCCCAGACTTTCTATCCGGCCGAGGCCTACCACCAGAATTTCCACGTAACCAACGCCGCGCGGTACAAGTTCTACAAGTTCGGTTGCGGGCGTGCGCAGCGTTTACAGCAGCTTTGGGGCGATCCCGCCGCCTAGCAACGGCGGCGCTCCGAGGGCGTGGCAGCGCTGCAACGCTCTGATCTTGCCTGGCGGAACCGGGTTGCGTCGAATTGCCTTACCCTGGTGTTCCTCGTAACATCCCGCGGCTTCCGTTGCGGGTTTCGGGGCGCATTGGCCTGATCGGAGAGTAAGGTGATCGACAGACGCTATTTCCTTGCCGGTGCGGCGAGTTCGCTGCTGGCGGCTTGCACGATGGTGCCGGGAACCGGCCCACTCGCCTACGCTCCGAGTGAAGGGTCGGGCATCCTCGTTCCCGCGAGCAAGGAGCCCTACAACGTTCCGCCGGTCAATCTCAGCAGCATCCCGACACAGTTCCATCGCCAGATCGTCAATGACCCGACCGGCGAGGACCCGGGAACGATCGTGGTCGATCCTGGGCAGCGGCTTCTCTATCTGGTCCTGCCGGGCGGCAAAGCCCGGCGCTACGGCATCGGCGTCGGGCGCGAAGGATTCGGCTGGAGCGGCACCGCGACGATCGGCATGAAGCGCGAATGGCCGAAATGGTATCCGCCTGTCGAGATGCAGGCGCGCGACGAACGGGCGCGCAAATACGCCGACGGCATGGACGGCGGCACCGACAATCCGCTCGGTGCGCGCGCCATGTACCTGTTTGAGGGCGGCAAGGACACGCTCTACCGCATCCACGGAACCAACGAGCCTCTGTCGATCGGTAAGGCGGTGTCGTCGGGTTGCATTCGCATGCTCAATGCCGACGTGATCGATCTCTATAACCGCGTGCCGATCGGCACCAAGGTCGTCGTGCTCGCTGCGATGAACCCGATAGCCCGGCTTGGGCACGCACTGACAGACCCCGACGCGAAGTGGCGGCAGGACGTGCGCCGCCTGGCAGGCAACCCGATCTGAGCCCTTCCAGACGGCGCGCTGCGGGCTGCCTTGCTGCAACCCGCGCGGAGTTCGCCATCGCGTCTATCTGCGCCGGCGGCGCTCATCGCCGTTCGTCTTCGCCGCGAACGAAGCGCTCGTAGCGCCGGCCCGTCCACATCAGCCCCATGTCGCGGAGCATGTGGTCGTCGACGTCCCTGAGCTTGTGCCGCAACTCCGCTTCCGCTCTGACTTCCTTGAGCGCCTTCACCCAGGCGGCGAGCCAGGCTCGCATGCGCGCCGCGAAGGTCGGCGCGCGCGGCGGTGTGAACGAAACGTAGGCCATGGCCTTGCTCCTCTGTTTGGAGAGCTGAGATAGGCTGTGATACCTGCCAACCCGATGTCATGATTGTCGGGCTCTAGGTCTCTTTTCACGAACCTGACCGCCCGGGAGAATCTTGTGAATCCGCTGGAGCGAGCACTGGCGATCCTGCTTCTGCTGACGCGCCGGCGGCTGCTTCCGGCGTCGGACCTCGCCGTGCGCTTCGATGTGTCGGTCCGCACCATCTACCGCGACATCGACCGGCTTATTGCGCTCGGCATCCCGGTCGAGGCGGAGCGCGGAGCGGATGGCGGTTTCCGGCTATCTGGCGACTATCTCTCGCCGCCGATCGCGCTGAACCGCGTGGAGACGACGGCGCTCCTTGTCGCTCTCACTCTGGTGCGCGGATTGGAGACGACACCGCTCAAGAGCGATCTCGAAGCAGCCGAGGCGAAGCTCCTCGCCGCGCTTCCGAAGGCGGCTCGCGAAATCCTGGCGAACGGCCCGAGCATCGTCGGCATCGAGCGTCCGCCCGCTGACATATTTCACAGCCAGCGGCCGGAGGCGCTCCCGGGAGAGCACCAGGCAGCGGTCGACAAGTTCCTGGAAGGCATCCTGACCCAGCGTCGGGTCGAGGTTACGCATCGTAACCCGAACCGCCCGAGCGAGCGCACGCACGAGATCGAGCCGTACGGCCTTCTTTGGGATCGCGACCTTTGGTACCTCGTCGGCCGCTCGCTGGAAGCCAACGAGATCCGGATGTGGCGCGCGGACCGCATCCGTTCCATCAAAGTCACCGGCATGGCGTTCCGGCCGGCTCCGGGCTTCGACGTCCGCACGCTGCTCGGACGGCAGTGGCTGGAGCGAGCGATGCGCACTTGGGAGACCAATAAGGCCGGATGCCGCATCAAGATGAGCGCCAAGGCGGCGGATCGGCTGCGCCGCGATTGGTATTATCGCCATGCCGCCTACCTCGAAGGCCGCGACGGGAGGGTCGTGATGTCGATTCCTGAGACCGATCCAGACACCATCCTTCCGCTCGTGCGCTGGCTCGGCCCGGAGGCCGAGATTCTTGAGCCCTCGAACCTGCGCGAGAAGCTGCGGAGCGAGCTTGATGCGATCCGGCTCACCTACGGATGAGCGGGCGGTGCGCCCGCGGCTGAACGCGCGGCTCCTTGCCATTGCGTTTGCCCTGAGCTTTTGGCTTGGCGGCTTGGCGTACGCCGATCCAAGCTGCCGCGCGGAAAGCTTCGAGAAGTGGCTTGCCGGCGTGAAGGCCGAGGCGGCGCGCGCCGGCATCTCGGCGCCGACACTTCGCGCGCTTGACGGCGTCAAGCTCGACGACAGAGTCGTGCGGCAGGATCGCGGCCAGCCGAGCCTATCGCAGAGTTTCCTCGACTATCTCTATGCCGCGGTCACCGCCACGCGACTTGAAAAGGGCAGTGCGCTGATGCGCACGCACGCGCGAACGCTGGCGCGAATCGAGCGGAGTTATGGGGTGCCCGGTCCGGTCATCGTTGCCTTCTGGGGGCTTGAGACCGACTTCGGCAACTACATGGGAAATACGCCGCTCCTCACGTCGCTCGCGACGCTCGCTTACGATTGCCGGCGGCCGGAGAGCTTCCGCGCCGAGTTGATCGGTGCGCTGACGCTGCTCGATCGCGGCGATCTCACGCTTGAGGAGCTGAAGGGCTCGTGGGCCGGCGCGGTCGGACAGGTTCAGTTCACACCCTCGAATTATCTGAAATACGCAGTTGACGGAGACGGAGACGGCCGTCGCGACCTTGTCGGGAGCGTCGCCGACGCGCTCGCCTCCGGCGCAAATTATCTGAAGGCGATCGGCTGGCGCCGGGGCGAGCCGTGGCTGGAGGAGGTGCGTGTCGCGCCGAACGTGCCTTGGCAGGAGGCGGCGCGCGCCAATTTGAAGCCGCGCGCGTTCTGGGCCAAGGCGGGCGTCACGAGGAAGGACGGGAGCGCGCTTCCCGCCGACGCCTTGCCGGCGGCGCTGCTCCTGCCGATGGGGCGGCTAGGGCCGGCGTTTCTCGGCTATTCGAATTTCCTGATCTTTTGGGAGTGGAACCAGAGCTCGAACTATTCGCTCGCCGCCGCCTATTTCGCGACGCGGCTCGCCGGCGCGCCGCGGCTTGATCCCGGCAATGCTCCAGCCATTTTGAGCGCGGACGCGATGCGCGAGGTGCAGCAGCGGCTGAGGGCGCTCGGCTATGACGCCGGCGAGCCGGACGGGCGGCTCGGCGAGACTACGCGCGCCGGCGTGAAAAGCGCGCAGCTCGCCTTTGGCCTCCCCGCCGACGGTTATCCGACGAAGGAGTTGCTGGACTTGTTGCGAAAGGGGCGATGAGGCTATCGCGTCCTTGACAGCGCCACCCATACGCCGCCGCCGATCAGCAAACCGCCGCTGATGCGTGAGAGCCAGCGGATCCGTGTCTGCGAGATGCGACGGCCGGCGCCGCCGACGAGGATGGCGTAGAGCCCGTCGGAGATCGAGGCGACGATGACGGCGGTCGCGCCCATGATCATCACCTGCAGCGCGTAATCGCCCTTCGGATCGATGAATTGCGGGATGAAGGCGCCGAAGAAGACGAGCGTCTTCGGATTGCTGATGGCGACCAGGAATCCCTGCAGGAAGAAGCCGACGCGTGGGACGGGGACCTTGCGCAGCTCGCCGAGCGCGCCGGTTGAGCGGATCAGCTTCACGCCGAGATAGACGAGATACGCGGCGCCGATGAGCCGCACCACTTCGAACCACCAGCCGAGCGCTTCGATCAGCGAAGCAAGCCCGACGCCGACGAGTGCGATCATCAGCGCGATACCGAGCTGTGTCCCGGCGACGTTCAGGAGGCCCGCGCGACTGCCGTGCGAAAGACTGTTGGCAATGATGAGGGTCACCGTCGGCCCGGGGACGACGATGATGACGATCGTGGCGACGAGATAGGTGAGATAAAGCTCAGGCGACATTCGATCGCGTCCGCTCAGGCTTGCGGCGGCGCGCCGATGAAGTCGCGCTTGCCGATCTCGACGCCCTTGTGGCGGAGGATGTCATAGGCGGTGGTGACGTGGAAATAGAAGTTCGGCAGGCCGAAATGGAAAAGGTACCGTTGGCCGGTGAAGCTGCGCGGCTGCCCGCCGAGGGTGAGGGTGACCTCGCGCGTCTCGGAGCCGTCGATCTCGGACGCCGGCACGCTCTTCACGAAGGCGAGCGTCTTGGCGATCCGCGCCTTCAGTTCTTCGAAGGTGGATTCGGTGTCCTCGTATTTCGGGTTGTCGCGACCCGAGAGCCGCGCGGTGATGCCCTTCGCGTGGTCGGTCGCAAGCTGCACCTGGCGCGAGAACGGGAACATGTCGGGGGCGAGTTGCGCGCCGGTGACGTCGCTCGGTGCGATGCCCTTGGACCGGCAATATTCGGCGGCCTTATCGATCACGGCGGAAAGCGAAGTCAGCATCTGCGTGATGGCGGGCACCGAAGCCTGCGACATGGAAAGCGACATGAACTGGCTCCTCTGAAACGGAGCCGGCTTATAGCTCCGCGCCGAGAGGGGCGCCAGCGTCAGGACGACGGCATTGACACCGCCCTCTTGCTCAAGAGGCGTTGGCTTCGTCTCCTTCGACTAGACCGCGCTTCTTGAGCAGCGCTTCCGGGTCCGGCATCCGCCCGCGGAAACGCATGTATGCCTCCGCCGGCTCGCGCAGATAGCCGGCCGAATAGACGAACTCCTTGAGCCGCTTCGCCGTATCCTTGTCGAAAATGTTGCCGGCCTCCTTGAACGCGGCGAAGCCGTCCGCGTCGAGCACCTCCGACCAGAGATAGGAGTAGTACCCGGCCGCGTAGCCGTCGCCGGAGAACACGTGGGCGAAATGCGGCGGACGATGTCGCATGACGATCGCGTCCGGCATGCCGATCTTCTCAAGCGACTCGCGCTCGAACGCCGCGACGTCGAGTTCGTCGAGCTCGGAAAGGCGGTGGAAATCGAGATCGACGAGCGCCGAGGAAACGTATTCGACTGTGGCAAATCCCTGGTTGAACGTCCGCGCCGCCTTGAGCTTTTCGAGTAACGCCTCCGGCATCGGCTCGCCGGTCTTGTAGTGAAGCGCGAAGCGCCGCAGCACCTCCGGCTCCTCAAGCCAGTGCTCGTAGAGCTGCGAGGGGAATTCCACGAAATCGGTTGCGACGTTCGTACCCGCGATCGAGCGGTAGGTGACATCGGAGAGGAGCGCGTGAAGCGCGTGCCCGAACTCATGGAAGAGCGTGCGCGCATCCTCGAAGGAGACAAGCGCCGGCGCGCTTCCGCCGGGCTTGGAAAAATTCATGACGTTATAGACGAGCGGCCGGATATCGCCGGCAAGCTTCTCCTGGCTGCGGAACGTGCTCATCCACGCGCCGCTCCGCTTTGAGGTCCGCGCGAAATAGTCGCCGAGGAAGAGGCCGACATGACGGCCCTCGGCGTCGGTCACCTCCCAGGCGCGGACGTTCGGGTGATAAAGCGGAATGTCGTTGCGTCGCGCAAATTTCAGTCCGAAGAGGCGATTTGCGGTGTCGAACGCGGCCGCGATCATGTTGTCGAGCTGCAGATAGAGTTCGATTCCGCCCTCATCGAAGTCGAACTCCGCCTTGCGTCGCTTCTCCGCGTAGTAACGCCAATCCCACGGCGCGAGCTTGAAGTTGCCGCCCTCCGCCTGGATCAGGCGCTGCAAGGCGTCCGCTTCGCGAAGCGCTTTTTCACGCGCCGGTCGCCAGACGGATTGAAGGAGGCCGAGCGCTGCTTCCGGCGTCTTCGCCAT
Organism: uncultured Alphaproteobacteria bacterium; assembly: GCA_963720705.1. GTDB lineage: Bacteria > Pseudomonadota > Alphaproteobacteria > Rhizobiales > Afifellaceae > DASWJZ01. The sequence continues at coordinate 290,977 of CAVRGJ010000007.1, forward strand.
CGTATCGTCGAGGCGGTAGGCGGCGTAAGTCTCGTAACCGAGGAGGTGTGCGCGCTCGATCCGAAGCTTCACCATCTCGGCGATGATCGCCGCGTTGTCGGTGGCGCCGCGGTTTTCGCCGCGCGCGATCCACGCCTTGAAGGCGGTTTCGCGGAGGTCGCGGCGCGTGGAGAATTGCAGGAAGGGCTCGATCGAAGAGCGGGAGAGGGTGATCGCATACTTGCCCTTCATGCCGCGTTCTTCGGCCGCGGCGGCCGCCGCCTCGCGCATGGATTGCGGCAGCCCGGTGAGGTCGGCTTCGCCTTCGAGGATCAGCGCGTAAGCGCGCTCGTCGGCAAGCACGTTCTGGCCGAATTGCGTGCCGAGCGTCGCGAGCCGCTCGGTGATTTCCGCGAGCCGCTTCTTCTTCTCCGGCGAAAGCGCCGCGCCGTTCCGCACGAAGGCGAGATGTAAGCGCTCGAGGACGCGCGACTGCTCCTTCGACAACCCAAGCTCTGTCTCGCGTGCCTTGAGGGCGTCGACACGGCGGAAAAGCGCCTCGTTCTGGAAGATCGCCGAGCGGTGCTTGGCGAGGATCGGCGCGATGTCGCGCTCGATCTTCTCCAAATCCTCGTTCGTGTGCGCGCCGGAGAGCCCGAAGAAGACCGCGGAGACGCGCCTGAGCTTCTCGCCGCCAAGCTCCATCGCATCGACCGTGTTGGCGAAACTGGGCGGCTCCGCGTTCGCGGTGATCGTCGCGATCTCGGCATCGTGCTCTGCAAGCGCCGCGTCGAAGGCCGGGCGGAAATGCTCGGGCCGGAACTCCGGAAAGGGCGGGGCCTTGAAGGGCGTCTTCCAGTCTTTGAGCAGCGGATTTTCGGTCACGGGTTCCTCTCGTGGCGTCGAAAGCGCGACCGCAGCGATATAGTCGGCCGGCGCTGAAACCCCAACTGCGGGAAATCGGCAGCAACGGCGCTGTGCCGCCAGCTCCTCCGAGGGCGCGTTGGCGCTATGCCGCGGCGAGTTGTAGGCGCCTTAGGTCGGGCAGGAAGATCGTCAGAATTCCGATCGCCGGCAGGAACGCGCAGACGCGGAACACGAACTCGATGCTGGTCCAGTCGGCGAGCGTGCCGAGCACGGCCGCACCAATGCCGCTCATGCCGAAAGCGAAGCCGAAGAACATGCCGGCGATCATGCCGATGCGGTCGGGCATCAGCTCCTGCGCGAAGACGACGATTGTCGAGAAGGCCGAGGCGAGGATCAGGCCGACTACAACCGAGAGCACGCCGGTCCAGAAAAGATTCGCATAGGGAAGCGCGAGCGTGAACGGCAGCACACCGAGGATCGACACCCAGATGACGAGCTTTCGTCCCATACGGTCGCCGAGCGGCCCGCCGAAGAACGTGCCTGCAGCGACCGCCGCGAGGAACACGAAGAGATAGACCTGCGAGGCTTGCACCGACACGCCGAACTTATGAATGACGAAGAACGTGTAGTAGCTCGTCATCGACGCCATGTAGATGTACTTGGAGAACGTCAGCACCATCAGGATCAGGAGGGACACGCGGACGCGCCGCGAGGAGAGCCCATGGGTTGCCACGAGCTTCGCCTTGCCGGCTCGCAGGTGAAGCATGAACTGGTTCTTGTACCAGCTCCCGACGCGCGACAGAACGATGATGGCAAGGAGCGCGACGAGCGAGAACCACGCGATCGAACCCTGGCCGCCGGGGATGACGATGAAGGCCGCGGCAAGCGGCCCGAGCGCCGAGCCAACATTGCCGCCGACCTGGAAGGTCGACTGCGCGAGACCGTAGCGCCCGCCCGACGCCATGCGTGCGACGCGCGAGGATTTAGGATGGAACACCGCCGAGCCGAGGCCGACCAGCGCCGCCGCAAGCAGGATTTCGGCAAAGGTCGACGCGAATGCGAGGAGCAGAAGGCCGAAGAGCGAGCAACCCATGCCGACCGCGAGCGAGTAGGGCTGCGGACGCCGGTCCGTGTAGGTCCCGATCACCGGCTGCAAGAGCGACGCCGTCACCTGAAACGTGAAGGTGATGAGCCCGATCTGCGTGTAGGAGAGCGCGAAGTGGTCTTTCAGGAACGGGTAGATCGCCGGGAAGAGCGACTGGATGGTGTCGTTCAGCAAATGGGAGAAGGAGATCGCGAGCAGGATCGCGGTCACCGTTCCCGTCGCGGCCCCGGCGGCGGTGCTTTCTTTTATCGCGCTATGCTTGTTCACACGCGGCTCCGGGCGTCCCGAATTCGGCCCGGTTCCATAGGCTCGTTTCCGGAACCGCGCCAGCACCTACCGCGCGAGGCTGCGCCTCGCCGGCGCATGCCCTCCGGCGTCGGTCAGCCCCTATGCAGAAGCTTCAACTCGTGCTCGATCATGGCGGGCGGCTGGCCGATCAACTCCTTCGCCAGCTCGCCGACGAGCTTGTTCTTGAGCGTGACGTGGTAGTGCCGGCGTATCTCGCCGAGCGCCCGCGGCGGGGCGATGACAATCAGGTGGTCGATCCTGCCGCCGATCGTCTCGTGGTTGAGCCAGGCGGCGATGGCCGCTGCGTGGCTGTCCTCCTCCTGCAAGTGCTTCGCGTGTTCTGCGGTGCTCGACCGATGCCGCCCGCCGGAATCCCGGCCATGCGCGGCAAGGTCCGGCGTCGGCAAAGCCGAGAGCTTGAGGCTCGTCTCGTCGCCGTCGTTGCGGAAGAGCTCGAGCTTGATGCCGTCTGCGACCGCGACAAGCGTGCCGTGGGGGATGAGCATGGGATTCTCCGGTGCGCGGGGCCGCAGGGCCCCGGTCAGGCAGGCATCTAGCCTAAAGCGGCCCGATTGCCTTGATCGGCGTCAACGCGGTCGGCGCAGGTTCGGCGGCGTTCGGGCGATGCTCGGGCGCAGATCGCGGGAAAAGTCGCGGCGGCGCTCGGCCGTTCAGGATCGGCTGCTCGATATAGCGGTAAGAGAGCGCGGCAAGCGCCAGCGCCGCCGGCAGGGTGACGGCAAGCACCAGCCTCCAGTCCTTGCCGTGGAGCCAGTAGGTCAGGGGAAAGTGGTAGAGATAAAGGCCGTAGGAAATCTTCCCGACCTGGATCAGCGTGCGCCGCGAGAGGATGTCGGTCAGGAGGCCGGACGTTCCCTCGCGGTGCCTCTCGACTACATTCAAAATCATCCTGAGCGACGCCGCTTCGGCGAGTGCGATGCCGAGCGTGCCCCAGCCGCCGGTCGTCTCGGCGCCGTCATAGTACCAGCAGGCGAATGCGGTCATCCCGACCCCGCCGCCGATCAGCGCGAGCGTCCAGACGTTGCGCGCGCGCGGCGTCGTCTCGGTTGAGAAAAGCACGGCGAGGAGCGAGCCGAGGATCAGCGCGGAGAGCCGCGTGTCGAAACGGAAATAGGCGGAGCGCCAGCCGAAGAGGTCGATCGAAAGACAGCGCCAGGCGGTCGCGGCGAGATAGGCGATCGCGAGCGCCGTCAGCCAGCGCTTGAGCGGCACCCACTTGGCGAGCGCCAGCAGCGCCAGCGGCCAGACCAGATAGAAATGCTCCTCGACCGCGAGCGACCAGGTGTGCACCAGCGCGTTGTGGCCGATGAAGAAGGCGCGCGCATAATCCATCAGGTAGAAGAAGCTGAGCGCCGAGATTCCGATGTGCTCCGCCGCGCTCCTCTCTTGCAGCGCAAGCGGCGCAAAGAGCGCGTAGAGCAGCGCGAGGAGGAGGAGCGCCGGCGCCAGCCGTTTGATCCGGCGGAGATAGAATCTCGGCAGTGCGATTCTGCCTGTCCGCTCGATCTCGCCGACCAGGATCGAGGTGATCAGGTAGCCGGAGAGCACGAAGAAGATGTCGACCGCGACGCCGCCGGTGGCAAAGCCCGGAATGCCGATATGCGATGCGAAGACGGTCAGGACCGCGACGCCGCGCAGGCCGTCGAGAGCCGGGATGTGTCTTTGCGTGGCGGAGGTGGCGGGCATCGTCTGCGAAAACTCGCAGGAAATGCTCAAATTTGTCTTGCGCCGGTAACCGGAGAACCGGGCCCGCCGGAAACGGTTTGCAAAGCCTGGGTCTGTGGGCTTGCGCCCGCGCTCCCTGCCGTGGCCTCAGGCGCCGCCGCAGGAATGCTGCGAATCCGGCAGCGTCCACGATTCCTGCGTGCGAAGGTTTGTCGTCGTGTAGATCTTGCCCCGGTCGTCGCCCGGCGGGCAATCCTGCGGCAGCTCGACGAGGCACATCAGCACCGGATCGCCGACCTGCGAGTCGATGATCTCCCGCACCTTGTCGTAGGAAACCTGGCCGCCGCCGTTCTCGAAGGTCACGGCGCTGCCGTCATCCGGGTCGGCATTGATGTCGGCCTGGAAGCGGCTGGTGATCTCGGCGATCGTGGTGTTGACGCACTGGCCGATCTCGGTCGGAAGCGCGCCGCTCGTCCCCTCGCCGGCGGCGCCGCCGTCGCTCGGCCCCGTGCCGCTCGTCGCCCAATCGGGAAGCGAGACGCTGGCACCGAGTTCCTGGAAGCGCCGGATCGTCTCGACCTGCGCCTCCATGATGCAGGCCGCGTCGCTGCCGCATTCCTTGCGTGCGGCGAGACCGTCGCGCGCCGCGGCGCGCGCCTTCGACTTTCCGCTCGCCTGCTGCGCCTCGCCATAGGCGAGCGCCGCCAGCCGATCGAGCTGCGACAGCTGCTCATCGCCGCAGATGGCGATCTCGTCGGGGGAGGAGGCTTTGGCGCAATCGAAGGAGGGGGAGGCCGCGAAGGCGGGGGACGCGAAAAGGAACAGGAGGACAATGGCAGGAGCGGTGCGGCGCATGACGGCGAGACTATCAAATCACGCAGGGCTGACAATTGGCGCCGCGGCCGCCGCTCTCGACCTTCTCCCAAGCTTGCCGGTGGCATGCGGGAGCGATCCCGCGGCTTGCGAAGCCCGAGCTTTCAAGGAGCATCCGCCTCGTTTCCGAGGAGGGAGCGGGGCGCTGACGGAGCACCTCGGTCTTTAGTGTGTGCGGCGCTTCCTCAGCGCCCCGCGCGGCGGTTACGAAACCCGACTCGTCCACTCTTCCTTCCTTCGCCGGCGCTCTTCGCGAGTGCCAGAGAAGGGCCATACAGCCGACAACATCCGGCGGAGAGCTCGCGCCCTCGGGGGACCCTTCCGGGCTTCGCCGAGCGTCCGGTCTCCGGGACCTTCCACACGGCGCCGCCCGCCCTTCCCGAGATAGCGCCGGTCGCGATCCGGTCCCTCCGTGAAGAGCGGTGAGGCGGAGTGTAGCGGGGTTTTGGGGAGTGGGGATAACTCTTCACGCCGCCGCAGGCTGCGTGCGATGCGCCTCCGAGGTCAGGTCTGCCGCTTCAGCAGATGATCGTAGTCGGCGTGTGTGCCAATCCAGAACCAGACGATGTCGCCGCCGGCCTCCACGCCAAGTGCGCGATAGCCAAGCCCGACGCGGGCCGACTGAAATCGACCGATCTGCTTGAAGTGCAGAGCCGGATGCCTGGGGTCCGACTTCAAGAGCTCGAAGCTCCGATCCGCAACGCGGCGGACTTGCTCCGGCGAACGTTTGTAAGCGTCCCAGAATGTGCGGCTCGCGAAATGCCTCACAGAGGCTTGCTGCGCCCGGCGCGGTGATCGGCGAGCGCCCGATCCGCGAGCGTGTCGAGCGCACCCGACGCCGCATCGCGCTCGATCTTCTCGTCCCATCGGGCAGCGTCGAAGGCTTCGAACCAGACGCGAAAATCCGCAAGCTCCCGCGCGGAAAGCTCGGCGATTTCTTTCTCGATGCGTTCGAGCTTGGTCATGCCTTTGACGTAGCATGAAGCTCATTCGGGATGAAGCGCGGCATCGGCCAAGGTGTGTGCGAGGATTCTGCATCCCGCCACTCGGAAGCACATTTTTTTCTGTGATCTTTTTTTCACTCGCCTCCTTCTGATCGTGCGTAGTTCGGAACGACGTGGTATGAGGGTTGTTACTCGAACCGATGTGCGTAGCCGGCAGCGATTTTGACAACGATGCCCGAATCTGTTGTGATCAAAACCAATTGCTCGCCAGACACCGATCTGAAAATCGACGCGCGTTCTATGTTGGTCTGCAGTCGACCGCCGGTGTTGTCGTTGTCAGCAAAGGCCGTCGTCTTTCGATTAACTTTTCTGTAACGCTTTAAATTTACAATTTTCATTGAAGATTCTCCTGACGGGGGTTTTCAGTGAATAGAGGGCACTGCGCTGTTCCAGCAGCGCAGTGCCCGCTTTTCTACATCGTCAATTCATTTCCACGCTCCTATTGCGGCTGCCTAAACAGCTTTAGGGCGCAACTGCGCCCCCGACGTCCCTTGCGTTGTTCATGCGTCTATTTCTTGCGCCTTCGTCTTCGGTTGGGGGCCTGGGTGAGCGCCGAAGCGGCCACGCTTTTCACATTTTTCGGAGTCCTCGGATTTCTAAGAAGCTTCGACACTTTCGATGCGACGCTTTTCGACGTGCGTTCGTTCCGTGCCATTTGATTCTTCCTCGCTCAGCTACACCCGCTCGTGCTGCCGCACGTGTCGCATTTCAGGCACGTGCCGTTGCGGACCATCGTGAAGTTCCCGCATTCGCCGCAGGCTTCGCCTTCGTAGCCTTTCATGCGCGCCTCGGCGGCCTTCTGCGCCTTGTCGACGACGGGCGCGCCTTGCGCCTCCACCTCGGCGTGCCGATGCGGGGCGTTCGCGGCGTAGCCTGCCGGCTCGTCGGAAACCTCCGGCTGCGGCTCACGCTTCAGCGCCGTCGCGCCGCCGGAACCTGAACCGACAAGCGGCTTCGCGGACGAGATCGCCGCAACGAGTCCCGACTGCGCGAGCTTCGCGGGCGAGGAATGCGCGCCGCCCTGCGGCCCGCTCTGTCCGCCGCCTTTCGCGTCGCTTTCGAGCACGCGGAGCCGGTTCGCCTGGCCGCGCACGAAGCCGTTCGAGACCGGCGCGGGCCTCACGTTCTCCGCCTCCACGCCGCGGCCGATCGTGGTCGAGCCGATATCCTCCGGCTGCACATGCGCGAGGTCGTGGCGGCCGAGATAGGAGACGGCGAGCTCGCGGAAGATATAGTCGAGGATCGAGGTGGCGTTCTTGATCGCCTCGTTCCCCATGACAACGCCCGCCGGCTCGAAGCGCGTGAAGGTGAACGCCTCCACGTATTCCTCGAGCGGCACACCGTATTGCAGGCCGAGCGAGATCGCGATGGCGAAGTTGTTCATCATCGCGCGGAAGGCAGCACCTTCCTTGTGCATATCGATGAAGATCTCGCCGAGCCGTCCGTCGTCGTATTCGCCGGTCCGAAGATAGACCTTGTGGCCGCCGACGATGGCTTTCTGCGTATAGCCCTTGCGCCGGCCGGGGAGCTTTTCGCGCCCGCGCACCTCGCGCTCGACGATGCGCTCCACGATCCGCTCGGCCGCCATCGCCGCGCGCTGCGGCTGCGTCGCCGCGATCAGCGATTCGAGCGCCTCTTCCTCGTCGTCCTCGTCGTCGGCGATGAGCGAGGCGTTCAAGGGCTGCGAGAGCTTGGAGCCGTCGCGGTAGAGCGCGTTGGCTTTGAGGCCCAATTTCCACGACAGCATGTAGGCCGATTTGCACTCGTCGACCGTCGCCGAGTTCGGCATGTTGATGGTCTTGGAGATCGCGCCGGAGATGAACGGCTGCGCCGCCGCCATCATGCGGATGTGGCTTTCCCATGTGAGCGAACGCTTGCCGAGCCGGCCGCAGGGGCTGGCGCAGTCGAAGACCGGCAGGTGCTCGGCCTTGAGATGCGGCGCGCCTTCAAGCGTCATCGCCCCGCAGACGAAGACGTTCGCGGCCTCCACATCCTTCTTGGAGAAGCCGATCGCGGCCAGGAGGTCGAGCTCGCGGTCGGCGAGCTGCTCGGGCGAGAGCTTCAGCACGTCGCGGCAGAAATCCTCGCCGAGCGACCACTTGTTGAAGGCGAACTTGATGTCGAAGGCGGAGGCGAGCCCGCTCTCCATCTGCTCGAGCTTCTCCTCCGAGAAGCCCTTGGCCCGGAGCGTATCGTGATTGATTCCGGGCGCGCCTTTCAGCGTGCCGCGACCGACCGCGTAGGTGACGATCGCCTCGATCTCCGGCAGCGAATAGCCGAGCGTCGCGAGCGCCTCCGGCACGGCGCGGTTGATGATCTTGAAGTAGCCGCCGCCGGCGAGCTTCTTGAATTTGACCAGCGCGAAATCGGGCTCGATGCCGGTCGTGTCGCAATCCATGACGAGGCCGATCGTGCCGGTCGGCGCGATCACCGTTGCCTGCGCGTTGCGATAGCCGTGCGCCTCGCCGAGATTGACCGCGCGCTCCCACGCCGCGACGGCGCGTTCGATGAGGTTCTTTTCCGGACAGTTCGCATGGTCGAGCGGCACCGGATTGGTCGCGAGCTGCTCGTAGCCGTGCCCCTGGCCGCGCGCGGCGCGGGCGTGGTTGCGCATGACGCGGAGCATCACGTCGCGGTTCCGCTCGAACGCCGGGAAGGCGCCGAGCTCGCCCGCCATCTCCGCGGAGGTGGCGTAGGCGACGCCGGTCATGATCGCGGAGAGCGCACCGCAGATCGCGCGGCCCTCCGGCGAATCGTAGGGGATGCCGGAGGTCATCAAGAGCCCGCCGATGTTGGCGTAGCCGAGGCCGAGCGTGCGGTAGTCGAAGGAGCGGAGCGCGATCTCCTTCGAGGGGAACTGCGCCATCACGACGGAAACTTCGAGCACGATCGTCCACAGCCTGACCGCATGCTCGTAGGCCTGCGTGTCGAAGCTGCCGTCCTCCTTGCGGAACTGAAGGAGGTTCAGCGAGGCGAGATTGCACGCCGTGTCGTCGAGGAACATGTATTCCGAGCACGGGTTCGACGCGATGATCTCGCCGTCCGCGAGGCACGTGTGCCAGTCGTTGATCGTGGTGTGGTACTGGATGCCGGGATCGGCCGACTGCCACGCGGCGTTGCCGATCGTCTCCCACAGCTCGCGGGCAGGCAGCGTCTTCGCGATCTTGCCGGTGATGCGGAAGGTGAGGTCCCAGCCCTTGTCCTCTTCGACGGCGCGCAGGAACTCGTCGGTGACGCGTACCGAGTTGTTGGAATTCTGGCCGGAGACGGTCAGGTAGGCTTCCGAATCCCAGTCGAGGTCGAAGATCGGGAACTCGATCTTGGCGTATCCCTGCTTGGCGAACTGGATGACGCGGCGGATATAGTTCTCCGGCACGTTGGCGCGCTTTGCCGCGCGGATCTCGCGCTTCAGCGCCGGGTTCTTCTGCGGATCGAAGCAGTCGTCGCCCGGCCCCTCGCAGTTCACGCAGGCGCGCATGATCAAGGAAAGGTGCTTGGCGCAGGCCTTCGAGCCGGCGACCAAAGCCGCGACCTTCTGCTCCTCTCTCACCTTCCAGTTCACGTAGTTCTCGATGTCGGGATGGTCGACGTCGACCACGACCATTTTCGCGGCGCGGCGCGTCGTGCCGCCCGACTTGATCGCGCCCGCCGCGCGGTCGCCGATCTTCAGGAAGCTCATCAGGCCCGACGATTTGCCGCCGCCGGAGAGCCGCTCGCCTTCGCCGCGGAGCCGCGAGAAGTTGGAGCCCGTGCCGGAGCCGTATTTGAAGAGGCGCGCCTCGCGCACCCACAGATCCATGATGCCGCCCTCGTTGACGAGGTCGTCCGACACCGACTGGATGAAGCAGGCATGCGGCTGCGGGTGCTCGTAAGCCGTCTCCGACTTCACCAGCTCCCTGGTCCAATGGTCGACGTAGAAATGGCCCTGGCTCGGCCCTTCGATGCCGTAGGCCCAGTGAAGCCCGGTGTTGAACCATTGCGGGGAGTTCGGCGCTGCCTTCTGCGTCGCCAGCATGAAGCGGAGCTCGTCGTAGAAGGCCTCGGCGTCCTCTTCGGAAGAGAAGTAGCCGCCCTTCCAGCCCCAATAGGTCCAGGTCCCGGCGAGCCGGTCGAAGACCTGCCGGGCGTCCATCTCCGGGCCGAATCGCTCGCCTTCCGGAAGCGTCGCCAGCGCCGCCTCGTCGGCTTGCGCGCGCCACAGGAAGGAGGGGACGGAATTCTCCTCGATCTTCTTCAGGCGCGCCGGGACACCGGCCTTGCGGAAATATTTCTGTGCAAGGATGTCGGTCGCGACCTGACTCCACGCCGCCGGCACCTCGATCGCGTCGAGGCGGAAGACCACCGAACCGTCGGGGTTGCGGATCTCGCTTGTCGCGGTCCGGAAAGGAACCGTTTCGTAAGGCGACTGACCCTTCGTGGTGTAGTGACGTTCAATCCGCATTTCTGCCCCGCTCCATTCCATACCCCGGGCCGAGCATTGCGCCCGCCCAAACTAACACCGAACGGTCCCGTTCGATGTCCGATTTTCCTGGTTCAACGCCCCGATTCTCGGGCCGAGCCCCGCCAGCCCAACTTTCTACATATAGAGATTAACAGAGAGTTACGCACTACATTTTGTGTTTCGTGGCGCAAGAATTCCCCGCGCCGGCCGAACGCTCGGTCAGCACCTCTACACAATCGAACGCTGGATTCCGCCGCCCGTCGACACAACTCTTGGCAGCAATTTCGGAGGCTACGGGTCACCCGTGCAGAGGGTCAAGTCTTGACAATTTTCCGACGGAACTTTCAGGGGCGCGCGGCCCGCACGGCGTGCGAACAGGGGAAAGCGGGGAAAACCGTGGGGTCCGGCGCACCGCAAGCGCGCGACTCACGCGAGCGCCGCCGATGCGACCCTCGCTCATGCACCTCTTTTTTTGCACTCTCGTGACGCCGCCTTTGCGCGTGGGGGAAAGCGCCTATAAAACGAGCCCCGGCCGCCGGAGGCCGATTTCTTGAGCGACGGTCCGCCGATGGCGCCCACCATCCACATCCTGAACGGCCCGAACCTCAATCGCCTCGGAAGCCGCGAGTCGAAAATCTATGGCGCCACGACACTTGCCGACATCGAGAAGAAGACGGGCGAGCGCGCCGCCGCGCATGGCTTCTCGGTCGTGTTCCGCCAGTCGAACCACGAGGGCGAGCTGGTCGATTGGCTGCACGAGGCGGCCAACTCGGCGGGCGTCGTCCTGAATGCCGGCGCCTACACACACACCTCCGTCGCGCTCCACGACGCCATTCGCGCAATCGACGCGCCGGTCATCGAGGTGCATCTCACGAACGTCTTCGCGCGCGAAGCATTTCGCCACCATTCGATGATTTCGGCGGTTGCCAAAGGCGTGATCTGCGGCTTCGGTGCGGATTCTTATCTTCTGGCGATCGACGGCCTGGCCGGGCTCAGGGCCGCGCCCAAACGGAAATGATCACGGACGTGAATTGATGGATAAGAAGAAGCCGGGCATCGACAAGGCGCTGATCCGCGAACTCGCCGCGCTTCTGAAGGAGACGGAGCTTTCGGAGATCGAGATCGAGGAGGGGGATTTCCGCGTCCGCGTCTCGCGCGGCGCCGCGCCGACCGCGATCGTCCATGCCGAGCCGCCCCCGAGCTCACCTGCGTCGGAAGCGAAGACGCCGCCTGAGGTCAAAGAGCCGAAGTCCGCCGATCCCGCCCGCAATCCCGGCTGCGTGCCTTCCCCGATGGTCGGCACGGCCTATCGCGCGACCGAGCCGAGCGCCAAGCCGTTCGTGGAGGTCGGCGACGTGGTTGCCGTCGGGCAGACAATTCTGATCGTCGAGGCGATGAAGCACATGAACGAGGTCGCGGCGCCGCACGCCGGCCGCGTCTCCGACATCCTGGTCGAGGACGGCCAGCCGGTCGAATACGGCCAGCCGCTCATGATCATCGAGTAGTGCATGCGCCTCGTTCTCCGACTTAGCCGCACGCCTATCCTCGTCGTCATTGCGAGGCTTGATCCGGCAATCCATTCCGCGGCGGCCGCGAGCTGCCGGAACGTTCCGGAATGGATTCCCGGATCAAGTCCAGGCATGACGACAGCTGGATTAAGGCCGCGCTCGGCCCCGGGCGCCTAAATGTTCTCCAAGGTTCTGATTGCCAATCGCGGCGAGATCGCGCTGCGCGTGCTTCGAGCCTGTAAGGAGCTCGGCATCGAGACCGTCGCCGTGCATTCGACCGCCGACGCCGACGCGATGCACGTCCGGCTCGCCGACGAAAGCGTCTGCATCGGTCCACCGCCGGCGGCGGAGAGCTATCTCAATATCCCGAGCATCGTGTCGGCCTGTGAGATCACCGGCGCCGACGCGGTGCATCCGGGCTACGGCTTTCTGTCGGAGAACGCCCGCTTCGCCGATATCCTCGCGGCCCACGACATCGTTTTCATCGGACCCTCCGGCGACCACATCCGCATGATGGGCGACAAGATCCGCGCCAAGGAGACGGCGGAGAGCCTCGGCATCCCGGTCGTGCCGGGCTCGCGCGGTGCCGTCCATGACGAGCAGGAGGCGGCGCGGATCGCCGCCGACATCGGTTATCCGGTGCTGATCAAGGCGGTCGCCGGCGGCGGCGGGCGCGGCATGAAGGTGGCGGAGCGCGTCGCGGATCTTGAGCGCGCGATGGCGATGGCGCGCTCGGAAGCCGGCAAAGCCTTCGGCGACGACGCGGTCTATCTGGAAAAATACCTCGCACACCCGCGCCACATCGAGGTGCAGGTCCTGGGCGACGGCAAGGGCGAGGCCGTGCATCTCGGCGAGCGCGACTGCTCTTTGCAGCGCCGCCATCAAAAAATCTGGGAGGAGGCGCCGTCACCGGCGCTGAATGCCGGGGAGCGCGCGCGCATCGGCAAGACGGTCGCCGACGCTATCGCCAATCTCGGCTATTCCGGCGCCGGCACGATCGAGTTCCTCTACGAGAACGGCGAGTTCTATTTCATCGAGATGAACACGCGGCTGCAGGTGGAGCACCCGATCACCGAGGCGATCACCGGCATCGACATCGTGGTGGAGCAGCTTCGCATAGCCTCGGGCTCGCCCCTTTCGGTGAAGCAGGAGGGCGTCGGCTTCTCCGGCCACGCGATCGAGTGCCGCATCAACGCCGAGCATCCGACGACGTTTGCCCCGTCGCCCGGCCAGATCACCTATTTCCATCCGCCGGGCGGGCTCGGCGTGCGCGTCGATTCCGCCGTCTATCAGGGCTACACGGTGCCGCCCTACTACGACAGCCTGATCGGAAAGCTGATCGTGCATGGGCGCAACCGCGTCGAATGCCTGATGCGACTCAGGCGTGCGCTCGACGAGTTCGTCGTCGATGGCGTCCGCACGACGATCCCGCTCTTCCAGTCGCTGGTGCGCGAGCAGGCGATCCTCGACGGCGCCTACGACATACGCTGGCTGGAAGAGTATCTCTCCGTGCGCCCGGCGACGCCGGACTGACGCCGATGACGCGACCGCGCGACAAGGACCAGGACCTCGTCACGCCGTCGCTGCTTCTGCGCGCTTACGCGTGCGGTATCTTCCCGATGGCCAACTCCGCCGACGACCCGACGCTTTATTGGGTCGAGCCGGAGCTTCGCGGCGTGCTGCCGCTCGAGGGCTTCCACGTGCCGCGGCGGCTCGGCCGCACGGTCCGCGCCGACCGTTTCGAAATTCGCGTCGATTCCGATTTCGACGCGGTGATTTCGGCCTGCGCGGCGCCGAGGCCCGGCCGCAGGGCGACCTGGATCAACGCGCCGATCCGAAGACTCTACGGCGCGCTTTTTCGCGCCGGTCACGTCCATACCGTTGAAGCCTGGCGCGAGGGTCGGCTCGTCGGCGGACTTTACGGGGTGAAGCTTCGCGCCGCTTTCTTCGGCGAGAGCATGTTCTCGTTGGAGCGCGACGCCTCGAAGGCGGCGCTCGTGCATCTTGCGGCGCGGCTCAAGCGCGGCGGTTTCAGGCTCCTCGACGCGCAGTTCTTGACCTCGCACCTTCAGCAGTTCGGCGCGCTCGAAGTCCCGCGCGACGACTATGTCGAGATGCTCGACGATGCGCTCGCGGTGGAGGCCGATTTCGGCCGGCGCAACGAGGAGTTCACGGGCGCCGAGGCGCTGGCGATACTCGACGCCAAAGGGTAGGGCGCCAACGCCAACGCAGGGCACTTATCTCTCTTCGACGGGAGCGCGCCCCGCTAATCCTCCGGCGCGTCGTTCGCTGACGGCAGCTCGGTCTCGGGGAGCGGCGCGGCTTCGACGGGCTTCTCCTCTTCGCCCATTTTCAGTTTGCAGTCGACAAGCCACACGTCATAGACGGGGTGCTCGACCGCGTGCAGCCCCGGGCTCGCCGCGAACATCCAGCCGGTGAAGAGCCGCTGGATCTTGTTCGCGAGCGTGATCTCGTCGACCTCCACGAACGCCGTCGTCTGCGCCGGCTCCGTCGGCGGGCGCGTATGACAGACGCGCGGCGTCACCTGCAGCGCGCCGAACTGCACCGTCTCGTCGATCTTGACGTCGAAAGTGATCGTGCGCCCGGTGATCTTGTCGAGCCCGGTGAACTCGGCGACCGGGTTGTTGATCGGCGCCGCGGTCGCCGGCGCCGCGAGCAGCGCCGCGAGCAGGGCAGGTGCGAGGCGCGCAAGAACGCCGCCGGTCTGCGTAGGCGGCGTAACCTCCCCCTTGAGGGGAGGTCGAAGTTCTCGTAGCGAAGCGAAGAGAACTTCGGGAGGGGGGAGCCGCCCCGACGCATCCGCCCCCCTCCCGAAATCCGTCTCGCTTCGCTCACCGGATTTCGACCTCCCCTCAAGGGGGAGGTTGGGGCGCCCTTCGTTGGACGCCAAGCTTCCTCGGCGGCGCTGCGATGATCTCACGCCGGGGTCCATGGCTCGTAGTCGCCGGTGACTTCAGGCCGCTTCTCCGCCGAGAGGAGCGAGCCTGGCGGGTGGTAGGCGGCGGGGGTGCCGGTCAGGTTCGGAAGATGCGGCTTCTCCCAAGGATGCGGCTTGTAATCGTCCTCGGTCGGCGGAACGTCGGTGCGGTGATGCATCCAGCCGTGCCATGCCGGCGGGATGCGCGAAGCCTCCGCCTCGCCGTTGTAGATGACCCAGCGCTTCCTGTTGCTCCGCTCACGAAAATAGCGGTTGCCGAACTCGTCCTCGCCGACGAACTCGCCCTTGCGCCAGGTGAAGAAGCGCGTGCCGACGGTGGCGCCGTTCCACCAGGTGAAGAAGGCGATCAGGAAGGACTTCATGAGCAGGTCGTCTCTCCGCACTGGCGGATGGCGGCCACCATCGCCTGCAGTCCGTCATAGCCGATGGCGCCGGGCACGATCTCCTTGCCGATCACATAAGAAGGCGTGCCGGAGATGCCGAGGTCGGTCGCGAGCTGATGCACTTCCTGCAGGCTCGCCGTCACGTCGCCGCCCTTGGCAGCGGCCTTGAGCTTGTCCGCGTCGAGGCCAAGGTCGGTCGCGACTTCAAGCGCCTTTGCCTCGCTCGCCTGACCGGGACGCGAGAAGAGCTCAGTGTGGAAGGCGAGATATTTGTCGGGCGCCGTGTCCTTGACCGCGACGGAGATACGCGCGGCTTCCACCGAGCCGGGCGCGAGGATCGGGAATTCCTTCATGACCATCCGAAGATCCGGATTGGCGGCGAGAAGGGCGGTCATGTCGGACACCGCCCGCCGGCAGTAAGCGCAGTTGTAGTCGAAGAATTCGACCAGCGTGATCGGGCCGTTCGGGTTGCCGAGCACCATCTGATGCTCCGAATCGAAGATGGTGGCGGCATCCTCATCGATCGCCTTGCTCTGCTTTTCCGCGAGCTCCTGGTCGTGCTTCTTCTGCAGCGCCTGCGCCGCCTCGTCGATCACCTCAGGGTGGTCGAGCAGGTATTGATGGATGATCTCGCCGATCTCCGCCTTCTGCGCCGCGTCCATCTCCGCCCGGCTCGGGGCGGCGAGGAACACCATTGCCAGGACGGCCGCCGAAAGCGCGGCGACAACGCTCAAGTGTCTCGACATGCCCGTTCCCTCATTCTCCTTGCGCCAGAAGGCCCACACTGTCGCATCCTATCCGTTCGGCTCTTCGTAGCCGATAATGTCGTCGGCCTTAAGCCATCCGGGCGACCCGGTGGCAAATTTCGCCTGCGCGCGGCGGGCAAAGGCCTTGGCGTCGTCGATGGCGTTGTCTTGGAGCAGGCCCTCGGCGGTCGCCAGCTCGGCATCCGCAACTCGGCCCTGCTTCTGGTAGGCAGTGGCGAGGTTGCGGTAGCCGAGCGCGTAGAGCGGCTCCTCGGCGACGCCCTTGGTTAGGTCCGCGACCGCGGCATCGAGCTGGCCCGGATCCCCGGTCGCAAGCTCGGCCGAGCCGAGCATGACGCGTATCAGGCCGGTCCGCTCGGCAAGCGCGACAGCCTTCTTGAGCGGCGCGATCGCCTCGCGCGCCTTGCCGGCCTCAAGCAGGATCTGGCCCTTCAGCTCGTAGAAATAAGCGTAGTCCGGGATCTGCGCGATGAGCGCGTCCGCCGCCTTGACCGCGTCGCGCGTGCTCCCCGTGCGGTAAGCGACGATGGCGCGGGCATATTGCGCCGGGAGGCTCTGGTCGGAGCTTGGATATTTGCGCGCAACCGCGTTCGGCGCCTCGGTGAAGCCGGAAATCTTGGCGCGCACCATGTCGTGGCGGAATTGCAGCGCAGCGCTGTCGGTCACGTCCCAATAGGGGCTCTTGCGCGCCGAGGTCTCCAATTGGTCGAGCCGGTCGCGCGGCATCGGGTGCGACTGCGCATAGGGGTCGGCGTAGCGCGCGGACACAAGCGTCTGGTCGACGAAGCGCTCAAACGTCGTCACCATGCCCTTCGCCGACTGATGCGTGGCGTTCAGGAACGTGAGGGCGGCGCGGTCGGCGGCGTATTCCTGGTCGCGGCGGTAGCTGAGCAATGTGCGAATTGCGACGCCCGACCCCATCGACATCGTCGCCGAGCCCATTTGCGCCCCGGTCGTCGATCCCGTCGCGATGCCGGTCGCCATGCCCGCTACCCCTAAGAGTCCGACGACCGCGCTGATCGCCTGCGCCCTCGCTATCGCATCGTGAAGCTTCTCCAGATGGCCGCCGGCAAGGTGCCCCGTCTCGTGCGCGATCACGCCGATCACCTCGTTCGGCGTCTTCGCCTGCATGAGCGTTCCGGTGAAGATCACCATGCGGTGGCCGCTCGCCACGAAGGCGTTGAAGTCGTGGTCGTCGACAATGACGATTTGCACATCATGCGAGCTGAAGCCTGCCGCGGCGAGGATCGGCTTCGCGTAGTCCCTGACCAGCGACTCGATTTCGGTATCGCGGATGATGGTCTGGTGCTGCTGAGCCTGCGCCGCCGGCCCTGCGAAAGCCACGCATCCCGCAAGAAGCAGCGGGAGGGCTTTTGCGGAGGCAGAGCTGAAAAAGCTGGACGTCACTCTCGATATCCGATTTTTCAGGGCGCATAGCGCGGGCGGAAACTGAGCAATTCCCGGGCCTTGAGCGGTCTGCCTAGCGAAGCCGCGCGTCGAAAGAAAGGCAAGTTATGTTGAACGCGCCATGTTGAAAGTGTCCCGCAGGAGTGAGGTCGAGCCGTTTCTGGCAATGGACGTCCTTGCCGCGGCGGCTTCGCTTGAGGCAGCCGGGCGGAAAATCGTCCACATGGAGGTCGGGCAGCCGGGAGCGCCGGCGCCGGGTCCCGTGCTCAAGGCGGCGGCGGAGGCGTTGAAGGGCGGCCGGCTCGGTTACACCGAAGCGCTTGGCATTATGCCGCTCCGCGAGCGGATCGCCCGTCACTACCGCGACGCCTACGGCGTCGACCTGTCGCCCGCGCGCGTGATGGTGACGACCGGGTCGTCGGGCGGCTTCAACCTGATCTTCCTCGGCGCCTTCGATCCCGGCGACCGTATCGCCATGGCCTCGCCGGGCTATCCCGCCTACCGCAACATCCTGAAGGCGCTCGGGCTGATAGCGGTGGAGATCGAAGTCGGCCCCGACACGCGCTGGGCGCTGACCGCCGAGCAGGTCGAGCGCGCGCATGCCGAAGCGCCGCTCGCCGGCGTTCTTGTTGCGAGCCCCGCCAACCCGACCGGCACAATGACGTCGCCGGAGGAGCTTAAGCGGCTTGTCGAGACCTGCGACGCGCTCGGCATCCGCTTCATCTCCGACGAGATTTATCACCGCCTCGTCTATTCCGGGCGGGCGGAGACGGCGCTTCGCCTCGGCGAACACGCGATCGTCGTGAACTCGTTCTCCAAATATTATTGCATGACCGGCTGGCGGGTCGGCTGGCTGGTCCTTCCCGAAGACCTGATACGGCCGTTCGAGCGGCTGTCGCAATCGCTCTACATCTCCGTGCCCGAGCTTTCGCAGCGCGCCGCCATCGCCGCGTTCGACGGAACAGCGGAACTGGAGGTCGTGAAGGCGGGCTACGAGCGCAACCGCGCGATGCTCTTGAGCCGCCTTCCGGCGCTCGGCTTCGACGAACTGCTGCCTGTCGACGGTGCGTTCTACGTTTACGCCTCGGTCGCGCGCTTCACCAACGACGCGCACGATTTCGCCAGCCGCATGCTGAACGAGGCCGGTGTCGCGGCGACGCCCGGGCCGGACTTCGATCACACGCGCGGCCACCGCTACATGCGCTTCTCCTTCGCCGGCACCGAAGAAGCGATCGCGGAGGGAATCGAGCGCTTGGCGCATTTCCTGAAATGACGACGCTTGCCGGGCCGCTCCCGGCGGCATTATCCGGCTTTCTCCTCGGCGCGAGCCTGATCGTCGCGATCGGCGCGCAGAACGCCTTCGTGCTTCGGCAAGGACTCAGGCGGAAATTCGTTTTCGTCATCTGCTTCGTCTGCGCGCTTTCCGACGCCACGCTGATCGCCGCCGGCGTCGCCGGGCTCGGTGCACTCGTCGCAAGGTCGGAGAAGGCGCTCACAATAGTGACCGCCGGCGGCGCGCTGTTTCTTTTCGCCTACGGGATTCGCAGCTTCCTGCGTGCGATCAGGCCGCAGGCCTTGGAGGCGGGCGAGGGGAGAAGCGACGAGCTCGGTGTTGCGATCGCCGCCTGCCTCGCTTTCACGTTCCTGAACCCGCACGTCTACCTCGACACCGTGCTCCTGATCGGAAGCCTCTCCAGCCGTTTCGAGGGCTCTGCACGGATCGCGTATGGAATCGGCGCCGCGGCGGCGTCCTTTGTGTGGTTCTTCGGGTTGGGCTACGGCGCTTCGCTGCTTGCGCCGGTCTTCGCAGACAAGCGCGCCTGGCGCGTGCTCGACATTCTCATCGGCGTCGTCATGTGGGCGATCGCCGGGCGGCTTGCGGCCGGGCTTCTTCCTTGACGGCGTGCCGTCAGTTTTGCGCGAGCGGTGCGCGGATCGCCGCGTCGGCAGACATGCGCTCGAAGACGTCGACCGAGGCACGGGCGAGACCAAGAAGAGCCGCGTCCATCCCAGCTTCCTCACCGATGGCAAAGCCGTCGCCTGAAGACGTGATCTGCAGGAAGGAGTTCTTGCCATCCTCCTTCAGCCGGACGACGGCCGTGATCCCCGCGCCGGAGGGCGCAGGAAGCACAAACAGGAGATCAGCGCCGGCCGCTGCGGCCGCTTCCTTGAGTGAGTCAACCAGCGGGCGGTGCCCTACTCCCATGTCGAGTGCCAGCTCGAACTGCAGGCGCCGCATGGTGAGGCCGTCCGCTCTGTCCTCGGCGGGGGCGGCCTTCTGAGAGAAGCTTGTCATGGGGCGACCGTGTCCGGACAAACCGTGTCCGTGACAAGACATCTGCGCGGGAAAGCATTCTTATCGTAAACGCGCCTTGCCAGGCCCGGCATAGCGGAGAAATATCCAGAAAAACCGGAGGAAACGATGCGCGGACTGATGCAAGAGTGGCCGCTCCTCTGCCACAAGATCATCGACCATGCGGCCTTACACCACGGCGATCGCGAGGTGGTGTCGCGCTCGGTCGAAGGCCCGATCCACCGCACGAACTATCGCGATGTGCATTCCCGCGCGCGGCGCGTGGCGAAGCGGCTTGACGCGGACCGCTTTCGCCTCGGCGACCGCGCTGCGACGCTCGCTTGGAACACCTGGCGGCACCTTGAGGTCTGGTACGGCTTGCTCGGACTCGGCGGCGTTTACCACACCGTCAATCCGCGGCTCTTCCCCGAGCAGATCGCTTGGATCGTCAACCACGCCGAAGACCGGATGCTCTTCGTCGACCTGACCTTCCTGCCGCTGGTGGAGAAACTTCGCGACCACATGAAGTCCGTTGAGAAGGTGGTGGTGCTGACCGATGCGGCGCACATGCCGGAGACGCCCCTCGTTTGCGAGCCCTATGAGGAATGGCTCGCGGCCGACGACGACTTCGCCTGGCGGGAGTTCGACGAAAATACTGCGGCCGGCATGTGCTACACGTCGGGCACGACGGGGAACCCGAAGGGCGTCGTCTATTCGCACCGCTCGAACGTGCTTCATTCAATGATCGCGAACGGGCCGGACGTGTTTGGACTCTCAAGCAGCGACCGCGTCATGCCGGTCGTTCCAATGTTCCATGCAAATTGCTGGGGCATCGCGTTCACGGCGCCGCTTGCGGGGTCGGCGCTCATCATGCCCGGTCCCAAGCTCGACGGCGCTTCGATCCATGAGTTGCTGAATGCCGAGCGCGTCAGCTGCACGGCGGCCGTGCCGACCATCTGGCTGTCGCTGCTGCAGCACCTCGACGCCTCGGGCGGCAGCCTGCCGCACCTTAAACGCGTCGTCATCGGCGGCGCCGCCTGTCCGCGCATGATCATCGAGGCGTTCGAGGAGCGCTATGGCGTTCGTGTCCTCCACGCCTGGGGCATGACCGAAATGAGCCCGCTCGGCACGGTCTGCTCCTTCAAGCCCGAGGTCGCGGCGCTCGACAAGGAGGCGCGGCTCGATCAGCAGGAAAAGCAGGGGCATGCGCCGTTCGGTGTGGAGATCAAGGTTGTCGACGATTCCGACAAGGCTCTGCCCTGGGACGGCAAAACCTTCGGTCGCCTGAAGGTGCGCGGACCGGCTATCGCCCGCGCCTATTTCCACGATGAGGCGGAAGTGCTCGACGAGGAAGGCTGGTTCGAAACCGGCGATGTCGCCCACATCGACAGCCACGGTTACATGCGCATCACCGATCGTTCGAAGGATGTGATCAAGTCGGGCGGCGAGTGGATTTCGTCGATCGACCTGGAGAATCTCGCGGTCGGTCATCCTGCGGTCGCCGAGGCTGCGGTAATCGGCGTGCGCCATCCAAAGTGGGATGAGCGTCCGCTGCTGATCGTCGTGGCGAAGGCGGACGCCGCGCCAAGTAAGGATGCGCTGCTCGATTTCCTCCGGCCAAAGGTTGCAAAGTGGTGGCTGCCTGACGACGTGGTCTTCGTCGATGAAATCCCGCACACGGCCACGGGTAAGATCAAGAAGACGGAGCTGCGCGAACGCTTCCGCGACTATCGCTTGCCCGGCGCCTGAAGGCGGGGATATGCAGCGGCATCGGAGTTGCCAATGCCGTTGATGCGACGAAACGTGACGATCCGGCGGTCGCGCGCCGCCGGCTGGGCGCGACTGGCGGGAGGCCTTGCGCTGCCCGTGCTTGCGCTCGGCGTGTTCGGCATGCGCCTCGGACTCGTGCCGCAGGCGGCGCTTCAGCCCGTGCTCGTCGCCGGTTTCGCGCTTGGTCTTGCCGCACTTGGCCTTGCGATCTACGCGCTCGCCGATATCTGGGCCTCCGGCGCGGAGGGCGCCGGATCGGCCTTTGTCGGTATCTTCTACGCGTCGCCGGTTCTCGTGGTCCTCGGCTTTATCGCAGCGGCGGCCGTCATCTACCCGCGCATCTCCGATGTCACGACCGACGTCAACGACCCGCCGCGTTTTTTCGGTCCAGGTGCTGCGCATCCTGCACCCGACGCGGGGAGCATCGCCCGCCAGGTGGCGGGCTATCCCGACATCGCGCCGCGCGTCTATCCGCTTCCGCTCGGTAATGTTTACGTGGCGGCACGCGGTATCATGGATTCGAGCCACTGGACGGTCACCCGCGAGGTCCGTCCCGCCGAGCTTCCGATGGCGGCATCCCGAACCGGCCCCGCGCCCGTCGCTGCCGAGGATGCGGAGCTCACGCAGGCGCTTGCGGCGAAGAGCGTGATGACGCAGTCGCGCGGCGGCATGGCGACGGAGACGTTGCCGACTTCAGAGCCGCAGGCGAATGCTTCGCTCGTAGATTCGGTGCCGATCGACTTTGCCATCATCGAGGCGACCGCACCCACCCCGATTTTTGGCTTCATCGACGACGTGGTCGTGCGCATGCGCGTGGCCGACGATGGAAGCACCATCGTCGATATGCGCTCGGCGTCACGCATCGGCGCCCACGACCTCGGTCAGAATGCGCGCCGCATCAAGTCCTACTTCGACAAGCTCGACGGAATCCTTCAGCCGGAGCCGGGAGCAGCCGGCAGCGACGGCGTCGCGTCCGCGGGCCAGTAGCTAGCCGCAAGTGTCGGCGGCCCGTCTGCCCTGACGGCATCGCGGGCGACGAGATCTTCGAGGTGGGCAAGTGTCGAGAGTGCGGCGGCGCCGAAAAGCAACGGATTGAGCCCGGTGTAGACGCGCGCGACAAGTTCCCGGACCGACGCGTCGCCGCGGCGCAGCCCGTCGAGGATCGCAGCCTCGCGCATCTTGCGGTGCGCGCGAAGCGCGCGCGCGTAAGAGGGCCCGTCGCGGATCTCGGCGCCGTGCGCCGGCAGGTAGAACCGCTCCGGCCGAGCCGCAAGTTTCTCCAGCGAAGTCATGTAGTCGGCCATCGAGCCGTCGGGCGGTGCCACAATCGTTGTCGACCAGCCCATGACGTGATCGCCGGAGAAGATGATGCCGGCGTCGGGCCAGGCGAAGGCGAGATGGTTGACCGTGTGCCCCGGTGTGGCGACGGCCTCAAGTCGATAGCCATCGCCGTCGATGGACGCGCCGTCCACAAGCAAATCGTCGGGAACGAAGTCGAGATCGGCGCCGGCGTCGAGCCGTGCTTCCTCCCCCGTCCGAGCGGCGCGGGCGGGGCGATGCGGCCCCGCCGCGAGGATCGGCGCCGCGATCCGTGCCTGGAGAGGCCGCGCGCCGGCCGAATGGTCGCGATGCGTGTGCGATACGAGAATGTGGGCGACCGGCGCACCGCCGATCGCGCGGACAAGCGCTTCGATGTGGTTGGCATCCGCGGGGCCCGGGTCAAGCACCGCGAGCGTGTCCGTCCCGATCAGGAAAGTGTTGGTGCCGCGGAACGTGAAAGGTCCCGCATTCCCCGCGGTTACCCGCCGGACGCCGGGCGCGACCGTGACCGGCTCGTCCGTCGGCGGTGCGAAATCAAGGTTGAATTGAAGCGCCACGCGTTGGCCGGCTTCTTGCTGGTTTCCGACGCGCTCTCTATAGGGGACAAGGGACGCGCGGAAGGGCGGATTACATGAACGCAGTTGCAATGAAGGGGCCGCTCATCGGTCGCTTCGTTCCGGAAGAAAGCGGCAGGCGGGCCGCAGCGCTCGTCGGCTTTGCCATCCTCGGCAGCCTCATTCTCTGGGCCTCGGCCAAGATCAGCGTGCCGTTCTGGCCGGTGCCCATGACGCTCCAGACGGGCGCCGTTGCATTGATTGCCGCCGCCTACGGCTGGCGGCTCGGCCTTGCCACCGTTCTCCTCTACCTCGCCGAGGGCGCCTTCGGCCTGCCGGTGTTCCAGGGCACGCCCGAACGCGGCATCGGGCTCCTTTACATGGTGGGCCCAACCTGCGGTTTTCTTGTCGGCTTCGCGGCCGAGGCGGTCGTCGTCGGGTGGCTGGCCGAGCGCGGGTTCGACCGCAACCCGCTGAAGCTCTTCGGCGCCATGCTTCTCGGCGACGCCATCGTCTTTGTGCTCGGCTTCGCGTGGCTCGCCTGGTTCGCGATACTTGCGAGCGGTGCTCACGGAATCGGTGCCGCGAGTGCGTTCTCTGCGGGCGTCGCACCCTTCATTTTTGGCGATGTGGTGAAGCTCGCGCTTGCGGCGGCGCTGGTCGTCTCCGGCGCGCGGCTCGTCAGGCGCTGAGCGGCAAGATTTCCGGCGTCTCCGGTATCCATCCCTCCGCCACGCCGTAGCAGGCGTGCAGGCTCTTGCCGGCGGGCATCAGGTGCGGGCGTTCGCCGACGCAGATCGGCTCGCGCTTGTAAGGGCAGCGTGGATGGAACGGGCAGCCGCTCGGCGGGTCGAAGGGGGAGGGGATCTCGCCTTCGAGCTTTATCTTGGCGCGGCGCTTCTCCGGATCGGCGACAGGCGTCGCGGAGAGTAGTGCACGCGTATAGGGATGCAGCGGTCGGCTGAAGATTTCCTCGACCGGCGCGATCTCGACCGGGCGCCCGAGATACATCACCATGACATCGTCAGCCACGAACCGCACGACCGAAAGATCGTGGCTGATGAAGATGTAGGTCAGCGCGAACTGGTCCTGCAGGTCCGCGAGAAGATTCAGGATCTGCGCCTGGATCGAAACGTCGAGCGCTGAAACCGGCTCGTCGAGCACGACGATCTTCGGTTCCAGCATCAGCGCGCGGGCGATCGCGATCCGCTGCCGCTGTCCGCCGGAGAACATGTGCGGGTAGCGTGCATAGTGCTCCGGTCTGAGGCCGACGCGCCTCAGCATGTCGAGGGCTTTCGCGCGGCGCTCGGAGGCCCTGAGCGACGTGTTGATGATGAGCGGCTCCTCCAGGATCGCCCCCACCTTCTGGCGCGGGTTGAGCGAGCCGTAGGGGTCCTGGAAAACGATCTGCACGGTGTGGCGCAGTCCGCGCAGCGTCCCGCGATCGGCGCCGTTTACCTGCACGCCGTCGATGACGAGCCGCCCGTCGCTTGCCGGCTCGATCATGGTGACGACGCGGGCGAGGGTTGATTTGCCGCAGCCGGATTCGCCGACGACGGCGAGCGTCTTGCCGGTCTCGACGGAGAACGTCGCTCCGACCAGCGCCTGGACGATCGCGGGCTCGCGGAACGCACCGCGGCCGACGGCGTAATTGCGCGCTAGGTCGACCGCTTCGATGACGACGCTCATGCCGCCTCCAGGCGCGCATTCCGCGGATAGTGGCAGAGCGCGCTGCCGAGCGCGGTCGACTGCACCGGCGGCACGACCTTGCGGCAGACATTGGTGGCAAACCCGCAACGCGGGTTGAAGAGGCAGCCACTCGGCCGGTCGCTTTGGCCAGGGACCACGCCGGGAATCGCGGGGAGCCGGTCGCTGGTGGCGCGGTCGGGGAGCGCCTCGAGGAGAGCGACGGTGTAGGGGTGGTGCGGCCGCGCGAAGATACCGCGCACGGCCTGCCGCTCCACCTGCTGGCCGGCATACTGGACGACGACGCGGTTGGCGGTCTCCGCGACGACGCCCATCGAGTGCGTGATCAGCACCAGCCCCATGCCGGTCTCCGCCTGAAGCGCGAGCAGGAGGTCGAGGATCTGCGCCTGGATGGTAACGTCGAGCGCAGTAGTTGGCTCGTCGGCAATGAGAAGCTTCGGCCGGCAGGCGATTGCCATTGCGATCATCACGCGTTGGCTCATGCCGCCGGAAAGCTGGTGGGGGAAGGCGCCGAGCCGCCGTTCGGGCTCGGAGATGCCGACTTCGCGCAAGAGCGCGATCGAGCGCTCGCGCCGCGCCGCGCGATCCATGCCGAGATGCACGTTCAGCGCCTCGCCGATCTGGAAGCCGACCGTGAAGCACGGGTTCAGGCTGGACATGGGCTCCTGAAAGATCATCGCCATGTCTTTGCCGACGAACGCGCGCCTGCGTCGGGCGGAGATGGCGAAAAGGTCTTCGCCATCGAAGACGAGACGGTCGGCGGTCACCGTTGCCGTCTTCGGCAGAAGCCCCATGACGGCGAGCATGGCGACCGACTTGCCGGAACCGGATTCGCCCACGATCGCCACCACCTCGCCGGCCTCGACGTCGAGATCCATTCCGTCGACCGCCGTGAACGCGCCCGACATCGTAGCGAAGCTGACGGAGAGGTTGCGGATCTCGAGGAGGGGCACCGTCAGCTCCGCTTGAGCTTCGGGTCGAGCGCGTCGCGGAGCCCGTCGCCGATCAGGTTGATGGCGAGCACGGTGATCAGGATTGCGAGACCGGGGAGCGTCACAACCCACCAAGCGCGCAGGATGAACCCGCGCGCTTCGGCGAGCATGGTGCCCCATTCCGGCGTTGGCGGCTGCGCGCCCATGCCGAGGAAACCGAGCGCCGCCGCATCGAGGATGGCGGTGGAGAAGGAGAGCGTCGCCTGCACGATGAGCGGCGCAAGGCAGTTGGGCAGGATGGTCATGACCATCAGCCGTATTGGGCCGGCGCCGGCGACCCGCGCGGACACTACGTAGTCCTTCGTCCGCTCCGCCAGGACCGAGGCGCGCGTCAGGCGGACAAAATGCGGCAGGTAGGAGATCGCGATGGAGATCATCGCATTGAACAGGCTCGGACCGAGGATCGCCACCAGCACCAGCGCCAGGAGCAGGCTTGGAAAGGCGAGGATCACGTCCATGACGCGCATGATCGCCGTCTCAATCACGCCGCGCGCGAAACCGGCGATGACCCCAAGAGCAATCCCGCCGGCGAGCGAGACCCCGACGACAACAATGCCGATGAACAGCGAGTAGCGCGCCCCGAAGATGATGCGCGAAAGGATATCGCGGCCGACAGAGTCGGTGCCGAAGGGAAAGGCCCATGCGCCGCCGTCTTCCCACGCCGGCGGCTGCAGGAGATGATCGCGGAACTGTTCGCCGGGCGGGTAGGGCGCAATCAGCGGCGCGAAGACGGCGACAGCGACGATGAACACCAGAAACATCAGACCGAGGACGGCACCGCGGCTCTCGCTGAAATAGCCCCAGAACGCGACAAACGCGCCGGGCTGCTCTCGCCCTCTCTTGGGCGGCGCACCTCCACGAATCGGCACGGCTGCGTCGGCCATCCTTCACCTCGCGCTGCGTATCCGCGGATTGATGACGCTATAGAGAACGTCGACGACGAGGTTCACCAGCATGACGGCGACCGCAATGAGGAGCAGGCCGCCCTGCACCGCCGGATAGTCGCGTCGTGAGATCGACTCGACCATCCATTTGCCGACGCCGGGCCAGGAGAAGATCGTCTCGGTCAGGATCGCGCCCGCCATCAGCACGCCGACCTGGAGGCCGATCGTCGTCACCACAGGGATGAGCGCGTTCCTGAGCGCGTGCAGCCCGATCACGCGCCAGGGTGACAGACCTTTGGCGCGCGCGGTGCGCACATAGTCCTCGCTCAGCACTTCCAGCATTGCCGAGCGGGTCTGCCGCGCGATCACCGCAAGCGGAACCGTGGCGAGCACGATCGAGGGGAGAACGAGATGCGAGACGGCCGATTGAAAGGCCCCCTTCTGGCCCGACAGCTGCGAGTCGATCAGCATGAAACCCGTGAACGGTTTGATGAAATAGTCGGAGCTGATGCGGCCGGCGACAGGCGTCCAATGCAGCATCCCGGAGAAGACGACGATAAGGAGCAGCCCCCACCAGAAGATCGGCATGGAGTACCCGATCAGTGCGGCGCCCATCGTCAACTGATCGAGCGCGGTGCCTCGTTTCACCGCGGCTATGATGCCGAGCGGCAGGCCGACGATGATCGCGATGATGATCGCACACGCCGAAAGTTCGATGGTCGCGGGAAACAGCACTCGGAATTCCTGGAGGATCGGATGCGTGGTGCTCAGCGAGTTGCCGAGATCGCCATGCAGCGCCCGCCAGAGATAGTCTAGGTACTGCTGCCAGATCGGGCGATCGAACCCGAACTGATGCATCAGCGCCGCATGGCGCTCAGGCGTGATGCCGCGCTCGCCCGACATCGCGACGACCGGGTCGGCTGGGAGCAGCCGGATAAAGCTGAAGGATACGACGGTGATCCCGATGATCGTCGGGACGATCAGCGCCAGACGGCGAAGAAGGAAGCGGAGCACGGCACAGGGCCTGGAAAGGATGTGGGGGCGTCAATCGCCCCCACATCATGCTCGGTGATCTATTCGGTCTTGTCGACGGAGTCGAAGCGATGGAGGCCGAATGGATCGACGACGTAGCCAGAGACCTTCTTGCTCATCGGCATCACGACGACCGTGTGGTCAAGCGTGGCCCAGGGTGCATCCTGCTTGAAGATCGCGATTGCCTGCTCGTAGAGCTTCGCTCTCTCCGCCTGATCGGTGACCAGAGTCGCCTTGCGGATCATGTCGTCGAAGTCCTTGTTGCACCACTCGGCACGATTTCCGACGCCAACGGCGTTGCAGCCGAGGAGAGGCGTCAGGAAGTTGTCCGGATCGCCGTTGTCGCCTGTCCAACCGAGCATGACCGCGCCGTCGTGTTCGACCGGCGAGGACGTCGCCAAGTATTCCTTCCACTCCGGCGACACGATCTCCACCGTGACGCCGGCCTTGGCGAAGTCGGCCTGGATCAGCTGGGCTGCGGTCTTGGCGTCGGGCATGTAGGGCCGGGAGACCGGCATTGCCCAGACCTTCATGTGCAGATCCTTGACGCCGGCTTTTTCGAGCATCGCCTTCGCCGCATCAGGATCGTACG
Organism: uncultured Alphaproteobacteria bacterium; assembly: GCA_963720705.1. Taxonomy (GTDB): domain Bacteria; phylum Pseudomonadota; class Alphaproteobacteria; order Rhizobiales; family Afifellaceae; genus DASWJZ01. The sequence goes on from CAVRGJ010000007.1 coordinate 319,388, forward strand.
GATCGTCCTTGATGTCGTGATTGTAGCCCCACATCGTCGGCGGGATCGGGTTGACCGCCGGCTCGCCGAGGCCCTGCAGGACCGCGTCGATGATCGCCTTCTTGTCGATCGCCATGTTGAGGGCGTGGCGAACATCGGGATTGTCGAATGGCTTTTGCTGCGTGTTGTAGGCGAGGTAGGCGACGTTCAGGCCCTTCTCCTCAATCGTGGTGAGGTTCGGGTCGGCCCGGATGCCGGCGACGTCGGCCGGGGCCGGATAATCCATGATGTCGCACTCGCCCGCCTTCAACTTCTGAAGGCGCGTCGCCGGGTCGGCTGGTGATCGCAAACACCAGCGAGTCGACCTTGGCCTTGTCACCCCAATAGTCGGGATTGGCGGCATAGTGGATGTCGGAGTCCTTATTGTAGCCGACAAAGACATACTTGCCCGTACCGACAGGCTCCTCGTTCATCTTGCCGGCTTCACCTGCCGCCATCAGCTTGTCGGCATATTCCTTCGACACGATCGACGCGAACGTCATGGCGAGGTTCGCGATCATCGGCGAGCTTGGCTGCTTCAGGGTCAGCACGACGGTGTAATCGTCCGTCTTCGTCACGTCGGCGACGGCGTCCGGCATCGCCATGTCGCCCCAGTATTGATACGACGTTTCCTTGAGGTAGGGGTTCCAGGGCGTATCGGCATCCATCTGGCGATGGAAGGAAAAGACCACATCGTCGGCGTTGAACTCGCGCGTCGGCGTAAAGTAATCCGTGGCGCCGAACTTGACCCCGTGCCGAAGATGGAAAGTGTATTTCAGGCCGTCGTCGGAGATGTCCCATTTCTCCGCAAGCGCGGGCTGGACCTCGGTGGTGCCCGGCTTGAACGTGACCAAGCCCTCATAGACCGGGATGACGGCGTCGAGCGTGTTGCCGCCCTCGTAGAGCGACGGATCGAAACCTTCAGGGGATGTTTCCGAACAATAGACCAGCGTCTTCGCCGAAGCGGCGGCGCCCACAAGAGCCGCGAGACTGGCGCCGAGCAGCGCAGCCTTCACGATGCGTTTGACATACATAGAAGACCCTCCCGTTGGGAAAAAATCGAGGTCGGACGCCCCGTCCGTCCCCACTGGCCGCTAGGTAAGGACGGATTGCCGGCGGAAATCAACAGCGGCGCGCCGCTTCCGAGGCGGGAATTTGTCGACAAATCGATGCGCGCGGCGGCTGAAGTCCCGCTCCTCCGGGCCGACGGGCCGAGGCTCAGTGTGTCACAGCCAGCCGCGCCGCTTGAAATACCAATAGGGAATGACGGCCGCCAAGACCATCGCGCCGACGGCAATCGGATAGCCGAAGGACCAGTTCAATTCCGGCATGGAGCGGAAGTTCATCCCATAGATGCTGGCGACCAGAGTCGGCGGCATAATGAGAATCGAGATCACCGAAACGATCTTGATGATGGCGTTTTGCTCGATGTTGATCAGGCCAAGCAGCGCGTCGAGAAGGAACGTCGTCGTATTCGCGACAAAGCTCGCATGATCGCTCAGCGAGCGGATATCGGCGGTCATGGTCCGCGTGCGTTCGTGCAGGTCGGGATGGAGGTCGCCGCATTCGGCGGTCAGGAAGTTCACGAGCCGGCCAAGGCTGACCAGGCTCTCCCTGACCCTTGAGGTGAGGTCGCCGCCCCGCCCGAGACGGCGCAGAATCTCCTTGTAGTCCTTGGTCGGCGAACTGTCGTCGGTCTCCGGGCGAAACACGGCGCGCGAAATTGCGTCGGTGTCGGCGCTGGCCTTTTCGAGGATGTCCGCGGTGCGGTCGATGACGGCTTCGAGAAGGGCGATGAAGATGTCGTCGCAATCCCGAAAGTCGGAGTCGGCCTTCTGCGTCTGATTGACGAAAATGCGAAAGACTCCGGGTTCGGCGTAACGCACGGTAACGAGGCGCCCCCTGGCGAGAATGAAGGTGACGGGCGAGACCTCGGGCATGCCGTACTGTGCGCCGGTGAGCACGCTCGCCGTCATGTAGAAGGCGTCGTTCTCCTTGTAGAGCCGGGACGAAACTTCGATCTCGGCTATTTCCTCGCGCGTTGGAATTCCAATGCCCAGAAGCCGTTCGACCTCGGCCTCTTCCTCTCTGGCGGGATTGAGGAGATCGATCCAGGCGGCATCCGCCAAATCCCCACCGGGACCGGCTGCGACAAGACGCTTCTCCCTGATTGCGTAACTGGCGAGCATCGCAACCCGCTAGTCCAAAGCCCACCGCCGCGCAACGCGGATCACGGGCGCGGATCGCCTCGGTCTCACGATCAAGTGACCGCGGTCTCAGGCCGAGCAGAGAACTCTTAGCTGCGCGCCGCCGTAGCGGCCCATGCACCCAATCTGGGAAAGCGGGAGATCAATATGCAGAAGAGCTTCTTGAAGTTCGCGCGCGTCCTCACGAGCGCGGCGATCCTCAGCCTCGGCTTTGCCGCCGCACAGTCGTTTGCCAGCGGACCCGTGATGGTCGGTGGCGCACCGATGTATGCGGAGAAGAACATCATCGAAAACGCGGTCAATTCCAAGGATCACACCACGCTCGTCGCCGCGGTGAAGGCCGCAGGCCTTGTCGACACGCTTTCCGGGCCGGGGCCGTTCACGGTCTTTGCGCCGGTCAACGCCGCTTTCGAAGCACTGCCCGCCGGCACGGTCGACGACCTCCTGAAGCCGGAGAACAAGGACACGCTTGTCCACATCCTGACCTACCACGTCGTCGCTGGCGACATGTCCGCCGAGGACATCATGGCGAAGGCGAAATCGATGGGCGGCAAGGTGAACCTGACGACCGTCTCTGGCGACACCATCACCGCCGAGGTGAAGGGCAACAATCTTTGGATCTACGACGAAGCCGGCAACGCCGCGAAGGTGACGATCGCCGACGTGAACCAGTCGAACGGCGTGATCCACGTGATCGACAAGGTACTGATGCCGAAGATGTAGTCGGCAGGAGTTGTGTCTCCCGGCCTGCCTCATCGGCCGGGAGGAGAGAGCGGCCCGTTTCGACGGGCCGTTCCTTCATGTTGCCGCTGCCACAAAGGCCGCGACCTTGCGATGCCTGGGGGCAGCGGCTATATCCGCCCGCCTTGGCGGAGCGTAGCGCAGCCTGGTAGCGCACCTGCTTCGGGAGCAGGGGGTCGCAGGTTCAAATCCTGCCGCTCCGACCATCCGCGCACGGTGCTTTGCCGCTACCGACCGCATCGAGGCGGCGGCGTCGCCGAAGTCCCGTCGTCCGGCATTGGGGCGTAGCCAAGCGGTAAGGCAGCGGGTTTTGGTCCCGCCACCCCAGGTTCGAATCCTGGCGCCCCAGCCAAATCCGCCGGCTTCCCCGGTAACTTACGTGTCTTCAACCCCTTTTCCTCTGCCCCGTGACGGGCGAAACTTGCATCACGAGTCCCGAAGGAGCCGCGGCAGATGGCCGAAGAGGCCGAATTCGTAACGCTGATCGAAGACGAGGTGCTACCGCCACCGCCGGAGCTGCCGCGCTGGAAGGTGGCAATCGTCGACGACGACCAGGGCGTCCACACCGGTACGCGCTTCGTCCTGCAGGACTTCACGCTGCACGGTCGCGGATTGGAGCTTCTTTCCGCCCGCTCCGCGGCGGAGGCGCGCTCGCTTTTCCGCGCCCATCCGGACATGGCGGTCATCCTGCTCGACGTCGTCATGGAGACGGAGGGGGCAGGCCTGGAGATCGTCCAGTTCGTGCGCAAGGAGCTGAAGAACGAGACGGTCCGCATCATATTGCGCACCGGCCAGCCGGGTCAGGCGCCGGAGCGAAGAGTTGTCGTCGACTACGATATCAACGACTACAAGGCCAAGACGGAGCTTACCGCCGATAAGCTTTTCACCACACTGACGGCGGCGCTCAGAAGCTACGAGCAGCTCCTGAAGCTGGTGCAGACGCGGCGTGGGCTGGAGATCATCATCGACGCCGCCGCGACGCTCTTCGATCAGCGCTCGCTGCAGCGCTTGGCGGAGGGCATGCTGACGCAGCTTGCCTCGCTGATGGCGGTCGACTGCGCCGGTATCCTCGTCCTGCGCGAGGCCGACAGCGCCGACGGGCTGCTGGTGCTGGCCGGCTCCGGCAACTACCGCGACTACGCCGCTCCGGAAGTTCGCCGTCCGCTCGAGAAGGACTTGGCGAGGCTTATCCACGCCGCGTTCGAAAGCCGCTGCCACGATTTCTCGCGTGGCCGCTATCTCCTCTATATGGGCACCGGAAGCGGCCGGGAGCTGGTGGCGCTGATGGACGCCGACAAGGAGCTTTCCGACACGGACAAAGCGCTTGTCGAAGTGTTCTGCAGCAGGCTTGCCGCCGCTTTCGACAACGCGACGCTCTACGAGCGGCTCGAACGCGCCAACCTTCGCCTCGAGGAAAAGGTGGCGAAGCGAACCGCGCAGCTGCTCGCCGCCAAGGAGCGGCTTGAGAACCAGAGCGAGCGACTGAAGCGGGCCAATTCCTTCAAAGGCGAGGTGCTCGGCACTGTCGCGCACGATTTGAAGAACCCGCTCGGCGTGATCCTCGGCCGTGCCGAGATGCTGAAGGAGCTCCTATCAAAGAAGGATCTCCCGGAGAAACAGGCGCGCGATCAGATCGAGCACATCCGGCAATCGGCGCGTCGCCTGACGGCGATGGTGGAGGATCTGATCGCCGACGCGCGGGCCGACGCGGTCGACATCTCCGTCCGCTCCTACACGCTCGACCTCGGCGTGCTCGTCACGGAAGTCTCCGAGCACAACCGCAAGCTTGCGCTCGGCAAAGAGCAGGATCTGGACGTCGCGGTCGAGCCGGGGCTCTTCGTCCGAGGCGACACGGAAAGGCTGCGCGAGGCGGTCGACAATCTGATCAGCAATGCCGTCAAATACAGTCCGCTCGGCGGGCACGTAGAGGTGAGCCTGGCACGGGAGGATGACGAGGCGCTGATCAGGGTCGCAGATGACGGGCCGGGCCTGTCGCCGGAGGACAAAGCCCGCGTGTTCGGCCGCTTCCAGCGGCTTTCCGCCAAGCCGACCGCCGGGGAAAGCTCGACCGGGCTCGGCTTGTCCATTGCCAAGCGCATCATCGACCTTCACAACGGCCGCATCTTCGTGGAGAGTCGCGGTGCGTCCGGTGGGGCGGTGTTCGCTATCGCGTTGCCATTGCTTGACGAAATGGATGCGGAATGAGCCAGCAGCAGAACGTCTTCGTGGTCGACGACGAACCCGCCGCCCGCGACATGATCGGCGACTATTTGAAGATGCACGGCTTCGACGTGACGCTGTGCGACGGGGGCCCGTCGCTCCGCGCCGCCGTAGGCAAGGCCCGGCCCGACCTCGTCGTGCTCGATTTGAACATGCCGGAGGAAGACGGCCTGTCGCTCGTCCGCTTCCTGAAGCAGCAGGGCAATGTGCCGGTCATCATGCTGACCGCAACCGCAAGCCCGATCGACAGGGTCGTGGGACTTGAGCTCGGGGCTGACGATTACCTGGCCAAGCCCTGTGAGATGCGCGAGCTCCTGGCGCGCGTGCGCTCGGTGCTGCGCCGCAGGACCGCGGCCCCGCCCGGCGCGTCGGGAACGCCGAACCGCACCGTCAAGATGGGCACCAAATGGCTCGACCTCGACGCCCGCACGCTCCGCGACGAGGAAGGGAATGAGCATCCGCTGACCGCTTCGGAGTTCGGGCTCCTGAAAGCGTTCGCTGAGAATCCGAAACGCGTCTTGACCCGCGAGCGCCTGCTCGACCTCGCCCAGGCACGCGATTCGGAGGCCTTCGACCGAGCGATCGACGTCAGAATCACCCGCATTCGCCGCAAAATCGAGCCGGACCCCGCGCATCCGCGCGTCATTAAGACCGTGCGCGGCGCCGGTTATGTCTTCTCGCCGGATGGGGGCGGGGAGGGCGCCTGAGCCGCGAGTCGCGGACGGATTTCGTCTTTGATCTTGAGTGCCACAGCCGGGATTGTTTCTTCCCGACCGGCCCGGACGAAATAATCGGCACGGCGACGAAACACGTTTCCGGATCCCGCGAAAACAGCGTGAAAAGGCCGGCCGCTAAACCCTCTCGCCATAGGGGGAGCCAAGGGCTCCGGAGGGTTTTGAGATGATCGAGTCACGCAAATTCGTCGCCGCCGCGATCCTCGCTGGCCTCGCTTTGATCGTCGCGGGGCTGATGATTTCGCCAATGAGCCGCGCGCATGCTGCTTCCACCAATTCCGAGGCTGACATCGCAGCCCAGCGGATCGGCGGAGCCTTCGCAACCATTTCCGATCAGGCCGTCAATCCCGCGATTGCTGCCGCCGCGACCCGCGCCGTCAAAGGCGACCTCGCCCGCACGGCCGATTGCGCCACAGCGACCTGGCCGAATATCGACGCTTCGTGCCTGGTGACCGCCGACGGCAAGCCGGCTCCGCACGTGCGAACCATCACCGTCGGCTACCAGGCCGGCCAGTCGACCACCGTTCTCCTGCGCATCCCGACCGCCGAGGTTGCGCAGCGCTAACCACGAACCTGCGACGGCACGCAAATGGACGCGCGCCCCGCAGTACCCGACCCCCCGCCCGGTGCTTCGACCGCATCTCGCCCCCCTCCGCCCCCCTCTGGTAAGATCGGCGGGCACCGGGCGTGGGGACCGGTCCGGGGTGGTGGAATGCGGATCACCTACAAAGTCTTTCTGGTCGGAGGCATTCCGATCACCATCGCGGCGGCCATCGCGCTCGCCGCTTTCGTGCTTTTGAACGCAGCAGACCGCGCGCGATCGGGCGCTGTCCTTGCCGGAACGATCTACCGAAACCTCCTTTCAGCGCGCGCCGCCCGGGACGATTTCCTGGAGACGACGGGTGGCGAGCGCACGAGCCACTACGAGCTCTTCCTCACCTATGCTGAGCAGGCGCGATTCGACCTGATCCGGCTTGCCGGCGTCGTACGCGACAGCGCGAGCGTCGCGGCGACGAAGGATGCGATGGACGCGCTGCAGCGCTACCGCGAGAACATGCGCCGCTTGGTCGACGTTACCGTGCGCAACGATGGGTTGGTTGCGGATATGGGCGAGCGCGCCAACACGCTCGTCAAGCTTACCGACGAGGCGCGCGAGCGCCAGCACAAATCGAACGCCGATATCGTCGAATCGCTCGCCGACGCCGACCGCAAGCTCCGCTTCGAGCGCGACATCGTCGACAGCGGATACGAAGTGAATGCCGCTGTCGCAGCCGTGGCGCTGATCCGTGCGCAGCCTAATGCAAGCGAGCCGGCGACGTCCGCGCAGGGGGGCGACGCGCTGACCTTCGATCTTGGCCGACTGAAGGGAGCCGCCGGCCGCCTGAACGAGGCACTCAACGCCGCGGGCCTTAAGCAGCAAGCGGCGGATTTCTCGCGACTGGTCGAAGCCTACGAGGATAGTCTTTCAAAGCCCGCGAGCGACGATCCACGCGGCGCCCTGACCGGCTGGGTCGAACGGCTGCTCAAGGTCCATTCGACCGAGATGGGCGCGCTGCACGATCAGGTCGCGGAGCTTCTGACCTATTCGGTGCAGTCGGCTGAGACGGAGCGGGCGACGCAGGACATCGCGATCGAGACGCTCAAGCTCTCCAACCGCACGGCTACGGCGCTTACAAGCCGCGACACCGCTGCGATCGCTCAGATCCACGACGCGAGCGTCGGCCTCAGCCAGACGATGTCGTCGATGCCGATCTCGCCGCTCATCCAGTCTGAGATGATCGAGGCGCTCGACAAGTGGCGTCAGGGCCTTACTACGGCGCAAACCGGCCTCGACGAGCAGAGCCACATTCTCGACGAGATGGACGCGACCACCCGGCGCATGATCGACCGGGCGCGCCTTTTGAACGAGAGCCTGACCAGAAACGCCGAACAGATCGGCGCACTCGTGCGCAACATCCTGATTTTCGGGGCGGCCATCGGGCTCCTGCTCGGCTCCGTGACCGGGGTCGCCGTCGCCCGCTCCATCACCCGGCCTCTGCGGCTCCTCCAGACCCGCATGGCGGAGCTCGCGGAGAATGCCCGCGCCGGCCCGATCGCCGATTTCAATCGCCGCGACGAACTTGGCGACATGGCGCGCGCGACCAACGTGTTCATCACCGAGATCGGCCGCCGCGAGCAGGCGCTCAGGAAGTCGAAGGACCGCGCCGACACCGCGCTCGCCGAACTCCGCAAGACGCAGACGGACCTGATCCAGGCCGAGAAGCTCGCCTCTCTGGGCCAGCTTGTCGCCGGCGTCGCCCACGAGATCAACACGCCGCTCGGCATCGCACTCACCACCGCGACGCTCCTCGGCGACGAAGCCAAGCGGTTCGGTGAGATCGCCGCGAGCGGCAGGCTGCAGCGGTCGGTGCTGGAGCGGTTTGTGGATCGCATGCGGGAGGGGACGCAGCTCCTCTTCGGCAACTTGAGCCGCGCCGCCGACCTCGTCCACAGCTTCAAGCAGGTTGCGGCCGACCAGGCGAGCGGCGAGCGCCGTCCGTTCCTGATGGACGCATGGCTGCAGGACTTGCTGACCAGCCTCCGTCCAATTCTGCGCAAGACCAAGCACGAGGTGCAGATCGAGTGCCCTCCGGGCGTGATGGTCGACACCTATCCAGGTGCTCTCGGTCAGGTTCTGACGAACCTCATCACCAATGCGGTCACTCACGCGTATGCGCCGGATCAGGCCGGACGCATCTCGATCCGCGTCAGCGAACCACGACCGGACACGGTGCGCATCGTCTTCGCCGACGACGGCAAAGGCATCCCGCCGGAGAACGTTGGAAAAGTTTTCGACCCCTTCTTCACGACCGGTCGGAGCACCGGCAATACGGGCCTCGGTCTCCATATCGTCTACAACCTCGTGACCAGCCGCCTGCAAGGCCACGTCAACCTCTACAGCAAGGTCGACCGAGGAACGCGCTTCACCATCGACATCCCGAAGGTCGTCGGCGACGCGGCTGTCGACGCGGCACCCGAGCGACGGTTCCAGCTCGAGGGAGCTTAAGTACATGCGAATTGCGATTGCCGCCGCCTTGGCGTCGGCCCTGGCGGTTTCGGCGAGCGGAGCGTCGGCGAAGACCTTGGTCTTCTGCTCGGAAGGCAATCCGGAATCGCTCAACCCGCAGATTGCGACCACGACCACCGGCATCAATGTGGGGCGGCCCTTCTTCAACAATCTCGTCGAGTTTCCGCCCGGCTCGACCGAGCCCGTGCCTGCGCTCGCGGAGTCCTGGACCATCTCCGACGACGGCCTTGAATACGTCTTCCACCTTCGACACGGCGTGAAGTTCCATTCCAACGAAAACTTCACGCCGAGCCGGGAGATGAACGCCGACGACGTGCTCTTCTCGCTCGAGCGGCAGTGGAGGGAAGACCATCCGTACCATGACGTCGGCGGGAGCAACTACGGCTACTTCAAGGACATGGGGATGCCGGAGCTTCTGAAGTCGATCGACAAGCTCGACGACTACACGGTGCGCTTTCGCCTGAATCGCCCGGAGGCGCCGTTCCTCGGCGACCTCGCGATGCCTTTCAACATCGTCCAGTCGGCCGAATACGGCGAGGCGCTGCTCAAGGCCGGAACTCCGGAGAAGATCGACCAGGAGCCGATCGGGACGGGCCCGTTCGAATTCGTCGGCTTCCAGCCGGATGTGGCGGTGCGCTATCGCGCCTTCCCGAACTATTGGGGCGGCAAGCAGCCGATCGACACGCTGGTGTTCTCGATCACGCCGAACGCCGCGGTGCGGCTCACCAAGCTCAAGGCCGGCGAGTGCCACGTGATTGCGTTTCCGAACCCCGGCGACGTCGCCGGGATCGAAGCCGATCCCAATCTGAAGGTTCTCCAGCAGGAGGGCTTCAACGTCGGCTACCTCGCGATGAACACCACGAGGCCGCCCTTCAGCGACGTTCGGGTCCGCCGTGCGGTCAACCTGGCGATCGACAAGGCGGCGATCATCGAGGCCGTTTATCAGGGCGCCGGCGTCGTGGCGAAGAACCCGATCCCGCCGACACTTTGGTCTTACAACGACGACATTGAGGATTACCCCTACGATCCGGCCGCGGCGCAGAAACTGATGATCGAAGCGGGGCTTGCAGAGGGCTTCGATACCGATCTCTGGTACATCCCAGTAAGCCGTCCCTACAACCCGAACGGCAAGCGTGTTGCCGAGCTCATCCAATACGATCTCGCCAAGATCGGCATCCGGGCGACGCTGAAATCAGACGAATGGGGCGCCTATCGCACCAGGCTGCAGAACGGCGACATGTCGATGGCGCTCTACGGCTGGACCGGCGACAACGGCGACCCCGACAACTTCCTCGACGTGCTTCTCGGCTGCACGTCGGCGCGGGTCGGCGGCAACAACATCGCCAAATGGTGCAACCCCGATTACGACCGGCTGGTTACCGAGGCGAAGCGCATCTCCGACATCGGCGAGCGCGAGAAGCTCTACCGCCAGGCGCAGGTGATCTTCCACGAGGACGCGCCGTGGGTGCCGATCGCCCATTCTGTGGTGTTCATGGCGACGCGTGCCAGCGTCAGCGGCTTCAAGATGGATCCGCTCGGCCGCGACGCCTTCGAGGGCGTGGATATCGCCGAATAGGCCGCGGCCCTCTTCACGGCCGGGCGTGACGTCGTTCAGCGCGCCGCGCCTACCGTCCGGCGGTGCGAATAGAACGCGCGTTTTGCCTTGTACATCTCGGCGTCGGCGCGTTTCGCAACATTCTCAAGCCGCTCGCCCGGCATGCAGGTCGCCGCGCCGAGGGAGAGGTTGATCGGCGCAGCCGAATAGAACTGGTTGTTGAGCTCGACGAGGTTCTGGATCGTGTCCATCAGCGTCGCCGCCTGGCGCTCGTCGGTCGCCGGCAGGAGCACGGCGAATTCGTCGCCGCCGATCCGCGCGGCGGTACGCGGCTTGTCGACGGCCTTGCTCAAGACCTCGCCGGCGCGGCGCAGGAGCGCGTCGCCGGCCGCGTGGCCGAGACTGTCATTCGTGGCCTTGAGGCCGTTCAAATCCACCATGATGATCGTGACGGGGAAGGGCGCCTGGCGTTCGAGCCGGTGCAACTCGTCGACGTAGAAGGAACGGTTGTAGAGCCTGGTCAGCACGTCGTGCTTGCCGAGATATTCGAGGTAGGCCTCGGCCTTCTTGCGCGCCGTGATGTCGGTCAGCGCCACTTGGACAAGCGACCAGTCGTTCTCGTAGCCGGGAAGCACGGAGAACTGCAGGTGGACGCAAAGCTCGCTTCCGTCGAGCGCGTAGTTCACGACCTCACGCAGCTGGAAGAGCTTGCCCTCCCAAAGATCGATGAGCTGCTCCTTGAAATGCTGCTGCATGTCGTCGCGGAACACTTCGTTCAAGCGATTGAACAGCGTGGCCCGGTCCGGAGCCGCGAACATCTTGAGCGTATGCTGGTTCACGTCGAGGACGCGAATCTCGCTCATGCAGCGCTGCACGAATTCCGGGTGCACGTCGGTGAAGACGCGAAAGTCGGAAATGCCGATCGCGCGCAGCTCATCGAGCAGGCACTTGATGCTCGAGAAATCCTCCACCCACAGCGACACCGGCGAATGCTGGAAGAGGCCGCGCGCATAGGTCTCGCTGGCGGCAAGGCGGCGGCGCGCCGTCTCGCGCTCCGTCACGTCTTCGACCGCAAGCAGGATGCGGCCCCAATCCGCCTCGTAGCCTGGAAGGATGCTGCCTTTGAGCTGCACGTCGAGCCGTCGGCCCGAGAGCGAATAGTTGACCGTGTGGTTGGCGAATTCCGTGGCGCCGTCCCAAAGCTGCGCCAGCTCCTCGATATGCTGCTCCAGCATCTCCTCGTGGAACACACTGTCGATATTCTCGACAAGATGCGCCAGATCGCGCGCCTCGAAGAGCGACAACGTCTCGCGGTTCACTTTGACGATGCGGATCAGATTCGAGCAGACCTTGACGCGCGAAGGGTCGGCGCGAAGATGCTCGCGCAGCGACGTCATCCCCGCCTTCCGCCATGCCTCGAGCAGCTTCTTGACGGCGCTGAAGTCCTCAAGCCACAGCGACACGGGCGCGAGATGGAACATCTCGGCGTCGTCGCGGAGGTCGCTTTTGAGGCGGTCGATCGCCTCGTCGTAGTCGTGGGCGGGCTGCGCTTGCGCCATGGGGATCCCTGGAGCGAACGGAGGAGACTTCGCAAAGCCAGGTTAAGAATGAGCCAACGAGACCCGCCGCGCCGCCCGGCTCACCGGTGAATTCGAAGGCTTGCCGGGGCCGCCTTCGCGGCTTAGCTGTGCGCGAATTGGCGAAGAACTTCCGCAATGAAGCCCACGAACTCCGTCTATACCGGACTGCCGACGACCATCTTCGAGGAGATGAGCCGCCTCGCGATCGCGCACAAGGCGGTCAATCTCGGCCAGGGTTTTCCCGACGTGGACGGCCCGGAGGACATCCGCGAGAAGGCCGCGGAAGCGCTGATCGAAGGGCCGAACCAGTACCCGCCGATGATGGGGGTGATGGCGCTCCGCGAGGCGGTCGCGGCGAACTGGAAACGCTTCCACGGGCTTGCCGTCGATCCGGCACGCGAGGTGCTCGTCACCTCCGGCGCCACCGAAGCGCTGTCCGATGCGATCAACGCCATCGTCGAACCCGGCGACGAGGTGGTGCTGATCGAGCCGCTCTACGATTGCTACCTGCCGCTGGTGAAACGGGCGGGGGGCATCCCGAAACTGGTTCGCGTGACGCCGCCGGACTGGAAGCTCGACGCCGAAGCCCTCGAGGCGGCGTTCTCGCCGCGCACCAAGGCGGTGCTCTTGAACAACCCGCAGAACCCGGCGGCAAAGGTCTACGAAAAGGACGAGCTGAGGCTGATCGCGGAGCTTTGCCTCCGCCACGACGCCTATGCCATCGCCGACGAGGTCTATGAGCACCTCGTGTTCGATCGCCGGAGGCACATCTCCATGCTCTCGCTTGACGGAATGCGCGAGCGCACGGTCGCAATCGGCTCGGCCGGAAAGAGTTTTTCGCTGACCGGCTGGAAGGTTGGCTATGTCACGGCCGCGCCGACGCTGCTCGACCCGATCGTGAAGGCGCACCAGTTCACGACCTTCACCACACCGCCCGATCTGCAGAAGGCGGTCGCCTACGGGCTCGGGAAAGACGAGAGCTATTTCAACGGCTTGGCGGACGGCCTTGAGAAGAAGCGCGACCGACTGGCGCGGGCTTGCGCGGCGCTCGGCGTGGGCGTCATTTCCTGTGAGGGCACGTACTTCCTGACCCTCGACATGGCGCCGCTTGGTTTCGACATGGACGATGCGGGGCTCGCCAAGCGGCTGACGATAGAGGCCGGCGTCGCTTCCGTTCCGGTCTCAGCCTTCTATGTGACGGACGCGCCGAAGAGCTTCCTCCGCCTGTGTTTTTCGAAACGCGATGAAGTGCTGGATGAAGCCGTCGAGCACTTGAGGAACTGGTTGAAGTCGGCGCGCCGGTCCGCCGCTTAGGAGATTTCCAAACATGGCAATCCGGGCTCTCGTCTTTGGCGAGAACATCCACGAGCGCGAGAACGCCGCGGTCCGGGAGATCTATCCCGACGGCATGCACAACGCGATTGCCGCCGCGCTCCGCGAGGGCGGCGACATCGCCGCCGAGACAGCCACCCTGCAGGAGCCGGAGCACGGGCTCCCCGAGGCGAAGCTCGACAAGACGGACGTGCTCCTCTGGTGGGGGCACAAGGCGCACGGCGATGTCGCCGACGTGGTTGTAGAGCGCGTCGCCAAGCGCGTCTGGGAGGGGATGGGGCTGATCGTGCTCCACTCCGCCCACTTCTCGAAAATCTTCAAGCGCGTGATGGGCACGCCGTGCAGCCTGAAATGGCGCGAGGCGGGCGAGCGCGAGCGCCTTTGGGTCATCAACCGCAACCACCCGATAGCCGCGGGCCTCGGCGAATGCGTCGAAGTGCCGATGACGGAGATGTACGGCGAGCCGTTCACCGTGCCGGAGCCGGACGAGACCGTCTTCATCTCCTGGTATCAGGGCGGCGAGGTGTTCCGCTCCGGCATGACCTGGCGGCGCGGCGCGGGCCGCGTCTTCTACCTCTCGCCCGGCCACGAGACCTACCCGATCTACCATCAGCCGGAGATTGGCAAGATTCTGAGGAACGCGGTTGCCTGGGCGCACAATCCGTTGCCGCGCTGGAAGGACATCGACGCGGCGCCGAACGTGCCGACCGAAAAGGCGCCGGAGAAGATCGAGAGCCGCGGCCCACATCTTCATGCTCCGGGCGAGGCGGGATTTCGATGAGCGTCCTGGAGGTCCCCCACATTCCTCATGCTGAGGTGCTCCATTCCGCCCCTTCGAGGCTCCCCCGGATCAAGTCCGGGGTCGCACCTCAGGATGAGGGCGGAATGAAGCCTCGAAGCACGCAGCACCGCGAGTCCAATCTCCTGGACACCGTCCTTCGAGGCAATGCCGACTGCGTCGGCATTGCACCTCAGGATGAGGGCTTCACAAGTTGCCGCCAGCCAAGACAGCAGTCCGGGGCGTTGGGATGAGCCTCAAACCCATCCGCGTCCTCCTGCTCGGCACCGGCGCGATGGCCGAGCGGCATGTGCACTTCTTCAACAAAGTCGCCGGCTGCACGATCGTTGCCGGCGTTGACATCTCGGAAGAGCGGCTGAAGGCGTTCTGCGCGCTTCACAAGATCCCGAGATACTTCACCGATCTCGACGAGGCGATCGCGTGGGGAGAGTTCGACGCCGTCACCAACGTGACGCCCGACGCCGTCCATTACGCGACGACGATGAAGCTGATCGAGGCGGGGAAGCCCATCCTCTGCGAGAAGCCGCTCGCGCCGAGCTATGCGGAGGCGCTCGCGATGACCGAGGCGGCGGAGAAGCGCGGCATCGTCAACATGGTGAACCTCCGCTATCGCGGGCTGCCGGTCATGCAGATGGCGCGTGCGCTGGTCGAGGACGGCATGATCGGCGAGGTCCGCCACATCGATGCCGCCTATCTCCAGAGCTGGCTGGTCGGCACGCATTGGGGCGACTGGCGCAAAGAGGAGCGATGGCTCTGGCGGCTTTCCGGCGCGCACGGAAGCCGCGGCGCGCTCGGCGACGTCGGCATCCACATCCTCGATTTCGCCTCCTATGTCGCCGACCAGGACCCGGTCTCGGTGCATTGCCGTATGAAGACCTTCGGCAAGGCAGACGGCGACCAGATCGGCGCCTACAGGCTCGACGCCAACGACAGCTTTGTCATGTCGATCGAGTTCGACGGCGGCGCGCTCGGCGTCGTGCACGCGAGCCGCTGGATGACCGGCTACGCGAACGCCATGAACCTCGGCGTGTTCGGAACGAAGGGCGCGCTCGAAATGTGGTTCGAGAGCGAGAAGATGGGGATGCGCGTTTGCGCCGGCCCCGACGTGAACACGCAGACCTGGCGCGAGGTCGATTGTCCGGACGTGCCGAACACCTACGACACCTTCATCGACGCGGTCAGGAGCGGCGAGAACCTTGAGCCGAGCTTCCGCCGCGCCGCCGAGCTGCAGCACGTTTTGGACCTGGCGTTCGAGTCGGACCGGCTGGGGAAGGCGCTCAAGGTGGACCAGGTGAAGGAAGTCGAGCCTCACAAGGCGGTTGTCGGTTAGCGGACTTTTTCTCCAAAAGAGCGATCAGCGCGCGAAGGCGGCGCGCCTACGACGCGAGGGTGGAATGATCGAGGGGTCTTGTCACTGCGGCGCGGTCAAGTGGAGTTTCAACGGGCCGCTGGAGAGCACCACCGCGTGCAACTGCACGATCTGCCGCCGCTACGGCACGCTGTGGGCCTACGGTTATGAGGGTGAAGAGATCGAGGTCGCCGGCCCGACGAAGGTCTATATGAGAGGGAAGCACCCAAATCTCGGCTTTCACTTCTGCCCGAATTGCGGATGCGTTGCGTCCTGGCGTGGGACATCGGTTGGTGAGGATGGCCGCCGGCGCATCGCCGTCAACCTGCGTCTCGTCAACGACCCGGATCGGATTTCAGCGCTGCTCATCGATCATTTCGACGGCTTCGACAAGTTCGAGGATCTGCCGCGCGACGGCAAATGCGTGAAGGATATGTGGTTCTGATCCGACGGTTGCGTCGCCTTGCGCGAGGGAACCGGGGAGAACATTGAGCCGAGCTTCCGCCGCACCGCCGAGCTGCAGCACGTGCACGACCTGGCGTTCGAGTCGGATCGGCCGGGGAAGGCGTTGCCCGTCAAGGAGAAGGTGGAAAGCGTTGTAGCGGCGGAGTAGACGGCGAGCGGGTTTCGAAGTGTGGCAGCAGCGGCTACGTTGAGGGTTGGCCGAAGCGAGGTGAGGCAGCTATCGGCCCCTGTTTACGGCGGTGCATACCTAGGGCCGCGAGCACGCCATCATTACCGGCCGCTCCAACCGCAAGCGGCGCATCCGCCGCGACGAGCGCCGCTGTCGCGACCGCCGGCTGATCGAGGCGATGTTCTGCCGCCTGAAGGATTTCCGCCGCGTCGTCACCCGCTACGACAAGCTTGCCGCCAACCTCTTGTCCGCAGCGGAATTGGCCGCCGTGGTGGCCTTCTGGCCATAAGTGGTTGTGGACATCAATGAAACCTCTCGCCGCGGTCCAGCTGCGCGAGGATCTGCTCCATCCGCCTAGCTCGCGTCTCAGCCTTCTTCGCCGTGTGAAGGCGATAGTAGATAGGATAAAGGTTCTTGCGGTCGAGGGTCAGGAAGAACGCTTTCGCCTTTGGCATTGTGTCCAAGGCATCGAGAAAGTCCTGAGGAATCGTCATCGTCGCTGATCCGTCATAGGCTCTATCCCATCGGCCGTCGGCCTTCGCAGCTTCAACCTGCGCCAAGCCGGCTAAAGTCATCCGACCTTCCGCGATCAGCGTCGTCGCATGAGAGCAGTTCTTGGCCGACCAACCGGACTTCGGCTTCCTTGGCGTCAGGCGTTGCAGGAACAACTCGGCGTCGAGCGGCTTCTTCTGCCCATCGATCCACCCGAAGCGGATTGCCTCCACGACACAATCGGTCCACGTCACCGACGGCCGGCCCGAGCCTGCCTTGAATATCCTCACCCAGACTTCTGTCGCGGATTGATGGTGCTTCGCAAGCCAGTTGCCAAGCTCAGCGGCGTTCCGGAACGCCAGTGGGGTATGCCGTGTGCCACCCATGCCCAACGCTAGCCCGTCGTCAAGCAAGCTGGAAGGCCTGCACGATCGCGGCTTGCTCCACGCGATTAAGTCCGCACCCTAGGCCTCCGCCTCGCCGCGATGCTCCTCGCGTGCCCGCAAATAAACCTCCCTTGCCGCATCGGCGTTGAGGGCGGCGATGCCAAGTCCGACGATCAAATCGGGCCAGAGCGAGCGCGTCGCCGCCGTCACCAGCCCGGCGGCGACGATCGCGACGTTGGCGAGCGCGTCGTTGCGGGCGGAGAGGAAGGCCGCGCGGGTCAAACTCCCTGAGTGATGGCGGAAGCGCGCGAGGATGAAGGCACACGCGAGATTGACGACGAGCGCGCCGCCGCCGGTCAGCGTGAGCGGTATGGCTTGCGGCGCGACGGGCGATGAGAATTTCTGCAAGGCTGTCCAGAGCGTCGCGAGTCCAGGCACGAGAAGAATGCCGGCGAGCGCCATGCCAAGCCGCGCGCGGTTTCGCGCGTTCCAACCGAGCGCGACGAGGATCAGGAGGTTGACGGAGGTGTCCTCGAGGAAATCGACGCTGTCGGCGAAGAGCGAAACGGAGCCGATGCGAAGCGCGACGGAGAACTCGACGCCGAAATAGGCGAGGTTCAGAAGCGCTACGACGAGAACTGCGCGGCGCAGCGTCCGGGTGAGTTCGTCGGCCACTGGCAATCTATGCTGCCGAAGGCCGTTTGAGGAAAGCCGAAGCTCAGGCCGACTTCAGAAGCGCCGGCTGGTAATGCGCGAAATATTGCCGCGGCGCCGGCTCCAGTTCCATCTCGGCATAAAGGACGGTCGCGACGAAGAACTTGTTCTCTTCCGAAACGCTGATGCTCTTGATATCGAGCGGCCCGTGGTCGCGGAAATTCCTGAGCCAGTCCGACGCGGCCTTGCGTGCCTCGCCGGCCGTGTAGCCCGCGAACGACTTGCTCTTTTTCGCCATCTGCTCGCTCCGAATGCGGACCGGCAATAGCCGACCGAACCGCTTCGACGCCGGATCATCGGCACGAAAAGTTTACGTTCTGTTAAGGACGCGAGGGCGCGGGCAGGGGGCGCAGACGCACCGGAAAGCCGGCGCGCGGGGCTCTAGATCAGGCGCTCTCTCAGGTGCCAGGCCGCGGATTCGGCGTAGGTCGGATCGATCTCGACGCCGATGCCGGGGCAGCCGAGCCGCTGTGCGGCAAGGAGCGTTGCGCCGACGCCGAGGAAGGGGTCGAGCACCATCGCGTCGGCCTTGCCGTGCAGCTTGATGCAGCGCTCCGGCAGCGCCACGGGGAAGGGGCTCGGATGGTGGTCGCGATCGGACTTCGAGCGGATCGTCTCGTAGGGGATGAACCAGACGTCGCCGGCGCAGCGCCGGTCGTTGTCGTGATGCCAGCGCGCGATGTTGGACTTGTCCTTGAACGGCACGCCGACGGCGAGCCGGTCGAGCGGCGTGCGTCCCGCCTTGGTGAAGTGGAAGACGTGCTCGTGGGTGTGGTTCAGGTAGCGCGGCGAGTTCACCGGCTTGAAATGGCCGAACGTGTCGTCGCCGATCGACAGCGACTTCACCCAGACGATGGCGTTCTGCAGCTGAAAGAATTCCCGCATCGCGTTCGCCGCATCGGGCGCGATCCACGGATCGGAGCAGGTGCCGGCGACGTTCAGGAAGAACGAGGCGTCGTCCTTCATCACGCGCTGCAAGAGCCGCCCGATCTCGGCGAGCCAGGCGAGATAGGCGCCGCGGTCGCCGCCGTCGTCGTAGGACCTGTAGTTCAATCCGATGTTGTAGGGCGGCGACGTGACCACCACGTCGACGGATTGCTCGGGGAGACCGGCGAGCGCTTCGACGCAATCGCCGACGATGACAGTCTGGTCGCCGATCTCGATCACGCGCTTTTTTGCGCGCGTTCGGGGAGCAACCTCGGCCTCCGCGGCATCGACCCGGTCAAGCAAGGGCGTGCCTCCGCCCGGTTCCGTTCGCTGCAATCTGCCGCATTCAAGGGGCCGCCGCACGCACGCTTACGCACTAATCCAGTGGAATCTCCACCGGCGTGCCCACTATCCCCGCTATTCGTGCCCTATTCGTGGCGAAGCGCCTCGATCGGATCGAGATGCGCCGCGCGGCGCGCGGGGAAATAGCCGAAGCCGACTCCGACCGCGGCGGAGAACACAAAGGCGAGCGTTACGATCTTCGGGTCGAGCACGAACGGCACGCCGAGGCCAAGCGATGCCATGCCCGAGAGCCCGAGGCCGAGCGCGACGCCGATCAGCCCGCCGAAGAGCGAGAGCACCACCGCTTCAACGAGAAATTGCATCAGCACCTGGCCCTCTTCCGCGCCGATCGCAAGCCGGATGCCGATCTCGCGCGTCCGCTCGGTGACCGACACGAGCATGATGTTCATGATGCCGATGCCGCCGACGAGGAGGCTCACGGCGGCGACGGCGGCAAGCAGCCCCGTCAGCACCTTCGTGGTGCTGGTCATCGTGGCGACCATCTCGGCCATGTCGTTGACGCGGAAATTGTCGTCCTCGTTGGCGGTGATGTGCCGCCGCTCGCGCATCAGGAAGGTGACGTCGCGCTTGATCTTCGCGCTGTCGGCGCCGTCCTCGGCCGAGAGGTAGATCGAGTTGACGTCGGTCTTGCCGGCGAAGCGCCGCTGCACGGTGCGGATCGGCATCAGCACCGTGTCGTCCTGGTCCTGGCCGAAGCTCGACTGGCCTTTCTCCGAAAGCACGCCGATCACCTGGCAGGAGACGGAGTCGAGCCGGATCTTCTCGCCGATCGGATCGCTGCCGCCGAAAAGCTCCTTCTTGACGGTCAGGCCGATGATGCAGACGGCCTGACCGGCGCGCATCTCGCTTTCAAGGAAGCTGCGGCCTTCGGCGAGCGGCCAGTCGCGGGCGACGAGGAAGTCGTCGGAGGTGCCGGTGATCGAGGTGTTCCAATTCTGATTTCCGTAGACGGCATTGGCGCTCGCGCCGGCCGTGGGGGCGACGGCCTGGAGCCCGCCGATCTGGCGCTCGATCGCATCGGCGTCGGCAAGCGCAAAACTCGGCGCGTCGCCCTGACGCGGCCCAAAACCCTGGCCCGGCCGCACGAAAAGGAGGTTCGTGCCGAGCGCAGATATCTCCGACTGTACCTGCACGGTGGTGCCGTTGCCGATCGTCACCATGGCGATGACGGCGCCGACGCCGATGACGACGCCGAGCACGGTCAGGAACGAGCGGAGCGCGTTGCGGAAAATCGCCTGGAATGCGAGCCGTACCGTTTCGAAGATCATCACGCCGCCTCGCGTCGCCGCTCGTCGGATTCCACGTGCCCGTCGAGGAAATGAACGACGCGCGATGCGTATCCGGCCATCTCCGCCTCGTGCGTGACCATGATGACGGTGATGCCGTTGCGCTGATTGAGGCTGGTCAGGAGCCGCATGATCTCGTTGCTCATCGCCGTATCGAGGTTGCCGGTCGGCTCGTCGGCGAGGAGCAGAGAAGGCTTGGTGACGATCGCGCGGGCGATTGCGACGCGCTGCTGCTGGCCGCCGGAGAGCTGGCTCGGATCGTGGTGCTCCCAGCCTTTCAGGCCGACCTCGGCGAGCGCTGCAAGCGCCATCACGCGGCGTTCGCGCGCCGGCGTGCCGCGATAAATCATCGGCAGCTCGACATTTTCGAGCGCCGTTGTGCGCGCCAGGAGGTTGAAGCCCTGGAACACGAAGCCGAGATAATTTCGCCGCAGCAAGGCACGCTGTCGGCGCGTGAGGGCGCCGACATCCACCCCGCTGAAGTAATAGCTCCCGTCGGTGGGGGTATCCAAACATCCGATGATGTTCATCGCCGTCGATTTCCCCGAGCCGCTCGGTCCCATGATCGCGACGAAATCGCCCTGATCGACGCGAAGGTCGACGCCGGCGAGCGCGTTGACGGTGGCGTCGCCCTGTCCGTAGACGCGGCTGACGTCGACGAAGGCGACGAGCGGAAGCGCTTCGGCCACGGGTTCGGCCATCGCCACGGATTCGGCCAGCGTTGTCGTCACTTTGCCGTCTCGGAGCCCGTGATCACCGGAGCGCCGGCTTCGAGCGGGCCGTCGAGCACCTCCGTCCAGGCGCCGTCGGTCGCCCCGACATGCACGACAACCTTTTGCGGCGCGCCGTCCTTCAGCACGTAGATGGATCGGCCGCCATCGGCCGTCTCTTCCACCTTGGCGACGTCCGTGTTGCGCGGCGGTCGCGGCAAAAGCATGCGGAGCAGTCCGCCGTCGCTGCTTCGGGTCGTTGTCGTATTCGTCGGCGGTGCGTAACGAAGTGCCGCGTTCGGCACGAGGAGCGCATCGTCGACCTTCTTCACCACGATATCCGCGGTCGCGGTCATGCCAGGTCGAAGCAGCAGGTCGGAATTGTCGAGGCTCAGCACGCCCGTATAGGTGACGACATTGTTGATCGTCACGGGCGCGACGCGTACCTCGCTCACTTCGGCCGGGAACGTCTGGTCGCGGAAAGCCTCCACGGTGAACGTGGCGGCCTGTCCCTTCTGCACCTGGCCGACATCGGCTTCGTCGATGTCGACCTGGACCTGCATCGAGGCGAGGTTCTCGGCGATGGTGAAGAGCACGGGCGCCTGCAGCGAGGCGGCAACGGTCTGCCCCGGCTCCACGGCGCGGTTCATCACCACGCCGTTGATCGGCGAGCGGATGGTCGCCTTTTTCAGGTTTGTCTCGGCGGTCAGGAGGTCTGCGTCTGCCACCTCGACGTTGGCCTTCGCCACGGCGACGCCCGCTATAGCGCGCTGATAGTCGGCCTCGGCCTGGTCGCCCGTCGCCGCAGACGCGAAGTCCTTCTCGGTCAGCTTCAACGCGCGGTCGTAGTTCTGCTTGGATTCGGCAAGCGTCGCTTCGGCGTCCTGCACCTGAGCGTTCCGCATGGTGAGCGTGGCGCGCGCGTGCGCCACGTCCGCTTCAAGCTTGTCGGTGTCGAGGACGGCGAGCGACTGGCCCGCGGTGACCACGTCGTTGTAGTCGACGAGAACCTCTTTCACGGTCCCGGAGAGCTCGCTCGATATCTCGACCTGGTTTGTCGGCTCGACCGTTCCCGTCGCCGTCACGGTTTCCGTGAGCGCGCCGCGCTTCGCCGCTTCCGTCACATAGTGGACGGAGCTTCCCGAGCCGCCAGTGCCGAAGACGAAAAGGTACAGCACAGCAAGCGCCGCTACGGCGAGGATGCCTAGGACGAGGTTGCGTCGCGACAGCCAGCCGCGCGCGGACGATCGGCCGAGCTCAAGCGTCTCGGCCACGTCGGCGGGCGGCGTGATCTTCTGCTGAACGTTCATGTGCCGCCGTGTTACATGGAAATGTCTCAAAAGTTTGCCAGCGCCGGGTCCCGGCTCCGTTGACGCACATCAACCCGGGCGGACTTGCCTTCCGGGGCGGGGGAGGGCCTATTCCCCTCCTATCGGGCGCATTCCGGTGAGAAGATGGTGAATCCCGTCCTGATCGAGGTGACCCGCAGCGGCCGCGTCGAAAGCCGTCATCGTGGTGCGGTCGCGATCGTCGATGCGAACGGCGAGCCGGTCTTTGCTCTCGGCGATGTTGGTGAGTCGGTCTATCCGCGTTCGGCGGTGAAGGCGATCCAAGCGCTGCCGCTCGTCGAGAGCGGCGCGGCAGACGCCTTCGGCTTCGGCGAGCGCGAGCTCGCGCTGGCGCAGGCATCGCACGGCGGCGAGCCGGAGCACGTGGCGGGCGTCGCGGCGATGCTTGCGGCGATCGGGCTCGACGAGACGGCGCTCGAATGCGGCACGCACGCGCCCACGCATTCGGCGTCCGCCGCGGAGTTGATCCGGCGCGGCGAGCGTCCCAGCCCGCTCCACAACAATTGCTCGGGAAAGCACGCGAATTTCCTGGCCCTGGCGCGGCATCTCGGCGTCGATCACCGCGGCTACGTGGCGCCGGATCACCCGGTTCAGCGCGCGGTGGGCGAGGCGCTCGCGAGTCTGACCGGCGCGCCGCACGCGGCGGAGAATTGCGGCGTCGACGGCTGCTCGATCCCGACCTATGCCGTGCCGCTCGCAAGCCTCGCCCGCGGCTTCGCGCGTTTTGCGGTCGGCGCGGGGATGCCAGAAGCGCGCGCGAAAGCCGCGCGCCGCGTCTACCTGGCCGCGATCGCCCAACCTTTCTATGTCGCCGGGACAGGGCGCTTCTGCACCGAAGTGATGACGCTTCTGAAGGGCGCGGCATTGGTAAAGACCGGCGCGGAAGGCGTGTTCTGCGCTGCGCTCGGCGATCGCGGGCTCGGCGTTGCGCTCAAGGTCGACGACGGTGCGACCCGCGCCGCGGAGGCAACGATGGCTGCCGTGCTTGCGCGCCTTCTGCCGGAGTACGCAAAGGCTCTCTCGCACAGAGCCGGCGTGCCGGTGGCGACACGGCGTGGCGTCAAGGTCGGGGAAGTGCGCGCGGTGCCGGAGGCTTTCGAGGGGCTTCGCTAGCCGGCCGGTTCAGTTGACATGGTCCGGCCCGGACGGGAAAAGTGTCGGCGGGCCGCCGCGGCGGGCGCTTGCTGACGTATCCCCGGGGGAAACACGAACATGCGAAAAGGTCTTGCCAGCCGCCTTGCTGCGTCCGTCATTGCGCTCGCGCCGCTTGCGGCCACCGGCCATGCCCAGACCACGAAGAGCGAAACACGCTTTGACGACTGGGTCGTCGCCTGCGACGATTCGAGCGGCACCAAGCGGTGCAGCCTGTCGCAAACCTTCACCAAGTCCGGCACCGGCGAAGTGGTGCTCGCATGGATCCTTGCGAAGGACACCGACGGCAAGCTCAAGGCGGTCGTCTATACGCCGACACAGGTCCTGCTTGCGCCCGGTCTTGTCGTGAACGAAATCGGCCTCGACGCGATCACCGCGCCTTATCGCTATTGCGCACCGCAGGCCTGCGTGGCCGAGTTTCCGTTCGACGACAATTGGCTCGCGGCGTTTCGCAAGAACGACGAATATTCGGTGACGTTTCTGCCGCTCAGCCAAAAGCCGGCGACGGTGAAAGGCAGCTTGAAGGGTTTTAGCGCCGCCTACGACTTCTTTCTGAAGCAATAGCGCTCGAACGGGCGGGTTCTTCCCGCGCGATGCGCTCTCACGCCTTCCGATTTCCTTCCAAGCTGATTCCTGGGACCGCCACGGTCCCGTCGACCAGCTCTTCGGTCGCGACCTCGCCCCAGCGCATGCCGAGAATCGCACCGCGCTCGGCCTCAGCGATCAAGTTGTCGGCGATCAGCGCGGGGCCGGCGCCTTCTGCCACCGAGACGGCGATGCCGATCCTGGTACGGCGAATGACGTTGCCGCTCGCCGTCACGTCGCGGAGGTAGGGGCCCCAACCGAGCTGCAAGCCCCAGATCGCATCTTCGACCGTGTTGCCGGTGATCGCGACGTCGGCCTCCGCGCCGATCGCAGCGCCGGTCTGCAGATTGCCGTCGGGATAGGTCGGTCCGCCGCGGATATGCCGGACGAGATTGCCCGAGCAGGTCCCGAGCCTGCCCGCTTGCTCGGCGAAGTTGGTGAAGGAGATGCCGCCGTTCGCCCCGTCGATCAGATTGTTCGCAACGATGGCGCCTTCGAAGGCGAACTCGACATAGAGCGCCATCTCGCCGGAATTCGTGGCGACGTTGCCGGTGACGGCGATGTTGTCGGAAGAAAAGCAGCGGATCGCGGAGAACGCGCATTGATCCACACGATTGTCGGCGATGACGACGCCGTTCGCCTTGTCGAGATTGATGCCGTTGCCGTTCTGCCCGGTGCCGCCGGAATCGGCGCGTATCTCGGATACGCGGTTACCGCGCACTATCGTGCCGTCCTCGCTCTCCTCGTCGCGCGCGACGAGGATGCCGGTATCACCGCAATTCGAGACGGTGTTGCCGCTGACCGTCATGCCGTTCGACTGGCGCAGGTAGATGCCGACCGTACCGATCTGATCGAAGCGCGAGTTCTCGACGCGTCCGTTTGCGGCGCGGAGCTTCACGCCGGCGCCGCCGCTTGCAACGAAGTCGCAGTCGTCGATGGCGAGTTCCTCGACGTCGTCCGCATCGAGAAGTGCGGAGACGTCAAGGGGGAGGGCGCCGCCGTCAAGCGTGATGCCGTCAAGACGCAGGCGTGCAGCGTGCTCGGCGCGCAGCATGAGGGAGCCGCCGGCAAAGGCGAGCCGGCTTTCGCCCGGCACGCCGACCAGATGCACGCGGTCGGGAAGTACGACGTTGGAGACCCGGTAGCGGCCCGGCGGCAGAAAGAGCGGCTGGCCTGTCGCCGCGGCCTGACCGAGCGCCTTGGCAAGCGCCTCGCCCTGGTCCTCCGCGGCACCGGGCGTGAGCCCCGCCGCGGTCGCGTCCAACGCGCCCGAGATGGCAGAGAGCAGTGCCGCCGCGGGGACGCGTGTCGGAAGAAGCGCAGGCATGAGGAGCGCGCCGAACGCCGCGCGGGAGAATGCGCGGCGGGTCGGCCGGCAAGGCGTGTCAGATGACCCGGCGGGCGACATACGCGGATTTCTAACGGCGAGGTGCATACCGCCGCGTTAATCGGCGAGGCCGCCGCGGCGAAAGCGTTATTCCGCCGCTGCGCGCTGGGCGTAGCCGAGTTTCCGGTTCAGCGCCTCAAGCAGCTTCTCCGCAGCCTCGGTCACGGCGGTGCCGGGCGGGAAGATGACAGCCGCGCCGGCGTCTTGGAGAGCGCCATAGTCCTGCGGCGGCACGACGCCTCCGACGACGATTGTGATGTCCTGGCGTCCGGCAGCGTCGAGCGCCTGCCGGAGTTCCGGCACGTGCGTCAGGTGACCGGCGGCGAGCGTGGAGACGCCGACCACGTGCACGTCGTGCGCGACGGCGCGGAGCGCCGCCTCTTCCGGCGTGGCAAAGAGCGGCCCGATGTCGACGTCGAAGCCGAGATCGGAAAAACCTGAGGCGATTACCTTCTGCCCGCGGTCGTGGCCATCCTGGCCCATCTTGGCGACCAGTATCTTCGGTCTCCGCCCTTCGTTTCTGGTGAACTCGGCAGTCATCGCGACGACGCGCCGGACAGCTTCGTTGTCGGGGTCGATCTCGCGCTTGTAGACGCCGGCGGGCGCCCGTGCCTCCGCCACGTGTCGGCCGAAAATGCGCTCAAGCGCCAAGCTCATCTCGCCGACGCTGGCACCGGCTCGCGCCGCGTCGACCGCCGCGGCGAGGAGATTCGCATCCCCTTGTGCCGCCTCCGACAACGCCGCAAGCGCGCCTTGCGTCTTCGCTTCGTCGCGCTCTCGTCTGAGCTTTTCGAGCTTGGCAATCTGTTCGGTGCGGACGGCGGCGTTGTCGACCTTGCGCACGTCGACCTCCGCATCGGCACGGCTCTGATAGCGATTGACGCCGACGATCACCTCCCGGCCGCTGTCGATCCATGCCTGCACCTTGGCGGCCGATTCCTCGATCCGCTCTTGTGGCAGCCCTGTTTCGATCGCGCGCGCCATGCCGCCGAGCGCCTCCACTTCTTCGATATGCGCGCGGGCGCGGGCGGCGAGGTCGGCGGTCAGCCGCTCCAGGAAATACGAGCCGCCCCACGGATCGATGACGCGCGTCATCCCGGATTCGAGCGCGAGCACGAGCTGCGTGTTGCGCGCGATGCGGGCGGAGACGTCCGTCGGCAGCGCCAGGGCCTCGTCGAGTGCGTTCGTATGAAGCGACTGCGTACCGCCGAAGGTCGCAGCCATCGCCTCGATCATGGTGCGCCCGACATTGTTGAAGACGCCCTGCGCGGTCAGCGACCAGCCGGAGGTCTGGCAGTGCGTCCTGAGCATCGCCGAGCGCGGATCGGAGGGCGCAAATTTCTCCGCGATGAGCTCCGCCCAGAGGAGACGCGCGGCGCGAAGCTTCGCGACCTCCATGAAAAAGCTCATGCCGATGCCGAAGAAAAATGAGAGGCGCGGCGCGAAGCGGTCGATCGGAAGCCCGACGCCGATTCCGGCACGCACATAGTCGAGGCCGTCGGCGAGCGTATAGGCGAGTTCGAGGTCCGCCGTCGCACCCGCTTCCTGCATGTGATAGCCGGAGACGGAGATCGGATTGAAGCGCGGCATGTTCTCTGCCGCGTACGAGAAGATGTCGGCGACGATCCGCATCGAGGGAAGCGGCGGATAGATGTAGGTGTTGCGGACCAGGAACTCCTTCAGGATGTCGTTCTGGATCGTACCCGCGAGTGCCTCCGGCTTCACACCCTGCCGCTCGGCGGCGACGATATAGAGAGCGGTGATCGGCAGCACCGCGCCGTTCATCGTCATCGACACAGTCATCTCGCCAAGCGGGATACCGGCGAAGAGTTCCTCCATGTCGAGAATGGAATCGATCGCGACGCCGGCCATGCCGACATCGCCGGCGACGCGCGGATCGTCCGAATCGTAGCCGCGATGCGTGGGCAGATCGAAAGCGACGGAGAGCCCCTTCTGCCCGGCGGCGAGATTGCGGCGGTAGAAGGCGTTGGAATCGCGCGCGGTGGAGAAGCCGGCATATTGCCGGATCGTCCACGGCCGCTCGACGTACATGGTCGGGTAGGGGCCGCGGAGATAAGGCGGAAGACCCGGCACGCCGTCGATTGCCGGGAGGCCGTCGATGTCATCGGCGGTGTAAGCGGACCTGATGACGATCCCCTCCGGCGCTGTCCAACTTTCGCCGGCTGGCGGCTCGGCCGCGCGCGCCGGCGGGCGCCAAGCCTCGCGGGCGAAATTGGGGACGCCCATCACGCCGCCTTCGCCGATGCTTCAAGGCTCACGGTTTCGAGGCCGAAAAGCGCCGTCGGGCGGGCGGCAGACCGATCGGCAGTCGGCGGCGGTTCTTCCGTTGGATGGATGGTTGCGCCGACAAGCGGGCAAAAGCCGCTTGCGACTCCGCTGACGAGCGCCGCGCGCGCTTTCGCGATCCGCGCCTGAAAGGTGCCGGAGCGAAGGCTCTCGACAATTCCGCCTTCGCGTTCGATCGCCTGAAACTCGCTCCAGGCCTGCGCGGCGAGCGCCTCGCTCAGCGTTTCGAGCGCGCCAGCGCCGGCGGCCGGGTCGGCGACCGCATGAAGATGCGCTTCCTCGATGAGAAGATGTTGGATGTTGCGTGCGAGCGCGCGAGCGCTTCGGTCCGCGAGCCCGAGTGCTGCAGTGTGAGGGACGACGGTGAGCGCGTCGGCCCCGCCAACGGCGGCGGCGAATGCGGCCATGGTGTTGCGCAAGAGGTTGGTCGAAACATCGGCGCGGGTCAGCATCCGCCGGCTTGTTTCGGCGTGCACTGCAAGCGACGTGCTCGGCGCGTCGCAAAGCTCCTGAAGCCGCGCCCAGAGCACTCGAAGTGCGCGGAGCTTGGCAATCGACAGGAGCAGGTCGCGATCCGTCGCGAGCGATGCGCTGAAGAAGGGAAGGGCATCGGCCGGCGATACGCCGGCGTCGGCGAGCGCGCGAAGCCACCAACCTGCCGCCGCAAGGAGGCCGCCAAGCTCCTGAGCTTCGCTTGCCCCGGCCTCGTGATAAGGGCGCGCGTCGAGGACGACGAACGGATCTGTGAAGCGCGCGGCGCGAAGCGCCTCGAAGCAGGCCGCGAATTGTCGAGGGTCGACTGCCGGCGGCTCGCTTGCCGCAATCGTCGCCGCCGGGTCGAGCCCGAACGTGATCGCTGTCAGCTCCGGCGCAACGCCGCTCTTTGCGACCAACGCCTGAAGCCACGCCGCCGATTGCAGGGAGCCGGCATGCGGCTCGAGCCGGAGCCGAATCTTGGCGAGATCGATGCCCTCAAGCGCCGAGGCAAGCGCTTCGGCCGTCGCCGGCACGCCAAAACCGGCGGCCGACGGAGAACCGGCAAAGCGGAGGGAAAGGCCGTTCGCACCTCCGGCGATGTCCTCGAGCGCCTGCGCGTTGGCGCGATCGGGGTTCGGATCGTCGATCGCCTGCACGATCGCCCAGGGATTCTTGCCGCGCCCCGGCAGGGGCCGCGTATCGCGTCGCCGCGCGTAGAGCGGTTCGATTGCGATCCCGTCGCGCGTTCGCGAGCGCAACGTCCCGGGATTGCGCCCCTTCAGCGCCGTCTCGACGAGTTTGCGCCAGTCCTCGATACCGGACGTCGCGCCGGCCGCCGATTGGGTTTCAGCATCGGCCATGGAGCCGCTTGTATGTCCGCCCGCCTAATGCGGCAAGGCGGGGCCCTAATAGTCCATGCCCGGGGAGAGTTTCTTGGCCGTCTCGATCCAGCGCGCGACGCGTTTTTCCGTCGGAAGCACCCGCACGCGAGGCTTGCGTCCGTTGACCACGGCCATCCGCGCGACGAGATTGCCGGCGTTGCGCCGGCTCAAATCCTTGACCGTGTCGACGCCGGCGGCGACAAGCAGCTCGGCGTATTCGAGCGCAATCCCAGAAACGCGCGTCAGGTCGGCAATATTCGCCCAGTCGAGGATCAGTCGCGTCGGAATATCGGTGGATTCAGAAAGCGCTCTGCGCAAGCTTGGTGTTGAAGCACGTTGCAACAGCTTGGTTGTAGACTTGATTCCTGCAGCCTTCAATTTCCCTGCATAGAACGGCGGAATCGTTCGCACCTCGGCGATCGAATAGGACGCCATTGCCGCCGCCTCCAGACCGAACCCCTTTTCCTAGGACAGACGCCGACGTGCGGCTAGACGGCCCGCGTCTCGCCGCGCGGAGCGTGGCAAAAATGCCGCGTTCAGACGAACTGGCTCAGGCCCGGGATCGAGGCGACGATATCGTTGACGACGGCGTCGCCGGCCTTCTCGCGCGCGAAGCCCACGGTCTCCTTCGTGACACCTTGTATTTGTCCCATGCCGAGCCCCAGAGCTTGCAGCTTGCCGAGGACCTCCATCGTGGCGCCGCCCATCAGCCCGCCGAGCCCGCCGAGGGTCGCGGCGGAATCCTCGTCGCCCGCTTCGATGTATTCCATGCAGCCGGGAATCTTTGCGGCGAGCTCGGCGACCTTCCCGCTGTCGCCCTGCTGGTAGAGGAACGTGAGTATGATGCGGACCGCGGCGCGCGCCGTGCTTTCGTCGACGCCGGCCTTTGCGATGATCCGCGCGATCAGCTCTTCCATCGGGCTCTCCTCTTCGAATGCGCCTAACTGGGCGGAGTTCATGGGAAAGGCAAGAGCGACCGGCGCGGCCCGATTGTCGGCCGGGAACCCCGCCACTATAAGGGCCGCTTCATGCGCGGAGAGGACCGTTGCTCAAAGACGGCGCCATTTATCTTGGGACGAGCCGGCAGGCCGACGACAGCCTCGGCGAACCGCAATACCTGGAGCTGAAATTCGCCAACCGGCACGGCCTTGTCACCGGCGCCACCGGCACGGGCAAGACTGTCTCGCTGCAGGTCCTCGCGGAGGGGTTCTCCGCCGCCGGCGTTCCCGTCTTCACAGCGGACGTGAAGGGGGACCTTTCCGGCATTGCGGCAATCGGCGAAGCGAAGGACTTCCTGCAGAAGCGCGCCGCCGAGATCGGATTTTCCGACGAGTACAAGCTCGTCGCCACGCCGGCGATTTTCTGGGACCTCTTCGGCGAGAAGGGGCACCGCATCCGCGCCACGGTGTCGGAGATGGGGCCGCTCCTCCTTTCCAGGCTGATGGACCTGAACCCAACACAGGAGGGCGTGCTCAATATAGCCTTCAAGCTCGCCGACGAAGAGCACCTTCTCCTCCTCGACCTGAAGGATTTGCAGGCGCTCCTCGCCAACATGGCTGAGCGCGCACAGGAGCTTTCAGGCGAATACGGCAACGTGACGAAAGCGTCGGTCGGCGCGATCCAGCGCCAGCTCCTGGTGCTCGAAGAGCAGGGCGGGGCGGAGTTCTTCGGGGAGCCGGCGTTGGAAATCCCCGACCTGATGCGAACGATGCCCGACGGACGCGGCGTCGTCAGCGTGCTTGCCGCCGACAAGCTGATGCAGTCGCCGCGGCTCTACGCAACCTTCCTGCTTTGGCTCATGTCGGAGCTCTTCGAGGTGCTGCCGGAAGTCGGCGACCCGGAGAAGCCGCGTCTCGTCTTCTTCTTCGACGAGGCGCACCTCCTCTTCGCCGAAGCTCCGAAGGCACTGATCGAGAAGGTCGAGCAGGTCGTGAAACTGATCCGCTCGAAGGGCGTCGGCGTCTATCTTGTGACGCAGAACCCGATGGACATTCCCGAGAGCGTGCTCGCCCAGCTCGGCAACCGCGTGCAGCACGCGCTTCGCGCCTACACGCCGCGCGAGCAGCGCGCCGTCGAGACAGCGGCCGACACCTTCCGACCGAACCCGGCATTCAAGGTTTCCGATGCGATCACCAAACTCGGGGTCGGTGAGGCGCTCGTCTCGACGCTTGGCTCGGGCGGCGTGCCGAGTATCGTCGAGCGCACTTTGATCCGCCCACCGTCATCGCTGCTTGGGCCGATTGCCGACGCGGAGCGGCGCGCGCTGATCGGGGCGAGTCCTGTCGGGATCAAATATGACAACGTGCTCGACCGCGAGTCCGCCTACGAGATCCTGAAGAAGCGTGCAGCGCCCGCGCCGTCCGTCGCGCGCTCTGAGGAAGAGGACGCGGAGCCGAAGCGCAGTGCGCCATCTTCGCAGCGACCCTCACAGCGGGCCAACGGGCGGGAAGAAGGCGGCGGGGGCCTGCTGGGCGAGATTCTGGGCGGCGGCAATTCGCGGCGCCAGAGTGTCGCGGAGGCTGCCGTCAAATCAGTCGTGCGCTCCGTCGGGAGCTCGCTCGGCCGCGAGCTGGTACGCGGCATCCTCGGTTCCTTGAGACGGTAGACACATGGCTCAGACGGAAGAGATTCTCGCGCGCATCGACAAGGACAGCGACAAGAGCCTCGAACGGCTCTTTGCGCTGCTTCGCATCAAGTCGATCTCAACCGACCCGCACTACAAGAAGGATTGTCGCGAAGGGGCGGAATTCTGCGCACGCATGCTGAACGAGATCGGCATTCCGGCGAAGGTGCGCGACACGATCGGCCATCCGATGGTGGTCGGGCATTATGACGGCGCCGGCAAGGGCTCGCCGCACGTGCTTTTTTACGGCCACTACGATGTGCAGCCGGTCGACCCGCTATCGCTGTGGACACGCGATCCTTTCGATCCCGCGATCGTGGACGTGAAAGGCGAGAAGCAGATCGTCGGGCGCGGCGCCGAAGACGACAAGGGTCAGCTGATGACCTTCGTGGAGGCGGCGCGCGCCTGGATGGCGGTCGCTGGCAAGCTCCCCGTCAACCTCACCATTCTCTTCGAAGGAGAGGAGGAATCGGCGAGCCCGAGCATGGTGCCGTTCCTGACCGAGAACACGGCGGAGCTCAAAGCCGACATCGCGCTCGTCTGCGACACCAACATGTGGAACCGCACGACGCCTGCGGTCACGACGATGCTGCGCGGGCTCCTCTACGAGGAGATCATCATCGACGCGGCGAGCCGCGACCTGCACTCAGGGTACTACGGCAGCGCTGCGCGCAACCCGATCCACGTGCTCGCACATATCCTCGACGCTCTGCACGACGACAACGGCCGCGTCACGATCCCAGGATTCTACGACGGCGTTCCGGAGGTCTCGGCGGCGCAGAAGGCCGAATGGGCCACGCTGAATTTCGACGAGAAGGCTTTCCTCGGCGATATCGGGCTGAAAGTTCCGGCGGGCGAGAAGGGCTATTCCACGCTCGAGCAGATCTGGTCGCGTCCGACGGCGGAGGTGAACGGCATCGTCGGCGGCTACACGGGCGAGGGCGCGAAGACCGTGATCCCGGCAAAAGCTTCAGCGAAGGTGTCCTTCCGGCTCGTCGGCGACCAGGATCCCGACGCGATCCGCAAGAATTTCCGTGCCTTCGTGCAGGCGCGGCTGCCGGCCGACTGCAAGGCGAGCTTCCTCAATCACGGGGGCGACCGCGCGGTCTCGCAGCCGAGCGACAGCCCTTGGGTCAGGAAAGCGCAGCGCGCGCTCTCCGACGAATGGGGATGCAAGGCCGTCCAGATCGCGATGGGCGGCTCGATCCCGATTGTCACGCAATTCAAGCGCATCCTCGGCATGGATAGCGTCATGGTCGGGTTCGGGCTCGAAGACGACCGCATTCATTCGCCGAACGAGAAGTACAACCTGACGAGCTTCCACCGCGGGACGCGCTCCTGGGCGCGAATCCTTGCGGCAATCGCGGAGTAGAACTCATGCACATCGCGCAGATGAACGTCGGAACCGCACTCTACGAGACAAGCGATCCGCGCATGGCGGACTTCATGAACAACCTCGACCGCGTGAACGCGCTTGCCGAGGTGTCGCAAGGCTTCGTCTGGCGGCTGACCGGCGAGGGCAACAACGCCACCGATATCCGGCCAGCGGAAAATCCACTCTTTCTCGTCAACATGAGCGTGTGGGCCTCGGTCGCGGCGCTCTTCGACTTTGTCTACCGCTCCGATCATCGGAGCTTCATGGTCAGGAGGCGCGAATGGTTCGAGAAGCCCGAGGGGCCGTACCAGGTGCTCTGGTGGGTGCCGGAGGGGCACAGGCCAAGTGTGGAGGAAGGACTCGCGCGGCTCCGCCATCTCGCCGAGCACGGCCCAACGCCGCACGCGTTCACCTTCAAGACGGTCTTCCCGGAAACCGTGAACGCGCCGATCGATCTTGAGCCCGAGCCCTATTGCGTCGGGTGGGCGTGACGCGCGGATGCGGACCGTCTGCGTCTTCTGTGGCTCGAGCAGCGGCGCGAAGAGCCTCTACGTTGAGACGGCGCAGGCAGTCGGCAGCGCCATCGCCGGCCGCGGACTGAGGCTCGTCTACGGCGGCGCTTCGGTCGGGCTTATGGGCGCGCTCGCCGACGCGGCGATCGCGGCAGGCGGCGAGGTGATCGGCGTGATGCCGCGCGCCTTGTCGAGCGCGAGATCGCGCATGGCGGTCTCGCCGAACTGCACGAAGTCGCGTCGATGCACGAGCGGAAGGCGAAGATGTCCGATCTTTCCGACGCCTTCCTCGCACTTCCCGGCGGCGTCGGGACGCTGGAAGAGCTTTTCGAGGTGTGGACGTGGGCGCAGCTCGGCCACCACCGCAAGCCCGTCGGGATGTTGAACGTCGGCGGCTACTTCGACCTCCTGATCGCCTTCCTCGACCACCAGCAGCGGGAAGAATTCGTGCGCCGCGAGCATCGCGACATGCTGGTTGTGGAGAGCCGGCCGGAGCAAATGCTCGACCGCTTCGAGCGCTATGAGCCGCCTGCGGTGGTGAAATGGATCGCACGCGGCGAACGCTAGCTCAGCCGAGTCTGATGAGCCCGTCGAGTGAGGGAAGCACGGCGGCCGGCGCCATGTCCGGATATTCGTCGGGCGCGCCCGCACGGTTGATCCAGACGGTGCGGAAGCCGTGGGCGGTCGCTCCGGCGACGTCCCAGCGGTTCGACGACTGGAAGGAAACCGCCTCCGGATAGACGCGAAAATGCGTGGTCACGAGATCGTAGACGCGCTTGTCGGTCTTATAGGCGCCGAGCGGGTCGACGGAGAGGATCGCATCGAACGACCCTTCGAGCCCCGCCGCCTCGACCGCGGCCTGAAGCATCTCGGGCGTGCCGTTTGAGAGGATGGCGACCTGCCGGCCCTCACGCCGCAACGTGCGGATAAGCTCCGGCACCTCCGGGTAGCAGTCGAGCCGCCGATAGGCCTCGAGCAGCTTCGGCCGAAGCGCCCGGTCGGCGGAAGGAAACGCAGCGAAACAGAAATCGAGCGCTTCCTCCGTCAGCGACCAGAAGTCGCGGTAGCGGCCGGCGAGCGTTCGGACCCAGGTGTATTCGAGCTGCTTGGACCGCCACGTCTCCGAGAAGCGCGTCGCGTCCGGCCCGAGCGCTGCCGCGTGCCGGCGCACTGCGGCGTGCACGTCGAAGAGCGTGCCGTAGGCATCGAAAGCGTAAACCGAGTGGTTCAAGGTGCGAAGACTCCGGGCTCTTCGGTTCGCAACACGACGCTCCTCAAGTGAGCCTTATACCTTCCAGGTTCCCGGATTCGGGACGGGCGTGCCTGCGGAAGCCCATTGCAACCCCCTGACGCAGCGGACGATCCCCCAAATCGCCACGGCGATGATCAAAAGGAACCCGATGCCGACGATCATCAGCACGACCGATATGCACGAATAGAGCAGGCCGATCCAGAACGTGCGTATCTGGTAGGTGTAGTGGCTTTCCGCCCAGGTTCCGGCTGCCTGGCCGCGGTTGATGTAGGCGACGACCAGCCCGATCAGGATGGTGACGCCGACGACCGCACTCACCAGGTAGAGGATGTAGACGAGCTTCACGTTCTCGCCGCCCGGCGCGAGGTAGCGCGCCACCGTATCGGAGCTGGATTCCCGATTGTCGCTCATCGCGCCTCTCCCACGTGGACTCCTTGGCGGCGAAATCCTATCAGAAGCGCCAAACTAAGGAGACAGACAATGGCGGAATGGTCCCGCACCTGGACCTATTTCGACGGCGACTGGCACGAGGGCAACGTCCCGATCATGGGCCCGCGCACGCATGCGGCCTGGCTCGGCTCCAGCGTCTTCGACGGGGCGCGGGCTTTCGAGGGGGTTACGCCCGACCTCGATCGGCACTTGGCCCGCGTCAACGCCTCGGCCTCGACGCTCGGGCTGAAGCCGAACGTTGCGGTCGACACGATGCTTGGGCTCGTTCGCGACGGAATGAAGAAGTTCCCGGCCGACGCGGCGCTCTACATCCGACCCATGTATTGGGCAGAGCAGGGCGGCTACCTTTCGGTGCCGCCTGATCCGGAATCGACCCGCTTCCTGCTCTGCCTCTACGAGACGCCGATGCCGCCGCCGACCGGCTTCTCGATCTCCGTGTCGCCCTATCGGCGCCCGACCGTCGAATCGATGCCGACCGATGCCAAGGCCGGCTGCCTCTATCCGAACAACGGCCGCGCCATCATGGAGGCGCGCGCGCGCGGCTTCGACAACGCGCTAGTGCGCGACATGCTCGGCAACGTCGCCGAGACCGGCACCTCGAATATCTTCATGGTGAAGGACGGCGTGGTGAAGACCCCCGCCCCGAACCGGTCATTTTTGAACGGCATAACGCGCCGGCGCGTGGCCCAGCTGTTGCGTGACGCGGGCGTGGACGTGCAGGAGACGGTTCTGACCGTCGAGGATTTCCTCGACGCCGACGAGATATTCTCGAGCGGCAACTATTCCAAGGTCGTGCCGATCACGCGGATCGAGGATCGCGTGCTGCAGCCCGGCCCACTGCACGCGAAAGCGCGGCAGCTCTACTGGGAATGGGCGCACCAGTGACGGCGCGTCGCCCGCTGCATGCACGGAGTCCTTCGATGCTTAGAGCATTCGTTTCCGCTCTCGCCGTTGTCGCCCTAACCGGGGCAAGCGCAGCTGATCCGCTCAGTGATTTCTTCAACTATGAAGCGCCACGCCCGCCGGTCGGCGGCGACTGCACGGCAATCGCCGCAGAAGTCGGGCCGCAATCGACATGGTATGGCGAGTTCGCCGGGAATCGCCGCGACAATCTCAACGACAGATTCTACCCGTTTTCCGCACGCGGCTGCTTCAGGAGCGAGTTTGACTGCCGCATCTGGCACCAAGTCGCGGTGACCTATCTCGATGGCGGGGTGATTGTCTTCGCCCGCTGCGAAAGGGGCGCGCCGGGCTTCTGAACGCCGGCCCCCGACGTCACGGCTTCTTTGCCGGGACTGCGTTCGGGAGCGGCGGAACGGCTTTCAGGTAAGCCGCGATCGCTTCAAGGTCCGCGTCGGGAAGATGCGCGAGATTCTGCTGCACGGCGCCCATGCCTGCGCCAAACGTGTCAAAATTCGGCTTGAAGCCGGTTTTGAACGTGTCGACGATGTCGCCCGCCGACCAGGTGAGCCCGCCCGGCCCGGGGGTGATGTTCGGGATGGTGCCGTGGCCTTCGAGGTTCGGCGCACCGGCGAGCCAGAGTGCTTTCTTCATCCCGCCCATGAAGTCGCGCGACGTGTGGCACTCGCCGCAATGGCCGGGCCCTTCGACCAGATATTGGCCACGGCGGACGGACGCGTCGGCGCCGGCGAGAACGAGCACCGGTGCGGGAGAGAGATAGAGGCGCTTCCACAGGCCGACGCCGCGCCGGATGTTGTAGGGGAAACGGAGCGTGTGCCCGGCGACCGCGTTCGACACCGGCGGCAGCGTATCCATGAAAGCCTTGAGGTCGATCACGTCTTCCACCCGCATCCGCGTGTAGGATGGGTAGGGGAAGGCCGGATAGTAATTCGCGCCAGTGGGCGAGACGCCGCGCATCACCGCGTTGGCGAAGTCGAGCGTCGACCAGCCGCCGATGCCGGTCTTCGGATCGGGCGAGATGTTCGGCACGCGGAACGTGCCGAAGTCCGTCTTCAGCTCAAGGCCTCCGGCGAGCTTCAGCTTCTCGTCGCCGGTTGCGCCCGGCGCCGCGTGGCACGAGGTGCAGCCGCCGGCGTAAAAGATGCGCTCGCCGTTTCCGACGTCCGCCGCATGCGTCCGGGAGCTGACGCGCCTGCGAAGCGGCCGGGCGCCGTCAAGAACCAAGCGGCGGCGGCGCCGGCGACGACGAGGATCGCGACGCCGACCGCCGCCCGACGCAGCATCGATTAGTTCGAGGAAAGACGGAAGTTGGCGTGGCGGGATTGGCAGTTGGCCGAACACTTGGCCGAAGGCTGCCTTGAAGGAATCGAGATCCTGCGGCTTGGCGGCGACCGCCGCGTCGCGTCCTTCTGGAACTTGTCGAGCGCCGCGGCGAAGCCGGCGGCGTCTTCCCAGACCTTCGGACTTGCCTTGGTGTCGCCGGTATCGGAGCCGGCGGGGAAATAGTCGCCGTATGTGTAGGCAACGGCGCGCATTGTCAGCAAGCACGGACTTGGCGATGTTCGCGTTGAAGGCGACATCTTCCTTCAGCATCGCTACGCCTGCGCCGGCAGCCGCGTTGTTCGCATCCATGAGCGCCTTCCGGGAGAGAATCGGATCCTCCACCGCGGAGGCGCCCACAGCGGTGACCGCGACGGTCAGGGCTGCAAGGCCGACCAACAAACGACGCATTATTTCTCCTCCATGATCCGACGATCGGAAGCCGAAGCGCCCAAGCGGGAAATCCTCGGCGGGCAATCGATATCAAAGCTAAGCGCATCTCGTCATCGGCCCGGCCGCCGGCCGGGCGACACGTATGAACACATTCGCGCGAGGAACCGGCGGGCGGCTCGCGGACCTGCCGGCTTGGGATCGTCCTCAGGCGCCGTAGAGCTCGGCGACGTAGTCCCAGTTGACCAAGTTGTCGAACCACGTCTCCAGGTATTTCGGCCTGAGATTGCGATAGTCGATGTAGTAGGAGTGCTCCCACACGTCGACGCCGAGAAGCGGCGTCGCACCGCGAACGAGCGGGTTCTCGCCGTTCGGGGTCTGCATCACTTCAAGCTTGCCGTCCTTCAGCGCCAGCCACGCCCAACCGGAGCCGAACTGCGTCGTGCCCGCCTGGATGAAGGCCGTGCGGAAGGCGTCGAAAGAGCCGAGGTCTTTGTCGATCTGCGTGGCCAACTTGCCGGGAAGCTTCTTGCCGCCGCCGTTCGGCTTCATCCACTTCCAAAAGTGAATGTGGTTGTAGAACTGCCCCGCCTGATTGAAGAGCTTGGGGTTCTCCTTGAAACTCTTCTTGCAGATGTCCTCAAGCGACATCGTGGCGTAGGGCGTGTCTTTGATCATGCCCGTCATCGCGACGAGGTAGGCGTTGTGGTGCTTGTCGTGGTGGAACTCCAGCGTCTCCTTCGACATGTGCGGCGCGAGCGCATCGTAGGCGTAGGGGAGGTCCGGGAGCGTGAAAGCCATGTTCGTCTCCTCATCTTCAGAATTCGTACAAGGAACGAATGCGCTCTAAGCGCGGTTCCTCGGCGCCTCTTTCTAGCCGACTTGCTTGGCCGGGCAACCAAAGAAGAGCGCAATTTTCGCGGAAATCCGGGAATGTTGTTGCTGGAAAGCGGTCCGCAACCGGCGGCTAGCCGCCCTTGCCTATGATCTTCAACGCAAACGCGATTTCGATCGCCGTCTCCTTCAGCGCGTCGAACCGGCCGGCGGCGCCGCCGTGCCCGGCCTCCATGTTGGTGCGAAGCATCAGCAGGTTGTCGTCGGTCTTCAGCGCGCGGAGCCGCGCCACCCACTTCGCCGGTTCCCAATATGTGACGCGTGGATCGGTCAGCCCGGCGAGGACGAGGATCGGCGGGTAGGACTTCGCCCGCACATTGTCGTAGGGCGAATAGGCGAGCATCGTCTGATAGTCCGCCGCCTCGGCGAGGGGATTTCCCCATTCCGGCCATTCAGGCGGCGTCAGCGGCAGCGTTTCGTCGAGCATGGTGTTCAACACGTCGACGAAGGGCACGTTGGCGATGAAGCCGCCGAAAAGGTCGGTCGTCATGTTGGCGACAGCGCCGATCAGCATACCGCCTGCCGAGCCGCCTTGCGCGACGATACTGCCACGCGACGAAAAGCGCTCCGATGCAAGGAATTCGCCCGCCGCGATGAAGTCGGTGAACGTGTTCGCCTTCGCCGCCCGGCGGCCCGCCTCGTACCACGAATAGCCTTTGTCCTTGCCGCCGCGGATGTGAGCGATCGCATAGATGAATCCGCGGTCGACGAGCGAGAGCCGTGTGATGGAGAACGCAGCGGGCATGGCGATGCCGTAGGCGCCGTAACCGTAGAGAAGGGCGGGCGCAGAGCCGTCGAGCGGCGTGTCTTTGCGGTAGAGAAGCGAAATCGGTATCGCTTCGCCGTCGGGCGCCGGCGCCATGACGCGGCGCGTCACGTAGTGTACGGGGTCGTGGCCCGACGGCACTTCCTGCTCCTTGCGAAGCACGCGCTCGCGGCTTTCCATGTTGTAGTCGTAGACGCGCGACGGCGTTGCCATCGACGAGTAGGCGAAGCGCAGCGTATCAGTGTCGAACTCGTAACCGCCCATGAGGCCGAGCGAATAGGCCTCCTCCTCGAAGGCGATCACGTGCTCGGCGCCGTCGGCGAGCCGGCGGACCACGATGCGCGGCAGCCCTTCGAACCTCTCCAAACGCACGAGGTGCCGCCCCGTGAGGTCTTGCGATGTGATCAGCCGGCCGGGCTCGTGCGGGACGAGGTCGACCCAGTTTTCGCGTCCCGCCGCTTCGACCGGCGCTGTGACGATGCGAAAATCCTTGGCCGCTTTGCCGTTGCTTTCGGCGTTGGTCAGAATGAAGAGCGTGCCGTTCGCTTCGTCGACATTGTATTCGACCGCGGTCTCGCGCGGTGCGATCAGGCGCGGCGCCTCCTCCGGGGTGTCGGCCGCGATCATGCGCACTTCTGACGTCTGGTGGTCATGAGCATGGATCAGAACGAAGCGGCGCGACTTCGTTTTGCCGACACCGACGAAGAAACCGGGGTCGGTCTCTTCGTAAACGAGCATGTCCGCCTCCGGGCTGGTGCCGAGCTTGTGGCGGAAGACACGTGACGGGCGGTGGTTCGCATCGAGCCGGACATAGAAGAGAAAGCGGCCGTCGGCGGACCAGACGGCGCCGCCGCTCGTGTCGGCGATCACGTCGGCAAGGTCGCTGCCGTCCTCAAGATCGCGCACCGATAGCGTGAAGAACTCTGAGCCGGCATCGTCGTGCGACCAGGCGAGGAGCCTATGGTCGGGGGAATGCGAAGCGCCGCCGATCCTGAAATAGGCACGGCCCTCGGCGAGCGCGTTGCCGTCGAGCATGATCTCTTCGCCGCCGCCTGCGCGCCTTTCCCGCACGTAGAGGGGATGCTGGCCGCCCTCGACGAAGCGCATGGCGTAAGCCCACGGCCCATCTGGCAGGGGCACTGAGGAATCATCCTCCTTGATGCGGCCGCGCATCTCCTTGAAGAGCGTCTCCTGCAGCGCCTCGGTGTCGGCCATCGCCGCGGCGAAATAGGCGTTCTCTGCTTCGAGATATCCGCGGATGTCGTCGGCCAGCGCTGATGGATTGCGCATGACCTCCTGCCAGTTCTCGGCGCGCAGCCAAGAATACTCGTCGCTGCGTGTATGGCCGTGATGCGTGACGGCAGACGGCCGCCGTGCGGCGCGGGGCGGGAGAAGAGGTTTGTTCATCGTTCGCGGAAGTAGG
This sequence comes from uncultured Alphaproteobacteria bacterium, assembly GCA_963720705.1. GTDB lineage: Bacteria > Pseudomonadota > Alphaproteobacteria > Rhizobiales > Afifellaceae > DASWJZ01. The sequence goes on from CAVRGJ010000007.1 coordinate 360,565, forward strand.
GGGGATCGCGAGTCGTGGCAAGCCGACGGGCGAGTCGGACGGGGCTTGTATTTGCGCCGCCCTCGTGGCCTACGAACGCACGTTCAATTTTCACAGGACTCCGATGCTGAGACGACTGCCCGTCGCCGCGATCGCCCCCTTTTTCTATCTCGTCAGTGCGCACGGCGCTTCCGCTGCGGAGCTTGACGGGGCCTCCATGGGAATCGTCTGGGCGCTGCCTTTCGTCGCGGTGCTTTTGACGATCGCCACAGGACCGCTGATCTTCCCGAAGATCTGGCACAGCCACTACGGCAAGATCGGCGCCGGCTTCGCGGCGGCGGCACTCCTCGCGCTCGCAATCGGCTTCGGCGTGCACGCTGCGTTCGCGGCCTTCGTCCACGCGATCGTCGGCGAATATCTCTCCTTCATCGTGCTTCTCTTCGCCCTCTACACCGTGGCAGGCGGCGTTCTCGTCACCGGCAACGTGCACGGCACGCCGGCCACGAACACGGCGATGCTCGCGCTCGGCGCACTGATGGCAAGTGTTGTGGGGACGACCGGCGCGGCGATGATCCTGATCCGCCCGCTGCTCCGCGCCAACGACGAGCGGAAGAACAAGGTTCACGTCGTGGTCTTCTTCATCTTCCTTGTCGCCAATATCGGCGGCGCCCTGACGCCGCTCGGCGATCCGCCGCTCTTTGTCGGCTTCCTCCGCGGCGTCGACTTTTTCTGGACGACGCGCCATCTCGCGTTCGAAACCGCCTTCGTCGCCGGCGTACTGCTCGTTGCGTTCTTTCTACTCGACAGCTGGATCGCGCGGCGCGAAGGCGTCTACCGGCCGCAGCGCGATCCGACGCCGCCGGCCCCGATCCGTGTGCGCGGCCTCGTCAACCTCGCGCTGATCGGCGCGATCATCGCCGCGATCATGATCTCCGCCACATGGCGGCCGGGGATATCGTTCGACGTGTTCGGCACCGAGGTCGAGCTGCAGAACCTTCTGCGCGACGCATTCCTGGCGCTTTCCGCCATCCTTTCGCTCTGGTGGACGCGCGATGAGCATCGCGCTGCCAACGGCTTCACCTGGGAGCCGATCAAGGAGGTCGCAAAGCTCTTTGCCGCGATCTTCGTGACGATCATTCCTGTGCTCGCGATGCTTCGCGCCGGGGAGAGCGGTGCCTTCGCGCCGCTTCTCGATGCCGTCACCGCGCACGACGGAGCGCCGCATCCGGTTGCCTATTTCTGGCTGACTGGGCTGCTTTCGGCGTTCCTCGACAATGCGCCAACTTACCTTGTGTTCTTCGAACTCGCCGGGGGCGACGCAAACGGACTCATGGGTCCGTTGGCGTCCACGCTCGCGGCGATCTCGATGGGCGCGGTCTATATGGGCGCGCTCACCTATATCGGGAACGCGCCGAACCTGATGGTCTACGCCATCGCGGTCGAGCGGGGCGTGAAGATGCCGAGTTTCTTCGCCTTCTTCGGATGGGCGCTCTTGTGTCTTGGGCCGGTCCTTCTCATGCTGACTTGGATTTCGATCGTTCCATCGTGACTCGTCGACAAGGCCGGGCGCTTCGGCCGGGCCTGCCTTGACTCGCCTGTCCGATTCCGGAAGCGTGACCCCGCATCTCAGGGGACGTGGATCGGGAGCGCCGCGGCGCGGTACGGATTGCCCCTTGGCGCGAAGGGGAAGAACGCATGGAGGGGCACGCCGCCTCGCACGTCCTGTTCGGCTGGAACCCTCTATGGGTGTCGACCTGCGTGCTCTTGATCACCTATTCGGTGGTAATCTCGGAGCGCGTGAACCGCTCGATCGTGGCGCTCGTCGGCGCCGGATTGATGATCGTCGTCGGCGTCCTCGACCAGAAGGAAGCGCTCGCCGGCGTCGACTGGAACACGATCGGCCTTTTGACCGGGATGATGATCCTGGTCTCCGTCTCGCGGCGCTCAGGCGTGTTCCAATATCTGGCCATCTGGTCGTCAAGGCTCGCGCGCGCGAGCCCGGCCGGCATCCTCTTCATGCTGCAGATCACCACCGCGGTCCTCTCGGCTTTCCTCGACAATGTCACGACGGTGCTCCTCATCGTACCGGTCACGCTCGCCATCACCAAGGAGCTCAAGGTCCCGCCCTATCCCTTCCTCTTCGCCGAGATATTCGCCTCCAATATCGGCGGTACCGCTACGCTCATCGGCGACCCGCCGAATATCCTGATCGGCTCGCAGGTTGGGCTGAATTTCAACGCTTTCGTGGAGAACCTTCTACCGATCGTCGTGCTGCTCCTGCTTGTTCAAGCTGTGATGATCCACGTCCTCTGGGGGCGCAGCCTTCGCGCGACACCAGAGGCAAAGGCACGTGTGATGGACATGATCCCACGCGAGGCGATCATGGACACGTTGCTCCTGAAGCAATCCCTCACCATTCTCGGCGCAGTGATGCTGGCATTCGTCTTTGCGCATCCGCTGCATCTCGAGCCGGCCACGATCGCGATCATCGGCGCCGGCGTGCTAATGCTGCTCGATAATTGGGCGCACCACAGCGAGAAGGCATCGCACAACATCCACCAGACCTATGGCGACGTTGAGTGGATCACCATCTTCTTCTTCATCGGGCTCTTCATCGTGGTGCACGGGGTGGAGGTAGGCGGCCTCCTCGGCATCCTCGGCGGCGAGCTGGTCAAGGTGACCGGCGGGAATCTGACGGCCGCCGGCTTCGCCATTCTTTGGGCCTCGGCGGTGACTTCGGCGATCGTCGACAACATCCCCTTCGTGGCGACGATGATTCCGCTGATCAAGACGACGGCGCCCGCTTTCGGCGGCGAGCCGGCGATCGATCCTCTTTGGTGGTGCCTGTCGCTCGGCGCCTGCCTCGGCGGCAACGGAACCCTCGTCGGCGCGTCGGCGAATCTGATCGTCGCCGGCATTGGCGACCGCAACGGCGTGCCCTTCCGCTTCGCACTTTTCACGCTCTATGCGTTCCCGATGATGCTGGTGTCGATCGCGATTGCGAACGTCTACATCTGGCTGCGCTATTTCTGATCCCGCCGCGCGAGACGAGAGAGGGCGCTGCGGCTCGGTTGGAGACCGAAAGCGGTTGTAGCGAGATTCATCGCAGATAAGCGCGCGACGCCGGACTGTGTCAACTTGTGCGAAGGCTATGCTAACTCTTCGGATGATTTGGCCTTTTCACAAAGTTGGTAGCGTCTGAAGCTTGCAATTGCAAAAACTCTGGATTGTTACTAAAGCTCCACGGCGCGGCGTCTCGTGCGGGTGCCGCCTCAAGCGGACCCACGAGGAGTCAATGGCTGGTATCATGGAAAAGGACAATCTCATCGAGCTGACGGCGGAGATCGTGTCCGCTTACGTAAGCAGCAACAGCATCGCCTCCCCGGATCTCACGAACCTCATCAGGGAAGTCCACGCCGCGCTGCACCGCACGGCAACAGGTACGGTCATGCCTGCGGCGGAGCCGTTGAAGCCAGCGGTGCCGGCGCGCAAATCCGTGAACCCCGACTACATCGTGTGCCTCGAGGACGGGCAGAAATTCAAGTCGCTGAAGCGCCATCTACGCACGCACTACGACCTGAACTCCTGAAGAGTATCGCGAAAAGTGGGGGCTTCCTCCCGACTATCCGATGGTTGCGCCAAATTACGCCAAGGCGCGCTCCGCGCTCGCCAAGCAAATGGGGCTTGGGCAGAAACGCTAGCGATCCTCAGCGCCGTCCGCCGCGAAGGGCAAGAAGACGCTCCGTCTCAGCCCGGTGTGCTTGGCGGAGCGCGATGTGGCGGTTGAGATCGTAAGTCCAGTGGCCTGAGCGCGCGCGGTTGCGCTCGGCCCTCAGCGCGCGGGCAAGCCGCGCCACGATTGCCTCGACGTGTTCCACTGTGTCCGCAAGTCCCGCGAGCGTGTCGACGCGTGCGAGCTTCGGCAAGTCGCGTATGCGGTCATACGCCTCAGCGCCGGCTCTGATCGTTACTCCCAGCGCCCGGGCGGCGGCGGCCCCGATCCGCTCTGCGGCTAATCCCGTTTCGTCTTGACGCTTTGTTTCCGACATGGCGCCGCGTCCTTCCTGACCGCGGCATCCTGTTCACGTCGGGAGCAGCCGGGGATTTCATTTTTGATGTCCCCGCTCGGCCTGTGACCTTGAGACTTATCCCCGCCCGCCTGCACTGGATTATAGGAAAACAATCCTAGTTTGTGGGAGGCAATAATGTCAAGCAGCGGTTGCGAAAGAGCGCGGCCCGGGCGGGAGGGAGCGGGTCGCGGCGGGGGTGGCGCGTGTCGGGATGACCGGGAAAGCGCCTGCCGCTTCATAGAGGCGCTTGTTTCCGGAGCGCTCGGCATTTCTCTCGCGGAGCTTCGCGCCGAAAAGCGCGGGCGCGCATCAGCAGCCTTCGCGCGTCAGACGGCGATGTATCTTGCGCATGTCCATCTCGGCTTGAGCCTATCGCAGGTCGGCCTCAGTTTCGGGCGCGATCGCACCACGGTCGCGCACGCCTGCGCCTGCGTGGAGGACAGCCGCGACGATCCAAAATTCGAGCGCGTGCTTTCCTGCCTGGAGTGCGCGCTCGACCGCTGGCACCAATGCTTCGCCGCGCTGGAGGCCGCCTGATGGCGAAGAAGCCGGATGCCGCAAGCGCGTCGCTCTTCGCGGCGCTTTGCGGTGACCCAGCTCTGCGGCTGGTTGCGGCTAACGACGGCAGTTATCGGTTCTCCGACGGAGCGGCCCGCCCGGGCGATATTTCCGCGGCCACGGTGCGGCGACATTTGGCTGCCGGGCTTTTGGCCGAGGTCGACCCCGGCGCATTCGCCGCGACGCACGCCGCCTCCGCCTGGCTGAGGCGGCGCGCGAATGGCGACAGGCCTTTTCGCGCGCAGCACGGTACGCTCGTAGAGAAGATGCCATGCGGCGACGGGACGCGGGTCGTCGTCGAGCTCGACGAGAGTCCCGTCGCAACGCTTGCCCGCCGCTTCGGCAAAGGCGGCGAGCCGTGGCTGAAGCCGCATGCAGTCGAGGCGGCCGAACGGTTGCGGCGCGACTTCGAACTCGGCCGGCTGCAGCCGCGCGTGACGGCGAACTGGTCAGCGAGCGTCAGCACCGGCCGCCGCTCAGACGGCGCAGGGCTTGCAGATCTAACCGACATGGCGCTCGCCGCGCGCCTCCGCTTCGGTCGCGCCATGCGCGCCGTCGGCCCGGAACTCTCAGGCGTGCTCGTTGACGTCTGCTGCTTTCTGAAGGGCCTCGAAGCGGTGGAACGAGAGCGGCGATGGCCGGCACGATCGGCGAAGCTTGCGCTTCGCATCGCGCTCGAAGCGCTCGCGCGGCACTACGGGCTTGCGGCAAGCGCGACAGGAAGACCCGGCTCCGGCAAGCTGCGCCACTGGGGCGCGGAAGATTATCGTCCGGAGATCGCCTGAGCGCCGGACAGCGCCGCCTTGGCGTCGGCGCGGATGCGCGCGACCATCGATGAGAGGCCGTTCGAGCGCTGCGACGTCAGATGCTCGCGAAGGCCGATCTGCGCGAAGATGGCCTCCGCGTCCATGTCGACGATCTCACGCGCGGTGCGACCCGAATAGATCGCAAACAGGATCGCGATCAATCCGCGCACGATGTGAGCGTCGCTGTCGCCGCGGAAGGTGAGCCGCACTTCGCCGTTGCGGACGACCTTGCTCACGAACCACACCTGGCTCGCGCAGCCGCGCACCTTGTTCGCGTCGCTATGCTCTGCCTCCGAAAGCGCCGGCAGGGTCCGGCCGAGCTCGATCACATAGCGATAGCGGTCCTCCCAATCATCGAGGAAGGTGAAGTTGTCGACCAGGTCGTCGATCGAGGATATCGAGGATTCTGCTGCGTCCATGTCGCCACTTTAGCACAGATGGCGGGGTCGGCAGCCCGACGCGGACAATTGTCGCGGTCGCAGTCGGTCCTTCCGCGTCCGCGCGCTCAGCTATCTAGCCGGTGTGGCGTCGGCAATCGACCAAGCGGGTTCAAGATCGGCAGCGGTCAGCGTGCCGTGATCGACTTTCGCCGTGCTCTTACCCTCGCCGGCAGCGATCCCCGCCGAGACGATCCCGGCGCCGGTCTCAAGCTTGCGCGTCAGCAGCACCAGCGCTTGGCGGCCGGCGGCGCAAGCGTCCGGATTGCGATAGCAGACGCCGGAGATGTCCTGCACCAGTGTGCGCGCCGCGTAGGCCGTGTGGAGCAGACTTACGCGCGGCGCCGGCTCCTTTCCGTCCGGAGACGCGGGAAGGAGGAGCACGACGGTCGACAGCCAGAAAAGCGAACGCAGAACAAACATGCCTTTCCCTGTGGCTCCGTCCTCTTCTACCGCAATATGCAAACACCTTGACGTGAACAGCCGGTTCCTAACGCAGGCTGCATTTTGCGCGTTTTTCGCAAACGCGCTTAATGCTTTCTAAGCAACGAACCGCCAAGCGTTTTTCGCGCAAGCATCCCTTAACCCTGACGCGAGCTTTCCGCCGCTTCGCCTCGCTTCCGAGGCGTCTTGAAGCGGGCGTTTCAACCTTCCTTAAAAGCGGTTCTTGAATGTGCGAGGTGAAGTTTACGCCGGGCAAAGGCTACTGAATGCCTTCAATCGCCGCGCTGTCGCCGATGGACGCGCTCCGCTTCAGTTTCCGCACGCTTGTCTTCGCCGCGGTTCCGCCCCTCCGCGCGCCGATGGGAGACACGCTTGCCGCGCGCGCGACGGCAAGCGCGGGGTTAGCGGCCGTGCTCGGCCTGCCGATCCTTCTGCTTGCCTCGCTCGTGCTCGACGCGCCGCTGGCCGTGCCGGCCGCGATCGCCTCCGGCTACCTGGCGATCTCGCACGCGCTCGCGTCGAACCGTCCAGAGCGCGCCGCCTTCATCAGCGGCGTCGTGCTTGCGGGCCTTATCGGCTGGCTGGTTCTCTATCTCGTCGGGGGCGAGCAGCCACTCACGCGCACCGGCCTGGCGGCTGCTCTGATGGCGCCGCTCTTCTCGGCAGCGCCCGCATTTGCGCGCTCGCTGATGGCGCCTCGCGCTGCCATTGTCGCGAGCCTCGTTCCCTTGTCGCACGCGGCAGCGCTTGAACGCGTCGCTTGCCTTGAAGAATTGGCGCCATTCGAGCAGGTCCTCATCGCCGATCAGGAGGGATGCGTGCTCGCTTCGACGCGAGCGGCGCGGCGGCGGTTGCGTCTCCTTCCCGACGCGTTCGAGCAGCCCGTCACCGGTCTCTTCGATCCGGCCGACATGCCTGCGGTCGCGGATGCGCTTCGCCGGTGCGGAACGCGCGGCGAAGAGGTGGAGATATCGCTTCAGGCCGTTGGCCTCGGCGAAGAGAAGGCGTGCGCGACGTGGATGTTCTCGCCCTACCGGGGCGGCGCAGTGTCGCTGCGACTTGTGGAACGCGTGCACGCGGAACCGCCCATATCGGAACCTGCGGCGGTCAGTGAGGGTGTCGCGCCGACAGCTCCGACCGATGGGGCCGGCGAGTTGCCGTTCCATATTTGCGATTTGGGCGAAGCGGTGGCGTTTGCCCTCCGCCACGCGCGCCCACGTGCCACGGCCCGGGGGATAGCGCTCGCAAGCGCATGCGAGCGCGGCTTGGAGATCGCCTGCGATCGACAGCTCGGGCGTCGCGTTGCGCGACTTGCGATCGAGGGCGCGCTTGCGACAAACCGAACGGGCGGGACGATCCGCGTTGACGCGCGCAAACTGAAGGGTATCGTCCTCATGCGCGTTGCGGTCGAGCTCACGCTTGATGACGTTGAAATCGAAGCGAGGGATTCGATTGAGCTCGCGATGCTCCGCGTGCTGATCGACGACGCGGGCGGAACTCTGATGGTGGATCGAAGAGGCGAGAGCTTGGTGTTGAGTGTGAGGCTTGCGCTGGCGGAGGGCGCGATAACGAACGGGCGGACAAGTGAACGTGCCGAAGCTGCCTGAGATCGGCGTAGTCGTCTTCGCGCATCTGAAACATCCGCGCGCGATCGCCTGCACGGCGTTTCTTGCGCTAGGTGCGGCGATCGCGGCGAATGCGCTCCTCTTCCAGCCTCGGCCACATCCGGCGCCACTATTCGCCACGCGTGCGCCTGTTCAACGTTCGACGGAAACCGGCGACCCGCTTGTGCGGGAAATCCAGGAGGCGCTCTCCCTCTCGGGTCGCTATTCCGGCACTGTCGACGGGATAGCGGGGCCGCAGACGGAGGCGGCGATCCAGTCCTTCGAGGAGGCGGCGGGCCTGCCGGCGACGGGGCAAGCCAGCGCCGAACTCTTGGCGGAGATAAACCGCGCGTCGGAAGCTCCCCAAGGCGAGCCAGCGACGGCTGACCCGCTCGTCGCATCCGTACAGAGCGCGCTGGCGCTGGCCGCCTACGGGCCGCTCACCGCTGACGGCGTTGTTGGTCCGGATACGCGCGCGGCGATCGTGCGCTTTCAGCGCGACCACAATCTCCCGGTCTCCGGTGAGATCAGCGACGGCCTCATCGTCGAACTGCGGGCGGTCGGCGCGATGCGCGGCGGGTGATGAGCCCGCGTCTGCGCACGGATTTCTGGGTGGCGGCGCTGCGACGCCGAGCCGAGGCGGCCGGCGCCTTTATTTCGATTGCGCGGCGCGGCGCTGAAGAGGCCGGTGCCGTATTCATCGTGGTGGATCGGCTCGACGGCGCATTCGACCTCTACGCACCGGCACCGCAAAGCGTGTTCGCCGATGAACGCCCAAGCGATCGGCTGTTCTCCTTGGTCGGCAAAGCAATGCGGGAAGAAGCGGCCCAGGCGCGCATGCAACAGGAGCTGCGGTTCGACCCGGATCTCTGGCAGGTCGACATCGAGGACCGGCAGGGGCGGGCCTTCATCGATCTCGCCGAGGAGCCGGCCGATCACGAATTCACCAGCCGTTAACTATGATGCTGCCAGATCAAGCGATCAGGCAAACACGGAAACGACATGGCTGAGATCTTGCCGTTTGCCATCAGCGCATCGAAACGGACGCCGCGCCACCGCGAAGGCACCGGAGAGGTCGTCATCTTCCCCGGCATCCGCGTCGAATATCACGACGGCCTGCCGACACCGCCGACGAAGCGGCGGCCGCGGCGGGGCAGGCGTGGATCGGGGAAAGACGCGCTATCCGCCTGACGGGGCGGGCGACATGACGGATGGGGCGGGGAGGCACTCCGAGTCCGCGAGGATCTGACGCGCGTCCGCGCGTGCCGTCGGGGTTGGCGCGAAGAGCCTAAGCAGCGCGATAAGGTCGTCCGACGGGCTCTCCGCTACGATCGTCTCCTCGATTTCAACCGTCGGCGATTTCTTGAGTTCGACGTTCTGCTGTGCGTTGACGACCAACATGTCGAGCTTGCCTTCAACCGCCGTGCGGTCGTTCAGGCTGAACACGATGACACCCTTCGGGTCATAAAGCGCCACCGACCAGAACCGGTCGCTTGCGTCGACGGTGACTCCGACCGGCGCCTCGCCGAGGCGAATGCGGCAGGCACCGTTGACGAAGAGAGGGTCGAGGCCGGCGACGCCCTCGGCGCCCGAAGTGCCGGCGTCCGGTATCTCAGCGAATTGATCTTGGCCCGCATAGGGGACGAGCCGCGACCAGCCATCCTCTTTCGCCAACGCCGGCACCAGCAGGATCGTGCAGATATGGATGGCGCCGGCCAGAAGCAGCGTGCCGGTCACGAACGCGATGAGACCGCCGAACCGGATGCGCGGCAAGTACCAGCCTTGTGTCAAGGCAAGCCCGCTCATGTGCAGCGATCCCGCGCAATGCGCGGCATGAAGAGCGTGGTGAGCTCAGTGCCGGTGCGCGCCGTCGTGTCGTAGAGGCGGACGACGACGCGAAAGCGCGCCGCGTCCTTGGTTGAGATCCAGTTCCCCGTTTGCGGCCGTGCAGAAAGCACGATCTCAAAGGAGCCGTCGGGGGCGCGAAGAAGCGTGTCGCTGGCAAGCGCCGCCGCGCCGCCCACTCCGTCGACGACGCGGCCGTCGGGGTCTTCGAGCGCGACGGTCCAAAGCCGCGCGGGCGGCGTCTGCCCAACGATGCGATAGTCGCAGGCCTGCGTCAGCGGCTCGCCCGAATCGTCGGTCAGCGCGAGCAGCGTCAGTCCCTCGCCCGAGCCGAGCGGGATCTCGCCGGTTCTTGCGAGCCGCGCGCGCGAATAGGGGTCGGCGTCCGCCGTCCCCGCGTTCGGCCAGGCCTGCCAGGCGCCGAGCTCGATTGTGTCGATCGGTGCGGGCGAGCGGACGGCAAGCCATGCACTCCAAAGTCCGAGCGAGACCGCGCATGCGACCCCAGCAAGGAAAACAGCGACCGCCTTCACGCGCGCCTACGGATTGACCGGCTCGCCTTCGCCGAGCGCAGCCTGCCGGACCGGCGCCTCTGCGGGACCCTGCCGAAGCTGAAGCGACGCAGCGCGCTCCGGCGTTTCCGCTGCCTTTTTGAAGCGCTCCTCAAGCCGACCGAGCGCAGCGGAGGTGGCCGAGTTCAACCGGCCGGAAGCGCCGGGATCGAGCAGTGTCTGGCCGTCGCCTGAATCGGCGACGAGCTTCTCGCCGGTGTCCGGCGGCGGCGGCAGGCCGGGGAGCGGGATCGGCGTCTCGTAGGCCATGGCGACCCGCATGTATTTCGCCCATGTCGCGGCCGGCAGCACGCCGCCGGTCAGCCGGTTGGTCGGCTCGTAGTTGTCGTTGCCAAGCCACACGGCGGTCGTGAAGTTGCCGGTGTAGCCGACGAACCAGGCGTCGCGATAGGCGTTGGTGGTCCCGGTCTTGCCGGCAACGTTGATGCCGGGAAGGCGGGCGCGCCTGCCAGTGCCGCTCTCCACCACCGTGTGCATCATGTCGATCATGCCGAGCACGGTCGACTCCTTCAGCACCCGCTGTTTCGGCCGCGGATTGGCGAGCGCGTCGTAGACCACCTTGCCGGACGGCGTCCTGACGTCGACCAGGCCGCGCGGGTAGATGCGGTAGCCGCCGTTGGCGAACGTGGAGTAGCCGGTGGCCTGGTCAAGCACGGTTAGCTCCGACGATCCGAGCGCCATGGAGCGGGTGACGCGGAGGGGGGTGGAGACCCCCATTTTCGCAGCGAGATCGGCGATCGGCTGCCGTCCCGTCGCGACCGACAGCCGCACCGCGACCGTGTTCAGCGACTGCCTGAGCGCGTCGCGCAGCGTCAGCCAGCCCTTATAGGAGCGCCCGTAATTCTGCGGCGACCAGTTGCCGATCGAGATCGGCCCGTCGAGCACCATCGTATCGGGCGTGAAGGCGCCGCTCTCAAGCGCGGTCGCGTAGACGTAGGGCTTGAAGGAGGAGCCCGGCTGACGCAGCGCGTTGACCGCGCGGTTGAAGGTGGAGACGCCGTAGTCGCGTCCGCCGACCATGGCACGTATCGCCCCGTCGCTGGGCTCAAGCGAGACGAGCGCGCCCTGGTGCACGTTGTACTGGTCGCCGGACTCGCGCAGCGTCGACTCGATCGCCGCCTCGGCCGCCTTCTGCAGGCGCATATCGAGCGTGGTGCGCGCGATCAGCACCTTGTCCTTGCCGTCGACGTGCGCCTTCACCTGATCGAAGGCCCAGTCGAGGAAATAGTCGGCGGAGGCGACTTGGCTGCGCTCCACCGCGGTCGCCGGATGGCGGCGCGCGCCGATCACCTGGCCCTCCGTCATGAACCCGGCCTGCACCATGTTGGTCAGCACCTCGTTGGCGCGCGCGCGGGCGGCGGGAAGGTTGATGTGCGGGGCGTATTTGGTCGGCGCCTTGAAAAGGCCGGCGAGCATGGCGCATTCGCCAAGGTCGAGATCCTGCACCTTCTTGCCGAAATAGAACTCCGCCGCCGCGCCGACGCCGAACGTGCCGCCGCCCATATAGGCGCGGTTCAAATAGAGCTTCAGGATGTCGCGCTTCGACAGGTTCGCCTCCAGCCAGAGCGCCAGATAGGCCTCCTTGATCTTGCGCTGCAGCGTGCGCTCGTTCGACAGGAAGAGGTTCTTGGCGAGCTGCTGGGTGATGGAGGAGCCGCCCTGCACGACGCCGCCCGCCCGCGCGTTTTGCACCAGCGCGCGGAAGGTGCCCATCACGTCGATGCCGAAATGCTCGAAGAAGCGGCGGTCCTCCGTCGCGATCACCGCTTTCACGAGGTTGTCCGGCAGGTCTTCGAGCTCGACGGAATCGTCCTGCAGGATGCCACGCTTGCCGATGACGTTGCCGTAGCGGTCGAGGAAGGTGACGGCGAAATCCGGCTGCTGGCGCCAGTCGGCGTGAATCTCGTCGAAGGCGGGGACGGCGAAGGCGAGCAGGATCAGCGCGCCGACGACGCCGAGCGAGTAGCCTTCGGAGAGGAACTCGAAGAACCAGCGGCGCAGGCCGTCGGCCTTGAAGCGGTGCATGAAGTTGCACAGCCGCTCGTAGCCGTCGATCAGGCCGTGGCCGGCCTCATGCAGCGAGGAATCGATCCAGGAATCGAGCCCGAGGAGACGCTGGCGCCAGTTGGTGCGCTCGCCACCCGAGAAGGGGTCGTTCATCCAGGCCACCTTTTCCGGCCTTCCTTTCCTTTAGATGGGAGATTCGGTCAATCCTTGACCCGGTGCAAGCGAAAGCCGCGGGTGCGATTCGGGCGAAGTGTGGCGGATGGGTGTTGAGGCGGGGTGAAGGGGGGCGTGAAGGCGCGCGCACCCACATCAGTCCTATTTGCTTTCACCTTGGGCTAGCGCAGACTTGGCCTTGATAACCTTGAGAACTGCGGCGGCCATGCGATGGCCTATTACCGTTGGGACGGCATTTCCTAGTTGTCGGGTCGCCGCCTTCCAACTGCCCAAGACGTCGAACTCATCAGGGAAGCCTTGTAGTCGAGCCATCTCGCGAATCGTGAAATACCTCACTTTGCCATTCCTGCATGCGAGCATGTTCTCGCCGCCGGGAACTCCATGGTCGCCTGCCTTTAGCGCCTTAGCTGGCTCGTCGAAGCAGCTGCCGGTGTGGTTGGGGTATGCGCGAGCGCCAGTATGCTGCCAATGGCCCGCGACGTCTTCTCGCTTTGTGGGGGGCGGAAGATCGCCGACTGCATCCCGTACCGTCACCCACGGAAGTTCGTCTGGCTTGGCCCGGAGTTCTAGCGTGCGTTTCAACGCCAATGCTTCCGCCGCCGATGAGGGCTCGCAGACGCGACGCGCGCCATGCCGTTTCCAGTAGTCGCGCTCGACGTGTTTCGACCAAGCCAAGGCCGCCAATGAATGGGTGGCGGCTGGAAATGTCCAGTCCTCTCCATATTCCATCGCGACGCCAATGATGATAGCGCGATGCCGCTTTTGCGGAGCTCCATAGTCGGCCGCGTTGATGGCCTCGGCCAGGACTCGATACTCCGGTCCTTTTCGGGACCACTTCGCGTGGCGCCGCAGTCTTGCCAGATGTGACCGCCACGGTTCGCTGCGACGAACAACATCTGGGAACGACAACTGAAGCTTGATGTATTCAAAGTAGCTGGCGAAGTCAGGTCGAAAGAGGCCGCGAACATTTTCGAAGATGAACGCCTTCGGCCTAACTTCCCGAACTGCGCGAGTTGCCTCTGGCCACATGTTGCGCGCATCGCGCGGGCCTAGATGCCTTCCCCCGATTGAGAACGGCTGACAAGGCGGACCTCCTGAGATGAGTGACACGCCCTCAAGTCCGGCAAAATCAAGGTCGCGTGTGTCGTATTGGCCAATCTGCCAATGACGGATGTGCGAGACCTTGCGCATCTTGTTCTGGCGCAGTGTCGCGACGGAGTCATTGTCCATCTCGATGACGATATCGTGCTTGAAGCCAGCTTGAGCAACACCCAGCGCCAGACCCCCACAGCCCGCGAATAACTCTACGCTACGCATCAAGGAACCTTCGAACTCGCCGTCTGACTTGAGAGGGTTTCTTCAGCTGGCATTCCCAGACTACGAGCGCGCGCCATCCAGAGGACTTTAGTTGGCGCATTACGCGCGCATCACGATTTTTGTTTTGCCTGAATTTCTCCGTCCAGAAATTCACGCGCGATTTGGGAACGCGAATGCCTGCGGCACAGCCATGGCGATGCCAGAAACAACCATGGAGGAAGATCGCGCGCTTGCGACCGATAAATGCCAGATCGGGATGCCCGATGACTTGGCGAGCGTTTTTCCGATAGCGAAACCCGAGCGACCACACGAGCCGCCTCAACAACAACTCCGGCTTCGTATCGCGAGAGCGCACCAGACCCATCCGGCTACTTCGTTCCGAAGGGCTCAGCGTGTCCATTGTTGCTCCTCATTCGGAGTCAGTCGGTTCGCGTCGGCGAGGTATCGACGCACGGCCTCTCGCACAATCCACGCAAGGCTTCGCTCACGATCCTTCGCTAACTTCTCAAGCGCTGCTCTGTCGGCGGCGTCGAGCGTCACCGTGAGCCGGTCGGCCGAGTTCGTGGTCACGCGTCGGGCGGGCATCGCCATCTCCTAAGCATCATGATGCATCATGATGCAATGCCAGTCAATTTGACTCTCTATCGTGCAGAAATATTGGAACTTCCGACTCGGCGTATTATATGAACGATGAATTTTTGCGAAATGCCGCGTGTAACCCGGAAAGGTTGAGATAGGTGAAGAACGGATATTCCCCAGAGCTGTCCGACGAAGGCGTGGAGATCAAGATCGACGGTTACACCAACCACCTCCGGAAGATCGAGCGGGCGTTCAACGAGCACGCTCTCGAGCTTGGATTGGGAGTGCGCCTGGACGCAACGGGCGCAATCGCTGCGGTCGGATACGGGATAGGTATCGCGCGCGTCATGCGTTTTGCGGACCGCGTGGATGACACCGGCGTTCTTCACGACGCACAGTTGATGACGGCGCTGAATTGTATAGGGGAACTGCTCACCTCTCCGCGCAACAACGGTGTCGTCCTCGGCGCGATGCAGTCCGGCAAGACGACCACTTCCCTCGCTCTCCAATTCGCCGGCCCCATCGTGTACCTGCTAACGGGTCGCTGCCTTTATCCGATCTACCTGATCACCAGCCACACGAGCCAAGAGGATCAGACAAGGCACGAGATCTCTCGCTTTCTCGACTTCTACGGAGAGCTCGCCATCGTCGTCGACGATGAACACCGCTGCACGCTCATCGAATACGTCCGGCAGCAGATCAGGATCGATCCGGTGTTTGAGTATTCGCCGACCATCAGCACTTATCGCGAGCACGTTCTGAAGAATGCGCTCCAGGACACCTTCATGGGTCCGAAGCTTGACGACTTCATACAGCGTCGCGTCCAAGGGGAGAGTGTCCAGCGCGTCGCCAATCTCTGCCGAACGGCTAACTCCAAGGGCTTCGCGCCCCTTCTGATCATTGACGAGCCGCAGTACGGCGCAAGCGACAGGCTGGTGAAGGTAGAAGATGGTTTCGAGCGGCGTCCTTGCGTGATGTTGCAAATATTCAAGCGCATAGACGAGGCGCTCGGACACGACGCGCCCGACAGAGTGTTTATTGGGCTTTCCGCGACCCCGTTCGAGCTTCACGACATCGAGGCAGTGTGGTCAGTGCGCCAATATCTAACCTCGAAATACACTGGGTTTAACTACTTCGGCGGACGAGTGATCGACGAAAACGCGAAGGTGAAGCCTCCGCGCACGGTCAGCTTCGCCGACTTCGGAATCGAAATCGGACTGCCATTTTTGGGCGACGTGTCCCTGACGGCCTATGACGCGGAACCTCAGGCTTTCGACCGCTTCGCGAACAAGACTGGCTACGGCGGCACGCAGGACCAATACCGCAAGAAAGTCGAGGGAACCCTCCGCGCCGCCATCCTCCATATGGCGCGTAACAGCTCTTCGCCCGCGAGCGGCATCTGCATCCGGCTGTTCAACAACAACATCCGATCGCACCGCCTTATCCAAAACCTGCGCTTGCCGGAATTGGAAATCGAAACAATCGAGTACTTTGGATCGGATCACCGTGGTCGCAGCGTGAAGCGCGCGATCCGCCAGCGCAAGCACCCGCATTTGCCTTTCTTGATCGCGGTAACCAACCGAGCTCGCATGGGCGACGCCTTCCCAAGTGAGGTCGAATGGTTCTTGGAGTTCTCCAACAAGGCGGCGAATCTGAACGCCTTATTGCAGGGGCTGCTAGGCCGCGCTTGCGGGTACAACAAGCGCTCGACCGTCATCATGTCCGACGAGAACCAACGCCTGGTCGAGGACTACGAGCGCAGCGACGGCGGATACATTTACCTCACGAGCCCCCATAGTCTCGTCGTCGGACCATATCGGCGGGGCGCTCCGACCAGCCTTATTCGACTACGGCGCGATATGGACGATCCAATAGTGCGCAGATTTTTCGAGGAGATTGATCGTCAAGTTGTCGAACCCAACCTCATCCAACCTTCGGCCACGGTGCGGCGAAAGCGCGCCAATGGCTTTAGGACCGCTCCGATTCTGCGGATCGCGGAACACCTCGGCCTGTTCAATCACCTGGAGCGCGAGGAAGTTCGGGAGAAGCTGTTCCCATCGTACCCAGAGTTTCGCATCGCCCGCGCGAATGACGAGGCCACGCATGCGAGGGACAAGGGCAAGAAGCTGCGCTACTTCCTCGATGACGAGGGAAATTGCCGCTTCACGTTCCGCGAATGGAGGGGCACGAGCAACCACGGCGGCGCGCGGAGCCGTGGCTATGGCCAGCGGGACGCCACCGACCAAGCGCTCGCGGGCGACACGCTCGAACCCCAGATCAACATGCGCAAGTACGATCCATCAAACGGGCAAGTGATCGATGATAGGCGGCGCCGTGATGACGCCGAGTGGAACGATGGCCGCGATCGCCGTCCAGGTAACTGGCGTGCCGAAATGATGACGCTCCCGTTGGTGACCCCAGTGCGCGAACTGCGCACCGGCAAGAAGACATTTCCTATCGAGCGCGGCGTCTTCGCCAACCTTCTTAGCTCGGAGGAGCGCCAGGAAGCCGGCTTCACGGAACAAGCCTAGTTGATCGGCAACGGTCTGGTTTGCGGGTGTCCGCTTAAGGTCTGACCTCAGTGCTCGCCGGCCGAGGCAGTTTCCCTCCCCTCTCCCTAGCCCTCCCCCGCAAAGGGGGGAGGGAACCCGGCTTCGCTTGCAGCTACGCCGGGCCACCCTCCCCACGAGGGGGAGGGTGGGCGCGCGTGCGTGGAATGCTCTATATGTCTCCCATGGACGACATCCCCTTCTGGCGGAAGAAGTCGCTGGACGAGATGTCCGGCGCGGAGTGGGAATCGCTCTGCGACGGCTGCGGCCGCTGCTGCCTGAACAAGCTTGAGGACGTCGATAGCGGCGAGATCGCGTGGACGGACGTGGCGTGCCGGCTCCTCGACGGGACAAGCTGCCGCTGCAAGAACTACAAGAACCGGCGGCGGCTGGTGCCCGATTGCGTGCAGCTCACGCCGGAGAGCGTCAGAAGCCTGACCTGGCTCCCGCCCTCCTGCGCCTACCGGCTCGTGGAGGAGGGGCGCGACCTCTATTGGTGGCATCCGCTCGTCTCCGGCGATCCGGAGAGCGTGCACGCCGCGGGGATATCGGTGCGCGCGCGCACCGTCAGCGAGAAGGACTTTCCCGTCGAGACGTTCGAGGAGCGCGTGGTGGCGTGGCCGGGGAAGACGCCGCGCAAGAAGAAACCGCAGCGCGTTTAGGCCGCAACGCGGATCGGCCGCCGGCAAACTTTGATGTGATCGGGCGGCGGCGGGCTGCCCACTAAAGGGCCGAATCAGCTAGCCTTTTCCTCCAAGCCGCCGGCTGCGAACGGAAAAATCCAACCGGCCGAGCCCGCGTCAGGAGGCGGCTCGGTCCATGCCGTTAAGGAACTGTTAACCACGGTCCGGCGCAATGAAGCGACAGCGATTCGCGGAGTGCGAGTGGTCGTATGGAAGCGCAACGCACTAATTTTCTGACGTCGATGATCGGCATTCTGGACCGGCTGCAGGAGACCTGCGTCTCGCGCGGCGAGCCGCTGCTTGCCTCGGTGCTCGCCATCGCCAAGGGCGAGGCGGAGGACGCGCGCCGCCACGCCGAGGAGCTCGCCTCGCTGCATGCGATGCGGGAAAAGATGTCGAGCCAGACGAGCTGGCGCGCGGCGGATCAAGAGCGCACGCAGATGTTCGCCGACAAGCTTCGCCGCGACGTTCGCGACGACGACGCGCGCGATGACGAAGCGCGCGATGACGATCACGAGGTGGAAGCGCGTCACGACGATTACGACGACGATCGCGACCGGCTGGCGCGCGCAATCGCCGCCGCCATGGAAAGAGCGGAAGCGGACGAGATCGCCGCTTAGGCGCGATTCGCGTGGCGTCATTCCTTTGAGGCGAAACCGCTTCAGCGCGCGGCGAGGAAGCCGCGCTGCGCCGGCAGATATTCCTCGATCAGCGCCGCGACGTGGCCGTTTCTGGCCGAGCCGGTCCGCTCGCCGAGCACCACGACGATGATGCGCGTGTCGCCGCGCTTCGCGGAGGCGACGAGGTTGTAGCCCGACATGCGGATATAGCCGGTCTTCATGCCGTCGACGCCGGGAAGCGCGCCGAGGAGCTGGTTGGTGCTTTGAAGCTTGCGGCCTTTCCAGGTGAAGCTCTTCGTGCCGAAGTAGCCGTAGTTCTCCGGGAAATCGATCTGCAGCCGGCGCGCGAGCAGCGCCATGTCGCGCGCGCTGGTGATCTGCTGCCTGTCGGGGAGGCCGGTCGCATTGTCGAAATGCGTGGCGGCGAGGCCGAGCGCGCGCGCCTCGCGGTTCATGCGCTGCGCGAAGGCGGGCTCCGAACCGGCGATCGCTTCGGCGACGGCGACGGCGACGTCGTTCGCCGAGCGCACGCAGATCGCAGTGATCGCGTCCTTGACGCTGATCCGCTGCCCGGGCTTCAGGCCGAGCTTCGAAGCCGGCATGCGCGCCGCATGCGCGGAGACGGCGATCGGCGTTGCAAGCGACATCCGCCCCGCCTTCATCTCCTCGAAGAGGATGTAGAGCGTCATCAGCTTGGTGAGCGAGGCGGGATGGCGGCGCGAATCCGCGTCCTCCGCGTAAAGCACCTCGCCACTCGTCACGTCGACGACGATGCCGGCGTAGCGCGGATCCGCCGTCGCGCGCGCCTCCGCGACCGAAAGCGACGGCACGTCCATCTTGATGCCGCCCGACTGGCAGGCGGCGAGGACGAGGAGAGAGAGCAGCGCGAAGAGCGGGCGGCGGCGAAGCGGCAAGCGGTCACCTTGGGAGGCGGAGTGGCGCGGCGCAGGGTAACGGCTGCGGGCGAGGATTCAACCGGGCGGCGCGAAAAGCGCGCGGCGCGTGGCTTCTAGGCCTTGCGGCCGGCGAGGAACACGGCGATCGCCAGCGCCTGGATCATCGCCGTAGCGATGAAGAGATAAGGCGCGGCGCCGGCTGAAGTCGCGGCACCATGCGGGGCGAAGGTGCGGATCAACCCAAAGGTCGCGGGCGCGAACGCGTAGCTTGCTTGGCCGATCGCGACAATGAGCGGCACGACGCGCGCCACGTCCGCCGGCGCGAACTCCGCCTGCGCGATGAGCGGCGGCAGCGAGGTGGCGTTGCCGATGCCGGCGCCGAAAAGGAGCACGCCCAGAAGAAGGAGAGGGATGCCGTCGCCGTTGGCGAAGAGAAAGGCGAGCGAGCCGAGGATCTGCACGCCATAGCTTGCGCAGGCGACGAGACGGCGGTCGGCGCCCGCCGGCATCAGCCAGCCGACCAGCGTGCGGCCGAGAATGGCGGCGGCCGTGGCCGCGCCCACCGCGACGCCGGCCAGCTCTTCGCCGAGCGCCGGCACGAGCAGCGAGAAGAGATGCGCGAGCAAACCGATCTGCGCGAAGAGGCCAAGCGCCATCCCGGCCGCGAGCGTGACGAAGCGAAGGTCGCGCCGGAGCGCGCGCCGAAGTGGCGGACGCGGTGTCGCGATGAGAGGCGCGGCGATGGTCGCGGCGTCTCCGTCGGCTGACAATCCCATCGCGCGCGGCGTCCTCGCGAAATAGGCGTCGGCGAGAATCCACACCGACGCGATCATCACGACTCCGATCGCGGCCGCGGCGAGGGGGAAGCCGAGAAGCCCGATCGCCGCGACGAGGAGCGGCGAGAAGATGACGCCGCCGACGCTCGCGCCGTTATAGGCGGAGGCGAGCGCGGCCGGGCGCGCGCGCATGAACCACGGCGCGACGATGGCATTCAACGCCGCCGCGCCCATCGCGACCCAGCCGGCGCCGCTGAAAAGCGTGGCGGCGAAGAGCTGCCACGGCTCGCGCGCGACGGCCCACCCGACGATGCCGAGTGCGAGCGAGACGGCACCGGCCTTGGTGACGGCAGCGACGCCGAAGCGGCGATAGAGTTTTGGCAGGTTGGCGACGACGGCCGCGCCGACGAGGAAGTGCACCGTGACGGCGACGGAGACGAGCGCGAGCGACCAGCCGCGCGCCTCGCTGACGGCATGGAGATAGACGGGCGGACCGTAGAACCCGACGCCCCAGCCGAAGATCGCGAGCACGAAGGCGGCGGCGACGACGCGCCAGCCGAAGAACACGGTCCGCCCGCGCCGCAACAGCATCTCTTCCGCCATTCGCCAGCCTCGTCCAAAAGCGGGCGGAGAATGGAGCCGGCGCGGGCGGGATGTTACGGTGACGGCCGAAGCATTTTTCGCGCGGCGCCGGTAGGGATAGCCCGAAGACCCAAGGAGCCAATGTCATGGCCACGAACGCGATGTTCGCCGAGATCGCGGCGCTGTCGGGCGACCCGGCGCGCGCGGCGATGCTGAACGCGCTGATGGACGGCCGCGCGCTGACCGCGACGGAGCTGGCGAAGGTTGCTGGCGTCGCGCCGCAGACCGCGAGCGGGCATTTGAGCCGCATGACCGGCGTCGGCGTCATCGCCGTCGAGAAGCAGGGGCGCCACCGCTATCACCGGCTGGCGTCGCTATCCGTCGCGCGCATGCTCGAAAGCATCATGGAGGTCGCGTCGGAGCTCGAGCCCGACCGCAAGCGCCTCACGATCGGTCCGCGCGACGCCGCGCTTCGCGAGGCTCGCACCTGCTACGACCATTTCGCCGGAAAACTCGGCGTGTCGCTTGCCGACGCGATGATCAACGCGGGGCGCGTCGAGCTCGAAGGCGACGCCGGGCTGCTGACGGAGACCGGCCTTTCGTTCCTCGACGACATCGGCATCGACGTCGCGCCGATCGTCGCACGGCGCACGAAGCGCTCCGGCCGCGTGCTGATCCGCCCCTGCCTCGACTGGAGCGAGCGGCGGCCGCACCTCGCCGGCATGGTCGGCGCCGCGATTTGCTCGCATAGCCTTGCTGAAGGCTGGGCGAAGCGGATGGAGGGGACGCGCGCGGTCGTAGTGACGCGGAAGGGCGAGCGGGTTTTCAGGGAGAGATTCGGGATGGGATAGGGGCTGTTCGCCGCTCCTTTATTCGGGAGCTGGAATCAACCTTCCGGAGCGGGCGTCAAAGAGACATAGCTCGCGCCGAATAACTACTTCGGAAATTGACCCAATCCGGAGGTCAGCCGAGGCACTCTCAGCCATACGAAATCACTGTAGTCTGCTCGTCAGCAGCTTAACGCCGGCAAACACGAAAAACGCGCCGAGCGCAGCTTGGATCAACCGTCGCGCTTTTGCGTACATACGCACCATGGGCGCGCTGGAGAACAGAACAGCGTAAAGCGTGTGAATGACGATGGAGAGAATCGTCGTGCCGATGACGATTACCGCGGCGACCCAAAGCGGTGCACTGGCGTGAAGCCCGAGTGAGATGATGGCAATCCAGGCGAGGGCGGCTTTCGGATTGGTCATCTGAATTGTGAGCCCGCGACGGAAGTATCCGAGCGAGGTTATCGGGGCATCGGTCAGGGTCGTCGCCGAAACGTCTCGGGTGGATGCAGCAGACCGAAATGCCTTGTAGGCAAGCCAGAGGAGGTAGAGCCCGCCGGCGATCTTGATGGCGGTCAACGCGACGGCGACGTTTGCCAGAACGGCTGACAAGCCTGTCGCCGTCAGCATGGCCCAGCAGAATGAGCCGGCCGCTACGCCCAGACCAAGCGCCAATCCCTGGGGACGACCGACGCTCATCGACGTGCCCATTATTGCAAGCACGTTGGGCCCCGGGCTCATGATCGACAGCAGGAACGCGGAATAGGCCAAGCCGATACCCGGCAGGTACGTCGATATCTGTTGCATGCTCGCTCCGCGGCATTCACTCCCGTGGCCATCGGCATCCAACATAGCAAGTTGACCGGCTTCAACAGTTGGACAATGGTCAAACTATGAAGGACGGGCCGGATATCTCCAAGGTGGCCGCCATGATGGGCGATCCGTCGCGCGCCAACATGTTGATGGCGCTGATGTCCGGAATGTCGCTGACATCGAAGGAGCTGGCGCGTGAAGCGGGCGTTTCGCCCTCAACAGCCAGCATACACTTGTCGCAGCTCGAAGGCTGCGGCCTCGTAGGGTGCAAGAAGCAGGGACGTTTCAAGTATTTCGCGCTCGCCAATACGGATGTCGCCCACGCTGTCGAAGCGCTTGTTACCGTGGCCGCCCGTGCCGGACATATGCGCACGCGTCCCGGACCCCGGGACGACAGGATGCGCGAGGCGCGGACGTGTTACGACCATCTGGCGGGGCGTCTTGCCGTCGGGCTGTTTGAGTGCTGGGTTGCGGCGGGTGTTCTCCGATGGCAGGACGACGAGGCCGCCCTGACCCGTAAGGGGCGAGCGCACCTCGCGGCCCTCGGGATCGATGTCGACCTGCTTGAGCGCGAGCGGCGGCCGCTCTGCCGTACCTGCATCGACTGGAGCGAACGCAAGAACCATCTCGGCGGCAGCATTGGAGCCGCCGTCTTGTCACATATGATCGACGAAGGCTGGGCAACACGCGCGGAAGGCGCTCGCGCGCTGTACGTTAGCCTGCGCCACGAGAGGGCGTTTGTCGCCTGGTATGAAGGAACGGCGCGCTTGCGGTTTGCAGGAGCGAGAAGTTCGGGATGAGGAGCAACGCGCTTGGCTGGGATCATCTATGCCATGCTAACGTCGCTCGACGGCTACATCGCCGGACCGGAGCTGCGCTACGCGCCGGCGGCTTGATGGAAGGGGAGCGTGTTCCGGGAGAGGTTTGGGGCGAGGGTGGGGTAGGGCCGGGGCGGGCGGCGCAGGTTGCGCCGCGCGCCCTCAAGTGCCTGGATACGGCGTGCCGTCCTTGTGCACGAAGCGGCCGTCGGCGTTGGCGCTCATCATGTCGATGTCGGAGCAGGTGGTGAGGTCGTCCGGATTGCGCGAGCCGACCTCCAGATAGCGGGCGACCGCGGCGGATCTGTTGATCAGGTGATGGCCGTTGCCGGTGTTCTTCGGAAATGTCGCGTAGTCGCCGGCGCGAAGCGGCGTCTCGCCGCCGTCCTCGACGAGCGTCACTTCGCCTTCGAGCACATAGACGAGCTCGTCCTCGTGGCTGTGCCAATGGCGCTGGCTCGACCAGCCGCCGGGCGGCAAGGTCATCAGATTGACGCCGAAATCGGTGAGCCCGCCCGCGTCGCCCAGACGCCGCCGCGTGCGCGAAGCGCAGGGCGCATCGAACGGCGGCGGATAGCCGGAGCCTTTGTGGGCGGGCACGGCGGCGAGGTTGAGCTTGGGCATGTGCGGATTCCCTCGTGCAGAGCCGACAATATGCGCGAATTGCCGGCGGCGAGCGTCGCCCCGTTCGAAGCAGAAGACGTGGCGGTGACCCCGCGAACTCGGAAAGCCGCGCAGGTGTCTTCCGGTTATGGCCCCATACCGGCAGCGAAAGCGACCTGCACATTTCCACCGTCAGACGGATTGGCGGCGGTGAAGCTCAGCCCTTGTTGTAAAGCTCGGCGACGTAGTCCCAGTTGACCAGATTGTCGAACCAGGTCTCCAGGTATTTCGGGCGGTGATTGCGGAAGTCGAGGTAGTAGGCATGCTCCCACACGTCGACTCCAAGCAGCGGCTTGGCGCCGTGCACGAGCGGGTTCTCGCCGTTCGGCGTGTTCATCACGACGAGCTTGCCGCCCTTCAGCGCGAGCCACGCCCAGCCTGAGCCGAACTGCGTCCTGCCGGCCTCGATGAAGGCGAGCCGGAAACGCACGAACGAGCCGAAGTCCTTTTCGATCGCCGCTTCGAGCTTGCCCGGCATCGCCGGCGCTGCCTTCGGCGGCGGGCGCATCCATTTCCAGAAATGAATGTGATTGTAGAACTGGCCGGCCTGGTTGAAGAGCTTCGGGTTCTCCGAATAGCTCTTCTTCACGATGTCCTCGATCTGCATCGTGGCGTAGGGCGTGCCCTCGATCATCGGCGTCATCGCGTCGAGATACGCCTTGTGGTGCTTGTCGTGGTGGAACTCCAGCGTCTCCTTCGACATGTACGGTTGCAGCGCATCGTAGGCATAGGGAAGGTCGGGGAGGGTGAACGCCATCTATTTCTCCTCGTCTGACTGTCGGCCAAGAAGTGCGCCGCGGCGGGTTCCAGCACCCTTCTAATGAACTTGCTTTGCCAGGCAATGGCATCCTTGGCGGCGCCAACGGATAACCTGCCGTTGTGGAGGCCGAGATTTTCAAGCCGGCCGGTGCAACAAACTTCGAGAGGGACGCGGCGCAGCAGCCTCCCGAAGGTCAGATTAAGGCCCGGTTCAGGCCGTCACGGGGCGAAGTCATCGACTGTGTCGCTGGCTGTGCTAAGAAGCGAACCGCGCCGCCGAAAACGATCCGTGCGGCGAAGGGAAGGATCCGCCAAATGTCGCTTGCCGAGGAACCGGGTCTGGAAGCCGAGAACGCGGTATTCCGCCGGCTGGAATCGAACGTGCAGTCCTATGCGCGGTCGTTCCCGAACATCTGGAAGCGGGCGCTGAACGCCGAGCTGTGGGACGTGCACGGCCGCCGCTACCTGGATTTCCTCGCCGGTGCCGGCTCGCTGAATTACGGGCACAACAATCCGATCCTGAAGCAGGCGCTCGTCAGCTACATCGAGTCGGACGGGATGACGCACAGCCTCGACCTCCACACCGTCGCCAAGGAGGCGTTCCTGGAGGCGATGGAGGAGATCATCCTTCAGCCGCGCGACCTCAACTACGTGGTGCAGTTCACCGGCCCGACCGGCACGAATGCGGTAGAGGCGGCGCTTAAGATCGCCCGCAAGGTGACGGGGCGCACGAACATCATCAGCTTCACCAACGGTTTCCACGGCGTGTCCGTCGGCGCGCTCGCGGCGACCGGCAACCAGCATTTCCGCCGCGCCGCCGGCGTCGCGCTGCAGGGCGTCACCGTCATGCCTTATGACGGCTACTTCGGCAGCAACGTCGACACGATCGCCTATATCGACCGGCTGCTCTCCGACCCCTCGAGCGGGGTCGACGAGCCGGCGGCGATGATCATCGAGCTGGTGCAGGGCGAGGGCGGACTGAACGCCGCGCGGCTCGACTGGCTGAAGCGCCTGCAGGCGCTCTGCCGCCGCAAGAAGATCCTGCTCATCGTCGACGACGTGCAGGCCGGGTGCGGACGCACCGGCACCTTCTTCAGCTTCGAGATCGCCGGTCTGAAACCCGACATCGTGACGATGTCGAAATCGATCTCCGGCTACGGCGTGCCCTTCGCCATCGTGCTGATCGAGCGCTCGGTCGACCAGTGGCGGCCGGGCGAGCACAACGGCACGTTCCGCGGCAACAACCACGCGTTCGTGACCGGCGCCGCAGCCTTCGAACATTACTGGCGCAGCCGCGACTTCCAGGCCGAGGTCTCGGAAAAGAGCGCGCTGCTCGAGGACAGGCTGAACGGATTTGTCGACCGCTTCTCCGGCGACATTCTGGAGGCGCGCGGGCGCGGCATGATGCGCGGCGTCGTCTGCGCCGATCCCGAACTCGCCGCCGCGATCTCCGCCAACGCCTTCAAGCGCGGGCTCATCATCGAGCGCGCTGGCTCCTACGACGAAGTCGTCAAGTTCCTGATGCCGCTGACGATCGGCGTCGCGGAGCTGGAGGAGGGGCTGGACATCGTCGAAGAGGCCTGCCTCGAAGTGTTCAGCGGCGAGCGCCCGGCAAAGCCGGAGCACGCCGTGCTGCCGTTCCCGGCGCCGGCGGAGAGGTAAGCGGGCGGCGGAAAGATCGCGCCTTATCCCCGCGAAACAGGGTTCCGGGGTCGCCGGATCGGAACGGCCGGCGGCCGAAGGCGCTGCGGCCGGCGCGCGTAAGATAATTCCGACAATGGCTTAGCGTGAAACTGCGTTGGGTGTGTTCGAGTCATAGTGCGTACCAATCGTCCCATGATACGCTTAGCCTCGGAAGAGGGGGTCCTTTCAGTCATGGCATTTCCCTATCTAGGTATCCATAATCTTGCACATGATCGTGAGTTAGCTGCCGCACTTGGCGACATGCTCGTTGCATGGGCCGATATAGAAAAGCAGATGTTGATTGTTCTCGCCTGCATCCTGAATGTCCATCCAAACCAAATGTTGGTCGGTTATTTTCGTATTCCCACATTCGAGGCTCGCACCAAATTAATCCGCGCTTTCCTTTCAGAATGGGAGACGAAGGATTTCGATCGCGATGCCATTGCTCAATATTATCTCAAAGATATCGAAACTGTCTTGACCCGAAATGGGTGGGTTCATGGCGATTGGTGCGTTAAGTCGGATAAATCCGAAACCGTCATTTTCGACCATCGCGTCCCCGCATCGTCTCCGGACAGGCGACGCCCCGTCAAAGCCGCTGATGTGAGGGGACATATCGAGGCCGTCACGCGACGGTCAGACGAACTGCGGAAGATAACCGGGACATGGTTCGATACATTTTTCGGACCGCTTCGCGATCCGGAAAATCCCCAATAAGGTCAGGAGCAATCTCGCGAAGTTCGCGCAATCCGGCATCGATCATTTCAGGCGTCGTTACCTCTGGAGACTCAATGAAGATTGTGGAGACGACGATTTTAGAGAGTTCGATTCGGATACGTCTGGCAGACCATCCAGATCATGAACTGGCCACCCATTGGATTGAGCTTGAGGTTCCAATTGCTGGTCTTGAGCTTCCGAGCAAGCCGCACGACCTGGGCGACCCTGAGACAAGGCTTCTTGCAGAAGTTCGCCTAGCAGCCCTTCGTCATGCGCGAGACGCAATAGGCGCAGAAACTCAGCGCCTCGCAAGTCTTGTCGATCAAAAGCGCTAACGGTCCTCGCAAGTAGTCTCCTGCGAAGCTCCCAATCATCCTCTTCTGTGCCGGCCTGTCCGGCTGCGGATAGGACATCTCCCAACTTTTGTCACGTATATAATTGGGAATAAATTCTTGACGAGCGTACGCTGATCTGACAGGTTCTTGGCACGGTCGGAGATTTGCGGCCGCAAGGCGCCCTCTTCGGGCGCCTTTTGATTCCAGGACAATCGCGATGGACCCGCCTTCGCCAAGGCTTCGGCGGGCTAGCCCGGCTTCGCCAAGGCTTCCGCCTTCGCCCGACGGGCTTCGGCGGACAAGTCGGCGAGCTAGCGACGCGCAGACATCGGCGGGCGAGGACGCATGTGCCGAAGGCGTCGGCGTCACCCCTCGCCAAAAGGGGGAGGGGGGCACCGCCGGAGACGGCGCGCGTGCGGCAAGGGCCAAAGCGGCGAGTGAACGTGGGCAGCGGCACGCAGGCGTCGATTGGGACGAGGTGCGGCGGGCGTATGAGCTGACGAACGAGACCGTCCCTGCGATCCGCAAGCGTTTCGGGCTCTCCGTGCACGATCTCCGCGCGCGGCGCATCGCGGAAGCGTGGACGGCGCGCCCGCCGATCGCGCAGCCGGGAAAACTGCCGCGCCGCGTCCCGGCCGGGGCCGATGCGCTGCAGTTGAAGCTGAACAAGCTCCTCGTCGTCGGAGTCGCCATGCTGGAGAAGCGGCTCGCCGACGAGGGCATGACGGAGGGAAACGCGCGGACGCTGACGGAACTCTGCCGCGCCGAGGAGATCAGAATGCGATCGAAGCGAAACGAGAAGGCCGCGAAGGCCCGCGAGACGAAGAAGCACGATGCCGGATACGACTTCCGCGACGACCCCGCCTGGCTCGATGCTGAAATCGATCGACGCATCGCGCGACTTGGCGGCGCTCGTGAAGCTGCGGGAGCTCAAGAAGAAGACTCCGGAGGAACAGCGGACGTTCCTGGCGAATTTTCGGGAGGCGGCGCGGGCTGACCAGCTTCCGCCTGACGGCGACTGGACCACCTGGCTGATGCTCGGCGGACGCGGCGCGGGGAAGACGCGCGCCGGCGCCGAATGGGTGAGGGCGCGCGTGCTCGGCCCGCACGGCGAGGGCGAAGCGCCTGCGGCACGCATCGCGCTCGTCGGCGAGACGATCGCCGACGTCCGCGAGGTGATGGTGCACGGACCCTCCGGGCTGATGAGCCTCGACTGGGGGAAGGACGAAAAGGCGCTCTGGGTCGGATCGAAGCGGCGGCTGGAGCTGCCGAACGGCGCGGTGGCGCTCGCCTTCTCGTCGGAAGACCCGGAGAGCCTGCGCGGGCCGCAATTCGATATCGCCTGGTGCGACGAGCTGGCGAAGTGGGTCTACGCCGAGGCGACGTGGGACATGCTGCAGTTCGGGCTGCGGCTCGGGAACCGGCCGCGGCAGGTGGTGACGACGACGCCGCGGCCGATCCCGCTGGTGAAGCGGCTCCTCGCCGATCCTGAAACGGTGACGACAAAAGCGCGCACGATCGACAACCAGAGGAATTTGGCGCCGGCGTTCCTGACGAAGATCGTCGCGCGCTACGAGGGTACGCGGCTCGGGCGGCAGGAGCTCGACGCGGAGCTGATCGAAGAGCGGACCGACGCGCTTTGGCGAAGAGTGGAGATCGAGGCCTGCCGCGTTGCGAGCGCGCCCGAGTTGAAGCGGATCGTCGTCGCGGTCGATCCGCCGGCGAGTTCGGGCGAAGGCTCGGATGCTTGCGGCATCGTCGCCGCGGGCTTGGGGCCCGAAGGGATTTCCTACGTGCTCGCCGACGCGACGGAGGAGCGGCTCTCGCCGGCGCGCTGGGCGAAGCGCGCGGTCGATCTGTTTCATAAGCTCGAGGCCGACCGCATCGTCGCGGAGGTGAACCAGGGCGGCGAGATGGTCGAGGCGGTGATCCGCCAGGCGGACGCGAATGTGCCGGTCGAAACGGTGCGCGCCTATCGCGGCAAGTATCTCCGGGCAGAGCCGGTCGCGGCGCTCTACGAGCGGGGGCGCGTGCGCCATGTCGGCGCGTTCGCGGAGCTTGAGGACGAGATGTGCGACTTTGCGCTCGGCGGACTCTCCTCCGGGCGCTCGCCCGACCGGCTCGACGCGCTGGTCTGGGCGCTCTCCGCACTGATGCTGACCAAGGAGGGGAAGCCAAGGGTGAGGGGGATTTGACGGGCGGTCCGCTTCACTTGTTGAAGAGAAGGGCGATGCCGACGACGACGAGAACCATGCCGAAAATATCGCGAAGGCCGGGCGCCTGCTGAAACAGGCGGCGTGACACGAGCCCGGCGATCAGGATCTCGACGAGGCCGAGCGTTCTGACGCGCGCCGGCGTCTGCAGCGCGAAAGCAAGGAACCACATTTCGGAGGCAAAGGCGCCGAGGAAGCCCGCCGGCAGCGACGGCTTCCATGCCGCGAGCACATCGGCGAGCACTCTCGGCGCGCGCATCATGAGCCAGAGCGAGAGCAGCACCGTCTGCACGGCAAGCGAGATCGCGAGGGTCAGCGTTGCGGCGGGGATGTAGGCCGGCGTTCCGAGCGCAGTGATGCCGCCG
Organism: uncultured Alphaproteobacteria bacterium; assembly: GCA_963720705.1. Taxonomy (GTDB): domain Bacteria; phylum Pseudomonadota; class Alphaproteobacteria; order Rhizobiales; family Afifellaceae; genus DASWJZ01. The sequence continues at coordinate 390,259 of CAVRGJ010000007.1, forward strand.
CGGAAGGCGACCGCGGCGAGCGCGAAGAGGGCGCCTGAGGCGACGCCGAGAAGCGCCGGGCGCCACGAGAAGATCTCGGCACCCGCCTTGGACGGCCAGGAAAGCGCAATGACGCCGGCGGTCGCGATCAGCACCGCGGCGGCGAGGCTCAGCGTCAGATGCTCACCGAGGAAGATCACGGCGAAGAGGGCGACCTGCACGGGCTCGGTCTTCGTGTAGGCGATGGTGACCACGAAGGAGCGCTCGCGCATCGCTTGAAGCATCAGCGCGGTGGCTGCGATCTGGCTGAGCGCCCCGGCGATCGTCCAGGCGAGCGAGGCGGCGTTCGGCGTCGGCATGTCGCCGACGACGAACGCGACGATCGCCAAGGCGATGAGCCCGAAGGGGAGCCCGAAGAGGAAGCGGATGTGGGTGGCGCCGACCGTGCCGAGGCGGGCGGTCAGGCCCTTCTGCGTGGCGTTGCGGAAGGTCTGCGCAATCGCCGCGGCGAGCGTGAAGGCAACCCAGAGCCAGGCGGGGGTGCTCACGCGGCGAGCATGCCTTCGCGACGGGCAATGGTTCGCCTGGCGGAGGCGGAAAGCTGTCGCTGATTTAGGGAGGGCTCATGCATCGGGGCGGGAATGTGCCGTCCTGCGCGAGCACCGCGCAAGACGCGAGCGCGTGGGTTTCGCGGTCGCCCACGAAAAAGGGCCGCACGGGGAGGTCACCGGCGGCCCAAGTCCAGGGAGGAAATGCCATTCAAGATGGCACTCTGACGATATTCTGCACCCGCGGATGTGTCGGTCGCGTGAAAATGCGGGCTGCGAAAGCCGCTAAAATTCGAGCTGTCTCGCTTGGATGAGGTCGACCGGGGGGCCGAAAGAAGGGCCGCGCGGCAGGCGCCGGCGGCCCAAGTCTAGGGAGGAAACGCCCTTGTGAGGGCACCCCGAGGTAGGACGCGGATCGCGCCCGGACAAGGGCGTCGACGGAAAACCCTACCTTCTGCGTGCACAATCCATGGGCACGTGACATTTTCGTCGCAGTTTTAGGCGTTTCGTCGCCGAATTGTGCACAGGCAGCGGGCCGACTCTCGGTTGAGGCGGCCTTCTGCCGCGAATTGGGAGGCGCAATCGCCTAGGCGGCGGCCGCGACACCTTCGACTGCGCGGCGGAGTGCGGCGCGCGCCAGGAGCCGCGTTGAATCAAGTGTCGGCAGCGGCGAATTGGCATCGCTCATGATCAGCGGGATCTCGGTGCAGCCGAGTACGACGGCATCGCAGCCGGCGTCCTTCATGCGTCCCATGACGCGCTGGAAGCAGGCGACGGCCTCCGGCTTGAAGAGGCCGTAGGTCAGCTCGTCCATGATGATGCGGTTGATCTCGTCGCGCTCGGCGTCGTTCGGGCGCATGAAGTCGAGCCCGCGCGCGGCGAGCTTCTCCGGGTAGAGGTTACTGTCGACGAGCCAACGCGTTCCGGTCAGGCCAAGGCGCGTGAACCCACGCGCGTCAGCCTCCACGGCGACGACCTCGGCGATGTGCAGCCAGGGCAACGGCAATCGCGGGGCGATGAAAGGCAGCGCCTGGTGAATGGTGTTGTCGGGCGAGATCAGGAAGTCGGCGCCGATCTTCGCGAGCTTGTCGGCGGAAGCGAGCATGATGTCGCCCACGCCCTGCCAGTCGCCGCGATAGATGCGGCTCATATAGTCGGCGAGCGAGGGCGTGTGCATCGACACTTCCGGATGCGCATGCGGGCCGAGCAGCGCCGCGCCTTCTGCGCAGATGGTCCGATAGCAAAGCGCAGCGCCTTCGGCGGAGCAGGCCACGATGCCGATGTGTTTGGGCATGATCGTCGTCCCGTGACTTGGCGATGCGGCACCTTCCTCGACGAGCGGGCCTCGCGCCCGATCGCAGACGAAAAAAGAGCCGCAACGGCGTGCCGTGCGGCCCTAAGTCTAGGGAGGAAACGCCCAATGAGGGCAACCCATCTATAGGCCCTTCGCTGCGCTGCAACAAGTATGGTAGCGCGATGCTGCTATGCACAAGGCGCATGAGGAATGACGATAGGTCGCAGGCGGAATCGCGGAATTCCGGGAGTTTTTCGGGGATCGGCGGCCTGAAAACTCGGGGTGGGTGTGAGGGCGCAGTCGCACCCTCTCCCGGATTTTCGTCGTTCGCTCCGCTCACCGAAAATCCGACCTCCCCTCGAGGGGGAGGTTAGGGCCGAGGGTCGATTCCCGGCGCTGTGTCGTCGACCGCCGCGGAACGGGTTGCCGGGTCGAGCCTGGCAATGACGAGCAGCGTTTGAGGCCGCCCGGCCCTCCTCACGGAGTGGGGAGCAGGAGATTTCTTCATGGTGCGATGGCTGAGGCAGCGGACCGCGCGCTCCGGCGCAGCGGGCATCGGTGGCGGCGCGCCGGAAGGCAAGGCCTCAAAGGCCGGCGCGATCATTGCGCTGCATACGGCCGGGCGGCCTGTGTGGACGCCGCGCACTTACGCGGCGCTCGCCCGCGCCGGCTTCATGCGCAATCCGGTCGTCTATCGAGCCGTCAGGATGGTCGCAGAGGCGGCGGCTTCGATCCCGTGGCTTCTCTATGAGGGTGCGGCGGAGCTCGACGATCATCCGCTTCTGAAGCTCCTCGCGAAGCCCAACGCACACCAGAGCGGCACGGATCTTCTTGAGGCGCTTTACGGGCACCTGCTCGTCTCCGGCAACGCCTACGCCGAAGCCGTGGCGGTCGACGGCGCGATCCGCGAGCTTTATGCGCTTCGCCCCGATCGCATGAGCATCGTGCCCGACGCGAGCGGCTGGCCGGCGGCTTTCGAATATTCGGCGAACGGGCGGACCGTGCGCTTCAATCAGGAAGCCGAAGGACCGGTGCCGCCGATCCTGCACGTCGCGGCTTTCCATCCGCTCGACGATTATTACGGCTTTCCGCCGCTTGAGGCGGCGCAGGTGTCGCTCGACGTGCACAACGCAGCGAACGCGTGGAACAAGGCGCTGCTCGACAATGCGGCGCGACCTTCCGGTGCGCTCGTCTACAAGAGCGAGAACGGATCGAACCTATCGGAGGAGCAGTTCGAGCGGCTGCGCGACGAGCTGCAGGCAAATTTCTCCGGCGCGACCAACGCCGGGCGGCCGCTGCTGCTTGAAGGCGGCCTCTCCTGGCAGACGATGAGCCTTTCGCCGAAAGACATGGACTTCATGCAATTGAAGCACGGCGCGGCGCGCGAGATCGCGCTCGCTTTCGGCGTGCCGCCGATGCTGCTCGGCATCCCCGGCGACAACACCTACGCGAACTATCGCGAAGCGAACCTCGCCTTCTGGCGGCAGACGGTGCTGCCGCTCGTCGCCCGCTTCGCCGCGGCGTTCGGCCTGTGGCTCGGGCCGGGCTTCGGAGAGGGGCTGCGGCTCGCCTACGACGCCGACCAGGTGGAGGCGCTGAGCCTTGAGCGCGAGGCGCTGTGGCGAAGAGTCAACGACGCGGATTTCCTGACGCCGGAGGAGAAGAGACAGGCGGTGGGATTTGGGGTGAAGTAGGAAGTTGGGAGTAGGGTGGGAAGTTATAGACGCACGGCGCCTTTCGCGTCTATAACAAAGTTATAGACAGAGTGCGGCAAATCTGTCTATAACCCAAGCATGCAGCGAATACCTTTGTCGATCCAGACCGTGTACGCCGACCTGGTGCAGCAGGCGCATGCCGCGTCGCGGCACGAAGGCTCGGTCTACGCGCAGACGATCAAAGGTCACGAATACCTCTACGTCAGACGGAGCGTCGGTGCGGTCCGCCGAGATGGCTTCTTGGGACGCGCCGACGACCCCGATGTCAAAGCAAAAGCTTCCGCGGCGAAGAGCGAGATGGTCAATGTCGTCCAGAGGCGGACCATCGTCAGTAGCCTCCGTTCCTTTGGGTTGCCGGCTCCGTCCACCGAACTCGGCCGCGTGCTCGACGCGCTGGCCGATGCCGGCCTGTTCGAGACTGCCGTTCTGGTCGGCACCGCAGCGTATCAGTGCTATTCGCCGATCGTTGGCGTCGCGCTCCCTTCTGCCGCCTTGATGACTCAAGACGCCGACCTTGCCACAGCTTCCTTGGCGCTTGTTGGCCATGACGGCGAGGAGACGCTCGAGACGATCCTGAAGCGGGCAGACAAGACGTTTTCCGCACTCCCCGAGTTGGACCGCAAGGCGCTTCCTTCGCGGTTCAGGAGCAGGTCGGGCTTCATGGTCGATCTGCTGACACCGAAGCTGCGCCGCAGCGACAAGAGCCCGATGCCGCTCAAGCGCCTCGGCGCGGGTGCGTCGCCGCTGCAGCACCTGGCCTGGCTCATCGACGAGCCGGTGCAGGCGGTGGCGCTGCACGGCCCCGGCATTCCGGTCAGGGTGCCGTCGCCGGCGCGCTACGGCGTGCACAAGCTCGTCATCGCGCAAAAGCGCACCGCCGAGAATGTGAAGCGGAAAAAGGACCTGATCCAGGCGAAGTCGCTGATGGATGCGCTCGCAGAGAGTGACCCTTGGGCATGGAAAGACGCGATCGACAACGCTCGCGTGCAAGGGAAGGCCGGATGGGCAGAGCCGATCAAGCGATCACTCAAGGAGCTATCGGCGTAGAAGCTCGAGACCTCATACGGTTGGAGCCGCCTCGCCTCGGGCACGCCCCGCTTTGTTATTACCAGTTTCGCGAACCGGTAATAACAAGGGGTCAGAGGCTAGGGCGTGTACTCATAAGGATGAATAGCCAGAGGTCCGCTAACCACCCATCTCGGAGGCTCGGGATGTCCGCAAGTCGGACCCTTGCCGGGCGTGTCCAGGACTGAGATTTTGCAGCATGGCGAAGATCGTCTTCGGAATGAATGTGTCCCTGGACGGCTATGTCGACCACGAGAAATTTGCGCCTGATCCGGTGCTCTTTCGTCACTGGATAGAGCACGTGCGCGGCCTGACCGGCAGTCTGTACGGTCGCCGCATGTACGAGGTCATGCGCTATTGGGACGAAGACCATTCTGAGTGGACCCCGGAGCTACGCGACTTCGCGACGGCATGGCGGAGCCAACCGAAGTGGATCGTGTCGCGCTCGTTGAAGTCAGTCGGTCCCAACGCCACACTTGTCGCGGATGACGTAGAGGCAGCGATACGCGGGCTGAAGGCTCGGCTCGCTGGGGAGATTCAAGTTGGCGGACCAGACCTTGCGCGAGGCTTAACCGACCTTGGTCTTATTGATGAGTATCGACTCTACTTCCACCCCGTCGTGCTTGGTCGCGGCAAGCCATTCTTCGCCTGCCCCCGGCCGCCGCTCCGCCTTGTGGCCAGCGATTTGATCGGCGAGGAGGCGATCAGATTGACTTACGTTCCTGCCCCGTAACGCGTCGCCGGCGGATCACGCCGACGCCTGGCAGCTCCGCTTTGGGTCGAACGTGGTCATTGGCATCACGCCCGGACGCCGACACCGACTGACTTTGATTACACGTGGACCAAATGCGACCGCAGTAGCCTCACCCGGCCGCTCCACGGCCCCCCTCTCCCATGGGAGAGGGTTGAGGAGCTGACCAATGCCCGACGTGACCAGCCAGTTCGCGGAGCGCGGGGACCTCGCGCATCTGGCGCTGTTCCTGTGGGCGTCGGGCGCGTCGGGACTCCTCGTGTGGGCGCTGAGAGAACTCGCGGCGTCGAACCGGCGCTTCAATGATTTCGTCAACGAGATCGCGCGGCTGAACAAGCTGTTCCGGGATCCGTGAGGAGAACTCCATGCTCGATTTTCTCAAGTCGCTTCGGCGCGGCCAAAGCGATCACCGCGAGGTGTTCGCCGAGTTCGCGATGGTGCTGATTTTCCTGCGGGCGGAGCAGCTCGCGATGCGCAAGGGGAAAGCGAGATTGAGGGTGGTGCGATGAGCACGTCCTCGAAGGGCGCTCCTTCGAACGCGCTTCAGCGTGAGACGAAGTTCGCGGCAGCCGAGCTGACGGAGGTCGAGGCCGACGGAAGCTTCTCGGGCTATGCGAGCCTCTTCGGCGAGACCGACTTGAACCGCGACGTGGTTCTGCCCGGCGCGTTCCTGAGGTCGATCGGCAAGCGCGGGGCGGCCGGCATCCGCATGCTGTTCCAGCATGACCCAGCGGCGCCGATCGGGGTGTGGCGCACCGTGCGCGAGGATGCGCACGGGCTCTTCGTCTCAGGGCGGCTGATGACGGAAGTCGCGAAGGGGCGTGAGGTGCTGGCGCTGATGCGTGCCGGCGCGATCGACGGGCTGTCGATCGGCTTTCGCACCGTGCGCGGCCGCACCGATGCGAAGACCGGCGTGCGCAGCCTGATGGAGGTCGATCTCTGGGAGATATCGGTGGTGACGTTTCCGATGCTGCCGGCTGCAAGAGTCTCGGCGGTGAAAGGCGCAAGGCGGGACGCGCTTCTCGAAACGATCCGACGCGGCGCGCTTGCGATGCGCGGACCAAAAACGAGCCTGACAAGGAGAGAAGAATGACAGCGCATGCGAGCGCCACTTTGGAGACCAAGGCGGCGAACGATCCCGATCTGAAGGATGCCTTCGACGATTTCCTCGGCGCGTTCGGCGCCTTCCGCGAGGCGAACGACGAGCGCCTGGCCGAGCTTGAGCGGAAGCTCACCGCCGACGTCGTCACCGAAGAGAAGGTGGAGCGCATCAACGCCGCGCTCGACAGCCAGAAGCGCCTGCTCGACCGGCTGGTCCTGAAGGGGAGCCGGCCGGAGCTCGGGTCGCTTGGGCCGGGGAGGGCGCTTGAGGCAAGCGAGCACAAGGCGGCTTTCGAGGCCTATGTCCGAAGCGGCGAGATGACCGGGCTGAAGCGGCTCGAGGCGAAGGCGGTCTCGACCGTCACCTCGCCCGATAGCGGCTACCTGGCGCCGCCGGAAGTGGAAGCGGAGATCGGGCGAAGGCTCGCGATCGTCTCGCCGATCCGTTCGATCGCCGGCATCCGCACGGTGTCCTCCAACGTCTACCGCAAGCCCTTCGCGACGACCGGCTTCACGACCGGTTGGGTGGGCGAGACCGACGCGCGCACCGAGACCAACACGCCGACGCTGGTCGAGCTCGAATATCCGGTGATGGAGCTCTATGCGATGCCGGCGGCGACGCAGACGCTGCTCGACGATACCGCGATCGACATCGACCAGTGGATCGCGAGCGAAGTGGAGATGGCGTTCGCGGAGCAGGAGTCGGCCGCCTTCGTCAACGGCGACGCCGACAAGAAGCCGAAGGGCTTTCTCGACTACACGACGGCCGCGGAAGCGAGCTGGACGTGGGGCAAGCTCGGCTATGTCATCACCGGCGTGTCAGCGGACTTCGCTGCAGATCCGGATGCCTCCGACGTTCTGGTCGACGCGGTCTACGCGCTGAAGGCCGGCTACCGGCAGAACGCCTATTGGGTGATGAACCGTAAGACGCAGGGCGCGATCAGAAAACTCAAGGACGATGCCGGCAACTACATCTGGTCACCGCCGGCGACGGCGGACGCGCGCGCGACGATCATGAACTTCCCCGTCGCGGAAGCGGAGGACATGCCGGACATCGGCGCGGATTCGCTCTCGATCGCCTTCGGCGATTTCAGCCGCGGCTATCTGATCGTCGACCAACTCGGCGTGCGCGTGCTGCGCGATCCCTACAGCCAGAAACCCTACGTGCTCTTCTACACGACGAAGCGCGTCGGCGGCGGCGTGCAGGACTTCGACGCGATCAAGCTCATCAAGTTCGGCACGGCCTGATCCCCGCTCCTCCCCGGAGCCGTGTCGGAGCTCCTCCTCCGCGAGTGAATCGCGGGGGAGGAGAGCCCTCTCCCCTCACGGTGAGAGGGTTTGGGTGAGGGATGTCAAACGTAGAGTGCGACGGACGAACCCCTCCCCCAGCCCCTCCCCACAAGGGGAGGGGAGCGCACCCTCTCCTAGGGTCCCGATCCATGAAACGCATCCTGCTCGAAGGCCCGGCCGTGGAGCCGGTGCTCCTCGCCGAGGCGAAGGCGCATTTGCGCCTCGACACCGACGACGAGGACGATCTCGTCGGTGCCCTGATCGCCGCGGCGCGTGTCGCGGTCGAGACCGAGATCCGCCGCGTGCTGATTTCGCAAAGCTGGCGCGCCATCGTCGAGAGCTGGCCGGCCGGCGGCGTGATCCTGCCCGTGGTGCCGGTGATCTCGGTCGACGCGGTGCGCGCGGTCGATGCGGAGGGGGTCGAGACCGTGCTCGACGCCGAAGACTACGAATTTGATCCGGCGGATTTTTCCGTGAAGCTCGACCAGGTCACGGCGACCGACCATTACGAGATCGACTTCACCGCCGGCTACGGCACCTCGGGTGTGGACGTGCCGCAGCCGTTGCGGCAGGCGATCCGCCTGCTTGTGACGCATTGGTACGAGCATCGCTCGGCGGTGACGTTCGACGACCCGGCAGCGGAGACGCCGCTCGGCTACCGCGAGCTGATCCAGCCCTACCGAAGGATGGCGCTGTGCTGAGCGGCAAAGGCGACAGCTCTCCGGGCCGCCTCCGGCATCGGCTGACGCTCGAGACGGCGACGCCGACACCCGACGGCGCCGGCGGCGTGACGCTCGCGTGGAGCGAGGTCGCGAGCGTGTGGGCGGAGATCGTTCCGCTCACGGCCGATGAGCGCGCAGTAGGCGAAGGTGAGGCCGACCTGACGCTGCACAAGATCATCATCCGCAGGCGCGACGATGTCTCCACAGGAGACCGCTTCACGCTCGGGTCGCGCGCGTTTCGCATCAAGAGCGTGACGGACCGCCAAGAGGACGGCCGCTATCTGGTCTGCCTCTGCGAAGAGGAGGGGCGGCTCATGAGTGCGCCGTCACGCGCGCTGCAGGAGGCGGTGTTCTCGACGCTCTCCGGCGACGCGACGCTCGACGGCGCTGCTCGGCGGCGCCAACGTCTTCGACGGCGCGCCGCGCAATCAGGCCGCGCCTTACGTGCATCTCGGCGAGCTCAACGCGCGCGACTGGTCGACGGCAACGGAGGCGGGAACGGAGATCAACTTCGCCGTCGTCGCCTGGTCGCGGACGGAAGGGCGCTCGGAAGGATTGGCGATCGCCGACCGCGTTGTCGTGCTGCTGCACGATGCGGCGCTGGCGCTCGAGCGGATATCGGCTGGTGAACCTCAGGCATCTTTCGACGGAGACCGCGCGCGTTGAGAAGCCGGACGGACGGCGCACGGTGGCAAGATTCAGGGCGGTGGCGGAGCCGGAATAAGTCACACTCTCATCCTGAGGTGCACTCTCGACGCAGTCGGGAGTGCCTCGAAGGGGCCTGATGGGAAACGCGACGTGCGTGCTTCGAGGCTCGCTCCGCTCGCACCTCAGCATGAGGGGAGTTGTGATCTCCGCCAACCCAACGCCGCGGCGCTTCAAGCAAGGAGACAACGATGGGTGCGCAGAAGGGCAAGGACCTGCTTCTGAAGGTCGACTTCGATCAGACGGCGACGTTTGCGACCGTCGCCGGGATGCGCTCCAGGCGGATAGCGTTCAACGCCGAGGCGGTCGACATCACCAATGCCGACTCGGTCGGGCGCTGGCGCGAGCTGCTCGAAGGCGCGGGGGTGCGCCGCGCGGGCATCTCCGGCGCCGGCATCTTCAAGGACGCCGCTTCCGACGAGAGCGTGCGCTCGCTCTTCTTCGACGGAGGCATCCGGAACTGGCAGGTGATCGTGCCGGACTTCGGAACGATCGCCGGACCGTTTCAGGTTACCGGGCTCGAATACTCCGGCGAGCACGACGGCGAGGTGTCCTACGACATTGCGCTTGAGTCGGCGGGCGAGCTTTCATTCGCAGCAACTTGATCGCGCTGCCGCGGGGTAACCTCCCCCTTGAGGGGAGGTCGAAATCTTACGGGCGGAGCACGGAAGATTTCGGGAGGGGGTGATTGCGCCTCCGCTGCAGACCCCCTCCCGAAGTTTGCTATCGCTGCGCTGCGCAAACTTCGACCTCCCCTCAAGGGGGAGGTTACGCGGCGGCGTCGTCGGAGATCATGGAATGGCGAACCGGCATCGCGGCGAGATTTCTGCGACACTCGACGGGCGCGAGCGCACGCTGTGCTTGACGCTCGGCGCGCTGGCCGAGCTCGAGGCGGCATTCGGCGCGGACGATCTCGTGGCGCTTGCGTCGCGCTTCGAGAGCGGAAGACTCTCCGCGCGCGACATCGTTCGCATCATCGGGTGCGGGCTGCGTGGCGCGGGCGAAGAGGTGAGCGACGACGAGGTGGCGGCGATGCGAACCGACGGCGGCGCGGCCGGCTTCGCGACGATCGCCGCGGAGCTGATCCGCATGACCTTTGGTGCTGAGGAAAGCGAGAAATCCGGCGGGGAGGAGAGGGAGGGCGCAAACCCTCCAGAGCGAAATCCGGGGCCGAGCCGCTCGCCTGGGCGGAGCTGATGGCGTTCGGGCTGGGCCGGCTGAAGCTGACGCCGGCGGCGTTCTGGGGGATGACGCTGAAGGAGCTGGCGGCGGTGGTGCGTGTGTTTGCGTCGGCCGGCGCCGGTAGTCTTCAACGCGGAGCGTTGAGCGAGCTGATGCGTCGATACCCCGACTAGGCGGTCGAGCGCGCGACGCGGGCGTGGTGCGGCAAGCCCCCCTCCCGAAGTCCGCTCACTCCGTTCGCTGACTTCGACCTCCCCTCGAGAGGGAGGTTATCAGAGCACTGCATCTGAGGGAGAAGCGATTGCCATCCGATCTCGAAAACATCGCAGCGCAGTCCGAGCCGCTCCGCGCGCAGCTGCAAGATCTGCAGGGGCTCGCCGACGGGTTCGGGCGCGCGCTGACGAATGCGTTCCGCCGCTCAGTCGTCGACGGCAAGCGACTTGAGGACGTGTTGAAGTCGCTGGCGCTCGGGCTGTCGAGCCGCGCGCTCTCCCAGGCGCTTGCGCCGATCGGGCAGGGGATCGGCAATCTGCTCGCAAGCGTGCTCGGCGGCCTGGTCGGGCGCGGCTTCGCGAAGGGCGGCGTGATCGGGACGCGGATGACGCCGTTTGCGGCCGGCGGCGTGATCGCGACCCCGAGCTTCTTTCCGATGCAAGGTGGGCTGGGCGTCGCCGGCGAGGCGGGGCCGGAGGCGATCCTGCCGCTGACAAGAGGCGCAGACGGAAGGCTCGGCGTGCGCGCGCAAGGGGGCGGCGGGCTCAGCGTGACCTTCAACGTGACGACGCCCGACGCCGCGAGTTTTCGGCGCGCAGAGGCGGAGGTCTCCGCGATGTTGGCGCGGGCGGTGGCGCGAGGGCAGAGAGGGTTGTGAGGAAGCGGATGCGCTTTGCGTGCTTCGAGGCTCCCCCGGACCAAGTCCGGGGTCGCACCTCAGCATGAGGGATGTTGGGGAGGCTTCTCGGGTGCTTGCCATTCACTCTCGGTCCTCATCCTGAGGTGCGATCCGAAGAACCGCGTCTCGAAGGACGCAGAACGTCGATGCCATGACCCCCTCCCGAAGTTTGCTTCGCTTGCGCTCGCAAACTTCGACCTCCCCGCAAGGGGGAGGTTACGCGGAGTGGCCTTCATATTTCCCCCTCCCCCAGCCCCTCCCCGCAAGGGGGAGGGGAGGAGTCTGAGATGCCAGCTTTCCACGAGGTGACGTTTCCGCTTGCGATCGGATTCGGGTCGAGCGGGGGGCCGGAGCGGCGCACGGACATCGTGCTGCTCGCGTCGGGCCACGAGGAGCGCAACACGCGCTGGGCGGATTCACGCCGCCGTTACAATGCCGGCACCGGCGTGCATTCGCTCGCCGACCTCAACGCGCTGATCGCCTTCTTCGAGGAGCGGCGCGGACGGCTCTACGGCTTTCGCTGGCGCGACCGCGCCGACTGGAAATCCTGCGCGCCGGACGAGACGCCTGGCGCCGACGACCAGGCGATCGGGACGGGCGACGGCGCGACGGCGGCGTTTCAGCTGGTGAAGACCTACGGTGGCGGCATCGCGAACTACGAGCGCATCATCGCGAAGCCGGTGGCGGGGACGGTGACGATTGCGGTCGACGGCGTCGAGGCGGCGGAGGGCACCGACTTCCTCGTCGATGCGGCGACGGGGATCGTGACGTTTCAGCCGGGCCACGTGCCCGACGTCGACGAGGCGGTGACGGCAGGCTTCGAGTTCGATGTGCCCGTGCGGTTCGACACGGATCGGCTCGATGTGAATCTCTCGACGTTCGAGGCGGGGGACGTGCCGAACGTGCCGATGGTCGAGATCGAGTCTAGAGCATCTACTCATCCTGAGGTGCTTTTCACCCCGTGGTTCGAGGCTCGCTTCGCTCGCACCTCACCATGAGGGGTGAAAAAGCCTCGAAGGATCGATGCCACCCTCGCCCTTCAGCTCCCGATCTCAAGGGCAATCGATGAAGGTGGGTTGATCCTTCTGGTGCCCAATGAAATCCTTCTCGCCGCGGCATCTCGCCTCGGGCGCGACGACGCTCTGCGCGTGCTGGCGTGTGATCCGCGCCGACGGCACCGTGCTCGGCTTCACCGACCACGACCGCGCAATCCTTTTCGACGCGATCGAGCACGAGCCGGAATCGGGGCTCGACGCGTCGGCCGCGGTGTCGAATGCCGGGCTCGAAATCGGCGGACTCGACGTGACCGGCGCGTTCTCCTCGGAGAAGATTTCGGAGAGCGACCTCGAAGCGGGACTCTACGACAATGCGCGCGTGGAAATGTGGCTCGTCAACTGGGCGGCGCCGGAGGAGCGGCACCTGATGCGCATCGGCTCGATCGGCGAGGTGCGCCGCGAGGGCGAGGCCTTCACCGCCGAGATCCGCAGCCTGAGCCACGCGCTCGACCAGGAGCGCGGGCGCATCTTCCGCGCTACTTGCGACGCCGATCTTGGCGACGCGCGCTGCACCGTCGATCTTGACAACGACGACTGGACCGCGAGCGCGACGGTGCTTTCGACGGACGGCTTCTCGCGCCTCGTCGCGAGCGTGCCGGGCGACCGGCCGACGGGGTTCTTCGACCAGGGCGCGCTCACCTTCACAAGCGGCGCGAATGCCGGACGGCGGAGCGAAGTGTTGCGGCACACGCGCGACGATGACGGCGACTTGATCGAGTTGTGGCAGCCGATGGCGGAGGCGATCGAGGTGGGCGACGAATTCACCGTGTCGGCCGGCTGCGACAAGCGCTTTTCGACCTGCCGCGACCGCTTCGACAACGCCGTGAATTTCAGAGGCTTCCCGCAGATGCCGGGGAACGACTTCGCGCTGTCCTATCCGACGCCGGGGAGCGGGAACGACGGGGGGAGCCTGTCGTGACGCCGACGCGCGAGGCGATCGTCGCGGCGGCGCGCTCGTGGATCGGCACGCCGTATCGCCACCAGGCGGCGCTGAAAGGCGTCGGCTGCGATTGCCTGGGGTTGCTCATCGGCGTGTGGCGCGAGTTGACGGGGGAGACGGTCGACCCGCTGCCTCCTTACACGCCCGACTGGGCCGAGGCGAACGGATGCGAGACCCTGGCCGAGGGGCTCGCCGAATACCTGACGCCGATCGACCCGAAGGACGCGCGGGAAGGAGACATCGTGCTCTTCCGCTGGCGCGCACATCTGCCGGCGAAGCACGCCGGCATTCTCACCGCGCCCGACAGTATGGTGCACGCGCAGGCGGGTGCAAAGGTTTCAGAGGTGGCCATGACCGCCTGGTGGCGGAGGCGGGTGGCGTTTGGGTTCGCCTGTTGATCTCGGGCGAAGTGCCGGTACGGGATATTCCAACACCAAAGAAAGCGAGATGCCCTTTAGGACCTTATTGAAGCATGATCTTTTCCGATAACCGGTTCCCACTTTTCGGGATCATGCTTTAGACCGCCGCCACGATTACGTGTGCCTGAATTTTGGCGGCAACTTCGCCGCTGCCATGTCTGTCTGCAATCGCGGATGCGGCGTAGTCGGTTGCAGCTTCCAGCTTTCCCGCTTCTCTGGCCTCGATTTCGCTGCGAAGAACCGTTCCCTGGCAATAAGCAACGGCCGGAATGCGCGGCGAGGATGCACGGCTTTGTTCGGCTCTCGTCTCGATCGCGACACGGGAGAAACCCGCGTCCGCAAGTTCGCTGCGGATCAGTGCCGTATCGTGGTAGCCGTGTGGCGTGCGTGCCAGAAAGCGCGGCGGATCGTTCGGAAAAATCTCGGCGAGAGCATTCGTCACATCATTCGCAAATACATTCTCCTCAATGCGATCCCATACGTTGAACAAGAAATGTCCTCCGGGCTTCAGGACTCGCCTGGCTTCGCGATAACCAGATGTGCGGTCGGGAAAGAACATCGCGCCGAACTGGCAGCAAACGAGATCGAAGGCTGCATCTTCAAACGGCAGCGCCAGGGCATCCGCCTGGCGCCATTTGATCCGAGTGTCAGGAGGTTGCTGCGATGCGGCGTAGTCGAGCATCGGCTGGTTGAGGTCGGTCACGACATAGCTTGCGCCCCGGGGTAGTTTTGGCGCCAAGGCGCGCGTGACAACCCCGCTGCCCGCAGCGGTTTCCAAAACGGCGCTTGGCGACAAGGACTGAGCGCGTCGCGCAAGATCCGCGGCGTACAACTCGAAAATCAACGGAACCATATAGCGGTCGTAGTTTTCCGGAATCGAGCCGGCGAACACCTTGTCCGTTTCCAACATCGCATCACCCGCCGCCCGCCTGATGGGTCGCGAGACTAGCATTAATCGTCCGCTTTGCGCGAAGTGGACCTCCATCCGGTTGGCTGGCGGTCCGCTCTCTCCTTGAAAGTCTCAAATGGCAACGCTCGTTCTCGGCATCGCCGGGGGCGCGCTCGGATCGGTCTTCGGGCCGCCGGGCGCGATCCTCGGCCGCGCGGTCGGGGCGCTTGCGGGCTATACGCTCGACCAGGCGCTCTTCGGCACGAAGCGCAAGGTCCAAGGACCGCGCCTTTCCGACCTCGACGTGCAGGCTTCGACCGAGGGCGCGCCGATCCCGCGCGTCTATGGGCGCGCGCGGCTTTCCGGCGAGATCATCTGGGCGACGCGATTCGAGGAGGTGTCGAAGACCGAGACGCAAAGCGGCGGCAAGGGCGGGCCGCAGGTCACGACCACCGAATTCAGCTACTTCGCCAATCTCGCCGTGGCGCTTTGCGAGGGCGAGATCACGCGGATCGGACGCATCTGGGCGGACGGCAAGCTGCTCGACCAGTCGCGCTACACCTTCCGCGTCTATCGCGGCGACGAGACGCAGCTGCAGGACAGCCTGATCCGCGCCAAGGACGGCGAGGGGCCGGCCTATCGCGGCACCGCCTATGTCGTGTTCGAGCGCATGCCGATCGCCGATTTCGGCAACCGCCTGCCGCAGCTCTCCTTCGAACTGTTCCGGCCGGTTGCCGGGATCGAGGAGCATGTGCGCGCAATCTGCGTTATCCCGGGCTCGACCGAGTTCGGCTACGACCCGCTGGCGATAGCGCGCGTCGGTGCGCCGGGCGTGACGCTTTCGGAGAACGTGCACGCGGTGCGCGACACCTCCGACTGGACGGTGTCGATCGACGAGCTGCAGTCGCTCTGCCCGAACCTCGAATGGGTGACGCTCGTCGTCGCCTGGTTCGGCGACGACTTGCGCGCCGGCCATTGCACCATCCGCCCAAAGGTCGACAGCGCGACGAAGGTGACGAGCGGCGCGAACATGGGCGGTGTCCGGGCTGACGCGCGCGACGGCCGATCTGGTCAGCTTCGTCGAAGGCCGCCCGGCCTATGGCGGGAGCCCGAGCGACCTTTCCGTCGTGCGCGCGATCCAGAATTTGAAGGCACGCGGACTGAAGGTGACGCTCGCGCCTTTCGTGCTGATGGACATTGCAGCGGATAATTCGCTGCCCGATCCCTACACAGGCGCGACGGGGCAGCCGGCCTATCCGTGGCGGGGCAGGATCACCTGCGACCCGGCGCCGGGCGAAGTCGGCTCGCCCGACAAGACCGCCGCGGCCTCGACCGACGTGGCGCTTTTCCTAGGCGCGGCGGAGCCGGGGGATTTCTCCTTCACGCCAAGCGGCGTCGGCTATTCGGGGCCGGCGGAGTGGAGCTACCGGCGCATGATCCTCCACTACGCAGAGCTTGCGTCGCTTGCCGGCGGGGTCGACGCGTTCCTGATCGGCACGGAGATGCGCGGGCTGACGACGCTCCGCTCCGACACGAGCAGCTATCCCTTCGTCGCCGGACTGACGACGCTCGCAGGCGACGTGCGAAGCATCGTCGGCGGCGCCACGGCGATTTCCTACGCCGCGGACTGGAGCGAATATTTCGGGCATCAGCCGGCGGACGGATCGGGCGACGTGCACTTCCATCTCGATCCGCTGTGGGCGGACGCCGAAATCGATTTCGTCGGCATCGATCTCTACCACCCGCTGACCGACTGGCGCGACGAGCCCGGCCATGCCGACGAGACGAGCGGCCGATCGCCCTACAATCTCGCCTATCTCGAAGGGAACATTCGCGGCGGCGAGGGCTTCGACTGGTACTATGCGAGCGCAGAGGATCGCGACGCGCAGATCCGCACGCCGATCACGGACGGCGCCTCCGGCAAACCCTGGGTGTTCCGCTTCAAGGATATCGAGGCGTGGTGGGGAAACGCGCATTACGACCGCCCCGGCGGTGTGGAGTCCGGAACGCCGACCGACTGGGTGCCGGAGGGAAAGCCGATCTGGCTGACCGAGCTCGGCTGCCCGGCGATCGACAAGGGCGCGAACCAGCCGAACGTATTCTTCGATCCGAAATCATCGGAATCGTTTGCGCCGTATTTCTCCAATGCCGCGCGCGACGACTTTCAGCAGCGCGTCTATGTCGACGCCTACCAGCGCTTCTTCGATCCCGAGCACCCGCACTTCAACGGCTCGAACCCGGTCTCCTCCGTTTACGGCGAGCGGATGCTCGATCCGGCGCATCTGACGCTCTGGGCGTGGGACGCGCGGCCCTATCCCTATTTTCCCGATCTCGCCGACGTCTGGTCCGACGGCGCCAACTGGGAGCGTGGTCATTGGCTGAACGGAAGGCTCGGGCAGGTGACGCTCGCCGGCGTGATCGAGTCGGTGCTCCGCGACCATGCCTTCGCCGACTACGAGGTCTCCGAGGTCTATTCGCTCGTCGACGGCTACATCGTGAACGACGTGCTCTCCGCACGCGGCACACTCGAGCCGCTGATCCAGGCGTTCCGGGTGAACGCGGCGGACGCCGGCGACCGCGTGCTCTTCCGCGGCCTCGCGCGCCCGGCTGATGCTGAGATCAATTCCGCGAACTCTGGTCGAGCGCGCCGAGGAGCCGCTTGTCAGGAGACGGCGGGCGCAGGAGACTGAGCTTGCGAACGAGCTCGTGCTTCGCTTCCTCGATTCCGGCAAGGACTATCAGCTTTCGACCGCGTCCTCGCGGCGGCTTGCGGGATCGAGCCGGCGGACGAGCGCGCTCGATTTGACCGCGGTGATCGAGTTCGCGGAAGCCGAGCGGCTGACGGACGCGCTTCTTCGCGACGTGTGGAGCGGGCGCGAGCATGCCGAGCTGGAGCTGCCGCCGAGCCTTTCTGCGATCGATGCCGGCGACCTTCTCGCCTTCGATGACGGACCGCGGCCGGAAGAGCTGATCGCGGAGCGGATCGAGGACGGCGAAAGCCGTGCGCTGACCCTCCGCCGCATCGATCTGCGCGGGCCGGCAACGCTTCGCGGGGCGCTGCGGCAGGCGCCGGGCGCGGCGGCGCTTTTCGGCGCGCCTGAAGTGCGGCTGGTCGACATCGCGCCGCCCGACGGCATCGAACCGCACGCGCCGCGGCTCGCAATCTTCGCCGACCCCTGGCCGGGCACGGTCGCAGTCTATGTCGCGGCGGAAGGCGGCGGCTTCCGTCTTGCGGCGGCGCTGACCACGCGCGCCGTCATGGGGCGGCTCACCGCGCCGCTTGCCGCCGGCCCCTGGGACTCTTCGACAACGCCAACGCGGTCGAGGTCGAGCTCTTCGGCGGCGCGCTCGCATCGCTCCCCGACATCGACGTTTTCGCCGGCGGCAACACGGCGGCCGTGCTGACGGCAAGCGGCCGCTACGAGGTGCTGCAATTCGCCGAAGCCGAGCTGACGGCGCCGCTCCGCTACCGACTGACCAAGCTTCTCCGCGGGCAGGCGGGGACGGAGCAGGCGATGCAAAGCGGCGCGGCGATCGACGCCGACTTCGTGCTTCTCGACGGCGCCGTTGTGCCGCTTCCGATGCGCGCCGACCAGATCGGCCTGCCGCTTCGCTACCGGATCGGCCCGGCGCAGGACGACCACGCCGCGCCGAGCTTTGCCGAGATCGTCGCGACGGCAGAAGGTATCGGGCTCCTGCCTTTCGCTCCGGTTCATCTCAAGGCGAGCCGCGACGCGGGTTCGGGCGACATCGCGCTTTCGTGGATCAGGCGCACGCGTTTCGGCGGAACGGCTTGGGAGCTTGCCGAAGTTCCGCTCAACGAGGAGCGCGAGGCCTATCGCATAGAGATACTCGACGGCGTCGACATTCTGCGCACCGTCGAGACGGCGACGCCCGATTACCTCTATACGCTTGCCGAACAGGCGGCGGATTTCGGCGGCCCGGCGGCACCTTTCACGCTCAAAGTCGCGCAACTCAGTGCTGCGGTGGGGACCGGCCTGAAAATTCAGGAAACGGTCGATGCCTGAGACGCAATCTCTGGGCCTGCCCCTGCTCGCCCCGGAGCAGGCGCAAAAGCACGTCACGCACAACGAGGCGCTTCGAGCGCTCGACGCGATCGTGCAGCTTGCGGTGCTCGACCGCGATCTAAGCGCGCCGCCCGGAGCCCCGGGCGACGGCGACCGTTATATCGTCGCGACATCGGCGACGGACGATTGGGCGGGGCACGACGGCGAGATCGCCGCGTGGCAAGACGGTGCCTGGGCATTCTACGCGCCGCAAACGGGCTGGCGTGCGTGGGTCGCGGACGAAGGCGCGCTTCTCGTTTGGACCGGTGCAGCATGGGAAGACTTCGCGGCACTGATCACGGAGCTGCAGAACCTGGCGCTCCTCGGCATCGGCACGACCGCGGATGGAACGAACCCGCTTTCGGCAAAGCTGAACAACATCCTCTTCACGGCGAAATACGACGCGGAGGGCGGCGACGGCTCGCTGCGTTACAAGATGAACAAGGAGACGGCGGCCGACGTTCTGTCGCTGCTGCTGCAGACCGGCTTCTCCGGCCGCGCCGAGATCGGATTGATCGGCGACGACGATCTCCTCTTCAAGGTCTCGCCCGACGGGTCGACCTGGTATGAGGCGCTCCGCGTCGACAAGGACAACGGCGAAGCCACGCTCCTCGACGCGCTGCATAGCCTCGCCACGACGGGCGCGATCGTCGCGCACGATCCCTCGGCCGACGCCAATTATAATAACTATAAGTGGGGGTTCTCCTACAGCACGCATCCCTTCGTGGGAGGAGGCATCGGCGGGGAAGACTACACGAACGCCGTCTGGGGGATGGGCATCAACTGGGGGACCTCCGGCAACAGTCGCCTCGACGCCACAAGGGCCGCAGTGGGCTGGGTGCTGGAAAGCAAATATTATCCGGGGAGCGGCAGCTTCTACCAGTCGGAGGCGCATCTCCAGTTCTATGACGCGGCGGGTGTCGGGCACCGGATGTTATCCGGCGCCTTACCGCACACGGGCACCACCGGCAGCATCTTCGCTATCCAATCGGATGTCGTGAATTTCCTGAAGTGGGATGGCACGCAGAAGGTCAAGCTGGACCTCGCCAACGATGCGTTCAGCTTCGTCGGCCAGCTGGTCTGGAGCGTGGACACGAACAACTACCACTTCCTGCGGCAGAAGAACGCCGCCAATAGCGCCTACGTTAACCTGCTCTTCCTCGACAACCTCGACAGGGTGAGGATCGAGGCTCCGGTCTTCATATTCTCCACCCCCGAGAGCACAACCGGCCATCTCCTACGAGTCCAGCCGTCGTCGATAACGACCGGCCAGACCGCGATCGCCGCGATCCTGCCCGACATGACCGGGCAGGCCTACGCGTTCCAGTCGACGGGCCGTTCCTCGACCGGCATGGACATCGCGCTCTTCAACAACGACGCGACAAACGGAACCGCATACTCGCGCCTCCAGCTCCGCACGTTCAACGCCAGCAGCGGCGATCCCTACGTCCTCTTCAACATCAACGGAGTCACCACCTATTCGCTCGGCATCGACAATTCCGATTCCGACGCCTTCGTGCTCTCGAAGGCCTCGACGCTCGGATCGAACAACCGCGTAAGGATCGACGACAACAGCATCCAGCTCATGCTGCCGCCGAAAGTGCCGAGCTACACGGTGGCTGGGGTGCCCTCGGCATCCACGCTCGGAGCCGGCTCGATCATCTACGTCTCCAACGAGTTGGGCGGCGCGACCCTCGCCTTCTCCGACGGCACGAACTGGAAGCGCGTCTCCGACCTTGCGATCGTGAGCTGACGGGCCGGACTGAGGCGCGCGCCGGCGCAGCGTCGCGATCGAACATCAATCGGACTTGCAGGAATGGAGAGCGGCCATGGACACGGCCACGATTCAGCGTGCGCTCATCCACCAGGGCTTCGATCTCGGACCCTTTGGCGCCGACGGCGCGATGGGGCCGCTCACGAGGCGCGCCATCGCCGAGTTCGAAGCAAAGCATGGGTTGAAGGCCGACGGCGAGCCGGACAGCGCCTTCATCAAGACGCTGCTCGGCAGTGCGGCCGAGACGCCGTGGTTCCCGTGGTACGCCGAGGCAGAGCGGCGCATGGGGCTGAACGAGAACCGCGACAAGGTTGAGCTCTCGACGTTTCTGAAGAGCGACGGATCCTCCGTCGGCGATCCGACGAAGCTCCCGTGGTGCGGCGACTTCGTCGAGACCTGCATGGCGCTGTCGCTTCCCCACGAGCCATTACCGGCGAACCCCTATCTGGCGCGGAACTGGCTGAAGTTCGGCGTCGCCTCAGCGCCAACCGAGGGCGCGGTGCTGGTGTTCTGGCGCGGTTCCAAGACCGGGACATCGGGCCATGTCGGGTTCTGCGCCGGCGAGGATTCCGTCGCCTTTCACGTACTCGGCGGCAACCAGGGCAACTCGGTCTCGATCGCCCGCATCGCGAAGGGCCGGCTCCTCGGCGCCCGCTGGCCAAAATGTGCGCCGCTTACCGGCATCCGCCGCGTCGAAGCGAGCGACACGGGCGGCCTCAGCCTGAACGAAGCCTGATCAAACGCGGCAAGACCGCCATTCCACGAAGGAGACAGAAGAAATGTTCACCTCGATCGACAAGGCCCTTGTCGCGCTCGTCATGGCCGTGCTGTTCATGCTGAACTACTTCCTCGGCATCAACGTCCCGTTCCTATCGCAGGACACCGTTACGACCGCGATCTCGCTCCTGACGCCGATCCTCGTTTACTTCGTGCCGAACCGGACAGCGTGAGCTGGCTCTCGCTTGGCGTTGCGCTCCTCGGTTTGGCGAAGGCGATCTTCGCGTTCATCCAGGAACGCAACAGTGCCGATGCGGCGACGGCGAAGATCATCCTGGAAGGCCTGAGGACGATCGATGCGAGGATGGCCAAGGCGGATGCCGCCCGCGGCAGCGCTCAGCGTGATTTCGATGCTCGCGGCTTGCCAAGCGACGACCCGAACCTCAGAGATTGAGGCCGCGGCGGAGGCGGGCGGACCGCCGGCCGTCTGCCGCGTGTGGCTGCCGATCCGCTACTCGCGCTCCGATACGCCCGAGACGCAGCGCCAGGTGATCGGCGAAAACGCCGCACGGATCGGCTATGGATGCGCCCCATGAAGAGCCGGGAATCCGGATGATAGGCCCGCGCCGTTCCTTCCCCGCGGATGGATTTGGGCCGGCCGAGTCCCTACGATTGCGGCCGCCGCCATTCAGCGACGGTTCATTCATGCATGTGTAAACGGCCGGTATGAGCAGGCTTCGAACGATCGCATTCGCGGGTCTTTTCCTCGCCCTCTCCGGGATCGGCACGGCGAGCATGGCGCAGTGCGTCTCCGATTCGGAGGGCCATCAGATCGTGGCGCAGGGACAAGCAATACCGTTCCCGGAAGCGGCGAGCCGCGCCGGCATCCCGGCCAACCAGATCGTCGAGCGTTCGGCTCTGCCACGCGGGCGGCGGCTACATCTACCGCGGTTCAGCTGCGGCAGAGGCGGGACGAGAAGCAATTCCGGCGAATTGAGCCGGCGCCGAAGGGGAGCCGCATGCGCATACTCGTCGTCGAGGACGACCGCGACCTGAACAAGCAGCTCTCCCAGGCGCTGCGCGATGCCGGCTACATCGTCGACTACGCCTTCAACGGCGAGGAGGGGCATTTTCTCGGCGACACCGAACCCTACGATGCGGTCGTGCTCGACATTGGCCTGCCAAGGCTCGACGGGCTCTCGGTGCTCGAGCAGTGGCGCCGTGACGGGCGCACCATGCCGGTCCTGCTTCTGACCGCGCGCGACCGCTGGTCCGACAAGGTGCAGGGGATCGACGCCGGCGCCGACGATTACGTGGCGAAGCCCTTCCACATCGAGGAGGTGCTGGCGCGGGTGCGCGCGCTGGTGCGCCGAGCGGCGGGGCACGCTTCGAACATGCTCGTCTGCGGACCAGTGCAGCTCGACCTGAAGGCCAGCCGCGTGACGGTCGAGGGGACGCCGATCAAGCTCACCTCGCACGAATACAAGGTGCTCGAATATCTGATGCATCACCGCGGCAAGGTGATCTCGCGCACCGAACTGACCGAGCACCTCTACGACCAGGACTTCGATCGCGATTCGAACACGATCGAAGTGTTCGTCGGCCGGCTCAGAAAGAAGCTCGGCGTCGACGTGATCGAGACGGTGCGCGGCATGGGCTACCGGATCGCGCCGGATGGGGCTGCGCCAGGGGAGCATGTGGACTAGATCCCTTTCGCTCCGCGCAGCGCTGATCGCCGCCGGAGGAAGCGCCGTCGCGCTGATCGTCGCCGGCGCGGTCTTCATCGTGCAGTTCTCCAACGCCGTCGAAAGGAACTTCGACGGCCGTCTGGAGACGCTGCTCCTGGCATTGATCGCGGGGACGAGCATCGACGGGAATGTCGACGAGAACGCGGTCGAGGGCCAAAGCGGCGGCAGCTTCTCACGGCCGCTTTCCGGCTGGTACTGGCAAAGCCGCGATCCGACCACCGGCAAGGTGATCGACTGGTCGCCGTCGCTCGCCTACGACATCCTCCCCGTCAAAGACCTGCCGACGCCGGAAAATCCCTCGCGCAGCTTCACCATCAAGGCGAGCGCCGGGCGCGAGCTCCGCGCGCTCGAGCAGCTGGTGACGCTTGCCCCCGGCCACACCTATGCGCTGCTCGTTGCCGGCGACACCGAGCCGATGCGAAGCGACATCCGCGCGTTCAGGAATTCTGTGATCCGCTGGCTCGGCGGGCTGGCGGTGCTGCTTACCGTCGGCATCGCGCTTCTGATGCGCCTTGGCCTGAGACCGCTCCGCCGCGTGCGCGACGACCTTCGCAAGATCCGCGAAGGCGACATCCGCCACCTGGAAGGCGATTATCCGAGCGAGATCGAGCCGCTCGTCGCCGACCTCAACGCTCTCGTCGATTCCAACCGTGAGATCGTGGAGCGAGCGCGCACCCACGTCGGCAATCTCGCACACGCCTTGAAGACGCCGCTCGCGGTCCTGCAGAACGAGACGGAGCAGGCGAGCGGTCCGATGGCCCAGAAGGTGGCCGAGCAGACGCAGATCATGCGCGGCCAGGTGGAGCACCATTTGAACCGCGCGCAGATCGCCGCGCAGACCAACGTGCTTGGCGTCGTGACCCCGGTCGAGCCGGCAGTCGCAGCGCTCGCCCGCGTCATGGGGAAGGTGCACCAGGATCGTAAGATCGCGATCGAGGTCGACGTTCAGCCGCAGCTCCGCTTCCGCGGTGAGAAGCAGGATCTCGAGGAGATGGCCGGCAACCTCCTCGACAACGCCTGCAAATGGGCGGCGACGCGCGTGCGCATCTCGGCGCGGCGCGGCGACGGCGAGCGCCGCCCTTTCCTGACGCTTGCCTTCGACGACGACGGGCCCGGGCTGCCGGCGGAGGCGCGCGACGACGCCTTGGCGCGCGGAAAGCGTCTCGACGAGACGAAGCCAGGCTCCGGCCTCGGGCTTTCGATCGTGGCAGAGCTCGCGCGCGTCTATGGCGGCAAGCTCAGCCTCGAAGACGCCGCGCTCGGGGGCTTGAGCGCCCGACTTACGCTACCCGCGGCGGGGGAATGAGCATGCGGCTTCTGCAATTGCACTTGGCCAGGATTTCCGCCATCAATCTCACCAGCCGCGCATCGAGTCCCCTCGGCGCCGGCGGGCGGGGCGCGTTCGGGGAGTATTCCATGCGCATTTCGATCGTGGCCGCCGCGGCGGGCGCACTCTTTCTCAGTGCCTGCAGCGGCGGGTCCGGAATCGTGACCGGCGCCATCCCTGGCGCCAATACGGGAAGGGTCGTGGGGAGCGCGGTTGCGTCCGGCGAAGGCGAGCCGGCGGTCGGTCCTGTCGAAGGCGGCCTGATGGGCGCGGAGGTCGGGCGCTCGCTCTCCGACGCCGACCGCAAGATCGCGCTGAAGGCGGAATACGAGGCGCTCGAATACGGCCGCGCCGGCCAGCCAACCGAATGGCGCAGCCGCTCCGGCGAGGTCAGCGGCAAGATCGAGGTGGGCTCGGTCTCTCAGGTGAACAGCCTCGACTGCCGCGAATACACCCACAACATCTCCTTCGGCGGGCGCATGCGCGTGGTCAAGGGCACGGCCTGCCGCGAGCCCAACGGCACTTGGCGGATCGTGGGGTAGGGCGCCGCGCCGGCTTTCACCTTCGCGGCAACGTGTTGATCCATCGCATTGCGGCGGGGCGGCGGCGTCGTTAAATCGGCTCCCTTAAGGCCTTTCGGCCAAAGGATTTTGAGCCGTCGTGCTGCTCTGGGTTCTGATCGCGCTTCTGACCGCCGCGGCAATTCTCGCCGTGCTCATGCCGCTGTCGCGCGCCCCTTCCGTCGACAGTTCAGCCCAGCACAATGCGCGCGTCTACCGCGACCAGCTCGCGGAACTTGAGCGCGACAAGGCGGAGGGGCGGATCGGCGAAAGCGAGGCGGAAGCCGCGCGCGCCGAAATCGCAAGGCGCCTGATCGCAGCCGACGCGGAGGCGAACGCCGCGCCGCAGCCGTCCCAAAGCACGACGCCCCGCCGCGCGATCGCGCTCGTCGCGCTGATCGGCGTCCCCGCTCTGTCACTTTCCCTCTATCTTGCGCTCGGCAGCCCGAACCTGCCGGGCCTGCCGCTCACGGCACGGCTGAGCGCGCCCACCGCCCCCGGCGACATCGAGACGCTGATCGCCAAGGTCGAGGCGCATCTTGCGGAATCGCCCGAAGACGGACGCGGCTGGGACGTCATCGCCCCGGTCTATCTCCGGCTCGGACGCGCCGACGATGCCGCCAACGCCTATCGGAACGCCATCCGTATTCTCGGCTCGAACGCGGCACGCCAAAGCGGGCTCGGCGAAGCGATCCTGACCGCGGAGGGCGGTGTCGTCACCGAGGAGGCGCGGAGCGCCTTTGAAGCGGCGCATGCGCTTGACCCGAAGGCGCCGGGGCCGCGCTATTTCATCGCGCTCGCGGCGGAGCAGGAAGGAAGGCACGAGGAGGCCGTGGCGGAGCTGCGTGCGCTTCTTGCGGAAGCGCCGAGCGACGCGCCCTGGCGCGGCGCTCTGGAACAGGCGCTCGCGAGCGCCGATCCAAGCGTCGAACCGAGCGCGGGGCCGCCGGGTCCGACAAGCACGGACGTTGCCGCCGCCGCGAACATGAGCGACAACGACAAGAATGCGATGATCGGCGGCATGGTGGCGCGGCTCGCCGCGCGCCTGAAAGAGGAGCCGAACGACGTCGAAGGCTGGCTGCAGCTCATCCGCTCCTACGTCGTGCTCGGCAAGGGCGACGCAGCGGCCGAGGCGGCGCGCGCCGCCTTGGCCGGCGTCCAGGACGCAGGCGCGCGTGGGCGCGTCGAGGCGTTGATCGCCGATCTCGGCGTGAAGCCGGCGGAGGCGGGGACACAATGACCCGCAAGAAGAAGCGCCTCACCATGATCGCCGGGGCCGGCGCGGTGCTTGCCGTCGCCGCGGCGCTCGTGCTCTACGCGTTGAACGATCAGATCGTCTTTTTCTATTCGCCGAGCCAGCTCGCCGAAAAGGCGCTGCAGCCGGGAACTCGAATTCGCCTCGGCGGACTCGTGGAGGATGGGTCGGTGAAACGCGCCGACGACGGCAGCGTGAGCTTTTCGGTGACCGATACGGCGAAGACCGTGAAGGTGGAGTTCCACGGCATCCTGCCCGACCTCTTCCGCGAAGGGCAGGGCGTCGTCGCGGAGGGCGCGCTCGCGCCGGACGGAAGTGTCGCCGCCGATTCCGTGCTCGCCAAGCACGACGAACGCTATATGCCCAAGGAGGTCGTGGAGGCTTTGAAGGCGCAGGGCGTCTGGCAGGAAACGCAGGGCAAGGTGCAATGAGCGGCGCGGCCGGCATGCTCTCCGTCGCCGAGCTCGGCCACTACGCGCTGGTGCTCGCGCTGGCGCTGATGCTCATTCAGTCGAGCGTGCCGCTGCTTGGAATCCGCTGGCGCGACGAGCGCCTCGTCGCCGTTTCAGGATCGACGCCGATCGTCGGCTTCGGCTTCGTCGCGATTGCTTTCGCCGCGCTCGTCACGGCGCACGTGACCTCCGACTTCTCCGTCCAGAACGTCTTCGAGAACGGCAACTCCGCGCAACCGCTTCTTTTCAAGATCACCGGCGTGTGGGGCAACCACGAAGGCTCGATGCTTTTGTGGGTGCTGATCCTCTCATTCTTCGGCGCGCTGGTCGCCGGCTTCGGCACGAACCTGCCGAGCGCGCTCCGCGCCCGCGTCCTCGCCGTGCAGGGCTGGATCGGCTCCGCCTTCCTGCTCTTCATTCTCCTGACCTCGAACCCCTTCGCCCGCCTCGATCCGGCGCCGCTCCAGGGCCAGGACCTGAACCCGGTTCTCCAGGACATCGGGCTCGCCATCCATCCGCCGCTTCTTTATCTCGGCTATGTCGGCTTCTCGATCGCGTTCTCCTTCGCGGTCGCGGCGTTGCTCGAAGGGCGCACCGACGCGGCCTGGGCGCGCTGGGTCAGGCCGTGGACGCTCGTCGCCTGGATGTTCCTGACGGCCGGCATCGCGATGGGCTCCTACTGGGCCTATTACGAGCTCGGCTGGGGCGGCTGGTGGTTCTGGGACCCGGTCGAGAACGCTTCGTTCATGCCGTGGCTGGCGGGGACGGCTCTGCTTCACTCCGCCGTCGTCATGGAGAAGCGCGGCGCGCTCAAGGTGTGGACGGTGCTCCTCGCCATCCTCACCTTCTCGCTGTCGCTGCTCGGCACCTTCCTGGTGCGCTCCGGCGTTCTGACATCGGTGCACGCTTTCGCCACCGACCCGACGCGCGGCGTCTTCATCCTCGTCATCCTGACGCTCTTCATCGGCGGCGCGCTGGCGCTCTTCGCGATCCGGGCGCCGGAGATGAAGCAAGGCGGGCTCTTCGCGCCGATCAGCCGCGAAGGCGCGCTCGTCTTCAACAACCTCTTCCTCGTCGCCGCCGTTTCGACCGTCTTCGTCGGCACGCTCTATCCGCTCGCGCTCGAAGCTTTGACCGGCGCCAAGATCTCCGTCGGCGCGCCGTTTTTCCATCTGACCTTCGTGCCCTTGATGATCCCGCTTCTGATGGGGCTGCCCTTCGGGCCGATGCTCGCGTGGAAGCGCGGCGATCTTCTCGGCGCGGCTCAGCGGCTCGGAGTGGCGATGGTGGCGGCGCTCATTGCAGCCGTTGCGACGGCGGTCGCGAGCGGGGCGAAAGGTTCGCTTGCGCCGCTCGGCCTGGCGCTTGCGGCCTGGATCATCGTCGGTAGCCTCGTCGACCTCGCCGAACGCGTAACGCTTTTCCACGCCTCGCCGCGTGTGACGTTCAAGCGCCTCCTCGGGCTGCCGCGCTCCGCGCTCGGCACCGTCGTCGCGCATTGCGGCATGGGGATTTGCGTGCTCGGCATCGTCACCGCGAGCGCCTACCAGACGGAAAAGATCGTCGCGATGAAGCCCGGCGATACGATCGACGTCGGCGGCTATACGATTCTCTTTCATGGGACGGCGCCGGCGACCGGGCCGAACTACCGCGAGGAGCGCTCGCTCTTCGTTGCCTCGCGCGGCGGCAGCAACATTCCGCTAGTGCCATCGAAGCGCTTCTATACCGCGCGACAAAGCTCGACCACCGAAGCGGCGATCAAGACGCTCGGCTTCTCGCAGCTCTATCTTTCGCTCGGCGACCGCATGGACAACGGCGCGCAGGCGGTGCGCGCATCCTATAAGCCGCTCGTCACGCTGATCTGGCTCGGGGCACTGGTAATGGCGTTCGGCGGCGCGCTGTCGCTCTCCGACCGGCGGCTCCGCGTCGGCGCGCCGCGCCGCGCCGCCGTGCGCAAGGTGGCCGAGGCGGCGACGTGACAAACCCACTTATCCTGAGGTGCAATGCCGACGTAGTCGGCGTTGCCTCGAAGGAGGGTCCAAAACGCGCGGGGCATGCTTCGGCGCGTGCTTCGAGGCTCCCCCGGATCAAGTCCGGGGTCGCACCTCAGCATGTGGGAGGTTGGTGGTTTCCACGAACGGCAGGTCTCGCCTCGCTCTTTCTTCTGACTTTGCTCCTCTGCTTTCCGCCCGCCGCCTTCGCGGTGCAGCCGGACGAGATGCTCGCCGACCCGGTGCTTGAGGCGCGGGCGCGCGAGATTTCCGAGGGGCTTCGCTGCCTGGTCTGCCAGAATCAGTCGATCGACGATTTAAATGCGCCGTTCGCCCGCGACCTTCGCCTCCTCGTGCGCGAGCGGCTGAAGGCCGGCGACAGCGACCAGGCGGTGCGCGAGTATCTCGTCGCCCGCTACGGCGACTTCATCCTCCTGAAGCCGCCCTTCGAGCTTTCCACGCTGCTGTTATGGTTGTCGCCGTTCGCGGTGCTTTTGATCGGCGGGCTCGTCGCCTTGTTGCGGGCGCGGCGGGAAGTGACGCGCGGCGCCGCGCTTTCCGGCGAGGAAGAGGCCGCGGTGGCGCGGATTCTCAGGCAGGAATAGCGTTTTTGAATCTTACCGATTATTAACGCGGCGGACACTGCGTCGTAAGGCGACAGGTACTATGTAACACCCTGCGCTCGCGGTGATTTCGCCCCCCACACCCGGGCGCAGACCTCCGGTCCGCCCCCTCAAGCCGGGGCGGACCTTTTAATAACGGGAGTTTCTCAAAGCCATGACCAACGTTTCCCCTCCGAGCACGCGAGCCCGCCGCATCCGCAACGCGTTGCTCGCCAGCGTCTTCAGCGTCGGAATCGTCGCCGGCACCGGCGCGTTCCTCGCCGACGGCCACCTTGCCTTTGCCGATCCGGTCCACGTCGACGCACCGGCCCCGACCGACTTCTCCGCCATCGTCGAGCAGGTCAGCCCGGCGGTCGTCAGCGTGCAGGTGAAGACCGAAGTCGCCGCCGTCGCCGACCGCGGCTCGATGCAAGGCTTCCAGGACTTGCCTCCGGGCGTGCAGGAGTTCTTCCGGCGCTTCGGAATGCCGAACATGCCGGCGAACGGCGACAACGGCGACAATGGCGGTAACGGCAACGAGCCGTTTCATCCGCGCCATGGGCTAAGCCAAGGCTCCGGCTTCTTCATCAGCGAGGACGGCTATCTCGTCACCAACGCGCACGTGGTCGCCGACGGCACGCAATACACCGTGCTGATGGACGATGGGCGCGAGCTTGACGCCAAGCTTATCGGCAAGGACGAGCGCACCGATGTCGCGCTTCTCAAGGTCGACGGTCACGGGTTCAAATACGTTTCCTTCGCACCGGACACGCCGAAGGTCGGGCAGTGGGTGCTCGCCGTCGGCAACCCGTTCGGGCTTGGAGGAACGGTCACCGCCGGCATCATCTCCGCCGAAGGCCGCGATATCGGCTCCGGCCCCTACGACAACTTCCTGCAAATCGACGCACCGGTGAATCGCGGCAATTCGGGTGGGCCCGCGTTCAACATCCACGGCGAAGTGGTCGGCATGAACACGGCGATCTTCTCGCCCTCCGGCGGC
The DNA here is from genome assembly GCA_963720705.1 of uncultured Alphaproteobacteria bacterium. Lineage (GTDB taxonomy): Bacteria > Pseudomonadota > Alphaproteobacteria > Rhizobiales > Afifellaceae > DASWJZ01. Next base: position 420,299 of record CAVRGJ010000007.1, read on the forward strand.
AACGTCGGCATCGCATTCGCGATCCCCGCGAATACGGTGTCCGAGATCGTCGGTGACCTGAAGGACCACGGCTCGGTGACGCGCGGCTGGCTCGGCGTTCAGATCCAGCCGGTGACGAGCGAGATCGCGAGCAGCCTCGGCATCGACAAGACCGAAGGCGCGATCGTCGCCGACGCCACGCAGGATGGCCCGGCGGTGAAGGCCGGTATCCAGTCCGGCGACATCATCACCGCGGTCGACGGCCAGGCGGTGAAGGATCCGAAGGCGCTCTCCGAGATGATCGCCAAGATCGAGCCGGGCAAGAAGGTGTCGATCAGCGTGCTCCGCGACGGCCACGAGCAGAACATCGAGGTCACGCTCGGCAATCTGAACGACTACGACAGCTCGCAGCAGGCAAGCACCGACCAGCCGCAGTCGAGCGGCGTCACCCATGGCTCGCTCGCGGCCCTCGGTCTGACACTCGAGCCCAATCCCGACGGCGAAGGCGTGCGCGTCGCCGGCGTGACCGACGAGAGCCCGGCCTCCGACAAGGGTCTGCAGGCGGGCGATGTGATTGTCGCCGTCGGCAGCAAGACGGTGAACAGCGTCTCCGATGTCGAGGCCGGCGTCGCCGATGCCCAGGATCGCGGACGCGACGCCGTCTTGTTCCGCATCCAGAGCCAGAACGGGACGCACTTCGTCGGAGTGCCGTTCGAGCGCGGCTAAGACCGCCTGGACGACCTGAACCGGCCGATCTATCGCCCCCCGATCGTCCGGAACTCAGCTGGCGGGCCGCGCAAGCGGCCCGCCATGTCATAAGGAGGAGCTAGCGGAGCGCCCGCCGGCCGATTATCTCAACGTGATGCGAATCCTGGTCATCGAAGACGATCGCGAAACCGCGAACTACCTGGTCAAGGCCATGGGCGAGGCCGGACACGTGGCCGACAGCGCTTTCGACGGGGAGGAGGGGCTGGAGCGCGCCAAGGCCGAGGACTACGACGTCCTCGTCGTCGACCGCATGCTGCCGAAGCGCGACGGCCTGTCGCTGATCAGCGAGCTCAGGGCGGCGGGGAACCAGGCGCCCGTCTTGATTCTCTCCGCGCTCGGCCAGGTCGACGACCGGGTGACAGGGTTAAGAGCCGGTGGCGACGACTACCTGCCCAAGCCCTACGCCTTCTCCGAGCTTCTGGCGCGGATCGAGGTCCTGGGGCGGCGGAGCGCACCGAAGGAAGCGGAGACCGTTTACCGCGTCGCCGACCTGGAACTCGACCGCCTCGCCCGCAAGGTCAAGCGCGGCAGCGAGCCGATCGTGCTGCAGCCGCGCGAGTTCCGCCTGCTCGAATATCTCATGAAGAATGCCGGCACGGTGGTGACCCGCACGATGCTTCTGGAGAAGGTCTGGGACTATCATTTCGATCCGCAGACCAACGTCATCGACGTCCACATGTCGCGGCTTCGCGCCAAGATCGACAAGGGCTTCGACCGGCCGCTGCTGCACACCGTGCGCGGCTCCGGTTATGTGATGCGGGACGATGCCTAGCCCCGCCTGGCCGCGCCTGTTTCGCACGACCGCTTTCAAGCTCACAGCAATCTTCCTCGCGGTCTTCACGGTCTTCGCCGCCTTCCTGATCGGCTACATTGCGCGCAACACCAGCGAAATCCTGAAGGCGCAGATGGCCGACGCCGTCGACGCGGAGCTTCAGTCGATCGAGCTGCAGTATGCGCGCGGCGGCGCCGACTGGCTGGCGCGCGTCGTAGAGCTGCGCAGCGCCCAGCCCGGCGCCAGCCTCTATTTCATCACCGACCCGAACGGCAAACGCATCGCCGGCAACGTCGAATCGGTTCCGGCCGACATCCTCGAGGAGTCGAAAGACGCGCCGCAGATCGTTCCCTACATGTGGCGGAACGAGCAGGGTTCGGAGCCGCATTCGGCGCTGGTCCGCGTCGTCGCGTTTCCCGACGGCGTGCACGCGCTCGTCGGACGCGACGTCAGCGAGCGCGACGCGCTAGTCGGCCTCGTGCGGCGCTCACTGGTCTTGACCGCTGCGCTGATGGTGGCGCTTGGCTTGATCGCCTGGACCTTCGTGTCGCGGCGCGTGCTGAAGCGGATCGATTCGATTGCCGAGACTTCCAACCGCTTCGTCGCCGGCGATCTCTCCGGCCGCCTGGAGGTGACGGGGACAGGCGACGAATTCGACCGGCTGGCGGAAAGCCTGAACGCCATGCTCTCGCGCATCGAGCGGCTGATGCTCGGACTGAAGCAGGTGTCCGACAACATCGCGCACGATCTGAAGACGCCGCTGACGCGCATGCGCAACCGCGTGGAGCGCGCTCTGACGACCGGCCGTTCGGAGCCCGACTATCGCGAGGCGCTGCACGCGACGATCGACGAAGCCGACCAGCTGATCAAAACATTCAATGCGCTGCTTCTGATCGCGCGCGCGGAAGCGGGCTCGCCGGACACGGAGTTTGCAACTTTCGACGCGACCGACGTCGCTCGCGACGTGGTGGAGCTCTACGAGCCGGCGGCCGAGGAGGCGGGCGTTGCGCTGCATTTCAAGGAATGCGCGCCGATCACGGTGTGCGCGCACCGCGAGCTGATCAGCCAGGCGCTTGCGAATCTTGTCGATAATGCCGTCAAATACGCCGACGAGGGCAGCAGGACGCCGGAGGTGACAATCTCGGTCGGGGAGAACAACGGGGCGGTGGAGTTTCGCGTTGCCGACAACGGCGCCGGTATCGCGGAAGCCGACCGGGGGCGGGTGACGGATCGCTTCGTGCGGCTGGAAGAGAGCCGCTCCAAGCCCGGCGCCGGGCTGGGTCTCAGCCTGGTTTCGGCCGTCGCCCAACTGCACGGCGGCGAGCTACTGCTTGCCGACAACGAGCCCGGTCTCGCGGCGACCCTGAAAGTTCCCGGCGCGGCGCTGAAACGTGCCGCCTGAGAGCCTGCGCCGCCGGATCGCGGCGCTGCCCGCTTCGCCGAACCGGGAAGCCGCGCTCGAACGGCTGGCCGAGGCAGCCGAAGCGCAAGGGCAGGGCGCGGCGCTCAGCGCGTTGCTTGACACACCCGAGCTTGGCGCGTTCCTCGGCGACGCGCTCGGCGATTGCCCCTACCTTCTCGATCTTGCGGCGAAGGACATCGCGCGCCTTGCCGCGATCTTCGGCGATGCGCCGGAGACGCGGATAAAAACGATCGTCGGCACGCTCGAAGACGCATCCTTCGAGGCGCGCGCCGAAGCGATGGCGGCGCTCCGTATCGCCAAACAAGACGTGGCGCTGACGCTTGGCCTTGCAGACCTCGGCGGCGCGATCGACCTCGAGGCGGTGACCGGACTTTTGACGCGGTTCGCAGATGCTGCGCTTTCCACGGCGCTTCGATTCGCGCTCGCCGATGCGGCCCGTCGCGGCAAATGGCTCGGGCCCGCCGATCCGCCGGGCTTCTTTATCCTCGGCATGGGGAAATACGGCGCGGGCGAGCTCAATTATTCGAGCGACATCGACATCATCGTGCTCTTCGATCCGGACGGACCTGGACTTGCCGACGCTTCCGAGCCGTCAGCCTTCTGGGTGAAGATCGTGCGGCTCCTGGTGACGCTTCTCCAGGAACGGACGGCGGACGGCTACGTGTTTCGCACCGATCTTCGCCTAAGACCCGATCCCGGCGCGACACGCGTCGCCATCTCCGCCCCCGCTGCGCTTCTCTACTACGAGAGCATGGGCCAGAACTGGGAGCGCGCCGCGCTGGTCAAGGCGCGCACGGTCGCCGGCGACGTGCAGGCCGGCAACGCCTTCATCCGCGAGCTGGCGCCTTTCATCTGGCGCAAATATCTCGACTTCGCGGCGATCGCCGACATCCATTCGATCAAGCGTCAGGTGCACGTGCATCGCGGGCACGGCACGGTCGCCGTCGCCGGCCACGACATCAAGCGCGGACGCGGCGGCATTCGCGAAATCGAGTTTTTCGTTCAGACGCAGCAGCTGATCGCCGGCGGGCGCGACACAAAGCTCCGCGGCACGCGCACGCGCGAGATGCTGTCGATGCTGGCCGAGAAGAATTGGATCGACGAAGCGATACGTGCGGAGCTGGACGAGGCGTACGTCTTCCTGCGCACGCTTGAGCACCGGCTGCAGATGGTGCGCGACGAGCAGACTCACAGCATGCCGCGCGACCGCGAAGGGCTGGCACGAATCGGCCGGCTCATGCGCGAGCCCGATGTCGATACGTTCGAGGCGCGGCTCCGCTATGTGCTGGAGACGGTAGCCAAACGCTACTCACGGCTCTTCGAAGGTGGGAGCGAACTTTCCACCGAAGTGGGCAGCCTCGTCTTCACCGGCGGCGAGGACGATCCGGAGACGCTGGAGACGCTGCGCGGCCTCGGCTTCGAGGCGCCTTCGGTGGTGACCGAGACCGTGCGCGGCTGGCACTTCGGACGCTTCGCCGCGATGCGCTCCACAGCAGCGCGTGAGAGCCTGACGGAAATCACGCCGGCGCTGCTCCAGGCTTTCTCACGCGCGGGCAACCCCGACGCGGCGGTCGGCGCCTTCAACCAGCTGCTGCAGGCGCTGCCGACCGGTGCGCAGCTCTTCGCACTCCTGCGCAACAACCCCGAGCTGCTCGACATGCTGGCGACGATCCTCTCCGCGGCGCCGCGCCTTGCCGAGATATTCGCTCGCCGCCCGCACGTCGCCGACGCGCTCCTCGATCCGGCCGGACTTGCCGGCGCGGCGGAGCTCGCGGCCATCGAACAAGCGTTGGAACAGAGCCTCGCGCAGGCGCATCGCTACGAGGAGATGCTCGACCGTGCGCGCCTCTTCGTCGCCGAGCGCCGCTTCGTGATCTCGGTCGGCCTCCTGACCTCGGCGCTATCGCCGCCGGAGGCGGGGAGGGCCTTTTCCGATCTCGCCGAGGCGGTCGTGCGCGCGCTGCTCACGCGCACCGAAGCGGAATTCGCGAAAAGCCACGGGAGGCTGGCGGGAGGCGAAACCGCGGTCGTCGCGTTCGGCCGCCTCGGCAGCCGCGAGATGACGGCGGGCTCCGATCTCGACCTGATCGTCGTCTATAAGCACAATGCCGACGCCTCAGCATCAGACGGCAAGAAGCCGCTCGCGCCGTCGCAATATTATGCACGGTTGACGCAGCGGCTTATCGCGGCGCTCGCGGCGCCGACCGCCGAGGGGATCGCCTACGAGGTCGATCTCAGGCTCCGGCCCTCCGGGCAGGCGGGGCCGCTCGCCACGAGTCTCTCCTCCTTCAAACACTATCAGCTGAACGAGGCCTGGACCTGGGAGCACATGGCGATGTCGCGCGGGCGTGCCGTCGCCGGCGACACGAAGCTGAAGGCGCGTGTCTCAAAGGTGCTCGACGCGCTCGTCGAAAAGCCGCGCGACCGCGCCACACTCGCGAAGGACGCAGCGTCGATGCGCGCGCGTATCGAGCGCGAGAAGCACGCATCCAGCCCCTTCGACGTGAAGCTCGCGGTGGGTGGGCTGATGGACTGCGAGTTCGCAGCGCAGGTTCTGGTGCTCTCGGGGCTTGGGCATGTCGATGGCGCGACGACGCTCGAGACGCTTACGCATGCCGCGGCGGAGGGGCGGATCAAGTCCGGCGCCGGCGAGCGGCTGGTGCTTTCCGCGGCGCTGCAGGCGGCACTCCTGCAGTTGGAGCGCGTCGCCGATCCGAAGGTGTTCGTGCCGGAGCAGGCGCCGGAAGCGTTGAAGCGGCTCATGGTGGAGGTCGCGAACGACGTGCTCGAGGATGCCGGCGTCGGCGACGAGCGGGGAGGGGTGACGACGTTCGAGGAGCTCGAAGCGCGGCTTGTCAAAATCCAGGAGCAGACGCGCCGAGCGCTTGAGAGCGTGCTCGGCGTCAAGGTGGAGTAGGGGACGCACAAACTTGAGAAGCCTTGACGGCGGCGACCGCCGTCAAGGCATGTGCGGAGTCTGCGCTCAGGACTCCCGCGGCGGCAGGACGGCCGAACCGGTCTCCAGAATCGATTTCAGGTTGGACAGGACCTGCGGCCAGCCGCTCGAGACGGCGCTGATGAACTTGGCGCCTTCGCGCTCCATGCTGTGCGTCACCGTCAGCTTGACGGCTTCGCCTGCGGCGGGCTCGATCTCCATCACGCACCGAGACCAGCCTTCCGCTTTCAGCTCGGGCATGAACTCGTTCCGCCAGCGGATGGCGAGGCGCTTGGAGGGCTCGAACTCCAAGATCTCGCCGGAGTCGGTGACGCGGCCGTCCGGGTGGACGAGCTTCCAGGAGCCGCCCTTCTTCCATTCGGCGTCGGGTGTCATGCCGAGCCAGTATTGCTTGGCGAAGTCCGAGCTTGTCAGCGCCGACCAAAGCCGCTCGGGCGTGGTCTTGATGTAGGTGACGTAGACGAAGCTATTCTGCGGTGCGCTACTCACTTCTCTTCTCCTTCCAGGTTCTTCTTCAGGGCGGAAAGCGCGCGCAAATGGCCGCGCTCGAACTTTTTGATCCAGCGCTCGGCGATCGCGTTGATCGGCACCGGATTGATGAAGTGCAGCTTCTCCCGGCCGAGGCGCTTCGAGGCGACGAGGTTCGCCTCCTCCAGGATCGCGAGATGCTTGGCGACCGCCTGGCGCGTCATGTCGAGGCCCTGGCAGAGCTCGCCGAGCGACTGGCCGTTCTTGCGATGCAGCCGGTCCAAGAGGCGCCGGCGGCTTGCGTCGGCCAAGGCACGAAAGATCGCATCGTCGCTCATCTCGATATGTAACCGTTCGGTTCCATATCGCGATATAGGGAACTATTTGGTTGCCTGTCAAGCATGAAAATGAATGCCCGGATTAAGCCCGGGCATGACGACGGTTCTGGGGGGTGGAACCGCTTGTCAGGCCGCGGTGGCGGCGGGGAGCGCGGGGCGGGCGGGAAGGAACACCGTCACCGTCGTGCCGACGCCCTGCGTCGAATCGATGGTCATCTCGCCGCCGTGGAGCGCGACCAGCGAACGCGAGATCGCGAGGCCAAGGCCGGAGCCCTTGTGATTGCGGGTGAGCGGGCTTTGCACCTGCTCGAACGGCTTGCCGAGCTTTGAAAGCGCGTCGGGCGGAATGCCGATGCCGGAATCCGCCACCGTAACCACGGCGCCGTCCGGGTGCCGCGCCGTGGCGACGCGAATGGTGCCGCCCTCGGGCGTGAACTTCACCGCATTCGAAAATAGATTGGTGAAAACCTGCCGCACCGCTTCCTTATCGGCCGAGAGCGTCACACCGGCCGCCGTCTCCGTCTCGATCGCGATGCGGTTTCGCTCCGCCTCAGGTGCAAAGCTCGCCACCGTTTCGGTGAGGAGGCCGTCGATGTCGAGCGGCTCGCGGTCGATCTCGATCCGCCCCGCCTCGAGCCGCGCCATGTCGAGGATGTCGGAGATGACGCGAAGCAGGAAGGCTCCGGCTTCGTTGATATCGCGGCAATAGCCGTCGTAGCGCTCGTCGCCGAGCGGGCCGAAGGCGCCGGAGAGCATGAGCTCGGAGAAGCCGATGATGGCGTTCAAGGGCGTGCGCAGTTCGTGGCTGACGTTCGCCAGGAATTCCGACTTGATGCGGTTGGCGTCCTCGGCCTTCTCCTTCTCCACCGCGTATTTCTCGGCAAGCTCGACCAGTTGCTGTGCCTGCTTCTCGAGCTGCTGGCGCGAACGGCGGAGATCGGTGACGGTCTCGCGCAGCGCGCGCTCGTTCTCCAGAAGCTCCGTCTCCTTGTCCTTCAAGACCGAGATGTCGGTGCCGACGGAGACGAAGCCGCCGTCGTTGGTACGCCGCTCGTTGATCTGCAGCCAGCGGCCGTCCTCTACCCGCGCCTCGACGGAGCGGGCGACCGCCCCTTCGACCGGCAGATCGTCGGCAATGATCGAACGGCGGCCGTTCCGCTTGATCAGCGAATAGGGCGTGCCGGGCTTGACCAGGGTGTCGGGGAGGCCGTGCAGCTGTTGATACTTGCTGTTGCAGAGCACGAGGCGGTTCGAAGCGTCCCAGAGGACGAAGGCCTCGGAGATCGCCTCGATCGCATCGCGGAGCCGCATGTCGGCGGTGCGCGATTCCTCGGCGAGCCGGTGCTGCTCGGTCACGTCGACGGCGATGCCGACAAGGTGCGGCTCGTCTTCCGCGTCGGCCACCACCTCGCAGCGGGCGCGGATCCACACCCAATCGCCGTCGGCGCGGCGCATGCGGAACTCGCGGTCGAAGGCGCCTTCGCCGTCTCGAATGAGGCCGTCGGCGAGCGCGACGAGATCGGCATCGTCGGGATGCGTCAGCGCGGCGACCTCGCCGACGGAAAGCAATCGGTTCTCAGGTTCGAGCCCGAGCATCTCGAACATCGAGGGCGACCAGAAGATCGCGCCGCGCGAGAGGTCCCATTCCCACAGGCCCGAGCGGCCGCGGCGGAGCGCGGTGTGAACGCGAGTCTGCGTTGCCGCATAGATGAAGTCGGCCTCGTGCGAGCGCGCCGTCTGCGCGTGATAGGCGAAGCCTAGGATGACGAGCACGACGCTTGTCGCGACGAAGACGGTCGCCTCGCGCGAGACGGTGCGCCGCCATTCGGCGAAGACGCCGGAGGTCGGCTGCATCACCGCGACGGCGCCGACGCCGTCGAGATTGTGGTGCACCGTGGCGATCACGTCGTCGCCGGATGAAAGGGTGATGGGCAGCACGCCGGCGCGCTCGCCGAGGGTCGTCAGCGGCTGGCCCGGCCCCAGGATGTCGTCGACATAGCGCTTGAGCAGCGCCGGATCGCGCGGCGCCGCCGCGACGACCATCCCCTGCGGGTCCATGAGCAGGATCTGCCGACCCTGGTCGGTGGCGAGGGGCGGCAGCGCGTTCTCAAGCTGGCCCTGTAGCGTCTCGGACGGCTCGGCGAGCGAGAGCGGCGTGCCGGATTGCGCGAGCTCGCTGACGATGGCCTTGGCGACGAGCGCCAGCCGCAAGTCGGCGGCGTTCTCCGTTTCAGCGCGCGCCTGATAGAGCGCCACGACGCGCATGACGCCGAGCGCAACGACAAAAAGCACAATCAGGATCGGGATCAGCCGCTTCAGATAGGGCTCGGAGTTGACGAGCCGTGCATAGGCCGGATGGATGAAGAGGCGGGCGTGTCCGGCGAGGGCCGCGCTGCTCAAACGCTGGAAGTCGGGTGTGTGGCGAATCGCAGACGCGATGGCCCCCCGCGGCCGCGTCATCCCATGCCCTCCTCGAAATTCTCGATCGGGGCACCGCCCCCCGAATCAGTCCACTTTGAATCAGGAAGAATCCGCTTGTCTACAGGGGTTACGCAAAATTTCGCCGCAGTTGCGCCGAGGCATGTCACTACCCTGATCCCGAGGCGCAATGCCCGACGAGTCGGCATTGCCTCAACGGAGCGTCCAGAGGGCGCTGGATCAAGTGTGCCGCGTGCTTCGAGGCTCCCCAGGATCAAATCCGGGGTCCCACCTCAGTATCAGGGCGTGAGATGGCCTCCATATCGCGTCAGCCGGCGAGCGTGCGGCCGACGATGTCGCCGAGATCGCGCGAGAGCGGTTCACGGTTCTGCAACGTGCGCAGCGCCTTCTCCGCTTCGCCGCGGCGGGCCGGCTCAAGCATCCGCCACGAACGAAAAGCGGTCGCGATCCGTGCCGCGACCGATGGGTTCTGCCCGTCGAGGTCGCCGATACACGCGTGCGATGAAGCGGTAGCCGGCGCCGTCGGGCCGGTTGAAGCCGACCGGATTGAAGGCGGCAAAGGAGCGCACGAGCGCATAGACGCGGTTCGGATTCTTGAACGAGAAGGCGGGATGCGCCGTCAGCGTCTCGACCGCCTCAAGCGCGGCGTGGCGCGGCGCCGTCGCCTGCACCGTGAACCATTTGTCGAGCACCAGCGCGTTGTCGCGGTAGTGCTCTTCGAAGCGTCGAAGCGCCTCTGCGGAAGCGTCGAGCCCGAAATGCACCAGGAGCCGGAGCGCCGCCAGGCGGTCAGTCAGGTTTTCCGCCGCGCCGTAATGGGCGAGGAGATCGGCGCCCGACATCGCGCCGCCCGCCGCCTGAAGCGCCCAGGCCGCGTGCGTGAAAGCGCGCCGTCCGGCGCTCTCCGCGTCGGGCGAATAGGCGCTCGGCGGCGCATTGCGGGCGGCTGCCGCGGCCACACCCTCGCCGATCTCGCGCCCGAGGAAGGCCTGCAGCGCCTGCCGCGCCGCGTGGATCGCATCCGGATCGACGTTCTCGCCGATCGCCTGCGCGATGTCGATTTCGCTCGGCAGGCTCATCGAGAGGGCGCGGAAGGCTGGATCGAGCTCGTCGTTTCCGGCGAGCCGCCCAAGCTCCTCGGCGAAGCGCGGATCGAATTCCAGCGGCGCCTTGTTGCGCACCGCTTTTGCTGCCTCCGCCAACATCGCAAGCGCGATCTGCTGCGCGGCTTCCCAGCGATTGAAGGGGTCGGGGTCGCGCCCGACCAGGAACAGGCGGTCTTGTGCGGAAAGATCCGAATGCACGTGGACGGGCGCGGAGAACTGCCGAAAGAGCGAGGGGATCGGCCGAGCGCGCACGCCTTCGAAGACGATCTCCTCGCGGCTCTTCTTCAGATGGATGACGCCGTCGACGACGTCGCCGCTCGCTTTGGAATAGCTCAGGTCCTGGCCGTCGGGTCCGACGAGGCCGAAGGCGACCGGGATGTGCATCGGCAGCTTCGGCAGGCGGTCGGGCGTCTCCGGCAGGTCCTGCTTCAGGTCGAGCGTCAGCCGCTCCTTGTCGGGCTCGTAGCGATGCGTGACGGTAATCGTCGGCGTGCCCGCCTGGCTGTACCAAAGCGCGAACTGCGTGAGGTCCGTGCCGGTCGCGTCGGCGAAGCAAGCGAGGAAATCCTCAATCGTCGCCGCCTCGCCGTCGTGGCGTTTGAAATAAAGGTCCATGCCGGCGCGGAAGCCGTCGCGGCCGAGCAGTGTCAGAAGCATGCGGCAAATCTCGGCGCCCTTCTCGTAGACGGTCGCCGTGTAGAAGTTGTTGATCTCGCGATAGCTCGTCGGCCGAACCGGGTGCGCGAGCGGGCCGGCGTCCTCGGGGAACTGGTGCTGGCGCAATCCGACGACGTCGCCGATGCGCTCCACGGCACGCGAGCGCACGTCGGAAGAGAATTCCTGGTCGCGGAAGACGGTCAGGCCCTCCTTCAGGCAGAGCTGGAACCAGTTCCGGCAGGTGATTCTGTTGCCGGTCCAATTGTGGAAGTATTCGTGCGCGATCACCGCCTCGACGTGGGCGTAGTCCTGGTCGGTTCCGGTCTCCTTGTCGACGAGCACGTATTTGTCGTTGAAGACGTTCAGGCCCTTGTTCTCCATCGCCCCCATGTTGAAGTCGGAGACGGCGACGATGTTGAAGACGTCGAGGTCGTATTCGCAGCCGAAGCGTTCTTCGTCCCAGAGCATCGAGCGTTTCAGCGCGTCCATGGCGTAGCGGCAGCGCTCTTCCTTGCCGGGCTCGCAATAGATGCCGAGCTTCACGATGCGGCCGGAGCGCGTCTCGAAAGTGTCGTGGATCGAGGCGAGCGCGCCGCCGACGACGGCGAAGAGATAGCAGGGCTTCGGGAACGGATCGTGCCAGACGGCGAAATGACGGGTCGTCCCTTCTACGTCGCCCGTGTCGATCGGATTGCCGTTGGAGAGGAGCACCGGCGCGGCACTCTTCTCCGCTTCGATGCGCGTCGTATAGACGGAAAGGACATCGGGGCGATCGTAGAAATAGGTGATGCGGCGGAAGCCCTCAGCCTCGCATTGGGTGGTGTAGACGCCGTTCGAGAGGTAGAGGCCCATCAATGCGCTGTTCGCCGACGGGTTAAGCTCGGTCACGATCTCAAGATCGAAAGGGCCGGCCGGCGGCGCGTTGAGCGTCAGTTTCTCGGGGCTTGCCGCGTAGGCGCTTTCGGGAAGGAGCGTTGAGTTGAGCGAGAAGCTCTTCAGCACCAGGCCGTCGCCGTCGAGGACGAGGGGCGTATGCGCGGGCGTATTTTCGCGGGGGCGGACGGAGAGGCGGGAGACGACGCGGGTCGCTTCCGGCGCGAGGCGGATGTCGAGATCGACCGCTTCAATCAGATAGTCGGTCGGACGATAGTCTTCGAGCCGAATAAGGGGAGGGGTCTCGGTACGCATCGGGGCTCCTTGTTGGGGAGCCCCGATAGCATGTTCGGAAGCGGTTGGAACCTCGCTCGCCGTCGGGCGAGTCGTACGCCGCCGCTCAAGCGTTCCACCCGTGGCGGATGTTGCGCGAAGCGCGGAACTGGAGCTCGCGGCCGGGGTCGCTCGCGAACGGCAGGTTGAGCGCGTCACGCACGTCGCCGCGCGTCAGGCCGAGGTCGGCGAGCATATGATCGTCGAAATCGGCGAGGGTCGCGACCGCCTTGCGGTTCTTCCACGACTTGTAGGCCTGGCGGAACCAGCCGAGCACCGTCTGCAGGAGGCCGGCCGGGGTGCCCTCCTGCTGGCTGGCAATGAAAAACGCTGCGTCGCGCATGGCAAATCTCCTCTGTGCGCCGGAGATACCGGCGTGGTTTCAAGTCTCTGCGGAAATCTCGACGGGTGCGCCACCCGTTTCCTGCCGCCTATTTGACGATTTCCTATTGCTCAATCAAACGAATTGATCTTATGTCTATGGTCAGAACCGCTGAACGTTTGGGAGCCCGGAAATGAGCGTCGTAGCGCTGAATTCGACGTCGCGACCCACCGAGACGCCGCTTGATTTTCGCGGAGCCGCGGGCCTTGAGCTGGACCTGCTCAGAACCCTTGTGGCAATCGCCGACACCGGCAGCTTCAACAAGGCGGCGCGCGCCGTGTTTCGCACGCCGTCCGCTGTCTCCATGCAGATGAAGAAGCTGGAAGAGCAGGTGTCGCGGCCGCTTTTCGCCAAGAATGGCCGCTCGGTGACACTGACACCCGACGGCGACGCGCTGGTCGGCTACGGGCGGCGCATCCTGAAGCTCGCCGACGAGGCGATGCAGCGTTTCCGCGCCTCGCCGATCCAAGGGACGATCCGACTCGGCGCGCCGGACGACTACGCCGGGCAGTTCCTCCCGGACATTCTTGCGCGTTTTGCGGCGAGCCATCCCGACGTCGAAGTCGATGTCTCCTGCCAGTCGAGCATGGAGCTCCTGAAGCATCTCGACGAAAACGAGATCGACATTGCGCTTGTGAGCTCCGGCCACGGTCAGCTTTCCGGCATGACCGTGCATCGCGAGCCGCTCGTCTGGGCAGGGCTCAAGCACGGATGCGCGCACGAGAAGAGCCCGATCCCGCTCGCCGTCTCGCATGTCGGCTGCTGCTGGCGACGGCAGGCGCTGCACGCACTCGACCGCGCGGGGATTCCCTATCGCCTGGCTTATACGAGCAAGCACTATCTCGGGCAGCTCGCTGCCGTCATGGGCGGGCTCGCGATCGCGCCGCTGCCGCTCTCTTCGGTCAAGGGCGATCTCAAGATCATCGAGGACGAGGTGGGCCTGCCGCTGATCGGGCACTACGAGATCGAGCTTCGCCGCGCGGCGGCAGCACGCGGCTCGCTCTTCGACGCGCTCGAGAACCATATCGTCAACAACTTCCGCGCCTATGAGGTGCGGGCGGCGTAGCGCCGCCCCGACTCGCCGCGATTGACGCTGGCATCGGGCCGGCCGATCAGTCTCGCGTCGATCGGAAATCGACACCCTGAATCGACCCACGGTGCTTCGCATATGAAGGACGGCAAGCCGCGCATCGTTACGGCGGAGCGCATGTTCGACGGCTGGAACAAGCTCGACATCCTCACGGTGGAGGCGCCGGATGCCGATGGCACGCTCCGTCGTCACAGGCGCGAGCTGGTCGATCACGGTAGTGCCGCGGTCGTGCTCCCGATCGATCGCATCCGCGGCGTCGTCTATCTCGTCAAGCAGTGGCGCACCGGGCTTCTCAACGACGACGATCCATATCTTCTTGAGGCCTGCGCCGGCCTGATCGATCCGGGCGAGACGCCAGAGGAGACGGCGCGCCGCGAGGCGGAGGAGGAGATCGGGCTCAAGATCGGCGCGCTCCGCAGCCTCGGCACGATCCTGCCCTCCATAGGCACGCTGACGGAGCGCATGTTTCTCTTCGTCGCCGAGGTTTCCGCCGCCGACCGCACCGAGAACGGTGGCGGCAACCCGCATGAGGGCGAAGACATCGAGGTGGTGGAGATGCCGCTCGCCGATTTTTTTCAGATGGCGCGCGAAGGCCGGATCGCCGACGCTAAGACGCTCGTCATCGCGCAGCGGCTGATCATCGAGGATTGCACGAAGGCGTGAAGGCGAAGGGCGGCAGCGTTGAGCGGCCGGCCAGAATTTCGCCTGTATCATGGGGCAATCTCACAATCGATTTCGGGCGCGCTTCTTCGAAAGCGGCGCGTTCCGCTGAGCGGCTGGGCGGGCGTCGATGTTGAGGTGACGATCATGCGCCCGCATGTCGCAGTCCTGGCTCTGACCTTAATCGGCGGCACGGCACACGCGGAGGTGCCGAATGTGGTCGTGTCGATCGCGCCGATCGATTCCCTTGTCGCGTCTGTGATGCTCGGCGTCGGTGAGCCGACGCTGCTTTGGCCCGCCGCGACGTCCGACGACGCTTTGTCGCTGACGGCTTCGGAGCGAGCCACTGTTGCCGCAGCCGATCTCGTCGTCTGGGTCGGCCCGCCGCTCGAGGCCAATCTTGCGAAGCCGATCAAGGCAGACGGCCTTCCTGACCTGGAGCTCATCGAGGCGCCGGAAATCAATGCGCGCCTCGACGACGAGCCCCCGAAGGACAAAGGCGCCCACGAGCCGCCGGTCGGCAAGACCGGTGCCGAGAACGCGGCTGCGCATGTGGGCGCGGACCCGCATTTCTGGCTCGATCCGTTGCGAGCGGAGAAGGTCGTCGAGGCCGTGGCGAAGACGCTTGCGGACATGGACGCTGCGCACGCGCAGCAGTACCGGCAGAACGCAGCAAAGACCATCACCGAGCTTGAGGCGCTGGACCTGACGGTCCGCCAGAGACTTGCGCCGGTGGCGGGCCGCCCGTTCGTGGTTCTCGGCGACGGCTACGCCTACCTCGTGCATCGCTACGGCTTGAACGAGGTCGGCCCGTCACCGTCGGAGCGCGTGGAACGCGCCGATCTCTCCACACTCGATTCCTTGCGCCAGGTAATCGCCGAGACCGGCGCCACGTGCGCCTTCGTCGATCACGCGGCAAGCCCGGAGTTGCTGCGGGCGGCTGCGGCCCTACAACCGGTGCGCGTCGGCGTGCTCGACGAAAGCGGCTACGGCCTCAAGCCGGGCCCCGCGCTCTACAGCGGTCTCCTGGCGAGGGACGCCCAGGCAATTGCGGGGTGCCTCGCCGCAACCACCTGAAGCGTGAAACCAAACCATGACCGGCCGCGTTCTTGACGCGGGTCGCGCTCTTCGGCGCGTCGATGACATGGAGGTTTTCATGCTGGGATGGGCCCTGACCTTCCTGGTGATCGCGCTGATCGCGGCGCTCCTCGGCTTTGGTGGCGTAGCCGGCGCGGCCATCGGTATCGCCAAGATCATCTTCTTCGTTGCGATCATCCTGTTCCTGATTTCGGCGGTCGCCGGCGCCGTGCGCGGGCGTTCCATCTGACGAAATCCCGATCGCGATATTCCGGGCCGTCGGTCGAAAGGCCGGCGGCCATCGCGTCTCCGCGCATCAGCCGATCGCGGACACTCTAACGCGCGTTCCGGCGGGCACGCTCTTCAGCGCGCGCACGTCTCCGATCGCGCGTGCCCAGATGTTGCAGGGGCTCGCAAGGCGAATCTCGCCCGCGCGCGAAATCGGCGTGCGGCCGAAGCCGATCGCGATCGCCTCGCCGTCCGGCCAATAGGCAATCTCGCCCGCATCGACCACGGCGCGGGCGTCCGTCTCGCGCGGCGTCGAAACGCCGGTCCCGAAATAGACTTCGTCGCCCCAGGTTTGCGCGACCGCGTCGAGC
Organism: uncultured Alphaproteobacteria bacterium; assembly: GCA_963720705.1. Taxonomy (GTDB): domain Bacteria; phylum Pseudomonadota; class Alphaproteobacteria; order Rhizobiales; family Afifellaceae; genus DASWJZ01. Next base: position 436,219 of record CAVRGJ010000007.1, read on the forward strand.
GGCAGCGCCGCAAGAACCGCGGCGGCAGTCGGCGTCGCAAGCGTTTCCGCCTCAAGCTTCACGTCGCCGAAGTCGAACAGGACGCGTGTCATCTTGCGATGGTCGCCCCCACGGCGAATCTTCGCAAGGGGGCCGGTCAGTTGACGACGCGCCAGGCGCGGATCGGCCCGTGCGCGGGGAGCGCGACGAGCCATGTCGGCGGCGCCCCGTCGATAAGCGCCTCAAGCAGCGAATTCTTCCGGTAGGAGAGAAGGTGCGGCAGGTCCGTGTCGCCGAGGCAAACTGCGACATAGTTGACGCCGCGCGCCCTGATCAGCGCATGCGCAGCGTCGGGGGCGGCGGTCAGAGTTTGAAGCGCGAAGCGGTTGCCGTCGTTGTTGCGGTGGTAGGGAGCGGAGACCACGTTCTGATCCGTCGCGACGAGGATGCGCGTCCCAAGCCTCAGCGGTGCAAGCACAAGCCCGCGCGGCACGGCGGCGAGCGCCGCCATGTCCTCGCGCGCGCCGCAGCTCACGATCGGTGCGCCGTCGGACGGGCTCGCCTTCGCGACGTTGCCGAGTGTGCTCCATAGATAGGGGAGCGAGCCGACGACCAGAGTAAGAACGAGGAGGCCTGCAACGACGGCACGGCCGGCGCGCTTGTCGCTTCCGAAAGGCGCGAGTGCACGGTCCGCGAGGTAGAGCCAGCCAAAGAGCGCGAAGAGCGAGGCGAAGGATGCGCCGCGCATCTGCCCAAGCGCCAGCAGAAGGCCCATCGTCGCGAAGGCGAAGAGAAGGAGGAAGTCGGGCCGCTTCCGTCCTTCCCGAAGCGCGGCCACGCCGAGGCCCAGCCATCCGAGCGCCGGGAAGGCGAGGAAATAGAGAAAGCCGCCGGGGTCCTGCGCGATCAGGAACGGCAGCGGCTTCGCTTCTCCCACGCTGTCGAGCCAAAGCTCGCGCACGAGCGGATCGATGTCGGCGAGCGGCCCGGCGAGGACATGCGGCCAGACGCCTGCGAAGATCGCCGCGACGACGGCGCCCGCAGCGACCGTGACGAGCGCACGGCGTATTTTGCTTGGAGATCGAACGAATGAGATGAAAACCAGCGCACCGCCGCCGCCGACCGCCATCCAAAGCCAGGGCGGCGAGAGCGCGTCGGCCTTTACGTCGGCCCAGCGCGACGGGGGCACGGTTGCGACGAAGAGCAGCAGCGTCGAAAGCGCGAAGGTCGCGCCGAAGATTGCGACGACGCGCCGTGACGACGAGCCCTCAACGATGAAGGCGAGGCCGAAGAGGCCGGCCGCGACGACGACGAGTGGCGCTGTCTCAAGCCCGATCGCGAGCGACAGGCCGCCAAGCACGCCGGCTGCGATTGCCGCGCCCGCTTGCTTGTCGACGATCGCGCGGATCGTGGCAAAGGCGAGCGCGAGCGTCAGCAGCATCTGCATGCCGTGGTGGTCGATGCGGCCGGGGAGGAGCTGGAACTGCAGTATCGGATTGAGTGCCACCATCGCCGCTGCGGCGAGGAGCACCGGTGGCGGGAAGAGGCGCGCCGCTACGCAGAGGATCGTCAGAACGAGCGCCGCGAGGAGGACGCAGGGCCAGACGGCGACGACAACGCGCTCGGCGAGGTCGCGGTCGGTGACGGTCGAGAGCGCCCGTATCTGAACGCCCATCGGCAGCTCGAGGAGCCGCGACCAGTGCGAGAGCATGCCCGCCGGCGGGTTGATGCGCCGTTCGGTCATGTCGAACCAGCTTTGGCCGTGCATCCAGTCGCGCATTTCGACGAGGCGCATCGCGTCGTCGTTGTCGAAGAGCGTGCCGTCGCGCACGGTCTCAAAGGCCATCGGCACGACGGTCGCGGCGATGATCGCCAGCGCCATCAGCCAGGCGACGAGGATCGGCGCGAAGCCGCCGGAGCGGCCCGCGACGTGCGCCCCCGAAAGGGCCGATTCGCTTGAGGCAGACACGGGTATCGGCCTAGCGGAGCGCACTTAAGAAAGCGCGAACTGGGTCATGCCGTCGCGTCGCAATTCGACGCGCTTTCCCCTATTCCCCTGCTAGAACCGGGCGGCGAAACGAAGGTTGGAAAGATGGATATGGCGGCGATGGGGGCCCGGCTGATCGACGGAAAGAGCGTCGCCGCCAAGGTCGTGGAGAAGACGAAGGCGGCGGGCGGAAGGCTGCGTTCGGAGACGGGCGTCAATCCCGGTATCGCCGTGGTGCTGGTCGGCGAGGATCCGGCAAGCGCCGTCTATGTCCGGAACAAGAGCCGCACGGCGGCGGAATGCGGTTTTCATTCCGAGCAGCACACGCTCGCGGCGGAGACATCCGAAGCGGACCTTCTGGCGCTCGTTCAGAAGCTCAATGCCGATCCGGCGATCCACGGCATCCTCGTGCAGCTTCCGCTGCCGAAGCAGATCGATGCGACGAAGGTACTTTTCGCGATCGATCCCGACAAGGACGTCGACGGGTTCCATCCGGTGAATGTCGGGCGGCTCGCCTCGGGCGCCCTCGACCAGGCGCTCGTGCCTTGCACGCCGGCGGGAAGCGTGATCCTCGCCAAGCATGCGCTCGGCGATACTCTGGCGGGGCTCGAGGCGGTCGTGGTCGGCCGCTCCAACATCGTCGGCAAGCCGGTGGCGCAGCTTCTTCTTGCCGAGAACTGCACGGTCACAATCTGCCACAGCCGCACGCGCGATCTTCCCGCCGTCTGCCGCCGCGGTGACATCCTGGTCGCGGCGGTCGGACGGGCTCAGATGGTGAAGGGCGATTGGGTGAAGCCCGGGGCCTGCGTCATCGATGTCGGCATCAATCGCGTGGCAACGCCGGAGAAGGGCGAGGGGAAAACGAGGCTCGTCGGCGACGTGGATTTCGCCGCGGCCTCGAAGGTCGCGGGCTGGATCACGCCGGTGCCCGGCGGCGTCGGGCCGATGACGATCGCGATGCTGATGGCGAACACGGTCATCGCCGCCGCGCGAAAGGCGGGCCGGGCGGATATCGCGGCGAGCCTCGCGGGCTGAGGATAGCCGCCGCGGCAGCTCACGCGCTGCAAGCGCTTAGTCGCGGGTTTAAGATAGACCGGCCGAGAATCGGGACGCGCGGGGAGAACGATTTGAGCGGGCGCGAAGCCGCGGATTCGACTGCCGGGCGTTTTGGCAGATTCCGCCCGCTGTTCGTGCCGTTTTTCAGCGTTGTCTTCGCGATCCTCGCGGTGATTGCAGTCCGCGCGGTGCTTGAGGACGTAGGGCCAGCGCAGGTGCGCGCTGCACTCGAGGCCATCCGGTCCGGGCAGATCCTCTTCGCTCTGGTTCTGACGGCGGTAAGCTTCGCCGCCATAGCAAGCTTCGACGTGCTCGCGGTCCGTGCCGTCGTTCCCGGCGAGATCTCGAACGGCGTCGCGGCAGTCGCCGGCGCCGCCTCGCACGCGGTGTCGAATCTCCTCGGCTTCGGCGCGGTGACTGCCGGGGTCATGCGCTACCGCATCTACTCGACCGTCGGACTCGACGCCGCCGATGTCCTGCGCATCTACGCCAATTCCTCGGTGACGTTCTGGTTCGGCTTTATTGCGCTTCTTGCGGCCGCCCTGATCATCGCTCCGGGCGACGTCATTGCACTGAGACCCCTCGGCATCCGCGCCGAGACCGCGCTCGGCCTCGGACTGGCGGCGGCACTCGCCTACGGCGTCGTCTGGCTCGGCCGCGCCCCGCCGGTGCTGCGCATCGGACGCTGGTCGCTGCCACTGCCGCGCCGTGAGATCGCACTCGGCCAGATCGTCGCCGGCTCGATCGACCTCGCCGCATCCGCCGGCGTTCTCTTCGTGTTGCTGCCGCCGGAGGTGACGCCGGCCTTTCCCTATTTCGTCGTGCTCTATTGCGGCGCGATCCTGCTCGGTCTCGCGAGCCACGCCCCTGGCGGCTTCGGCGTCTTCGAGGCGGCGATCATCGCGGCCCTCGGGCACTCGATGAGCGCCGGCGTCATCGCCGGGCTGATCATCTATCGCCTCATCTACTACGTCGTCCCCTTTGTCGTCGCTGCGACCGGCCTCGCGGTCTGGGAGAGCCTGCGCAACAAGCGCCGCATTACCGTGGCGGCAGGACAGACGGCGCGGCTCCTGCGCCCGCTCGTCCCGATGGCTGCGGCGCTGATCGCATTCCTCTCCGGCGTCGTACTGCTCTTCTCCGTTGCCCTCGCGCCCGAGATCGAACGACTGCAAAGCATCCGCGAATGGCTGCCGCTCTTCGTGGTCGAGAGCTCGCACCTGATCGGCAGCATTATCGGCGTGGCGCTGCTCTTGGTGGCACGCGGGTTGCTCCGACGCCTGCGCGCCGCCTGGCTCCTGACCGAAATCCTGCTCCTCGCCGGCGCCGCCGCCTCGCTTCTGAAAGGGTTCGATTGGGACGAGGCGTCGGTGCTCGTGGCGATGGCGCTCGTCCTCTTCGTGTTCCGCGCTGCGTTCTATCGCGGCGGCCCGATGAGTGCTCTCCACGTGTCGCCCGGCTGGCTGGCCATGGCGCTGTCGGCGTGCATCGCCGCCGCCTGGCTCGGCTTCTTCAATTACCGGCACGTCGATTACTCGCAGGAGCTTTGGTGGCAGTTCGCCTGGTACGGCAGCGCCCCGCGCTTCCTCCGCGCGACGGTTGTCGTCGCCGCGATCCTCGTGTGGGCGGCGGTGGACCTCTTCATGCGGCGCGCCTTCGAGGCGAAGTTCGTGCCCGATCCGGTGACCGACGAGATCCGCGCGCTCGTCGCCGCTTCGTCCCTGACGCAGACAAACGTCGCGCTTCTCGGCGATAAGAAGTTTCTGCGCAGTGCCGACCGCGCAAGCTTCCTCATGTACGGCCGCACCGGCAGAAGCTTTGTCACGATGGGCGATCCCGTCGGCGCGGAGGCGGAAGCGCCGGATTTGATCTGGGCCTTTCGCGAGCTTGCCGACCGCGCCGGCGGAAGCGCGGTCTATTACGGGGTCGGGCAGAGCTTTTTGCCGGTCTATATCGACATGGGGCTTTCGATCCTGAAGATCGGCGAGATCGCGCGCGTGGAGCTTCCGACCTTCACGCTTGAAGGCTCGAAGCGCGGAGACTTTCGCCGCGCCGCAAGGCGCCTAGAGCGCGAAGGCATGCGCTTCGCGATCATCCCGAAGGCGGAGGTCCCGCAGCATCTCGAGGCGCTTCGCCACGTGTCCGATGCCTGGCTTGCAACGAAGGCCGGCCACGAGAAAGCGTTCTCGCTCGGCCACTTCGCCGAGGCCTATATGGCGGAATTCGACTGCGCCGTTTTGCGCGACGGAGACGAGATCGTCGCCTTCGCCAACATCTGGCGAAGCGCAGACAAGAACGAGATGTCGGTCGACCTGATGCGCAACCTCCCGCACCGTGCGAGCTATCTGATGGACGCTCTCTTCGCGCGGCTGCTGCTCTACGCGAAGGATTCCGGCTATCGCTGGTTCAGCCTCGGGGCAGCACCGCTCGCGGGGCTCGCCGACCATCCGCTCGCCTCGAACTGGAGCCGCCTCGGTTCGATGCTCTACCGCCACGCTGAGGATTTTTATGGCTTCGAGGGGCTGAAGGCCTTCAAGCAGAAATTCGATCCGGTGTGGACGTCGCAATATCTCGCCTGCTCCGGCGGGCTTGGGATCGCCACGGCGCTGATCGACGTGACCGCGCTGATTTCCGGCGGACGCGCGGGGGTGTTGATGAAGTGAGGGGGCGCGCTCGAGCTCGGCTCACGCGCCGATCAACGCGACGCCTTCGGCCTGCGCGGCCTTTCCAAGCGCCCGATCGAGCGTCGCGAGTGGAAGATTTCTGCGCTGCGCCAGCTCCAAGTAGGCGGCATCGTACACCGTGAGCGCGCGGCGACGCGCGACGTCGAGTAGTTGCTCCTCACCCGGATCCTGATCGAATTCGAAAGAAGCATCCTCAAGAAGCAACAGCGCGCGCTCGGTTTGAACCCGGTCGATCCTTCCGCGGCGTTCGTTGACCACGAAGACATTCCGCAGTTCGTACCACCAAAGAGTTGGCACGACCGCGTAGTCTGTCGTGAGCAACTCATAGGCGGCCTGTGTCTGTGGAGGACGTTCGTCCGGGAGAAACCAGCTTGCCGCGACGGATGCGTCGACGACAAATGGCATCAGATTTTGTGGCCTTCGTGCCGTGCAGAAAGAATCTCTTCGACCGTCAGCTTTGGCATCGTCTTCCGAAGCGCCTCGATTCCTTCCACGGCAGCTTTGGCACGCGCGTTCCGTTCGGTGGCGTCGGGAACGATGCGGGCGATGGGCTTGCCATGCCGTGTGATGACGATGGTCGCGCCCTGCTCGACTTGGTCGAGAAGCTCGGAGAAGCGAGCCTTGGCGTCGGAGGATTGAATGTGGCGCATGAATTTGACCGGTCAGATCGACCGGTCAAATCTACTTTGTCACGATGTTGCGGTCAAGCGGCCGGTCCGCGCGGCTAGCTAGATCGCGTCGCGCCAGCCCCACCGCTTCGCGAGCGCCAAACATTCTCGCCATGGTACGACACCCTCGACGGTTGACATGGCGCGGAGCGAAGCCGCGGCGACGGCATGGGCGAGCGCCAGCGCGTCGGCCGGAGTCCACCCCGCCTGAATCCCGTAGAGCATTCCGGCGGCGAACGCGTCGCCGGCGCCATTGGAGGCGGCGACCTCCGAGGGCGGGATAGCGAGCGAGGGCTGCCGCAAGGCGTTGCCCTCCCGCGTGACGACGATTCCCCCACGAGGAAAGTGGACCGCGACCAGCGACATCGACCCCATGTACAGCGCCGCCTGTGCGGCTCGCACGCAGGAATCAACGTCGGTGTGGCCATCGGTGACCGTCCGCTCGCCGGCGATCGCGCCGATCTCGTGATCGTTGACGATCAGAGTGTCGAGGTGGGGCAGGCACGGGCGCGTCACCCTCGCGAGCACCGCGGCGTCGACGCTCGGAAGCTCGAGGTTCGTCTCAAGGCCATGCTTCTTCGCCTCCCGCAGGACGGCGACCCACCCGTTGGGCGCGTCGCCCCACGGGGCGTCCATGATCCGATGGATGCCGGGCAAGCCGAGATGGAAGATTCGCCCCCGCGTCCGCGCGAGATCGAAATGATCCGGCGTCAGCAGCGCCGCCGCACCCTCATAGAAGATATGAATTCGTCGACCCGTCTCCTGCGAGGCAAAAGCGTCGGTAAACTGCGTTGACGCTCGATCGGTGGTGACAAGCTGCTCGTGCTTGATCCCGTAGGCCTCGGCTTCGGCAATCAGGAAGCGGCCGTCGTCGTCGTCGCCGACAAGCCCTATGGTCTCCACGAAGATATCGGGGTCGAGCCGCTTCATGTCGATGGCGAGGTTCGAGGCCGAGCCGCCGTTCCGTGTTTCGATCGAGAGGATCTCTGCGATGCCGTCTTCGGCGGGCCAGCGCGTGACGAGCTTGTTGCGATCCACGCACCAGGTGCCGCCCGTAACGAACCCTCTTCTCTCCGCCATAGAAGCTGCTGCTCTTGTCCGTTTCGGGATCGGAAGGGATCGATGTCCGCCGAGTTCGAGCTCCGGCGGCCGGAAAGTATTCAGGTGCCGAAAGGACCACAAGCCGCCGGAAAGCGCTAGACACACGGAAGGCTTGCGCCATGCCTCACTTGGGCAACAAGGCGTCGCCTTTGGCGCGGGGCGGCCGATGCTTCGGCCGATAAAACAGGGGGAAGCGAGAGAATGATTGGGAGAGGGCGATGAGAACGCACGCGCGCGCAGTCGTGATCGGGGGCGGCGTGGTCGGCGTGTCGACGCTCTATCACCTCGCCAAGAAGGGCTGGACGGATTCGGTTCTGGTGGAGAGGAAAGAGCTGACCTCCGGCTCCACCTGGCACGCCGCGGGGCTCCTGCCGCTCTTCAACATGAGCTACTCGGTCGGCCAGATCCACAAATACTCGGTCGCGTTCTACAAGACGCTTGAAGCCGAGACCGGCCAGAGCGTCGGCTTCTCGGTCTGCTCGAACATCCGCCTCGCACGCACGAAGGACCGCTGGGACGAATACATGTACTATGCCGGCGTGGCGCGCACGATCGGCGTCAACGTCAACATCCTGACGCCCGAGCAGGTCAAAGACATCTGGCCGCTCTGCGGGATCGACGGCATTTTGGGTGCGATCCAGCATCCCGACGACGGCTACATCCAGCCTGCCGATGTGACGCAGGCGATGGCGAAGGGCGCGCGTGCTCGCGGCGCCGAGATCAACCGCAACACCAAGGTGATCGGCATCACGCAGACGCCGTCGGGCGAATGGCTGGTGAAGACCGACAAGGGCGACATCATCTGCGAGCACGTCGTCTCCGCGAGCGGCAATTTTGCGCGGCGGACCGGCGTGATGGTCGGGCTCGACGTGCCCGTGATCCCGGTCGAGCACCAGTTCATCGTCACCGAGCCGCATCCGGCAATTCAGGAGCGCCATGCAAAAGGGCTGCCGGAGATGGGCGTGCTGCGCGAAAGCGATTCGTCCTGGTACATGCGCGAGGAAGCCGGCGGGCTCTTGCTCGGCCCCTACGAGAAGGGCGCGCCGGCCTGCTACGTCGACGGCCCTTCAGAGGAGGCCGAATACGAGCTCTTCCAGGAGGACCTCGAACGGCTGATGCCGCATATCGAGACGGCGATCGCCCGCGTGCCGGCCTTCGGCGAGGTGGGCATCAAGAAGGTCTACAACGGCGCGATTCCCTATACGCCCGACGGCTCGCCAATCGTCGGCCCGGCGTGGGGTTTGAAGAATTTTTGGTTGAACGAAGGGCATTCGTTCGGAGTCACGGCTGCCGGCGGCGCGGGCTGGCAGCTCGCCGAGTGGATCGTCGACGGCGAGCCGACGATCGACATGATGGGCGTCGATCCGCGCCGCTTCGGCCCCTATGCGACCAAGGGCTATCTCATCGAGAAGAACCAGGAGGCCTACGCCAACGTCTTCACCATGCATTATCCCGACGAGGAGCGCGGGGCCGCGCGGCCCTTGAAGACCGCGCCCTGTTACGACCGCATGAAGGGGCTCGGTGCGATCTTCGGCTCCGTTTACGGTTGGGAGCGGCCGAACTGGTTCGCGCCGCAGGGCTATTCGGTGCCGGCGAGCGAGCTCGACGTCGACGACACGCTGACCAACCACAACCATGCGCCCGCCGACTGGACCGGCAAGGTGCGCGAGCGCTGGTCGTTCCGCCGCTCCAACTACTTCGAGCATGTCGGCAATGAATGCCGTCACGTGATGGAGCATGTCGGGTTGCTCGACATGTCGGCCTTCGCCAAATGCTTCATTACCGGCCCTGGTGCCGAGGCTTGGCTCGACTCCATCCTCGCCAACCGCATCCCGAAGAAAGTCGGCCGTGTACATCTGTGCCATCTTCTCACGAAACATGGCGGCGTGCGTTCCGAGTTCACCGTCTACAAAGTGAGGGAAGGGGGCTACTACCTGGTCTCCGCCGGGGCGCTGGAGCGCCACGACCATGACGTACTTCGGAAGCTGCTGCCGGGAGACGGCAGTGTGCACCTGTACCACGTGACGAAAGAGTGGGGCGTGCTCGTGCTCGCCGGGCCGAAATCGCGCGACGTGCTCGCCAAGGCTAGCGGCGCGGATTTGTCGAACGCCGCGTTCCCGTGGCTCTCGGGCCGACAGATCAATATCGGTCCGGCCGAGGCGCATGCGCTGCGTGTCAACTTCGTCGGCGAGCTTGGGTGGGAGCTGCATCATCCGATCGAGATGCAGAACGTCATCTTCGACCGCATCATGGAAGCGGGCCACGACTTCGGCATCAAGCCGTTCGGCATCCGCGCCATGATTTCGATGGCGATCGAGAAATCCTACCGGCTGATCCCGCGCGAGCTGTCGATCGAATATACCGCCTACGAATCCGGTCTCGACCGCTTCGTGCATCCGAACAAAGGCGAGTTTCTCGGCCGCGATGCACTGGTGAAGGCGCACGCCGCGGGCGACAAATGGAAATACGTGACCATGGAGGTCGACGGCATCACCGACGCCGACCCGCGCGGCAACGAGCCGATCTGGAAGGGCGGGGCGCTGGTCGGCCGGGCGACTTCCGGCGGCTACGGCTGGCGCGTCGGAAAGTCGCTGGCGCTCGCCATGGTGAAGCCGGAGCATGGAGCCGACGGGACAGAGCTCGAAATTCAGATCCTCGGTGAGCGCAAGCGCGCGACCGTCATCCCCGAGAGCCCCTACGACCCGGAGAATGCACGGCTAAGAAGCTAGGGTGGCTGGGTCGTGCCACCTGCGTAGTAGCGGCTTAAGCGGAGCGCTGCGACGGCAAGCGCCGGCGATGTCAAGCGAGGCAGCGGGGACTGGCCTCAGCTTGAGATCTTAAGAGCCGCCGCGATCTTCGCGAGCAGTTCACTCATCTCGGCAACGTCGGCCTCCAGCTTACCCAATCTTTCCGACATCCCGACGTCGGCCGACGGTTGAGCCACGTCCTCAAACGCCACGCCGACATCCCTGCCATTTCGCCGCTTCACGATGGAGCGGAATGTTTTCTGTCTCTTTTCGATGTAGAGATCGAAGCGATCAGGCAGGGCGACATCGCCGGCAAGCTCAAGGCGTGCTCCGGTGTCGGATATATCCCGAACCAGGCAAGGCGCACTCATCATCCCGTTGTTGTAGCGGGCTTCCGCCTTCAAGACCGCTCGCATACGCGGCGCAGAACGATGTTCCAACGGCGTTCCTTTAACGTTTGGACTGCTTGCGTCCTCTTCCATCGATCAAGGCCAATCCGTAACGCCAGAAACCTTCGCGAAGCGGCGTCCAGCCTAGACCACCGCCGAGGGCGCGACCATGTGGACCTCAGTCGGAGTGCCCGGCCCGAAAACTGTTCTCGATTCGCTCGATGATCGGAGAGAAGAATGGCTTCTCGTCTTTGGGGAAGTCGACGCCAAAGGCGGAAATGACGCCGTCATTGAACATATATTTTTCGTAGAAGATGTGATTGCCGCGGAAGCCCGAGAGCACGAGCCAGGTCTCGCCGGAGGGGCTGTAGGTCACGTTCTCGTAGCCTTCGGTGCCGGCCATCCGGTCCATGAGCGACGCCGGCGTATCGTTGTTCACATTGCGAAAGGCGTAGATCTCAAGCGTCGCGTCTTCGGCGGTGAAGGTCTGTCCGTCGCCGTTCTCAGGCGGTGCGTCCGGCTTGAAGACATCCGCCGGATAGTCGAAGCGCATGCCGTAGCGGTCGTTCACGTAGGTCTGCCAGCCGTTGGCGAGCTGCAGGAACTGGTCCGCATTCGCCGCGCCGAGTAGCAGCGTGAAAAGCGCCGCACCGAACAACGACGCGCGCGCCGCGCGGAACAAGTGCGCGTAACCGCTCGTCGTCGTTGTTGTGCATTCGAGTGCCTCCCCCGCGCCTGCGAGTTCTTACGCCGCCTTCCCGGCAGGAATACGTCCGTCGCCGGACAGGAGCACGGCGACTGGACGCCACGCGGGAACGTGCGAGCAGACGATCAGCACCATCACCATGATCGGCACCGACAGGAACATGCCGACGATGCCCCAGACGAAGGCCCAGAAGGTCAGTGAGAAGATGATGGCAAGCGGGCTCAAGTTGAGAGAGCGGCCCATCAGCTGCGGCTCCAGGAAGTTGCCGACGATGATCTGGACGGCGCTGATCCCGATGGCGACCGTAAGAAACGGCCCTGCCATATCGAACTGTACCAGGGCGACGAGCGACGGTATGATCGTGGCGACCGCGGAGCCGATGTTCGGGATGAAGTTCAGGAGAAAGGCGAGGAGCGCCCAGGTCTCCGCGAAATCGAGCCCGACCAACCTCATTATTGCGTAGGCAACGCCCGCCGTCAGCGCACTGACGAAAAGCTTGATGGCAAAATAGCGCTGAACGCTGCGGGAGATGGATTCCACGACCGTATGCACTTCCGCTGCGCGCTCCGGGTTGGGGAAGAGGCGTTCGAACTTGGCATGGAAGGCGCGGCTCTCGACGAACATGAAGGCCACGTAAAGGGCGATGAGGGTGATGCTGGTCAGCATCGTGCCCGCCGAGCCGAGCAGCCCCGGAATGCGGGCGCCGACGTTGATCTCCGAAAGCGCTATCCGCAGGTCGTCGGCGAGGTTGCGGCCGAGATATTCGCCGGCCGCCGTGACCAGCGACTGGACGCGAGCGACGTAGTGGGGGCTTGCCGCGATGACCGCGTCGATCTGCGACGTGAGCACGGAGGTGATCATGAAGGGTAGGTAGACGATGACGGCGAGCCCGATGGCGACCGCAAGCGGCCTGGGGACCGACCAGCCGCCGAGGCGCACCCTGGCGATGTGATTGATGAGCGCGGCGAGGAGATTGAACAGAATCAGCGCGACGGCGATCGGGATCAGGAACGGCCGGCCCACCACCAGCAGCACCAGCACGATCGCTCCGGCGACGAGTTCGAGGAACCAGCGGGGGATGATCATTCGGCGCCCTGCCTGTCGAACGAGCGAACGTCTTTCACCGAAGCGCGAGCTTATCGCATCGATCCACTAAAGGGAGACAGCCTCCAATCGAAACGCGAGCGTGCACACGACGGTCACTGGGTATTCAGAGGGACTCCCGGGGGAACCGGCCTTGCCTTGTCCTCGCGCGCATCGAATGCTTCGCGCGCCAGATCGACGCGCGCCTGATTCTTCAACGCCCAGTCCGCCAGGGCTCCGACTGGATTGAGCAAATCCCGCCCGAGTCCCGTCAGCTGGTACTCGACTTGGGGCGGCGTGGTGGGAAAGACCGTGCGGGTCACGAAGCCGTCGCGCTCGAGGCTGCGGAGTGTCGTCGTCAGCATCTTCTGGGAGATGCCATCGATCTGTCGCCTGAGCGCGCTGAAACGCAGCGGTCCGCGGCCGAGGCGCGCCACGACGAGCACGCTCCATTTGTCGCCGATCCGCGACAGAAGCGCGCTGATCGTCTGGCATTCCTCGGTATTCGTCGCGTCATTTGGTTTCAAGAAAGTGCCTCCTTGCGGCCCCCCGCCAGGCACTCATATATCTCTGCTCTCTTTTGGATACCACTAGGAAGATTGGATCATGGCAAAGCCGAAAATCGGGTTGATCGTCGGGAGCACCCGGCCCGGACGGTTCGCGGACCATCCGGCGAAATGGATCAAGGAACTGGCGGAAAAGCGCGGGGACATCGAGGTCGAGATGCTCGATCTGCGCGACTGGCCGCTGCCCTTTTTCGAGGAGGAGATGTCTCCGGCCTACGCGCCGTCAAAGAACGCGGTCGCGCAGCGCTGGCAGAAGAAGATCGATTCGCTCGACGGCTTCATCGTCACCGCGGCGGAATATAATCGCGGGCCGACCGCGGTTCTGAAGAACGCGCTCGACTACGGCTACAAGGAATGGAACCGCAAGCCGATCGCCTTTGTCGGCTACGGTGGCGTCGGCGGTGCCCGCTCGATCGAACAGCTGCGGCTGCATGCGGTCGAGCTGCAGATGGCGCCGATCCGCTCCGCCGTGCACATCCAGATCCCCGTCTACCTTGAGGTCATCAAGGGCGAGAAGAAGCTCAACGACTTCGACGTGCTGGTGCAGGGTGCGAACGACATGCTCGACCAGCTCGTCTGGTGGACGCATGCGCTGAAGACGGCGCGCGCGAGCGATCTCCGCGAGAAGGCCGCTTAGCTGCGACCCCAAATGTCGTCATGCCCGGACCTGGTCCGGGCATGACCACAGATGTTGGCGTCGGCCTCAGGCCGGCTTGATGTTCTGGTTCGCGCGGAAGAGGTTGCTTGGATCGTATTTCCGCTTGATCGCCGCGAGCCGCTTGAAATTCGGCCCGTAGACCTTCTCGATGCGGTCGCGCTCGTCGTCCGGCATGAAGTTCACGTAGGCGCTGCCGAGCGCATACTTGGCGGCCGAGCTGAAGAGATTGCGTGCCCAGCCGATGCAGGCGGCGTCCTGCGAAGCGTCCCGCCAGCGCGTGTGCACGTTCATGATGAAATGCGCTTTGCGCTGCGGATAGGCGGTGGCGTCCGCCGGAACGCGGGCCATCGCGCCGCCGACATGCGCGATGAAGATCTCGCATTCCGGACCGGGCAAAGTCTTCACCGCTTCGATGAGCAGATCGAGGGCGCTATCGTCGAGACGCTCGAAATCGTGCGACTTCCAGTAGTTCCTGGCGCCGGGCGTGAGCAGCGGATCGAACGCCGCCTGCCAACCGACGAAGGGATGCGGCGAGACCACGTCGACGATCGGCTTTCCGAGGCCGCGAAGCTCCGCCATCGCCTTTTCGCCCTCCGCCATGTCGCCGGCCCAGATCATCGCCAGGATCAGCACCTCCTTGCCGTGCCATTCGGACGGGATGAACGGCAGCGGCGGCGCCTTGCGCATAACGGACCAGCAGGTGAGCTCGTCCGGCGCCTTCGCGAGGATCGGCTGGTAGGCGGCGAGGATCTTCTTGGCGTCGGCGAACGGGTGAATGACGAGCCCTGAAAGCACCTGCGGGCCAACCGCGTGGAGCTTGAACTCGAAATTCGTGACGATGCCGAAATTGCCGCCGCCGCCGCGGATCGCCCAGAAGAGATCGGGGTTCTCCTTTTCGCTCGCGTGGAGCAGCTTCCCTTCAGCGGTGACCACGTCGGCGGAGACGAGATTGTCGATGGTCATGCCGAACTTGCGCGTGATCCAGCCGAAGCCGCCGCCGACCGTCAGGCCGGCGATGCCCGTCGTCGAATTGATGCCGGTCGGAACTGCGAGCCCAAAGGCCTGCGTTTCACGGTCGACATCGGCGAGCGTTGCGCCGGGTCCGACATTGGCGCGCTTCGCCGCCGGATCGACTCTGACCCAGCGCATCGGCGTTAGGTCGATGAGCAAGCCGCCCTCGACGACCGCGCTGCCGGCGATGTTGTGGCCGCCGCCGCGCACGGCGACCATCAGGCCGTATTTACGGGCGAGCCCGACCGCCTGCATGACGTCGGCCGCGCCTTGGCAGCGGATGGCAAGCCCCGGCCGGCGGTCGATCATGGCGTTCCAGATGGTGCGCGCCTCGTCGTAGCCGGGCTCGCCCGGAGAGCACGCCGCACCGCGCAGGCTGGCCTTGAGCGCATTCAATTCGTCCGGCGGGACTGCGATCTTCGTCGCACCGGTCGTCGCGATGCTGAGTTCCGTCATAATATGGGTCTCCCGATGTCCTGAGGTTCTGCTACCCGCCCGCCTCTCATTCGAGCGCGTATCCAAATCGCGTGTCGAGGCGTAAGCTAGTCCAGAATCTGGACTTGGCTCGCGCGCGCCGCCGGGCTTTCCTGGCGGTCGGTCGTCGCGAAGGAGGACCCGATGCAAGTTACTCCAAGCTATGGGCAATTCTGTCCGGTGGCGATGGCGGCGGAGGTCATCTGCACGCGCTGGACGCCGCTGATCCTGCGTGAGCTCATCGCCGGCAGCACGCGCTTCAACGATCTCAGGAAGGGCGTGCCGCGCATGTCGCCGACGCTGCTTTCGAAGCGGCTGAAGGAGCTCGAGGCGGCCGGCGTCATCGAGCGCTTCCGCGGCGAAGACGGCGCCCTGCACTACGGGCTAACCTCCGCCGGCAATGACCTTAAGCAAGTGGTGTTCGGCCTCGGCTTCTGGGGTCAACGGTGGCTGGAAGCGCAGACTTCGCTGAAGAATCTCGACCCCTCGCTCTTGATGTGGGACATGCGGCGGAACCTCGATCCGACGCCGATGCCGCCACGCCGCGCGGTGATACAGATTCAATACCCCGAATTATCCGCCGCGCGCCGGAACTGGTGGCTGATCGTGGAAGGCCGCCAGACCGACCTTTGCTCCGTCGATCCGGGCTTCGAGGTCGATCTCCATGTCGAGACGGATCTGCGCACGATGACCGCGATCTGGATGGGCCTGACGTCCGTCAGGTCGGAGGTCGCGGCAGGACGCATGAAGCTCGACGGCGACGGGCAACTGAAGACGTCGATGCAGCAATGGCTGGGCCTGAGCCCGTTCGCGTCGGAGAAGAAGCTCGCGGCGGCTTGATCGGGCAGGGCTGCCGCGTTGCGACGCATCACCGACGCCACCTATGCCCTAGCCGCCTTCACTCAATGTCGTCATGCCCGGACTTGATCCGGGCATCCACTCCGCCCCTTCGAGGCTTTTTCACCCCCTCATGCTGAGGTGCGAGCGAAGCGAGCCTCGAAGCACGGGGTGAAAAAGCACCTCAGGATGAGGGCGGAATGGAAGCCACGCTCGTTACGGAATGGATTGCAGGGTCAAGCCCGGCAATGACGACAAATGTTTGTGGCTGCCCGCTCCGACCGGCTCCCCCTAAATCAGCAGCTTCTCTCTGCCCTGCCGCTCCTGCTGCGGGGAGCGGCCGTAGAGCTCGCGGTAGCACTTGGAGAAGTGCGAGGCGGAGACGAAGCCGCAGGCGACCGCCACCTCCACGATCGCCGCATCGGACTGGATGAGCAGATGGCGCGCGCGGTCGAGGCGGATTTCCAGGTAGTAGCGGGCAGGGGAGCGGCCGAGATTGCGGCGGAAGAGCCGCTCGATCTGCCGCCGCGAGAGGCCGGCGTATTTCGCGATTTCCACCAGCGACAGCGGCTCGGCGATGTTCGCCTCCATCAGTTCGATGATGAAGAGGAGCTTGGTGTTCTGCAGGCCGAGGCGGGCGCGGAGCGGCAGGCGCTGGCGGTCGGTCGGCGCGCGCATGCGGTCGGTCAGCGCCTGCTCGCAGACCTTCGTGACGATCTGCTCGTCGAGATGCTCGCCGATCAGATGCAGCATCATGTCGAGCGAGGCGGTGCCGCCGGCGCAGGTGTAGCAGTTGCCGTCGACCTCGAAGAGATCGGCATAGACCTGCGCCTCGGGAAAGCGCTCGGAGAAGGCGGGAAGCGACTCCCAGTGGATGGCGCAGCGACGGCCGTCCAGAATTCCGGCGTCGGCCAGAACCCAGGCGCCGGTGTCGAGCGCGCCGACTCCGATCTTCTGGCGATCGAGCGAGGCGACCCAGGAATTGAGATTGCGGTCATGGAAGCGCTCCACCCCGAGCGAGCCGCAGATGAACACATGGTCGGGGCGCTCGCCGCCGCGCACGCGCTCGCGCGCCTCCTTCAGCCCCATGTCGACGTTGAGCCTGATGCCGTTCGAGGCGATCGCGGGCGCGCCGTCGAGCGATACGAGCGACCAGCGATAGGCCTGCTTCCCGGCCATGCGGTTGGCGATCCGAAGCGGCTCGATCGCCATGGCGAAGGCGATCATCGTGAAGTTCGGGATCAGCACGAAGTAGAAGTGCCGCTCGCGCACGGGCTCTATCTTGGCGATCGGCGCGGCTGTCCGTTTCGCTTCCTGGCCATGTCGCATCTGGAGCACTTGCGCCATGGGGAAAACGCTAGTCCCTTCGCGGTTCCTTGCCAAGTGGGCAGGCGACGATTGTCGCAGAGGGAACAGCGGGGACGGGACTGTCGCCGGCAGGGGCATCGGCGCAAACGGTTCCATCACATCTTTGCGGCATCGCGGCGCATCGTTCGAGCGCCGCTCGACCCTATCTCATGCAGGGGAGCGATTTCCGTTTTCGGCGTAGGCCGAACAGATGGAGGCGCACATGCAAAGAGAAGCTCCCGCCGCCAAGAAGAAGGCATCGCGCGAGCTGCACCCCGTCATCTACAAGGGGATCATCGCTCTCGCGCTCTGGCTGATCGCATCGATCTGGAGCTTGGCGCGCACCTCGGAAGTGGACTTCGTACTCGTCGTCGTGAGTGGGTTCATTTTCTTCACGGTGCTCGTGCCGGCCACGCTCTGGTGGACGTGGCGCAGGCATCAGCCAGAAAGAAAAGAAGAAGAATCGTTCCAAAGCTGGATGTCGCGGCCGTTCGACATGTGGCAGGGCAGAACTTCGGGGACCGACGCCGCCGTCGAGATACTGCTCCCGATCGCCGCCGTTGCATTCGGCATGACGGCGCTGGCACTCGTGCAGCACTTCGTGGTTTGACGGCGCGATCTGCTCGGTTAGTTCCGGCCCGCGGCGAAGAGATCAGGCTGGCCTCGGACAGCCGCACCCTCGATCGCCAGCATCCTAAGCTTGGTGTCGACGCCGCCCGGCGCTGAGAAGCCGCCGAGCTTGCCGTTTGCCGCGACGACGCGGTGGCAGGGAACGACGATCGGGAAGGGGTTCTTCCCCATCGCCTGACCGACGTCGCGCGACAGGAGCTTGTCGCCGAGCTTCTCGGCGATATCGCCGTAGGTCACCGTCTCGCCCGGCGGGATTTTCCGCGCGATTGCGTAGACCTCTTTCTCGAACGGTGTGGCGCGCGCCATGTCGAGCGGAAGGTCGGCGAGATCGACGCGCTTGCCCGAAAGGAGCGCGACGATCGAATCGATCGCACGCGCGATCTCAGGCGGCGGCGCGGCCTCGACCGCGCCCGGCAGGCGACGGAGAAGCCGCTTCTGCGCCCGCGCGTCGTCCGCTTCGGGAAGCTGCAGGCCAACGATCCCGCCCGCACCCCAAGCTATGGCGCAGCGGCCGATGGGCGTGTCGAAAAAGGTGAAGCTCTTGGATGTCGCCATGGTCGCGAAACCTATCACTCCGCGGCGGCGACTGCCGCCCAATTCTTGGCGCTTTCCAGCCCCGCCCTCTTCTGCGACACCATCCCGCCGCTCCCGCGATTGCTCCGGCGCGCCGGCGCCCGTAAACCAGGGCGATGCAGCGCTACAATATCGTCTCGCTTTTCCGCGAAGGACTCCGCGGCCATCAGGGCTGGCAGCCGGCCTGGCGCTTTCCCGAGCCGAAGGCGAGCTACGACGCTGTCATCATCGGCGGCGGCGGGCACGGGCTCGCGACCGCCTACTACCTCGCCAAGCTGCACGGCCTGAGAAACATCGCCGTTATCGAGAAGGGCTGGATCGGCGGCGGCAATTCCGGCCGCAACACGACCGTGATCCGCTCCAACTATTTGAACGACGAGAGTGCCGCGATCTATCAGCACGCGCTCGACCTCTGGAAGACCCTCGGCCGCGAGCTCGACTTCAACATCATGATGAGCCACCGCGGTGTCTTGAACCTCGCGCATGACGAAGGCGAAGCGCGGCAGCTCAGGCGCCGCGTCGAGGCGAACCGGCTGAACGGCATCGACGCGGAGTGGCTCGAGCCCGACGAGGTGAAGGAATTCTGCCCGCCGATCTCCATCTCGAAGTCCGCCCGCTATCCGGTGCTCGGCGCGACGCTGCAGCGCTCCGGCGGCGTCAACCGCCACGACGCGGTGGTCTGGGGTTATGCGCGCGCGGCCGATGCGATGGGCGTCGACATCCTCCAACAATGCGAGGTGACAGCGATCCTGACCGAGGCGGGCGCGGTCACTGGCGTGGAGACCACGAAAGGCACGATCCGGACGGAGAAAGTCGGCTGCGTCACCGCGGGGCACACGAGCGTCATCGCCAAGATGGTCGGGCTGAAGCTGCCGATCGAGAGCCATCCCTTGCAGGCGCTCGTCTCGGAGCCGATCAAGCCGATCCTGCCGTGCGTGGTGATGTCGAACGCAGTGCACGTCTATGTCAGCCAGTCCGACAAGGGCGAGCTGGTGATCGGCGCCGGCATCGACGCTTACGTGAGCTACACGCAGCGCGGCTCACTCGACATCATCGAGCATCAGATGGCGTCGCTGATCGAGCTTTTCCCGTTCGTCTCGCGTCTCAGAATGATGCGGCAATGGGGCGGCATCGTCGACGTCTGTCCTGACGCGAGCCCGATCATCTCGAAGACGCCCGTGCAGGGCTTCTACATCAACGGCGGCTGGGGGACGGGCGGCTGGAAGGCGACGCCGGGCTCCGGCCACTGCTTCGCCGATCTCGTAGCGAAGGATACGCCGAACGCGATCGCCGCGCCGTTTTCGATGGAGCGCTTCGCGAGCGGCGCGCTCGTCGCCGAGCACGGCGCCGCCGCCGTGGCGCATTAGGGGGTGAGATGACAAGCGGCATGGAAATTGCCCTCATCCTGAGGCGCGGAGCGAAGCGGAGCCTCGAAGTGCGAGGGCAACGCACGACATCCGATCCTTCGAGGCGCGCTTCGCGCGCACCTCAGGATGAGGTCGGGAATTGTAGGGCCGCATGTTCCTGATCCGCTGTCCTTATTGCGGCGAGCGCGACATCTCCGACTTCGCCTATGGCGGGGAAGCGCATATCGCGCGCCCGACGAATTCGGAAGCGATGAGCGACGAAGAGTGGTCGGGCTACGTCTTCCTGCGCTCAAATCCGAAGGGCGTCTTCGCCGAGCGCTGGAACCACGCCGCCGGCTGCCGCCGCTGGTTCAATGCGCTCCGCAACACGGCGACCGACGAGATCCTCGCCGTCTACAAGATCGGCGAGCCGCGCCCTGAGGTGAAGAGCGACCTGCCGGCGACGCCGAGCGGCGAGGCCTTCGGGTCGGGCAACGACGCGGTGAAGGTCGAGCGGGACGAATCCGCGGAGCGCTAGCGGCATGGGCAACATTTTCGAGGGTCTGCCCGAAATGTCGGCGGAGGAGGAATTCACCGGCCTGCTCAGGCGGCCGGGCGTTCGCATCGAGCGGATCGTCTCCACCGGCCAGGCCTCGCAGCCGGGCTTCTGGTATGACCAGCCGCACGACGAGTGGGTGATTTTGCTGAAAGGTGCCGCCGGGCTCGCGATCGAGGGCGAGGCGGAGCGGCGGCTAAACCCCGGCGACTACGTCTTCCTGCCGGCACGCAAGCGCCACCGCGTCACATTTACCGCAGCCGATAAGCCCACAATCTGGCTTGCGGTGCACATCCGCGAAGGACACACCGCGGATTAGTGTCTCGACACCGCGTAGTCGCGAAGCACGTTCGTCTCAAGCTCCAGCTCGTCGAGCCGGTAGTGGACCACGTCGCCGATTGAGACGATGCCGATCAGATTTTGATGCTCGACGACAGGCAGGTGCCGAATGCGCCGCTTGGTCATCACCTTCGAAACATGCGAGATCGTATCTTCCGGCGCGCAGGTGACAACCGCCTTGGTCATCAGATCGGCGGCCGTCTTGTCGGTCAGGCCGGCCGCGCCGTACTCGGCAAGCGCGCGCACGATGTCGCGCTCCGAGATGATGCCGTCGATCGATGCGCCGTCCTGGCTGACGATAGCGGCGCCGATCCCCTCAAGCTTCAGCCGTTGCGCCAGATGCTCGATGCTGAGATCGGGGCGGATTGTGACGACCTTGTTTCCCTTGGCCTTCAAGATCTCGGCAACGTGCATTGGGAGCTCCTGTGCAAGCGGCCGGCTGCGCGTCCGTTTGCGCTCTCGCGCAGCCAGCTTGGATCGCCACCCGGCACCTAAGGTAAGCAATGTTGCGCGCGCGTCAAACCGACGTGATGTCGCTGCATTCAGCCCTTGTTGCGTTTCAGGTGCTCGTCGAGGCGCGGCATGATCTCCACGAAGTTGCAGGGCATGTGGCGGTAGTCGAGCTGCGCTTTCAAAATCCCGTCCCATGCGTCGCGGCAGGCGCCGGGCGAACCGGGCAGCACGAAGATGAAAGTCGCTCCGGCAACGCCGCCGGTGGCGCGGCTCTGGATCGTGGAGGTGCCGATCTTGTCGTAGGAGATGCGGTGAAAGACCTCCGAGAAGCCGTCCATGCGCTTCTCGAAGAGCGGCTCCAGGGCTTCCGGCGTCACGTCGCGGCCGGTGAAGCCGGTGCCGCCGGTGGTGATGATGACGTCGATATCCTTGTCGGCGATCCAACCTTTCACGACGGCGCGAATCTTCTCGACATCGTCGGTGACGATCTTCCGCGCGGCAAGAATGTGCCCCGCCTCGGTGATCCTCGCGGCAAGCGTGTCCCCCGACTTGTCGTCGGCAAGCGAGCGGGAGTCCGATACGGTCAGGACCGCGATGCGGATCGGGACGAAGGCGCGTTCGACAGCCGGCGGCATGTCGCTACTTAACCGCGCTCATCGGCCGGTCGTCCAGTACCGTCGCGTCTTCCGCGCGCGGGTCGAGCACCGCGGTCTCAGGCGTCATCGCGCGCGACGCCGGCACGGTGGTGAACGCCTCGCGCACGTTCTCCGGGATCGGCGCGCGCTTGAAGGTCCGATAGAAGGCGTAAGCCGCGATCAGCGCATGAGCTGTTGCGGTGACGGCGAACAGCGCCTGCGGCCCGATACCCGCCATTGCCGCGCTACCGAAGAGCGGGCCGAACATCGTGCCGGCGCCGTAGAGAAGCAGCAGCCCGCCGGAGACGGCGACGAACTCGCTCGCGTCGGCGTAGTCGTTGGCATGCGCGACGGCGATCCCGTAGATCGGGTAGGTGGCCGCACCGTAGAGCCCGGTCAGCGTCAAGAGGAGCGCCGGGTTGGCCGGATTGAGGACGGCGATGGCAAGACCCGAAAAGCCGGCGAAGAGCGCGAGGCCGACGATCACGTAGCGGCGATCGGTCTTGTCGGAGATGCGGCCGACCGGAAGCTGCGTCAGCGCGCCGGAGACGACGGTGATGCTCGCCATCAGCGCGATCAGCGGCGTGGAGAGGCCGATCTTGGCGCCCCACACCGCGGAGAGCGTGCCGAAGGCGCCATTCACGACCCCGACGAGGAGCACGGTCAGGAACGACACTGGCGAGTTGAAGAAAAGCTTCTTGAGATCGATCGAGACGCGCGTCAGCGGACGCGGCGAGGCCGCGGTCGAAAGCGCCGTCGGCAGGATGGCGAAGGTGAAGAGGATGGCGCCGATCATGAAGAGCGTCGATGTCCGCGGA
The DNA here is from genome assembly GCA_963720705.1 of uncultured Alphaproteobacteria bacterium. Lineage (GTDB taxonomy): Bacteria > Pseudomonadota > Alphaproteobacteria > Rhizobiales > Afifellaceae > DASWJZ01. The sequence goes on from CAVRGJ010000007.1 coordinate 458,859, forward strand.
TCGCCCGCGCCGACGCCGAGCTGGCCGGCGGTGATGCCGAGATAGGTCACCATCATGTAGACGGCGAAGATCGTGCCGCGGCTCTCGTTGCTGGCGCGCTCGTTGAGCCAGCTCTCGATAATCATGAAGGCGCCGGCGGTGAAGAAGCCGGAGCCGACGCGAAGCACGATCCAGGCGAGCGGAATGACGAGAAGGCCGTTCAACAGGATGATGATCCCGGCGAAGGCGGCGGAACAGGCGAAGGCGCGGATGTGCCCGACCCGCCGTACGACGATTGGCGCCGTCAGGCAGCCGAGGATGAAGCCGGTCGCCCAGCCGGTGCCGAGCAGGCCGAGCTGCCCTGTGGAAAAGCCTTCCGCCGTACCGCGAAGCGGCAGAAGCAGGCCGAGCATCCCGTTCCCCGCGAGCAGGAACGCCGTCGAAAGGAGCAGCGCGAGGACGGGGACGATCTGGCGGGCCAAGGCGTTTTCCGAATCGGTTCTGCGAAGATTGCACCGGTTGTCGGCCACCCAACGCCGAGGGGCAACGCGGCGCGCCCCCGAAGGCGACCGAAGGCGCTTTAGCCGCGACCTCAGCGAAATTGCGGCTCACCAGAAGTCGGATTCATTGTGCTCACAGCGAGTTCTTCCGACTATGACCCTAAGCGGACGTGTCCTGCTCAACGCTGCGATGACGCAGCAAAAAGGGAACCCTTTTGCGCGGTTTGCGCGCGGGCTTTTGGAGTGAAGGCAGACTCGCTCGGAAGGGGCTCTCACAGCCGAGATGCGCCAAAGCCGGACAACAGCCGGCGGATAGATATCCGCGTCGCTTCAGCAAGCATTATTCGTGCGACGACCGGGAGCGGAAATTGTGCTCATTGGCCTTCTAACGCGAACGGCATACCCCATATTGCCCGAGGTTCTGATGAAGCCGGAGGTCGCGTCAGGCGGTTATCCTTTCCGCTCTAGTCTCAACTCGGCCAGTTCGGAGGGATAAAGCAATAGATCGGTGTGTCCTTAATCCCGCCGAACGACCAGCTCGGCGAACCGGTGCACACATAGGCCGAACCGTCGATCGAGTGTGGGCTCGTGAGCACCTTCGACTGCGGCACCGCCCGCCATTCGTCATCGACGACCGCCCACCACTGACCCCGCCGCATGTCGGCATCCGTCGCATGGCAATCCGCGAGGTCGCAGCAGGACGCCTTCGTGCCCGGCATCATCAAACTCTTGAACCAGCCGCCGCGGTCGCCGGCCATGGACACGGAGCAGTAGCACATTGCCAGAAGAACAGATGATAGCTTCACCAGCAAGTTGACCGAGATCGCCATTCGCAGTCCTCCCGCAACAGCGTCTGGGCGCGCTCGGCGCGCCAGCCGCGCTTGAGGACCGTATTTCGCCGCCGCGCGGAAATAACGAACGCTAACCGATCGGCTCCCGAAATTTGGCCGAAAACTTCGCGGGGACCGAGTAGCCGGCTGAAGCGGCGGTCGCAGTGAAAATGTGGTAGGGTGCGTTTCCGAAATGGACTTGGAGGCACCGTTCGGTGAGAGGGTTGATGGATGATCGGTCGGCTCAAACGCTGACCGTCAACGGCGTGATCGCCGATTTCGACAATGAGACGCTACGCACCAAGTTGGGTCATTCAGTCGACCTGCGGCCGCAAGCATTTGCCGTCCTGCGCTATCTGGTCGAACATTCCGGCCGCCTCGTCACCAAGAACGAGCTGATGCAGGCGATATGGCCCAACATTGCGGTCACCGACGATAGCCTAGTGCAGTGCATCCATGAGATCCGCTGTGTGTTCCAAGATGAAAAGCACACGCTACTGAAAACCGCACGCAAACGCGGCTACCGACTTGTGCTGCCCGCCGAGGCGTTTTCCCAGTCCAATCAGCCCGCCGACAGCGCCGAGGAGAGTTCGTTCGGTCCCGTGTCGCCTCAGGTCGCACGCGGAACACAGGGGGCGAAGACCTCGATCGCCGTCCTGCCATTCGTCAATATGTCGTCGGACCCTGAGCAGGAGTATTTCTCCGACGGGATCACCGAGGACATCATCACCGACTTGTCGCGCTGGCAGTCGCTGGCAGTTGCCTCGCGAAACTCCACGTCCCGGTTCAAGGGTCAGCCTGTGGATATGCAGGCAGCACGGCGCGAGCTTGGCGTGCATTTTCTGGTGGAGGGCAGTGTGCGCCGGATGGGAGAGGGCATCAGGATCACCGCTCAGCTTATTGACGCAGAAACGGGCAATCACGTTTGGGCGGAACACTTCGATCGCCCCATGGCCGTTCCCTTCATCGTGCAAGACGAGGTGGTGCGAACCATCGTTGGGACTTTGGTGGGCCGGGTGTACGTGAGTGCGGCGGACCGCCTACGCCGTACTCCACCTTCTAACCCCGTCGCCTACGATCTTACGATGCGGGGCAATTGGCTGCCGTGGAATGACCCCGCAACGAGAGTCGAGGCAAGACGCTGCTTTGAGCAGGCGATTGACCGCGACCCCGGATATGGGCTCCCGCATACCCTGCTCGCACTAATACTGAGGGGTGACTGGCGGATGGATTTTTCGGAGCCGCAGGAGACCCTCGATCGCGGGTTTGCCCTTGCGCAACGAGGTGTCGAACTTGCCGATAGCGAAAGCCTTGCGCATGTGGCCTTGAGTTTGCTTCACATGGATCGGCGCTCCTTCGACTTGGCGTTGCGCCACATGGAGCGTGCCGTTGAGATCAATCCCGCCAGCGCTTGGAATCAGGCTGATGTCGGCATCCTCCTCACCTATATCGACCGCGCTGAAGAGGGGCTCGACCACCTTCGGAACGCCCGGCGGTTAGATCCATATTTCGGACCCTTCTGGTATTGGGCAGCGCTCGGTGTCGCTCAATTCGTATTGCACCGCTATGCGGACGCCCTGCAGGACTTCGATTGCGGTGGAGCGCACCATTCCGACACTATCGCCGTGATGGCGGGATGTTGCGCGAAGCTCGGTCTCATGAATCGCGCGGCGCAACTGGTAGCACAGTGCAGGTCTGTTCAGCCCGAAGTAACCGTCGGCAAGCTCGTTGCCAGGACGGTTTTCAAGGAAGCGGGCGATAGCAATCATCTTGCTGAATGCTTGCGTCTTGCGGGCATGCCCGAATAGCCACGCGGCGGTATGTCCGCTCAGGGTCAACTCCTGACCTGAGCGCTCGGCAGACGGATGCCTGATGACGGTGGCGAAGCGGAAATACTTACGGCGTGCGCCGTCGGGCAAAACTGGTCGCATTTGTACGATTCGCGGGAAGCGCTAGGAAGGATCCTCGGTCCGAAACATTCGCTCCTCAAGAGCTTCGACACGCCCCCGGAGAGCGTCTATTTCAATTTCGAGAAAGCGTGCGGAGGACATAAAGCCCGTCATGTGGCCTTCGACGGTGCGGAGCCTCAAGTCGAGGCGCCCCGTAGTCTCCTTGAGCACCGAGAGGTCGGAGACAACGCCTTCAAGCGTTCCGACGATACGTCTCAGATATTGCTTCGTGAAGTCTTCAATATTATCCGGTTCATCAACTGCCATAATATTAGTATAGCAGATAATGATGCCACGCAAAGACTCAATTATATTCATAAAATCAGAGGAGCAGTAGTTAACCCTTTTCCGCTCGATCCATCGGTGCCAGCATAGCCGGGGGCCGGCCGCTAGCCTTCGATCTCGTGCTCGATTCGCAATTGCTCGACGAGGCGTCCGATCCGCCACCTGTAGAACCATCCGAAGATGGGATGTCTCAGTCTTTGGGCATATCTTTTGGCGGCAGCCAAGTCACGTAGCACTGTGATGTGCTGAGGCGATCGCTCCCTCGCCTTCTCAAGATATTCCGCCGAATTGTCGAAATCCATCATCCGAAAATACGCCATGCCGAGCAAAAAATAGGCTAGAAAGTTTTCTTTATCCTTTTCGATGACCTTCAGAAGATCGTCTACAGCTCCACTGTTGTCTCCGCTCTTGTGAAGGGCGTCACCCCGCAACATGAGTGCGTCGATATTATCCGCGAGTCGTTTGTCGGACAGAAGCTCTATGGCCTTCTTCATCCTTCCAGCATTGAAGTCCTTCTGTGCGAGCCGGAGAAGGCGATTGATTTCTGCTTCTCCGCAGACCTTCTGGTAGATAAGTTGTGCTGCGCGGTCGGAACCGACTTTGGGGAGAGCGATGTATCCTATTGTGTTCGGCAGCCCCGGAACCGGCGTATCGTCCAGCCGGACCGGAATAATGTAGGCTTGACCGAACTGTTCGTGTTTGCGCGCCAACGCGGCACGCCGTTCAGTCACTGCCCACGGCTTCTCAACAAAGTATTTCGATATGATCAGGATGCAATAGCTTGCCGCGTCCTGAAAGACGTTGGTGAGGTATTCAACAAGGTCTTCGCCCACCAGCTTTGACTGTTCGTAGTCGTCATAGAAAATCTTGAGCCCGTATACGTGATAGAGCCTTTCCGCGAGTTGGCGCGCGTGACCTCGATCCTCGCCAGCAAATGAGATTGCAATATCGTATTCCTTCACGGAGCCACCTGCCTGCACGTCTCCGGTTGGCCGCGCTTTCGCCCCCTACTAAGCTTCATATCGTACGGAGCTCACAACTATTATTCCCGCTTCTGTGCGGCCACCTCAATCCGAGTACGTGTTTTTTTCGGCGGTTGAAACCCGGACCTCGCCCAACAGGTGTGCAAAACCGGTCCCTTTTGCCTCATGGCTTGTTTGTGGGTTGCCACAGCTGCGGATGCTCGGTGCAGCCTGATGTCCGCTATTGGCGCTTAGCGGACATGATCGATCCTGGTACACGGCCCTATTCGCCCGAAAGCGCGCCGCGGACCTTCTGCGCCAGCGTCTCGACCGTAAACGGCTTGGAGAGGAGCTGAACGTCGGCGTCGAGCACACCGTTGTGCACGATGGCGTTGCGGGTATAGCCGGTCATGTAGATGACCCGCAGCTTCGGAAAGCGCTGAAGCGCAGCCTCGACGAGCTTGCGGCCGTTCATTTCCGGCATCACGACGTCGGTCAGGAGAAGATCAACGTCGCTTCGCTCGTCGAGCACGCGCAGCGCCTCCGCCGCGCTCTCGGCGGCGATCGGGGCGTAGCCGAGCTCGGTCAGCCCCTCGATCGTCAATTGGCGAACGCTCGCTTCGTCCTCGACGATGAGCACCACCTCTCCGGCCCCGCGACTTACGGGAGCGGCGGCGCCGGCCGCTCCGGTCTGCGCCGCCTTGGTCCCGAAGAAGCGCGGCAGGTAGAGCTTAACCGTCGTTCCAGCGCCGAGCTCAGAGTAGATCTTCACGTGGCCGCCGGATTGTTTGGTGAAGCCGAAGACCTGCGACAGGCCAAGGCCGGTACCTCTGCCGACCTCCTTCGTCGTGAAGAAAGGCTCGAACGCCTTGGCGACGACGTCGGCGGGCATTCCCGCACCGGTGTCGGTGATGGCGATGAGCACATACTGCCCCGGATTCACCTCGACATTCTCCGCGGCGTAGCGTTCGTCGAGATGCGCGTTCTGCGTTTCGATCGTCAGTCGGCCGCCACCCGGCATCGCGTCGCGCGCGTTGACGGCGATATTGAGGAGGGCGTTCTCGAGCTGGCTCGGATCGGCGTGCGTCGGCCACAGGCCGCCGCCCAGCACCGTTTCGAGACGCACCTCGCCGCCGAGCGTGCGCCTGAGAAGCTCGGCCATTCCAGAGACGAGCTTGTTGGCGTCGACCGGCTCGGGAACCAACGCCTGCCGGCGCGAGAAATCGAGCAGGCGCTTTGTCAGCGTGCCGGCGCGGTGCGCCGCATCGATCGCCGCGTCGATGAGCTCGTCCGGGTCGGGCTCGCCGCGCGCCAGGCGTCGCTTCAGCAAGCTGAGGCCCGAGATGATGACGGTGAGCATGTTGTTGAAGTCGTGGGCGAGGCCACCGGTGAGCTGCCCGATCGCCTCCATCTTCTGCGACTGGCGAAGCTGGTCCTCAACCTGTTCGCGCCGCCGCGCTTCCGCCAGCAGGCCCTCGTTCGCGGCGCGCAGCTCGTCTCTCGTCCGCACGAGACCGGCTGTCTGCCGCCAGGCGCTGCCAATCGCGTAGCCGCCAAGGACGAGCACGAAGAGGAGCACCGCCCAGATGGCGAACCGCAGCGTGCTTCGCGTCCTGGAGGCTGCGGCCTGCAAGCTGTCGAGGTGAAGATTTTCTTCGGCGACGATGCCGTCGATCATCTGCCGCGCGTCGTACATGAGCGACCGCCCGGTGCCGCTGCGGACAACGTCCAAGGCGCCTTCCACATCTCCGGCCTCTCGCCGAGCGACCGTCGTCTTGAGCTCGTCGAGCTTCTGGTTGGCGACCTGGCGGAGCTTCGCCAGCGAAGGCTGAAGATACGGCCGGTCGATGCCCACCTGGGTGAGGCCGGCAAAGGCATCGTCGAGATTTACCAACGCCGCGTTGAAGGGTTCCAGGTAGCGCTGGTCGCCGGTGAGAAGATAGCCGCGTTGCCCCGTTTCCGCGTCCTGCAGAACCGAGAGGAATCGTTGCAGATCGCTTTCAATCTGCCCGGAGCGACGGATCGAAACCCCACGCGCCGTCTGCTCGGTAAGAAACCAGTTGATCCAGCCGAAGAGCAGGACGAGGACGAGAAAGCCGAGGAAAAGCGGCCCGACGCTCGAGCGCAGGAATGAGGGGCGGGCGATCTTCAAACGCGTTCGATCCAATCGATTGGCCGGCATGTATTATAGTCGATGATCGCGTCCGCGATTTGGCAAAAAAGTCGCCTTTGGCGGGTTCCGTCGCCGGCGGGGGCCTACGGCTCACGCGCCAGGCGCCGGCCGGCGGCGAGGATCGCGGCGTCGGTGCCGAGCGCGGTGGTGACGCTGCCGGCGCGCTCGTCGTAGGGCGCGCCATGAAGCGCCAGGTCCTGCCATGGTCCGGCGGTGATGGTGATGCCGCGGAAAACGAGCCGCCCGTCGACCCGCGAAAGATGCATGCCGCCGGAGGAGGAGCCGGTCGCGTCGCAGTCCGTGCGGTAGAAGGAGGTCGATGCGGTCGAGACCGGCACGCGTTTCACCGTGCAGCCTTGCGCGACCGGGACCGAGTTGTCGACCGCCTTCTCCATGCCGGCGGGATGCGCGGTGATGACGATGAGCCGGTCGCCGGCCGCGATCGGCACGCGATCCTCAACAGGGAAGGGCGTGGCGTCAGGGATCGGCTCCGAAAGCGTGACGATGGCGAAATCGGCATTCGAGCCGGCCCTCGGCGGCACGGCGCCGAACGCCGTGTGGGCGCGATCGGTCAAGAGATCGATCTTCTTTGAATCCTCCGCCTGATTCTTGAAGAAGCAGGCCGAGCGCCGCTCACCGTCCGGCGTGAAGAAGATGTGCGCCGCGGTGATGATCTGCCGGTTGGTGAGAAAAAGTGCGCCGCTCCCGACGGACGGCGTCGGCAGGAAGCAGCCGACATACCCGGAGACTTTTCGGATGCGCGCAATCTCCGCGCCAGAAAGGCCGAGCGCGGGCCCGATCGCAAGAAGCGAATCGCGATCGTCCAGCGCCGTCGATGATGTTGACGGGGAGAACGGAGTCGCGCGAGCCGGGAAGGCGGTCGATGACGCTTCCGCTCGGAAGCATTGCCGCCAGGACGAGCGGCGCAAGAGCGATGGACAGAAGCTTCACACGGCGCTCCGCATTTCCAGGAGGTCCCAGCGGTTGCCACAGAGGTCTCTGAACACTGCCACCGTCCCATACGCTTCGACCCGCGGTGCCTCCTCGAAGATCACGCCGCTGGAACGCATGGCTTCGTAGTCGCGCTGGAAATTGTCGGTCTCAAGGAAGAGGAAGACCCGGCCGGCTGCCTGCTTTCCTACCTGAGCGAGCTGCTCAGGGGTCGCCGCCCTCGCAAGGAGGAGGGCTGCGCCCTTTCCGGGTGGCGCCACGCGGACCCAGCGCTTTCCCCGCTCCTGCGGCGTATCCTCCAGAAGCGCGAAGCCGAGCTTCTTGGTGAAGTATGCAATCGCCTCGTCGTAGTCGCGCACGAGGAGGGTGATGCTTCCGATCGAATGGTGCATTGCGGAATGCCCGAGGCTCAGCCTCCGAGCGCCGTCTTGAGGCTCAGCAAATCCCGCCAAGCCAGTTTCTTCTGCAGCGGCTGGCGCAGGAGGTAGGCCGGGTGGAGCGTCGCCATGGCGCGGATTTTCCGGATGCCCGTGTCGTAGTCGCGCCACTCTCCGCGGAGGCGGAGGACGCCTTCGTTGGTTTTGAATAGCTGCTTCGCCGCAGCGCCGCCGAGAATGACGAGGAAGTCGGGATCGGCGAGCGCGATCTGCCGCTCGATGAAAGGCCGGCAGATCTCCGTCTCCTGCGGCGTCGGCGTGCGGTTGCCGGGCGGACGCCAGGGGATGACGTTGGCGATATAGGCGGACGACCTGTCGAGCCCGATCGCATGCATCATGCGGTCGAGGAGCTGGCCGGAGCGTCCGACGAAGGGGAGGCCTTGCAAATCCTCCTCCATGCCCGGCGCCTCACCCACGAACATCACCCGCGCCTCCGGGTTGCCGTCGGCGAAAACGAGGTTCGTCGCGGTGAAGCGGAGGTTGCAGCCCTCGAACGTCTCGAGCGTCGCGCGGAGGGCATCGAGCGTCTCGGCCGTCGCGGCCGCTTCGCGCGCCGCCATCACGGCGGCTTCTGAAGGGACCGCGAGGGTCGGCGGCTCCGAACGCGCCTGAGGAGGCGGCGCAGTCTCGCGCCGCGGCTCGGGGCGCTGCCGCACAACGGTGTCCCGCGCGCGCGCCACGGCTTCGGCCTGCGCGTGCGAAAGCGCGAAGCGGTCGACCGGCGCTTCCGACAGAGCTACGTCAATTCCTGCCTCTGCGTAGAAGCGGAGGACTTCCTCGGGATCGGTGCGTTCCGGGGTAGTGGGAGCCATGCGCCTTCTTTCCATAGGAGCGGCGGGGAGGGAAGCCGACGAGCGCGCCGGGCGGTTGCAAGCGGCCGTTTCTGGACAGACCCGCTGCTCACGGCTACGTCATCAGAGACTTCAGCGCGCGAGACGAGACCGACATTGCCCGACACCGACGCGCCGCCCGAGCGCGAGAGCATGGAATACGACGTGGTCGTGGTCGGCGCCGGTCCGGCTGGCCTGTCCGCGGCGATCCGGCTCAAGCAGATCAATCCCGATCTCTAGCGTCGTGCTGCTTGGAGAAGGGGTCGGAGGTCGGCGCGCACATTCTCTCCGGCGCGGTGATCGACCCGGTGGGGGTCGACCGGCTGCTGCCGGGATGGCGGAGCGAGGAGACGCCGATCAAGACGCCGGTCAACGACGACCGCTTCCTCTGGCTTGGGCCGTCGGGCGCGGTGCGGCTGCCGAATGTCATGATGCCGCGGCTGATGTCGAACCACGGCAATTTCATCGTCTCGCTCGGCTCGGTCTGCCGCTGGCTGGCGACGAAGGCGGAGGAGCTTGGGGTCGAGATATATCCGGGCTTTGCTGGTGCTGAATTGCTCACCGACGACAAGGGCGCCGTCATCGGCGTCGCGACCGGCGACATGGGCGTGACGAAATCCGGAACGCAGGGCCCGAGCTATCAGCGCGGCATGGCGCTTCTCGGCAAATACGTGCTTATCGCCGAAGGCGCGCGCGGCTCGCTCACCAAGGAGCTGATCCGTCGCTTCGGCTTGAGCGACGGGCGCGAGCCGCAAAAGTTCGGGATCGGGCTGAAGGAGCTTTGGGAGATCGACCCGGCAAAGCATCGGCCGGGGCTGGTGCAGCATTCCTTCGGCTGGCCGCTCGGCTCGAAGACGGGCGGCGGCTCCTTCCTCTATCATTTCGGCGAGAACCTCGTGTCGGTCGGTTTCGTCGTGCACCTGAACTATAAGAACCCGTATCTCTCGCCGTTCGAGGAATTCCAGCGCTTCAAGACGCACGATGCGATCCGCGGCACGTTCGAGGGCGGCCGGCGCATCGGCTACGGCGCCCGAGCGATCACCGAAGGCGGCTATCAGAGCGTGCCGAAGCTCGTCTTTCCGGGCGGCGCGCTCGTCGGCTGCGCGGCGGGCTTCGTCAACGTGCCGCGCATCAAAGGCAGCCACAACGCGATGCTTTCAGGCATGCTTGCCGCCGAGCACGTGGCGGCGGCGATCGCAAGGGGCCGCGCGCACGACGAACTCGACGGATACGAGACGGCGTGGCGGGGCTCGGAGATCGGCCGCGACCTGAAGCGCGTCCGCAACGTGAAGCCGCTCTGGTCAAAGCTCGGCACCTTCGCCGGAGTTACCCTCGGCGGATTCGACATGTGGACGAACGAGCTCTTCGGTTTCTCGCTCTTCGGCACGCTTCGTCATGGCAAGCCGGACTTTGCGACGCTCAAGCCGGGGAAGGCATGCAAGAAGATCGACTATCCGAAGCCCGACGGCGTGATCAGCTTCGATCGGCTCTCCTCGGTTTTCCTGTCGAACACCAACCACGAGGAAGACCAGCCGGTGCATCTTCGCGTCGCCGATCCGGAAATCCAGAAAGCCAGCGAGCACGACGTCTTTGCCGGGCCCTCGGCGCGCTATTGCCCGGCCGGCGTTTACGAATGGGTGGAGGAGGGGGAGAGCGCGCCGCGCTTCGTGATCAACGCGCAGAACTGCGTCCACTGCAAGACGTGTGATATCAAGGACCCGAACCAGAACATCACCTGGGTTCCGCCGCAGGGCGGCGAGGGTCCTGTCTATCTGAACATGTGATGGTCGAGCTTTCTCCGCCGTTTCGAAATGCAACAGCGGCCGATGCGGCCGCGCTGGCCGAGCTCGTCAACATGGCCGGCTATGGGTTGCCGCTTTTTCTTTGGTCGCGCATGGCGGAGGACAGCGAAGACGCCTGGGATGTCGGGCGTCGTCGCGCGCGCCGTGCGGAGGGAAGCTTCTCTTACAGAAACGCGGTGATGGTGGAGGAGGCCGGCAAGGTCGTTTCATGCCTGACCGGTTACGCGCTTCCCGACGAGCCAGAGCCGATCGACTATGACGCGATGCCGGCCATGTTCGTGCCGATGCAGGAGCTGGAGAATCTCGCGCCGCGGACCTGGTACGTGAACGTTCTTGCCACCTATCCGGAGCATCGCGGCAAGGGATATGGCGCGCGCCTCCTTGCGATCGCTGAGAGAATGGCCGCGGACACCAAGCGTGCAGGACTTTCGATCATCGTCTCCGATGCGAATGCCGGAGGCCGCCGCCTTTACGATCGCTCGGGATACCGCGAGATCGCGAAACGGCCCATGGTGAAGGACGGCTGGGAGGGCCCCGGTGAGAACTGGGTTCTGCTCGTCAAGGGCAGGTCTGCTTGAAGCAGGTCTGCTTTGAATAGGTACGCTTGCAACGATCGCTAGGATAGGCAGCCATGACAAAGATCAGGTTCGATCATTGCGTGATCCGCGTCTCCAATTGGGGCGTGTCGAACTCTTTCTACCGCGATGTGCTCGGCGCGGAGGTGGTGAGCCAGGGCGAAGGCTGGGCCTATCGTTTCGGCGACACTCAGCTGAACTGCCATGGGCCCGGCACCGATCCGTCGCCTGTCGCGAAGCGGCCGGTGCAGCCGGGCGGCAGCGACCTTTGCTTCGAATGGCCCGGCCCGGTCGAAGAGGCGATGGCGCATCTCGATTCGCATGGGGTTCATATCGAACTCGGCCCGGTGAACCGCAAAGCGGCGCGCGGCCGCGGGCGCAGCGTCTATTTCCGCGATCCCGACGGGTCGCTGCTTGAGCTCATCTCGTATGCCAACGCGCGCCCCCACGCCGAGAAACATCACTGAGCGGCAAGCTCGCAATCGCGAGGCACAAGGGGGCAGGCGCACCGACTTTCAGGGCTTGTTGCTCGGGCGGTAGCGGCCGGTCTTCGGATCTTGCGTCAGCGTCTCGGTCGGGCGGCCGCGCGCCCGGTCGAGATCGCGCCCGACGCGCGCCATCTCGCGCTTCACCGCCTTCCAGGCGATCCAGCCGCCGGCGACAAGCGCGGCGACGATGATGAGCTGCGGCATTCTTCTCCCCTAAAGCCGATAGCGCTCCCAGAGCATGCGTTCGTCGAGCTCCGACAAGACGGCCTCTGAGAAGGTAGCGCCGAGTGCGCCGCCGATGCCCATGCCCCTGCGCCCGAGGAAGCTCCGCTCCGTTGAGAAGAGGCGGAGCCGCACCTTCTTGCCGAAACGCTCGCGCAGCACCGAGCGGAGGTCGCCGGTGCGATCGGCGAGCCCGAGCGCAACACCCGTCTTTCCCGACCAGAACTGGCCGGAGAATATCTCTGCGTCCTTGTCCTTGGCGAGAACCTCGCCGCGGCGCGTTCTGACGATCTCGATGAAGTGGTCGTGCACTTCCTCCTGGATGGCGCGAAGGCGGGCCACGTCCTCCGGCTTCTCCGGCTGGAAGGGGTCGAGGATCACCTTGGATTCGCCGGACGTATAGACGCGGCGCTCCACGCCGACCTTGCGCATCGCATCCACGAAGCCGAAGCCCGCCGTGACGACGCCGATCGAGCCGACGATCGAAGCCGGATCGACGACGATCTCGTCACCGGCGCAGGCGATCATGTAGCCGCCCGAGGCGCAGACATCCTCGACGAAGACGATGACCGTCTTCTCCTTCTCCTCGGCGAGCGCGCGGATGCGCTTGTAGATCAGATGCGATTGCACCGGCGCGCCGCCCGGCGAGTTCACGAGGAGCGCTACGGCCGGCGCGGTTCGGATGGCGAAGGCTTTCCGCAAGAGCGGCGCGACGCTCGCGAGCGTCAACCCCGACTGGAAGCGCGAGACGCGCCCGATCGCGCCGGAAAGCCGCACGACAGGGACGATCGGCGCACCGTAGTCGGGGAAAATCCGCTTGAGCCCCGCTTCGATCGGCTCAAGCACGCTTTCCCGCCAGGTTGGATTGTCGCTCATGGTCCCGTGAAAATGGCGCGGTGGGGCCGAATTAGCCAGCCCTGACGACCGCTCAAGGTCAATTCAGGCGCTGAGAGGCAGTTCCGCTTCGCCGCGAAGCAGCGCGTCGGCCTCCGGTGTCCATGCTCCGCCTGTCGCGTGGAGAACAAGGCCGGGCGCGATTGAAAGTGGCGTGCGTCGGCCGCGCAAGGCGGTCACGAGGATGCGTGTTGCGGGAGCTCCCGCGGCCGGGTGGACAGGGATGACTCGGATGCCGCCGAATTGTGGAGAAAGGGCGCTGAGCACGGTCTGGAGTGCCTCGGCGCGATGGATCAGGCCGAGCGTACCGCCGCGCCGAAGAAGCGTCGCCGCGGCGGCCGACCAAGCCGCAATCAGCCCCTCCGCTCCGACATGTGCGGCGCGGCGCCGCGGGTCGGGGGAGCGCGTGCCGCCCCCTTTCGGGTCGAAGGGCGGGTTCATCAAGACCCAGTCGGCGCTTTCTTCGGCAAGGCCGATGCGATCCATGAGCAGCTGCGGTGACGCCGATATCCGCAACAATCAGCCGGGCGCGCTTTGCGAAGGCGGAATTCTCCGGTAGCGCGAGCGCCTGGAGCCCGCACGCAACGAGATCGGGATCGCGCTCGATCCCGATCGCCGAAAGCGCCGGTGCGCGTGCCGCGACCGCGAACGCGACGGTGCCGACGCCCGCGCCGAGATCGATCGCAAGGCCGGCCGCATCGGCCGGGACGAGCGCCTGCAGGAGCGCGGCGTCGAGGCCGGCGCGGTGCCCGTCGCGCGGCTGCACGAGCGTGACGCGTCCGCCAAGGAAGGCGTCGCGGGTCCGCTCCGCCGCCTCGGCCCTTGCGGTCACGAAAGCTCCTGCTTCAGCCCCGCTTCGGAAAGAATGCGGCGGGCGTCTTCGAGCCTGTGGCGGGCAACCAGCATGCGGCGGGGCAGGATGCCGAGCGAGCCTTCGATGACGCTCATGTTCTGGTCCACGACAGCATGCTCTATGCCGGCCTCGTTCAGGAGGGCGTCGGCAAAGGAGATCAGCACCGGGTCGTTGCTGCGCAGAAGCTCGATCACATTTCGACCCTAGCCTCTCCCAGCGCCGGGGCGAAGGGGTTGACCGAGTCAGGCCGGATTGTGCCATCGTGTCGCTTTGTGCGGCCGCCCTCGCGTTCTATTGTCCCGAAGAGTCCAAGGAGAGCCGGTTGGCCGTCGTCCTGTCATTTGAGGAATCGCCTTCGGAACGGGCGCTGATCTCGCCGCTCGTCGAGGCGACGGCCGCCGGGATGGAAGCGGTTAACCGCCTCGTTATCGAGCGAACGAGCTCGGACGTGGCGCTCATTCCGCAGGTCGCCCGCTACCTGATCGATTCTGGCGGCAAGCGGCTTCGGCCGATGGTGACGATCGCCTCGGCGGGCGCCTGCGGCTATCGCGGCGGCGCGGAGGTGAAACTCGCGGCGAGCGTCGAGTTCATGCACACCGCGACGCTCTTCCACGACGACGTCGTCGACGAGAGCGAGACCAGGCGGGGAAAACGCGCGGCGCGGCTCGTCTGGGGCAACCAGGAGAGCGTGCTCGTCGGAGACTTCCTGCTCGGCCAGGCCTTCAAGATGATGGTGGATGTGGGTTCGCTGGAGGCGCTTGAGGTCCTCTCCGCCGCAGCCGCCACGATCGCCGAGGGCGAAGTGATGCAGCTCACCACCGCCAAGAACACCGAGACGACAGAGGACGAATATCTCGACGTGGTCCGCGCCAAGACCGCTGTGCTCTTCTCCGCCGCCGCCGAGGTGGGTGCGATCGTCGCCGGCGGCGACCGCGGCGTGCGCGCCGCATTCCGCTCCTTCGGCGCCAATCTCGGCATCGCCTTCCAGCTGATCGACGACGCGCTCGATTATGGCGGGCAGACGCCGACGCTCGGCAAGGACGTAGGCGACGATTTCCGGGAGGGCAAAGTGACGCTGCCCATCGTGCTCGCCTACCGGCGCGGCACTGCGGCGGATCGCGACTTCTGGAAGCGCACGCTCGTCAAGGGCTCGATCGCCCACGACGACCTCGACCATGCGGTCGCGCTGCTCGATCGGACGCGGGCGCTGAAGGACACGGTCGAGCGGGCGCGGCACTATGGGGCCATGGCGCGGGACGCGCTGGCGCCCCTCCCGGACGAGCGGTTCAAGACTGCGCTTCTGCAGGCGGTTTCCTTCTGCATCGCGCGCGCACATTGACGTGAAGACCGGCCGCGGCCGACCGCCGACGCCAGCATTGCTCCGGGACGCCCTAGGGGGTATCCCAACAACCAAAATGAGGGAACTCGAGACAATGACGCGATTCGCGCGCGCTTTTTGCGGGCTTGCCGCGCTCATCGCGGCACCCTTCCTCCTCGCATCTGCGGTACTCGCTGTGCAGACGCCGATCGAAGATCGGGATCTGACGAGCCTTTCGGGCACCTACCTCGCGGCGCGGACGGCCGACGTCGAAAAAGACACGGACAGCGCGGCGCGCTTCTACCGCGCGGCACTCCAGGCCGATCCCGACAATGTCTATCTGCTTGAGCGTGCGCTGGTCCTGAGCGCGAGCGCAGGCGACGTGACCGACGCGCTTACTTACGCAAAGGGCCTCCGCGACAAGCAGCCGAGCAACAATCCCGCGCGTCTGGTCATGGCGGCCGAGCAAATCCGCCTCGGCAAATATTCTGACGCGGTCAACGGGCTGAACGACGCAAGCGCAGGCGTGCTCGCCGATCTCACCAACGCGCTGGTCGTTGCCTGGGCGCGCTTCGGCGAGGGCGAGGTCGATCAGGCGATAAGCGGCCTCGACAATCTGAAGGGCGAAGATTGGTACGAGCCCTTCAAGCTCCTCCATAGCGGCTACATCTCGCTTGCGGCCGGACGCACCGACGACGCGCTGAAATACTTGAAAGCCGCACGCGATCGCGACGCAAACGCCGTCCGCATCACCGAGGCCTATGCGCGCGCGCTTGCCATCGCCGGGCGCACCAAGGAGGCGACGGACATCTTGACCGCCTTCCTCGAGCTCTATCCCGACAATGCCCTTGCGCGGTCGACGCTCGCCGACATCAATGCCGGCAATGCGCATCTGACGACGGTCACGAATCCGGTCGAAGGTGCAGCCGAGGCGCTCGCCGGTATCGGAGCTGCGGTCGGCCAGGAGGGCGGAACGGAGGTGGCTTTCCTCTATCTTCGCCTCGCGCTCTATCTCGATCCGCAGATCGCCGGCGGGCTTGGCGCGCTTTCGCTCGGTAACCTGCTCGACGCAAACGATCAGAACGAGGCGGCGATCAAGACCTACGAGTCGATCGCGATGGACGCGCCGTTCCATGCGCTCGGGCAGCTTCGCGCCGCGCTCGCACTCGATCGCCTCGACCGCACCGCGGACGCGGAGGCCGCCTTCAAGCGGGCGATCGCCGGCAACCCCGACGACGTCCAGAGCTACATCTCCTACGGTAACATGCTGCGCGGTCATGAGCGCTTCGCCGAAGCGGCCGATCTTTATTCGCAGGCGATCGAGCGCATCGCCACGCCGGCCGCCGCCGACTGGAGCATCTTCTACTTCCGCGGCATCGCTTACGAGCGCACGAAGCAGTGGCCAAAGGCGGAGGCGGACTTCCGCAAGGCGCTGGAGCTCAGCCCCGATCAGCCGCTCGTCCTGAACTATCTCGGCTATTCATGGATCGACATGGGGCAGAACCTCGACGAGGCGATGGGGATGATCAAGAAGGCCGTCGACCTTCGCCCGAACGACGGCTACATCGTCGATAGCCTCGGCTGGGCCTACTATCGCCTCGGGCAATACGACAAGGCGGTGGAGGAGCTGGAACGCGCCATCGGCCTGCGCCCGGACGACCCCGTCATCAACGATCATCTCGGCGACGCCTACTGGAAGGCCGGCCGGATACTCGAAGCGCAATTCCAATGGCGGCATTCGCGCGACTTCGGGGCCGAAGGTCCCGCGCTCGATCTGGTGATGAAGAAGATCGCGGAGGCACACCTGATCGAGGCGCCGGAGGAGAAGCCCGCGCTCGCGGTTTACACCGTGAAGCAGGGCGATTCGCTTTGGGATATCGCTGCGTCGCTGCTGAAGTCCGGTGACGCATTCCGCGATATCTTCGACGCCAATCGGGACAAGATAAAGAACCCCGACCGTATCTTCCCGGGCATGCAGCTCGTGATCCCCGGCAGCACCTGACGCACACTCCCATGTTGGCGTCGGGCGTGGCGCTCGCGGCGCCGGCAAAGGTCAATCTCGCGCTGCACGTGACCGGCCGCCGCGAGGACGGATATCACCTCCTCGACTCAGTCGCGGTCTTCGCCGATATCGGCGACCGGGTCACGATCGCGCCGGCGGAAACGCTCGCATTGACGCTGAGCGGTCCCTTCGCAGTGCATGCACCGGGCGATGCAAGTGACCTCGCGCTGCGTGCCGCGAACGCTTTCTTCGCGCATACGCAGCTTGCTCCGGCCGTTTCGATCGCCGTGGAGAAGAATATCCCGGCCGGCGCCGGTCTCGGCGGCGGCTCTGCCGATGCCGCCGCCGTGCTCTCCGGCCTGAACCGAAGCTTCAAAGCAGGCCTCTCCGTCAGTGCGCTTCGCGCGATCGGCTTGACGCTCGGCGCCGACGTGCCGATGTGCCTCGAAGGCCGGGCGCTTCGCGCGCGCGGCGTGGGCGAGATCATCGATCCGCTCGACGACTGGCCGCCGCTACCCCTCGTGCTCGTGTGGCCAGCGCGCACTGTCTCGACGGTCGAGGTCTTCAAGGCGCTCGCGCGTCGCGACAACCCGCCGCTTAAGAAGCCTCCACTCGCCGGCGACGCGCGCGACGCTGCGGAATGGCTCGACGATTGCCGCAACGACCTCGAGCCGGCCGCCTGCGCGCTGGCCCCGGAGATCACCGCCGTGCTCGATGCGCTTCTCGCGACCGAAGGCTGCATGATCGCGCGCATGTCGGGCTCAGGCTCCGCTTGCTACGGCCTCTATGCGGAGAAAGAGGAAGCCGAGGCCGCCGCCGCGAAGGTCTCTGCGAGCCGTCCGCAGTGGTGGGTGCACGCAACCGAGGCGCGGTGAGCCCGCCGCCTGCTCAGGCGAAGCCCGGGAAGAAGTCGACCTTTATCCGCGAGCGGCGCACGCCCAGTTTTAGCAACATGCGGCGTACCGATTTCACCATCGTCTGCGGGCCGGAAATGTAGAAGGTGCGCTCGCGAAAATCGGGGATTGCCTCGCGCACGAGGCGCGCGTCGATCAGGCCGGAATATTCGCCGCGCCGGGCGCCGCGCTCTACCGCGTGAATCGTGCGGATGCCGAGCTCGCTCCGGGCGGCTTGGAGCACGTCGCGATAGGCGATGTCTTGCGGCGTTTCGGTTCCGTAGAGGACCGTGATCGGCCGCTTCTCTCCTTCGTCAAGGAGATATTGCAGCATGCTGCGGAACGGCGTGATGCCGATGCCGCCCGCGATGAAAGCGAGCTTGGCATCGGGATCGGCGGGCAGAGTGAAGCTGCCGGAGAGCTGCGAGGCGTAGATCGTGTCGCCCGGCTCCATCGCGCAGAGCGCGCGCTTGAACGCGCTCGACATCGGATAGAATTTCACGCCAAGGCGCACGGAGGCCTCGGTCGGGGCAGAGGCAAGCGTGAAGTAGCGGCGGTTACCGCGGTTGTCGGGATGGTCCATCCCGAGCGTCCACTCGAGATACTGGCCGGCCTGAAAGGCGAGCTTACGCGGCGAGGAGAAGATGAAGTCGTAGGTGTCGGCGGCCGCTTCCTCGATGCGCTCAAGGGTCAGCACGAGGCGCCCCTTGGGGCTCACCAGATAGGCAAAGAGGTTGCCGACGAGGAGTGCGAGCTCCGGCGTGAAATAGAACGAGCCGATGTGGACGTTCGGGGCGAAGAGGAAGCCGACAATGGCGGCGAAGGCGAGACGCGGCAGGCGCCCGGTCGGCGCGGTCAGCGGCTCGGTCAGCATCACGAACGCGAAAAAGAAGAGCGGCGAGGAGCGTAGTATTTCGCCCAAAAGGGACGGGTAATCCGACGGAATTGCGGTCGCGAGCGACGTGACGAGCGCCACGGCCGCGAAGGTCGCGACGAGATCGAAGCGCTGCAGCTTGCGCACGATCAAGACGCCGCCGATCAAGACTACGGGAAGAAGCGGCAGACTCCCGCCGACCCACCACGTCGCCGGCCAGTCGAGCAGGAACGCCGACAGCGCGACGCCGAACGCCGCCGGATTGAACACGTGCTTTCCGCCGACGGCGAAGACGAACTTGGACGCAATCGCCCACACCGAGGCAAAGATCAGAACGCCGACGCCCTTTGCATCCGTTGCCTGCACCGGATCGAGGATCAGCACCAGAATGAGGGCGGTGATGTAGATCAACTCCGCGTTCGCGGGCACTGCGTAGACGCGCGAGAAGATCTGATTGGTGACCCAGCACGTGGCAACGATCAGCACCGCGGAGAAGCCGATCGCGGTCGGATCGTGCGGCACGATCTTGAAGAAGCCGAGCAGGAACGCCGTCGCGACCAGCGCGATCAGGTAGTAGAGCACCAGCCGGTACATGGTGGTGTGGTCGAGCATGCGGTCGATGAATTTCGTCATGGCGCGCAGCAATCCGCGAAGCCGCTGGTCAGCTTGGCGCGTCCGCCGCTATCGACGGCATAGCCCTCAAGTCCCGGCATCTCTTCGACGAAGAGAATTCCGTCCTTGCCCATGGCGAAGGCGGCCGTGGCGAAACGGTCGGCCTCAAGCACGTCGGGCCCGATGACGGTCAGGCTGACGATATCGGTAAGTGGCGCGCCCGGCACATGCGGATCGTAGATGTGCTGCCCGCGGACGTAGGTTCCCGACGTCGCGACCCCGCGGCCGCGCGGGTAGACAACCTTGATGATCTCCGCCTCGTTGAACGGGTTGCGGATGCCGACGCTCCATTCCTCCCCCGACGCATTCTTGCCGGAGGACTGGATGTCGCCGCCGGCGTCGATGAAGAAGTCGCGTGCACCCGTCTCCCGAATGATCGCCGCGGCATTGCGGATCGCCCAGCCCTTGACGATTCCGGAGGGGTCTAGCGAACCGTCGGCTTTGCGGATGTCGAAGAATCCGTCGGTCTCATGCTTCGTCGCCTCGGCGAGCGCCAGCACTTCGCGCATCTCTTCGCTGTAATCCGGCGCGGCCAGCGATGCCCGATTGATCGCCGAAATCTCGCTGTCGAGCTTGTAGGTGCTGAATCGCCGGTCGACGCTCTCGAAGTAGTTGAAGACGGCGTCGAGAACCGATGCGTCCGACGCGCCGACGACGTCGACCGTGATGGGCATGCCCATCAAGATCCGCGTGGCGCGCATTGGGCATTACGCTCCGGCAGCCCTCAGCGCGCGGCCGAGCGAGCGAATGAAGGCTTCGCTCGTGAACGTGGCGCCGGAGATGATGTCGACGTTGGCGCTCTGGGCGCTGATCACCTCTTCGCGCAGGATAGGCAGGGCGTAGCGGTTGATGCGCACCGAGAGCCGGCGGTCGGAGGGATAGCGCAGCACATTGATGTCGACGAGCTGGCCGCTCTGGACGACTGCCTGGATCTGGATGAGGCCGTAATAGGCGTCGACGATCGGGCCGGTGAAGGTGCCGTCCGCGAAACGCCCGTTCGAGGCGACGTTCATCGCGACCCGCGTCACCGGCTGACTGACAACCGGCGCCTGAGGCGCCTGATACGCTGGCCGAGGACGTGGCAAACGGGCTTCCACCTGCGCCGGCGGTGGCGCGGCGGGAAGATCGGGCGCCCCCGGCGCCGGCTCGAGCGGCGTCGGCAAAGGTGCGACAGGCGCATCCGGCGCAGCCACCAGGGCGGCGGCGGCCGTCAGGTTCGGCGTCGGAGAGCTTTGCGACAGGGGCGTGTCGGCGGGCGGCTGGGCGGCAAGCAGGCGTCCGACCTCTGAATCGCCTTCCTCGCCCTGTGACCACTCGTTTTCGACGGCCGGCTGGAGCGCCACGCTGGTGTCGGCTGGGACGTTGACGAAGACCGGCGTCCGCTTTGCGATACTGCCGGTGCGGATATCGTTGTTCCGCGACTCGGGCCCGATGGGAGACTCGGGCCCGAGCGCAGACTGGGGCCCGAGCGGGGGCAGTGGCCCGAGCGGATTGTCGGAGATTGCGTTGCCTGACTGGCTCCAGACATAGGCGCCGGACGCGGCGACGACGACGAGTGAGAGTGCGATCTTTCGCATACGCTTGCGATCCGTCCGTAGCGGAGCCAAGGCGGCCGAAAATCACCGGCCGTTGGCGCAAATATCGCAAAACGAAGCTGACAGCCGGCTGACAGGGGCCGCTCCGGCCGATTACATTTCGTCCACGTTCGGAAGTCGCGAAGCGGCGTAGCCGTCGGCGGAGCCCACCTGAAATCCGTGGTCGGGAGACGGTTGACGTGGGTCAATCGTAGAAACGGCGAATTCCGGCACTATCTAATCAGGCGGGGTTCGGTGGTGGGAGAGCGCGTGCTCCCCACGGGTGAAGAGAAGGCGCGAGAACCATGGCGATGAGATCGCTTCTTGGGGGGCTTTCCGTATCGACGCTGGGCGCGGTGGCGCCTGCGTGGTCCCAGACCTGGGACGGACATGGCTGGATGTTCCACCGCTATTGGGGATGGGGCGGAGGGCTCGGGATGATCGTGTTCTGGGCGCTGATCATCGGTACTGATCGTTGTGCTCGTGCGCGGGCTCGGTGGCGGCCGCGCCGAACGCGGCGCTCCCGCTCCGGTCGCGAATTCCGCGCTGCAGATTCTGCAGGAGCGCTTCGCGCGCGGCGAGATCGACAAGACGGAGTTCGAGGAGCGGCGGAAGATTTTGGCGGGTTAACCCGGAGGCGTCTTGCGACGTCTTGAAGCCCTAGGGCGGTCCTCTTCGCCTGCCTTGACCCGCTTACGGCTGCGTGTCACGTGATCCGCCGACTTCCGAGCCGAATGAGCGGGTTTTCACGTGAGCGCCTCCATGAATGCAGCCGACGCCGGCCACATGGACCCGCGCCGCTCCTTTCAGGGCCTGATCCTGGCGCTTGAGCGTTACTGGGCGGACTACGGCTGCGTCATCCTGCAGCCTTACGACATGGAGATGGGCGCCGGCACCTTCCATCCGGCGACGACGCTCCGCTCGCTTGGACCAAAGCCTTGGAACGCCGCCTACGTGCAGCCGTCGCGCCGGCCGAAGGACGGGCGCTACGGCGAGAACCCGAACCGCCTGCAGCACTATTATCAGTTCCAGGTGATCCTGAAGCCGTCGCCGCCCGATTTGCAGGACCTCTATCTCGGCTCGCTCGCCGCGATCGGCATCGACTCGGCGCTCCACGACCTTCGCTTCGTGGAAGACGATTGGGAGAGCCCGACGCTCGGCGCCTGGGGTCTTGGCTGGGAGTGCTGGTGCGACGGCATGGAGGTGTCGCAGTTCACCTATTTCCAGCAGGTCGCAGGCTTCGACTGCGCGCCGGTCTCCGGCGAGCTTACCTACGGGCTGGAGCGCCTCGCCATGTACGTGCAGGGCGTCGACAACGTCTACGATCTGAACTTCAACGGCCGCGAGGGGAACGAGAAGGTCACCTACGGTGACGTTTTCCTGCAAGCGGAACAGGAATATTCGCGTTTCGACTTCGAGTTTGCCGATACCGAGATGCTGAAGCGGCATTTCGAGGATGCGGAGAGGGAGTGCTCGGCGCTGCTGGAAGCCGGCAAGCCGGAAGACGGCGGCGTGCACAAGCTCGCGCTGCCCGCCTATGACCAGTGCATCAAGGCGAGCCACGTCTTCAACCTGCTCGACGCTCGCGGCGTCATTTCTGTGACCGAAAGGCAGAGCTATATCTTGCGGGTGCGAAATCTGGCAAAATCGTGCGGGGCGGCCTGGCTAGAAACTGCCGGCGGGGGAAGTCAGCGATGATCGAAGAGGGCCGGGAAACGCGCGAATCCGCGCGCGAAGCCGGCGCGGAGCCCGCCGGTCGCGAGCGGCTGAAGCCGGCAGCCAAGGCCTCCATGCTGTTCAGCGCCTCCGGCTGGACCTTCAACGTCCGGCTCGGCCGTAGCGGGCGCGAGGAGGGCGAGGGGATCATGCTGGTCGGCGAGATCGGCTACCGCACTGCGGCCGGCGATCGCCGCTCCCACCCCGCGCGCGCCATGGTGGTGAAGGCCGATGCCCGCAAGCGGCTCGATCTCGTGCTGGCGCCGCAGGAGGCGGTGCTCACCATCCCGCTCGAGCCTTTTGCGATGCAGCGCCTGCAGGACCGCCTGAAGGACTTCGTTTCCGGCCATGGCATGGCTGTGCGCATCGGCTTCTCCGCCGAGGACACGCCTGAGCGCCAGGTCCTCGAAGCTGTCGATTTCGCCTTCTCTTCGCCGTCGCGGCCGACGCCGGAAACTCGCGCCACACACGCGCGCGACCGCTAACGGGACCGGCATTGGCGCCGCGCGCCGGCGCTTCCTCGCGCCAAGCTTCCGTTAATTGCCCGCCGCGACGCTCTGAAGAGAAATGGCGGGATCGGGCGATCTGCCCCTTTCCGTCGGCAGGATCCGGGAATATTGGATCATCCGCCGCCAGCGCCTGCGCCGGCCCGACTGCGGCTCGGTCTGAAGGGGGAGGCTGCCCATGACGCTTTGGATCATTCTCGCGCTGATCGTCGCGGCGGTTCTCTACGCCATCTACGTCTACAACCGCCTCGTCTCGACCCGGCAGATGAGCGAGGAGGCGTGGAGCGGCATCGACGTGCAACTCAAGCGCCGGGCCGATCTCGTTCCGAACCTGATCGAGACGGTGAAAGGTTACGCCGCGCACGAACGCGGGGTGTTCGACGAGGTGACGGAGCTTCGCACCCGCGCGCAATCCGTGCCGCCGGGTGACGTTGAAGCGCGCGCCAAGGCGGAAGCCGCGCTGTCACTCGGTCTTGGCCGACTGCTTGCTGTCGCGGAGAACTATCCGGACCTCAAAGCCAGCGCGAACTTTCTTCAGCTGCAGCAGGACCTCGGCAATCTCGAGAGCGAGATTCAGATGGCGCGCCGCTACTACAACGGCGCGGTCAGGAACCTGAACACGATGGTGCAGGCGTTTCCGAGCAATCTCGTCGCCAACCAGTTCGGGTTCAAGGCGCGGCAGTATTTCGAGATCGAGGAGCCGGCCGACCGGGCGGTGCCGAAGGTGTCGTTCCAGACCTGAGGCGGCGCACGATGCGCGCGATCTCCCGCACCGAGGCCCGACACACCCTAACCTCCCGCTTGAGGGGGAGGTTACGCGGCTTCAGCGTCGCGATCCGTCTTCTGACGCTGCTGGCCGCTTTCGTTCTAATCTTCGCCGGGCCCGCCGTGGCGGAAGAGACGATCGAGCGCTTCCAGTCCGACATCACCGTCGCAAAAGACGGCACGCTTCACGTCGCAGAGACGATCCGCGTCCACGCCGAAGGCGACAAGATCAAGCGTGGCATCTATCGCGACTTTCCGATCACCTTCGAGGATGCGAACGGGAAAGTTCACGAGGTCGGGTTCAAGCTCCTCTCGGTCACGCGCGACGGTGAGCCGGAGCCGCATTTCACGCAGACGCAAGGCGAGTTCATCCGCATCTATGCCGGCGAGGAGAGCGTGTTCCTTGAGCCGGGCAAGAGCTACACCTACGTCTTCACCTACGAGACCGACCGACAGATCCGCTGGTTCGAGGACCACGCGGAGCTCTATTGGAACGTGACCGGCAACGGCTGGGACTTTCCGATCGAAAGCGCGTTTGTCCGCGTGACGCTTCCGGGCAACGTCCCGCCGGTGCGCTGGACCGCCTATTCCGGGCGCTACGGCGAGCGCGGCACCGATTGGCGCGGCGCCGTGACCGACGGGGTGCTTGCGGTCGAGACGACACGCACGCTCGCGTCCGGCGAAGGGCTCACCATCGTCGAGGAGATTCCGCCCGGCGCCGTCGATCAGCCGAGCGGCACCGACAAGGCGCGCTATTTCCTGCGCGATAACCGCGGCTCGATCATCGGGGGCGTCGGCTTCCTGCTCGTCCTCGGCTACTATGTGACCGCCTGGAACGCTGTCGGCCGCGATCCGAAGGGCGGCACGATCATCCCGCTCTTCCACGCGCCGGACGGCGTCTCGCCGGCGCTCGCCGGCTACATCAAGAACTGGGGCTTCGGCCTGGATGCGCGGCGGGAGTTCACCGCCGCCGCGCTTGCACTTGCGGTCAAGGGTCTCGTCGTCTTCGACGAAGAAAAGAAGAAAGAGCTGACGCTCGAACGCACGAAGACCGAGTGGCCAGGCGGCTACAATGCGCTGCCGCCCGGCGAACGCGAGATCCTGCGCTGGGTCGACAAGCACGACGGCAAGGGCCGCATCGCGCAGGACAAGGCGACCGCCGTTGCCGAGGTCACGACGAAATTCCGCAAGGGCATCGAGAGCGAGAACAAGAACAAGTTCTTCAAGCGCAATACGCTCTATTTCGTCGGCGGGCTCGCGCTGACGATCCTCGTTGTCCTGGCGGTGCTCGTCTTCGGCGGGCTGCACGGCAGCGAGATCGGTCTGCTCTTCCCGGTCGTCTTTACCGGAGGCGTCTTCGGCATCATCGTCATCCCGGTTCTCAGGACATTGTTTTCCGGCCGCTCGGTCTTCGATGTGGCCAAGGCCGGATTCTCGCTCGCCGTGGCGCTCGGCTTCCTCGCCGCCTTCTCCGCGAATTTCCTCGGCGGCGTGGTCGGGAATCCCTACGGCGTGCTGAACACGGTGACGCACTTCATCACCGCGCATCCGTTGGCGATTGCGTTCCTCCTCATCTTTCCCGCGCTGAACGGAATCTTTCTCTATCTCCTGCGCGCGCCGACGGCGCTCGGCCGACCGGTGATGGATCAACTCGCCGGCTTCCGCATGTATCTGGAGACGGCGGAGTCCGGCCGCCTCAACATCGCCGGCGTGCCGGACATGACGACCGAGCGCTTCGAGTCGCTGCTTCCCTATGCGGTCGCGCTCGACGTCGAGCAGCCTTGGGCCGACGCGTTTGCCGCTGCGCTGAAGCGAGCCCATCCCGACGATCCCGATCCGGTCGCCACCTACTACAACCCCGCCTGGCGCCGCGGCGGGAGCTGGTCGAGCGGCAGCTTCGGCCGCTCGATGTCGTCGGCCGTATCCGCGGCGACCGGCGCGCTCGCCGCCTCGGTGCCGCGCAGCTCGTCCGGCTCTTCCGGGTTTTCCGGCGGCGGCGGCTCGGGTGGGGGCGGCGGAGGCGGTGGAGGCGGCGGCTGGTAGCCGCAGCGCACGCTCCACCTTGTCGCAGACGGAACGCCGCCGCCGCCCTTGCGCGGCCTAGGTTGATCTGATTTCCGTCCGTAGAAAGCGACGGCGCCTCTGGGGGAATTCATTCCGCATGGCTGAGCAGCCCTATCGTCTGCCGCGGGGCGGCTTGGTCGATCGCTCGCGCACGCTTGGCTTTCGCTTCGCCGGCCGCGCGCTTTCCGGTTACCCCGGCGACACGCTCGCCTCCGCGCTCCTTGCCAACGGCGAGCATCTCGTCGCGCGTTCGTTCAAGTATCATCGCCCGCGCGGCATCCTCGCCGCCGGGGCTGAGGATCCGGCGGCGCTGGTCGAAATCGGCGAAGAGCGCGCGCGAAGCGACCCGAACACGCGCGTCACCGAGCAGGAGCTTTACGACGGCCTGCTGGCGCGCGCGCAGAATTGCTGGCCGTCGCTCAGATACGATATCGGCGCGCTGAACGACCTGATCGCGCCCTTCATCCCGGCCGGGTTCTACTACAAGACCTTCAAGGGTTGGCCCGGCTGGATGCGGTTCGAGCCCCTGATCCGACGCGCCGCCGGCCTTGGCCGCGCGCCGCTCGCGCCCGATGCCGACCGCTACGAAGCGGTCAACCGCCATTGCGACGTGCTCGTCGTCGGGGGCGGTCCGGCCGGATTGATGGCGGCGCTCGCCGCTGGTCGTGCGGGCGCCCGGGTGATCCTCTGCGAGGAGACGGCGGCGCTCGGCGGCACGCTGCTTTCGCGCGATCCGGAGGTGCTGTCGCTCAATGGCGGGCCGCCCGCCGATTGGGTCGCGGGCGTCGAGGCCGAACTCGAAACGATGGCGGATGTGACGGTCATCACCCGCACGACGGCGTTCGGCTACTACGCGCACAACTTCGTCGGGCTCTGGGAGCGGGTGGCGGATCATGTGCCCGCATCCGCGCGACAGACGCGGCTGCCGCGTCAGCGGCTCTGGCGCGTGCGCGCCAAGGAAGTCGTGCTCGCGACCGGCTCGATCGAGCGCCCGCTCGTCTTCCACGAGAACGACCGGCCCGGCATCATGCTTGCCGGCGCAGTCCGCACCTACGTGCACCGCTACGGCGTGTTGCCGGGAAAGCGCATTGTCGTAGCGACCAACAATGATTCCGGCTGGGACGCGGCGCTGGACTTCGCGCGGATGGGCGGTGAGGTGGCGGCGGTCGTCGATCTCCGCACCGAGATGGCGCCCGTTCACCTCGCCGAGGCCGCAAGGCTCGGCATCGCGATCTACGGTAATGCCACGATTGTCGCGACTTCCGGCGGGCAACGGATTTCAAGCGTCGCGGTGAGGCCGCTGAAGATTCGAAGCGGCGAGCGGAAGCCGGTCGAGATCGAATGCGATCTCCTCGCCGTCGCCGGCGGCTGGGCGCCGAACGTCGCGCTCTTCGCGCAGTCGCGCGGAAAGCTCCGCTACGACGAGACGATCGAGGCCTTCCGACCCGCCCGCTCCTGGCAGCGCGAGCGCTCGGCGGGTGCTGCGAACGGCTATTTCGGGATGGCAGAGTGTTTTGCCGAAGGTGCGCGCGCCGGAGTTGCCGCCGCGAAGGCGGCCGGGTTTGAAGTGTCGATGCCGACGCTTCCCGCTGTGCCGGCGAGCGGGCAGATCGGGCAGGGGCCGATCCGCGCCATCCCCGAGCTTCCGTCGAATCGCCCGAAGCACAAGGTGCGCGCGTGGATCGACCTTCAGGACGACGTGACCACCAAGGACCTCGGCCTTGCGGTGAAGGAAGGCTATCGCTCCGTCGAGCACGCCAAGCGCTACACGACGTCGGGCATGGGAACCGATCAGGGCAAGGTCGCGAACCTGAACGCCTTCGGGTTCCTGGCTTCAGTCCGCGGCGAGGCGATCCCGGCGATCGGAACGACGACCTTCCGCCAGCCCTACAAGCCGGTGACGTTCGCGGCCCTCGCGGGCCAGCATGTCGGAAATCTCTTTTCGCCGCGCCGCACCACCGCGATGCACGACTGGCATCGCGAGGCGGGCGCGATCTTCGAGCCGGTCGGCGACTGGCTCCGCGCCCGCGCTTATCCGAAAGCGGGGGAGGGTTTCCACGCTGCCGTGCAGCGCGAAGCGAAGGCGGCGCGGACGACGATCGGCGTGCTCGATGCTTCGACGCTCGGCAAGATCGATGTCAAAGGCCCCGACGCGCGTGAGTTCCTGAACCGCGTCTACATCAACGCCTGGCTGAAGCTTGGCGTTGGGAAATGCCGCTACGGCCTGATGCTCGGCGAGGACGGCATGGTGATGGACGACGGGGTAACTGCCTGCCTCGCCGACGATCATTTTCACATGACCACGACCACCGGCGGCGCCGCACGCGTGCTCGGCAAGCTCGAGGATTATCTGCAGACCGAGTGGCCGGATCTGAAAGTGTATTTGACAAGCGTCACGGAGGAATGGGCCGTCGCCGCGCTTTGCGGGCCGGAGAGCCGCAGGCTTGTCGAAGAGCTCTGCGACGATCTCGACCCCGATCCGGAAAAATTCGAGTTCATGACGTGGCGCGACGCGCAGGTCGGCGGCGTGCCGGTCCGCATCTTCCGCGTCTCGTTCACCGGCGAGCTTTCCTACGAGATCAACATCCCGTCGACCTACGGCCGCTGGCTGTGGGACCAGGTGATCGAGAAGGGCGCAAAATACGGGATCGTGCCATACGGCACGGAGGCAATGCATCTCCTTCGCGCCGAGAAGGGTTTCGTCATTGTCGGCCAGGAGACCGACGGCACGGTGACGCCGGACGATCTCGACTACGGTGGCATGGTGAAGAAGTCGGGAGATTTCATCGGCCGCCGTTCGCTCTCCCGCGCCGACACAATCCGCAAAGATCGGAAGCAACTCGTCGGCCTTCTCACCGGTGACCCGAAGCTCGTGCTGATGGAGGGCACGCAGCTGATCGGCAGCGAGGCGGAAAGCGCGCCGCCGGTGCCGATGCTCGGCCACGTGACCTCGAGCTATTTCAGCCCGAACCTCGACCGCTCGATCGCGCTCGCGCTTGTGAAGAGCGGGCGAAGCCGCGTCGGCGACCGGCTGTGGGCGTCGCGCAAGGACGGCGCGCCGGTCCCCGTCACCGTGACGAACACGGATTTCCTCGCTGCGCGGGAGAAGGGCGGTGGCTGAGGCTCCGGTTCGACACTCGGCCCTCCACCACCGCACGCCGATCGAAGGCGAGGGCGGTGCGATCCGCATTGCCGAGCGACCGCTTCTTGGAAAACTCATCCTGCGCGTCGATCCGGGCCAGGCGGCCGACCTGTTGCTCGGGGCGGTCGGCATGAGCCTGCCGACGGCGCCGCTTTCAAGCGCCACAGCCGGGGACATGTCGCTCCTCTGGCTCGGTCCGGACGAATGGATGCTCCTGACCCCGCCTGAGCAGGCGGACGCGGCCCTTGCGGATACGCGCGCAGCGCTTGCCCAAGTGCACCATCAGCTCGTCGCGGTCGGCGACTACTACACTTTGATTGAAGTCTCGGGGCCGCGCGCTCGGGAGGCGCTGATGAAGGTGACGACGCTCGATCTCCACCCGCGCGCCTTCAAGGCGGGGATGGTCGCCGGCGCGATGTTCGGGCGAACGCAGGCGACGCTCTGGCAGGTTGCGGGCGACGGCGCGGAGGGCGGGCCGCTCTTCCGCCTGATCGTCCGCTGGTCGATGGCCGACTACCTTTGGTGCCTGATCGCCGATGCGGCGCGTGAATGGGGCGTACCCGAGCAGCTGCCCGTCGGCGGCGAGAAGCTCACGATCGACTGAGCCGGCTCAGACCGCGCGCGAGATGAACTCGACGGGTGCGACCGTGCCGGCCTCAAGCGTCTTCATCAAATTCGACAGCCGTTCCGGCGTTGCCGCCACGTTGATCGCGGGCGTGGGGGAATTCTCGGCCGCCGCTTTCTCGCGCATCTCGCCGGCGAGCTTCAGCACGAATTCGCGCCGGTTCCGCTCCGAGTCGATCTTGAAGCCCGCTGCTTCGAGCAAGCCGCGATAGGTCTGCGGTGGCTCGACGAAGCTCGTTTCGGTGCTTCGCGCCCAGGGCATCGGATAGGGGATCGCGGCGGCATCCATGCGCATGATATCGTAGACGCCGAAGCGACCGCCGGGCTTCAGCACGCGGCGGGCTTCGGAGAAGAGCTTCGCCTTGTCCGAAATGTTCATGCCGACGTGGATGAGCGTCGCGGCATCGTACGTGGCGTCGTGGAACGGCAAAGCGAGCGCGCTCCCGAGCTTGAACGAGGCGCGGTCGGCAAGGCCGCAGCGGCGCGTCAGCGATCGCGCGACCTGCACGAATTGCTCGGTAAGATCGATGCCGGTGACGCGGCAGCCGTGCGACTCGGCAAAATAGCGCGCCGGACCGCCGATGCCGCAGCCGATGTCGAGTACCTGCTCGTCGGCTGAGAGCCCGAGCGCCTTGGCAAGTTCAATTGTGGCCGGGCGCCAGCCGAGATGCAGCTCGTCGGTAGCCGCAAGGTCCACCGCGGCGAGCTTCTCGACGTCTTTGCCCGCGGCCGTCATCGCATCGAGAATCGTGCGCTCGAGATCGCCGCGCGTATAATGCTTCGCGACCTGTTCTTCAGTGCTCAAGGGGAACCGCCCGAGAAGCGCCGACGGCGTCGGCCAGCGGGTGGACGCTAACCCAGGCGTCGGTTTCCGGTCGAGCGATATCGCTCGCCCGATGATGGCGCGCGGTCGGTAGATCGGGAGGAAAGACGGCGCCGGGCGCCGCCGAGGCTAGCGCCCGACGCCGAAGAGGCGGACGGCCTCGTCGATGCCGGGCTCGCCGAGCATCGAATGGCGGAAGCGAGAGCGGGCTCTTGCAGAGACCTCGCTGAGGCGCGTCGAAACATGTGCCGCGCGCCGGTGGCGAAGGGTCGAAAGGAGGCTGCGGAGCGTATTCATGGCGCGACTCTTTGGGTTCGAATCTCGTCGGCGCCAAGCCGGAGCCAACTGCGCGCACATGCGCTCCCAATTCTTAAAAAACAAGCGGCGGTCGACCGAGAACTCCGGGCGGCGATGCGACATCCTGTCTCTGGTATCGCCGGTGCGGTTAGGCCGCTCAGCGGCGGAACCTGATGCCCTCTTCAAGGCCGGCGTCGAGCACCCATTCGGCGAGCGCCTCGGCGAAGCTTCTGAGCACCATCAGCCGGAACTCCGTCTCCGACCGGCGGTGGATGAGCACGTCTATGTGGTGGATCATCGTCTGAGCCGCGCGCCCGGGCGGCAGGGCGGATATGTCGATCGCCACGCATTTCTGCAGCACCGCGGAGGCCGCTTCGCCTTCGAGCGCGAGCATTGCCCGGCCATGCGAAAGGTCGGTGACGGCGGCCTCGGCCGCCGGGACCGCTTCCTTGACAAGCCAGGCGATGTCGGAGGCGAGCCCCGCGACGTAGAAGCAGCCCGGAGCGACCGCGATCAGGCTCGTCTCGAAGTTCGTCGCCGCGTGGCCGATCGGCGGCGCTTCCACGCCAAGCAGCTCACGCGCGACGCGCGGTACGACGCCCGCCGTGTCCGGCCAGGTCTGAATCCTGAGGATCGTACCGGCTGAGACTTCGCGCAAGGTGACGCGCCCGTCACCGGCGGCAGCGGGCAGGTGCGCGAGCGCGGACAAGGCGTCAGCCATGCATGCGGCTCCCGTCCTTGTCGAAGAAGCACGGGTCGACAATCTCAACCGGCCCGTGCGCGCCGTGGAGCGGGTCGGCGGCGTACATCGTCTCGCCGAGGCGCCCGCGTCCTCGCTCAACGAGCGCCAGCGCGATGTAAGATTCAAGCGCCGGGCTAAAGCACATGGCGGTGACGTGGCCCTGGCTACGACCAGGTTCCTTCGGGTCGGCGCCGGCGACGAGGTGCGCGCCGCCGAGGACCGGCTTTCCGTCGAGCGACTTCACTCCGACGAGCTGCTTGCGCTCCGGATCGACAAGCGCCGGGCGAAGCGCCAGCGGCTTTCCGACAAAATCCTTCTTCTTGGAGAACATCTTCTCCAGCCCGAGATCGTGAACGCTCGTGCGGCCGTCGATCTCGGCGCCCGTCACGTGGCCCTTCTCGATGCGGAGCGCACCCAGCGCTTCGAGGCCGTAGTGTTCGACGGAGAACTCTTTTCCGGCTTCGAGCAGCTTCTCCCAGACGATGAGCGCATGGTTTGCGCCGGAATAGACCTCGTAGGCCCGCTCGCCGGAGAAGGAGAGCCGCGCCACCAGCACCTCCATTCCCGCGAGCCGGCCGGGACGCACGCCCATGAACGGAAGGCCCGCGTCGCTCGTGTCGATGCCTTCGAGTGCTTTTTGAAGCAGGTCGCGGCTCTTTGGCCCGGCGACGGCGACGCCCGCCCATTCGTCGGTGACCGAGGCAAGCGATACCTTGAGCTCCGGCCAGGCGAGCGCGAGGAGCATTTCGAGATGCTCCATGACCGGCCCGGCATTCGCCGTCGTGGTCGTCATCAAATAGCGGGTCTCGGCAAGTCGCCAGGTCGTGCCGTCGTCGAAGAGGAAACCGTCGTCGCGGAGCATCAGGCCGTAGCGCGCTTTGCCGACCGGAAGCGTGGAGAAGGTGTTGGTGTAGACGCGGTCGAGGAAGGTCGCCGCATCCGGTCCCTGCACATCGATCTTGCCGAGCGTCGAGACGTCGGTGATGCCGACGGAATCACGGACGGCGCGCGCCTCGCGCACATAGGCCTGCTCCAGCGTCTCGCCTGGCTTGGCGTAGACGCGCGGGCGCTGCCAGAGCCCGACATTCATCATCTCCGCGCCGGCCTTGACGTGCCAGTCATGGAGCGGCGTGCGGCGAAGCGGCTGCAGATGGCCGCCGCGCGCGCGACCGACCAGTGCACCGAGACTGACGGGATTGTAAGGCGGGCGGAAGCGCGTCGTGCCCACGGCGGGGACAGGCAGGCCGCGCGCCTTGGCAAGGATCGTGAGGCCGTTCAGGTTCGAGGTCTTGCCCTGGTCGGCGGCCATGCCGAGTGTCGTGTAGCGCTTCAGATGCTCGACCGACTCGAAACCCTCCCGCTGTGCGAGCCGCACGTCGTCTGCCGTCACGTCGTTCTGCAGGTCGACGAAGGCCTTTCCCTTCGCCGGGATTTCGAAAAGCGGGAAGAGGTTGTCGACGAAGCTCTTGTCGACGTCAGGCACATCCGCGGGTGCTTCTGCCGCGAAGCCGCAAGCGCGCGCCGCCTCCGCACCGGCATGCGCACCGTCGGCGGCTGCACTCGCCGCATCGAAAATGCTGTGCACGGCCCCGGCCGCGATCCACTTCTCGCGCGCTGCGCCCGGCAGGAAAGCGTGGAGCGCCTCGTCGTATTTCGGCGGCCCGCCCGCCTGGCTTGCGAGATGGATGAGCGGGTTCCAGCCGGCGGCGACGGCGAGCGCGTCGCACTTCAAGTCGCGCGCTGCGCCTGAGATTTTTCCGGTCGCGACGTCGAACACTTCGACGCGGATGGAGGAAAGCGCGGTGCCGCCCGCGGTCGCCGTCACCACGTGACCCGGCAGCGCTTCCGTGCCGGTCTCGGCGAGCTCCGCCATTTGCGCCGACGGCGCCTCGCGGCGCGGGTCGATGACGGCACGGACGGGCACGCCGGCGCGTGCCAGCGCCGCGGCGCGGCGCCAGCCGCCGTCATTGTTGGTGAAGACGACAAGGTCGTTGCCGACCGCGACGCCGTGGCGGCGCGCATAGGCGAGCGCTGCGCCGGCGAGCATGACGCCGGGCCGGTCGTTGCCCGGGAAAACGAAGGGCCGCTCGAGCGCCCCGGTGGCGAGCACGACATGCTTCGCCTCGATCCGCCAATGCCGCTTGCGGGCCGTGGCGCCGCTCGGCGCAACATCCTCCAACGCGCCGAGCACGTTGTCATCGTAATAGCCATAGACACAGACGCGCGGGAGCTGGCGGACGTTGTTAAGATCGGCGAGCGCGGACGTAGTACGGAAAAGCCAGTCGCCGGCTGCTTCCGCGCCGATCGTGTCTTCAAGGTCGAGCGTGCCGCCGAGGATCGGGCCTTCTTCGCAAAGAATGACGCGGGCTCCCGCCTTGCCTGCCGCAAGCGCTGCGGAAAGACCGGCGGGGCCGCTACCGACAACGAGCACGTCGCAGAAGGCGTGTGTGCTTTCGTAGCGGTCGGGATCGGCCTCGTAGCTCGCCCTGCCGAGCCCGGCGGCGCGGCGGATCGACGGCTCGTAGAACATCCACGCGCCACGCGTCGGGCCCATGAAGGTCTTGTAGTAGAAGCCCGCCGCGATGAAGGGCGCGAAGAGGCCGTTGACCGCACTGAAATCGTGCTTCAGCGACGGCCACGCATTCTGGCTCCTCACCACCAGACCGTTCGCAGCTTCGACGATCGTGGCCTTGGCGTTCGGCTCGGTCGCACTGCCGCGGCCTATCGTGACGAGCGCGCTCGGTTCCTCCGGCCCGGCGGAATAAACGCCGCGCGGGCGGTGATATTTGAACGAGCGCGCGACCGTCGTGTGGCCCGCGGCAAGGAGCGCGGAGGCGAGCGTGTCGCCGGCGAAGCCGGGGACCGCCGTTCCGTCGAAGGAGAAGCGAAGCGGACGCGTGCGATCGATGCGCGCGCCGCCGCGCGGGAGCCGATAACCTGGCATCAGCCGCTCTCCCGCGCCGCCCACGGCCCGACCAGACGGGCGCCGGAAATATCGTGCGTCTCGGTGTTCCGCGTCACCACCATGAACTGCCGGCAGCCGTGCACATGCTGCCAGTATTCTTCATGCGAGCCGCGCGGGTTGCTGCGATCGTAGACATAGGCCGCCCAGCGCTCGCGGTCGTCACTCACGAGCGCCGGGCGGACGCGCGTGGCGTCGCCGCCATAGACGAATTCGCCGTGGTCTCTGAGGCCGCAGACGGGGCAGGGGATCAGCATCTCAGTGCAATCTCGGCGTAGGGCCGGTGCCCCATTCGTCGATGGGGCGGCCTTCGTGGAAGCGTTCGAGCGTGAAGGCCGCGTTCAAGGCGTGCGGCGCGTCGTTCGCGATCGTGTGCGCAAAGCACCAGCCGGAGGCGGGCGTTGCCTTGAAGCCTCCGTAGTTCCAGCCGGCGTTGAGGTACATGCCCGGAAGCGGCCCGACCGTGATGATCGGGCTTCCGTCCATGGTCATGTCGACGAGCCCGCCCCAGCTCCTGACGAGCCGCACCTTGCCGACGTTCGGGAAGCAGGCGAGAAGCTCCGCCGCTACCTCGTGTACGATCGGCAGGTTCCCGCGCTGAGCGTAGGAATTGTAGTAGTCGAGGTTGCCGCCGTAGACGAGCCCGCCCTTGTCGGACTGCGAGACGTACATATGCCCGGCGCCGAAGGTGACGACGCAGTTGATGAGCGGCTTCAACGGCTCGGTGACGAAGGCCTGCAGGATGTGGCTCTCGATCGGGAGCTTCTCGATTCCCGCCTTGCGCATCACTTCCGAGGTGTTGCCGGCGACCGCCACACCCACCTTCGGCGCGCGGATCGTGCCGCGGCTGGTGATAACGCCGACGACGTGCTCGCGCTCCTTCAGGAAGCCGGTGACCTCGCAGTTCTCGATGATGTCGACGCCGAGCCGGTCGGCGGCATGCGCAAAACCCCAGGCGACCGCGTCGTGCCGCGCCGTCCCGCCGCGCGGCTGAAGCAGTCCGCCGACGATCGGAAAGCGCGCGTGAGCGGAAAGGTCGAGGCCGGGGCAGAGCTTGGCGATCTGGTCCGGCATCAAGAGCTCGGCGTCGATGCCGTTCAGCCGCATGCCGTTGCCGCGCTCGGCATATTGATCCATCTGCGCAGGCGAGTGCGCGAGGTTCAGGACGCCGCGCTGCGAGAACATGACGTTGTAGTCGAGCGCGTGGCTGAGCCCCTCCCAGAGCTTCAGGCTCCACTCGTAGAATTTCTGGTTCTCGTCGAGCAGGTAATTGGAGCGGACGATCGTGGTGTTGCGTCCGACGTTGCCCTGGCCGATCCAGCCGCGCTCGACGACCGCCACGTCGCGAATGCCGTGCACCTTGGCGAGAAAGAAGGCGGTCGCGAGCCCGTGCCCGCCGCCGCCGACGATGATCGCATCGTAGGAGGGTTTGGGCTCGGCCTTGCGCCAAGTCGGCCGCCAGCCCTTGTTGCCCGTCAGCCCGTGGCGGAGCACTGAGAATGCGGAATATTCGGCCATCAAGCCCCCGGCGGATCAGGCGCCATCCGACCCGGAGTGGCGTTCCGCGTCAATGACTTGCCCGTTTCTATCGGAAATTTCTTGGGCGGGCGCTAGAGGTCGGCGGCGAGCGCCAGCCGAAGCTCTGCCGTGCAATCATCACGGCGGCGGCCGCCGCTTGGGCGGACCCATGGACTGGCGGATCGCCTGTCGCGTACTCCGCTCAACCTGCCCGGTAAAGCAGCCCAGCGTGTAGGGATACTCCCGCGTCAGGCGATAGGCGTACGAATACGTCCTCCCGTCCACCGTAACGGATTCGGCGCGGCCGTGACACGCGTCGAGGTCGCTATCGGTGATGAGAACCCCCTTCGCATCACGCATGCCGAGGATGGGAAAGCCGTCGAGCGCCCAGCCAACGAGCTTGTTGCTGGTCGCGCC
The DNA here is from genome assembly GCA_963720705.1 of uncultured Alphaproteobacteria bacterium. Taxonomy (GTDB): domain Bacteria; phylum Pseudomonadota; class Alphaproteobacteria; order Rhizobiales; family Afifellaceae; genus DASWJZ01. Next base: position 495,498 of record CAVRGJ010000007.1, read on the forward strand.
CGGCAGGCACGGCGAGCCGCTGTGATAGTGATATTGCCCGTTGCCCTGCGGATGCCCGTCGCAGAGGTCCTGAATCTCGTGCGCGGCCGCGTCGCGTCCGGCGGCGTCGAGCGCGTTGTAGATGGCGACGCCCGTTGTCGTGATGCCAATCATCCCCATCGGCACGCAGCTCGGCTGCGCCGCCTTGACCGGTTCCAGCGGTATCTCAAATGACAGATGCTGCGCTTCGATGCCGTTCGGGTTGGTGTCGTACTGATAGGCGGGGTCGTCGGGCGCGATGGGGAAGTCCCCGGTCGGCTCATGCACCGGTAGTCCGTTGCTCTCGATGGCGAGCTCGTCGCCGTTTGGGGTCAGCGTAAGCTTGGCATTGGGCCACATGACCTCGCCCTCTACGTGCGGCTTTTCGGCGGGATTCCATGTCTTGCCGTGAAACCAGGGGCCCGTATGCTGCGGGCCGCCGCCGCGAAACGACGTCTGACAGGCGTAGACGTTGCCCTGCGCGGGGTGGTTGGTGACATGGCCGTCGCCGACCGGGAGTTCCGCGGCGACGCCACTACCCGCCGCAGTAATTTGAAGCGCGGCAATCGGCAGAGCTACGAGCACACCAAGAATGGCTTCTTTCACCGCGGGTCTCCTTTCAATGCATTTCGCGGAAACGAGACAATGAGGGGATCAATTCGCAAGAGTGTCCCGCGGAGGCGGAAATTTGTAACAGCCTGTATCGGTCGCGCGTCGAAACCCGTGCCGCGCAGTGCGGTGCCTATAGCGCTTTTTCGCCACTCTATTTTGCCATCACCTGGAGTCTGATCCGCGCGATCTTGTCGATCTCGGCGAGCGCGGTTTTGAACTCCGTCTCGCGGTCGTTCTCGATCCGCGCTTCGAAGGCCGCGAGGATGTCATGCCGCGTCTTGCCGGCGACAGCGAGGATGAACGGGAATTCGAATTTTTCCTTGTAGGCGTCGTTCAACGCCTGGAAGCGCGCGAACTCCTCGGGCGTGCATTGGTCGAGCCCGGCGCCCGCTTGTTCGGAGCGCGATGCGGCAGTGAGATCGGCCACACCGAGACGGCCGGCAAGATCCGGGTGGTTGCGGATGAGTTGCATCTTTGCCGGGCGGTCGAGCGAGCCGGCGACCTTCGCCATCGCGTCCGCCAGGCCCTCGGGGCTGTCGGTCGCGGAGGAAAGGCCGTTCCCGAAGACACGGATGGCGATCTCGGGGAAGTGCTCATAGACCCCGCCGAATTTCTCTACGAAGGCGGCGTAGTTCATCTTCCGGGGCGGCGGATCGAAGTGTCTCATTCTGTCGCTCCAGGCACCCCAAGGCCTGTCCGTATCGTTCCTGGGCTTTGCCCTGGACGCCGGCACAGGTCATTATGGCGAAATGCGTTACACGAAGAACCGAATCTTTAGACCGATCGGGAGCGACATTTGGGCCGGCTGACCACACATGTTCTCGACGTCGCGGCCGGCAAGCCCGCGGCGGGGCTCTCGATCAGCCTCAGGCACGCCGGCAAGCATGGCACCGCGCTTGCAACGGCCGTCACCAATGCGGACGGCCGCTGCGACCAGCCGCTCCTGGAAGGCGAGGCAATGGAGGTCGGGAGCTACGATTTGGTGTTCGAGGCGGGCGCCTATTTCGACCGGCTCGGCCTTTCGCTGCCGGCGCAGAAATTCCTCGACCAGGTGGTGATCCGCTTTGGCATCGCCGACACGGGTGCGCATTACCACGTGCCGCTCCTCCTTTCGCCCTACGGCTATTCCACTTACCGGGGAAGCTGATGCCGATCCGCTTCCTCCTCGGTAACGAAGAGCGATCGCTCGATGGCGTCTCGCCGACGCTGACCGTTCTCGAATATCTCCGTCGGCACGAACGCCGCACCGGCACCAAGGAGGGCTGCGCGGAGGGAGATTGCGGTGCCTGTACCGTGGTGCTTTCCGAGCCGGACGGCGAGGGCGGGCTGAAGCATCGAGCCGTCAATTCCTGCATCCAGTTCGTCTCGGTGCTGCACGGGCGGCAGCTCACGACGGTCGAGGACCTCGCGGCGCCGGACGGGACTCTGCATCCGATCCAGCAGGCGCTGGTCGAGAAGCATGGCTCCCAGTGCGGCTTCTGCACGCCGGGCTTCGTCATGCAGCTTTACGCCGGTTGGCTCGAAGGCGGATTGACCGACCGTCAGCACGTGAAGGATTGGCTCGCGGGCAATCTCTGCCGCTGCACCGGCTACGGGCCGATAGTCGACGCCGGCGTGGAGGCTGGCAAGTCCGCCCGACCGAAGTGGGATGTCGAGAGCGATACGGCACGTCGGCTATTTCGCCTTGACGATCGACAGATGCTGCACCTCAAATACGGCGATCAGCAGCTGTTCGTTCCGCGAATGTCGGACGAACTGGCGGAAGTCTACGCCAAACATCCGGACGCGACGCTCGTCGCCGGGGCAACCGACGTCGGGCTCTGGGTTACGAAACAGCATCGTCACCTGCGGACGTTGATCGACGTCAGCCGCGTTGCCGATCTCGGCACGGATGACGGCATCGGAGGGTGGGCTGACGATCGGGGCCGACAGTCAGCCATCGCGACGCGACGGCGGCGCTCGGAGAACTCCATCCCGACCTCGGCGAGCTCTTCCGCCGCTTCGCTTCCATTCAGATCCGCAACGCCGGCACGGTCGGCGGCAACATCGCCAACGGCTCGCCGATCGGCGATGTTCCGCCGGCGCTGATCGCGCTCGACGCGCGGCTGACGCTTAGGCGCGGAAACGAGCGGCGGGAGATTCCCTTGGAGGATTTCTTCATCGCCTACGGCAAGCAGGACCGCGCACCCGGCGAATTCGTCGAGTGGGTGTATGTGCCGCGCCTTCCGGCCGACGCACGCTTCGCCTGCTACAAGCTCTCCAAGCGCTTCGACCAGGATATTTCCGCGGTGATGGGCGCGTTCATGCTGCGCTTCGAGCGCGGCAAGGTCGCTGACGCGCGGCTCGCCTTCGGCGGCATGGCGGCGACGCCGAAGCGGGCGGCGGCGGCCGAGGCGGCGCTGGTCGGCGGCAGCTTCGACGATGCGGCCGTCGGCCGCGCCATTGAGGCGCTGGCGGAAGATTTCACGCCGCTGACCGACATGCGCGCCAGCGCGTCCTATCGCCTCAAGGCGGCGCAGAACATATTGCGCCGCTTCCATCTCGAAGGCTCCGCCGACAGGCCGGTGACGCGCGTGCTGGAGATCGCTTGATGGACGAGACTTTTCTCCAGGATCAGGCCGGCACCATAACTTCGGTACCGCATCACAAGCCACGCCACGACGAGAAGATCGCGGGCGGTGTTGCAAGCGCCGTCGCGCATGACAGCGCCGCGCGGCATGTCTCGGGCAGCGCTGTCTACATCGACGATATTCCCGAGCTCCCCGGGACGCTGCACATCTACGTCGCGATGAGCCAGCGCGCGCATGCGCGGCTTGTCACGCTCGATGTTTCCGCTGTGCGCAAGGCGCCGGGCGTCGCCCGCGTACTGACGGCCGAGGATATACCGGGGCAGAATGACGCGAGCCCGGTCATGCACGACGACCCGGTCTTTGCCGTCGGCGAAGTGCAATATGTCGGGCAGTCGCTCTTTGCCGTCGCGGCAGATTCCATTGAAGCCGCGCGCGCCGCCGCTTCGCTCGCCAAGATCGAATACGAAGATCTGCCGGCGATGATCTCGGTTGACGACGCGCTCGCGGCGGACTCCGAGCTTCCGACCGCGCCGCCGCATACGATGCGGCTCGGCGACGCCGATGCGGCGCTTGCCGGGGCGGCGCACCGTCTCAGGGGTAGTGTCAAAATCGGCGGGCAGGACCATTTCTATCTGGAGGGCCAGATCGCCTACGCCATACCGGGCGAAGGCGTGGACATGCTGGTTCATTCCTCCACCCAGCATCCGACCGAGGTGCAGCACACCGTCGCGAAGGTGCTCGGCATTCCGGATCATGCCGTCACGACCGAGGTGCGGCGCATGGGCGGCGGCTTCGGCGGCAAGGAGAGCCAGGCCTCGTTGATCGCGGCTGTCGCAGCGCTCGCCGCGGCAAAGACCGGCCGCCCGGCGAAGCTCCGCCTCGACCGCGACGACGACATGGAGATGACAGGGAAGCGCCACGATTTCCGCATCGACTACGACGTCGGCTTCGACAAGAGTGGTGTGATCAAGGGCGTTCGCTTCGAGCAGGCGGCGCGCTGCGGCTATTCGGCCGACCTCTCCGCGGCGATCGCCGACCGCGCGATGTTCCACGCCGACAACGCCTACGATCTCAAGAACGCTCTCATCCACTCGCGGCGGATGAAGACGCACACGGTGTCGAACACCGCGTTCCGCGGCTTCGGCGGACCGCAGGGGATGGTCGGTATCGAGCGCGTCATCGAGGAGATCGCGTTCGCGCTGGGCAAGGACCCGCTCGATGTCCGCCGCGCCAATTTCTATGCCGCCGAGGGCGGCGGGATCACCCCGTACCACATGGAGGTGACGGACTGCGTCATCGCCGAGATCGTCGAGGAGCTGGAGCGCACGTCCGACTACCGCGCGCGTCGCGCCGCGATCCGCGAATTCAACGCGAAGAGTCCGATCGTCAAGAAGGGAATCGCTCTGACGCCGGTCAAGTTCGGCATCTCCTTCACCATGACCCACCTGAACCAGGCCGGCGCGCTGGTGCACATCTACAAGGACGGCTCCGTGCACCTGAACCACGGCGGCACGGAGATGGGGCAGGGGCTCTTCGTCAAGGTCGCGCAGGTCGTGGCGGAAGAGTTCCAGATCGACCTCGAGCGCGTGAAGATCACCGCGACGACGACCGCGAAGGTGCCGAACACGTCGGCGACCGCCGCCTCATCCGGTTCCGACATCAACGGCATGGCGGCGAAGGCCGCGGCGGAAACGATCAAGAAGCGGCTGATCGCCTTCGCCATGCAGAAATACAGCGTGCCGGAGGAGCAGGTCGTGTTCCTGCCCAACCGCGTTCGCGTCGGCAATGAGGAGATGAGCTTCGCCGATCTCGTGCAGGAGGCTTATCTCAACCGCATCTCGCTCTCCTCCACCGGCTTCTATGCGACGCCCGAAATCTATTACGACCGCGAGAAGGCGCGCGGCATTCCCTTCTTCTATTTCGCCTATGGGGCTGCGGTGAGCGAGGTCGCGATCGACACGCTGACCGGCGAGAACAAGCTCCTGCGCGCCGACATCCTCCACGACGTCGGCAAGTCGCTGAATCCGGCTGTCGATCTCGGCCAGATCGAAGGCGGCTTCATCCAGGGCGTCGGCTGGCTGACGACGGAGGAGCTTTGGTGGAACGATAAGGGGCGGCTGATGACGCATGCGCCCTCCACCTACAAGATCCCGACCGCAAACGACCGGCCGGACGATCTCAGGATCGCGATCTGGGAGCAAGGGCGTGAACCGCTCGCCGACGATCTACCGCTCCAAGGCGGTGGGCGAGCCGCCGCTGATGCTGGCGCTCTCCACCTTCTCCGCCATCGTCGACGCGGTCGCGGCGGCCGGCGACTACCGCGCATTCCCGCATCTCGACACGCCAGCGACGCCGGAGCGCATCCTTTTCGCGGTGGAGGATGTGAAGAGCCGGGCGGGTGAGAAGCGCTGATGCCGACGCGCCCTCCCATGTTCGTCATCCTCGGGCGCGCGAACGCGCGACCCGAGGACTCAGTGGGATCAGCATCTGGGTTCTCGGGCCTCCGCTTCGCTCCGCCCGAGAATGACGACGCGGATGCGGAGCCTTGCCGCTGCTTGGCAAACCGGGGTGACGACCGCGGGAGTGGGCGTTGATGCGCGCGTGGCTGAAACCGCTTGAGGAGATACTCGCGCGCGGCGATGCGGCCATGCTCGTGCACCTTGCGGAGCTGAAGGGCTCGGCGCCGCGCGAGGCGGGCGCGGCGATGCTCGTGACCGAAGCCGCGACCGTCGACACGATCGGCGGCGGCGAGATGGAGCGGACCGCGATTCAGAGGGCGCGCGAACTCCTGCATAAAGGCGGAGCCGCGTTTCTCAAACTGAGCCTTGGGCCAGATCTCAACCAGTGCTGCGGCGGATCGGTAACAATCGCCTTCGAGCCGTTCGCGCCGGCCGATCTCGCCTGGCTCAGAAAGCTCATCCGCGCCGCGGACGAGCCGACACCTGTTCTGCGCACGCTGGCGATTGACGAAGGCGGCAATTTCCGCCGCGACTGGTTCTCAGAATCGGGAGTCGTGCCGGACTATGACGTGACGATCGAACGCGAGCGGATCGAAATCCGCGAGCGGATCAACCCGCCGCGCCAGGCGCTCTGGCTCTTCGGCGCGGGGCATGTCGGCCGCCGGGTCGCGCCGGCGCTGGCGCCGCTTGGTTTCGCGCTGACCTGGGTAGACGGCCGTGCCGCGCAGTTCCCCGAGCCGCCGCTTCCCGACGTCCGGCAGCTCGCGCTTGCGATGCCCGAGCTTGCCGTCGACGAAGCGCCGCCCGACACAATCTATCTCGTTATGACCCACAGCCATCCGCTCGACGAGGCGATCTGCGAGGCGATCCTGAGGCGCGGCGACTTCGCCTATCTCGGCCTTATCGGCTCGGCGACGAAGCGCGCGCGCTTCGTGAAGCGGCTCGGCGAGGCGGGGATCGCGCGCGGAGAACTCGACCGGCTCGTCTGCCCGATCGGCATTCCCGGGATCGAAAGCAAAGAGCCAGCCGCGATTGCCGCCTCAGTCGCCGCCGATCTTCTGATCCGGCGCGAAAGAAGCTTTGCCGACACCAAGGGACCGGTTGTTCATGGGAAGTGAAACGGAGCGCGAATTCATGCGCCGCGCCGTCCGGCTCTCGGCGGAGCGCATGCGCGAAGGAGCCGGGGGGCCGTTCGGCGCCGTCATCGTGAAGGACGGCAAGGTGATCGCGGAGGGCTGGAACAAGGTCACGTCCTCGAACGACCCGACCGCGCATGCGGAGGTCGTGGCGATCCGACTCGCCTGCGAGACGCTCGGCGCGTTCTCGCTCGACGGCTGCGACATCTATGCAAGCTGCGAGCCCTGCCCGATGTGTCTCGCCGCGATCTACTGGGCGCGCATCGGGCGCATCTTCTTCGCCAATACGCGCGATGAAGCTGCGGCGATCGGCTTCGACGACGAGTTCCTCTACCGCGAGATCCCGAAGCCGATCGAAGAGCGCTCTATTCCCACCAAGCACTTGGCTATCCCCGAGGCGAAAGCCGTCTTCGCCGAGTGGGAGAAAAAGCCCGACAAGGTTCCTTACTGACATGCGCCGGGGGGCGGCTGCCGACGCTGAACGAGACCGCCCTCTCCCCCGCCAAGGGGGAGGGCTGGCGCACGTCCGCTGGCGCTGGAGCCCCACCCCCAACACCCATCTCCCAATCACCACATGATCGCCGTCATTCTTGAGTGGCTGAATGCGCTTCTGCGCTGGGCGCATGTGATGGCCGGCATCGCCTGGATCGGCACGTCGTTCTTCTTCATCTGGCTCGAAGCGAGCCTGAAAAAGCGCGAGGGCCAGGACCCCGGCATCGCCGGCGAGACCTGGATGGTGCATGGCGGCGGCTTCTATCTCGCCGAGAAATACGCGGTTGCGCCGGAGCGCATGCCCGACGAGCTGCACTGGTTCAAATACGAAGCGTATTTCACCTGGATCACCGGCTTCCTGCTTCTGGCGGTGATCTACTATTTCGGCGCCGACGCGTTCCTGATCGACAAGGACAAGGTGCCGCTGGACCCGCTCTGGGCATCGGTGCTTTCCGCCGGCTCGCTCGTCGCCGGCTGGTTCATCTATGACGGGCTCTGCCGCTCGCCGCTCGGCTCAAAGACCGGGCCGCTCGCCATAGCGGTCTTCATCGAGATCGCGGCCTTCACGTTCTTCTACCACGGCGTCTTCGCCGACCGCGCCGCGTTCCTGCATGTCGGTGCGCTGATCGGCACGATCATGGCGGCGAGCGTCTTCTTCGTCATCATCCCGAACCAGAAGAAGGCGGTCGCCGAGCTGATCGCCGGCCGGAAGCCCGACCCACGCTTAGGCCAGCAGGCGGGACAGCGTTCGCTCCACAACAACTACCTGACGCTGCCGGTCATCTTCATGATGATCTCCAACCACTATCCGATCCTCTTCGGGCATCCGTGGAGCCCGCTGATCGCGCTCGGCATCGTCATCGCCGGCGGGCTGATCCGCCACTTCTTCAACATCACCAACCACGGCGTCGTGACGAGAGCCGCGATCCTCTCGATCCCGGCGGCGATCGCCGTGGTAATCGTGCTCATCGCAATCAGCGGCTACCGCCCGGGTGCCGGGGCGGCGCTCGGCAACGTGACGTTCGCCGACATTCATCCAATCGTTGAGAAGCACTGCATCCAGTGCCACTCGGCGAAGCCGACCAACAAGGATTTTCCGGAGGCGCCGAAGGGCGTGATGTTCGACACGCCCGACGAGATCAAGCGCTATGCGTCGAAGATCAAGGAGCAGGCGGTGCTCGCGAAGATCATGCCGCTCGGCAACCTGACCGGCATCACCGACGCCGAGCGGCAAGAGCTCGGTGCCTGGATCGACGCGGGGGCGAAGCTGAACTGAAGAGCCGCCAGGCCGCTGATCAGTTACCCCCTTGCATCGAGGGCAAACCCCTCGCACCCGGCCGCAACAAGCGGCCGGGCCGGGTTCTTGCCGAAAGCGCTTTAACCTAGGGCCTTGCCTCAAGGATCAGGTTGAACGGCGTCTCGCTCGCCCGGCGGAAGCGGGAGAAGCCGCCGCCGTTCCTCACCACGTCACGCAGCCGTTTCTCGCCGGCCTGCGCGCCGAGCGCGGTGCCGACTTCCTGTGAGAGCGAGGTCGGAACGCAGATCATCGTGGACGCCGCATAATAGAGACGGCTGACGGGGTTGAGGTTCTCTTCCACGCGGTCGCTGGCCATCGGCTCAACGATCATCCACGTGCCCTCGGGCTTCAGCGCTTTCCTGACGTGCGCGGCGGCGCCGGCCGGATCGCCCATGTCGTGCAGGCAGTCAAAGAAGGTGACGAGGTCATAGTCCTTGCCGGCGAATCCCTTGGCCGGGCTCACCTCGAAGCGCACGTTCTTCGGCGCGCCATGCGCTTTCGCATGCTGCTTCGCCTCGGCGATCGACTTTTCGTGGAAGTCGAAGCCGACGAACTCGGAGTTCGGGAACGCCTTCGCCATGATCACGGTGGAATAGCCGCAGCCGCAACCGACGTCGGCGACCTTGGCGCCGCGTTCGAGCTTCTCCTTCACGCCTTCCAGCGCCGGCAGCCATTCCGCCACGAGGTGGTTGTGGTAGCCGGGCCGGAAGAAGCGCGCGATGGCGCAGAAGAGACAGCCGTCCTGGTGGTCCCACTCGACGCCCTTGCCGGTCTTGAAGGCAGCTTCGACCATCGGCCGGTTGCCGAGGGTGCGGGCGGCGGAGTCGAACGCGTCCACCAGGTAGACCGGGCTGTCCTTCATCGCGAACACCATCGCGTGCTCCGGCGGGAGGGCGAACTTTGCGGTCGCGGCGTCGTAGGTGACGTAGCCGGACGCCGCCTGCTGCGCGAGCCACTCGCGGAGATACCGCTCCGAAAGGTCGGTGTGGGCAGCGAGTTCCTTGGCACTCATCGGGCCGACATCGGCGAGCGCCTTGTAAAGGCCGAGATTGGCTCCGATCTGAACGAGCCCGATCGAGAAGGCCCCGCCGAGATCGTTCAACACTTTGCCAACCAAGGCGTGGAGCTTGTCTTCCTGCATGTTGTTCATCTCCGAATGTCTAGAAGCCCGGGAAATTGGGCGTGTAGCGAGGATCGCGCTCGACGGCGTCGATCTGCCCGCGGTGAAGGCCGATGTCCTTCAGCGCGTAGTCGTCGAGCCCACTCAAGATTCGCCGCGTGCGGGCGCTTGCGTAGGCGGCCAGCGCCCGCCGGGCGAAGCCGGCCATCGCGAGGCCGGCGCCGCGAAGAACGGCGGTCATGGCGGAGCCCCGTCTGTGTTCAGCCACGCCGCAGGTGCTGGTCATGACGTGTCTCCTCTTTCGAAATGCCGCGGCTTTGCGGCGATGCTCGGACTTAGAGGAGGACCCGCCGACAACCTTGCAGAGCACTCGGAGGTTGTCTGGAGATTTCCCGGATTCTAGCCGGCGACAAACCTGCGGAGCATTCTGAGGTTGTCTGGCAATTTCCCGGACTTTAGACAGCGGTCACCAAAAGAGGCGCCCGCGCCCATGATCTACCGTTTCGGCACATTCGAGATCGACACCGCTGCGCAGGAGCTGCGCCGCGCCGCGTCGGTGTTGCCTGTCGAGCCTCAGGTCTTTGCGCTGCTCGTGCATCTGGTTGAAAATCGCGACCGCGTCGTCAGCCGCGACGACATTCTCGACGCGGTCTGGCGCGGCCGGATCGTCTCCGAGGCGGCGCTCTCAAGCCGCGTGAAGGCGGCACGGCAGGCGGTCGGCGACGACGGCAAGTCGCAGCGGCTAATCAAGACCGTACACAAACGCGGGTTCCGCTTCGTCGGCGATGTCGAGGAAGTCGAGGCTGGGGGTCGGGCATCCGTCGCCGCCGTCGAACACGAGAGCGCGCCGCAAAAGGACGCGCCGCCGCCGACGGGACCTGCGCTTACGCCGGTCTCCGGGCCTTCGATCGCCATCCTTCCGTTTCACACGATCGGCGAGCCGGGTGTACTGGCCGAAGGATTGGCGCACGACCTGATCACCCGTCTTGGCCGCACGCGGTGGCTCTTCGTGATCGCCCGCGGCAGCGCCTTTCGCTTCATGGGGACGCAGGAGAGCCCATCTTCCGTCGCCAAGATGCTTGGCGTCCGCTACATCGCCCACGGCGCGGTGCAGGCGGCCGGGCGGAAGATTCGGGTGCATGCGGCGCTCACGGATGCGACGACCGGGATGGAGGTCTGGTCGGAGCAGTTCGACCGCACTCGCGACGATCTTTTCAACGTGCAAAGCGAGATCTCCGACGCCATCGCCGCCAAGGTGGAGACGCAGATCGAGTTCCTCGAGCGCGGACGGTCGCTCTTGAAGCCGTCGGAGAACCTCAACTCCTGGGAGGCCTATCACCGTGGCTGCTGGCACATGTACAGATTCCGCCCAGAGCACTACGAGGAGGCGGAGCGCTACTTCCTGCGATCGATCGAGCTCGACCCGTCCTCTCCGCGACCGCTTTCGGGGCTTTCCTTTGTGCACTGGCAGCGTGCTTTTCTTGAAATCAGCCCGGATCGCGCCGGCGAGATCTTGCGGGCCCGGGCGCTGGCGGAAGAGGCGATCTCGCTCGATCCTCGCGATCCGCAGGGTTACAACGCGCTCGGGCGCGCCCATCTTCTGGCCGGCGATTTCGATGGCGCGGAGCGAGAGCTGCAGAGAACCGTCGATCTCAATCCAAGCTTCGCGATCGGACAATATTCACTTGGCTTCGCGCTGCAACTCGCGGGATTGACTGAAGAGAGCCAGGACGCGGTCAACGTCGCACAGCGCCTCAGTCCGTTCGATCCGATGCGGTTTGCGATGTTGGCGCTGAAGGGGAGGAATCTCGTCGCTCTCGGCGCGAACGAGGAGGCCGTTGATGCGATCACGAAGGCGGTCGAGGAATCGAACGCCCACTACCACATCCTGGCTCTTGCGGCTCACATCACAGCTGCAGCCGGAATGCCGGGATTGTCGGCGGACTATGTGAGACGGCTTCGCGTCATCCGCCCCGACTATGATTTCGACACCTATGCGCGCGCCTTTCCGCCATTCCGCGAGGAGGATATCCGCGTCATGCGGAAGGTCTTCGCGCGCTGATCCGGTTGATCGCGCCGCCACCCACTTCTGCCGGCGGCGGCTAGGTTCCGACAGAAGGGCCTACCTCCGATCGAGATTGGGTCGCGGGTGTCAAGATGCGCACAAAATTCCGAACTATGTTGTGCGCTTCAGGAGGGAGGATGCGGCATTATGAAGGAATATCGCCTGACATTCGCGACGGAGAATTTCGGCGCGATTTCGCAAGTCCTGGTCGACCTCGGTGTCAGTTTCCGCGTCGAACCGGTGGAGGCGGCTGCGAGCCGAGCGGCTCCGGCTCGCGTGGACGAAGAGCCGGCGAAGCCGCGAAGCCCGGCAAGGAAGCCGGTCAAAACTGCAGCTAAGAAGAAGACCGGCCGCGGCGGCAAAGGGGCGAAGGGTCGCGAATCTCCCGCTGCCGGTGCCGAGCGGGTGCTGGAGAGGTGGTCGCGCGGCGAGGGCGGTTCCGGACAGTCTCCGGCGCCGTCGGCCGAAGTGCCGGCTGCCGGCTCGGCGGAGTCGGACGAGACGAGCGCCTGACGCGGGGGTTGGCGGCGCGCTCGCGCCACCGTCTCAGCCGAAGCGGTTGATCAACCCCTCCAGATACTCCTGCCGGCCGGATTTCGGCTGCGGCTCGAGGTTTTTGTCGGCGACGTATTTGGCGAGATCGTCGAGGCTCGTCTTGCCGGCGAGGATGTCCTTGCCCATCGCGCCGTTCCAACCGGAATAGCGGTCGTCGACGAATTTCTGGAAGGTCCCGTCCTCGACGATCGCCGCGGCGTTTAGGAGCGCCTTCGCGGTCGCGTCCATCGACCCGATATGGGCGTGGAGGAGATCGTCGGGCTCGATCGACTGGCGGCGAATCTTGGCGTCGAAATTCATGCCGCCGGTCTTGAATCCGCCGGCGCGGAGGATCTCGATCATGGCGAGCGTCAGTTCCGGTACGTTCATGGCGAACTGGTCGGTGTCCCAGCCAAGCAGATCGTCGCCGCGGTTCAGGTCCAGCGAGCCGAATATTCCGAGCGCCGCTGCGAGCTGGATCTCGTGCTGGAACGAGTGGCCGGCGAGGATGGCGTGGTTCTGCTCAATGTTGATCTTGACCTTCTTGTCGAGGCCGAAGCGCTTCAGGTTGCCGTAAATCGTGCCGACATCAAAATCGTACTGATGCTTGGTCGGCTCCTTCGGCTTCGGCTCGATCAGGATCGTGCCCTTGAAGCCGATCTTCTCGGCATGCTCCACGACCATTGTGAGGAAGCGGCCCATCTGGTCGAGTTCGCGCTTCATGTCCGTATTGAGCAGCGTCTCGTAGCCCTCGCGTCCTCCCCACAACACGTAATTTGCGCCGCCGAGCTGGTGCGTGACGTCGAGCGCGTTCTTCACCTGCGCCGCTGCATAGGTGAAGACATCGGGGTCGGGGTTGGTCGCGGCGCCCGCCATGTAGCGGCGGTTGGAGAAGAGGTTCGCCGTGCCCCAGAGAAGGCGGACCTTCGCCGTCTCCATCTTCTTGGCGAAGATATCGGCGATCGCGCGCACGTTCTTGTTCGACTCTGCAAGCGTCGCGCCTTCCGGCGCGATGTCGCGGTCGTGAAACGTGAAGAAGGGCACGCCGAGAATCTCGAACATCTCGAAGGCGACGTCGGCTTTGAGCTTCGCCTTCTCCATCGAGTCGCCGAACCAGGGGCGAATGAAGGTCTGCCCGCCGAACGGATCGTTGCCCGGCCACGTGAACGAATGCCAGTAGCAGACGGCGAAGCGGAAATGCTCCTCCATCGTCTTGCCGAGCACTTTGCGGCTCGGATCGTACCAGCGGAAGGCGAGGGGGTTCTTGCTCTCCGGCCCTTCGTAACGAACGGGCTTCAGGTTGCCGAAAAAGCCGGTACTCATGTGTGAAGGGCCTCCTTGATGGCCGGATAGAGTGCGCGGTAGCGCTGGAAGCGGGCGCGGTAGGCGTCGACCGCCGAGGACTCCGGCAGGATCGTCTCGTTGATCTTCGGCGGCGCGCAGACGGCGATCGGGTCGCCGCCCTCAGCCGCAAGCAGGCCGAGCCGCGCGGCGCCGAACGCGCCGCCGAAATCGCCTTCCGCCGGAACGTCGATCGGGATGTTGAGCACGCTGGCGATGATCTTGAGCCAGGCATGCGAGCGCGAGCCGCCGCCGACGGCGGTCGCCCGCTCGACCGCGGTACCGGCAGCTTTGAGGGCCTCCAGGCAATCGGCGAAGGCGAACGCGACGCCTTCGAGGACGGCGCGCGCAAGCGCGGCGCGATCCGTCTGATGCGAGAGCCCGACGAAGCTTCCGCGCGCGCCGGCGTCGTTGTGCGGCGTGCGTTCGCCGGAGAGGTAGGGGAGGAAATAGAGCGGTTCCTCGCCGGCGGGGTGCGTCTCAACCAACTCGGCGAGATCGCCGGCGCTTGAGCCCATGACCTCGGCAAGCCATTCGAGCGAGGCGGCGGCAGAGAGGATGACGCCCATCTGATGCCAGGTGTTCGGCAGAGCGTGGCAGAAAGCGTGGACGGCACTTGCCGCGTTCGGCCGGAATTTCTCGTTCGACACGAAGAGCACCCCGGAGGTGCCGAGCGAGACGAAGGCGGCACCCGGCGCAACAGTGCCGACGCCGCAGGCCGAGGCGGCGTTGTCGCCGCCACCACCGGCGACGACCGGCGAATTCATACCCCAGCGCGTGGCGAGCACCGCGCGGAGCTTTCCCGTAGGCTGAGTGCCCTCAAAGAGCGCCGGCATCTGGTCGCGCTGCAGATGCGTGGCGGCGAGTAGCGGGTCGGCCCAATCGCGCTTCGCCACGTCGAGCCAGGATGTGCCGGCGGAATCCGACATGTCCGAAGCGTGCGCGCCGGTCAGCCAGAGGCGCACAAAATCCTTCGGAAGGAGCACCTTGGCGACTGCCCCGAAAATCTTCGGCTCGTGGCGATGCACCCAGACGAGCTTCGGCGCGGTGAAACCTGGAAAGACGATGTTGCCTGTGATTTCGCGGAAGCGTGGATCGGCGTCGAGCTCGGCCGCCTCCGCCGCCGAGCGCCCGTCGTTCCAGAGGATACAGGGACGGAGCGGGCGGTCCGCCTTGTCGATCAGCGTGGCGCCGTGCATGTGGCCGGAAAGGCCAATTCCGCGCACGCGCGCGACATCTGCCTGATGGTCGCGGCAAAGCGCGTCGACGACGTTCGACGTGGCCGCGATCCAGCTCTCCGGGTCCTGTTCCGACCAGCCCGGATGTGGACGCTCGACGTCGAGCGGCTCGCTCTGCGACGCCACGATCCGCTGATCGGCGTCGATCAGCACCACCTTCACCGAGGAGGTGCCGATATCAATTCCAAGATACATGAAGTCGGCCCTGCCTCCCGCCAGATGCGCGACGGCCCCGCTTGCTGCGCGGGGAGTTTGTTCGGGGGTCGAACAGTGCTGCGGCGGCGGGAGGCTGTCAACCGCGCGGGGTGTCGCTTACGCCCGCTGCTCCGGCCAGTGGTGCACAATCCAGTGGCGCGCGATGTCGATGCGGCGGGTGAGCCAGACGCGCTCCTTGCCCTTCACATAGTCGAGGAAGCGGGCGAGCGCGGCCGCGCGTCCTGGCCGGCCCGCGAGCCGGCAATGCAGCCCGACCGACATCATCTTCGGCGCGCCGGACTCGCCTTCCGCATAGAGCGTGTCGAAGCTGTCCTTGAGATACGCAAAGAACTGGTCGCCGGAATTGAAGCCTTGCGGCGTGGCAAAGCGCATGTCGTTGGCGTCGAGCGTGTAGGGAATTGCGAGCAGGCGGCCGCGCTCGCCGGTGATCCAGTAGGGGAGGTCGTCGGAATAGATGTCGGAGGTGTAGAGAAAGCCGCCTTCCTCGATCGCAAGCTCGATGGAATGGATCGAGCTGCGCCCCGTATACCAGCCGAGCGGGCGTTCGCCGGTCAGCTCGGTGTGGATGCGCACGGCTTCGCGCATGTGCGTGCGCTCTTCCTCCTTGCTGAAATCCCGGTAGTCGATCCACCGCAGGCCGTGCGAGGCGATGTCCCAATCGGCTTCCAGCATCGCCGCGACCGCTTCGGTGTTGTGCTGCATGGCACTTGCCACCGCGAAAACGGTGACCGGGATCTCGCGCTCGCTGAATAGCCGCCACAGCCGCCAGAAGCCGGCGCGCGATCCGTATTCGTAGATCAACTCCATATTCATGTGGCGTTGGCCGGGCCACGGCTGCGCACCGACGATCTCCGACAGAAAAGCCTCCGACGCATGGTCGCCATGGAGGATGTTGTTCTCGCCGCCCTCTTCGTAGTTGACGACGAACTGCACTGCGATGCGCGCGCCGTCCGGCCATTGCGGATCGGGCGGGCTCTTCCCGTAGCCCACCATGTCGCGCGGGTAGGGTTTCATGCGGCGAGAATCTCCGCCAGCGAAAGCGCCACGATCTTCGTCGCCGCGGTAAGATCGGAAAGTTTCAGCTTCTCGTCGGCGCGGTGGCCGTTCGCCTCCAGGAACGAACGCGGCCCGGCGCCGTAGGAAACGGTCGGAATGCCGGCTTCGGCGTAGAGCCTGGCGTCAGTGTAGAGCGGCACGCCTTCGACCTTCGGCTCCTCGCCGAGAATTTCGGTGGCGTTGCGCTCGAGCGGTTCAATGAGCAACTCGGCACCCGGGAGTTGCCGGAGCGGCGAGGCGAGGAGCACGCGGTTGATCTCCACCGAGATGCCGGCGACGTCCTTTACGCTGCGCGCGATGACGAGACGAAGATGCGCCTCGACCTGGCGCGGGTCTTCCTCCGGCGTCATGCGGCGGTCGAGACGGATCGTCACCTTGTCGGGAACGACGTTGGTGTTGATGCCGCCGGAGATCAGCCCGATCGTTAGGTTCGGATGCCCAATACCGGGAATCTTCGAGACGCGGCTCGGATAGTCCTTCCGCTCCTTGTAGAGCGTGCGCATGACATTGTTCATCGCCTCGAGCGCGTCGTGCCCTGTCTCCGGTGCCGCCGCATGCGCCGACTTGCCGAAGATCGTCACTTCGAGATGCAGCACGCCGTCATGCGCGGTGACGATCGAGTAGGCGAGCCCGGCGGAGATGCAAAGGTCGGGCTTCACGATGCCTTGGTCGATGAGCCATTGCGGTCCGATCAGTCCGCCCGCCTCCTCGTCGAAGGTGAAGTGAAGCTCGACGGCCCCGCTCAGCGACTTTGCGACGGACTGGAGCGCGAGAAGCGCGAATGTGAAGGTGGCGAAGTCCGATTTCGACACGGCGACGCCGCGCCCGTACATGACGCCGTCTTCGACCTCCGCGCCGAAGGGCGGATGCGTCCAGCCCTCGCCCGGCGCGACCACGTCGCCGTGGGCGTTGAGAGCGACGGTCGGGCCCTCGCCGAAGCGCCGGCGGACGACGAGGTTCGTCGCCGAGATCATGCCGGCGCGGCGCACGAGCTCGTCGGGCACGACGTGGCTCTCAACCTTGAAACCAAGCTTTTCGAGGAGCCCGGCCGCCAATTCGGCGATCGGCGCGCAGTCGCCCGGCGGGTTGGAGGAGGGGGTCTGCACGAGCCTCGCCAGGAACGCCGCGCGCTCGTCAGCGCGGGCGTCGACGTCGGCGAGGATCTTTTTCCGAAGGTCTGAAGATGGCCGCATGCGCCCCTCAATCGGGCAGGGCCGCCGCGGCGTCAAGCGGCTGGGCCCTATCCGAGGGTCGCGAGACCGGGGAACGTTTCAAGCATCCAGTAGGAAACGTTCGCCAGTTGCCCGGTCATGAAGAAGATGCCGGTCAGCACCAGGAACGCCCCCATTCCTTTCTCGACGACCGGCAGAAAGCGGCGGAAGCGGCGGAGCCAATTCAAGAAGAGCGGGGCGAAAAGCGCAGCCGCGACGAAGGGGAGGCCGAGCCCGAGCGAGTAGACGGCAAGAAGGAACGCGCCTTCGCCGACCGTATCGGAGGCCCCGGCGATGCCGAGGATCGCGGCGAGCACCGGACCGATGCAGGGCGTCCAGCCGAAGGCGAAGGCAAGGCCGAGCAGATAGGCGCCGCCGAGCCCCGGCTCGATGTCGCGAACATGCAGGCGCGCCTCCCGGTTCAGGAAGGCGATGCGGAAGACGCCGAGGAAATGGAGACCCATCAGGATGACGAGCACGCCACCCACCACCGTCAGCGTGCTCGCATATTGCGACACCGTCCGGCCGATGACGCTTGCCGTCGCGCCGAGCGCGACGAAGACCGTGGAGAAACCCGCGACGAAAGCAAGCGCCGCCGGCACGACGCCACGCGCTGCAGCCTTTGCCGGGCCGGCCTCCTCAAGCTCGGAAAGCGAGACGCCGCCGATATAGCAGAGGTAGGGCGGCACCAGCGGCAGCACGCACGGCGAGACGAAAGAGATCAAGCCGCCGAGGAGGGCCGTGAAGAAGTCCTACACCGTTCATTTACGCCGTCTGCTCTTTAATACTGAGCCGTGGCCGGAGTTCTTATCCGGTTCGGCCACATCACATCGATACAAGCTTTGTTCAAAAGGTGGAGAAATGCGTCTCACGCGCCGTCTTGCCTTTGCAGTCGTCCTCGTTCTCTCGACCGTCTCGTTCGCCAACGCCGCCGAGCTTGTCATGGTGGACCTGTTCTCTTGCCAGTACTGCGCGAAGTTTCGTCGTGAGGTTGCACCAGACTACGACCGCACAGCCGCCGGAAAGCTGGCGCCGCTGCGCAGGATCAACCCGCTGAGGGGCTGGCCGAGCGATCTCGCGGACGTCACGCCGGCTCGTTATACGCCCGTCTTCATCCTTGTCGACCACGGCCGGGAAATCGGCCGTTTCGCAGGCTATAGCGACCCGGACAGCTTCTTTGCAGAGCTAAAGCCGCTTCTCGCGCGGCTTTAGTCGGGCTTCAACTGCGCCGGCGATCTTGCCTCCCGGGCCGGTTCCTTTGCGCAGCCAATGCTGACAAGATGCCGGCCGGCAACCGGTCGGGATTGGAATGCGCCTCGTTCTTTGGACTGTTCTCGTCGTGCTCGAGCTCGGCTGGAACGGCGCGCAGGCCCAGTCGCGCGTCGAGATGGAGCGCTGTAGGGCGATCGCCGACGAGACCCGGCGGCTCAAATGCTACGACGCAATCCAGCTTTCGACCTCGGCACCGCGCAGCAAATACGAGCGCGTCGACCTCGGCGAGTTCAAGAAATATGCGCTCACCTATCGTGGCAACCTCGTCGAGGTGACCGGCTGGATCACGCCGGGAAGCGAGCTTCTGCAACTCGGTTCCGACGAAACCGATACGACCCCAGTCCCTGTCGAGTTCGACAATCTGTCGCGGCGCGACCGCGAAGACTTTCTGACCGCCTGCGGGACGGGCTGCGAGGCGACCGTGCAGGGGCGGGTGAAGCCGGTCAATTTCACCACCGGGATCGCTGCCGATGTGCTCTTCGTGCACTGAGCGCGCGCTCAGAGCTTAAGCTCCCAATCCTGCCCGACCAGATCTTTGCCGAACGAGCGATGCCGTTTCTCAGCCACAAGGCGGAAGCCGGCGGCTTCGTAAAGCTTGCGGGCGGAGACGAGGATGTCGTTGGTCCAAAGCACCAGCGTCTCGTATCCGATCCGTCGCGCCTCGGCGACACAGGCATCGACGAGTGCCGCGCCGATACCCTGACCGCGCGCGCTCGGCTCGACATAGAGCATGCGGAGCCGTCCGGTCCTATCGCCCGCCTTGACCAGGAACACCGCGCCCAGAATCTCGCCGTCGTGCTCGGCGATCCAGCAGCGCTCGCGTTCCGGATCGAACTCGCGGATGAAGGCGGCGACGATCTCTGCGACGAACGCCTCGAACTCCGAACTCCAGCCGTATTCGCTGGCGTAAAGTAGCGCCTGACGATGCACGATCCAGCCCATGTCGCCGGCGCGGTGCTCGCGCAGGACGAACGACGCTACTTCGCTGCCGCCGCCAAGAAGCGCACTCACTCGCCGCATCGCACCGACGAGCTCGCCGCGGCGTCGCTCGCCAAGCGGCGCGATCAGCGCCGAGGTCGCCTTCTCCCAGGCGCGGTCGATCCGCGCGAAGACGGCGCGGCCCTTCTTCGTCAGCGCGATGTGGCTCTGCCGTCGGTCGGCCGCGGATCGCGTCCGCCTCAGCATGCCGTGCTTCTCGAAGCGGCGGAGGATGCGGCTGAGATACCCCTGGTCGAGGCCGAGGTCGCGCTGCAGCGCGCTCGCCGTCGGGGCGTCGCGGTGCGCGAGCTCGTAGAGGACGCGGCTCTCGGTCAGCGAAAGCTCGCCGGTGAGCGGAGCGCCGGAAAGGATGCCGATCCTCTGGGTATAGAAACGGTTGAATGCCCTGACGGCGTCGACGTCGCGGGCGATATCGTGCGCATTCGCTTCAGAAATCGTCACGAAAGCCAGCTTCCGGAATTTGCATGACGGAGTCAACGATTTCCGTCGCCGCATGCGCTCCGGTTGAGCGGAGGGGTCCGCTGCATCCACCGCTTGCTTCCAGGAGAGCAGCCAGGTCACTCGCAAGGACATCTATGTGGACCGCGCCTACACGCGTAATCTCGTTCGACATGACGACCGCCCGGGCCGCGGCTGGGCTCGATCGGTTGCAAAGCTGACTCTCACATGGAGCATCCGGTGGCCCGGTCCAAATCCGACGCTGACATCTTTGCCAGCCTGCGCGAACAGCTCTTCACAGCCGTCGTCGGAGATGTCCTCGACCAGATGGGCTATCGGCGGCAGTTCCTGCCCCAGACCATCGGCCCATTGCGGGCGGACATGAAGATCGTCGGCCGCGCCATGCCGGTCCTCGAAGCCGATTTCTTTGAACAAACGAGTGACGAGGCACGCGGACCCCTCGCGCGGCGCCCCTTCGGTCTTATGTTGGAGGCGCTCGACGATCTTGCTCCGGACGAGGTCTATGTCGCTACCGGCGGATCGCTCAATTACGCGCTCTGGGGCGAGCTGATGTCGACGCGCGCGACGCATTTGCGTGCCGCCGGCGCGGTGCTGAACGGCTTTGTCCGCGACGCCGCCGGCATCGAAGCGCTGAACTTCCCGACCTTCTGCCGCGGGCTCTACGCGCAGGACCAGGGACCGCGGGGGAAGGTGATCGACTTCCGTTCGCCGATCGAGATCGAGGGCGTGCGGATCGCGCCCGGCGACCTTCTCTTCGGCGATCGCGAGGGTGTGCTGATCATCCCGAGGGAGGCCGAGCGGGATGTGATTGCTGCGGCACTCGGCAAGGCGAGCACGGAGAACAAAGTCGCCGTTGCCATCAGGAAGGGCATGAGCGCGTGCGAGGCCTTCGATACGTTCGGTGTGCTGTGAGCGAGCCAGAGAATGGGGTTCGCATGGGTCGAAGGTCGTGAAGGACCGTGTCGTTGACATATTCACCCTTACGTCGCACCTGGACTCGCGCCGCGAGAAAGCGTCGCGTCATGGCGTAGAAACGAGTGCACGTGCCACGACCTAGCTATTTGATTCCACTGGAAAAATGCAGATATATCAAGAACATACGATCGCCGTAGCACCCATGATGGATTGGAGCGATTGGACAGACATCTTAAGAACTTGCGGAGGCTGTCTGTCCAATGCCGGTCGTCGCCAAAGCATCATAAATGCAGTGATAGCGGGTGTAGATCGGTGGCTGCCAGAAGACGAGCTGACGCCAAGCCAGCGCACGACTAACGCCGACCATAACTGAATACCAGCGAGCCCGCTGGCGTTGAAAACACCTGCATTGGAGGCTTCAACCTGGTCGCACCCGCGACCCTTTGTTGCTTGAGGTCTTGATTGTCCCGCCGGACATCGATCAACTCGCTGACCGCCCAAGCTCAAACCTCGGGCTGCGGCAGTCGCCTATATGAGATTCATATAACGTCACGGTCGTCCTCCTCTCGAAAACATATGCGCTGATTGGCAGGTAGTTGCAGCGCCCAGAGTGGTTCCTGGCAGATTCGGCGCAGCCGGAAGCCTCCAAGCCACGTGCTTACCACCTATTTGCACGATCGACCTCAAGGAGAACGGCCATGGTTCTCGACTACGTGCTGGCAGCCCTCGTTACTGCAGGGCTGCTCGTCTACCTGCTCTACGCGCTGCTGAACCCCGCGCGCTTCTGAGGAGCCGGCAGTACCATGAGCACCCCGACCCTGCGTAAACGCATGCCGGTTTCGGCACTTGCCGACCCGAAGATCATCGTGCCTGCCGTCGGCTCGGCCTTCGCCAAGCTCGACCCGCGGGTTCTCATGAAGAACCCGGTCATGTTCGTAGTCGAGGTGGTGGCCGCACTGACGACCGTGCTTCTCATCCGGGACCTGGTCGTCGGCGGAGAGAACCTCGGCTTCTCTTTTCAGATCGTCCTCTGGCTCTGGTTTACGGTGCTGTTCGCGAACTTTGCGGAGGCGGTGGCCGAGGGCCGCGGAAAGGCGCAGGCCGATACGCTGAGGCGCACGCGCACGGAGACGGTCGCGAAGCGCCTGGTGCTCCCCGACAACCGCGCAGTCTACGAAGGCGTCGCAGCGGAGGACCTTCAGCCGGGCGATGTCGTCGTGGTCGAGGCGGGCGACATCATCCCGTCGGACGGCGAAGTCGTCGAGGGCGTCGCGTCCGTCAACGAGGCGGCTGTCACCGGTGAATCGGCGCCGGTGATTCGCGAATCAGGCGGCGACCGCTCTGCGGTCACGGGCGGCACGCAGGTCATATCCGACTGGATCGTTGTGCGCATCACGGCCGCGCCCGGGTCGACCTTCCTCGACCGCATGATCAGGCTGGTGGAAGGCGCGGAGCGACAGAAGACACCGAACGAGATCGCGCTCAACATCTTGCTCGCCGGCTTAACGCTGATCTTCCTGCTCGCCGTGGCGACGATCCCGAGCTTCGCAAGCTACGCCGGCGGCAGCATCCCGATCATCGTCCTTGTAGCCCTCTTCGTGACGCTCATCCCGACTACGATTGGCGCGCTCCTCTCGGCGATCGGCATCGCCGGCATGGACCGGCTGGTGCGCTTCAACGTGCTCGCGATGTCGGGACGCGCGGTCGAGGCGTCCGGCGATGTCGACACGCTGCTTCTCGACAAGACCGGAACGATCACGCTCGGCAATCGCCAGGCAACGGCGTTCAGGCCACTGCGCGGCGTGAACGAGGCTGAGCTGGCTGATGCGGCCCAACTCGCGTCGCTCGCCGACGAGACGCCCGAGGGCCGCTCCATCGTAGTGCTCGCCAAGGAGAAGTTCGGCATCCGCGGCCGCGACGTGAGCGAGATGCAGGCGAACTTCATCCCGTTCACGGCGCAGAGCCGCATGAGCGGCGTCGAGATCGGCGAGTCGTGGATTCGCAAAGGCGCGGTCGATGCCATCCTCGGGTTCCTGAACGGCAGCGGGCAGCCCTCCGGCGGGCGCTCCATTCGGCCGCCGAGCCAAGAGGCAGTCCGCGAGGTAAACGCCATCGCCGAGGACATCGCCAAATCGGGCGGCACACCGCTCGCGGTCGCGCGTGACGGCCGGCTGCTTGGTGTCGTGCAGCTCAAGGACATCATCAAAGGCGGCATCCGCGAGCGCTTTGCCGAACTTCGGCGGATGGGCATCCGCACGATCATGATCACCGGCGACAACCCGATGACCGCGGCGGCTATCGCGGCTGAAGCCGGCGTGGACGACTTCCTCGCCCAGGCTACGCCGGAGGACAAGCTGAAGCTCATCCGCGACGAGCAGGCAAAAGGCAAGCTCGTCGCCATGTGCGGCGATGGCACCAACGACGCCCCGGCGCTCGCGCAGTCCGATGTCGGCGTCGCCATGAACACCGGCACGCAGGCGGCGCGCGAGGCCGGCAACATGGTCGACCTCGATTCCAATCCGACGAAGCTCATCGAGATCGTGGAGATCGGCAAGCAACTCCTGATGACGCGCGGGTCGCTCACGACGTTCTCGGTTGCCAACGATGTGGCGAAATACTTCGCCGTCATCCCGGCGATGTTCGTGGCCCTCTATCCGCCGCTCAATACGCTGAACGTCATGCGGCTTGCGACACCGCAGAGCGCGATCCTTTCAGCCATCATCTTCAACGCGGTCATCATCATCGCGCTGATCCCGTTGGCGCTGAAAGGAGTTACCTACCGGCCGCACGGCGCGGCGGCCGTGCTCCGCCGCAACCTGCTGATCTATGGCCTCGGCGGGCTGATCGCGCCGTTCATCGGCATCAAGGCCATCGACCTGCTCGTGACCGCTCTGCATCTCGCCTGATCGGGGAGATCGTCTCATGACCCTCGTCTATCTGCTGCTTGGCCTCGCAATCTTCGGCCTTCTTTTCTTGATGGCGTCCGCGGTCGACGAGGCCTGATGGCAGGACGCTGGAGCTGAACGCAATGTACGCGATCCTCTTCGTGATCTTCATCGTCGGCGGCACCGCCATCCTGTCGTGGCCGCTCGGCCGCTACATGAAATGGGCGATGGACCCGGCCGAACCTGCCGACTCGCCAAGCGGATGGACCCGGACCTTCCTGAGCATCGGCGGCGGGTTGTCGCGTCAGTCGCAGGACTGGAAGGCCTACATGGTCGCGATGCTCGTCTTTAACGTCGTGATGTTCGTCGTGAGCTTCGCCATCCTGGCGCTGCAGCAATACCTGCCGCTAAATCCCGACGGCAAAGGAACGATCAGCGGCGACCTGATCTTCAACACCGCCGCCTCGTTCACGTCCAACACCAACCTGCAGCACTATTCCGGCGAAGTCTCGATGAGCTACTTTTCGCAACTCGGCGGGCTGATGTGGCTGCAGTTCGTGTCGGCAGCGACTGGCATCGCAGCGCTTGCGGCTCTCGCACGCGGGCTGGCCGGCCGTCCGCTCGGCAACTTCTTCGTCGATCTGCAGCGAGCCACGTTCCTCGTCCTGCTCCCGGTCGCTCTCGTCGTCGCGATCCTCTTCCTACTCGGCGGGATGCCGATGACCTTCCAGGGGTCGGCCGTGGCCACCACCCTCGAGGGCATTCAGCAGACAATAGCGCGCGGGCCGGTCGCCGCGTTCGTGGCGATCAAGCAGATCGGCACCAACGGCGGGGGCTTCTTCGGACCGAACAGCACGCATCCCTTCGAGAACCCAAGCTTCTGGACCAATGCGATCTCGATGATCTCGATCATCCTGATCCCGATGGCCTGCGTGTGGATGTTCGGCCGCATCATCGGCCGCATGCGCCACGCGGCGGTGGTGTTTGGCGTGATGCTCGCGCTCGTGCTGACGAGGACCGTGTTTGCGGTCTATTTCGAGACGGCGCCGACGCAGGCCTTTGCTGCGCTCCCGATCGAGCAGACCGTCGGGAACCTGGAGGGCAAGGAGCTGCGCTTCGGCGCGACCTCCGGGCCGACCTGGGCGGTCCTCACCACTTCGACCAGCAACGGCTCCGTTGGCGCCATGCACGACAGCCTCAATCCTCTGGCCGGCCTGATGCCGATGATCGGCATGTGGCTCAACGAGGATTTCGGCGGCGTCGGCGTCGGCATGATCAACATGTTCCTCTACGTCATCGTCGGTGTGTTCTTGGCAGGCATGATGGTCGGCCGCACGCCCGAATACCTCGGCTGGCGGGTGGAGGCGCGCGAGGTGAAGTTCGCCATCCTCGCGCTCCTGGCGCACGGGCTCTTCATCCTCGGCGGCACTGCCGTCTTCGCGGCGACACCGTGGGGAGCGGCAACGCTCAACAACGTCGGCCCGCATGGGTTCAGCGAGATGCTCTACGAGTTCAGCTCGGCGAGCGCCAACAACGGATCGGGCTTCGAAGGGCTCGGCGACAACACTGTGCCGTGGAACGTCGCGACCGGCATCGTCATGTTGCTCGCCCGCTTCATTCCGATCATCCTGCCGCTCGCGATCGTCGGCTCGCTCATGACCAAGCGGCGGACGGCGGAATCGTCTGGCACCCTCGGTGTCGAGGACGGCACGTTCGCCGGCATGCTGATCGCCACGATCGTCATCATCGGGGCTTTGACCTTCTTCCCGGCAGCCACACTCGGACCGGTCGCCGAGCATTTCATCTACATGAACTAGAGATCGCCGGAGGACAGGCACATGCAATCGTTTTTCGCAAGCATCCGCCTCGTCATGGCGACGATGCTCATCTGCGTCGTCGGGTACGCGGCGGTGATCTGGGGCGTCGGCCGGGTGATCACGCCGGATACGGCGGAAGGCTCGCTGATCAGGAAAGCCGACGGCACAGTCGTCGGTAGCCGCCTGATCGCCCAGAAATTCACCGAGCCGCGCTACTTCTGGCCGCGGCCGTCGGCGGTCGACTACAACGCCGCCGGCGCCGGGGGCAGCAACAAATCCCCGACCAGCACCGACCTGACCGACCGCGCGAAAGAGATCATTGTCCAGTACGGCGCTACGGCCGAAAACCCGCTGCCTCCCGAGCTCGCGGCAGCATCAGGCGGCGGGCTGGACCCGAACATCTCCGAGCATGCCGCCCTCTACCAGGCGGCGCGCGTGGCCGAAGCGCGCGGCCTGCCGCTCTCCGAGGTCGAGACAGTCGTAGGACGGCACGTGTTTTTGCCGGGCGCCTTCCTTGCGCCCGACCGTCTCGTGAACGTGCTGGAGCTTAATCTCGCGCTGGATCAGCCCGGGTCAAGCCAATGAGCGGCGCGGATGACCGCGGGATGCGCTACGTTGGGATGCGAAGTCCGTAGCGTGAACCCGTGATGCCTGAAGAGCGGCGCAACGACGACAAGCGGCCCTCGCCGGAGGCCCTCCTGGAGGTTGCCCGGCAAGAGGAGGGCCGCCAGGGCAAGCTCCGGGTGTTCGTCGGAGCGGCACCGGGCGTCGGCAAGACCTACGCGATGCTGGAGACAGCTCGCGCGCGCAAGCGCGACGGATACGATATCGTCGTCGGTGTCGTGGAGACGCATGGCCGGAAGGAGACGCAGGCGCTCCTTGAGGGCCTGGAGGCCGTGCCGCGACATCGGATCGAATACAAGGGCCATTGGCTGGAGGAAATGGACCTCGACGCCATTATCGCCCGGCGACCGCAGATCGCCTTGGTCGATGAGCTCGCGCACACCAACGCGCCGGGTAGCCGGCATCCGAAGCGCTATCTCGATGTCGAGGAACTTCTCCAGCAGGGCGTCGACGTCTACACCACCGTCAACATCCAGCACTTCGAGAGCTTGAACGACGTCATCGCGCAGATCACCCGCGTGCGTGTGCGCGAGACGGTGCCGGACTCCATCTTCGATCGCGCCGATGCCGTGGAACTGGTCGACATTACGCCGGACGACCTGATCCAGCGCCTCAAGGAAGGAAAGGTCTATATCCCGAAACAGGCCGAGCGGGCGCTGGAGCATTTCTTCTCGCCCGAGAATCTGACCGCGTTGCGTGAGCTCGCTTTGCGGCGCACCGCCGAGCGCGTGGACGAGCAACTGCGCACGCAGATGCAGGCACGGGCGATCCAGGGGCCGTGGGCGGCAGGCGAGCGCGTCGTGATCTGCATCAGCGAGGATCCACGGTCGGCGGGGCTCGTGCGCTATGCCAAGCGCCTGGCCGACAGACTTCACGCACCGTGGACGACCCTCTATGTCGAGGGACGCCGCGCCGTTCAGCTTAGCGAGGAACAGCGGGACCGTGTCGCCGACACGCTTCGGCTGGCACAGTCCCTCGGTGGGGAGCCGATCACAATACCGGGCAGCGATCGGCACATTGCAGAAGACGTGATGGCCTTTGCGCAGGCCAACAACGCCACCCATATCATCATTGGCAAATCCTCGCGGACGCGCTGGTTCGAAATCCTGCATGGCTCTGTCGTGCACGACCTCGTGCGCCGCGCTGGAAACACCAGCGTGCACGTGATCGCGGGCGAGGCTGTCGAAGGAGAGCCCATCCCGCGGAAGACGGTCCGCCCCGCCGAAAAGCCGGCTTCTTTCGACCTGCGCGCTTACGCCGCCGCCCTGCTGGCAGTCGCCGCCGCGGTCGGTATCGGCGAGCTGTTCTGGCGGTGGATTCGGATCGAGAACGTCGATCTCATCTTCCTGATGGCGGTCGTCGGCATCGCCGTGCGCTTCGGCCTATGGCCATCGCTCTTTGCCAGCGTCCTGTCGGGGCTTTGTTACAACTTCTTCTTCACGCCTCCTTATTACACGTTTGAGATCGCCTACCCGTCGTACGTACTGGCGGTCATCTTCTTCACGATCGTGGCGATGGTCGTCTCCAACGTCGCAGCACGCGCCCGTGTCCAGGCTGTGGCAGCCATGGCGCGTGCGCGTACCACTGAGTCGCTTTACGTCTTCAGCCGCAAGCTCGCCGGCGTCGGCACGCTCGACGACGTGCTGTGGGCAACTGCTTACCAGACCGCTCTGATGCTGAAGGTGCGCGTTGTTCTGCTCCTCCCCGAGGACGGCACAATCGCCGTTAAGGCCGGCTATCCTCCGGAGAACATCCTCGATGAAGCCGATCTCGCTGCGGCGAAATGGGCATGGCAGAACATCCGCGCTGCGGGGCGTGGATCGGATACGCTCACCGGTGCGAAGCGCCTGTTCCTGCCTATGCGAACCGGGAGCGGGCTCGTGGGCGTGATTGGTATCGACAGCGACAAGCCGGGACCGCTTCTGACGCCCGACCAGCGCCGACTTCTCGACGCGCTTTCCGATCAGGCAGCGCTCGCCATCGAACGAGTTCACTTGGTTGAGGATATGGTCCGCGTCAAACGCACCGTCGAGGCCGAGCGGCTGCGAACGGCACTGCTCACCTCGATCTCGCACGATCTGAAGACCCCGCTCGCTTCTGTCCTGGGAGCGGCGGGCACGTTGCGCGACCTCTCGGCTGATCTGACCGATGCCCAGAAGGTCGAGCTGCTCGCGACTGTCATCGAGGAGTCAGAGCGGCTCAACCGGTTCATCGCCAACCTGCTCGACATGACCAAACTCGAATCCGGCGCCGTCGCCCCGAACCTCTCGCCGCACGATGTCGGAGAGATCGTCGGCAGCGCGCTGCATCGCGCAGCGAGAAATCCTGGCGCAGCACGAGGTTGAGGTCGAGATCGCCGCCGACCTGCCGATGCTGCAACTCGACGCCGTCCTGTTCGAGCAGGTGCTGTTCAACCTCCTCGACAACGCGGCCAAATATGCGCCGGCTGGGACGACGATCCGCATCGTGAGCTGGCAGGAACAGGATACCGTCCATCTCCAGGTTCTCGACGAGGGGGACGGCATCCCCACGGCGGAGCTGGAGCACGTCTTCGACAAGTTCTATCGGGCGCAGAAGGCGGATCAGGTCCAGGCGGGGACCGGCCTCGGCCTGGCGATCTCCCGCGGCTTCGTCGAGGCCATGCACGGCACGGTCAGCGCCGCCAACCGCACCGATCGGAGCGGAGCCGCCTTCTCGATCACGCTGCCGGTGCCGGCAGAGCCTCGGCAGCTGGACACGGCGGCATGACGGCCCCCTCGCTCCGCGTACTGGTCATCGACGATGAGCCGCCCATCCGCAAGCTCCTTCGGATGGGGCTGAGTACGCAGGGGCATGACATCCTGGAGGCCCCCAACGGCAAAGCCGGGCTCGCGCTGCTGGACCAGAACCCAGACCTGATCATCCTCGACCTCGGCCTTCCGGACATTGATGGCATCGAGCTTCTTCGGATGATCCGCGGGCGCAACGAACACGTCCCGATCGTCGTGCTCTCGAGCCGAGGTGACGAAGCGGGCAAGGTAGCGGCGCTCGATCTCGGTGCCGACGATTACATCACAAAGCCGTTCGGCATGGCGGAGCTTTTCGCGCGGATGCGGGCCGCCGTGCGGCATCAGCTCCAGGTGCAGGGCGAGCGGCCCATCTTTCAGGTCGACGATCTTTCCGTGGATCTGGTGCGGCGGATTGTGAAGGTCGGCGAAGAGGAAGTGAAGCTCTCGCCCAAGGAGTACGACCTCCTGCGCGTCCTGGTTCAGCACGCCGGGAAGGTGCTCACCCACAAGTTCCTGCTCGGCGAGCTCTGGGACGACTTCAAGGACCCGCAATATCTGCGCGTCTATGTCCGGCAGCTCCGGCGGAAGGTCGAGGCCGATCCCGAGCGTCCCCAGTACATTCTGACTGAGACTGGAATCGGCTATCGACTGCGCGCACCGGACTGAAGAAAGCTGAAAGAGTAGAACCTCGCCCTGCTCGGTGTCGAAGACCGAGCAATTCAAATCCGGAGGGGCAAGTGGACATCAAGGATTTCCTGGCGCCGGCCAATGTCATCGTCGATATGCGCGCCACAGACAAAGAACAGCTTCTGCGGGAGCTCTCGCAGCGGGCCGCAGCGGCGCTGGGATTGGACGCCGGGCCCATCACCGCCGAAATCCTCAAGCGCGAGGAGTTGGGCTCGACGGGCATGGGCGAGGGCATCGCGATCCCCCACGCGCGCATCAAGAACCTCAAGAAGCCGTTTGGGATCTTGGCGCGGTTGAAGAAGGTGATCAACTTTGAGGCGATCGACGAGAAGCCCGTCGACCTTGTATTCCTGCTTCTCCTTCCCGATGTTGCCGAGGTCGATCAACTCAATGCGCTGGCCAGCGTCGCGCGAAAACTTAGAGATGCAAACATCGCATCTTCCATCCGGAGCGCGCCCGACGCCTTAGAGGCGCATGAGGTGATTTCAGAGACCTGAATGCGCAGGATCATCGAAGCCGCCGCCGCTCTATTTGATTGGATCGTTTACGAGCTCGCCGGATATCAAGCGGGCCGGCTGATCCTTACGGCGCTGTCGTTCGGTCGCATCCGCGTAGAGCCGTGGGAGCCGCTACGCGCTGCGTTCCGCGTTGGCGGCGTGCGTGGTGGGCTATTCGCATCGGCGGCAGTCGCCACGGTCGTAGGACTCGCATATTGGCTGACCCTGACACTTGCTATGGTATTCGCAGTTAGCCGACGGATCCAATAGCTGATGGCGCTTTCAGGAGTGAGGACGGCACTGTAGCCGTCCGCTCCCGATGGTACTTCAAAGGAAGACAAACCATCAGTGCGTTTGCGCGTCATCAATCTGACCGAGAACTGCGAGGTCACGAGTTGATCACTCATGGCCTTGGGTCACCGCACCTGGCGCGCGATTTGCCTAGCGCACCGCGACCGCTCTTTGTCATCCACGGATCCATTCGCTGTCGTTCCCAGGGTTCGTATGAAGGTTCCGAGCGCTGCGGATTTCTGAACGGTGAATGCTTCCTTGAAGCAAAACGGGGCCCGAGGGCCCCGTCGAACGCGTCCGATGTTGGACCCAGGCTCACTTAGTAGTCCATGCCGCCCATACCTCCGGCAGGCATGACAGCCGCGGGCTCCTTCTTCGGCATCTCTGCCACCATGGCCTCGGTCATGACCAGGAGACCGGCAACCGACGCGGCGTCCTGTAGAGCGACGCGCACGACCTTGGCCGGATCGATGATGCCAGCTTCGACAAGATCCTTGTATTCCTCGGTCTGGGCGTCGAAGCCGAACGTCTTCGACTTGTTGTCGAGCACCTTGCCGACGACGATCGACCCGTCCACACCCGCGTTCTGGGCGATCTGCCGGATCGGGGCCTCGAGCGCCTTGAGCACGATCTTGATGCCGGCCTGAACGTCGGAATTGTCGGAGGATAGATCCTTCATGGCCCGCTTGGCGCGTAGCAGGGCAACGCCGCCGCCCGGCACAATGCCTTCCTCGACCGCCGCACGGGTCGCGTGGAGAGCATCGTCGACGCGGTCCTTCTTCTCCTTCACCTCGATCTCGCTACCGCCACCAACCCTGATGATCGCGACACCGCCGGACAGCTTCGCCAAGCGCTCCTGCAGCTTCTCCTTGTCGTAGTCGGAAGTGGTTTCTTCGATCTGCGCCTTGATCTGGGCGACGCGGCCCTCGATCTCGGACTTCTTCCCGGCGCCGTCGATCACTGTCGTGGCGTCCTTGGTGATCGCTACCTTCTTGGCGCGGCCGAGCATGTCGAGCGTCACGTTCTCAAGCTTGATGCCAAGGTCTTCGGAGATGAGCTGACCACCGGTCAGCACTGCGATGTCCTGCAACATGGCCTTGCGGCGGTCGCCGAAACCCGGCGCCTTGACGGCCGCGACTTTCAACCCACCGCGCAGCTTATTGACGACGAGTGTTGCAAGCGTCTCGCCCTCGACATCTTCGGCGATGATGAGAAGCGGACGCCCCGATTGAACGATGGCTTCCAGTAATGGCAGCATCGCCTGCAGATTGGGAAGCTTCTTCTCGTGCAGGAGGATGTATGGGTCTTCCAGCTCGGCGACCATCTTCTCGGCGTTGGTGATAAAGTAGGGAGAGATATAGCCGCGGTCGAACTGCATTCCCTCGACGAGTTCCAGCTCCATCTCGAAGGATTTTGCCTCTTCCACGGTGATCACGCCCTCGTTGCCGACCTTCTCCATCGCCTCGGCGATCAGGCGGCCGATCTCTGCCTCGCCGTTGGCTGCGACCGTGCCGACCTGGGCGATCTCCTCGGAGGATTTCACCTTCTTCGCCTGGCTCGCGATGCTCTTGACGACTTCGGTCACCGCGAGATCGATGCCGCGCCTCAGATCCATCGGGTTCAGGCCGGCGGCCACCATCTTCGCGCCTTCCTTGACGATAGCCTGCGCGAGGACCGTGGCGGTGGTCGTGCCGTCGCCGGCGACGGTGCTGGTGTTGGACGCGACCTCGCGCACCATCTGCGCGCCCATGTTCTCGAACTTGTCCTCAAGCTCGATCTCCTTGGCGACGGTCACGCCGTCTTTGGTGATGCGGGGCGCGCCGTAGCTCTTGTCGATCACGACGTTGCGGCCCTTCGGGCCGAGCGTCACCTTGACGGTGTTGGCGAGAATATCGACGCCGCGCAGCATCCTGTCGCGCGCATCGGTGGAAAATCTGACATCCTTGGCTGACATTATCGTTCTCCTCAAAATCGGGTTTGTCTAAATGGGCAGTGCGTCTAAGCGGCTTTCCGCCTGGCCTGAACTTTCTCAATCACGCCCATGACGTCGGACTCCTTCATGATGAGGAGCTCCTCGCCGTCGATCTTGACTTCGGTGCCGGACCATTTGCCGAACAGGATGCGGTCGCCGGCCTTCAGGTCGAGCGGCTGAACCTTGCCGCTTTCGTCGCGGGCGCCGGGGCCGACGGCGACGACTTCGCCCTCTTGCGGCTTCTCCTTGGCGGTATCGGGAATGATGATGCCGCCCTTGGTCTTGTCCTCACCTTCAATGCGACGGATGATGACGCGGTCGTGCAGTGGACGGAATCTCATCGGGTTTTCCTCTCAGGACGGCGAGGAGCGCTCGAGGCGAGTGCTCTGGCACTCGCAACGGCAGAGTGCCAGCCCTTGAAATGGGCTGCTCGTATAAGAAAAGCAAGGAGGTCTCGTCAGTATTTTAGCCGATGTCGTCAGGAATAAAGGAAATACAAATCGCAGTGTTTCCAAAGGAAATATGTCAGCGCCGCTGACTGACAATGTTGTCTTGCTAATAACTCAGCATACGTTGAATTCCTTAGATCAGCGCTTATGTATGAAAGACGCGCCAAGGCGCCGAGGGTTTCCCATGAGATCAACAGAAGTCAGCGGTCGAGCAAAGGCGAAGCACGAGCTCGTCGGAGCGCTTGCCGGATGGGACAACGAGGGTGGCTCGGTCCAGCCCAGCGCGGATGCGCAAGCGCTGCTCGGAGAGGTGGAAGAGAGAATCCTGCGACGCCTCGGAGCGTCTGTGATCGTCCAGTGGAACGATCTTCCGACCGAAATCCAAAGGCGGCTCTTTCAGCATGCGGCTGCGATGGGTGAGCCGCGGCACGCGACTCAGCTGAAGGAGGAGATCGCCCGCTTCCTTCACAAACACAAGAATGACGAGGCGGCGAAGGCCTCCTTATCGGATGGACGCGCCCGCGCTTGGTCGGCAGAACCACCTCGGGGGAGGATCGAGCGGATAATCAAGAGGAACGCGGGATAGATCCGACTGCTTACGATCCTCACGAACTTAATCGGACGCTATCGCTAAAAAACGAGTATAGACCACAGCATGGCGATCGAATTTCCCAATCAAAGTCGTAGCTATGATCATCGGCACCATTGTGTTCGCTTCTGGGGACATGACGCGGCGTGCGAGGTGTCGTTCCTCGTCGAGGAAGACGCGCTAACTCAGATCGATCGGACGACGCCGCAGACCGAAGATGGGTTTCTGGTGGCTTTCGACGGCAATCGCGACCGCATCTTCGCGGCTGCGCGCAAAGCCTATTCGCGGCGCGGCAGCGGCTTTTACATACTAGCGGCCTCAAGTTTCTGAATAGGGCCAGTCCGGCACTTATTAGCGGCGCCGGTTCGTCGAAGCGAGCCGCTCGTCGCGCCTCAATATCCGGTCAGATCGTCAGCCGCAGGTGATGCGTGCCCGTGTTCAGCGGAACACGAACACGCCCCTCCGCACACGAGATCGGCATGCGATCAAGGACGGCATGCGAGATACCACGACAACCACCCGACGCGTTCTCAACGCGGACGTCGTAGTGGGCCGATCCAAGTCTCACCGTGGCCTCGAAGCCCGGCCAATCTGCTGCAATGCACGGGTCGAGGATAAGAAAAGCTCCCTCGCGTCGAATGCCCAGGATGCCCTCCATACCGGCACGATACATCCACGCAGCCGAACCGGTGTACCAGGTCCAGCCGCCACGCCCCACATGCGGGGATACGGAATAGACGTCCGCGGCGACGACGTAAGGCTCGACCCTGTAGCGCTCGACCTCCGCGGGTGTGCGCGCATGGTTGATGGGATTGACCAAGGCGAACAGCTCTGCGGCCTTGTCCCCGGCGCCGAGCTCCGCGAAGGCGAGGATCGCCCACATGGCGGCGTGGCTGTACTGCCCGCCGTTCTCGCGCAGGCCCGGCGGGTAGCCCTTGATATAGCCGGGATCAAGTGGCGTGTCGTCGAAGGGCGGTGTGAACAGGAGCGCCAAGCCGTCGTCGGGACGGATCAGGTGCTTTTCCAAGGAAACCATGGCCGCCGCAGCGCGCACGGGGTCGGCTGCATCTGACAGCACCGCCCAGGATTGGGCAATGGAATCGATCCGGCATTCTTGGCTCGCTTTCGAGCCGAGCCAGGTTCCATCATCGAAGGTCGCCCGGCGATACCATTCGCCGTCCCAGGCCTCTAGCTCGAGCGCTTCCCGCACCGAGGCGGCATGGTCGCGCCAGCGTCGGGCGCGCTGAGCATCGCGGCCTTCCGCGAGCGGCGCGAAGAGCGCGATGGTCCGCACCAGCAGCCAGCCAAGCCAGACGCTTTCGCCCCTGCCACCTTCGCCGACGCGGTTCATGCCGTCGTTCCAATCGCCGGTTCCGATAAGCGGCAGGCCGTGCTCGCCGGTCAGCGCGAGGCACTGATCGAGACCGCGGGCACAGTGCTCGAACAATGAGGCCAATTCATCGGCGATGATCGGCTGGAAGAACGCATCGTGCTCGCCGGCGCGCAGCATGGGGGCCTCAAGAAACGGCACGTCCTCGTCCAGAATCCCTGGATCATCCGCGCAGGTGACATAGGCGGCGGTTGCGAAGGCGAGCCAGACGCGATCATCCGAGATCCGCGTGCGCACGCCTTGCCCGGAATGTGGCAGCCACCAATGCTGAACGTCGCCTTCGACGAATTGCCGTGCGGCGGCACGCAGAATATGAGCGCGCGTCGCGCTCGGCTCGGCGAACGTCAACGCCATGCCGTCCTGAAGCTGGTCGCGGAAACCGTAAGCGCCGCTTGCCTGATAGAAGGCCGAGCGCGCCCAGATGCGGCAGGCGAGCGTCTGATAGAGCAGCCACCCGTTCAGCATGATATCCATCGCGCGATCGGGCGTCTTGACCTGGACCATTCCGAGCAACGTCTCCCAATGGGCCGTTACCTCGTCCAGAACCGCGTCGAGATCGATCTCCCGATAGCGGGTGATCAGAGTCCGTGCCTCCTCGGCAGACCCGCATTGCCCGAGGAATGCGGCGATTTCGACCGTCTTACCCACGCCGAGCTCGATGACGGTCTGCAGGGCCGCGCAAGGATCGAGCCCGGCCCCGGTCGCGCCCGACAGGGGCACTGCTCCGGCAAGCGCCGCGGGCGCCGCAGGTCCACCCTTGCGTCCGAGGAACTCGGTGCGGTCCGCCGTCCAGGCCGTCTGCCGACCGCCAAGATCGGCGAAGGCGACACGGCCGGAGAAGGGGATGTTCCACCGATTGCGCGCCAGCATCGCACCAGTCGTGGCATCGATCTCCGTCGCGATAAACGGGCCGGAAGCGCCGCGGGAGGTGCCGAGCACCCACTCCGCGTAGGCCGTGACTGATAGACGGCGCGGTCGGCCGGAAAGGTTCGTGATCGTCAGGCGCGAAACCTTGATCGGGTCTGCAAGCGGCACGTACTGCAGCAGCTTGAGCTTGATGCCGTTCGTCTCGTGCTCGAAACGGCTATAGCCGTAGCCGTGACGAGCAACGTAGGTCCTGCCGTCCCGGATCGGTCGCGCCGTGGGGCACCAGAAGTCGCCGCTCATTTCGTCGCGAACATAGATCGCCTCGCCGACCGGATCCCCGACCGGGTCGTTCGACCAAGGCGTGAGCTGGTTCTCGCGGCTATTCTCAGCCCACGTATAGCCGCTTCCCTCCGCCGCCACCTGGAAACCGAAGCGGGGATTGGCGATCACGTTGATCCATGGCGCGGGCGTCAACCGGCCGGCATCGAGGACGGTCACATACTCCTGACCATTCTTGTCAAAGCCGCCGAGACCGTTGAAGAATTCGAGGCCGCTGGATGCCGACCGCAGCCCCGACGCCGGCTCCGAAGGTTCCGGTCGAAGCGCTGGCATCTGAGGCTTCCGGCTGCTCGCCGGCCGTGGCCGTGGCGGTACCGGCAGGCGGGCGAGCTGATCGGCAATAGGCCCGTTGCGTGCGGTCAGAACGACGCGTGCCGTTGATTGAAGCAAAGCCCGCGCAGCGACACTCATGAGGTCGGCGCGAAGCGCGTAGACAGAGCCTCGCGCGAGCTCTTCGCCAAGGCGTGGCCGCGATTGGCTGCTCCGTATCGCGGTCTCGATCGCGCCTTGAAGGTCCTGCAGGTAGGAGGAGCCGTGCTCGTTTACGATGACAAGGTCGACGCCGAGCCGCTTCATGCGCCAGTATTCATGAGCGCGCAGCAACTGGCGGACCTGGGCGATGTCCTCTATCTCGTCGATGCGAAGAACGACGATCGGCAGATCGCCGGAAATGCCGAGCGGCCACAGTCCTGACTGGGAGCCCGCACCGCAGACGAGGGCTGCCGAGGAGGCTCTGAACCGCCGATCGGCGTAGAGTATCGGCGCGGCGAGGCTCTGAAAGTCGGCCGCCTCGTCGGCCTTGACGTCGAGATGACGAAGCTGCACCTGCGCCTGCGTCCATGCCAGGGTCTTCGCCCGGTCGAATGCGCTCCGATCATGGTGCTTATCGACGAGATCCAGAAGCTTGGCCCGGGACGACGCGACCACAGTCCAGAAGGAGACCCGTGCGACCTTGCCCGACGAAATCTTCAGCGCGTGCCTCAGGGAGAAGATTGGATCGAGAACGGTTCCGACGGTGTTGGAAAGCCGGTGGCCTTGCGTGATCGCTGCGGCCGCGCCGACTGTGCGGCCACGCCCCAGAAAACGTGCTCTGTCGGTCTCGTATTGCGGGTCGGAGGCGCTCCCCCCTTCCACGACGGCGAAATGCGCGGCCCATACCTCCGGCTCCTCGCGCGAGCGCCGGCGACGCGTCGCGACAAGCGCGCCGAACTCGGCTAGGTACTCCGTTTCCACGAACATCTTGGAGAAAGCCGGATGCGCGTTGTCGGCGGCCGGCGTAGCCAGGACCACCTCGGCGTAGGACGTCAGCTCGATCTCACAAGCGTGACGGCCGCTGTTGGTGAGCGACACGCGGCGCACCTCGCCGTCATCCTCACCGGAGACCAGGACATCCATGGTTGTCGTCAGCGGGGCGTCGTGACGGATAAATTCCGCGCGATCCTCACCGAAAGCAACGCTGCCTTCGTTTACATCGCCTTCGACCGGCTGCCGGCTGGCGGACCATACTCTTCCGCTTCGGGTGTCCCTCAGGATGATGAAGGAGCCCCAGTCATCGCGGGTCACGTCCTCCCGCCATCGCGTCACGGCAATATCTCGCCAGCGGCTGTAGCCTGCGCCGCCCGCGGTCAGCATCACCGCATAGCGCCCGTTCGACAACAGGTGCGTCACGGGGGCTCCAGCCTTCGAGGCTGTCAGACGGCGCACAGTTGGAGTCTCGCTATCAGCCAAGGCTGGAGACGTCTTCACTTCCTCGGCTCGCGGATGTGCTACGGCGACATCGCGGGGCATGCGTTCCTGCAGCAGGAGCTCGCTGGCCTGGATCATGGGCTCACGGTGGAACCGCGCGCGCATCTTGCCGTCGTGCAGAGTGTTCGCGATCGCGACGATGGTCATGCCCTGGTGGTGGGCCATGAAGCTGCGAACGATCGCGACCTTCTCGCCGTCGGGAAGTCGTGACCGGGTGAAATCGAGGGCCTCAAAAAAGCCATAGCGGCCACTGGCGCCGATCTCCGCAAGGCGAGCATAGTTCTGCAGCGCACCGTGCGGGTCCACCATGGACGCAAGGCCCGTCGCATAGGGCGCGATGACTACGTTCTCGGAAAGGCCGCGCTTCAGGCCGAGACCGGGAACGCCGAAGTTGGAGTACTGGTAGGTGAGCTCCAGGTCGCGGGCGTTGAAGGCGGATTCCGAAACGCCCCAAGGGATGCCGAGCGACCGACCATACAATTCCTGCCGGTCGACAACGAGCCTATTGGTCTGCTCAAGCAAGCTGCCAACCGGCGCGCGCATCACCAGCGACGGCATCAAGTACTCGAACATCGATCCGGACCAGGAGATCAGCGCCGAGCCATTCCCGAGCGGAGTGGCCTCCCTCCCGAGGCGAAGCCAATGGCGCGTCGGGACATCCCCCTTCGCTATGGCAAAGAGGCTGGCGAGGCGCGCTTCGGAAGCAAGCAGATCGTAGCAGCTTGGGTCGAGGCTGTTATCGTCGGACGAATGGCCGATCGACAGAAGCTTCCGTTCGGGATCGAGCAGAAACGCGAAATCCATCGCCATCGCCGTCTCGCGCGCAGTGGCGGCGAGCGCCGTCAGCCGGCTCCTCACGGCCCTTGGGGAATCGGCAGCGTGAAGCCTGTCACGGTCATGTTCGGCGGCCGTCTTCCTCAGCGCGTCGATCCAGTATGAGAGATCCGAAATGCTGCCGGCTTCGACAGCGGGCAGGATATCCTGGACTACACGAGCCGCTTTTTCGGCGAGCCGCTTCAGCGGGGGCGATAGAGTCTCGACCGTCAGCGCGCCCTTCAACAGGGCTTCGATCTCCGCAAGAATCGAGGCGAGTTGCCTCCCGCGCTCGCCGTTCGCGGCCGGCAGGGCAGCGAGGGCGTCGCGCGCCAGCTGGAGGTTGTCCATCATCCCGGCCCGAGCGGTTGGCACGAAGAGGCTGCCGATCCATTCGTCGCAAGCATTTGCGAGAGCGATCAGGTGGCCGGCGAGATTTCCGCTGTCGACGGATGATATGTAAGCGGGATCGAGCACGCGCAGATCCCGCGTCTCGTACCAGTTGAAGAAATGACCTCTGAAGCGCGGGAGCTTCTGCATGGAGTCGAACGCGACCTCCAGCCGCTCAACAGTCTCCATTGTTCCAGCCCAGCCGAAATCGCGGGCGGCAGCGGCGGAGAGCAGATAGAGCCCTATGTTCGTCGGCGAAGTCCGGTGCGCGACGACGGGCTTCGGATCCTCCTGGAAATTGTCCGGAGGCAGCATGTTGTCCGTCGGCGTCACGAACGTTTCGAAGAAGCGCCAGGTGCGCCGCGCAATGAGGCGCAGGTCGCGTGCATCCTGCTCCGAAATGTCGAGACGGCGCGCGACCGTGGGCGATCGGCTTGCCCAGAAGGCGATCACCGGCGCCGCGAGCCAAAGCAATGCGAACGGCACGGCGAACGGCCAGACACGAGGGACCGCTGCGATGGCAAGAAGCGAGACAGCCAAGCCGAGCACGGCTCCGCCCGCCATTTGCCGATACGAGCTGCCGAAACCGGGTCGCGGGCTGATCTTGGACTGTGCGGCCGTTGTCCATTCCAGCAGGTTGCGATGCGTCACGTAGAGCCGGTAGAGCGATCGAACGAGAGCGTCGGTCATCCGCCACGCCTGATCGGGGAGGAACACGACCGTCAGGAAAGTCTGCCAGCAGGCGAGGCGAAGATCGGAGGCGAGCGCGCCGAGATGACTGCGCAGGCGAATGCCCGGCCGGCGCGGCAACACTGCGAACAGGGTCGGGAGGAATGCGGGGATGGCGAT
This sequence comes from uncultured Alphaproteobacteria bacterium, assembly GCA_963720705.1. Classification (GTDB taxonomy): domain Bacteria; phylum Pseudomonadota; class Alphaproteobacteria; order Rhizobiales; family Afifellaceae; genus DASWJZ01. The sequence goes on from CAVRGJ010000007.1 coordinate 535,481, forward strand.
CGATGCCAGGACGAGAGCCGTTCCAACAATGGCAGCTGGCGCGGGCATCAGCCAGCAGAGAAAGAAGGCGGCAACCATCCCGATGGGGAGCATCGAGCGCCTGAGGTTGTCCGCCATTTTCCCCAGCCCGACTGGAGGTACGCGGCCCTGAGTCCTCGCGACCGCGACGATCCAGGGGAGGAGCTGCCAATCGCCGCGCGCCCAGCGATGCTGGCGTTTCGCCGCGACGTCATAGCGGGAGGGAAATTCCTCGACCAGCTCGACATCGGAAGCGAGCCCCGCACGGGCAAAGATGCCTTCGAAGAGATCGTGACTGAGAAGCGCGTTCTCCGGCACGCGGCCGGCGAGCGCTGCCTCGAACGCGTCGACATCGTAGATGCCCTTGCCCGTGTAGGAGCCCTCACCAAAAAGGTCCTGGTAGACGTCGGACACGGCCGCCGCATAAGGATCCATCCCCCCGGGGCTGGAGAAGACGCGCTGGTAGAGCGATCCTTCCATTCCGACCGGGAGGGACGGGGTGACGCGGGGCTGTAGGATCGCGTAGCCATCCATGACGCGTCGCTCTATCTCGTCCAAGCGGGGTCGATTGAGTGGATGCGCCATCTTGCCGATCAATCGGAGTGCAGCATCTCTCGGCAGTCTCGTATCGGCATCGAGCGTGATGACGTAGCGCACATCGGCCGGCACTTGCGGGCAGTCTCCGGCGATGGGCATGAAGGTCGTATCGGTGGCGCCGCGCAAGAGCCGGTTCAGCTCGTGCAGCTTGCCTCTCTTGCGCTCCCATCCCATCCACCTGCTCTCGCCCGCATTGAAGATGCGGCGCCGGTGCAGCAGCAGAAAGCGCTTGCCGCCGGGCGCTGGACCGTAGCGGAGGTTCAGCTGTTCGATCGCCGCTACGGCAACCGCGAGCAGATGCTCGTCGCTATCCAGTGCTTCCTGCTCGGCGTCGACTCCGTCCGAAAGAAGGGCGAAGCAGAGATCGCCGCCGGCGCCTGCGAGGTGATGGACCTCCAGTCTCTCGACCTGCTCCAGAATGTCGGCTTCGCTGGTCAGCAGCGTCGGGACGGCGACCAGCGTTCGAAGTGATCGTGGGACGCCTGCCGGGAGCTCCAGCCCAGGCAGGGCCGTAGCGCCGAAGCTCCAGGTCACTGCGCGGTTCACCAGGGCGGTCGCCACCTCGGTCGCCGGGAGGAACCCGACCCCCGCAAAAAGCACGAGCCAACCGAAGGCAACATCGGAAGCTACGAGCAGCCACAGCGCTAGGGTCAGCAACACCGCCGTGGTGAGCAGGATCGCGCCGATATAGCCACCGATACCGAGCCGGACGTTGAAGCGGCTGATCCGGAGTCGCGGCGGCGGCCGGAACCCGATCGTGCGCTCAAGGGCGCGCCGCCCTTCGCCGATCAAGTGGTAGCCGGGATCGCCGGCACGCTCCACTTCCACGACACCACTCGCTGCGGCCGCCGCCAAGCGTGCGGCTTCCAGTGCGTGATCGGCAATCTCCAGCTCCGAGCACGCCGAGCCGCGGGCCAACTGCTCGATCGCGCTTCTGTAGATATTGCGCGTCGGGAAATCCATCGCGGCGAAGGCGCTCGCGGCGCGCAGCCGCTCATCGACAAGGCTCACGCTCTCGAACAGCTCGGTCCAATCGATGTCGGAAATCAGACGCATGCTGGTAATGATGTTGCGCACAGTGACGTTGGATGCGCCTAGCCTTTGCTGGGCATGCAGCACCGCGCCGTCGATTGAAGCACCTTGAAGGCCTAACCGCTCCTCTAGCCAGCCGAGCGTCGGCGTCGTTCTTGGATCCTGATCCCTCAGCCGCTTCGCGAGCTGTGCGGCAAAGAGCTCGGACAAGGGACCGACTGAACGCGTCGAGATGTCGGTTTCGAGTCCAGAGTGGGCGCAGCCCGACGCGAGAAGCCGATCTGCCAAGGCGTCGGCATCTCCACGCGCGCTTCGTCCGACCGTGATCTGGTCCGCCAGCCGGCGCAGGTTCTCGATGAGTACAATGCGCAGCGTAATCGCAATGGCCCACAGTTCGCCGATCGTCAGGGGTTGAACGCGTTGATAGGCAGCAATGAAGCGGCGCAGAATGTCGGGATCGAAGTGGCTGTCCGAGTGGGCGACAAAGGCCCAGGCGAGCCCGAAGACCCTTGGGTAGCCGGCGAAAGGTCCCTCGGCGAGCTTCGGCAGCTGACGATAGTAGCCGGGCGGCAAGTCATCGCGAATCTCGCGGATCTGTTCCTCGACAAGGTGGTAGTTGTCGAGCAGCCATTCCGAGGCGGGAACCACGCCCCGACCGCTCTCCAGCTCGGTGGCGGTTGCCCGGTAGGCCGAAAGCAAAACGGCCGCATTGTCTTTGAGGCGGGCGTGGAGGGAGAGAACGGCTACAGGCGTCTTTGCTACCCGCTGCGCGGCGGCGAGGCTCTCCGCGTGCTGCTCGAGCCGTTCGACGCTGAAAAGCTCTTCGCGAACCGGCGCTTTGTCGTTCCACGGAGGCGATGGAGAGCGATACCCGAGGGCGCCACGTAGGATCGAGTTCATCAGCGCCTTTCCGGCCGGCATTGGCTTTTGATAGGCGCCGCGGCGATCGAAGCTGCCTGTTGACTTTATCGTCTTGCCGCAGCGTTGCGGTGGACTATCTGACAATCCTCACGTGTGCGTCGCACTCCGCGATTAACGGCGGGCGTTCACGGCCAAGTTCCTTATCATCGCGCCCCAGCGATCGCGGAACAGCCCGCACAGTTCGACCCGGCAAGGCTGCCTACAGCCGTCCCGTAAGAAGCAGGATAACGATGATGATCAGAATGACGCCGATAAGGCCGACGCCACCGTGACCGTAGCCGTAGCCATAGCCCCCAAAGCGGCCACTGAAGCCACCAAGCAGGAAGATGACGAGGATGATGACGAGGATAAGTCCGAGCGACATCGTGCGCTCCTTTCGCGAACATATGAAGGCGTACTTACTCGACGATTAGATAGGATCGAGGCGCTGCAGGCCACCCGATTAGTGGCGCCACTCTGATGCGAGCGGCAATTCGCCTGCCACATTCACATGGGCAGCGTCGCTCGCCGGGAGCAGCCGCTTCTCAGAGAACCGAATGCTGAGAGCGCGCCCGTCATCGGTGATCAGCTGAAGATCCGTTCGACCGAACAGTTCCTTCAAAGCCTCTGGAGGCATTCGGATTTCTCCGCAGCTGGTCACCTGGCCGGGCTTCATGAGGTAGCCGTCAAAATCATAGGCGACGCGGCCGACCGTCTCATGTCCGCACGTCAGATTGCCGGCACCCCGAAGGCCACCAAGATACTGCATGATCAATTCTCTTCTACTCGCCAGGTCAAACAGGCGCATCTGCTTGTCAAACCACCCCGATCACGGCGATGAACGTTGCGCCGAAGATCACAAAGCCGGAACCGTAGGTAAGATTGAGCCAAAATCTGAGATGGGGCATGATGTCACCAACTATCGTGTAGCTGTAATATAGGTTCTCAGCAGCCATCTTCCATCTAAATAATTCTCTCGTTGTTCAATCGGATGCAAAAATAAGACCAATCCGCCTCCTTGTAAAAACGCCAAAACTCACCATATCCATGATCGTAAAAGCTTTTCTTGACTTACAGATATTGGAGGTCGCGATGAACAAAACTTTGGCGTTAAGCATTCGGATTTTCGTCCTCGCGGTCTCTCTTCCGTTCGCCATGGCCGCTCCGTCTGCGGCGCCGCTCAATACGAGCGCCGCCGTCCTCGTGGGAGCGACCGGCGTCGATATCGTCGCCGAACGGATCGGCGGTGCATTCGCTTCGTTTCCGCAGACCGGTGTCGAGCGAGCGGGTGCAGATGCTGTAATCCTCTCGGGGAAGGGCGATCGTCAGCGCGCGTCCGACTGTGCCGGCGCGACGTGGCCGAACATCGATACGGCGTGCCTTTTGACGGCCGACGGCTCGCCCGCACCGTACGTTCGCACCATCACCATCGGATATCAGACCGGCCCGAACACAACGGTTCTTTTGCGCACTCCCGGCGCCGAGGTGGCTCAGCGCTAGAGAGACGAAGGTCCCGCCGGCGCCCGATCGAGGCCGTTCCTGAAAGGAGCCTCCGCACCGCGATCACGATGTACTCGCGCGATGTCTATGCGAACCGCCTTCTTAAATTGCAGAACCAAGGAGCCAATCTTGAACAGAACCTTCAGCACCGCCGTCGCCTCCCTCCTACTCGCGACGAGCGCGATTACCACCAACGCCATGGCCGACCCACGGGGGCATTCGCGCTTCAATCAGCAGGACCGTTTCGTCCAGAGCTATTGCAGCAACCACCGCGACAACAGCTGCCGCGATTGGGATCGCAATCGCAACAATTGGAACGAGGCGCATTATCAGGGATGGTACCGCGACCACTACCGCCGTCATGACTTCGGAGCGGACAACGCCGTGGCGGGGCTGTTCGGTTTCGCTGCCGGCGTGATAGCCGGCTCGGTGGTGAACGGCGGCGGGTTGACGCACGTCACCGTCTGTGAGGATCGCTACCGGTCCTACGACCGCCGGTCGGACACCTATCTTGGCTTCGACGGCATGCGACACGACTGCATGCTTTAGCATCGTCGGCGAACGACAAGGGATGGAGGGAGCCGACGATAGTCGGCTTCCTTCCGTTCGCCGAACGGTTGGGTGCATGTGCAAGAGCACATTTTCTTGGAGCGACCCAGGATGATTGATCAGCAAAGACCGAAAGCAGCAGGTGGGCGCGTTCACTTCGGATTCGGCGGTCGCGTAGCGCTGCCAATGTCATCAGTGTTCAAGCCGTTGTCTGAGCGACGCTCGCAGCCAAAGCAGAAGCAGATGCGTTTTCTATTTCCAGATATCGTTTTGGGACTGCTCGCAGGCACATTAGTCTTGGTTGCCGTCTGGCTTTACGTGGGCAGCTGAGATCGCGAGTCGACCGGATGGCAGGCGGGGCGTGCGCCCCAGCGTGGCGAAACTTGCGGCCCCATGTACGGTCGGGAGTTGCTCTCTTGATCCGTTGCTCGAATTCGGCCAATCGCGCCGCCTTCAGGCCCGGCACGTGGCTGCAGCCGCCCCGCGTCTCTTCTTCGGCGGTGCCGGCAGGCGTGAGAAACTCGACCCGTGACGTCCAAAATGCCATGGATCGCAGACGTCAGTGGGTGACGAAGCAGACACCCAGCACAGCCGGAGCGGCGCTAGCTGGCGGCGGCAGATCTTAGCGCACGCGGCAGGCGCGCCGCCAACACGTGAAGCTGTTCTGCCCTAAGGTGCGTGTATCGCCTCAGCATCTTCCAGTCCTTGTGGCCGGTGACGAGCGAGACGTGCTCGATCGAGAACCCGGCCTCGAAGAGGCGGCTCGTGCCTTCGTGCCGCAGGTCGTGGAAATGCAAATCTTCGATTTTTAGCTTCCTGCACGCGCGCCTGAACGCCGTACCGACTGAGCGGCAATTGTAGGGGAAGATGCGGCCGACTTCGCCGCCGGTGGCCTCCCGCTGCTCCTCCAGGATCGCCCACGCATCGTAACCGCTCACGGCGAGGAGGGGGATCGCCTGGTGATTGCCCTTCTTCTTGCGCGGGTCTTTCCGATCTCGGATCATCAGCGTTCGTGTACGGGCATTCACATCCGACCACTCGACACGGCAGATCTCGTCCTGCCGCATCGCCGTTGCGATGGCGAACCGGATGATGCGCTCGACTGGCATGGTCGGAACATTCTTGCCGCGGAAGTAGCGGAGCAGGACATCGACCTCCTCCTCTGTGGGACGGCGATCCCGCTCGTTGCCCTTCCCAACCAGCCCGAGCCGTTTCAGCGCAATGCGCGCCAACTCTACCGGCTCGGACGAGAAGGGCAGGCCATGAACTGCCGCGCCGTGCGCGAGGAGAGTGCGGACGTAGCCGAGGTCGATGCCGAGCGTGACCGGCCCGGCGCCCTCGGCCGCGCGATCCCTTCCGAACTCGATCAGCCGTTCCCTGTCGAGATCGGCAATACGAACCCTGCCGAGCCGATCTTTCAGCAGGTCCATGCTGAAGCCCTTGGAGCGGCCGATGGGCTTGCCCACCTCTTTCATATCGCGAAGGTGGAGGTCTATAAGATCGCCGAACGTCTTGACGCCTTGGACCTTCTTCGGTGTCGGGGTCCGGCCGAGGTCGATTTCACGCTCTATCCGCCGCGCCCACAGTTCGGCATCCTTGCGTAGGAAGAACGTCTCGCCGAGGTAGCGACCCCTGCGTCGAACCTGCACGCGCCACTTGCCGGAAGGGAGCTTTGAGAAGGTGGCCAAACGTGTGCACCTCGTGTGCAGTGAGCAGTCGTAGAGGGTCGCATCGGGTCGTAGAAACGCGTACAAAAGGCGAACTTGCACACGATCTAGGTGCCTGAAAATACGGGAAAAATGCTGAAATATCAACGACCTATAATAGCCACCGCGCCTATGATGGATTGGACGGATCGGCATTGCCGCTTCTTCCATCGCGGGCTGACGCGCCGCGCGCGCCTCTACACCGAAATGGTGACGGCGGAGGCGGTGATCCGCGGCGACCGCGGTCGGCTGATTGGCTTTGACGCGGAAGAGCATTTCTTGGCGCTGCAGCTCGGCGGAAGCGCGCCCGACCGGCTGGCGGAAGCGGCGCGGATCGGCGCGGATTTCGGCTATGACGAGATCAACCTCAACGTCGGCTGCCCGTCGGACCGCGTGCAGTCGGGCACCTTCGGCGCCTGCCTGATGCGCGAGCCGGTGCTGGTGGCGGAATGCGTCGCCGCGATGAAGGCGGCGGTCGCAATTCCCGTCACCGTGAAATGTCGCATCGGAGTCGACGACCAGGACCCGGAGGAGGCGCTCGACGGGCTCGCCGACGCCGTGCTCGCCGCCGGTGCCGATGGGATCTGGGTGCATGCGCGAAAGGCGTGGCTCTCCGGCCTCTCACCGAAGGAGAACCGCGACGTGCCGCCGCTCGACTATGCGCGCGTTCTGCGGCTGAAGGCGCGGCTACCGCATGCCTTCGTCGGCATCAACGGAGGCATCCGCGACCTCCATCAGGCGCGCGCGCATCTTGCGCATGTCGACGGTGTGATGCTCGGCCGCGCCGCGTATCAGAGCCCAGCGATCCTCGCCGGAGTCGACCGACTGCTCGGGGACAGGTCCGAGCCGCCTACGGCCGAAGCCGCGGCGGAGCGGATGATCCCATATGCCGAGAAGCACTGCGCTGCAGGCGGTCGTGTTGCAAACGTCACCCGACACATGATCGGGCTCTTCCAAGGGCGGCCGGGCGCGCGCCGCTGGCGGCAGATTCTGACGGAAGACGGCACGCGTCCGGGTGCCGGAGCGGAAGTGATCCGGCGTGCGCTTGCCGCGATGGTCGATCCCGGTCGGCTCGACAGGGCGGCCTGAGCGACCTAAGCGGAGCGGTAAGCGCCGCTTTCATGATCGAATTCCGTTCCTCTCTCAGAGCTTGTCGGGCTCGCCGCAGCACTTGCCGCGACCGGAATCGTCGCCGGCCTCCTCGCCGGAATCTTCGGGATCGGCGGCGGTGGCATCATCGTTCCGGTGCTCTATCAAGCGCTGGCAGCGCTCGGATTTTCGAGTGCGGTGACGATGCATGTCGCGGTCGGCAGCGCGCTCGCGTTCATCATCCCGACGTCAATCCGTTCCTTCCAGGCGCATCGGGCGCGCGGCGCGGTCGACATGGAAATTCTGAAGAGCTGGCTCATCCCGGTTCCGCTTGGGGTCGTTGCCGCGTCCTACGTCGCCGCCAAGGTCTCCGGCGCGGAGCTGCGCGCGATCTTCGCGGCGATCGCGCTTCTCGTCGGGCTGCGCCTGCTTTTCAACCGCGAGACCTGGCGGCTCGGCGACGACGTGCCGGGCGGTCCGATCCGCGCGGCGACCGGCTTCGTTATCGGCTTCCTCTCCACGCTGATGGGGGTCGGCGGCGGCGTGATGGCGAGCTCTTTCATGACGGTCTACGGCCGCCCGATCCACCAAGCCGTGGCGACTTCTGCCGGTGTCGGCGTACTGATCGCCATTCCCGGCACGCTCGGCTACATCCTCGCCGGCTGGGCCGCGGAGGATTTGCCGCCGTTTTCGCTCGGCTACGTCAACCTTCTTGCCGTCGCCATAATCCTTCCGCTCAGCTACTTCATGGCGCCGCTCGGCGTGCGCATCGCGCACGCTCTGTCGAAGCGGCAGCTCGAGGTGAGCTTCGGCTTTTTCCTGATGCTGATGTCCGCACGCTTCACCTACAGCCTGCTCTAGGCTGCTAAGGGACGAGCACCATGCGGTCGCCTTCGACGCGCCAGCTTGAGAACCGGTTGATCGTGCTCATGCCGAGCAGGCTCGTGTCCATGGCGCCTGCGGGCATGACGCCGACCGGCACCGAGGCGAGGCGGTAGGGCCCGATCGCAAGGCTGCTCAGCCAGGTCCGCGCGAAAAACGCCAAGCCGTTCGCGGTCTGCACGGCGCGGTCGAAGGTGAGGCTTGTCGTGTCGATGCCGGCGCGCCTGGCATCGCCTACGGTCAATACGGTCGTGGTTGCGCCGGTGTCGATCAGGAAGCGCACCGGCACGCCGTTCACTTCCGCGTCAACCTTGAAGTGCCCGTCATTGGCGCGGCGGATGACAAGCTGGCGTTCGCCGCCGGTGCCGACGACCTCCACGACGTGGCTCGGGGTCAGCTCGCGCAGTACCGGCGCCGCAACGTCGAGCACCGATGCGCGGTAGACGTAAAGCACGACAAGCGCAGCCGCGATCAGCACCCAGATGCCGAGATAGCGGAACTTTGCAGCGCTTCGCGTCCGCCCCAGGCCAACGCTCCCGACAAGCATGACGAGCAGCACGGAGAGGTAGACGAGGCGGAGGTTCTGGCTGTTGCTGAAATCGAACATGCCCCAATCTAACCAGCGTCAGCCAAGGACGGTAGTTGCCGCGGACGCCAGGCCCGCAAGAAGCATGACCTCGCCGATCTGCTGGGCGGCGCCGATCGTATCGCCGGTATGGCCGCCGATCTGGCCCTCGCAGAGGCGCGTGAAGAGGCGGATTGCGACCGCCGCTAGGAGAAGCGCGAGGAGTGCGGCGAGCTTGAAGGCGAGGAGCAGAAGCACGCCGGCGGCGAGTCCGGCGATGGCGGCAACCGCCAGTGACTCCGTGTCCGGCCGGCCGGCGGAGGCCGCCATCCCGTCGGTGCGTGCCGGCATCGTTGCGCTCCAATGCCAAAGCGCGAGTGCGCGCGAGACGACGGCGGCGCAAAGGATCGCGAGCACGCCTGGCCAGGGCGAAGCCCCGATGGCGCCGAGCGCGCCGGCCTTGATCAGGACGGCGAAGAGGAGAGCGAGCGCGCCGAACGTTCCGAGCCGACTGTCGCGCATCAGATCGAGCTTCTCCGCGCGCGTCGTGCCTCCTCCGAACCCATCGGCGGTGTCGGCAAGCCCGTCCTCATGCATACCGCCGGTCAGAAACGCCATCGCGGCGAGCGCCAGGACCGCTGCGACCGTCGGAGCGATCCAGAAGAAGCGGGCGAGCAGGAACAGGAGGGCGGGGGCGAGCGCGAGCACGAAGCCGGCGGCCGGCCACGCCCCGGCAATGCGGCGAAGGTCGAAGGAAACGGGCGCCGGCTTCACCGGGATGCGAGAGAAGAAGGCGAGCGCCGACAGCGTGTCGGCGGGAAGCGAGCGCAGGCGCGAAGCGACGTCAGGCATCAGGCTTACCGTCTTCGGACCGTTTTAGGACGCTGGCAAGCCATTGCCCCGCCGGCCCTCGGCCTATAAACCGGCCCACCCGCCGGCAGCCGGCCGGCGAATCCCCGGCGTGGAGGGCCGTATGAATTCTACCGCAAGCGGTCTTCCGTTCGACGACATCAGGCGGCTCGTCGCCACGTTCCCCGGACCCGATTTGAAGGCGCGCGCGGCGGTCGCCGCGCGCGATGCGATGCTGACCAAGCCTGCGGGAAGCCTCGGAAAACTCGAAGAACTCGCGGCCTGGGTCGCCGAATGGCAGGGCCGCCAGAAGCCCGAGGTGACGCGTCCGCTGGTCGCGGTCTTCGCGGCGAATCACGGCATTGCGGATCGCGGCGTCTCCGCTTTTCCGCAATCGGTGACCAAGGCGATGGTGGCGAATTTTTCGGCTGGCGGCGCTGCGATCAATCAGCTCTGCACGGCAAACGGCCTCGGCCTCAAAGTCTTCGAGCTGGCGCTCGATCATCCGACGCCGGACATCGTCGAAACGGACGCCTTCGACGAGAAGGGCTGCGCGGCGACGATCGCCTACGGAATGGAGGCGGTCGCCGGCGGCGTCGATCTTCTCTGCCTCGGCGAGATGGGGATCGCCAACACGACGGTCGCGGCCGCGATCTATTATGCGCTCTACGGCGGCGCGGCGGAGTATTGGGTCGGGCGCGGCACCGGCGTCGACGACGCGGGCCTGAAGCGCAAGGCGGACGCAGTCGCAGCGGCGGTCGCGCGAATCGGAGACAGCCGCGATCCGCTGGAAGTGCTGCGAAGACTCGGCGGGCGCGAGATCGTGGCGATGGTCGGCGCAGTGATTGCCGCGCGCACACAGCGCGTGCCGGTCATAGTCGACGGCTTCGTGACGACAGCCGCGGCGGCGATCCTCCACGCTCTCGATCCGAAGGCGATCGACCACTGCCTCTTCGCGCACTGCTCGGCGGAGGCGGCGCACCGCGCGGTGCTTCTGAAGCTCGGCAAGACGCCGCTCCTCGATCTGGGCTTGCGCCTCGGTGAGGGGACGGGCGCCGCACTCGCTGCCGGTATCGTCAAGGCCGCGCTTGCCACCCACAACGGCATGGCGACCTTCGAGGAGGCGGGGGTGGCCGGCAAGGAGTGAGGTCTAGCTCGCCTTCCTGAGCGAGGTCCGCCTGAGCTCCGCCGGCACGCGTGGGCGCACGGCGCGGGTGAAGGCGGAGACGACCCGCTTTGCCGGCAATGTCGCGATCGCCTCGGTTCCCTCGCCGACGCGGCTGCGCAGCGTGAAGTTGCCGCCATGCATGTGAATGAGCGCCTGCACGATCGGGATGCCGAGGCCGGTGCCCTGCTCGGCGGTCTTGATGGAAATCGCGCCCTGGCCGAAGGCGGAGAGCACGATCGGGATCTCCTCTTTCGGAATGCCCGGCCCGTTGTCGCGCACGGCGACGTATTGGCCGCCCGACTTCGTGCGTCCGACCTTGACCGTCACCTCGCCGTTCTCGGGGGTAAATTTCAGCGCGTTCGACACAAGGTTCAAGACCACCTGCCGCATTGCCTGCTCGTCAATGACGATCTTGGGCAGGTTCTCCTCGAAGATCTCCTTGACGTCGATCGCCTTTTGCCGCGCCTTCAGGTGCAGAAGCGAACAGGCTTCGCGCGCGACTTCGGTCAGCGACGTCAGCTCTTCGCGCAGCGTCCGCTTTCCGGCCTCGATGCGCGAGAGGTCGAGAATGTCGTTGATGATCCGCAAGAGGTGTTGGCCGCTCGAGTAGATGTCGTCGAGGTAGGTCCTGTAGGCCTCGTTGCCGATCGGTCCGAGCATCTCGCCGCGCATCAGGTCGGAGAAGCCGAGAATGGCGTTGAGCGGCGTGCGAAGCTCGTGGCTCATTGTCGCCAGGAACTGCGACTTCGCCATGTTCGCTCCCTCGGCGCGGCGCCGCAACTCGTCGGACACGGCCTTCGCCTGTTCGAGCTCGGCGAAGAGCGCGTCCTTTTCAGCGCGATAAGCAAGGCTTCGCGCGTTCTGCTCGTAGAGATGGCTGGTCAGATAGAGGAAGAGGATTTCGGCCGTCAGCGTGCAGAGCGCGATGGTGATGTTGAAAAACGTCGGGTCGATGATGTGGACCGCCGCCATGCAAAGCGCGATCGGAAGTGTGCCGGCGACCGCCGCTGCGGGAATCGGCGAGGAAAGCAGTGCGCCGACGGAGAGCACGACGATGACCGCGGCAAGCCGGATGACAGCAATGCCGCTCGCCATCTCGACGGTCAGACCGGTCGGGACCAGAAGCGGGAAGATCGCCCAGGCGAGCCCGTAGGCGAGGTCGCGGTTGACGAAGCGCCGCTTCCACACATAGAGGCTCGCCAACTCCAGGCCCTCGCGCAGAAAATGGCGCGATGCGCTCAGCGCGTAGGCGTGGAGCGCGAGCACGGTCGCCACCCAGGCGGCCGCCATCCTCGGGCTCCCGAGCACTGCGATCGCAACGCCCATGGAGATCGCGAGCACCGGAATGACGGCATAGGAGGAGAGGCGGTTCTTGGCGAACTGCTCCGCCATCTCCTGGTCGAAGTGGAAGAGCTTGCGTCGTGGGTCGCTGTTCTCCGGGAGTTGGCTCAGGAGCGCGCGCATGATCATGCGCCGCCGGGCGGCGTGCGACTCTGGAACGGATGCGGAGGCGGCAACCGCCCCCTCTTTGGCGACCATGCCGGGCCTGATGACTTTTCGTTTGCTTTTTCAAGGGATTGCATGCCCGCCGTTAAGATTGCGCGAGGCGTACTGGTTAAGGGTCCCTTAAGCGCAGCGCTTTCGGTCGGCGCCATGACGCGTGCGGTTCGATGAGAACGGGAGTGCGAGCCGGAGCGCAATTGCGCGGGGCTCGAAGAAAATCCGTTCAGGCCAGGCCTAAATCGCGGAAAGATTGCGCGGCGGCGGAATTCGGTTCAGGAGAGGCGCGCAACCGAAACCTCGCCAGGACGACAGCGATGGACCGCCTCGACCGCATGATTCTCACCATCCTGCAGGAAGACGCGACCGTGCCCGTCGCGGAGATCGGCCGCCGCGTCGGCCTCTCAACGACGCCGTGCTGGCGGCGCATCCAGAAGATGGAGGAGGAGGGGGTCATCAAGGGGCGCGTCGCGGTGCTGAATGCCGCCAAGGTGAACGCCAAGGTGACGGTGTTCGTGTCGATCACCACGAACCAGCACAACGAGGACTGGCTCACGCGCTTTGCCAAGGTGATCGGCGATTTTCCCGAGGTGATCGAGTTCTACCGGATGAGCGGGCAGATCGACTATCTTCTGAAGGTCGTGGTCCCGGACATCGAAGCCTACGACCTCTTCTACAAGAAGCTCGTGGCGAAGATCGACATCATGGACGTCTCCTCCGCGTTCGCCATGCAGACGATCAAGAACGAGACAGCGCTACCGCTCGGCTATATGCAACTCGACCCGCTGGCGAAGCAGAGGGCATCGTAAGACTTCGCATCTCAACCGTCGTCATGCCCGGACGTGATCCGGGCATCCATTCCGGAATCTCCGCACAAGCCTCGACCGCGAAAAGAATGGATTGCCGGGTCGAGCCCCGGCAATGACGACCACGGTTGGGTGCTAGCTCTTCGTTCTCCTCGCTTTGAGCCGTGCGATCTGCACCGGATTGCTTAGCTCTCTTGCTGCATCCTTGCCGATCCAGCGCGCGGTCTTGTCGTCGGAAGCCGCGAGCTTCTGAGCCAGCGCGAGGGCGGGGGCGTGGAGCGCGAGCGAGTGCTTGCCGATCTGGCGGAGCGCCCAATTGACCGCCTTCCGCACGAAGTTCCGCGGGTCGGTCGCGTATTTCTCGATCAGCGGCAGGTACTGAAGGAAATCCGAGTCGGGCAGGTCCTTGCCGTGGACCGTGTGCGCCGCAAGCAACGCGAAGGCGGCGCGGCGCACGAACTCGCGGTTGTCCTTCACCCAACGCTTCACCGCTTTCTCGGCGTGCAGCGTGCGCACGAAGAGCTTGCTCGTGACCTGGTCGCAAAGATCCCAGGAATCGAAGTCCGCGGCCCAGGAATCCATCTGCGCCGGCGTCACCTTCCTCGGCTCGTCGACGAGCGCGGCAAGGATGCGTGCTTCGTGCACGCCGGTCTCCCATAAGGCGGCCGCGAGGTCGTGGTCGCGCTTCAGCCGCCTCTTGATCGACTGCAGATTTGGCATCGAGACGCCGTAGGCACGCCTGGCGTTGATGCCGAAGCGCGCCTGGCCCGCGCGGTTCTCTTCCGAGCCGAGCGACTTCAGCTCCGCCAGGATCGCCGCCACTTCGTCAGAGGCGCGTAGCCGCGGCTTAGTCGTAGTCGCCATAGCGCCGACGAGCCTAACCTCCCCCTTGAGGGGAGGTCGAAATCTGGCGGGCGAAGCACGACGGATTTCGGGAGGGGGTCAGGAGCTTTAGGAGCGCCGCCCCCCTCCCGATGCTTTCCGTCCGCTGCCGCGTCCGCGAAAACTTCGACCTCCCCTCAAGGGGGAGGTTAAGGAGCATGCTCGCGCCCGTTCTCACTTCCGCTCAAGCAGTGCGATCAGGCTCGACGTGTCCCAGCGCTGCCCGCCCATCGACTGGACCTCGGAGTAGAATTGATCGACGAGTGCGGCGACGGGAAGGTGCGCGCCGTTCGCCCGCGCGGTGTCCAGGCAGATTGCCAGATCCTTACGCATCCAGTTGACGGCGAAGCCATGCGTGAAGTGGCCCTCGTTCATGGTCTTCCAGCGGTTCTCCATCTGCCACGACTGCGCCGCGCCCTTGGAGATGACGTTGATCACCTTCTCCACGTCGAGCCCCGCCTTCTTGGCGAAATGGATGCCTTCGGAGAGACCCTGCACCAGTCCGGCGATGCAGATCTGGTTGACCATCTTGGTGAGCTGGCCGGCACCGACGGGGCCCATCAGCCCGACCATCCGCGCGTAGGAATCGATGACCGGCTTCGCCTTGTCGAAGGTCGCCTGTTCGCCGCCCACCATGACCGTCAGGACGCCGTTCTCAGCACCCGCCTGACCGCCGGAGACCGGCGCGTCGAGGAAGCCGACGCCCTTCGCCGCGGCGGCTTCGCCAAGCTCGCGCGCGACGGCGGCGCTCGCGGTGGTGTTGTCGATGAGGATAGCGCCCTTCTTCATGCCGGCGATGGCGCCGGAATCGCCAAGCGCGACTGCGCGGAGATCATCGTCATTGCCGACGCAGGAGAAGACGAAGTCCTGCCCCTCCGCCGCGGCGCGCGGGGTAGGGGCGTCCTTGCCGCCGTTCTCCGTCACCCATTTCTTCGCCTTCTCCGCGGTGCGGTTGTAGACAGTCAGTTCGTGCCCGCCCTTCTTGGCGAGGTGTCGCGCCATGGGATAGCCCATGACGCCGAGCCCGATGAAGGCGACCTTGGCCATGTCATTCTCCGCTTGGTCTTGAACGAGAAATTCGGTCTAGCGCGTCGCAGGCACCAGGTCAGCAGTCTTGGCCGGCGCGGTGCGTCCTTCGCGGCGAAGGTGCCGCGTCAGCCGCGCGTCGAGGATATTCCAGACGCGGCGGATCAACTCCACGAGGAAGAGGTAGAGCACGGCTGCGTAGAGGTAGATCGTGAGGTCGTAGCTGCGCGAGAAGGCGAGCTTCGTCTCGCCCATCAGATCGAAGACGGTGACGATGCTTGCGACAGCGGAGCCCTTGATCATCAGGATGATCTCGTTGCCGAGCGGTCTCAGCGCAATGATCGCAGCCTGCGGGAAGACGACCTTGAGGAGCGTCGCACCAGTGTGGAGGCCGAGCGAGCGCGCCGCCTCCCACTGGCCGCGCGGCACCGAACGGATGGCGCCGCGATAGATCTCGGCCTGGTAAGCGGCGGTGTTGATGGTGAAGGCAAAGGCGGCGCAATTGAAGGCGTCGCGGAAGAAGCCCCAAAGCCCCATCGCCTTCAGCGGCCCGACGAACTGGCCGGCGCCGTAATAGATCAGGAACAGCTGCGCAAGAAGCGGCGTGCCGCGGAAGAAGTAGACGTAGCCGAACGCCATGCCGGAGACGATGCGGTTCTTCGAAAGGCGCGCCATGGCGATCGGTATCGCAAGGATCGCGCCGCAGATGATGGAGATGACAACGAGCTCAAGCGTCACGCCGAGGCCGTCGAGGAGCTTCAGTCCATAGCGTTGCAGGAGATCGGGAATCACTGCGCCGCCGCCTCTTCCTGCGCGACGGGCACAGTCTGCCGCGTCGCGGTGCGCGTCCGCTCGCCGCGCTCCGCCCAGCGCTCGATCGCCGTGATGCCGAAAGACGAGATGATCGACATCAAGAGGTAGATCATACAGGCGACGAAATAGAGGAAGAACGGCTGCTTCGTGTAGCTGACCGCCTGATAGGTCATCCGGAGCAGGTCGTTGATCGAGATGACGGAGACAAGCGAGGTGTCCTTCAAGAGGATCAGCCAGAGATTGGCGAGCCCGGGAAGCGCCAGCCGCATGAGCTGCGGGAAGATGACGAGCCGCATCGTCTGGCCGCGGCGCAGGCCGATGGCGGCGCCGCCTTCCCATTGCCCTTTCGCGATGCCGTTGAAGGCGGCGGTGAAGACCTCGCTCGCATAGGCGGCGAACACCACGCCGAGCGCGATGACGCCGGCCACGAAGCCGCTGATCTCGACGGTGGCGTCGGAGAACAGCCTCACCACCCACTGAAAGCCGAGCGACGCGCCGAAATAGACGATGAAGATCGTCAGGAGCTCGGGCAGCCCGCGGAAGATCGTGGAGAAGGCCTCGCCGAGGAAGTGCAGCCACTTCGCCTGGCTTCTCTTCGCGAGCGATACGAAGAAGCCCAATACAAGGCCGAAGGGCAGTGTCGCGAGCGCCAGCCTGATAGTCAGCCACGTGCCGGCGAGGATCTCGTCGCCCCAGCCCTCCGGGCCGAACGACAAAAGATGCAAGAGATCAGGCATCAGCCGGCGCGAACCCCCTCACGTCGTCTTGGCCATAAACAAGCGGCGGGGAAACGTTCCCCGCCGCAGCATTGCTCACATGTCCACGCGGTTCAACTTCCGTAGACGTCGAACGAGAAGTACTTGTCGTTGATCGCCTTGTAGGTGCCATCCGCGCGGATCGCTTCGATCGCGGCGTTGAACATCGCCTTCAGATCGCCGTCTTCCTTGCGCAGGCCTACGCCGGCGCCGACGCCGTTGATGACCGGATCGATCGGCAGCACGCCAAGCACCTTGCAGCACTTGCCGTCGTCGCTCTTCGTCCATTCGTCGAGCACGACGACGTCGTCGATCGCCGCGTCGAGACGGCCGTTGGCGAGGTCGAGCTTGTACTCGTCGGGCGAGGGATAGATCTTCACATCAGCGCCAGGGAATTTCTCCTGCGCGTAATTGGCGTGCGTCGTCGACGTCTGCGCGCCGATGGTGACTCCCTTCAAATCGTCCGGCGTGACGCCCTTCAGCGGCGAGTCGTTGGGCACGGCGATCGCCGGCGGCGTGTTGTAGTACTTCTCGGTGAAGTCGATCTGCTTCATGCGTTCTTCGGTGATCGACATCGAAGAGAGGATCGCGTCGTATTTGTTGGCGAGCAGTCCGGGGATGATGCCGTCCCAAGCCTGGTTGGTGAATTCGCAGGTCACCTTCATCTGCTTGCAGAGCGCATCGGCAATATCCTTGTCGAAGCCGACGATGGCACCGCTCGGGTCAAGCGACTCGAAAGGCGGGTAGGTGGCGTCCATGGCGATACGGACTGTGGTCCAGTCTTTCGCCTGGGCCATGCCGGCGCTGACGACGATCGCAGCGGCCACGGCCGCTAAACGCTTCAGGCTATTACTCATTTTGGCTCCCTGTTCCGACTAAGCACCCGCCCGAACCGGCCGGGTCTGCCGCCCTGCGGCAGTGGTGCAAAGAGTGTGCCGCCATTCTGGCGCGAAGCAAAGCCTCTCGTCGAGGGGCGCGACAAAAGCGACGCGTGCGGCTACGCGACGGGGACCGATTGCCGATCTAGCGCGGCGGCGATCGCCTCCGCCTCCACGGCATGCTCGGGGGTGTTGACGTTGAAGAACGGATCGACGGCCTCGCCGCTCGGAAGCACGATATCGTCGAAGGGGACGTTCAACCGCATGAAGCGGTCGGCGAAGTCGAGCATCTTGCCGGCCTTGCCGCTCGCCAGGAGCCGCTCCAGGCCGTCGGCGAGCTTCACCGGCCAAAGGCCGAAGATCGGATGCGTGCCGGCAGTAGATGCCGCAAGGGCGACGGTGTTCTCGTCGCGCCCACAGCCTTCCGAAAGCCGCGTGACGAGGTCGGCGGGGAAGAACGGCGTGTCGGCAGCCACGCTGACGATGAAATGCGCTTCCGGGAGATTTGCCTCCGACCAGCGCATGCCCGCATGCAATCCGGCGAGCGGCCCGACGAAGCCCTCGAAGACGTCGGAGACGACGGGCAGGCCGTAGGTCGAGAAGCGCGAAAGGTCGCCGTTGGCACTGATCACGATGCGCTCGACCTGCGGCTTGAGCCTTTCGATGACGCGCGCGATCATCGGCTTGCCGCCGAGCGGCATCAGCGCCTTGTCGTCGACCCCCATGCGGGTGCTCTTGCCGCCGGCGAGAATGACGCCGACATGCGGGCCAAGACCATTTGCGGAATCTTGCATGACGGTCTGCCAAATGGCGGCGGACGCCGCACGGAACAAGGTCGGTTTCGCGTCTCCCGGCAAAGGTCAAACGGAGCCCCCGTTTGATCTCGTGCCAAGGAAACCATATGTCACCAGCCGAGCAGTCAGGTCAAACGCATGCCATCACCCACCAAAGACGACGTTCGCGAGGCGCTGAAGCGCGTCAAGGGGCCCGACCTCTCCGGCGATATCGTCAGCCTCGGCCTCGTCTCCGATATCGTCGTTTCGGACGGCAAGGTAATCTTTTCGATCTCCGTCCCCGCCGAGCGCGCGCGCGAGCTTGAGCCGCTGCGCCAAGCGGCCGAAGCTGCCGTGCGCGCCATCCCCGGCGTTTCGCAGGCAATGGTCGCTCTGACCGCCGAGCGGAGGCCGGGCGCGGGCCCCGCGGCGCCGCCACAGCGTCCGGCACAGCCGGGGCATGCGCACGGCGCGCCGGCGCCGAAGGCGGGCGTGCCCGGTGTCGGTGCCATCATCGCTGTCGCTTCAGGCAAAGGCGGCGTCGGCAAATCGACGGTCGCCGCCAATCTCGCGCTGGGTCTTGCCGCTCTTGGTCTCAAGGTCGGCATCCTCGATGCCGACATCTACGGGCCGTCGATGCCGCGGCTTCTCGGGCTTCGCGGCCGGCCGGAGGCGCTCGGTGGGCGCGTGCTGAAGCCGCTCGAGCGCTTCGGGCTGAAAGTGATGTCGATCGGCTTCCTCGTGGAGGAGGAGACGCCGATGATCTGGCGCGGGCCGATGGTGCAGTCCGCGCTCGTGCAGATGCTGCGCGAAGTGGCGTGGGGCGAGCTTGACGTGCTCGTCGTCGACATGCCGCCCGGCACCGGCGATGCGCAGCTCACCATGGCGCAGCAGGTACCGCTTGCCGGTGCCGTTATCGTCTCCACGCCGCAGGATCTTGCGCTGATCGATGCGCGCAAGGGGCTCGCCATGTTCCAACGTGTCGACGTGCCGGTGCTCGGGATCGTGGAGAACATGAGCTATTTCGTCTGCCCGCATTGCGGCGAGCGCACCGACGTCTTCGGCCACGGCGGCGCCGAGCACGAGGCGGCGCGGATCGGCGTTCCGTTCCTCGGCGCAGTGCCGCTTCACATGCGCATCCGCGAGCTCTCCGACGCCGGCACGCCGGTCGTCGCGGCGGAGCCCGCCGGCGAGCATGCCGAGGCGTTCCGCCGGATCGCCGAAAACGCTTGGGCACGGGTCACGGTGGAGCAGGGGAGCGCGCGCCAGCCGCCGAAGATCGTGATGGAGTGATGGCTAGGCTGGTTCGGCCGCACGCTCAGCCTCCCGTCGGCGGGTCGATCGCAGCCGGCGCGGCGATGAGTGGCCGGCCGGAGCGTGCCAAGCGGTGCTCGCGGTAGAGCGTGTAGAGACCGGTCAGAACGATGATCAGGCTCCCAAGGATGGTCAGCCTGTCCGGCACGTCGCCCCAGACGACGTATCCGGAGATGATGGCGAAAACGACGGCGGAATAGCGGAAGGACGCGGTGACCGACATCTCGCCGCGGCGCATGGCGACGATCACGGCAATGTAGCCCGTGGAAAGCATCGCCGCCGCGGCAGAAATCTCGGCCAAGGCGGCGCCGCTCGGGCGCACCCAGTCCTCGAAAAGCGCGAAGGCAGCCCCCGTGACAGTGACCGCCGCGGTCGTCACGAAGCTCAGGAGGATCGTAGACGTTGCGGCAGGCAGCGCGCGCGTCGCCAGATCGCGCCCGGTGACGAAGAGCACCGAGATGAGCACCAGGATGCCGTAAGCGTCGAAGCCGGAGAGCCCCGGGCGCACGACAATGAGCACGCCGAGAAAGCCGATTGCGATGGCCGCCCAGCGCCGCCAGCCGACCGCCTCGCCGAGGACCGATTGCCGCCCCGGCCGTCACGCAGAGCGGCGTCGCCTGGAAGATGATGGTCGTGTTGGCGATCGGCATGTGGATCAGCGCGGCAATGTAGAAGATCATCGCGCCGAGCTCGCCGACGACGCGGTAGCCCACGAGCCGGTCTGCGACCTGCGCCATCTGGCGCTGCGCGCCGAAGGCGACGAGAAGGCCACCGGTCAGCACGAGGGCGACAAGCCCGCGGAGGAAGACGATCTCGCCCATCGGCATGGAGTCGCTCGCCAACTTCACGCATGTGTCGTTGAGCAGGAACGCAAGTTGCGAGACGACCATTGCCGTGATGCCGCGCAGCATGTCGTTGACCGGTGTCAAAACGCGGCTGCCTGGAGTGGCGCGCACGGTCGAAGAAGTGCGCAAGCGGCGTCAGCGGGGAAGAGGGCGGAAGGCATGGGATTCGGCAGAAGAGAAAACGCGGACGCTGACAGCGGAGGCGCTGCCTCTATCAGGTCGTAAGCATCAGCGGAAGGCCGACGCGCCTCCACGGCGCGTCGAGCGAATGGTATCACTATGCCGGAGGCGGCATGGTCATCGTCGGCATTTTGCTGGTGACCTTGTTGAGGCCGAAGCCGGCCGCTCACGCCGCCTGACGCGCGCTGGGATCAACCGCCGGTGACGCTCATGTGCCGCGGCACGGCCGGGGCCTTTTTCCGCCGGTCGATGACGAAGTCGTGGCCCTTCGGCTTGCGCGAGATCGCCTCGTCGATGGCTTGAGCGAGAAGCTCGTTTCCTTCAGAGGCGCGAAGCGGCGCACGCAAATCCGCCGCGTCGTTCTGGCCGAGGCACATGTAAAGCGTGCCCGTGCAGGTGATGCGGACGCGGTTGCAGCTTTCGCAGAAATTGTGCGTGAGCGGCGTGATGAAGCCGAGCCGCCCGCCGGTTTCCTTCACGTGCACGTAGCGCGCCGGCCCGCCGGTCCGGTAGTCGAGATCTTCGAGCGTGAAGTGTTCGCCAAGCCGCGCGCGCACCAGCGACAGCGGCAGATACTGATCGGTGCGGTCGCCGTCGATGTCGCCCATCGGCATCGTTTCGATCAGCGTCAAGTCCATGTCTTCGCCGTGGGCGAAGCGGATCATCTCGGGAAGCTCGTCCTCGTTGACGTCTTTGAGCGCAACGGCGTTGAGCTTGACGGCGAGCCCCGCGGCTTGCGCGGCGCGGACGCCGGCCATCACCTTGTCGAAATCGCCCCAGCGGGTGATCGCCTTGAATTTCTCCGGATCGAGCGTGTCGAGCGAGACGTTGACGCGCTTCACACCCGCCGCCTTCAGCTCGTCGGCGAAGCGCGTGAGCTGCGAGCCGTTGGTGGTCAACGTGAGTTCGTCGAGCGCGCCGGTCTCAAGATGCCGGCCGAGCGCCTGAAAGAGGTTCATGATGTTGCGCCGGACCAGCGGCTCGCCGCCGGTGATGCGGATCTTGCGCACGCCTTTCTCGATGAAAGCGGTGCACAGCCGGTCGAGCTCTTCGAGGGTGAGAAGGTCCTTCCGGGGCAGGAAGGTCATGTCCTCCGCCATGCAGTAGACGCAACGGAAATCGCAGCGGTCGGTCACCGACACGCGGAGATAAGTGATCGCCCGCCCGAAAGGATCGATCATCCCGGCCCCCGGAGTCTCTGAAGTAGCGGCGAAATCCTGTCTCACGAGGCCACCCTAGCCAAGCCTATTTGGGGTGAAATCCGCCGCGCCGCAAGCGCGGCGGCACGGCGGATCGATCTTTCGCTAGACCCTGTATTCCTGGCTCTTGAAGGTCAAGTGCCGCACTGCCTCCGGCGCGTCGGCGATCTTGCGGATGTTTCCCCAGGTCTGCTTGTAGTTCGGGATGATCAGCTCGTTCACGCCCTTCGAGACGACGTTGCCCTGGATGCCCGTCGGGTAGGCGAAGAGCATGAAGGTCTCCTTCGGCTTCGCGGTCGGAGTCGGATAGACCATCGCCTGGGTGTAGCCGTTGTCGTTATAGATTTCGACGAGATCGCCTTCGTTCACGCCAAGCTCGTCCATATCGGCCGGATTCATCTGAATGAACGGATAGGGCCAGCGATCCACGACCAGCTCTTCTTCCTGGTCGAGATAGGCGTTCTGCCAGACGTGGTTGGTGCGGCCGTTGTTGATCAGGAAGGCGAACTTGTCCTTCTCCTCCTGCTTTCCTTCCGCCTGCAAGCCGCGCCACTGCGTCTCGAAGAAGATCGCCCGTCCGTCCTTGCCGCCAAACTTGCCGTCGGTATAGAGCCGCTTGGTGCCGACGATCTTTCCGTTGTCAAAACCCGTCGCCGGCTCCTGGAAGCCGTTCGTCCCCATTGCGCGCAAGCGCTCGTAGGTGACGAACTCTCCGCCGCCGGCGTTGGCGTGATAGCCGTCCGTGAAGGCGTCTTCCTCCGTCTGCCAGTCGAAGCCCTTGAACTGGTCGGCGTAGGAATCCTTGCCGAGTTCGCGGAACACGCGCTCGAGATTGTTGGCAAGGCGCGCGGCGATCAGGCAATCGGGCATGGCCTGCCCGGGCGGGTCCATGTAGCGCTCGGTGAGCCGCATGCGCCGCTCGCCGTTCATCGAGGTCAGGTTCATTTCGCCCGAGGTCGCCGCCGGCAACCAGACTTGGCTCGCCTCGCCGATCTTGGTCGGAACGATGTCGACATCGACGGAGAACAATCCTCCGGCGCGGATCGCGGTCATGATCGCGTCGACTGTCGCCGCCCGGTCGCCGTAGGGCACCTTCGACATGGCGTCCTTCACCATGTCGGTGCGCTCCTTATAGTGGCGCTTGAAGTCGAGCGCGTTCAGCGTCGTCTTGTAATGATCGCAGGCCCAGATGTGGTGCACGCCGCCCTGGCCGCTGATCAGGAGCTGATCGACGTAGGGAGCAGGGCGCGGACCGGGATAATCGGGCCGGACATAGCCTTCTTGGTGACCGCCCATGCGCACGCAGCCTCCGCCCGGCCGGCCGATGTTGCCGGTGGCGAGCGCGATGTTCACCAACGCCGCGTTGGTGCGATAGTTGTCGTTCCCCCAGATCAGGCCCTTCTCATAGGCGAACATAGTGCGCCGGCGCGCGCCGCCGTCTTTCGGCTTTGCGATCCACTCGGCCGCCTTGACGATGTCGCCCGGTGCAAGCCCGGTGATCGTCGCGGCCTCGTCGAGCGTCGTGCGATTGGCGGCGACCGCCTTGTCGAAATCGTTGGTCGAGGCCGCGATGAATTCGCTGTCGGTCCAGCCCTGGTCGGCGATGTAGGTCAGAAGCGCATTGAAGAGCGCAAGATCGGTGCCAGCGTTGATCGCAAGGTGGAGCACGCGATCCTTGCCGGCTTCCGTCTCACAGGCGTTCGCCGTCACCGTCCGCCGCGGGTCGACAATGACGATCCGGCCTTGCTCGTGCGGCTCGCCGGCGAGCTGCTCGTTCTTCTTGGCAACCGACGTGCCGCGAAGGTTCGGCACCCAGTGGTTCAGGAAGTAGTTGGTTTGCGTTTCCAGCGCATTGGTGCCGACCGCAACGATCGTGTCGGCAAGCTCCGCGTCCTCGTAGCAATTGTTGAGCTCGCCGACGCCCATGTCGCGTGTCGCGTGGACTTCGGAGTTGTAGGCCGGGCGGTTGTGGATGCGGATGTTCTTCACCTTCATGGCGCCGAAATAGAGCTTTCCGGTGCCCCAGGTGTTCTCGTAGCCGCCGCCGGCGCCGCCGTGGTCGAAGGCGGAGACGAAGAGCCCGTCTTCGCCCTGTTCGTTGATGACGGCCGCGGTGACGCGGGCGACGAGGTCGAGCGCGTCGTCCCAGCTCGTCGGCTGCATCTGGCCGTAGCGCCACACCATCGGGTCGGTCAGCCGCTGCAGCTGCGTGTTGCGCTGCCGGCTGTAGCTCATCTCCGCGATACGCGCGCCGCGGATCGAACCGAGACCGGAATTCACTTCGCAATCGGGATCGGGTTTGATGACGATGTGGACGTCTTTGCCGTCCTGCTTGACGATGTTGTACATCGACGGCGAGTACCAGTTCGCCGTCATCGCATCCTGCTGCTGCGAGAGATCGGCGCCGAAGATGTTGTCGCCGGGGGCTGTTCCGCCCTCTGTGTTCACGTCCCACGAATAGGCGTGATAGCCGCAGCCGACGATGCAGTAGTGGCAGGTGACGTTGTGGACTTTGGCGTTTGCCGGGATGATCGGCAGCCGGTCAATCTGACGCTTGTAAGCCATGTTGTCCTCCCTCAAAGCACGTTCGACAGGCGGCCGTAGAGGAGCTCGTCCACGCCTTCGGCGTAGATGTCGCCCTTGTCGTCGACGCGCAGCGTGTATTGCGGGAGGTTCTGCGTTGCCTGGCCCCAGATTTGCAGGCCACCTTTCTCGGGATCGAAGCGCGAATAGTGGCCGGGGCAGTTCAGCGTCCGGTCGTCGCTGTTGTAGGCAAGGGGGAAGCCCTTATGCGGGCAGACGGTGGTGAAACCGACGATGTCGCCATCGGGCCCGACGCCGCCTGGGACCTTGGCGCCGAGCTTCAGGAGCACGCCGGGCGCATCGGCGTCCGGATACGCGACGGCGACCGCTACGTTGACCTTCAGGTCGGCGACGTTCGCCAGGCGATCGGAGGGGTAAGCGACCCGCGCCGAGCTTTGCGCCCGCGCCGGGCTGGTAAGCGCACTCGCCGCTGCCGCACCGGCGGCCACCATCGCGCCGCCTTTGAGGAACTGCCGACGGCCGACGTCGACCATTGCGTCGCATCGTTTCATGACTTCCTCCCTTTCCCAACTCTTTTTATCTATAAATCGAGATTTCTCGAAATGAACGATAGTAGATCGTTCACCCGTTGTCACCTAAGTCTCACGGTTGTGGACGATGATGGATTCACGTGCTGAAAGGAGGCTCATGCCGCCCGCCAAATTGGCCGTCGTCGGCCATCTCGGTCAGCCATCGGCTGACACCATGTCCGCCCCGTTCGCGTTGGCGGCCTTCGCCGCGCTCGGACAGCCGACGCGGCTTGAAGTGCTACGGCTGCTCATGCGCCGCGAGCCTGACGGACTTTCGGCCGGCGCGATCGCGGAAGCGCTCGGCTGCCCGCAGAACACGCTTTCGACGCATCTCAGCATCCTGGCGCGCGCCGGCCTTGTGCACGGCGTTCGCAGTGGCCGCTCTATCGTCTACCGCGCGAGCATCGAGACCGTGCACGACCTGATCGGGTTTCTCGTGCACGACTGCTGCGACGGGCACCCGGAGCTCTGCGGATTGGTTGGCGAGCAGCAAGAGGGATGCGGCTGCGCGGGCAACGGAGCTGCCCCGAAGAAGCGAAAGTAACTGCGCGAGCCCTGCGTGGAGCCCTGGCCGACCGAGCTTCGCCTTTCGAAGGACCGCCGCACGCTGACGGTCGCGTTCGATAGTGGCGAAAGCCACGCGCTCCCCGCCGAATATCTCCGTGTGTTCTCGCCCTCCGCCGAGGTGCAGGGGCATTCGCCGGCGGAACGGAAGACCGTCGGAGGCAAGGCCAACGTGACGATCAGGACTGTCGAGCCGGTCGGCAATTACGCCGTGCGCCTGCACTTCGACGACACACACGACACCGGTATCTACGCCTGGGGCTATCTCCTTAAGCTCGGCCGCGAGCACGACAAGCTCTGGGCCGGATATCTGGAGGAGCTGAAGGCCAAGGGCCTGTCGCGCTGAGGTGGACAATACCGCGCCGAACAAGGCGTCAACGATTCGACTGGGAGGGGATGGCCGATGGACATTCGATCGACGCTGACGGAGCTATGTAAAGCCTTCAACGCCCACGATCTCGATCGCATCATGACTTTCTTTTCCGACGATTGCGTCTTGGAGATGCCGCGGGGAAGCAAGCCGTGGGGCTCTCGTTTCGAGGGCAAACGCCACGTCCGGGAAGCGCTCGCGACACGCTTCGAGGGTCTGCCTGACGTTCACTACGGCAACGACGAGCATTTTGTGGATTCCGCGGCCGATACCGGCATCTCGAAATGGACCCTCACAGGCACCGACCGCAGCGGAGCGAGAAAGGAGGTCCGTGGTTGTGACTTCTATACGTTTCGCGACGGAAAGGTGATCCGCAAGGACTCCTATTGGAAGATCGTGGAGTGAGTCGGATGCTGCCCCATCGCTTCGCGACATCGCGGGGGGATCGCAGCGCGGGCGCTGCACCTGAAAGCAGGCGCTAACGCGGTCTGATAGCCCGCGCGCCCGAAAGGATGCCGAAGGCGATCACCGCGGGCGCGATCGCGAACCAGCTCCCCGACGCCGCAAGACCTGCCGTCGCCGCCCATGAGATCGAAGAGAAAGCCTCCGCGAACGTTGCGACGCGCGACGATGTCTGCCGGCGACGGAAATGCGATCGCTTCGCCTGCTTGCGGAACCAGAGCTGGATCATCGTCGCCGAGCCGGCCGCGACGAGAATGCCGACGCAGGCGACAACGGCATAAGCCGGTGCCGTGAAGGCGAGCACCAGGATCACCGGGGCGAGCACGAAAAACACTCCGCCGAGCACGGCTTCCATTTTGGCGCGGAGGATCGTCCGCTCCGGCACCGGCGCCGAGGCCACCAGATCCGGTGCGTCCTCGCCCGAGACGGCAAGCCAGGCGAGCCCCCCGGCGAGTTGCCCGGCGGCCATCACGAAGACCGGCACGAGCACCAGCAGCGTCTCCCCGCCGCTGCCGAAATTCCGCCAAAGAAGGAGCGCGGGCGGGAGCAGATAGAGCACCTGCATCAGCGTCTGCGAGACCAGCCACGGATCGCGCCGAAGCAGCGTCCATTCCTTACGCCTAAGTGCACCTGCGGGCGATGCCGGCCGGAAGGCGCCGTTCCGCCGGCGCTGCCGGATCGTGGTCGCCGAGATGCCGGCCGCCGCCGTAGCGTTCTCCGCAAAGCGCCCGGAAAAGACGAGCATTGCCGCTGCAAGAAGCGACGCCCCTATGACGAGCACGCCGACGAGGGCCGGGACATCGCCCATGATCGCCCGCGCCGGCCACCAGAAAGGACTCGCGTCGCCGGGCGCGATGGCTTTCAGCGCGTTCGATTGCAGTGCTGCGAAGCGCGACAGCGTATTGGTCGAGAGAATGGCGAGCGCCTGCACGCCGATGACAAAGATCGCGCCGACGACCGCCGCGATAATCTGCGCCGCAAGCCGCGTCCGCCGCGCTCCAATTGTGCGAAAGAGCGCCATCGTAACTGCCATGGCGAGCGCTGAGGCGACCATCCCCATTGCCACCACGACGCCGTAGGCGCCGAGCCAGCGCGGCCCGCCGGAATAGGCGAGCGCGTCGATGAAGGGCGCGGCGAGCGGCACCGCCAGCGCCGTCGTCGAGACGGCGATCGCCGCGATCCTGACCGCGAAGACCTTGCGCGCGGAGATCGGCGAGGAGAGGACGAGGTCGAGATCGGCACGCGCATAGAAGGCGCGCGTCACCATCTCCATCGCCTGCGACAGGGTCAGCGACCACGAGAGAAGCGCGCAGCCGGTGACGAGGATTAGCGTGGGCCGGCCAGGATCGATGCCGGACGGCGTCGAGGGGCCGATCAGGTGATAGGCGAGCCAATGCATGGCGATCGCGATGCCGACGAAGGCGAGCGTGATGATTGGGATTCGCGCGCGCTTTCCGCCCGTCATCAGGCCGAGCCAATCGCGCCACGAAAGCCGCAGCTCGTGGCGCGCAATCCAGGCGAGCGAGCCGGGTATGCTCACGCCGCTTCCGCCTTTTCGGCGACGAGCGTCAGGAAGATGTCTTCAAGGTTGGAGTTCTGCCGCCCGGCCTTGAGGCGAAGCTCTTCGAGCGTGCCTTCGGCGATCAGGCGGCCCATGGCGATGACACCGATCCGCTCCGCCATGCGCTCGGCGACTTCCAGGATGTGCGTCGTCATCACCACCGTGTTGCCGGCGCGCACGCGCGACAGGAGCACGTCCTTCACCTGCCGCGCCGAGCCGGCATCAAGCCCGGTCAGCGGCTCGTCGAGGATGATCAGGCGCGGGTCGTGCACCAGCGCGCCGGCGAGCGCCACCTTCTGGCGCATCCCCTTGGAGAAGCTCTCGCAGCGCTCGTTGGCATGCGGCCCAAGCCCGAGCCAGCCGATCAAATCGTCGGCGCGCTCCTTGGCGGCGGCCGCGTCGATCTCCCAGAGCCCGGCGACGAATTCGAGATATTCGTAAGGTGTCAGCTTGTCGTAGATCATCGGCTCATCGGAGACCCAGGCCATGATCCGCTTCGCCGAGACGGGGTCGGCGAGCGCGTCGATGCCGAAGACCTCGATCGAGCCGGCGTCGGGCTTCAAGAGCCCGGCAACCATTCTGAGCGTCGTCGTCTTGCCGGCGCCGTTCGGACCGAGCAGCGAGTAGAACTCGCCGGTCTTCAGCGTCAGGTCGAGATTATCGACCGCCGGCCGCGCGAAGGTCTTGGTCAGTCCGCTCAGCCGAAGGGCGGGCGGAAACGGATCGATCGTCATGTGGCGAATGCGCGAGCGCGCCTCCCTGGGCACGCTCCTGCCTAGACGGGCCGAGGTTTCGGCGGGGTAAACTCGGACCGGGCGTATCCGGGCGCGGTCGCCCCGATCATGAAGGCTGGGTTCGATGCGGGCGCAAATGCAGCGACTTTCGATCGGGATCGCGGGTGCAGGGCCTGCCGGGCTCTCGGCCGCGCTCTTCCTGTCGCGGCAGGGCCATCGCGTCACGATTTTCGAGCAGTTCGAGGCGCCGCGCCCGCTCGGCTCCGGGCTGATCCTGCAGCCGACCGGGCTTGGGGTGCTCGCCGAGCTCGGGCTTGCCGAGCGCATGCTTTCGCTCGGCAGCCGCCTCGACCGCCTCTTCGGCCGTGTGCTTCCGTCCGAGCGTATCGTGCTCGATGTGCGCTACCGCCGGCTCGGCGGCAATCGTTTCGGGCTCGGCGTCCACCGTGCGGCGCTCTTCGATGTTCTCCTTCAAGCCGTGCAAGCCGCCCGCATTCCGATCGAGACGGGGCGGCGGATCGAAAGCGTTGAGCGCGGCGCCGGAGGGCGGCCAATTCTCGTCGGTGCGAATGGCTGGAAGTCGGGACCGTTCGACCTCGTCGTCGATGCGCTCGGCGTGCGTTCGCCGCTCTGGCCGCTCTTCGGCGGGCGCTTGCGCCGCGACCTCCGCTACGGCGCGCTTTGGGCGAGCGTGCCGTGGCCAGCGGCGGCGGGCTTCGATGCGCACGCGCTCGAACAGCGTTATGTCCGCGCCGACACGATGATCGGCGTGCTGCCGATCGGCCGGCGCAGCAAAGGCGCGACGGCCGAAGCGGCCTTCTTCTGGAGCATTCGGCTCGAAGACTATGCGGCGTGGCAGAGCCGCGGCCTCGCCGCTTGGAAGGAGCGGGTGCTCGGGCTTTGGCCGCGGACGGCGCCGCTCCTCGAGGCCATCCGCGACGCGGACGACATGACGCTTGCGCGCTACGGCCATCACATGCTCGCGCGGCCCTGCGCGGAGCGGCTGGTCGCCGTCGGCGACGCGTTTCACGCGGCAAGCCCGCAGCTCGGCCAAGGCGCGAACATGGCGCTTCTCGACGTGCGCGCGCTCGCCCGTGCGCTTTCCACCGAATCGGATCTCGGCGAGGCGCTCGGGACCTACGCCGCCGAACGGCGCCGCCAAATGGCGTACTACCAGGCGCTGAGCAGGGGCTTCACGCCCTTCTATCAATCCGACAGCCGGCTCTTGCCGCCGCTGCGCGAATTCGTCGTCGCGCCCGCAACTCGGTTGCCGCTTGTGCGCTCATTCGTAGCCGCGTCGGTCGCGGGGCTTATTCTCGCACCGTCGGACCTCCGCGCTGCCGTGGTGTCCGCTTCCCCGGCCGAAGGGAGTTGCCCTCCATATCCGAAGCCTGAATAGTGGGCGCTATTGGGGAGGAGCCTCTCAATGGCTGGCATCGAAATGGACGGACGGCCACTGGCACGCGACGCCATGGCCTACGTGCTCGCCGGCGGGCGCGGCAGCCGGCTCATGGAATTGACCGACAAGCGCGCCAAGCCCGCAGTCTATTTCGGCGGCAAGTCGCGGATCATCGACTTCGCGCTGTCGAACGCGCTGAATTCCGGCATCCGCCGCATCTCCGTCGCGACCCAGTACAAGGCGCACAGCCTGATCCGCCACCTTCAGCGCGGCTGGAACTTCTTCCGCCCGGAGCGCAACGAGAGCTTCGACATCCTCCCGGCGAGCCAACGCGTCTCCGAGACGATGTGGTACGCGGGGACCGCCGATGCGGTGTTCCAGAACATCGACATCATCGCAAGCTACCGGCCGAACTACGTGGTCGTGCTGGCCGGAGACCACGTCTACAAGATGGACTACGAGCGGATGCTCCGGCAGCACGTCGAGATGGAAGCCGACGTGACCGTCGGCTGCATCGAAGTGCCCCGCATGGAGGCGACCGGCTTCGGCGTGATGGCGATCGACACGTCGGATCGCATCACTTCGTTCCTGGAGAAGCCGAAAAACCCACCGGGCATGCCCGACCAGCCGGACATGGCGCTTGCATCGATGGGCATCTACATCTTCGAGACCAAGTTCCTGTTCGATCAGTTGCGCCGCGACGCCGCTGACTCAAACTCAAGCCGCGACTTCGGTCGCGACATCATCCCGCATCTGGTGAAGAACGGTAAAGCCGTCGCGCACCGCTTTGCGAGCTCCTGCGTCCGTTCCAGCGAGGACGCGGAGGTCTACTGGCGCGACGTCGGCACGATCGACGCCTATTGGGAGGCGAACGTCGACCTGACCGCGCCGGTGCCGGCGCTCGACCTCTACGACCGCACTTGGCCGATCTGGACCTATGCCGAGATCACGCCGCCGGCGAAATTCGTCTTCGACGACGACGACCGCCGCGGCATGGCCGTCAACTCGCTCGTCTCCGGCGCCTGCATCATCTCCGGCGCGAAGCTGCGCCGGTCGCTTCTCTTTACCGGCGTGCACGTTCATTCCTACTCCGACATCGACGAGGCCGTGATCATGCCCTACGTCGACATCGGACGCGGGGCGCGGTTGAAGAAGGTCGTCGTCGACCGCGGCGTCAAGATTCCGCCGGGGCTCGTGGTCGGCGAGGACCACGATCGCGACGCGCAGCGCTTCCGCCGCAGCGAGCGCGGCGTATGCCTGATCACCCAAAGCATGATCGACCGGCTCGTCAATTGAGCCGAGCCGCCGGCCGCCGGGTTCTCTCGGTCGCCTCCGAGGTCTTTCCGCTCATCAAGACCGGCGGCCTCGCAGATGTGGCCGGCGCGCTGCCTGCGGCACTCGCGCGCCGCGGCGTCGAGATGCGCACGCTCGTCCCCGGCTATCCGAGCGTCGTGGACAAGCTCGAGCGCCGCGACGCCGTGCATCGTTTCCCCGAACTCTTCGGCGGCCCTGCGACGCTTCTCTCCGCGACCGCCGCGGGCCTCGACCTCCTCGTGATCGACGCACCGCATCTTTATCAGCGGCCGGGCAACCCCTACGTCGACCGGCAAGGCCGCGATTGGCCCGACAACGCACAGCGCTTCGCCGCCCTTTCGTTGGTCGCGGCAGAGATCGGTGCGGGTGCGCTGCGATCCTACCGCCCGCATATCCTTCATGTGCACGATTGGCAGGCGGGACTGGCGCCGGCCTATCTGCGATATCGCAGCAAACGCGCGCGGTCGGCGCGGCCGGGCACCGTCTTGACTGTGCACAATCTCGCTTTCCAGGGGCATTTCCCTGCCGCGCTCTTGCACACGCTGCTGCTTCCGCCCGGCGCGCTCTCGATCGACGGGGTCGAATATTACGGCGGCATCGGTTTCCTGAAGGCGGGACTGCAATTCGCCGACCGCGTTACCACCGTCTCTCCGACCTATGCTGCCGAGATTCGCACGCCGGAAGGGGGCATGGGGCTCGACGGCCTGTTACGCGTGCGCTCCGCGGTCGTCTCCGGCATCGTGAACGGGCTCGACGAGGCAGTGTGGAACCCGCGAACCGACTTGCACCTTGCCGCGACCTACACGGCGGCGCGCCTCGGTCGGCGGCAGAAGAACAAGCACGCGCTAAGGGAGCGGTTCGGCATAACGACAGGACACGAAGCGCCGCTCTTCGCCGTCATCAGTCGGCTCTCGGAGCAGAAGGGGCTCGATCTCCTTCTCGCGGCGTTGCCGCGGCTACTCTCGCTCGGCGCGGATCTGGTGCTGGTCGGCTCGGGCGACGCGGCGCTGGAACATGGCTTTCGTGCCGCCGCACAGCGCTCGGCGGGACGCGTCGGTGTCTTCATCGGCTACGACGAGCGGCTAGCGCATCTTGTTCAGGGCGGCAGCGACGCGCTGCTCGTGCCGTCGCGCTTCGAGCCCTGCGGCCTGACCCAGCTCGCCGCCATGCGCTACGGGTCGCTGCCGATTGTCGCCCGCGTCGGCGGGCTGAACGACACGGTCATCGATGCCAACGAGGCAGCACTTTCCGCCGGCGTCGCGACCGGCATTCAGTTCGCGCCGGTCACGCGCGAGGGGCTCGAAAATGCGCTCGTCCGCGCCTGTGCACTGTGGGCGAACCGGAAGGCCTGGCGCGCGATCCAGAAGAACGGCATGGCGCTAGAGGTCGGCTGGGACCGCCCGGCCACAGAATACGCCGCGCTCTATCGCGAGATCGCTCGTGGGGCGCGGCCAGCCGAGAGAAGGACAATGGTGGGCGGTACTGGGATTGAACCAGTGACCCCACGCGTGTGAAGCGTGTGCTCTCCCGCTGAGCTAACCGCCCGGGCCGGCCAAGACCGATAAGCCGAAGACGCGGTCTATAGGTGCGGCGATTCTTGAAATCAAGGCGTGGCGGGGGCGGGCGCCCGTGCGCTGCGCCCTTCGCCGAAGCGGCCGTCGAGGAGCGCGGCCGTTTCCTTCGGCTGGATCGCATCGAAGCTCTCCACCAGGACGTCCGGCTTGAGCGTCGCCATCGGTATCGGGGTGTAGCCGAACGTCACGCCGATGAAGGGAACGTCGGCACCCCGCGCCGTGTCGAGGTCGGTGCGCGAATCCCCGACCATCACGGCCTTTTCACGCGCGCCGCGCGCCGCGGCGATCGTGTCGAGGAGATGCGCAGGGTCGGGCTTCTTGTAGGGAAAGCTGTCGCCACCGCAGACCGCGGCGAAGCGCTCCGTGATGCCGAGCCGCGCAAGCAGAAGCCTCGACATTCTGACCGGCTTGTTGGTGCAGACCGCGAACTCCCATCCCGACCGCGCGAAACGATCGAGGAGGGGGAGGGCTCCCGGAAAGAGCCGCGTCTTCACGCAGATATTCGCCTCGTAATGCGTGAGGAAATCCGCGAAGATCTGATCGAGTTTCCGCGCGTCGACGGCGATGCCCTGTCGGGCGAGCGCGTATTCGATCAGCGCGCGCGCGCCGTGCCCGATGCCTTCGCGGAAGTCCGCGTCGATCTCGCTGCGGAACCCGTGGCGCGGCAGGATTTCGTCGAGCGTTGCCAGGAGATCGGGCGCGGTGTCGGCGAGCGTTCCGTCGAGATCGAAGACGAGGAGGGGGCTTGGCATCGGCGGCCGACTATAGCGCCGATCCGGCTTTGGCAAGCCGCTCCCGCCTCTTGGTCGCCGCGGGGGCGCGTGCTAGACGCGCGGGCGTCGCGAGATCCCGTGCGAAAAGGCCATGTCCGACGAATTGAAGCGCCGTGCCGCCGAGGCCGCGCTTGCCCATGTCGAGGACGGAATGCGGCTCGGCCTTGGCAGTGGGTCGACGGCCGCGCTCTTCGTCATGCTTCTTGGTAAACGCGTCGCGTCGGGGCTGACCGTGGTTGGCATCGCGACATCCGAGGCGATCGCTTCGATCGCGCGGAAGGCGGGCGTGCCGCTCGCGTCGCTCGACGAAGAGCCGGAGCTTGATCTTGACGTCGACGGGGCCGACGAGATCGGCCCCGGTCTCGCGTTGATCAAGGGGGGCGGCGGGTCGCTGTTGCGCGAGAAGATCGTGGCCGGGGCTGCGAGCCGGATGATCGTGATCGCCGACCAGAGCAAGAAGGTCGAGGCGCTCGGCGCTTTCCCGTTGCCGGTCGAGGTCGCCGAATTCGGGCTTATCGCGACGTCGCACGCGATCGAGCGTGCCGCCGCCGAGCTCGGTCTTGACGTTGCACTCAATCTTAGAAGAAACCGCGGTAACCCATTCGTGACGGAGAACGGAAACCGCATCCTTGACGCATCATTTGGCCGCATTCCCGACCCAGAAGCGCTCGCCGAGAAGCTCTCCCGCATCCCCGGTGTGATGGAGCACGGGCTCTTCCTGGGCTATGCCGACCTTGCCTTTGTGGCTTCGCCGGAAGGGATCGCCGAGCTTCGGGCGTGAGGATTTACCGATCCAATGAGCGAGACGGCCCCGCGGCCGTCCGACGGAGGTTCAAGATGAAACGTATGCTCGCCGCATCCTTTTTTGCGCTGGCGGCTGTTCTTTGCGCGGCGCCTGGTTTCGCGCAGGACGCAACAACGCCGCCTGCTTCCGGCTCCGACGACGCGGTGAATGACATCCTGACGAGGAATATCTCGCCGGAGTCGCTGGCCCTCGGCAAGAAGCTCGTCGATTTATCCCACACGTCGCGCATGTTCGACGTGCTGCTTCCGAACATCGCCGACCAGGCGAAGAACGACTTCATCCGTGCCAACCCGCAAATGCAACTCGGCATCATCGGCATCGTCGACAAGGTCGCCGTTCAGCTGGTCAGCCGCCGGCCGGAGCTCGACAATTATCTCGCCCGCGTATGGGCGGCGGCTTTCAGCGACGCGGAGATGCAGGACTTGATAGATTTCTTCAGCACCGACACCGGCAAGAAATTCTCTGTCGCCTTGCCCAAGCTTCTGGCCGTGCAAACCGCCGCGGCAGAGGATTGGGGAAAGT
Source organism: uncultured Alphaproteobacteria bacterium (assembly GCA_963720705.1). Taxonomy (GTDB): domain Bacteria; phylum Pseudomonadota; class Alphaproteobacteria; order Rhizobiales; family Afifellaceae; genus DASWJZ01. The sequence continues at coordinate 570,498 of CAVRGJ010000007.1, forward strand.
CGGTGGCTGCCGAGCTCAACACGAAGGTCAAGGCGGAGCTGGAAGCGGCAATGACCGCCGAGCAACAGGCGATCCAGAACGACGTGGCCGGGCCGGCGCAGGAGCCGGCGCCAGCCCCGCAGCAATAGCCTCGCGTGGCCTACGACTACGATCTCTTCGTCATAGGTGCTGGCTCCGGCGGCGTACGCGCGGCGCGCCGCGCGGCGGAGGCGGGCGCGCGTGTCGCCATCGCCGAGGCTGACCGCGTCGGCGGCACCTGTGTGATCCGCGGCTGCGTTCCGAAGAAGCTTTTGGTCTACGCCTCGCAATTTCGCGAGGAGTTCGAAGACAGCGCCGCCTACGGCTGGCAGCTTTCACCCGCGACGTTCGACTGGCCGACGCTGATCGCCAACAAGGACAAGGAGATCGCCCGGCTGGAGACGGTCTATCGCGCCAATCTCGCCAAGGCCGGCGCCGAACTGATCGAGTCGCACGCGACCCTTAGCGGCGACCATCGGATCAAAATTGAGCGGTCCGGCAAGACCGTGACCGCCGAGCGCATCTTGATCGCCACGGGCGCGCGGCCGAATCCGCACGCTGCGCTCACCGGCCACGAATACTGCATCACCTCGAACGAGGCTTTTCATTTGAAGCAGCTGCCGAAGAAGATTCTGATCGGCGGCGGCGGCTACATCGCCGTGGAGTTCGCCGGCATCTTCCACGGCCTCGGCGTCGACACGACGATCGTCTATCGCGGCCGCGAGGTACTGTCGCGCTTCGATATGGATCTGCGCCGCCTGTTTCACGCAGAGGCGACGAACAAGGGCGTGCGCATCCTCTGCTGCGAAGTATTCGAGAAGGTGGAGAAGCGCGCGGACGGGCGCCTGGTCGCGCATCTTTCGGGCGGCGGCGTCGAAGAGACAGACGCTATCATGCTCGCCGTCGGGCGCGTCCCGAACGTCGACGGACTCGGCCTCGATGCGGCCGGCGTCGCCATCAATAAGAGGGGCGCGATCGAGGTCGACGCCTATTCGCAGACCAGCGTCGACCACATCTGGGCGATCGGCGACGTGACCGACCGTATACAGCTTACCCCCGTCGCGATCCACGAGGCGGAGTGCTTTGCCGCGACCGTCTTCCGCGACCGTCCGACCAAGCCGGACTACGATTCCGTCGCGACCGCCGTGTTTTCGCAGCCGGAGATCGGCACCGTCGGCCTGACGGAAGACCGCGCGCGCGAGCGCTACAAGAACCTCGACATCTACAAGACCGCCTTTCGCCCACTGAAGGGCACGCTCACCGGGCGCTCCGACCGCATGCTCTTGAAACTCGTCGTCGACGCGGATTCACACGTCGTGCTCGGCGCGCACGTGCTTGGGCCCGGCGCCGGCGAGATGGCGCAGCTTCTTGCCATTCCGGTGAAGATGCGGGCGACCAAGGCCGACTTCGACGCGACAATGGCGGTGCACCCGACGGCGTCGGAGGAACTGGTGACCTTCTCCGCGCCGAGCGAGCGGGTTCGGAACGGCGAGACGCTCGCGGCCTAACAGCCCTCCAGCGTTTCGGCCATCAGGTGGTCGACGACATCCTTCAGCGCCGCGTCCTCGTCGCCGCCGGCTTCGAGCGTCTTCTGATAGACGGAAAGTTGTCGGTCGGCGCTCGTGCCGGCGGCGACGATCTTGCGCAGGTGCTCCACTTCGGCACGGCACCCGAGCTTCTTTGCTTCCTCGGCCGTGAGCGCGATCAACTCCTCCGTCAGGTCGCAGAAAGGCACGGCCTCGCTACGGCCGAAATCGATCAGCGCCCCCTGAACGCCGTGGCGCTGAGCGAGCCAGCGGTTCTCGGCGATCAGCGCCGGCAGGTATTGGCGCCAGCGCTGATTGTGGCGCTTCAGCGTGATCAGCATCTCAACAGTCGCCTGAAACGTCGCAGCGAGCGCGATGCCGTCGTCGAGCCTGGTGCAGATGTCCGTGATGCGCATCTCGATCGTCGGAAAGCGTGCGGAGGGGCGAAGGTCCCACCAGATCTTGGTGGCGTCCTCGATGCAGCCGAGTTGCACGAGAAGATCGACCATGCGGCGGTATTCCGATGCGCTCGAGAAGGTCTGCGGCAGGCCGGCGCGCGGCAGCTCGACGGAAACGGAGGAGCGGTAGGACTTCAGCCCCGTGATCCGCCCTTGCCAGAACGGCGATGAGACGGAAAGCGCAAGGAGGTGCGGAAGGAAATAGACGAGCTGACCGTGAAGATCGATGCGCAGATCCTCGTCCGGCACGCCGACATGCACGTGCATGCCGCTGATCAGCAGCCGCTCGGCGACGGTGCGCAAGTCCGCCTGCAGCTTGGTGTAGCGGTCCTTCGCGGTTGTGATCTGCGTGCTCCAATCCGCAAACGGATGTGTGGAGGCCGCGATCAAACCCATGCCGTGGCGCTTCGCCTCCGCTGCGATGGTCCTGCGGTAGAGCGCGATCTGGCTACGTGCTTCCGCGATCGTGCGGCAGACCGCGGTGCCGACCTCTATCTGGCAGCGGCGGAACTCCGGCGTCACGTGCTCGCCAAGAATGTCCCGGCATGCCGACATGAGGGCTTCGGGCGGGTCAGCCGCGAGATCGCGCGTTTCAAGGTCGACGAGGAAATATTCCTCTTCGATCCCCAACGTGTGTTCGGTGTCTTTCGTCACTGCGACAGGCAATCACGCCGCACGCGGGAATGCCAGCGCCGGGGTCGATCCCGGCGGTGCCTGCGGCTAGCGCGTCGCCCGAAGATCGCTCGGAAAATCATGCGGCTCGTCGCGGAAATGCCGCCGCACCGCCGCGAAAAGCTCGCGCAACGCCTCCTCGGACACGGCCACCGAGCCTGGGCAGCGTGCCACCTTGAGAAGCCAGGGAAGCAGCCGGGCGAACCTCTCGCGGTCGGAAAGAAGATTCGTGACGGCATCGGTGACGCTGTCGAGCGGCGGCGCGAGATTGCCGATCCAAAGATTGATCAGATTTGTCGGGGGCAGGGCGCAGCCCCTCGCTTTGGCCTCGGCGGCGACATAGCCGAGGATCGTGTGGCGGGCCTGGTCGTGCAGGCCGGTCTCGCCCATCGCGATGTCGAGGAGGGCGAACACGCCGTCGCGCGTCGCCTTTTGCAGAGCGACGATTGCAGCATTGTCCGTGCCCTCTCCGGGCTCCGAAAGATAAGGCGCGAGGAGCGCGAGGTGCTGATCGCTGGAAAGCACGGAACCGGAGTTCAGCCCGATGATCGAAATGATCCGGTCGACGCGGAAGGTCGTGACGTTTCCTCGCACATGGCAGAAGGCGCTGATATGGGCGGGATGAAATGGATCGATGGCAAGGCAGCGGATGGTGCGCGTGCTCATCCAGCCGTGCGAGTCGCAATACTCGATCGCGAAAGCCAGGCCCCGGATCGTCGACACAAAATTCTCGTCGACCGCGCGATCCGGATCGTCGGTCACAGATGCATATTCGCGCACGTGAAAAGGCGGCCGGAGCGGAATCTCCCCGTGCCCCTCAAACCACTCGACAACTCCCCCCATGGAGCCCCCGTGTCCGGTTCGATTCCGACTTCGGCCATTGCAGCATCCCAGCGCGCTACACTCAAGGGTTCCGGGTCGCCGATGCTCAATTATTCTTACTGCCCGGCCAATTAGCCGCCGGGACCCGATCCAGGATCGGGCGCGCGCGGCAAACGGCTTTCCCCGCACCGGCTTAGGCCGGTCCGTTTGAGCGTTTTCTCCCGCCGTTCAGGAAATGCTCTAAGCAGCCCGCCGAAAGATCGGCCGCGTTCGGACAAAGGCGATTTGCGCACTCGACCGCGTCGAATACGATGCCGGGCTGCGTGTAATGGCGGCGAAGGGCATTCCCCCGAGCCACGGCGTAAACGGCGGAACGGCCAAGGACGGGGGAATGGGAAGTCTGACGATCCGCGGCGTGGAGAAATCCTACGGCAAGGTGCCGGCGCTAAGCGGGGTCGAGTTAAGCGTCCAGGAAGGCGAATTCTGCGTATTGGTCGGGCCGCCGCGCGCCGGAAAGACGACGCTGCTTCGTGCCGTCGCCGGGCTGGAGAGGGCGGACCGCGGGGCAATCGACATCGACGGGGAGATCGTCGACGGCTGGGCGCCGCGCGATCGGAACGTCGCGATGGTGTTTCAGCATGACGCGCTCTTTCCGAACATGTCTGTCCGCAAGAACATCGACTTTGGACTGCGGCGGCGGAGAATGCCGCGCGCGGAGATTGCGAGCCGCGTGATGCGGTTCGCTGATTTCGCCGGCATCGGCGATCTCCTCGACCTGCAGGCCCGCCAGTTGCGTCCCGGCGAGAGCCAGCTTGTGGCGATTGGCCGGGCGCTGGTGCGCGATGCGGCGCTCTGCCTGTTCGATGACCCGCTGGCGCCCCTCGATGCTCCGCTGCGCGAGGCGATCCGCGGTGAGATCAAGCAGCTGCATGGCGAATTCCCCTCGACCAAGATTTTCGCCACGCGCGATCCGACCGAGGCGATGACGCTTGGCGACCGGATCATGTTGATGCGCGGCGGTCGGATCGAGCAGGAAGGGACACCGCTGGAGCTTTTCGAGCGGCCGGCGACGCGCTTCGTGGCCGGTTTCTTCGGTTCGCCGCCCATGAACTTTCTGCCCGGCACGCTGGTCCGCGCCGATTCCGGCGACGTGGTGCGCCTTGACGGCGAAAACAGCGTGGATGTGCGGCTATTGCCAAACCGATTGCGGAAGGACGTCTTGAACGGGCTCGCCGTCGTCCTCGGGGTCCGCCCCGAGCACATGATGCGCGCTGTGCGCTCTTCGCCGGCCGATGGGAGCCTGCGGCACGACGCCGAGATCGAGGTTTTGCAGCCGGTCGGCTCACGCACTTACGCAACGTTTCGCATGGGAGGGATACCGGTCGTCGCGGAGCTGCAAGCGCACGACGTGAGCCGGCCCGGCGACCGTATTCCAATCGACATCAATATGAAGCGCGTGGCGATCTTCGACCTGACGACCGACAAGGCGCTCTAGCGCGAAGCGCTCAGCCCTTCACCGCGCCGAAGGAGAGGCCGCGGGCGAGATAGCGCTGCACGAAGAGATACATGATCACCGGCGGTATGATGCCAATCAGCGTATTCACCGAGGCGACGTTGAAATCGACGCCGCGGGTTGAGCGCGAGGCAAGAACCAGCGCGGAGAAGGTGGTAGCGCTTTGTGAGGTAAGCGCGGCGGCGAACAGCGCTTCGTTCCAGGTGAAGGCGAAGATCAGCACCGACGTGACGACGAGGCCGTCGGCGGAAAGCGGCAGCGATATTTTCCAGAAAATCTGCCACGGCTTCGCGCCCTCGACCTTGGCCGCGTCCTCGATCTCCGTGCTCACGTCGCGAAAGATGTCGCGCATGATCACCACCGCGAAAGCGAGATTGAAGGCCGAATAGCAGAAGATCAGGCCGGTCCAGGTGTCTATCAGCCGGAGATAGACGAGCATCAGGTAGAACGGCACCAGCACCACCGCCGGCGGCAGCACGCGCTGCGACAGGAACCACATCGCGATGTCGTTGGTGCCGATCGGAAAACGGAAGCGCGCCAGCGCGTAGGCGGCGGGCACGCCGAGAATGAGCGAGAAGATCGTCGTGCCGATGCTCACCACGACGCTGCTGACGAAGGCGTTTTCGGTCTGCGGATCGTCGAGCACGGTGATCCACGAATCGAGCGTCGGCTTGAAGTTCACAAATGGGATCACCGCGGCCGGGTCGAAAGTGTCGGCGCTGGTCTTGATGGAATTGATGATCGCCCACACGAACGGCAGCAGCGTGAACAAGGCCGCGGCTATCAGCAGCAGATAAACGACGACGCGTGCGCGGAGCGACGACCTGAGCCAAAGCACGTTGATCATGACAGCCCTCCCGCCCCGGTCAGTCGAGCGCCTTGCGCATCTGTTTGAAGAAGACCGTGATGATCGCAGCCACCATGATGAGGAAGACGATGCCCATCGCCGACCCCTTGCCGAAATCGAAGAACTGGATGGTGGTGAGATAGTCCATGGCGCTGAAGACTTCCGTGCTCGTTCCCGGTCCGCCGGTGGTGAGCGCGAACGGAATGGCGAAGACCTTCAGGCATTCGATGGTGCGCAGGAGTATTGCGATGGTCATCACCGGCCAGGCGAGCGGAACGCCGAGCCGCCACATCACCGGCCAATGGCTCTTCGCGTCGAGGATCGCCGCGTCGTAGAGGTCTGAGGAAATCGCGCTCAGTGCCGCAAGCGCGATCAGGAAGACGAAAGAGGTCCAGCGCCAGATATCGAGTATGATCGCGGCTGTGATCCCGCCCCAGGGGGTCGAGAGCCAGGGGATGTGGATGCCGACCAGTCCAAGCAGGGAGTCGATGATGCCGCCCTGCGAAGAGAACATCGTCACGCCGAGATAGCCGATCGCCACTTCCAGGGTGAACAGCGGCATGCCGATGATCGTGCGGAACCCGCGCGACCAGGGCGCACCGAGATTGACCAGCCAAGCGGCGAGGAAGCCGAGAATGACCTCGATTGGCACCGTGACCACGACATAGATTCCGGTGACGACGATGCTGTGCCAGAAGCGATTGGACGTGAGCACGTCGACATAGTTCGCAAAGCCGACGTAGCCGGTGATCCCCTGGCCGAGAACGTAATTGGCGAAGCTGTAGCGGATGACGGACAGAAGCGGCAGGAACGTGAAGGCGATCACCCAGAGGACCGCAGGAAGCAAGAGCACGTACTTAAAGACGGCACCGTACTCCCGGCGTCGAACCGCGACCGCAGCCATCCCCGCTCCCCTCGTATGCGAAGAACGGGTCTGCGCCGCGACGCGGCGCAGACCCTTGGGTGTGTGCTTACTCGAACGAAGCCGCGTAGAGCACCTTCTGCTTGTCGCGGCCATAGCGGTCGGTGATCTTCTCCCAGGCCGCGGCGGTGGCGTCGAGCGCCGCCTTCGGCTCCATCTGCCCGCCGAGAACCGCTGAGATGTTGACGTCGAGCTCGTGCCAGTATTCGGCCGCGCCGGGGATGCGCAAATATTGCTGCTGCAACGGCGCACTGATCACGGCATAGTAGCCCTTCAGGTACTCCGTCGCGTCGTCCTCGTTCCAGCCTTGCGCCTTGAACTGGTCAAGGTTCGCATTGCCGACCGGCGGCAGATACTCGAACTTCATGCCCGGCTGCACACCGGTCCAGCCGTTGGCGGCGTTGAAGAACGCGTTCTTCGTGTTCGCCATGAAGGCGAGGAAGTCGTAGGTCGCCTCCTGGTTCTTCGACAGGCTGGAAATCACGCAGTGCCAGGAGCCGCCGTTGGTGTTGCCGACCTGGTTCAGGTCGTACTTCTTCCATTCGCCGGTGATCGGGTTGAACGCCTCGGTCGTTCCCGGAATGCCGGCGGCACCCATCTTGCCCTGGACTTTGGAGGTCTTCGGATCCTGCGCCAGCGTCGGCAAGTCGCCCCAAGTGGGCTCCATCGCCGAATCACCCGCCAGGAACAGGTTCCAGCCCTGGCCGAGCGTCCAGCTGATCTCCTCCGCCGGCCCGTTTTTCGCGAGCTTGACGTAGTCTTCAAGCGCGCGGAGATGCCCTTCGGAGTTGATCAGCGGCTTCATGTCCGGATCGAAGAAGTCGTACTTGTTGTCCGGCGAGATGACGTAGGGCGCCGACAGCGACAGGAAGTGGAAGAAGCCCTGTTCGTTGACCTTGGCGTGGAGAGCGAGGCCCCAACCCTTGTTGCCGTCGCCGTTCCAGTCCCAGCCGGTGAAGAAGTCCGCACAATCGTGCAACTCCTTCGTTGTCATCGGCGGAGCCGGAAGGTCGTAGCCGTACTTCTCCTTGAACTTCGCCTGGTTGTCCGCATTGGTGAAGACATCCTTGCGGTAGTAGAGCGCCTGCGCATCGCAGTCGAAGAGCACGCCGTAGAGCTTGCCGCTCCACTCGTAGAGCTTCTTCATCGACGGCAGCCACGCATCCACATCCCAATTCGGATGCTTCGGATCGGACATGAACTGATCGATCGGGATGATGTACGGCTTCTCCGGAACGAAGAAGTCGCCGTAGAACCAGGCGCCGGTCATATAGGCGTCGTAGCGTCCGAGGCCGCTCGCCAAGTCGGAGAAGATCTGCTGGTGCAGCGTCTCGATCGGCACCTCGGCGACGTTGACCTTGCCGCCGGTTTCCTCTTCCCAGTGCGGCACGTGATACTTGAGGCCGTCACCGACTGTAGCCTTCAACACCATCACGTTGATGGTCGTGCCCTTGTAGGGCTTGGTCTTGAGAAACTCGACGCGCTCAGCCGTCACCGGCAATTCGTAGGGCGCTTCCGGCGCCGAATCCATGAGGTTGTCGGCGGCCCAGGCAGGCCGCGAGATCTTGGCAAGAACAGCGGCCGAGAGGCCGAGCTGCGTGCCCTTGATGATAAATTCGCGCCGCCCGATTTTGCCTTGCATGAAGCCGTAGGCCAGTTTGGCAAATTTGTCGGCGTCGTCCCGTTGCGTCATCGTCTCCTCCCGTGATGTGCCCCCAGACACGAAAGAGCGTGGCGCGTTGAGACCGCGCCTTGATTGGGCCGCTAACATCCAGCGCAGAGCACGGATGGTCAAGCTACTTGGCGTCGCTCCCCCACGACCGCAGCGTGTAGGCGGATCCGGGAACCGGATGAACAGCGTGGACAGCGCTGCTTTGAATATGCATCCTTTCGCGGTCCGCGACTTGGGACCAATAATACCGCTGCGCGGCGGAGACCGACCGCAGGGCGAGGGGGAGTGATGGCAACAGTCGAGTTGCGTCATGTGTGGAAGCGGTTCGGCGCCGTCGTGGCGGTGCAGGACTTCTCACTGGTCTCCAGCGACGGCGAGTTCATCGTGCTGGTCGGACCGTCGGGTTGCGGCAAGACCTCGTCCCTTCGCATGATTGCCGGGCTTGAGACGGTGAGCGAGGGCCAGGTGCTATTCGATGGTCAGGACGTCACCGACCAGCTTCCGCATGACCGCGACGTGGCGATGGTCTTCCAGAACTACGCGTTGTTTCCGCACCTCAATGTCTACTCCAACATCGCCTTTGGGATGCGGCTCCGGAAGGTTCCGAAGAGCGAGATCGACGCCCGCGTGCGACGGGCCGCGCAGACGCTCGGTATTGAGGATATTCTGCAGCGTCGGCCGCGGGAGCTTTCCGGCGGGCAGCGGCAGCGTGTCGCGCTCGGTCGTGTCATCGTGCGCGAGCCGCGCGTCTTCCTGATGGACGAGCCGCTCTCCAATCTCGACGCGGCGCTGCGCATGGACATGCGCGCGGAACTGATCAAGCTGCAAGACCGTCTCGGCGTGACCACTTTCTACGTCACCCACGACCAGGTGGAAGCGCTGAGCATGGGCGATCGGGTGGTCGTGATGCTGCGTGGCCTGGTGCAGCAGGTGGGGACACCGACGGAGCTCTACGAGCAGCCCTCCAACGCCTACGTGGCGAGCTTCATCGGCAGCCCGCCGATGAATTTCCTCGACGGCGAGATGAGCGGCGACACGCTCAGCCTGCCGGCGGACAAGCTCACGCTGGCGCTGCCGCCCGAGGCCCGCGCTGCGGCAGCCAAGGCCAGCGGACCGAAAGTCCGTCTCGGCGTGCGGCCCGAGCATATCTCGCTTTCCGACAAGCCGATCGGCGACGGCGTTTACAGCCTGCAGGGCAAGGTCGACACGGTCGAGCCGCTGGGCCACACCACACTCGTTCGGATCACGCTGCCATCGGAACAGCATCTGAACGTCCTCGTTGCGGAGAAGGTCCGCCAGAAGAGCGGGGACTCGGTCTGCGCCGGCTTCCGGCCTGAGCACATCTATCTTTTCGACCAGCGCGACGATCACACGCTGCACGGCATCGCCGGCTGACGCGCGCCCTTGGCGCATGCCGGATGACGTCGAAGCAGCGGCATGCCCGGTGGCCGCCTCGCGGCTGCTACGGCCGCGCAAGCGCGCTCAGATTGTCCTCGGCCAAAGTCCAACCGTCGATCGTATCGAGGGCGGAACCTAATAGACCGCGCGGCCGCCGGATGCGTCGAAGACGGCACCGGTCGTAAACGAGCACTCCTCGCTGGCGAGGAAGAGCACGGCTGCAGCGATCTCCTCCACCGTGCCGAGGCGCCCCATCGGAATTTTCGACAGCATGAAGTCGATGTGCTCCTGGGTGATCTGGTCGAAGATCGGCGTGCGCACGGCGGCGGGCGTGACCGCATTGACCGTGATCTTTGTCTTGGCGAGCTCCTTGCCGAGGGACTTCGTCAGCCCGATCACCGCGGCCTTCGAGGCGCTGTAGGCGGAGGCGTTCGGGTTGCCCTCCTTGCCGGCAATCGAGGCGATATTCACGATGCGGCCGTAGTTTTTCTCGCGCATGTAAGGCACGACCGCGCGGTTGCAGTAGAAGAGCGCGTGCACGTTGATGTCGAACACGTTCCGCCATTCGTCGAGAGGATATTCCCAAAGTGTCGCGTTCTTGCCCGCGACGCCGGCGCTGCACACAAGGACGTCGATGCCACCGAGTGCCTTGACGGTCTCCTTCGCGGCGGCATCGACGGCGGCGGCATCCGTCAGGTCGAGCGCGATCGAGCGATAGGTGCCGGCGTCGTCCGCCGGTGCCGGTAGCGTCGCGCGGTCCCACACCGCGACGGAAGCGCCTTCGGCCCTGAGCCGCTCGGCAACCGCGCGCCCGATCCCCGACGCGCCACCCGTGACGACGGCTGTCTGCCCTTGAAAACGATCCAATGCTTTGGCCATCGCCACCCCCGAGCGCGCAATTCGTTTCGGCGCTCCGCTCTCTTCATGCGGTTTTCGCCGCCGTCAAGCGGCGAAGCCTGGCTCGAACGGCGAAAGTTCGGCTGCCGCTCCGCTCCGCTACTCCTCGGTGTAATCGGGGCAGGGCCAGGATGACGGCGGGTTGAGACCCGGCGGAAGGCGCGTCTCTGCGCTACCGCAGGCAAGGCTGATCTGAGCGTCCGTGAGTCCCTTCGTCCCGCTCAGATCAGCGCCGGCAATTTGCGTCAGGAACATGTAGGTGCCGGTCAGATCGGCGTCTTCGAGGTCGGCTTTGCGAAGGTCGGCACGCGACAGGTTCGAATAGGAGAACGTCACCCCCGACATAACCGCGTCGGTCAAGACGACGCGGGCGAGCTCAGCCTTCGCCATGATGGCGCCGGTCAGATCCGCTTCGTTGAAGGTCGAGCGGTTCATCTCCGAATTGGTGAAGTCCGCGCCGGTGAGGTTGGTGCGCGTGAAGTTCGTGCGCGAGAACTCCGCCCCCGTCAGGTTCGCGTTGGAAAGATTGGCGCCGGAGAAATCGGCACGCGTTGCGACGGCCTTCTCTAGATTGGCGCCCGTCAAGTCGGCACCCGCAACGCTCGCATTGGAAAGCTCGGCAAGGCTCAGATTTGAGTTTGCAAGATTCGCCTTCGAAAGATCAGTCGAGGTGAAGAACGTCTGAACGAACTCGCCATTCTCGAGGTCGGCAGAGCCGAACATCAAACGGCTCTTCTGGCACTCCGACCAGTCGACGCCGGCCGTCGGCTGATCCTTGCAATCGGCGAGCACCGGCGCGGCAAAGAATGCGAGGGCCGGAAGTGCGACGAGCATCGCCCCAAGCGGGCCAAAGGGCCGGCGGGCAGTCGTGGCGAAGGCGATCATTGTTGGTCTTACCTCCGTGGAAGAGGCCCGAACGTCGCTGGGCGATAATCTCTCATTATCCCGCGGGTGGATTCCGAAGCGCAAGCGCTGCAATCCGGCGGCCTGCTGACAAGATCGTGCGCAGTTGCATCCGTTTTGGCGGATTTCCGGGGTCAGTGTTGGCGCACTGAGGCGGGTTTGCCACAACGGCCAGCCTCCAGGATAGCCTCGATGAGGAAGTGTACTTTGAGCGCTTCCTCACCGCTGATCCGCGGATCGCGGCCCTGATCGAGCGCGTCCAGGAAGTCGGCGATCAGGGCGCGATGGTAGTCGTGCGGAAAGTCCATCGGGTTGGCGCCGGTTCCGCCTCCCGTCGCGTCGGCCGCGATCTCTACCGTGCGCCCATCCATCAAAGCGACTTTAAGAGCCGTCCCTTCGATCGTCGCCGCGCCTTTCTCGCCGATGATGTTGATCCGCTCCGGGTAGCCCGGGAAGGCGGCAGTCGTCGCCTCGATCGTGCCAATTGCGCCGCTCAGGTAACGAACGGAAGCCGCCGCGAAATCTTCAGTTTCCATCCGGTGCACGGGCGTGGTCGTGACGTACGACATGACCTCGGCCGCCGGCCCCGCGAGCGACAGGAGCAGGTCGAGCGCGTGGATGCCTTGCGTAAGAAGCACGCCGCCGCCGTCGCGCGCTTTCGTGCCGCGGCCGGGCTCGTCGTAGTAGCTCTGCGGACGCCAGAGCCTGATGCCGGCGGAAGCGCCGAGGATTTTCCCGATCTCATTCGCAGCCAGTAGCTCGCGCAACTTGACGGCGGGTGGACGGAAGCGGTGCTGAAGCACGATGCCAAGCGTCACGCCCGCGGTGCGGCAGAGGCGGACGAGTTCCAGGCTCCGCTCGGTCGAAATTTCGAGCGGCTTCTCAAGAAGGATGTGCTTGCCGGCTTCCGCAGCGCGGCGGACGAGATCGAGATGCGTGTTCGGTGGTGTCAGGATGAGCACCACGCCGACGCTTCTGTCCGCGAGCACGGCATCGAAATTGTCGGCGAGCGGGAAGGGAAAGCGCTCCGCGAATGCTTGCCGCCGCTTCTCGCTCGGCGCAAACGCGTGGACGACCTCCACGCGCTCGGCAAGATCGAGAAGACTCTTGGCGTGCGGCGTCACCGCCATGCCGAGCCCGATGATTGCGAGCCGATGTCGTCTCAATGCGGCGCTCCGCTCGCTGCTACACGAGGTCTTGGCGCATGGGAGAGAAGGCGTCGACGATGACGCCGGCTTCGATCGCCACCGCGCCGTGCAGGAGATTTGGTGCGACCAGGTATGAATCGCCGGCGGTCAGGCGTTTCGTCCGGCCTCCGATGGTGATCTCGAAGATTCCGCTTTCGATGACGCTGCACTGGACGTGCGGATGGCTGTGCTCCTCGCCGACCGCGCCCGTCTCAAACGCAAAGCGAACGAGCATGATGGCATCGTTGTGGCAGAGCACCTTGCGCCGGATTCCCGGCGCTGACGACGTCCAGGCGACCTCTGAATCCGCGACGAACGGCTCTTCCTTTCGGCGCGTCGCCGCACCTCCCATTGCGGATCTCCCGATCTCTCGCCGCGTCCCCGTGCGCTATAGCAAACGGCGCCGGCCGGCAATGCGGCGACGGCCGGCTTTGTGGTGAGGTCCTTCGCGCGCGGCGACAGCGCCACGCTTGGTGGCTAGCGCACGACGATGCAGGTGCACTCCGCCGCCTGCACGACCTTGTGCGACACACTGCCGAGCAGAATGCCCTCAAGGTAGTTGAGGCCGCGCGAACCGATGACGATGGCGTCGGCCTTCCGCGCCTTCGCCGTGTTGACGATCTCCTGCGCGGGATCGCCCTCGACAATCAGCGTCTCGACGTCCTTTAGGCCTTTCTTCTGCACCGCCTGTTTCGCCTCGCCTGTGACGAACTCCGCGGCGCTGCGCAACAGGTCCGCTTCGGTCATGCGAATGTTTTCCAGCCGCTCGAATTCCACCATTTCGGGCGGAACCCACTCGTGCCCGTGCCGTTGCTGGACAAACAGCAAAAGCAGCTTCGCCTTCGTGCTCACGGCCAGCTCCGCCGCGTATTCGAGCGCTTTCTTTGCCTGTTCGGAGCCGTCGGTCGGAAGCAAGATCAGCTGCATGTTCACGGCACTTCTCCTCCCAAATATCGGCGGAGGCCGCAGTCCGACGCTCGACCGCGTGCCCTCCCAGATCGAGGAGCACTAAAACTAAGCCGGCGGACGGCCTTGACGCAGGTCAACCGGCCCGCCGGCGCGGGATCGTATAAGATTGAGGGCTTTTGTTCCGGCTAGGTTCGAACGTTGCAGCAGCGGGGAGGGCATACAGTGCCATTTCGCGACCGCGCAGATGCCGGACGGCAGCTTGCTGCCGCGCTCATGAGCTATAAGGATAAGCGACCGATCGTTCTCGCCTTGCCGCGGGGCGGCGTCCCGGTGGCGGCCGAGGTTGCAAGCGCCCTCGGCGCGCCGCTCGATTTGGTCCTTGTGCGCAAGATCGGCGTGCCGTTTCAGCCGGAACTCGCGATGGGCGCGGTCGTCGACGGCCCCGACCCGCTGGTCGTGCGGAACGAGGACGTCATCCGCCTCGCCGGCGTTTCGCCGGCCGCGTTCGCGGAAATCCGCGACCGCGAGCTTGCCGAGATCAGGCGGCGTCGGAGCCGCTATCTCGGCGGCCGCTCGCATCCCGAGATTGAAGGCCGCACCGCGATTGTGATCGACGACGGGGTCGCCACCGGCGCTACCACGCGCGCGGCGCTGAGAGCGGTGCGCAGGCAGAACCCGGCGCGGCTGATCCTCGCCGTTCCGGTCGCGCCGACTGATACGCTCCTGGCGCTCCACGGCGAAGCCGACGAGATCGTCTGCCTGGAGGACTACGAGTCCTTCATGGCGATCGGCGTCTACTATTCCGACTTCGGACAGCTATCCGATGAGGAAGTCACCGCGATCCTCGCGCGCTTCCCGGCCGAACCCTCCGCTTCGCCGCGGGCCTCGTCGCGATAGCGGCGGGCATGACGAGAGGCGAATTCCGCCGGTAGCGCTCAATCGCCAGGCGCCGTCGAACCTGAAGCCCGCCTTCAGCCAACTCGGTATTTCTCCACGGTTTCGAGATTGAGGCTCACTCCGAGGCCGGGCGCGGTCGGCACCTCGATCCGGCCGTCGCTGCCGACGTCGAAGCGTTCGCGGGTGAGTTCCCAGCGCAGCGGGGATTCGCTGGTCGAATATTCCGCCGGCTCGTCGTCCCAATGCTGGGAGAGGAAGGCAAGGTTGGCGGCGATGGTTATGTTCGACTTGTAGCCGTGGGTCACCACGCGCTTGCCCCGCCGCTTCGCCGCCGCCGCGATCCGCATGAGTTCGGTGAGGCCGCCCGACATCGTCACGTCCGGCTGGGCGATGTCGATCTTCCCGACGTCGAACGCGATCTCGTATTCGTAATGCGTGGTGAGGCCAAGGTCGCCACCGCCGATCGGCACGCCTTGCCCGTGGAAGCGGGCATGACCCTCGAGGTCGTCGATCGGGAGCGGCGCCTCGAGCCAGAGGAAGCCGTATTCGCGGAAGATCGGCAGCAGCGGCAATCCGTCCTCGGCCTTGGTCCAGGCGGTGGCGGCGTCGCACATCAGGCGGATGTCGGGGCCGACATGTTCGCGCGCGGTGCGGATCAGAACCTCGGTCTTCTTCAGGTCGTTGCGCCAATGCGGATCGGCCACGATCTTGATCGCCTTCAGGCCGAGCTTCAGCCCGCGATCGATGTTGAGGCGCACCTCATCGGGCGTCGTGCCCAGGGGATAGACCGTGCCGTAGGCGAGTAGGCGGTCGCGCTTGCGAGGGCCCAAAAGATCGGCGACCGGCCTCCCTTGGATCTTTCCCTTGATGTCCCAGAGTGCGATGTCGATAGCGCTGATCGCGTGGATGACGACGCCGCGCCGGCCGTAATAGCTGGTGAGATCGTACATGCGGTCCCAAAGCTCAGCCGTCTTCAGAGGGTCCTGGCCGATGACCGCTTCCTTCAATCCCCAAGCGTGGCTGTGTGAACGTCGCGCGTCGACGATGGCGCGGATGACCGAGGGTACGCTGTCCACCTCGGCGACGCCGGTGATGCCGCCGTCGGTGTGGACGAGCACCAAGCAGTTGTCGTATGACCCATCGAAAGTTGCGCCAGTCCAGCCGGGATAGCGCAGCTCTATCACCTCGACATCGACTATTTTCATTGCCCCACCCCGCCATTGTCACGTTGTCCGGAATATTGGATACTGATCCGGAATGCTGGAATCAATGGAATGAAACAAGACGTGAAGCCGCGGCTGCGCCCGAAGACCGTCGCGCAATCGTCTCCGCTGAGCAAAGATGTCGGCGGCTCGCGCAGCGTGCGCCGGGCGCTGGAAATCTTCGAATTCCTCCTTCAGCTCGGGGCGCCCACGACCATCAGCGAGATCGTCAGCGCTCTGGAGATCCCGAAATCCACCGCCTATGAGCTGGTCCGCACCCTGTCGGATTCCGGCTACCTAGAACCTTCGCGGCGCGGCGGCATCTTCCTCGGCCGCAAGCTGTTCGAGCTCGGCATGGCGTATCGCGCCCAGGTCGACCTGCTGCGCGACGGCAGCCAGATTGTCGAGGAACTGCGCAATGCCTGCGGGGACACGGTGCAGCTCTCGGTGCTCGAGAACGACATGATGCTGGTATTGCTGAAGGAGGAGGGGTCGCATCCCGTCCGGATCATCAGCCGGGTCGGCTCGCGGGTGCCGGTGAATTGGGCGGCCTCAGGGCGGCTATTGGTTTCCGACCTCGACGACGGCGCGCTGACTAGCCTGCTTGGCAAGTCGGTGCGGCAATCGCCAACCGGCCGTGCCACCACCGATATCCCGAAGCTGATCCAGCAGATCCGGAGGTTCCGCAAGCAGGGCTATGCGACCGAGCTCAACGAGACCAACGAGCATGCCGGCTGCGTCGCGGCGCCGGTAATCGACGGCAGCGGCAAGTGCATTGCCGCGATCAGCATTGTCGCGCCGGAGCACCGGCTGAGGCAGAATCGCCAGGAGCTGACCAGGCATGTACGCGCGGCGGCAGCGCAGCTGTCGCAGCGGCTGGGTGGCCGATAGGTTGCGCGTTGCCTGAAAGACCGCGCGATCCCTTTACCCAACTTGGGCTGGATTTGGCCCTATCAGGGCTTCCCCGCTTCCCTGAACTCCCTCTGCAATGCGTCGAGCAACTCCGTCTCGCCCAGCGCGCGGCGCAGATGCTGCTCGATAAGATCGCCGGCCTTGGCCTGGAAACCGAGATAACCCTTGAAGCGGGGACGGATCCAGCATTGCTCCATGGTGCGAAGCGTCGCGGAATAGCAGCCGCCGAAACGGGCGTCGATCTCGGGATCGGCCCAGGCCTCGCGCCGCGCGGGCTGGCCGTGGTTGAGGGCAAAGAGGCGCTGGACCTCGGCGGTGGCGGCGAAGCGGGCGTAGGCGAGGGCGGCTTCGGGCGCGCTACCGTGCGCCGAGACGCCGAGGCCGGTGCCGCCGATGGTCGAACCCGCTGGGCCATCCGGTCCGGGGAGTTCGTGGAAACGCAAGGGACGCGCCTGGTCGCTCTCGGCGTAGGTGGCGTAGCAATAAACCGCGGGACAGAAGACGAGATCATCCCGCGACGCCATCGCGTCGTGAAGCTCGATGCTGTTCCAGTCGAGTGCTTCCGGCGGGCAGAGTGCGAGCAAAGCGCGCATGTGGTCGAGCGCGTTGCGTGCGGTGTCGCGGTCGATCAGCGGCAGGTCGGGATCGGTCGCACAAGGCCTGCCGAGATTGGCGCAGAGCGTGAAGAACGTCATCAGGCTGTGAACGCCGCGCAGGCCGATCGCCAGTTTCCATTGCTTGCGCGTCGCCTTGGTGCCGAGGTCGAGGAGGCCGCGCCAATCCGCCGGCGGCTTCTCGCCGAGCGCCGCCAGCAGATCGGGGCGCGAAACGGCGACCTGGCAGGCGGCGTCGATCGGCACCGCCCAGCACGCGCCATCATAGTCGTAGGTTGCGCGCGAGGGGCCGACATAGGGGTCGCTCGACGCCGGACCGACGATGTCATCGACCGGCAACAGGCAGCGCGAGGCGGCGATCTCGCCGCAGAACGGGTGATCGAGGACGATCAGATCGTATTGCTGCGCAAGGTCCGGGATCGGCGTGAACTCGAAGCCGTGCAGTGGGCGGGAGGCCCATTCCACTTCGATCTCCGGATGCTGCTTCGTGAAGAGAGCCTGCGTCGACGTCAGGGGATCGATGGCGCGCCGGTGGCTCCAGGTCATCCCGCGCAACTTGGTTTTTGCCATGGCCCTTCCTTCTGCCATATCACGCCGAACGAACTGTCGGTGCGGGCGGCGGCGTCGATGGCGTGTGCGGAAACTAAATAACAAAACCAGGGGCGTTGTCGTGAAGATCACCAAAGTCGAATGCTTCGTGCTGCTGGTGCCGGATTATCGGGCCGATGCCTGTTCCTCGGCCCAGGACGATCTGGTGGTGAAGATCCACACGGACGAGGGCCTCGTCGGCATCGGCGAGACCGACACCAATCCCTGGGTGGCGCGCGCCATGATCGAGGCGCCGGGCACGCATATCATGGGCCTGGGTCTCACCGAGATGCTGGTCGGCCGCGATCCCTCCGACGTCGAGGGCATCTGGGAGAAAATGTATATGGGCTCGGCGATGACCGGGCGGCGCGGCCTCGGCATCTGCGCCATGGGCGCGCTCGACATGGCGCTCTGGGACCTGATGGGGAAGAAAGAGGGCAAACCCTGCTGGAAGCTCCTGGGCGGTGCGCTCAACAATCACATCACGCCTTATGCCTCGCTGCTGCCGGAAGGCGACGACCTCGACACCTACACGCGAATCCTGGTCGAGCGCGTCGTGAAAGCGAAGGAATTGGGCTTCCGCGCCGCGAAGCTCGAAATCTGCATCAAGGGGCCGTATTCGCATAATTCTCTGCAGATCGCCGACGACCGCGAATGCGCCAAGATCGTTGCCGCCTGCCGCAAGGCGGTGGGCCCGGAGATGACCTTGATGGTGGACGTCGCCTATGCGTGGGCCGACTGGAAAGAGGCTTTGCGCGCGATCGACATGTTCGCTGATCAGGACATCTATTTCATCGAAACGCCGCTCCCTTCCGACGACATCGAAGGTTACGCCAAGCTCGTGAAGGCTTCGCCGGTCCGGGTGGCGGCGGGTGAGTGGCTGAACTCGCGCTTCGAGTTCCGGGAGCTGATGGATCGCGACGCGCTCGACGTGGTGCAGCCCGATGTCGGGCGGGTCGGCGGCTTGACCGAGGCGCGCCGCGTCGCCATGGCGGCGCGGGACCGCGGCCTTGCGGTGGTCCCGCACTGCTGGAAATCAGCGATCGGCATCGCCGCCTCGGCGCATCTTGCTGCCGTCTCGCCGACCTGCACCTATATCGAGTTCCTGCCGCGCGAGCTCGCCGATTCGAGCCTCAGGAAGGATCTCTGCAGCGTGGAACTGCCCGTCATCGACGGTCGTATCCCGCTCCCCACCGCACCGGGCCTCGGCGTCACGATCAACGAAGACGCGCTGACCCGCTATCGCGTGCAATAGGAACTCCATGAAAATCGAGTCGATCGACTTCTTCTACATCTCCATGCCGGTCGTCACCGATGCCGGCGACGGCAGCCAGGATGCATTGCTGGTGCGGGTCCGCGGCGGCGGGATCGACGCCTGGGGCGAATGCGAGGCCTCGCCGCTCACTTCCATAGCCGCGTCGATTGCGCCGATGTCGCATGGCGCGTGCCGACCCGTATCGGCCCAGGTGCTGGGCGAAGACGTATCGTCGCCGAAGGACATCGCGCGCCTGGCCGCGACTATCCAGTGGAACTGCATGGACCTGCTGCAGGCGGCGCACACATGGTCCGGGATCGAGATGGCACTCTGGGATCTCGTCGGCAAGAAGGAGAGCGCGCCGGTCTACCAGTTGCTCGGCTACGACCAGGCCCATGCCAAGACGCCCTATGCCTCGCAGCTCTTCGGCGACACGCCGCAGGAGACCCTCGATCTCTGCCGAAGCGCGCAGGAGGCCGGATACCGCGCGGTCAAATGCGGCTGGGGTCCGTTCGGCCGCGGCACGGTTAAGGACGATGCCGATCATCTGAGCGCGGCGCGGGAGGGAATTGGCAAGGAGGGCACCTTGCTGGTCGATGCCGGACAGATCTTCGGCGAGGATGTCGAGGCGGCGGCGGCGCGTCTGCCGTCTCTGGAGGACGTGCATGCGACCTGGTTCGAGGAGCCGTTCAACGGCAGCGCCTATGAGGCGTATCGCGCGCTCGGAAAGAAGGCGAAGACCGTCAAGCTCGCCGGTGGTGAGGCGGCGCATAACGTGTTCATGGCCAAGCACACGATCGATTACGGCGGCGTCGGCTTCATCCAGATCGATTGCGGTCGGATCGGCGGCATCGGGGCGGCGAAGCAGGTCGCGGATTACGCGGTCGCGAAGGGTGTCACCTACGTCAACCACACCTTCACCACGCATCTGGCGCTTTGCGCCTCAATCCAGCCTTTCGCCGGATTGAGGGATCACAAGATCTGCGAATACCCAGTGCGGCCGCAGCCCATGGCCTGGGAGATGTGCAAGACGCATATCGCGCCAAACGCCGATGGCGAAGTCGTCGTTCCGGACAAGCCAGGCCTCGGCATCGAGATCGATCTCGATGCCGTGAAGAAATATCTGGTCGAGGCGGAGATCAAGGTCGGCGGCAAGGTGCTCTACAAGACGCCGAGCCTGGCGTAGCCGTCAGCGGCCGCGCCCCTTACTGCGCCGCAAGCGCAGGATGTGTCCCACAGTTTCTGACGGTCGGCGGAAAGAGTAGAGCTATCCGATCTTCGGGTAGCGCAGCTTCAGGCCCGGCACCGACATGGGCGCGGTGTGGACCGACCAGCCGCAGAGGCCGGCAATGATCAGCGTTTTCATATCGCTGCCACCGAAGGCGATGTTGGTCGGCGCCACCAGGTTCAATTGCTCCCAATCGTCGTAGAGCGTGATGAGTTCGCCTTTCGTGGTGAAGCGGTAGACGATGTTGGGATTGTAGAGCGCGATATAGAGGTCGCCGTCCGCATCGAGGGCAACGCCGTCGGGCACCTGACGTGGGAGCTCGACCACCACCGTACGCCTGCCGGCGGAGCCGTCGGCGTCGATTTCGACTCTTGAGATGAGGGGAGGGGAGGACTCGACCACGTAGAGCGCCTTGCCGTCGGCGGAAAGGCACATGCCGTTGGTGAAGCCGCAGGCGCTGCGGTCCCAAATATCGGCCTTTCCTCCGGGCGTGACGCGCCAGATCCAGCCATTCTTCTTGCCCCATTCGCCGGAATCCGAGACGTAGAGATTCCCGGCATCGTCGAACACCGGGTAGTTCGGCACCCGCATCCGCTGCTCGGCATCGCCGTTGCAATAGGTCGAGATGGCACCCTGCGGCGTGATCCTGTGCACGCAGGCGTGGCGATCGTCGCAGGCGTAGGTGTTGCCGGCGACGTCATGGGCGAGGCCGAGCAGGAATCCGCCTTCGACCTTGGTGACTTGTTCGCACGTGGAATCGCCGAGGCCGATGCGATAGAGTTGTCCCGCCTCGCCGCCGGCATAGACCTTCTGGTCCGGACCCCAGGCGACGGCTTCGGGATGGTCGAGGACGTGTCCGAGGTTGGTGAGTGTCAGCAGATTCCGCTGTTCCGCCATGGCTTCTCCTCTCGCCCCCGCGACTTGACCGCTGATTCCGTCGGCAGCATATTACCGTCCGGCATCACAGAACAAAGTCCAGAATACCGGAAAACGATCAGCCAGGGGTTGCCGCGTGAGACCTCGGGCCGGGTGCTCTTGGAGGTAGTCGAGGCGCAATGACGTTGCTGAAAGGCCAGGTCTGCATGGTGACGGGCGCAGGCCAAGGCCTGGGACGCGCGATCGCGCTGGAGATGGCGAAAGAGGACGCGGCCGTCATTCTGCTCGAACGCAACGTGGAAACATTGGAGCAGACAGCGGCGGAGATCACGGCCGCCGGCGGCAGAGCGACGGCTTGCCCGCTCGATGTCACGGACTATGCCGCGTACGGCAAGATCGTGTCGGACGCCGTGGCGAAGCACGGGAAGATCGATGTGCTGGTGAACAACGCGGCGATCAATCCGCCGTCGCTCACCATCCTCGACGACACATTGGAGAACTGGCGCCGCACCATCACGATCAACCTCGAAGCAGTCTTCATGGGCTCGAAGCTGGTCGCACCGCACATGGTGGAGCGCAGAAGCGGTCGCATCATCAGCGTCGCCTCGATCCAGGGCTTCGCCTCGTCGGGCGAGGTCGGTTCCTACAATGCAGCGAAGGGTGCCATCATCGCCTACACGCAGTCGATGGCGGTGGAACTCGGCCCCTACAACATCCTGGTCAACGCCGTGGCGCCCGGCTTCATGCGAACGCCGATGTCGATCGTGAATGGCGTTGATGAAACCGAAACACCCGACTTCATCGAATGGTACGTGAAGCGCGGCAAGATTCCGCTCCGGCGCACCGGCACTCCGGAAGACGTTTCCGGCACCGTCATCTTCCTCGCCTCATCCTATTGCCGCTACACGACCGGGCAGTTGCTGGTGGTGGACGGTGGATTGATGACGACGTTCTAGAATTTTCTTGGCATCAACCAAACGACAAACGCAGCAGACAGGGAAGGCAAAGGCAATGACAACGAAACGAAACGGATCAAACGCATTCTCGCGCCGCCAGGTGATGCAGGGCTCCGCCGCACTCAGCGCAGGCGCGCTCGTCGGCAGCGCATTCCCCGCATGGCGTGCACGCGCGGCGGAAGATTTGAACATGTGGTGGTGGGGCGAGCAGGAACTCCCAGGCCTGCAGGGCTTTGTCGATGAACTCGGTGGCGAACTACACCGCGGCCGCGGTCAAGCCGATGCTGCAGGACACCGCCGTCGTCATCTCGCAGTTCCA
The DNA here is from genome assembly GCA_963720705.1 of uncultured Alphaproteobacteria bacterium. Lineage (GTDB taxonomy): Bacteria > Pseudomonadota > Alphaproteobacteria > Rhizobiales > Afifellaceae > DASWJZ01. The sequence continues at coordinate 593,089 of CAVRGJ010000007.1, forward strand.
GACCGCCGCCGCCGCCGGCAATGCGCCGGACATCCAGTATCTCTGGAACGGCATCTATCACATGGAGAGCGTCTGGCTCGGCTATCTCCAGGCCCTTGACGGCCTCGTGAAGGACGACGTCCTCAAGGCTTCGCAGCCCACACTGCTCAGCCACTATGACGGCCACATCTATCGCATGGGCTGGTATCCGCTGCCCATGATCTGGATCTACAACAAGGATCTGTTCGAGAAGGCGAAGCTCGATCCGGACACGGCGCCCGCCACCTGGGACGACTTCCTCGCCGCCTGCGACAAGCTTAAATCGGCCGGCATCTCGCCGGTCGGCGGCGGCATCCAGGATGGATATTGGGGTGAATGGTATTGGGGCCACGCCATATCCCAGATCGTCGATTCCCCCGGTCAGGCGGTGGAGCTCTTCACCGGCGAGCGCAGCTTCGAGGATCCGACGTATTTCGAGCCGTGGGCGCGGCTCGAGGAGCTGAAGAAGCACGACTTCTTCAATCCGGAAATGTCCTCGACGGAGCTCTATCCCGGCATCGACCTGATCGTCTCCGGTACGGTGGCGATGGGCGAGTCAATCGGCGCGCGCATGCCGAAGGACAGCGAGACCACCAAGGGCCGGATCGGCGCGATGGTCATGCCGGTCTTCGGAAAGAGCAAGCTCGCCGGCAAGCCGGTGTTCGACACCCAGGGCCTCGGCATCTCCAAGGACGCGAAGGACCCGAAGGCGGCCGCGGCGTTCCTGGAATACCTGCAATCGCCGGAACGGCTGTCGGTCTTCCACGAGAAAACCGGCTGGCTGCCCTCCAACGCCAACTTCGACACCTCGGTCATCACGGATCCGGTGGTGCTCGACATGTGGAAGAAATGGGGCCAGGGCGACAACATACCCTACATCTCCAACGTCGTGCCCGGCCAGTTCTACGAGCAGGCGTTGCTGCCCACGGCGCAGCAGGTGGTGGCCGGCAAAATCACCGGCGAGGAAGCCGGTGCGCTGGCCGCCAAGGTCACCAAGGAATGGCGGGACTTCAACCCCGACATGGTCGACAATTACAAGAAGTGGGCGAAGGATCTCGGCTGAGTTCCTGAGCGATACACGAGGCCCGGGCGCATCCGCGCCCGGGCCTCGCTTGTTTTTGGAACTCTTCTCAATCTTGCACGGCGGCGCAGGCTGGACACAATTCCCCGATGGAGCAGACCTCGCGGTTGAAACCGTATCTCTACGTCGCGCCTCTCGGGGCGCTGCTGCTCTTCGTCTTTGGCTATCCGCTCGTACAGATCTTCGAGTTCAGCATGAAGCTGATCCGCGGCATCGACGGGCCGTGGATCGGCTTGCGGAACTACGAGCTGATCTTTTCGCAGGATCTGTTCTGGGAATGCGTGAAGCACAATTTGCAGCTCCTGATCGCGATCCCGATAATGGTTGGTTGGTCGCTGCTGATCTCGATCCTGCTTTACGACCGGCTGAAGGGCTGGAAGCTCTACCGCATCGTCATCTTCGTGCCCTACATCCTGGCGATCCCGATCATCGCCGTGATCATGAAGAAGATGTTTCAATTCAACGGTCCGGTGAACGAGGCGCTGCGCTGGATCGGCGCGGATTTCCTGGCGCTGGACTGGATCGGCTCTTCCGACTACGCGCTCTGGACCGTGATGCTGCTGATCATCTGGCGTGAATCGGCACTCGGCATCGTTCTGTTCCTCGCGCGGCTGCTCAATCTCGACGAAGCGCTGCTCGAGGCTGCGCGACTTGACGGCGCCAACTGGTGGCAACGCGTGCGCTACGTGATTCTGCCGCAGATGAAGGTGGTGATCGAGTTCTATGTCGTCGTCAGCGTGATCACGATCCTCTCCTCGGTCTTCTCGTATGTCTACATCATGGGCGGCGGCCGCGGCGGGCCCGGCACGTCCACCATGGTGGTCGAGCTCTACATCTTCGGCGCGATCGTGCGGCAGAGCCTGCCGGGCATCGCCGCCGCCGTCTCGGTGCTGCTGTTCCTGGTATCGCTGCTGCTGATCGTGCCGCTGTTCGCCGTCCGCCGCCGCGCCAATGAAGAGGAGGTCGCCTGACCATGGCACGAGCGACCGAGACCGCGATCGTCTACCGGGAGCGGCTGGTCACGGCGGACCAGGTGTTGAAGCACGTACTCCTTGCGATCGCCGGCTTCGTCGCGCTGGTGCCGACGATATTCATGATCATGACGGCGCTGAAGAGCGACGAACGAGTACACGTTCAACAAGGTCGGCCTTCCGCACGCCTTGGTGTTCGATCACTTCGACGTCGTGCTGTTCCAGAGCCCGTTCTTCATCTGGATGGGCAACAGCGCGATCCTGGCGGGCGGCTCGGTGCTGTTGAGCACGGCGGTCTCCTGTCTCGGCGCCTACGCCATCGCGCGAATGACGTTCAGGGGCAGGCAGGCGCTGTTCTCGATCTCCGTGGCGCTGATGGCGGTTCCGCCGGTGGTCATGATCGTGCCGCTCTTCGTGCTCTATTCGCGCCTCGGCATGATCAGCACCTATCACGGCGCAATCTTGATCTACGCCGGCCTCATCACGCCGTTCTCGGTCTATCTGCTCACCACCTTCTTCCGAACTCTGCCGAGGGAGCTGTTCGAGGCGGCGCGAATGGACGGCGCCGGGGATTTCCTGATCCTCTGGCGGATCGTGGTGCCGCTTTCGCTCCCCGCCTTGCTGACGCTGCTGTTGGTGAACGCGCTCTATGTCTGGAATGACCTGCTGATCGCCATCATTTTCCTGCAGGACGATGCGAAGCGAACGCTGATGGCGGGGATCAGCGTGTTCCAGGGACGCTATGAGAACCAGATTCCGCTCGTGATGGCCGGCATGGTGATCGCCAGCGCGCCGATGATCATCCTCTACATAGCTTTCCAGAAGTACTTCATCCGCGGGTTGATGGCGGGCGCGGTGAAGTGACCGCGGGGCCGCTCATCCTCGAAAGCGACGCGCTCCGCGTCACAGTGGATCCTGTCATCGGCGGCGCCATCACGTCGATCAGGCACAAGGCAAGCGGTGCCTCGGTGCTGGGCACCGTACCTTGGGACCCGAGACCCGGACCGGCGGATACCCATGCCGCACCCGATGAAAATGCCTGGCTGCAGGACCATTCCGGCGGCTGGCCGATCCTCTTTCCCAATGGCGGCGACGCCTGCACGTTCGACGGCGTGTTCCATGGCTTTCATGGCGAGGCTTCCCTCGCGCAATGGGATGCGGAGCAGGCAGTGGGACGCGTCGTCATGCATCGGCGTTTCGCCGCGGTACCTGTCGACATGGAACGGGAGATCGTCGTTGAAGGGGAGGCTGTCGCAATCCGAGAGCGCGTCACGCTACGCGGCGATCGCACGGCCTCGGTCATGTGGGGACATCATCCGACCTTCGGCTCCGATTTGCTCGATGGGCCGTTCGAGATCGGCACCAACGCCCGCCGCATCCTGGTAGACGATCGCTTTGATTCACCCTTCAATCCACTGCGGCGGGGTGCGACGGGCGACTGGCCGATGGTCCCGGGCAAGTCAGGGAGCTACGACCTCAGCCGCCCGCGAGGCCGGATGACGGCGATCGCCTATTTGATGGATTTCGAGACTCCCTCGGCCTGGATCCGCCGCTTGGACGATTCAATTGCAGCGATCCTGTCTTGGGACGGCTCGGCTTTTCCCCATGCGTGGCTCTGGTGCGAACTCGAGGCGACCCAGGATCCGCCGTGGGACGGAAAGGCGCGCTTGATCGGCATCGAACCGAACGCGACATTTCCGGCAAATGGCCTCCTGGATACGCACCGACGCGGCGCTCCGCTGCTCGTGCTGCACCCCTCCGCAACGGTCGAAGCATGGGTCCGCCTGGAGGTGATCCGCCCCAACCGCGAGTCGTTCAAAGCCCGGTAAGTGGGCGGCCGTGTCCAGCACGGAATATTTCAAACGATACATTTCGTTGGTGGCGACCCCGGCAGGATTCGAACCTGCGACCAACAGCTTAGAAGGCTGCTGCTCTATCCCCTGAGCTACGGGGCCACGTGCTCCCTACTCAATGCGTCCAAGGCTGCGTTCTGTCGCGCTTGAAATTGTCCGAATAGGCGATCGACGGCCGCACACGATCGTGCGCTTCGAAGACTCGGTAGGCGATTCCGTTCCGCTTGGCATAGTCGATCGCCTCTTCTTTGCTCTCGAACTGCAGGCGAACCTGGCTGCGCATGTCGTCCGACGACGTGTAGCCCATCAGCGGCTCGATCTCCTTCGGCCGCTCCGGCTCGAACTCCAGCACCCAGCGATGCGTCTTGGCGCGCCCCGACTGCATTGCCGTCTTCGCCGGCCTAAATATGCGTGCAACCATTTCCGATCCCACTGGCTCGCCAAGCCGTCGCTCGAAGAGCGAAGGCTGGTCGGGGCAGCAGGATTTGAACCTGCGACCCCCTGCTCCCAAAGCAGGTGCGCTACCAGACTGCGCCATGCCCCGACTGCGTGACGCCGCGTAGGCCGAGCCGGGCCGCCGGTCAAGCCGCAAGCGTGAGGATGCGGCGCAAAAGCCCTGGCGCCAAGCGGGAATCCGGCCCGTCCCGCGCTTGTGAAGCTGCGCACAAACGGCGGCCTCGCGGCATGAGAAACCGAACCATCGCAACGCCCCCGCGGGAGAGACGCCACGGGGCAAAGAGATGGAGACGAAGATGAACCTTTTCCGCACCACGACCGCCGCCCTCGTCGTCGCCGCTTCGCTCGCCACGGCCGGTTCGGCATCCGCCTACGAGCGCTGGGTCGACATCCACAACGTCGCTAACACCGCCGTCGTCGCCGTCCAGGTCTCCGACATCGACAGGAACGACTGGGGTCCCGACATCCTGACCGGCTTCATCCCGGTCGGCGGCGCCGCCGAGGTCGATCCGCCCCTGACGCGCGGCTACTGCCGCTTCGATATCCGCCTGACCTATCAGGACGGCTCGACGGCCGACATCTACGACGTGAACCTGTGCGCGGCGGTGGATCTGGTTACCGACGGCTACACCTACGACCTCTACACGATCTGATCCGAGATCGCCCGAGCCCGAGCCGCCGCCGGAGAAATCCGGCGGCGGTTCCACGTCGTTCAAAGCTCGCCGATTCTTGCCCGGGCGGGCGGAGATGCTAGAAGGAAGCGGCGAACGGTAGGCGGCGGGAGCGGGGCTGTTGACGGAAAGCGCCGAACGCGCAGCCGAAGGGTCCGCATCGCAGCGAGCGCCGAGCGGAACGATGCTCGGCCGCATTGCCGACAACAGCGCGGTGTCTGCGCTCTTCCTTCTCTGCCTCTGCCTTTTCATGTTCGTGCCCGGGCAGGCGGGCCTTCCCGTCACCGACCGCGACGAAGCACGTTTCGTGCAGGCGACCCGCCAGATGCAGGAGTTGGGGAACTACGTCGACATTCGCCTCGGCGAAGAGACGCGCTATGCGAAGCCGGTCGGCATCTACTGGCTACAAACGCTGACGACAGCCCCGGTCGGCGGTGCGGCTGCGCCGCTCTGGGCGTTTCGCCTGCCGTCGTTCCTCGCCGCGGTCGCGTCGGTGTTCGCGGTCTGGGTGATGGGAAGGACGCTTTTCGATCGACGCGCCGGACTGCTCGCAGCACTCCTCTTCGCGCCGATCGTCATCGTGGCAGTCGAAGCGCACTTGGCGAAGACCGATGCCGTGCTTTTGGCGTGCATCGTCTTGAGCCAGGTCGCGCTGGCAAGCGCGTGGCGGCGAGAGACAAGTGCTGTGCCGGCGGAGGGGTCGACCGAAAAGCGTCTCTCCTGGCCGCGCGCGACGGCGTTCTGGGCCGGGCTCGGTGCGGGCATTCTCGTGAAAGGCCCGGTCGCGCCGATGATCGTCGGCCTGACCGGCGCAGCGCTCACGGTCCGCATTCGCTCGCTTCGCGGACTACTCGCACTGCGGCCCGTCGCGGGGGTTCTGCTCCTTGCGGCGATCGTGCTTCCGTGGGGCGTCGCGATCGCATTCGTCTCGCACGGCGCATTTCTCCGCCACTTCATCGGCGTGGATGTCGTCGGACGCGCAACCAATGGACTGGAAGGCCACGGCGCTCCGCCGGGCCTCCACTTGGCGCTAATCCCGATCGTCGGTTGGCCGATGGCGGCATTCTTCGTCCTCGCGATCCCGGCGATCGTTCGCCGCTGGCGGGAGCCGCCGGTGTTCTTTTGCCTTGCCTGGCTGGTGCCGTCCTGGGTCGTCTTTGAGGCGGTCGCGACGAAGCTGCCGCATTACACGCTGCCGCTCTACCCGGCGCTGGCGCTTCTGACGGCCGCGATCGTTGCGAAAGAGGAGCTGTCGCAGTCGCGCGTGCTCCGTGCGCTTGCCGCGGTGCTTATCATAGCTCTGCCGCTCGGCGCGTCGGTTGGGATATTCGTCGTCCCGCCTCTCCTCGGGGACGCTGTCCCAAGCGCGGCGGCCGTTGTGATCATCGGCTCCGCGCTCGCCGCTGCGATTTCAGCCAGCGCATTGTTTCGCAGGCGCACCGAGACCGCAGTCCTCGTGGCGGCGCTTTCCGCCGTGCTGCTCTATGCCGGCGCGATCGGGCAGGCGCTGCCGCGGATGCAGAGCCTCTGGCTCAGTCCGCGCCTGATTGCGCTCGCGCATTCGTCAGCCGGCTGCAGCGAACCGCAACTCGCGGTGTCCGGCTACGACGAGCCGAGCCTGATGGTGGCCGGCGGAACGTCGATCCTGCATCCGTCGCCGGAGGAGGCCGCGGGCTGGCTTGCCGAGCCCGGGTGCCGTGTCGCCGCTGTCGCGGATAAATTCGTGGAGGCGCTTCGCGCCGCAGCGCAAGCCAAGGGTCTCCCGCTGCGCGAGGTCGCCACGCTGAGCGGCTTCAACTACGCGGGCGGCCGGTTCCTGACGCTTCACCTTTTCATGGCCGCCGCGACCGAGTAGTCCGGCGAAGGTCAGGCGCCTGTCATGGCGGCGAAGCCGCGTTCCAAGTCGTCGATGACGTCGGCGACATCCTCAAGCCCGATGTGGAGGCGGATGACGGGTCCGTCGGTCCACGGGCGAACGGTGCGCGAACGCTCAAGCTCGGCGAGGACCGCAAGGCTTTCGAAGCCGCCCCAGGACGCCCCGATGCCAAACAGCTCGAGCGCGTTCATGAAGCGCTTGGCGTCGTCGAAGCTCGCCTTCAGGACGAAGGCGAACAGTCCCGACATGCCGCTGAAGTCGCGCTTCCAGAGCGCATGACCGGGGTCGTCTGGGAGGCCCGGGCAGAGCACGCGCTTCACTTCGGGTCGCGCTTTCAGCCAGTTGGCGATCGTGAGCGCGCTGCGCTGGTGCCGCTCGAGCCGGACGCTCATGGTCTTCAGCCCGCGCAGCGTCAGCCAGATCTCCTCGGTCCCGGCCTGCAGCCCGAGCGTAAAATGCAGCCTTTTGAGACGCTGCCACGCTTTGGCGCCGGCGGAGATGGAGCCGATCAGGAGATCGGAGTGGCCGCCGAAATATTTTGTGCCCGCATAGGCGACGATGTCGACGCCGTGCTCAAGCGGGCGATAGAGGAGGGGTGTCGCCCAGGTGTTGTCGAAGACGGTGACTGCGCCTTCTTTCTTCGCCGCGGCGACGATCGCCGCAATGTCGGGCATTTCGAAGGTGAGAGAGCCGGGCGCTTCGATGAGCGCGACCGAAGCATCCTTCATCTTCGCTTTCACGTCGTCGTTGGAAAGCGGGTCATAGTAGACGGCCTCGGCGCCGAACATGGAGAGAACCTCGTCGCCGAAGCGCCGCGAGGGATAATAGACGTTGTCTGGAAGGAGCACCTTCGTCTGCGGTCTGACCGCGGCCATGATCGCGACCGTGACCGCGGCGAGCCCGGAGGGAACGAGCACCGTGCCTGCGGTCTCTTTCCCCTCGAGCGACGTCAGCGCCGTCGTCAGCGCCTCGATCGTCGGCGTGTTCATGAGCCCGTAGGGATAGCGCTGCCCCTCGCGCGCGAGCATCGACTCCACGGTTTTGTGCAGCACGGTCGAGGCGCGCACGAGCGGCGGGTTGACGAAGCCGTGGAAGCTCATCGGGTCGAGGCCGGCATGCGCGAGGAGGGTGTCGGTCCGCCAGTTGGTCCGATTCTTGCGACCGTCGTCGGCCATAGGTGTCCCCTGTTTTTGCGCGCCTGCAATAGGCGAAGCGCGCCAAAAGTCCAAACGAGGCTCGCCGAACAAAGCGGGGTTGACCGATGCGGGCGTTTGCCGTTCGATGACAGTAGAGTGGACGAAGGGTGACGGAAATTCGGCGCGATGGTGTCCGCGGTGGGCGCGATCGTATCGTTTCGCTGCCCCGGCCGCCAGTGCAACAGGGAAGCTGAAACACATGAGTAAACATCTTCTACCGATTGCTGCCGGTATAGCGCTTGGGCTCGCCGCGAGTGCCGCATCGGCCACGACATTGGAAGACGTAAAGGCCAAAGGCTTCGTTCAGTGCGGCTCGAACACCGGGCTGCCCGGCTTTGCGATGCCGGACGACCAAGGCAACTGGAACGGCTTTGACGTCGATTATTGCCGCGCTATCGCGGCGGCGATCTTCGGTGACCCCCAGAAGGTGAAATTCACTCCGCTGAACCCGAAGGAGCGCTTCACGGCGCTGCAGTCGGGCGAGGTGGATGTGCTGGTCCGCAACACGACCTGGACAATGGAGCGCGATACCACCCTTGGGCTGACCTTTGCCGGCGTCAACTACTATGACGGCCAAGGCTTCATGGTGCGCAAGGATCTCGGCGTCACTTCCGCCAAGCAGCTCGACGGAGCGTCGATCTGCGTGCAGACAGGCACGACGACCGAGCTGAACATGGCGGACTATTTCCGCTCGAACAATATCAACTACAAGCCGGTCGTCTTCGAGGCGCTGCCGGAGACCAACCAGGCCTATGACAGCGGGCGCTGCGATGCGCTGACGACCGACGCCTCGGGCCTGGCAGCCACGCGCTTGCAGCTTGCCAACCCGGGCGACCACATCATCCTTCCGGAGATCATCTCGAAGGAACCGCTCGGGCCGGTCGTGCGGCAGGGCGACGATCAGTGGTTCAACGTCGTGAAATGGGTGCACTTCGCCCTGCTCAACTCCGAGGAGCTTGGCGTGACCCAGGCGAATGTCGAGGAAATGAAGGGTTCCGACAGCCCCAACATCAAGCGTCTGCTCGGCGTTGAAGGCACATTCGGCGAAGGCATCGGCCTCAGCAACGACTGGGTGGTGAACGTCATCAAGGGCGTCGGTAATTACGGCGAGATATTCGAACGCAACATCGGTAAGGATACGCCGCTTGGGCTCGCGCGGGGACTGAACGCGCTGTGGACCGACGGCGGCATACAATACGCACCGCCAGTCCGCTGAGATCATATGCGGGCCAGGCTTCAAGCCTGGCCTGCAGCTTGCTAGGCTGCGTGCATGGCGGTTGATCACCTAGGCAGCCTCCCAGCGGGAGCACGCGACGCAAAGGCGACGTCGCTCCTGAACAATCCGACGGTACGCAGTTACGTTGTTCAGGTCGTCTTGATCGTTGCGGTCCTCGTCTTTGCCGGCTGGATCATTAACAACACCGCGCAGAATCTGCAGCGCTCGCATATCGCGTCCGGCTACGGCTTCCTCGAGGACCGGGCCGGCTTTGAGATCGGACAGTCGCCGATCAGCTACACTCCCGACCGCACCTACGGTTACGCGCTCTTCGTCGGCTTCCTGAACACCCTGGTTGTTGCCGGGCTCGGTATCGTAGCGGCGACAGTGGTCGGGTTCCTTGTCGGCATCGGGCGGCTTTCGGTGAACTGGCTGATCCGCAAGCTCTGTACGGTCTACGTCGAGGTGTTCCGCAACATCCCACCGCTTCTCGTGATCTTGTTCTGGTATTTCGGCGTTATAGCGGTGCTGCCCAACCCGCGCGACGCGATCGACACGGGCATCGGGATCAGCCTTTCCAACCGCGGCGCCTTCATGCCGCGGCTGCTCTTCCATCCAGGGGCGGGCTGGATCGGGATAGCCTTCCTTGTGGCGCTTGCGCTGGCGATCGCGACGACCACGTGGGCGGGCCGCAAACAGCTTCAGACCGGTCGGCGCCCGTCGGTCTTCTGGATCAACCTCGCGCTCCTCGTCGGGCTTCCGCTAATCGTCTATCTCGCAGCCGGGATGCCGCTCGGGCTGGAATTTCCCGAGAAGACCCGTTTCAGCCTGAGCGGAGGCATGCAGGTGCAACCGGAATTCCTCGCGCTGTTTCTGGCGCTTTCCATTTACACCGCATCCTTCATCGCCGAGATCGTGCGCGCCGGCATTCTGGCCGTGAGCCACGGGCAGACGGAGGCGGCGTATTCGCTCGGCCTGCGTGTAGCGTTGACCCTGCGGCTCGTCGTTATCCCGCAGGCGCTGCGCGTAATCATCCCGCCGCTCACAAGCCAATATCTGAACCTCGCCAAGAATTCTTCGCTCGCGGTGGCAATCGGCTATGCGGATTTGGTCTCGGTCGGCGGAACCGTGCTTAACCAGACCGGGCAGGCGGTGGAGGTCGTCTCAATCTGGATGATCGTCTACCTGACGATCAGTCTCGTCACGTCGCTTTTCATGAATTGGTTCAACTACCGCATGGCGCTGGTGGAGAGGTAGGCGGATGTCCGACATCCAAGCCGAGACCAGTCTCGTCTTTGTACGGCGTGAGATGACCGAGGCCGAGCCGCCGCCGCGCACCGTCGTGGGACCCGTGGCCTGGCTCAGGCGCAACCTCTTCGCAAGCGTCAGCGACACCATCCTCACGATCATCGGGCTCACCATCGTGGCCCTGGCATTACCGCCTTTGATCCGCTGGGCCTTCATAGACGCGGCTTGGAGCGGCACCGACCGCAGCGTCTGCATAAGTCCCGACGCCGGAGCCTGTTGGGCCTTCGTGAAGGCCAAATTCCCGCAGTTCATCTACGGCCGCTACCCGATCGCGGAGCGCTGGCGCGTCGACATCGTGTTTGCCCTTCTCGCGCTCGGTCTCATACCTCTGGCGATCCCGTCGGCACCGCGCAAAGGCGCCAACGCAATCTTCCTTTTCACGGTCCTCCCGATCGCGGCGCTCGTCCTTCTGATCGGCGGCGTTTTCGGCTTGCCGGAGGTCGAGACGCCGCTTTGGGGGGGCCTCCTCGTCACCCTCGTCGTCTCTTATGTCGGGATGGTCGCCTCGTTGCCGTTCGGAATTCTGCTCGCCCTCGGCAGGCGTTCCAAAATGCCGATCGTGCGAACCGTCTCTGTGGCGTTCATCGAGCTGTGGCGTGGCGTGCCGCTGATCACGGTGCTTTTCATGGCAAGCGTGATGCTGCCGCTTTTCCTGCCGCCCGGCGTGAATTTCGACAAGCTGTTGCGGGCGCTGATCGGGGTCGCGCTCTTCTCCTCTGCATATATGGCCGAGGTGGTGCGCGGCGGCCTGCAAGCGGTGCCGAAGGGGCAATACGAAGGCGCGATGGCAATCGGCCTCGGCTATTGGAAGATGATGCGGCTCATCATCCTGCCGCAGGCGCTGAAGATCGTGATCCCCGGCATCGTCAACACTTTCATCGGACTCTTCAAAGATACGAGCCTTGTCTACATCATCGGCCTGTTCGACCTGCTCGGCATCGTGCGGCTGAATTTCTCGGACACCAACTGGGCTTCCTGGCAGACGCCCGCGACCGGACTGGTATTTGCGGCGCTGATCTTCTGGATGTTCTGCTTCGGGATGTCACGTTATTCGCAATTCATGGAACGTCGGCTCAACACCGGCCACAAGCGGTAGGAGACCTCGGTCATGTCAGAGAGCGTCATGGAGGCCCCGGCCCGCGATACAGCGCAAGCCGCCATCGAGATGGTCGACGTCAACAAGTGGTACGGCGAGTTCCACGTGCTCCGGAATATCAACCTGAATGTCGCGCGAGGCGAGCGCATCGTCATCTGCGGACCGTCCGGCTCCGGCAAGTCGACCATGATCCGCTGCGTCAATCGTCTGGAGGAGCATCAGAAAGGCAAGATCGTCGTCGACGGGATCGAGCTTACCAACGACCTGAAGAAGATCGACGAGATTCGCCGCGAGGTCGGCATGGTATTCCAGCACTTCAACCTCTTCCCGCACCTCACCATCCTGGAGAACCTGACACTCGCGCCGATCTGGGTCCGCAAGATGCCGAAGAAGGAGGCGGACGAGGTCGCCATGCACTATCTGACGCGGGTGAAGATTCCCGAGCAGGCGCAGAAATATCCGGGCCAGCTCTCCGGCGGACAGCAGCAGCGGGTCGCGATCGCCCGCGCGCTCTGCATGAGCCCGCGCATCATGCTCTTCGACGAGCCGACCTCCGCGCTCGATCCGGAAATGATCAAAGAAGTGCTCGACGTCATGGTCGGCCTCGCGGAGGAGGGGATGACCATGCTCTGCGTCACCCACGAGATGGGCTTTGCCCGGCAGGTCGCGAACCGCGTCATCTTCATGGACGCCGGCCAGATCATCGAGCAGAACGAGCCGGAGAAGTTCTTCCTCAATCCGCAGCACGACCGCACGAAGCTGTTTCTGAGCCAGATCCTGCACTGACACTTCGGCCCCACGACGGGGGCCCCGGGGCGGGGCCCCCCGGACGAGGCCCCGAGACGAGGATTATGCCTTGCCCGGGTCGAGCGGCGTCTGCTGGTGGAAGACGAGCTTCCACCCGTCGGCGCGTTTCACGTAGGCCGAGCTGACAAGCGCGGTGTAGGCCTCGCCGTCGGCGCGCTCCGCCTTCGCCTCGTAAGTGAGGAGCGCCAGGCCGGGCTGCGGGACGACGAAGCCCTTCTCGACGAAAACGACGTCGCGCCAGCGCGCGCCGTCCTTGATCGTCGCCGCAACATCCTCGCGGCTGACCGCTCCGGACATCTCGGTGAAGGCGACCAGCACCGGGTCGTCGAGGTTGGCTCGGTAGAAATCCGCGTCGCCCGTCCAGAACGACCTCTCGAGGCGGAGAACAGCCTCCCTGTTCGCTTCCATCCCGTCCGCTTGCATCGTGCTCTCCGGTTCCTTCTCGCGTGAGAGGAGAACCGGGCCGGGACGCCGATGTTCCGCGGGGCCGTCGCTCCGGCGTCAGGCGGTGGGCGGCGGCGGCGGAGGAGGCGAAGACGGCGGTGGCCGCGGGGCGCGCGGCTCACGCCTTACCATCATTTAATCGGCGCCACGGTTTGCGGCCGTTGACAGGGCGTTACGTTACACTGTAACAAGCGGACGTTACAACATAACACGCCACCCAAGCCGCCGAGGACGCCATGTCCGCCGACCTGAACCCAAACGACAAGAAGGTGCTTTCCGCCCTCGGGCGCTCGGAGAAGCCGCTTTCGGCTTACGACATCCTCGACCGCGCCCGCTCCGACGCGTTGAAGGCGCCGGTTCAGGTCTATCGCGCGCTCGAGAAGCTGGAGGGCAGGGGGCTCGTTCACCGTATCGAGGCGCTGAACGCCTTCGTGGCGTGCTCCGAGCACGACGAAGGCTGCAGCGCGCACGAGCACCGCCACGCTGCGCACCGGCCGGGCTTCGTGATCTGCCGCGACTGCGGCTCGGTGCGCGAGTTCGAGGACGCACGCGTCGAGAAGATTGCCGAAGACGCGGCGGGGGAGGGCTTTGCGGTCGAGTTCGTGGCGCTCGAAGTCTACGGCCACTGCGCTGCGTGTCGCGCTGCGTAGCCTCGTTGGCAATCGAATTTCGATCGGCGCTCCCATGTCGCGGCCTTCTCTGGAATTCCCGTCTTCGTTGATGGCCAGTTCGGCATTGGCGCGGCTTCTTGCCGTTGCAGTCGTCATCGCCGGTCTTTGGCTTGCAATCGCCTGGGCGGTGTCGCTGCCATGAGCGATGGTGCAATCCGGCTCAGCGATGTCACGGTCGCCTATGGCAGCCATCCGGCGGTCAGGCGGGTGTCGGGTGTGTTCGCGCCTGGGAGTCTGACCGCGATTGCCGGCCCGAACGGCGCCGGCAAGACGACGCTTTTGAAAGCGCTGATGGGCGAGCTTCCGCTCGCCGCCGGCAGCATCGACAGAGGCGGACTCTCGGTCCGCGACTTCGGCTATCTGCCGCAAGCCGCCGAGGTCGACCGCACGTTCCCGCTTTCCGTCGCCGATACGGTCATGCTTGGCGCGTGGGCGGAGGCGGGCGCATTTCGCGCCGTGAGCCGGAGCGCAGCGAAGCGCGCCGCCGAGGCGCTTGCCGCCGTCGGGCTTGAAGGCTTCGAGCGTCGCCATATTGGCTCGCTTTCGGCCGGGCAGTTTCAGCGCGTGCTTTTCGCCCGGCTGCTCCTGCAGGACGCCAAGGTGATCCTGCTCGACGAGCCTTTCACCGCGATCGATGCGCGCACGACGAACGACCTCCTGGAGATCGTCCGGCGCTGGCACGACGACAAACGCACTGTGATCGCCGTCCTGCACGACTTCGAGAAGGTGCGGGCGCACTTCCCCGACACGTTGCTTCTCGCCCGCGAGATGATCGGCTGGGGTTCGACTTCCGCCACCATGACCGCTGCCAATCTTCTCCACGCGCGCGCCATGGCGGAGCGGTGGGACGACACACCGGTCGCTTCCTTCGCGCCGGACCGGAGCGCCGCATGATCCTCTACGATGTCTTCGTCCAGCCCTTCGTCGAATACGGATTCATGCGCCGCGCGCTCGTTGCCTGCGTGGCGCTCGGCATCGGCGCCGGCCCGGTCGGCGTGCTCCTGCTGCTTCGGCGCATGAGCCTCGTCGGCGACGCGCTGAGCCATGCGGTACTGCCGGGCGCTGCGGTCGGGTTCCTGGTTGGCGGTCTGTCGCTTCCCGCGATGGGCCTCGGCGGCCTCGTGGCGGGACTTGCCGTCGCGCTTTTGTCGGGGCTCGTGAGCCGCACGACGGCGCTCCGCGAGGATGCGAGCTTCGCCAGCTTCTATCTGACCTCGCTTGCCGCTGGCGTCCTCATCGTGTCGCTCCGCGGCTCGAATGTCGACGTCCTTGACGTGCTCTTCGGCACGATCCTCGCGATCGACGCCAAGGCGCTCTTCCTCGTCGGCGGGATCATGTCGCTCACGTTGGCCATCCTTGCCGTCGTCTACCGCCCGCTCGTCGTAGAGTGCTTCGACCCGGGGTTTCTGCGCGCTGTCGGGGGCCGCGGCACGCTCTATCACTTCCTCTTTCTTTTCCTGCTCGTGCTCAATCTCGTCGCCGCGTTCCAGGCGCTCGGCACGCTGATGGCCGTCGGGCTGATGATGGTGCCGGCCGCTGCAGCCAGGCTTTGGACGCAACGCCTGCCGGTGATGGTCGCCGCCTCCGTAGGGATTGCGGTCCTTGCCGCCTATCTCGGCCTGACCGCCTCGTATCACCTGGGCTTTGCCTCCGGCCCCTCGATCATCCTGACAGCGAGCCTGATCTACGGCGCCTCGCTGCTTATCGCCCCCGCAGGGGCGCTGCGGCACCTGACGTTGCGCCGCCCACAAATGGAAATTTGAACGGAGCAGTTTCGATCATGCGCCACCATCTCCTCCTCGGATTGTTGGCATCGGCCAGTGTTTTGGTCGGCGTCAATGCGGCGACCGCAAAGACGTTGCATGTCGTTGCAAGCTTCACCGTGCTTGCGGATGTTGTCAGCCAGATCGGGGGCGATCATGTCGACGTCGTCAGTTTCGTCGGCCCAAACGGCGACCCGCATGAATACGAGCCGTCGCCCGTCGACGCGAAAAGCCTGAAATCCGCCGACGTGGTGTTTGTAAGCGGCGAAGGCCTCGAAACCTGGATGAAGCGTCTGATCTCCGCCTCCGGCTATCAGGGCACGCCCGTCGTCGCGTCGGACGGCATTGCGACGCGCGACATGGAGGAGGACGGGAAGACGATCACCGACCCGCACGTTTGGAACAACCCGCTGAACGTCGTGACCTGGGTGAAGAATATCGAGGCAGCGCTAGCCGCCGCCGATCCCGAGGATGCGGCCGATCTTCAAGGCGAATGCCGCGCGCTACACGGAGACCCTGCAAGGCCTCGATGCCTATGCGCGCGCCGCGTTCGATTCCGTTCCGGTCGCCGACCGCAAGATCCTGACAAGCCACGACGCGTTCGGCTATTTCGGCACCGCCTACGACGTGTCGTTCCTGTCGCCAATCGGCATCTCGACCGACGCGGAAGCATCCGCGCAGGACGTCGCCAGACTGATCGACCAGATCAAGGCCGAGCACGTGAAGGTCTACTTCTTCGAGAACTCGAACGACCCGCGCCTGGTCGAGCAGATCGCGCATGCAACCGGCGCGAAGCCCGGCGGCGAGCTCTATGTCGAGGCGCTTTCCGAAATGGACGGACCGGCGGCGACCTACGTCGACATGTTCCGCTACAACGTCGACCAGCTCGCCGGCGCGATGAAGATGAGCTGACGCAGCCGAGAAGCAATCGCGCCTAACGCCGCCTCCGCCGCGCCGCGAGCAGCCCGACATAGTGCATCGCGACGGTTGCCGCCGCGAGCGCGGTGATGTCGGCGTGGTCGTAAGGCGGCGACACCTCCACCACGTCGCCGCCGACGAAGTTCACGTCACCGAGACCCGAAAGCGCCATCAGCGCCTGCGCCGAGGAGAGGCCGCCCGCGACCGGCGTGCCCGTTCCCGGTGCAAAGGCCGGATCGAGGCAATCGATATCGAAAGTGAGATAGGCCGGCATGTCGCCGACCTGATCGCGAATGCGCGCCGCAATCCCGTCCGGTGTCAGCCGATGCACGTCATGGGAGGAGAGCACAGCGATGCCGCAATCCTCCGGCGCTTGTGTGCGGATGCCGACTTGGATCGAGCGCTCCGCATTCACGATCCCCTCGCGTACCGCCCGCCCAACGAAGGTTCCATGCGAAAGTCTCAAGCCGTCGTCCCACCACGTGTCCTGGTGCGCGTCGAACTGGATGAGCGCCAGTGGGCCGTATTTCGCCGCGTGCGCCTTCAGAAGCGGCCAGGTGATGAAGTGGTCGCCGCCGAGCGAGAAGAGGTGCACGTCAGCATCGAGGATGCCGCGCACCTCCGCCTCGATCGTCTCCGGGATGGTGAGCGGATTGTGGAGGTCGAGCGCCACGTCACCGCAGTCGACGGCAGCGATGTCCTCGAAAATGTCGAAGCCGAAGGGATATTGCGGATCGCCGTCGAGGATCGCAGAGGCGCGGCGGATCGCCTGCGGGCCGAAACGGGCGCCCGGCCGGTTGGTAACCGCGACATCGAGCGGCACGCCGAGGATGGCAAGGTCGACGCCGGTCAGGTCACGGCTATAGCGCCGGCGCATGAAGGAAAGCGCGCCGGCATAGGTCGGGTCCTCAGCGCCGCCTTTCAGCGTCGCGGAGCGGAAGGCGTGATCGATCGGCGGCTTTCCTGAGGCTCCAGCCATTGCGGCGTTCTCGTTATTCGGAACGCTCCTCCAAGGAAAGCGAAAACGCGGCCGCGCTTCCGCGGCCGCGTCGTTTGACGCCCTGATTTCGGTGCTTACGCCTTACGCAGCGATGCGCCCGCAGCGCTCGCGCCTTCGGCTCTGCGCGACGGTAACGGCAACGCCCACGCGCGCCGCTTCCCGCGCGATCTGCACGGAGATGTCGGCCGCATGGACCGACAGCGGCGTTGAAGACACGATACGCATGGCGATCTCATCAGCCCAAAGCAGGCTCTCCGCAGCTTTGGCCTGTTGCACCGCCGCCTCGATGAACGCTTGGAACCGCTGATCCATGACGGCCTCCCATGGAATCTTGAAACCTCATATCTCATGGGGGCATGGCGCGAATATGACCGGCATGCGGCGTTCCTCCGCAACCGACGCGGAGCATGAACAAGGTGTTGTGCGCCGCACTAAAAATGAAGAGAGCCGCTCGATGCAGCGGCTCATTCGGAAATTGTGCGGTGCGAGATCACTGCGTAGCAGAGCACCGGATAGCCGCGCGCGCGCCGCATTCGGCGCCGAGCTATTCGGCGGGATGGTGCTTCTGCTTCGCCTGTTCTTGGTCGCGCTCAATGCGACGAGCCCAGAACCAGAAGAACGCGTAACCGATCAGCCCAAGAGCGAGCGCGAGTACCGGAGGCCAGAGCGGAAGCTGATTCATTTCCGTCTATTCCAGTTGCATGAGGCGAATAAGCCCCTGCGCCACCAAATGTAAGGCAACGCTCAGTGCGATCCAAATCAAATTGAATGCGGAAACCCGGGACGGCGCGGCGCCCGCGGCGACCAGAGGCTGCAGGACCCCGGCACCGAAAATGGTTAGTGCAATGACGTTGAGTGTCGTCACGAGCAGCTTGATGTGCTCGTTGAACTTCTTTGCCCGGAGTTTCTGCTTCTCTGCCTCGTCCACCGCCGCCGCCCGATAAGAAAAAGGCGGGCTTTGGCCCGCCTCCGTCTGTTCTTAGCGCTTCGAGAACTGGAAGCTCCGGCGCGCCTTGCGCTTGCCGTACTTCTTGCGCTCAACCACCCGTGAATCCCGTGTGAGGAAGCCGTTGCGCTTCAGCACCGTGCGCAGCTCCGGCTCATAGTAGGTGAGCGCCTTCGAGATGCCGTGACGCAGCGCTCCGGCCTGGCCCGAAAGGCCACCGCCCGACACCGTAGCCATGATGTCGAACTGGCCGTTGCGGTCAGTCAGAAGGATCGGCTGGCGCACGATCATCTGCAGCACCGGGCGGCCGAAATACTCCGTGTATTCCTTCTCGTTCACCGTGATGCGGCCGGAACCGGGCTTCACCCAGACGCGGGCGACCGCGTCCTTGCGCTTGCCGGTCGCGTAGGCGCGGCCGAGGCTGTCGAGCTTCTGCACGTGAACGGGAGCTTGCGCCTCTTCGGGGACATCGCCCTTGAGCGCGCCGAGATCTTCGAGCGTCTGCGCCATGTCAGGAAATCCGTGTGTTCTTGGAGGAGAGGGCGGCGATGTCGAGCGTCTCCGGCTGCTGCGCAGCGTGTGGATGCTCAGACCCGGCGTAGACCCGGAGATTCTTCAGCTGCTGCCGGCCGAGCGGCCCGCGCGGCAGCATGCGCTCCACCGCCTTCTCGACGATGCGCTCGGGGAAGCGGCCCTCGATCACCTTGCGCGCGGTGCGGTCTTTGATGCCGCCCGGATAGCCGGTGTGCCAGTGGTACTTCTTCTGGTCGAGCTTGCGGCCGGTCAGCACCACCTTCTCGGCGTTGATGACGACGACGTTATCGCCCATGTCGACGTGCGGGGTGAAGGTGGGCTTGTGCTTGCCGCGAAGGCGCGTGGCGACGATCGTAGCGAGCCGCCCCACAACGAGGTTCTCCGCGTCGATCAGCACCCACTTCTTCACCACCTCCGCCGGCTTTGCGGAAAAGGTCTTCATCGTGTTCCTCTCAGGGAGAGCGCCTCCGCGCCCCGGGACGGGAGGCCAGCTGGGGCAGAGCGATCGACCCGCCCGCGGTCCGCGTGCAGTTAGACGCGCGTTGCATCCATGTCAAGCAATGGTCGAGAAAAGACGGATCAATTCAGTCACTTAATGACGAGGTATCATTATACCTCTTCTGCGGGATCGCGTAGGTCGCGGTTGCCTGCGCAATGAGGTCGCCGCCGGTCTCCGGCCGAATTTCGATCTCAACGACCCCAAGCCGTTTGCCGAGCTTGAGGATGCGGCAGGTTGCGATGATGGGTGCAAGCGGAGCGCGCCGCAGGAAGTTGATGCTGAGATTGGCAGTGACGATCATCGGTTCGGGACCGACATGCGCCAGGAGTGCCGCATAGGCGGCGACGTCGGCGAGCGTGACGAGCGTCGGCCCGGAGACCGTGCCGCCGGGGCGCAGATGCTTCTCACCTGGAATGAGCCGCAGAACCGCCTCGCCGGGCCCGACCGACACGAGCGTCAGATCCCGCGCCGTCTGGATTTGCGGAAAATGCTCGTCCCAGAAGGCGGCGATCGCCTCGGCGGTCATGATCGGCTGAAATGTCATCGACTCTGGCTTGTCGGAGGGGGCGGAACTACATTCGCGAAGCTGACTGCTGGAAAAGTGACCAATGAACCGACCGGCCGCAAGTGTCGACCTCCAACCCGCCGCGGTGCTGCGCGAGGAGCAGCCGCGTCCTGGCGTGCTGCGTCTCACGCTCGCCAATCCGCCGGCGAACGCGCTTTCCGAGGCGATGCTTGCCGCCTTGCAATCGGCGCTCGAGGCGGCGGCGAGCGACAACGCTGTACGCGTCGTCGTCATCGCGGCGGAAGGGAAGCTCTTCTCCGGCGGTCATGATTTGAAGGAGATGACTGCGCGTCGGGGCGACGCGGATGGCGGTCGCGCCTATTTCGAGCACGTGTTCGGCTGCTGCGCGGTCTTCATGCAGTCGATCCTGGCGCTTCCGAAACCGGTCGTCGCGGAGGTGGCGGGGCTTGCGACCGCAGGCGGTTGCCAGCTCGTCGCAAGTTGCGACATTGTCGTTGCCGCCGACACCGCGCGTTTCGGCGTGAACGGCATCGACCTCGGCCTCTTCTGCTCCACGCCCATGGTGGCGCTCTCGCGGAATATCAGCCCGAAGACCGCACTCGACATGCTGATGACGGGCGAGATGATCTCCGCGGAGCGCGCGCGCGAAGCCGGGCTCGTCAGCCGCGTCGTGCCGGCGGCGGAGCTTCGCGCAGAGACCGACAAGGTGGTGGAGCGCCTTTTGGCGCGCCCGCCGAAGGTGCTGGCGCTCGGCAAGAAGGCCTTTGCAGACCAGCTTCGCATGCCGGTCGCTGACGCCTATCGCTTCGCGACCGCAACGATCGTCGACAATATGCTGATGGAGGAGGCGGAGGAGGGGATCGGCGCCTTCTTCGCGAAGCGCAAGCCAAGCTGGCCGTCGGCCTAGGACGCCCCCCTTGAACCCCTCCTCCGGCGCCGCACTTGCCGTGGCTATCGCCATCTTCCTGATCGCAGCGTCGACATCCCGGCTCTACGTCGCCGACGGCCGGCTCGTCTTTCTCGTCGGCGCCATGACGCTCTACGTTGTCGGGAACCTGCTCATGGTGGTGGTTATGCGAGGCATGGGTCTCGGGATCGCTATCTCCGCCGCTACGATAGCGCAGCTCGTGCTCATCAACGTGATCGCCTTCGCGATCTTCCACGAGCGCCCGGCGCCCGCGCAGCTCGTCGGCATCGGGCTCGGCGCAGTCAGCATGGTGCTCATCCTCTTTCCCCTCGGCCAAAAATAGCCCGCGCCGCAGAATGCGATCGCCATGAACCATGACAACTATCGCGACGACGATATCCGCGCGATCCTAGAGAGCGTGCGGTCGATCGCAATCGTCGGCGCGAGCAAGAACGACGTGCGTCCGAGTTTCTTCGTCACCCGTTATCTGATCGAAAAGGGCTACCGCGTCTTTCCCGTCAATCCCGGCGTCGGCGGCCAGGAAATTCTCGGGCAGCGGGTCTACGGGTCGCTCGGGGAGGTGCCCGAGCCCATCGACATGGTGGAGGTCTTTCGCGGCGCCGAGTATGCGCCGGCGATCGTCGCCGAGGCGCTTGCCCTTGATCCGAAGCCCGGCGTGATCTGGATGCAGCTCGGCGTCCGCAACGACGAGGCCGCGGCGGCGGCCGAGGCGGCAGGCCTCACGGTCGTGATGAACCGCTGCCCCAAGATTGAATATGGCAGGCTCTCCGGCGAAATCGGATGGGCCGGCGTCAATTCACGCGTGCTTTCCTCAAAGAGGCCGATCCTGCGCGCCGGCTTCCAACACCGGGGCCTCCGCCGCGAGTGAGGCCGCTTTGACCAAGCACTTTTTACGCCGATAGACCCGCCCTTGCGTTGACACATCTCAATGCGGTTTCGCCCGTTTTCCGGCCTTGTGGGCTGCAAGTGAGTTGCAAGGAAGCCTGTTGTATGGCCCTCCGATAGGCGGCGGGCTGACAGGCTCGGAAGGGGACGAAGCCCATGAAACCATTCGAGAAAATCAGATACTATGTTGCGCCGCTCGCGGCCGGTTTCGTGTTCGCCGTCATGGCGACCGCTGCGCCAGCCGCGTCAGTGGTGAATGTCGACCTCTGGGACAAGGGCGCCGACATGACAATGCCGACGGACCTGATGTACGCGACGCCTGGCCTCGACCTGTCGAAGGCAACGATGGGCATCAAGGCCAATCCGGCAAGTGTGCCGGCCGGCGACGTGACCTTCAACGTCACCAATTCGTCGAAGGACACTATCCACGAGATGATCGTGATGTACATGAAGGACCCGAGCCAGCCGCTGCCCTATATCCAGGACGAGAGCCGAGTCGACGAGGACAAGGCCGGCGACAAGGGCGAGGTCTCGGAGCTCGACCCGGGCGCGTCAGGGTCTTTGACCGTGCATCTCGATCCGGGCAAATATCTCCTGATCTGCAACGTCCCGGGCCACTACGCGGCCGGCATGTGGACTGAGTTCGAGGTGACGAAGTAACGCTCAGCCGCATCGACCAACCGGCCCGGCGCGAAGATCGCGCCGGGCTTTTCTTGTGCCGAGACCGCTCAGGTTGCATGAGCGATTTCCCTACGGCCCGCGTCGATTGGGTCGGCGAGCGCGGAAATCCGCTCCCCAGCCGTTGCGAAACGGCGGAATGATCTTGTTTGACCGGGGCGAAATCCCACGGGCAAGATGGCGCCGATACGCCAGGGAGAGGAAACGTAAATGCCCGAAGAGCGCAAACCCGGTTTCAACACGCTGTCCGTCCATGCCGGCGCCAAGCCCGACCCTGCGACGGGCGCGCGGGCGACGCCGATCTATCAGACGACCTCCTACGTGTTCGACGATGTTGAGCACGCAGCCGCGCTCTTTGGGCTGAAGGCGTTCGGCAACATCTATACGCGCATCATGAACCCGACGCAGGCGGTGCTTGAAGAACGCGTCGCTGCGCTCGAAGGTGGCACCGCCGCGCTTGCCGTCGCATCCGGCCACGCCGCGCAGGCGATCACCTTCCACACGCTCTGCATGCCCGGCGACGAGATCGTCGCGGCGAAGCGGCTTTATGGCGGCTCCATCAATCAGCTCGGCTATTCCTTCAAGAGCTTCGGCTGGAACGTGAAATGGGCCGACACTGACGACCTGTCGACCTTCGAGGCGGCGGTCTCGCCGCGTACCAAGGCGGTCTTCATCGAGTCGATCGCCAATCCGGGCGGCATCGTCTCCGACATCGAGGCGATCGCGAAGATCGCACACAAGGCCGGCGTGCCGCTCATCGTCGACAACACGCTCGCGACGCCCTATCTCTGCCGGCCCTTCGAGCACGGCGCCGACTTGGTAGTCCACTCGCTGACCAAGTTCATGGGCGGCCACGGCAACTCGATCGGCGGCGTCATCGTCGACGGCGGCTCGTTCAACTGGTCGGCGGAGGCGGGGCGCTATCCGCTCCTTTCCGAGCCACGCCCGGAATATCACGGCGTGAAACTGCACGAGACCTTTGGCAACTTCGCCTTCGCGATTGCCGCGCGCGTGCTCGGCCTGCGCGACCTCGGACCCGCAATCTCGCCCTTCAACGCCTTCCTTTTCATCACCGGCATCGAGACGCTGCCGCTTCGAATGCAGCGCCATTCCGACAACGCGCTCGCGGTGGCGAAATGGCTGAAGGAGCATTCCGAGGTGACCTGGGTCAGCTACGCGGGGCTTCCCGGCGACCGCTACCACAACCTTGCCAAGCGCTACGTCCCGAAGGGCGCTGGTGCGGTCCTGACTTTCGGCGTGCGCGGCGGCTTCGACGCCGGCGTGAAGATCGTGGAGGGCGTGCAGCTCTTTTCGCACCTCGCCAATATCGGCGACACGCGATCGCTCATCATCCACCCGGCGTCGACCACGCACAGCCAGCTTTCAGAGAAGGACCGCATCGCCGCCGGCGCTGGCCCCGACGTGGTGCGGCTCTCCGTCGGCATCGAGAATGTCGAAGACATCATCGCCGACCTCGACCAGGCACTGAAGGCGGCGGCGTAGTTCCCCTGCTCCTTGCAGGGGAGGGGTTAGGGGAGGGGACGCGCGGCGCTATACCCCTCACCCCCGCTTCGCGGCAGCTCTCCCCGCGAGGGGGAGGGGTTTGGCGCACTTCCTCCCGCATAGCTCCTCCGCGCCGCCGTTGGTGGCGCCGGCGGGGCCGCTTCGCTATCTAGGCTCGCGAGAGAACACGAAAGACGCCTGGGGAGCTGAAATGGCCCAAAGCTACGACGTAATCATCATCGGCTCCGGCCCCGGCGGCTACGTCGGCGCAATCCGCGCCGCGCAGATCGGGCTGAAGGTCGCGGTCGTGGAGAAGAGCTATGTCGGCGGCGTCTGCCCAAACTGGGGCTGCATCCCGACAAAAGCGCTTCTGCGCTCTGCCGACGTCTATCACGCCATGCTTCATGCCAAGGACTACGGGCTCGTCGCGAAAGACGTCGCCGTCGATGTCGGCGCGGTCGTGAAGCGCTCGCGCGGTATCGCCGATCGGATGAGCCAGGGCGTCGCCTTCCTTCTGAAGAAGAACAAGGTCGACGTGATCTGGGGCACGGCGAAGATCGCGGGGAAGGGCAAGGTAACCGTCGTCGCCGCAGACAACGCGCCGAAGGGCGCGCTTGGGCCCGGCGACTATTCGGCGAAGCACATCATCATCGCGACCGGCGCGCGCCCTCGCGCGCTTCCCGGGTCTTGAGCCCGACAAGAATCTGGTCTGGACCTATTTCGAGGCGATGGTGCCGCCGGAGCTGCCAAAATCGCTGCTCGTCGTCGGCTCGGGCGCGATCGGCGTGGAGTTCGCGTCGTTCTTCAGGACGCTCGGTTCGGAGGTCACCGTCGTCGAGATCCTGCCGCAGATTCTTCCGGTCGAGGATGCGGAGATCGCCGCCCATGCGCGCAAGCGCTTCGAGAAGGCCGGCATCAAAATCCACACCGAGGCGAAGGTCGCGAAGCTCGAGAAGGGCAAGAACGATGTCACCGCCACGATCGAATTGAAGGGCGGCAAGACAGAGACGCTGAAGGTCGATCGCGTCATCTCCGCCGTCGGAGTCGTCGGCAACATCGAAGGGCTTGGCCTCGAAGCGCTCGGCGTGAAGACCGACCGCGGCCTCGTTGTCGTCGACGGCCTTGGCCGCACCAACATCGAAGGCATCTATGCGATCGGCGACGTCGCTGGCCCGCCGATGCTCGCGCATAAGGCGGAGCATGAGGGCGTTATCTGCGTCGAGGCGATCAAGGGCCTGAAGCCGCATCCGATCGACAAGCTGAAAATCCCCGGCTGCACGTATTGCAACCCGCAGATTGCCTCCGTCGGATTGACCGAGGCGAAGGCGAAGGAGGGCGGCCGCGAGGTGAAGGTCGGGCGCTTCCCCTTCATCGGCAACGGCAAGGCGATCGCGCTCGGTGAGCCGGACGGCCTTGCGAAGACCGTCTTCGACGCCAAGACCGGACAACTCCTCGGCGCCCACATGGTCGGGGCGGAAGTCACGGAATTGATTCAAGGATTTGTCGTGGCCATGAACCTTGAAACCACCGAGGCGGAGCTGATCGAGAGCATCTTCCCGCACCCGACCATCTCCGAGACGATGCACGAGAGCGTGCTTGACGCCTACGGGCGTGTTATCCACGTGTAGTGGAAAGGAAGGCCCGCAAGGGTGCGGGATTCGGCGTGGGAGGCGAAGAAGATGGCGGGTTTTGGTTGGATCATGACGATCATCATCGGCGGGCTTGCCGGGTGGATCGCCGAGAAGCTCATGCACAGCGACATGGGGATTATCGGCAACATCATCCTCGGCGTCGTGGGCGCGGTGGTGCTGAATGCCATACTGGTTGGATTGCTCGGACACACCATCGGCGGCTTCGTTGGTCAGCTCATCGTGGCAATCGTCGGCGCCTGCATCCTCATCTTCGGCTGGCGCGTTATCCAAGGCCGCAGATAGCTAAAGTCCCGTGGTCACGCTGATCGACACACTTGAGAAGACCGCGGGCGGCACGCTCCGCCCGCGCCATCCGGAGAAGGCGCACCGGCCGGACAATCCGGTGCTGCGCAAGCCGGAGTGGATTCGCGTTCGCGCGCCGGGCTCGCCCGAATGGGCGAAGACGCGCGACATCGTGCGCCAGAACAAGCTCGTCACCGTCTGCGAGGAAGCCGGCTGCCCGAACATCGGCGAGTGCTGGGCTAAAAAGCACGCGACCTTCATGATCCTCGGCGACACGTGCACGCGCGCCTGCGCATTCTGCAACGTGAAGACGGGGTTGCCCGGCGCGGTCGAGGAAGACGAGCCGGAGCGCGTCGCCGATGCCGTCGCCAAGATGGAGCTCGCCCACGTCGTTGTGACGTCAGTCGACCGCGACGACCTGGAAGATGGCGGGGCAGGGCACTTCGCGGCGGTCATCCGAGCGGTCCGCAAGCGCTCGCCGGAGACGACGATCGAGGTGCTGACGCCGGATTTCCTCAGGAAGGATGGCGCGCTCGAAATCGTCGTCGAGGCGCGCCCCGACGTCTTCAACCACAATCTTGAGACCGTGCCGTCGCTCTACCTGACCGTCCGCCCCGGCGCGCGCTATTTCCACTCGATCCGCCTCCTGCAGCGCGTGAAAGAGCTGGACCCGCAGATGTTTACCAAGTCCGGCATCATGGTCGGTCTCGGCGAGACGCGGAACGAGGTCTTGCAGCTCATGGACGACCTGCGCACTGCCGAGGTGGATTTCCTGACCGTCGGCCAGTACTTGCAGCCGACGGCGAAGCATCATGCGGTCAAGGAATTCATCACACCGGAGGCGTTCAAGTCCTACGAGACGATCGCCTACACGAAGGGCTTCCTGCTCGTCTCCGCGAGTCCGCTCACCCGATCGTCGCATCACGCCGGCGAGGATTTCGCCCGGCTGAGGGCTGCCCGCGCCGCGCGCATCTGATAGACCCCGCGGTCGATGCCGCAATTCAAGACGACGCGCCGGGTCGACCATTCGGCCGAGGAGATGTTCAACCTCGTCGCCGACGTCGAGCGCTACCCCGAGTTCGTGCCGTTCTGCGAGCGGCTGAATGTGCGCGGCCGGCGCAGCGAAGGCGGGCGCGAGGTGCTCGTCGCCGACATGACGATCGGCTACAAACTCGTGCGCGAGACGTTTACCTCCAAGGTGACGCTCGACCGCGAGGCGCTCGAGATCCGCGCCGATTATCTCGACGGACCGTTCCGCTTCATGGAGAACTCCTGGCACTTCCGTCCGCGCGACGGTGGCGGGTCGGAGATCAGCTTCGAGATTGCCTACGAGTTCAAGAGCCGCGCGCTCGCGCTTCTGATGGGCGCGGTGTTCGATCGCGTCTTCCGCGCCTTCGCGCATGCATTCGAGACGCGGGCGGATAAGATTTACGGGGAGGGGGCGGCGTAATCGGTCTCCCAACCTCCCCGTAACGGGAATTGGGCACCATTCTCAGATCGCGCTCGCCTTCAACTCCGCGAGCCAATGCGCCTGCCGCTCTTTCAATGTCGACTGCCGCAGATAGTCGCTCTCAATGTCCTCGATCTCCTCGACGACCTCGAAGCTGAAAACGTCAGCGCCGTGTTCCTTCCATGCGGCGCTCAACGAGCGATATCGGTTGTCGCCCTGCCGCAGAGCAAACCAGATGCGGTTCCGGATTTTGGAGAGACCCAGCGTCTGCCCCACCCAACATTGTCCAGTCGGCTTGCACCGGACCGCGTAGATGCCCGCGGCGACCTTCCGCTCCTTGTAGGCGTCGATCGCGGCTTTGCGTTCTGACTTGTCCATCGCTTGGCCCGCTAAGTTGCAACGGTGCGGGCCAGCGCGAATGCCTCCGCGACGGACGCGAGGCGTATCTGCCGCCTTCCAAGATCGCCGAGGCGTCTCTCGCGATGCAGCACTTGGCCGCCCTTTCGCGCTGCCCCAAAATGCACGAGTCCGACCGGCTTCACCGCCGTGCCGCCGCCCGGGCCCGCGACGCCGGTAACGGAAACGGCGATGCTGGCGCGTGAATTCCGAAGTGCGCCTTCGGCCATCGCGCGCGCCACCTCTGCGCTCACCGCCCCATACTTCTCGATCAGCGCGTTGGACACGCCGAGCATCTCGGTCTTCGCCTGGTTCGAGTAAGTGACGAAGCCGCGCTCGACGACGTCGGAAGAGCCCGGGACCTCGGTCAGGGTCGCAGCGATCAGTCCGCCAGTGCAGGATTCGGCCGTAGCGATCTTCAATCCGCGCTCTCGGCAGAGCGCAAGGAGCTTCTCTGCCTCCTCGACAAGCGCATCGAAATCGGAGCTCACGTGACCGGCAGCGCGACGGTGGCGATCGCCATCGCCACGATCCCTTCGCCGCGGCCAACAAAACCCATCTTCTCGCTGGTCGTCGCCTTCACCCCGACGCGGTCGGCGGTGATGCCGGCGATTTCGGCGACGCGCGCCTGCATCTTATCGCGGTGCGGAGAAATCTTCGGCGCTTCGCAGACGAGCGTCACATCGAGATTGACGATGCGCCCACCTTTCTCGCGCACACGACGCACGGCGTCGGCGAGGAAGCGGTCGGACGATGCGCCCTTCCATTTCGGGTCGGAGGGCGGGAAATGCATGCCGATGTCGCCGTCGCCGATCGTGCCGAGCAGCGCGTCGGTCAGCGCATGGAGCGCGACGTCAGCGTCGGAATGGCCAACCAGTCCGTGGTCGTGCGGAATCTCGACGCCGCAGAGCCAGACGGATTTCCCCGGCCCGAACGTGTGCACGTCGAAGCCGTGGCCGGTCCGCGTCTCGATCGCTGTCGAGAGCGTCCGCTCGGCGGCAGAAAAATCGGCGGGCGTGGTGATCTTCATGTTGGCACGGTCGCCCTCCACGGCGCGAACGGCAAGGCCTCGCGAGCGCTGCGACGGCCGCGTCGTCGGTCAGGTCGTCGCGACCCGCCTTCGCCGCGCTTCGGTGTGCTTCAAGCAAAGCCGCGTAGGGAAAGCCCTGCGGCGTCTGCGCGGTCGCAAGCGCCTCGCGCGGAATCGTGGCCGTGACGGCGCCGGCCTCCACGCGCTTCACCGTCTCGGTGATCGCAACGACGGGGATCGCGCCGCTCGCGTCGTCGCATGCGGCAATCACATCGCCGATGACGTCGGCCGACACGAACGGCCGCGCCGCGTCGTGGACGAGCACGAGATCGGGTGGGTCCGCTGCGAGCGCCTCAAGCCCGTTCATCACCGATTGCTGCCGCGTCGCCCCGCCGATGACGGGCGGCAGCAGCTTAGGAAGCCCGCGCACCGTCTCGGCGTAGCGTGCCGCATCACCGTCGCCGATCACCGTCAGGATGGCGTCGATGCCCTCATGCGACGCGAACGCCCGGATTGTGCGGCGCAGCACCGGTTCGCCGCCGACGCTCGCATATTGCTTCGGCACATCGCGTGCCGCGCGGCTGCCGCGCCCGGCGGCGACTACGATTACTGCAGTTTTCCTGGATTTTGGCGGCTTCGGCATGACGGTTCAGGCGGTGGTCCGCGCTCTTAGCATAGCCGAACTCGACCGTCGCCCCTTGCGCGCCGCGTCGCCGAATGTCTATTCTGAAGGCAATCTTCAAGGTGATGATTTTTTGAGCAAATCGGAAGCGCGGAGTCTTGGCCTTCGCGGCATGCTGAAGGGCTCGCCCCGGCGAGGGCGGTCGGCAGGCGGCGTCGGCACGGCGGTGGAATCGGCGTTCGAGGGCGGTGCCGCCGCGGTCCTTAACGCCCTGCCGCACCCGGTCGTCATGGTCACGCCGGAGGGCCGCATCGCCGGCG
Organism: uncultured Alphaproteobacteria bacterium; assembly: GCA_963720705.1. Classification (GTDB taxonomy): domain Bacteria; phylum Pseudomonadota; class Alphaproteobacteria; order Rhizobiales; family Afifellaceae; genus DASWJZ01. The sequence continues at coordinate 622,685 of CAVRGJ010000007.1, forward strand.
CCAATCAGGCCGCGGAGATATTCTTTCAAAACTCCGCAGCAGTGCTTGCGCGCTTCGACCTCTCGCACTTCGTTCCGTTCGGAAGCCCTGTCTTCAGCTTGATCGAGCAGGTGCGGACGACGAGTGCGCCGGTCACCGAGTATCGCGTCGACATCTCTTCGCCGAGGCTCGGCGTCGAGCGGGTCGTCGACGTCTACGCGACGCCGGTCGCCGAGCGGGCAGGGCACGTCGCGATCATGCTGCTGCCGCGCTCGGTCACCGAGAAGATCGACCGCCAGCTTACGCATCGCGGCGCGGCGCGCACGGTGTCCGGACTTGCTGCGATGCTGGCCCATGAGATCAAGAACCCGCTCTCAGGCATCCGCGGCGCCGCGCAGTTGCTCGAAGCCGACGGTGACGAGAACGACCGCGCTCTGACGCGGCTCATCTGCGACGAGGCCGACCGCATCGTCGGTCTCGTGGACCGCATGGAGATCTTCGCGGACGATCGCCCGACCGAGCGCGAAGCTGTGAACATCCACTCGATCCTGGAGCGCGTGAAGGTGATCGCGCGCAACGGTTTCGCCCGCAACGTGCGCATGGTCGAGGAGTACGATCCGTCGCTGCCGCCGGTCCACGCGAACCGCGATCAGTTGATCCAGGTGTTCTTGAATCTCGTGAAGAATGCGGCTGAGGCGCTGCAGGGCACCAAGGACCCGGAGATCATCTTCCGCACCGCGTTCCGGCCGGGCATTCGCCTTTCCATGCCCGGCAGCCGCAGTAGGGTGAGCCTGCCGCTCGAGTTCTCCGTGATCGATAACGGGCCCGGCGTTCCCGACGATCTCGTACCCTATCTCTTCGATCCGTTCGTCACTTCGAAGGCCAACGGAACCGGTCTTGGCCTGGCGCTCGTCGCCAAGATCATCGGCGACCACGGCGGTGTCATCGAATGCGAGTCGCAGCCGCGGCGCACCGCGTTCCGCATCCTCATGCCGGCACATACGGGCGAAGCTCCGAACGAGGAGTTCGAAAAGGGACAATGAGCTCCGGAACGATCCTCGTCGCCGACGACGACGCCGCGATCCGCACGGTCTTGAACCAGGCGCTTTCGCGCTCCGGCTACACGGTGCGGCTCACCTCGAACGCCGCCACCTTGTGGCGGTGGGTAGCGGAGGGCGAGGGCGACGTCGTCATCACCGACGTGGTCATGCCGGACGGCAACGCCTTCGATCTGATCCCGCGCATCAAGCGCACGCGTCCCGATCTGCCGATCGTGGTGATGAGCGCGCAGAATACCTTCATGACCGCGATCCGCGCCTCGGAGAAGGGCGCCTACGAATATCTGCCGAAGCCATTCGATCTGAAGGAGTTGACGGCGATCGTCGGCAGGGCGCTTGCAGAGCCGCGCGGAACGCGCGCGCCCGTGGACGAAGGCGAGGGGGGCGACGCCATCCCGCTTGTCGGCCGCTCGCCCGCCATGCAGGACATCTACCGCATGCTGGCGCGGCTGATGCAGACGGATCTGACCGTGATGATTTCCGGCGAGTCCGGCACCGGCAAGGAGCTCGTGGCGCGCGCGCTGCATGATTACGGCAAGCGGCGCAAGGGACCGTTCGTCGCCGTCAACATGGCGGCGATTCCGCGCGAGCTGATCGAGTCGGAGCTCTTCGGCCACGAGCGCGGCGCCTTCACCGGGGCGCAGGCGCGCTCCGCCGGCCGCTTCGAGCAGGCGGAGGGCGGCACGCTCTTTCTCGACGAGATCGGCGACATGCCGATGGAGGCGCAGACCCGGCTTCTGCGCGTGCTCCAGCAGGGCGAATACACGACCGTCGGCGGCCGCACGCCGATCCGCACCGACGTTCGCATCATCGCCGCCACCAACAAAGACCTCCGCCAGCTGATCCGCCAGGGGCTCTTCCGCGAGGATCTCTTCTTCCGCCTGAACGTCGTTCCGATCCGCCTGCCGCCGCTGCGGGAGCGGACCGACGATATCCCGGATCTGGTGCGGCATTTCCTGAACACAGCGGAGCGTGAAGGCCTTCCAGCGAAAGCCGTCGAGCCTGGCGCGATCGAAGCCATGCAGCGCTACCGTTGGCCGGGGAATGTGCGCGAGCTGGAGAACCTGATCCGCCGTCTGACGGCGCTCTATCCGCAGGAGACGATCATCGCGTCGATCGTCGAGAACGAGATCGGCCCGATGTCGGAGGTCGAGACGCCGCCGGCCGCCGAAGCCGACAATGTCGGCGGAGCGCTTGAGCGGCAGCTTGCGCGCTATTTCGGCGAGTTCGGCAGCGGTCTGCCGCCGCCGGGACTCTACCAGCGCATCTTGCGCGAAGTGGAGGTGCCGCTCATCAGCGCCGCTCTCGGCGCAACGCGCGGCAACCAGATCAAGGCCGCAGAGCTCCTCGGCCTGAACCGCAACACGCTGCGCAAGAAAATCCGCGAGCTTGACATCCACGTGATGCGCCGCGGCAGCGTTTGACGGATCGCCACGGGCCGGTCTTAATAGTGACAAATTGGTCACGCGTGTTGCGCGCGCGCATCGCCCGATGCGCGGACCAAAACTCAAGGCTTGCCGTCGCTACCAATGACCGCACTCGCCGAAAGCCAGCCGCGCTCCGACCGGCCGGATAAAAAGCTCACCGATGGGCGACGCGTGTCGCGTGCGGTCGGCCTGGTTGCGGTGCTCTCGGCCGTCGTCATTGCGGTCGCCTCCTTCCTGATCTTGAGCGGGCAGACGCCGATAGAGCCGACGCCGCTCGTCGTGCGTTCCGCCGGCGTCGCGAACGGGCTGATCGTTCTCATCCTGATCGGGATCGTGGCCTACGAGGCGTCCGGGCTATGGGTAGCTCGCCGGAGGGGACGCGCCGCCGCCCGGCTCCACATCCGCATCGTCCTGCTCTTCTCGTTCATCGCGGCGCTGCCGGCGATCCTGATGATGGTGATCGCCTCGATCACGCTGAGCCAGGGGCTCGACCGCTGGTTCGCCGGCCGCACCGAAGCGATCATCGACACGTCGCGCGCGGTCGCTCAGGCCTACGTCCAAGAGCACAGCCGCATGCTTGGCCTCGACCTCCTTGCGATTGCCGGCGAGTTCAACCGCGTGACGCCGGACATCGAGGCCAATTCCACCGCCATTTCTTCCTACCTGACCAACCAGGCGCGGCTTCGCGGCCTCTCGACGATCCAGCTCATCCGCCACGATCGAAGCGTCATCGTGCAGGGGGATACGGGCAGCAATCTCACGGCGCCGCCCGCGCCTGAGGAGATATTCTCCGAGCTCGATTCGGGAAAGCCGGCGCTGATCGCTCCCGGCACGACCAACCTCGTCGGCGGCGTGATCAAGCTCACCGGGTTCGACAATGTGTATCTCTATCTGGCGCGGCCGATCGATCCGCGTGTGACGCGGAACCTCCGGCTGACGGAGGAGAACGCAGCCGAATACAAGCAGCTTCAGGCGAACAAGTTCGGCGTGCAGGTCGCGTTCGGCATACTCTTCGCGGGCGTGGCGCTGGTGCTGCTGCTTTCCGCGATCTGGATCGGGCTCGGCTTTGCCAGCAGTCTGGTCTGGCCGATCCGGCGCCTGATCGGCGCGGTCCAAGAAATCTCCGCCGGCAATCTTGAAGTGCGCGTGCCTTCGCGCGGCTCTATGGGCGACATCAGCTTGCTCGCCGACACGTTCAACACGATGGCGAGCCAAGTGAAGTCGCAGCGCGACGAGCTTCTCTCCGCGAACGAGAAGATGGATCAGCGCCGGCGCTTCACCGAGGCGGTGCTCTCCGGCGTCTCCGCCGGCGTCATCGGCCTTGACGGCGACGGCGTCGTAACGCTCGTCAATCGCTCCGTGCTCGATGCGCTTGGCGAGAAGGAAGCGGATCTGGTCGGCCGGCATCTCGGCGAGGCGATCCCGGCGCTCTCCGCCGTGCTTGCCGAGGCGCGGCAGCGGTTTCGCGGTCCCTCCCACGCACAGATTCAGATCAATCGCGGCGGGGATCAGCGCACCTTGAACGTCCAGGTCACGCAGGAACGCTCGAACGGCAAGATCGAGGGCCTCGTCGTCACGCTCGACGACATCACCGATCTGATGGCGGCGGAGCGCCGCTCGGCTTGGGCCGACGTGGCGCGGCGGATCGCGCATGAGATCAAGAACCCCCTGACCCCGATCCAGCTTTCCGCCGAGCGCCTGAAGCGCCGCTTCGGTCAGCGCGTCAGCGCCGAGGACCGCGGCGTCTTCGATCAATGCACGGAGACAATCGTGCGCCAGGTCGACGACATAAGGCGGATGGTGGACGAGTTCTCAGGCTTTGCGCGGATGCCGAAGCCGGTCATGGAGGACCGCGACCTGAATGCCGTGGTGCGCGAGGCCGTGTTTCTGCAGGAGGTTGCTCAGCCGAACATCCGCTTCGCGCTCGACCTGCCGGAAACGCCGGTGCTCGCGCGGATCGACCACCGGCTGGTTACGCAAGCGCTCACCAACGTCGTCAAGAACGCGACGGAATCGATCGAGGCGGTCGGACGGCTGGACACCGAGCCGGGCATCATCACGGTGTCGGTGCGGCTGGAGCCGAACGCCGCGATCGTCGAGGTCGAGGACAACGGCAAGGGCCTTCCGAAGGAGGACCGCGAGCGGCTGCTTGAGCCCTACATGACCACCCGTGAAAAGGGGACCGGGCTCGGCCTCGCGATCGTGCGCAAGATCATGGAAGAGCACGGCGGCTCGATCGCGCTCCTCGATGCGAGCACGGTCGCCAAAGGCGGGAGGGGCGCGCGCGTGCGTCTTTCCTTCCCGCTCGAATCCGAAGTGGCGCAACCTGTCGCCGCAACGGCAACCTGACAAGACCGGGAGAGAAACCATGGCGGCGGACATTCTCGTTGTCGACGACGAAGCCGATATCCGGGAGATCGTGGCCGGCATCCTCGGCGACGAGGGCCACGGCACGCGGACGGCGAGCGACAGCGACAGCGCTCTTGCCGCAATCGCGGCGCGGCGGCCAAGCCTGCTTTTCCTCGACATATGGCTGCAAGGGAGCCGCCTCGACGGCCTGTCGCTCCTCGACGAGGTCCACGCGCAGGATCCCGACCTACCCGTCGTTATCATCTCGGGGCACGGCAACATCGAAACCGCCGTGTCGGCAATCAAGCGCGGCGCCTACGACTACATCGAGAAGCCGTTCAAGGCGGACCGGTTGGTGCTGGTCGCGCAGCGCGCGCTTGAAGCCTCGAGACTTCGCCGCGAGGTGGCGGAGCTCAGGCAGCGGAGCGGCGACACCGATGACATGATCGGATCGTCGGGCGTAATGAACCATCTTCGCCAGATCGTCGATCGCGTTGCGCCGACCAACAGCCGCGTAATGATCTTCGGCCCCTCCGGCGCCGGCAAAGAGCAGGCGGCGCGCGCCATCCATACGCGTTCGCAGCGCGTGACCGGGCCCTTCATCGTCTTGAATGCCGCCGCAATCACACCCGAAACCATGGAGGCTGAGCTTTTCGGGACCGAGCCGCAGAACGGCTCCGGACGTCGCGTCGGTGCGCTCGAAGAGGCGCACGGCGGAACGCTCTATCTCGATGAGATCGCCGACATGCCGCGCGAGACGCAGAACAAGATCCTGCGCGTTCTCGTCGAGCAGACGTTTGAGCGAGTCGGCGGCTCGACCAAGGTGAAGGTCGACGTGCGCATTCTTTCCTCGACCGCGCGCGATCTTGAAGCCGCGATCGGGGAGGGGCGTTTTCGCGAGGACCTGTTCCATCGGCTGAGCGTCGTGCCGCTCCGCGTTCCCTCGCTCGCCGAGCGGCGCGAGGACGTGCCGGAGCTCGTCTCCTATTTCATGAGCCAGATTGCGAGCGCGACCGGCCTCCCGCCGCGAAAGATCGGCGACGACGCCATGGCCGTGCTGCAGGCGCACGACTGGCCGGGCAACCTGCGCCAGCTTCGCAACAACGTGGAGCGCCTGATGATCCTGACCCGCGGCGATCCGGAGGCGGTGATCAGCGCCGACATGCTGCCGAAGGAGATCGGCGAGATCTTGCCGTCGACGCCCTCGCAGGGCGGTGCGCACATCATGTCGCTGCCGCTTCGTGAAGCGCGCGAGGTCTTCGAGCGTGAATATCTGACGGCGCAAATCAACCGCTTCTCGGGGAACATCTCGCGCACCGCCGAGTTCGTCGGGATGGAGCGCTCCGCACTGCACCGCAAGCTGAAGAGCCTGCGGGTCTGACCGGATGTCGCGCATCGCCTATGTGAACGGACGTTACGTGCCGCACCAGGCCGCGGCTGTGCACATCGAGGATCGCGGCTATCAGTTCGCCGACGGCGTCTACGAGGTGTGCGAAATCTGGCACGGCTTCATCGTCGACGAGACGCGACACCTCGACCGGCTCGAGCGCTCGCTCCGCGAGCTTTCGATCGCGATGCCGATGACGCGCTCTGCGCTCAAGGTTGTGATCCGTGAAGTGATAAGGCGGAACCGCGTCGCGAACGGCCTCGTCTATCTGCAGGTGACGCGCGGTGTGGCGCCGCGCGACCATCCCTTCCCGCCGAAAGATACGCCTCCCGCACTGGTGGTGACGGCGAAGAGCGTCTCGCCGGAAAAGGGCGAGCGCTCCGCGGCAGAGGGCGTCGGCGTGATCACGCTTCCCGACAATCGCTGGGAGCGCGTCGACATCAAATCGGTCTCGCTCCTGCCGAACGTGATCGCCAAGGAGAAGGCGAAGACAGCCGGCGCGCGCGAGGCGTGGTTCGTCGACCGCGAAGGGTTCGTGACCGAAGGTTCGTCGACGACCGCCTGGATCGTCACGGCCGACGGCGCACTCGTCACCCGCCCGAACGGTACCGGAATTCTTCCCGGAATCACCCGGATCACGGCGACCGAGGTCGCGCGCCGCGCCGGCCTCAAGGTCGAGGAGCGGAAGTTCACCGTGGCTGAGGCGAAGGCCGCGCGCGAGGCCTTCATCACCGCCGCCAGCACCATCGTGATGCCGGTCGTCAGGATCGACGGGGAAGCGGTCGCAAACGGTCATCCCGGCAGCATAGCCACGCAACTGCGGGCGGCCTTCCACGACGTTGCCGAGAAGCTTCGCTAGCCGAAACCTTTGCGTCGCATGGCGGTCCTGCACGCGCGGGGGTGACAGTGCACTGCAAAAAGGGCAATCTATCGGCGAAATCCGATAAAAAGGCCGGGGCCGAAAGAACAATGGCTGACAAGAGTCACAATCTGCAGGACACGTTCCTCAATCATGTCCGCAAGGCCAAGATTCCGCTCACGATTTTCCTCGTCAACGGGGTGAAGCTGCAAGGTGTCGTCACCTGGTTCGACAATTTCTGCCTGCTGCTTCGCCGCGACGGGCATTCGCAGCTTGTCTACAAGCACGCCATCTCGACGGTAATGCCGTCGCATCCGGTGCAGCTCTTCGAGCCGGAAGCGGAAGAGGCAGGCGAGGGCGGTTGAAGCCACGCGATCGGCGCAAGGAAAGCGAGCGCGTCGGCGGCAGTCCGGCGCGCGCGAGCGGTCGCGCGACCAAAGCCCCGCCGACCCGCGCTCTCGTCGTCCTGCCGGAGCGGCGTGACGGCAGGGAGGAGCATGGCTCGGCGCCGCGGTCGAGCGAGGCGCGGCTCGCCGAAGCCGTCAACCTTGCCGAAGCGATCGGGCTCGATGTCGCGGCAGCGCTCATCGTCCCGCTGCGGAAGCCCGTGCCTGCAACGTTGCTCGGGACGGGCAAGGTGGAGGAGATCGCCGGCCTCGTTCGCGTCCACGACGCGGAGGTCGTCATCGTCGACCACCCGGTGAGCCCGGTGCAGCAGCGCAACTTGGAGAAGGCGTGGTCGGCAAAGTGTCTCGACCGCACCGGGCTGATCCTCGAAATCTTCGGCGAGCGTGCGCAGACGAGGGAAGGGCGGCTTCAAGTCGAGCTTGCGCATCTGAATTACCAGAAGAGCCGGCTGGTCAGATCGTGGACGCATCTTGAGCGCCAGCGCGGCGGCTTCGGCTTCCTCGGCGGTCCGGGCGAGACCCAGATCGAAGCGGATCGGCGGCAGATTCAGGCGCGGATATCGAAGATCGAGAGCGATCTTGAGCGCGTGCGCAACATGCGCGCCGGCCACCGCGCCGAGAGGAAACGCGTGCCTCGGCCGATCGTCGCACTCGTCGGCTATACCAACGCCGGCAAGTCGACGCTGTTCAACCGGCTGACAGGCGCGGAGCTTCTTGCCAAGGACATGCTCTTTGCCACCCTCGATCCGACGCTTCGCCGTGTCCGACTCCCGCATGGCGAAGAGGTAATCCTCTCCGATACCGTCGGCTTCATCTCCGATCTGCCGACCATGCTGGTCGCCGCGTTTCGCGCGACGCTTGAAGAGGTGCTTGAGGCCGACCTCATCCTGCACGTCCGCGACATCGCATCGCCGGAGACGCAGCAGCAAGCGGCCGACGTTGTCGCGGTGCTCGATGAGCTTGGCGTTCGTCCCGGCGAGGCACGACGCATCGTCGAGGTGTGGAACAAGGTCGATCGCGTGCCGCCGGCACAGCGCGAAGCGCTTCGCCAGCGTGCGGCGAACAGCGAGCCGCCGGCGGTGCTGGTCTCGGCGGTCAACGGGGAGGGCGTTGCGGCGCTGCTTGAGGCGATCGAGAAAGCGATCTCAGGCGGGCAGCCGACCGTCACGGTGGAGCTTGGCGCCGACCAGCTCGGCGCGGCCCCGTGGCTCTATCGCAACACCGAGGTGTTGGAGCGGAACGACGATCCCGAGACCGGCCGCACCTGGCTCAAAGTGCGGGTCACAGAGAAGCGCCTCGCGCCGTTCCGCGAGTGGGCGCAGCGCGAGCACGTGGCGGTCGCCGCTGCCGAAACGCACAAAAGCGCCTAGTCAGGCCCTCCAAGCGGTCCGGCATGGCAACCGCGCGTTATCCGAAAGCACTGAAAAACGCGAGATGGAACGCGCCGAGGCTTCGCCTTGGTTGTAGGCTCCTCCAATTGAGTCGCTGCTCCCACGGGGCCGCGAGCATCGCCAACGGGGATACAAAGGGGCATGACAGGCATGACCGAAGTACAAGGCTGGATCGTCATCGTGTTGATCGTCATCGCTATTTTCTCGCAATGGTTCACTACGAGAAGATGACGGCGATCCCGTTCGCCTGAGCGGCGCGGCTCGCGTCTAGCCGCCTCGCTCTTTCGCTTTTTCCCAAAGCGCTTCCATTTCGTCGAGCTTGGCGTCTTCGAGCCCGCGGCCGTGGGCGCGAAGCGTTGTCTCGATGTGGCTGAAGCGCCTAATGAATTTGGCGTTGGCGCGCATCAGCGCCGTCTCCGGCTCGATCTTCAGGTGACGCGCCAGATTGGCGACCGCGAAGAGGAGGTCGCCAATCTCGTCCTCCACGCGCTCCGCCGAGCGCTCCGGGACCGCCAGTTCGTGTTCGATCTCGACGATCTCCTCGCGGATCTTGTCGAGTACCGCGCGCGGGTCGTTCCAGTCGAAGCCGACTTTTCCGGCTCGGCTCTGCAGCTTCTCGGCGCGGGCTAATGCGGGGAGGGCGACCGGCACGTCCGAAAGGAGGCCGTGCCGACCCGCAGTCTCGCCGTTGGCCGCGCGTTTCGCCGCCCGCTCGGCCTTTTCCTCTGCCTTGATCTCGTCCCAGCGCTCCTTGACGGCAACCGCGTCGGCAAGGTCGAGGTCCCCGAAGATGTGCGGATGCCGGCGGATGAGCTTCGTGGTGATTGCCTCGACCACGTCGCCGAACGCAAACCGGCCTGCCTCGACCGCCATCTGAGCGTGGAAGACGACCTGCAGCAGAAGGTCTCCGAGCTCGTCTTTCAGATCGTCGAAATCGCCGCGCTCGATCGCGTCGGCAACCTCATAGGCCTCCTCGATCGTGTAGGGCGCGATCGAACGGAAATCCTGCTTCAGGTCCCACGGACACCCGATCTTTGGCGCACGAAGCCGCGCCATGATCGCAATCAGATCCGTGATGTCCTTGCCGGGCTTCATCAGGTCAATGCGGCAGCGGCTTGAAGTCGAACGTGTTGCCCCGGCGGACGATCCGGCAGGTCGAAGGCGAGGGGAAGTGCGCGGAGCATAGCAGGGTCGGGGTCTCACAGATTTGGTCGAGGAGCTTTCGCCGCGTTTGCTCGGCTTGCCGCGAGTCATGGTCCGCAAACATGCCGATCCCGGGGTAGCGCACCTGGACCGGCGAATGGATCATGTCACCAGTGATGATCGCGTCTTCGCCGGGCTTTCCCACCTGAACACAGAAATGGTCGATCGTGTGACCCGGGGTTGGAACGAGTTTCACCAGGTCGCTTAGCACGTGGTCGCTTTTCACCAGCTCGGCGCGGTTCGCCGCTACAATCGGCAGCACCGAGTCGGTGATCCAGGGAAAACGTGCCGGATCGCCTTTCTCCGCCGCGGTCCAATGGCGCAGCTCGCGGTCTGAAAACAGGTATTTCGCCCGCGGGAAGGTGGGGACCCAACGTCCGTTCGCCAGTCGGGTGTTCCAGCCGACATGGTCGACGTGAAGATGCGTGCACATGACGAAGTCGATGTCATTGGTCTTCAGGCCCGCAGCCGCAAGCGACTGCTCGTAGCGGTCGCTGGTTCGCATGTTCCAGAACGGCTCCGCCCGTGGCTTGTGGTTTCCAATGCAGGTGTCGACCAGAACGGTGTGATGCGGGGTCCTGACGACATGGCTTTGGATGCATAGAACAAGCTTACGCGACCAATCGATGTATTTAGGCTGCAACCAGGATGCGTTCTCCGCCAGCAGTTCTTTCGTCAGTGTCGGAAAGAATTTCAGGGCGTCGAAAAACGGCGCTTCCTGCTCGATGATGCGATCGACCGTGACGCCGCCAAGGTGAAGCCGAAGTCCGGCAGTGCTCATCGGCGCTCGCCCCACGAATTGGCCTTCGGAACCTGTCCGTGAGGCACGATGGCCCGGACCGGGAGGAGATTCAAACGCGCCCTCGCGCAATGGCATGATTCGCATAAGATATATTATGGAACTAAACCGGCGAGAGAGGACAGAGTGGGAAATCTAGCGGAAAGCCTGGCTTTCAAGCCCGTCCGACGGCCGTTTCGAGGTTGGCGATCCTGACCATCGAGCCAAGCAGGAAGAGGTCGATGAGCTGCCCAAGGCCAAGGAGCCCAAGCGTGAGCAGCCACAGAATGCCGGTTCCGACGCGCCCGACATAGATGCGGTGCAGCCCGCAGAGCCCGAGAAAACACAGGCACCAAAGCAGGAATGCAACGGCGGTGGATTTCATGGGCGTCGACGATCTCCAGGAATCGCTTTCGGGCTCCTGAGCATAGGTGTAGCCGGCACCCGCCGGAAGCCGTGTTTACGCTTCCGCCGGCAGCTCGATCACCATGCCGTCATAGGCCGGTTCGACATTTGCCGGCAGTTCGCGCCGCAGCGTGTCGTAATCGAGGTCGACGTGCATGTGCGTCAGGATCGCGCGCTTGGGTTTCAGACGCTCGATCCATTCCAGAGCCTCGGCGAGCGTGAAATGGCTTGGGTGCGGCCGCGGCCGGAGCGCGTCGACGATCCACACGTCGAGGCCCTCTAGCAGGCGCTCTGCGTCGGCGGCGAGCGCGCTGATGTCCGGCGAATAGGCGAGGCTTCCGAACCGGAAGGCCAGCGAGGTGATACGGCCGTGAATCTGTGCGACGGGCAGGGCCGAGACCAGACCCCCCTTCCCTTCGATCGTGACCGGCTCGCCGGCGCGGATCGGATGCGCGGTTACGATAGGCGGGTATTCGCTGCCGGGCGGCGTCTCGAAGCAGTAGCCGAATGCCTCTTTGAGACGCGCCGTGGTCGGCTGGTCGGCGTAGATGTCGACACGCCGCCGCATGTTCATCACGAAGCCGCGGAGGTCGTCGATGCCGTGAATGTGATCGGCGTGGGAATGCGTGAAGAGCACGCCGTCGAGCGCGTCGATACCCGCCGCAAGCGCCTGTTCGCGAAGATCGGGGCTGGTGTCGACGAGGACGTTGGTGAAGTGACCTTGGCGCGAGATGCGCTGTGCAAGCAGCGAACAGCGGCGGCGGCGGTTCTTCGGGTTCGACGGATCGCAGGCGCCCCAGTCGCCGCCGATCCGCGGCACGCCCGGCGACGAGCCGCATCCGAGGATCGTGAAGCGGAGAAAATCGTTCAAGCCGCCCTCAACGCCTTGGCACTTTGGTAAAGAGGCGGAAGAAGTTCTCCGTCGTCTGATCGGCGATTTCCTCCGGGCTGACGCCGCGTGTCTTGGCAAGCACCGCGGCGGTCTCGGCGACGTAGGCAGGCTCGTTTCTCTTTCCCCGATGTGGCGGCGGAGCGAGGAACGGCGCGTCGGTTTCGACAAGTATGCGATCGGCTGGAAGATCGCGCGCTATGTCTCTGATTCCCTGCGAGTTCTTGAAAGTGACGATGCCTGAAAACGAGACGTAGTGGCCGAGCGCTACCCCCGTTTCGGCGAGCGCCCGGCTCGACGAAAAGCAATGCAGCACAGCGGGAAAGGCTCCCTTCCTCATCTCCTCCTGCAGGATCGCGGCGAGGTCGGCGTCCGCTTCGCGGGCATGGATGACGAGCGGCAGCCCGCTCTTCCGCGCCGCGGCGATGTGGGTCCGTAGCCCCGCAGTCTGTGCATCGCGCGGCGAGTTGTCGTAGTGATAATCGAGCCCCGCTTCACCGATCGCCACCACCTTCGGATGCTCGGCGATTTTGACCAGATCGTCGCTGGTTAGATCGAGTTCCTCATGCGCGTTGTGCGGATGCGTCCCGACCGAGCAGTAGACGTTGTCGAAGCGCTCGGCGATCGCTTTGACCGCATCGAAGCGGCGGACCCGCGTCGAGATCGTCACCATCGTGCCGACGCCTGCGGCCGCGGCACGCTCCACGACTTGGTCGAGCTCGGCGGTAAAATCCGGGAAGTCGAGGTGGCAGTGACTGTCGACGAGCATCGGTGCCTTGTGGTCCGCCCGCGCTTTCGGGAGATGTTGATCCCGGAACTAAGGCGGCGCGGCGCGCATGTAAATCGCTGCGAGCTAAAAGCGCACCCTGCTTCGCCGCGCCAGAAGCGAAGCCTTTTCCGATAATTGGACCTTTTGATTCAAGGAGGTGGCAAGGGCGGCCCGTTAGACCGTTCCGAGCGGCTTCGATCGCCACGAAGCCATCAAACGCGTCGGCCAAGAAGATCACCAAAAATGACGCCCATCGAGGCAATCGACAGCATCGAAGCGCTGCAGACGATCATCGACGTCGTCGCGAGCCCGATCTTCGTGAAGGACCGCGAGCATCGCTGGGTCCTTCTCAATGCTGCCATGTGCGAGTTCATGGGGCTGCCGAAAGAGAAGCTGATCGGCAAATCCGACTTCGACATCGTTCCCGCTGAGCAGGCCGAGATCTTCTGGACCATCGACGATCGCGTCTTCAAGACCGGCGAGGAGAACGAGAACGAGGAACAGCATACCGATCTGAACGGCAACGTCCGCACCATCGTCACCCGCAAGCGGCTCGTGCACGTCGGCGGAGATATCCAGCTTCTTGTCGCCGTCATCAACGATATCACGGCCTTCCGCGAGGCGGAGGCACACAGCCGCTATCTTGCACTGCACGACTCGTTGAGCGGGCTTGCGAACCGGGCCCTGCTGAACGATCGCGTTGACCAGGAGCTTGCCCGGGTTGCCCGCGGCTCCAGGCGATGCGCCCTCCTCTACATCGATCTCGATGGCTTCAAGGACATCAACGACAGGCACGGCCACCAGGCCGGCGACGAGTTGATCCGCGAATTCGCTTGCCGCGTCGCGAGTCTCGTGCGCGCCGGCGACACGGTCGCGCGGATTGGCGGCGACGAGTTCGCCATCCTCGTCTGCGACGTCGACCGGCCGCAATCGCTCGAGGCGCTGTGCGCGCGCGTTGTCGAAGCGGCGAACACGCCGTTCGAGGTCGCCGGCATGAAGGTTTTTATCGGCGCGTCGGTCGGAGTGGTCTTGGCGAGCGAGCCTGACTGCCGCTACAGCGACCTGCTCCGCAAGGCCGATGTCGCGCTCTACAAGGCGAAAAGCGAGGGCCGCGGCTGCTACCGCATGTTCTGCGACGAGATGGACGAGCGGCACAAGCTGCGCAGCCAGATCCATGCCGAGTTGCGCAAGGCGCTGGCGATGGATCTCGGCTTGGACGTCTACTATCAGCCGCTCTATTCGAATGTCGGCGAGGAGCTGGTTTGCGTTGAGGCGTTGCTCCGTTGGGATCACCCTGTTCTTGGCACGCTCGGGCCGACGCAGTTCATCCCGGTCGCCGAAGAAACCGGCCTGATCTTCGACCTCGGCGAGTGGGTGCTCGCGCGTGCCTGCGAGACGCTGCGACCGTGGCCGCAGATCGCGCTGGCCGTTAACGTCTCACCCGTGCAACTGCGCGATCCGCAGCTGGCGCAGCGTGTTGTTCGGATCGTTCGCGAGCACGGCTTCGACCCGAGGCGGCTGCAGCTTGAGGTGACGGAGAACGCGCTCTTCAACGCCGACGGCGTCGTGGCCTGCTGTCTCAGGGACCTGCGGGCCGTGGGAATCAGGATTGCGCTCGACGATTTCGGCACTGGTTATTCGAGCCTCACCCATCTCCGCCGGCTGGAGGTCGACAAGGTGAAGATCGACCGGTCCTTCGTGCAGCATCTTGGGCAGTCGGCGGATTCCGCCGCGATCGTCCAGGCGGTGGCGAATATCGGAAAGACGCTTGGACTGATGGTCACCGCGGAGGGCGTGGAGACGGAGGAGCAGCGGAGATTTCTCGCCGCAACCGGCTGCACGGAACTGCAGGGCTATCTTTTCTCGCGCCCGCTTCCGAAGCACGCGATCGTCGAATTGCTGACCGGGCGCGACGCAGGCCGGGAGGTCGCCTAGCGGGCGCTTGCCGCCTCCTTCTCCACATAGCGCGGGAAGACCGGCTCCGCCGCCGGCAGCGCCGTGCCAGGCTTCAGCCGCCCCGCCTCCCCGAGGCTTGCGAAGCTCCGCGCCTCTTCCGGCGCAGCGACGAGATCAAGGAGACGCGCCGCCGACTTCGGCATCACCGGCTGCACCAGGATCGCCACCTGCCGCACGACGTCGGCGGTTACGTAAAGCACCGTCGCCATCCGCTTGGGATCGCTCTTCCGCAGCGCCCAAGGTTCCTGTGATGCGAAATAGCGGTTGGCGTCCGCCACCACCTGCCAGATTGCCGTCAGCATCAAGTGGATCGCCAATTGGCTCATCTCGAAGCGGCAGCGCTCGATGAGGCTGTCGGCGGCGGAAAGAAGTGTGAGATCCTCCGGCGAATAGGCTCCGGGCTCCGGCACCGCGCCTTCCGCGTAGCGCCCGATCATCGACAGCGACCGCTGCGCCAGATTGCCGAGATCGTTGGCAAGGTCGGCGTTGATGCGGTTGACGATCGCGTCGTGGCTGTAGGCGCCGTCCTGGCCGAACGACACCTCGCGCAGAAAGAAATAGCGCACCTGGTCGACCCCGTAGTGTGCGCTGATGGCGAAGGGATCGACCACATTGCCGACCGATTTCGACATCTTCTCACCGCGGTTGAACAGGAATCCGTGACCAAAGACTCGCTTTGGCAGCGCCACGCCGGCGGACATCAGAAAGGCCGGCCAGTAGACCGCGTGGAAGCGCACGATGTCTTTGCCGATCACATGGATGTCGGCCGGCCAAAAACGCCACAGCGGGTCGTTGGCGTCCGGATAGCCGACGCCGGTGATGTAGTTGGTGAGCGCGTCGACCCACACGTACATTACGTGCTTCGGATCGTCGGGAACCGGCACGCCCCAATCGAAGGTCGTGCGCGAGACGGAAAGGTCGTTGAGCCCGGATGCGACGAAGCTCACGACCTCGTTGCGCCGCTCCTTCGGCCCGATGAAGTCGGGGTGCGCCTCGTAATGGGCGAGCAGCCGCTCCTGGTAGGCGGAGAGGCGGAAGAAATAGCTCTCCTCCTCCACCCATTCGACCGGCGTGCCCTGCGGTCCGTAACGCACGCCGTCTCGGAGCTCCGTCTCTTTCTCCGCGTAGTAGGCTTCGTCGCGGACCGAGTACCAGCCATTATACCGGCTCTTGTAGATGTCGCCGTTCGCAGCCATACGGCGCCAAAGCTCTTGGACCGAGCGATAGTGCCGCTCCTCCGTCGTGCGAATGAAGTCGTCGTTGGAACAGTCGAGCGCAGCGGCCATGTCCTTGAAGCGCGCCGAGTTGCGGTCGGCGAATTCGCGCACGCCCAGCCCTTCGCTTTTCGCGGTCTGCAACATTTTCTGGCCGTGCTCGTCGGTGCCGGTCAGAAAGAACACGTCGTAGCCGTCGAGCCGCTTGAAGCGCGCGATCGTATCGGTCGCGATGATCTCGTAGGCATGCCCGATGTGCGGCGCGCCGTTCGGGTAGGAGATTGCCGTCGTGATATAGAATCTTGGCTTGTCGGCCATGACGAACCGCGCGTCTTTCTACCTAATCGGGGTTCCGGGCCGGCGAAGCGCGGCCGCCGATGTCTCGAGGAGGTCGAGCACGAACTGCCGGCGTTCGAGGTTGTATTCCTCGACCTCGCGTCCGGAAAGCGTGGCCTTTTCCCATAGCTCCGCCCAGGTGACAAGCGGCACCGACGGTGCGGCTTCGGCGGATTCCGGCTCGGCAAGACCGCGCACCCGGCGCGTCAGGTAGTTCTCGAAAAGCTCCAGGAACTGCTCCATCCGCCGGGAATCGCCGGCGAGCGTCGCGAGCTTGAACTGCGCCGGAGCGTCGCCCTTCTCGATCGCGCGGCGCATCATCCGGTAGGTCTCGACGCCGCCCTCGCGGCAAAGCTCGATCAATCGCCGTGGGCTTCCGCCGGCAAGTGCAGCGGCGAGCGCGGTATCCGCCCCCACCGTCGTGTCGGGCGCGGCCGCACTCGCGACCGTCTGCGTGTCCGGCGCGGACAGCGGCTCCAGGTGCAGCGTGCGGCAGCGCGAGAGAATGGTCGGCAAAAGCGATCCGCGCCGCTCGGCGATAAGCAGGAAGAGTGTCTTCCTGGGTGGCTCTTCGAGGTTCTTTAGGATGGCGTTCGCGGCACTTCGGTTCATGTCGTCGGCGGTGTCGACGATGACGACGCGCCAGCCCCCCTCGCCTGCCGTCGTGCCGAGGAACGGCGTGATCTTGCGGACGGAATCGACGGAAAGCTCGGTGCGGTAGCGCTTGTCGCGGTCATTCCAGTCGCGCTGAAGGTGGAGGAGATTGGCGTGTGCGCCGGCCGCCATGCGGTGCGCGGCCGGATGCTCGGGCGGCACGAAAAGGTCGTGCGCGGCAGCGACCTCAGGCGCCGCGGGATCAGGATGCGCGAAGAGGAAACGGGCGAGGCGGAAGGCGAGCGTCGCCTTGCCGATGCCACGCTCGCCGGCAAGGATCCAGCCGTGATGCATGCGCTCGGAGCGATAGGCGTCGAGGAGCGCCGCCTCCGCCTGATGATGCCCGACAAGGATCGTCGTTTGGCGCGGTAGAGCGACGCCGTCGAGCGCGTCATAAGGCGGACGCTCCTCCTCCAGCTTCGGTGCGCGCGCCATTGGATCAGCCCTTCGCCTTGCGGGGCCGCAGCCGTTCAGCGACCGCGTTCCGGATCGCCTCGGCGACCGCCGGCTTGTCGCGCGTCGCGTCGATCACGAAGCAGCGCTTCGGCTCGCGCGCAGCGATGTCGAGGAAGGCCTGCCGACGCGCCTCGTGAAGCGCCAGCCCATCGCTTTCGAAGCGGTCCGGCTCGGGCTTCTTCTTGCGCGCCCGCTCAAGGCCGAGCGCGGCCGGAACGTCGAGGATCAGCGTCAGATCGGGGCGGTCTTCGCCGACAACGATGGAGTTGATCAGATCGAGGAGGTCGCTGCCGACGCCGGCCGAGCCCTGATAGGCGCGGGTGGAATCCATGAAGCGGTCGCAGACCACCCAGGTCCCTGCCCCAAGCGCCGGCCGTATCTTCGTTGCAAGATGGTCGGCGCGGGCAAGCGCGAAGACCAGCGCTTCGGTCTCCGGCCCGCGCGCAGCGAAGCGTCCGGAAAGCAGCATCTCGCGCAGCGCCTCCGCGCGCGGCGAGCCGCCCGGCTCGCGAGTGACAAGAACGTCGACGCCCTCGCCCTTCAGCCACTCGGCGAGCTTTGCCGCGTGCCCGGATTTTCCTGCTCCCTCGCCGCCCTCGAGCGTGATGAAGCGCCCGCGCTCCTTCACAGCCAGCCGAACAGCAGTTCGCCGAGCGCATCGAGCGCGCGCGAATGAAGCGGCCCGCGCTCCACAGAAGCGGCCGTGTGGAGCGGCGTCTCCTGGATCAGCCGATCGCCGTTCCAAACCTTGAAGGACCCGACCACCATTCCCTCCTGGACCGGCGCCACAAGCGGCCCCTGATAGATGACGCGCGCCTTCAGAGCATCCTTCGCGTCGCGCGAAACGAGGAACGTGATTGCGGCTCCGGCCTTGAGCGGCACATGGCCGACGACGCCGCCATAGACGGAGGCCTCGGCCACAACCTCGTCCTCGTCATAGGCGGTGACCTTCTGGAAGCTACGGAAGCCCCAGTCGAGGAGCCGCTTCGCCTCCGCCTCCCGGTCGGATTCTGAGTCGAGGCCGGCGATCACCAGGATGAGCCGCTGGTCGTTGCGGAGTGCCGAAACCGTGATGCCGTAGCCCGATTCCTTGATGTAGCCGGTCTTCAAGCCGTCCACCCCGATATTGTCGCCGACGAGCGGATTGCGGTTGGTCTGGCGAATCTTGTTCCAGGTAAATTCGGGCTCGGAGAAGATCGGATAAAATTCCGGATAGTCGTGGATGATGTTGCGGGCGAGCGTGGCGAGGTCTCGCGCCGTGACCATTTGATCGGGGGCGAAGAGGCCGTTCGGGTTGCTGAAATGCGAGTGGGTCATGCCAAGGGCGGCGGCGCGCTCGTTCATGCGGTCGACGAAGGCGGGCTCCGAGCCGGCCAGCCCCTCGGCAAGAACGATCGCCGCGTCGTTTCCCGACTGCACGATCAGGCCGCGCAGGAGGTCGTGGACGGCGACGTCGGAATGGATCTCGGCGTACATTGCCGAGCCCCCGGCCGGCGCGCCGCCGGTCCGCCACGCGTGCTCGGAGACGTTGAACGTCTGATCCTGCGTGAGCCGCCCTTCCTTCAGCGCGCCGAAGACGAGGTCGACGGTCATGAGCTTTGCCATCGATGCGGGCTCGAACGGCTCGTCCGCGGCCTTTTCGAAGAGCACTGTGCCGGTGTCGTAGTCGACCAGGATCGCGTGCGGCGCCTTGGTGTCGAAGAGCTGCGCTTGGACCGGCACCGCACCGAACGCGAGAAGCGCCAGGATGGCGAGAGATGCGCGGATCGCAGCGAAAAGCCTCAAAGAAATGGTCCCGACTCGGATTTCCGTGGAGGTCTTTCCCATGAAACGACGCAGAGCCGCGGGAATCAAGTTCGGGGCGCGCGGCTCGTAGAAAGATGCTGACGGTTGCCTGGCCGTCCTCTCCCCGGGAAAGGAACCGGTTCGGCTTCGGTTGACGTGAAACGGCTAATCGCCGGCGAACGAAGCGGCGCTGAATGCCATCAGGATGCGCTTCATCACCGAGGGGCGGGTGGTGAGCTCGTCTATCGCCCCTCCCCCGTCATCACCCTTCGGTTCATCGGCGTAAGCGACGCGCGTCGGCTGCGCTGACTGGCGCTGAGCGACCACCGTCGCGCGCGCCTTCGGCGGGCCGCGATAGGTGGTAAGCAGCATCTGCCCGTCGTCGGCGTCGTCCGGAGCGGGACCGACATAGTCGACGCGGACTTTCGTCAGCCCGTGGCGGCGGAAGGCAAGGAGTTCCGCCGTCTGCTCGGAGACGTCGATCAGCCGGTTGTGACTGTAGGGTCCGCGGTCGTTGACGCGGACGGTGATCGAGCGGTTGTTTTCGAGGTTCGTCACGCGCACGTAGCTTGGAAGCGGCAACGTCGGATGTGCGGCGGTCAGCGCCAGGCGGTTGAATATCTCGCCATCCGCCGTTGGACGGCCGTGGAATTGCGAGCCGTACCAGGAAGCGAGCCCGACCGCGCTGTAGTGCTTAACGTCGTCAGCCGCGGGATCGGCTGCGGCTGCGGAGGCCTGCTCCAGGGCGGGTGCGGGCTCCTCGGGCGTGGCGCTCGTCGGAAGGGCGCTGTTCCCCTCCTCGACGCGGAATGGCGTTGCGACCGAGGCCGGGAGCGAACCTTTCGCCGCCGCAGGCGTCTCTTGCTTCGCGAACATGGCCATCGGGAATGGCCCCGTCGTCGCCGCGCACGCTACGAGAACGCTGCAAAATCCGACTGTTGCAAGCGCGCGCTTGAAGAAAACGCGAGCGCGCGGCGTCAACCCTTGCCTGGTAATCGGAACACCCCTTGGTCTCCCAGTCGTTGGTCCGCGCCGTGTGGGCTCGGCTCGACCGGTGAAGATTAACAAACGCCGTTACCAAAGCCCTAAGCGGGCCATCGCAAGGCGGTATCAATTCCTTTACTGAATGCGAATTTGCAAGTCGAATCAGGGCAAAAGCAAGGCGTTGTGCATTCACGGCCCTAACCGGCCGGCCGTCGTGTTCTTCAGCCGTCACAAGGTCCGTTAATTTCTGGGTCTCCTGAGCGCGCCGTTCGCGCGTCGAAGCACGGAAGGACTCGAACCCGGCACCCTCTCCGCCGAGAGCGAAAGGAAGAATTCACGAAGAAGAACAGCGCGCGCCAAATTGCGCGCGGCCCGAGAAGGAAAAAGAAGCGATATCAATGACTAACGGTTGCAATATCGCGGTGCGCAGTTTCACATCCGCCCACCAGAAACGATCTCGGATCGGAACGGCGCCATGCGGCTTCTCATCGTGTTCCTTCTCGCCTTGTCGACGCCCGCCTGGGCAGAATGCGCCAGCGAAAACGTCGTGACCAACGGCGCGACCTTGAGCGCGCGCTCGGCCGACGGCCGCCCGCTCATCACCATAGTGGGCGTCGGAGACGTCAGCGTTCGCCATAGCGGCGACGGGAGCGGTGGCTTCGCGCTTGTGCGCGAATGCGACCCGGCCTATGCAGCAAAGCTCCGCACTCAACTGGAGCTCATGCTTCAGCGGGAGAATGTCGCGGCAAGATGATTTGGCGGCTTGCTTTCCTCGCGGCGCTTCTTTCTTCGCAGGCGCACGCCTACTGCCCTCCGGCAGAGCCGGCGCCTGCGAATTTCGACCACCCCTACCCAGGCAAGCTCGTTGAGTGGGCGTTGCCGCTCCCCGACATTGCATCAGTCTGCGCGCGTCTGTCCGGCCACTACGATCGAAGCGTCGCAGGGTGCGGATATGAGGTGCACGTCACTGCGGACGGATCGCGCACTGGTCGTCCGATCGAGACCTATGGGCTCATCGTCTATCCGCAAGGCTGCACGGCCGTCCGCCGGCATGAGATCGCCCACACGAACGGCTGGGTGCATACCCACTGAAGCCGTCGCTCGCTGAAGCATCACCGCATGGCGGCAACCGAGCGAGCCGACACCTCCCTTGAGGAATGAACGCCGAGCCGTTACAGGCTCGCTTAGCGTCGATTGCGCGCTATATGCTTCGCGCCAGGCCGCGAAAGCGCTGAGCGTTTCGTCTCAAGGATGGGTGGCCGAGTGGTTGAAGGCACCGGTCTTGAAAACCGGCAGGCGGGCAACCGTCTCGTGGGTTCGAATCCCACCCCATCCGCCAACAATACGTGGCTTTGCGTAGGCTTTCTTACAACCTGGGGGGTGATCACTCTTCAACGCGATACGCCAATTCGCGGGCATTCGAAGTCGGCCCAGGACGCAGGGACTCTCTTCGACGGAGCTCTTCTTCGGCTGATCGTCAAAATCCGATCCGGCGCCGAGCGATGCCCATTAAGCATATTTAATTGAAATCATTACGTTTTTAAGCATCATAATAGATCAACCCCCGGTTCAACCCCGTCCTGCTCCCGAGCATCTCGCGCGCCGCCCCGGCGAGTTGCTCCTCGCCGAGGCGACGACTTGCCATCAGCCGCCCGGCGGGGGCGCCGATGACCGCGCATTCATACCGCGAAGACCCGGTGTGCGCAACTCTGCCAACCCGCATCGGCGCCTAGCGGAAAGCCGCGGCGCGGAGGCGCTCAAGAGTGGGGCGTGCGTCACAGGGGCGAGCCGGCGCAGCTCAGCGCGCGATATTTTCTTGAAAGCGGCAGAAGTGGATAGAGAGCTTCAGGATGAAGAGATAGTGGCCCACCTGGTTCAGGGTGAAGAACTTGGCTCGCCGCTTATCCGCCTCAAAGCGCGCGAACGGCAGATTGTGCACATCGTCCAGGAGGGCGATGTAATCCCGGTCGAGGATACCACCTTGTGGCAAAAAGAAGATCGACGTTACGCGCTGTCGGCGAATTGTATCGAGTTTCGCTTCAATTGCGTCGCTGGCTACTTCAGCCCTCCTCAGAAGGCCAATATAATCGTCAACCGAAACAAGCGGGGCGAAAATCAGACGCGGCGGAACATCTCGTCGGTTTTTTGGATTAATATCGCAGCTATTCGAAAGGACGATGCCCTTAATCGCGTCGCGCTTTCCATCTTCGAATCTTACGATCTCCAAGCCAGACCAACCGTCTCCCTGCAACACCTCGGATGAATCGCGGGTCATGTAATACGGTCGGTTTTCGAAATCGCGCAACGCCGCAATGAGTTCCGCCTGCTTACCAGAACTTAGATATTTTGGGATGTGATCATGGATATCGTCGGTGACCATCGCGGGTCTCAGCGAGCGTACAAATCCCAAGCGTTATCATAGAGTACCCGCGCAAATTCCGGACCGAGCTCTTCCTGTTCGGAAAGCAGACCCGCGTAGAAGTCAACCAAGGACGTCTGCTCACGGGGAACAAGAGTCATTTCGGCGAATGGACTGTTCATCTCTGCGAATGGACTGTAGTGCTCGCCAAAGCTCGCGGCCTCGCCCGTCAGCGTGATCTTCGGATGAACCGGCCCACCCGCAGCATCGGCCGGACCAAACAGGAGGTTTGCGGCAACGAGGCTGACCGCCAACGCGCCGTAAGAAGGCGCCGTGTGAGTTTGGGTCAGCTCAGTCATATCTTGGATCCAACTGCTTCAGCGCACCCTCCTTTAGGAAAGAAAAGAACATCTGCTTGTTACCGTCATG
This sequence comes from uncultured Alphaproteobacteria bacterium, assembly GCA_963720705.1. Classification (GTDB taxonomy): domain Bacteria; phylum Pseudomonadota; class Alphaproteobacteria; order Rhizobiales; family Afifellaceae; genus DASWJZ01. Next base: position 645,759 of record CAVRGJ010000007.1, read on the forward strand.
AAGCTTATCAAGAAGCTGAGGAAGCTGCTCTACGAACCCGTCCATCGGTGCATCGGATAACTGCAGAATTGTGTCGGTATCGATGAGCACGCCAACACGCTTTTCGCCGGCCACGGTGGCCCTTGCCTCCGATCCAAGTTGCACGATGTGGAGCAGCCCTTCTCTTTCAATTTCGGCGCGCACGTGGAAGGTTCGCTCCAGCACATCGTAATCTCCGATTCTCAACTCGCTTATCACGACATCTCTTGGCTGGCCAACCGTGTTGGGCACAATGTCTATTGCTTTGATCGAACACCTCTCGACAGCCTCCAGTATCCTGGCGCCTTGTACGAGGCCAACTACTTTGATTATCGAGGGTTTGAAGTCAGCCCATCCCCGATAGGGCAGCTTGCTGGCAACGGCCAATGATCGGTCCCCGATCAAAAGCGTGTACTTGTCCGACCAGTGCACTCGCTCCACGGGCGCGTAGGCCAAGTTCCTATCTGCGTTTCGAACCTGTTCGGGCAGATAGGCAACCGGGAGCCGCTCAGAAGAATTTTCGCCCGGCAGCCCGCTGAATAAAACACCAGGCAGCAAACTAGAAGCGGGCAAGCGCGACTTGAACCGCATCTCGAACAAGATGTCGGCCAGCGGCTCCTTACCGAGTTTCGTCGGCAATTTCATCAGGACTGCTCTCCCCCGAGCGGGAGGCTACCACGGCGCTCCTTCTTATCGAACTCCCACAGCGGCTTCACCAACTGGTTAATGAGCACCAGTCCCACTAACGACGTAGCGCGTCCGCCTCCGGCGACCAGCTCCCGCCACCTTCGCGGGAGCCCGCTCGGAACAACCCACACCCCCCCACACTCCAGCACCTCCGCGTCTGCCTGGCCCGGCCCTTCGCGCTGGCGCAGCCACCGCGCAAAATACCTGAGCTTGCGAATATTTTGAGCATCTCGCCGCGCTTGCAAGTGGGACAGGTTCATCGCCGCCGCTCCGGCCTTTCAGGAGAGTATCCGGCCCAATGCCAACCGGCACCAATCAGGTGATTTATCCGATCGCCGGTGAGCGGCCGGCCGAGCTTCGACGCGCGCTCCAGAACGAAAGTGCAGACATCGTGGCGGAGATCCCGCGGCGTCCGCATGAGCGCGGCATCGAGGACGGCGCGAAGATTGGGGGGCAGGTCCAGCTCGGTCATTCGTAACCTCGAGATAAGGCCGGAGGGCGGCGGCCAGCCGAGAAAACAAACCGCCGCCCCCCACTCACTTTGCGCGCTCAAGCAGGGAGGAGACCCCGCCCGCGTGCTGCCGGCTGTTTTGACCGCACCTGCCCGGCTGGCGGGTCGGACGTTGGCTGCGCGGGCCGTCCGACGGTGCCCGCGCCGCAGAGCAAGCAACAACTCTGCGGCCCGATCCCGAGGACGCCACGGGGGCGGAGCGGCGCGTCTCGGGAAGCTTCAATCATGCTGGTCGACCGTATGCGCGCTGGAACACGTCCGGGTATCTTTGCCGGCAGGTGATCATCGCCGCATCCGGCGACACGCCCTGCGACGTGAGAGAGGCGCAAAGATCGTGGAATTCCCGCTGAGCCGCGGTCAGCGGCATCGTTGTGCCCGGCATGAAATTCAAGCGCTCGCCCTGCGGCACGATCTGCTTGAAAGCAGCCTCGAACTCTTCTGGATGTTCGGTGCGGGCCCGCGACATCGCCACGTCCCGGCCAACCTTGTCGCGCTTCGCGATCTTGTCGACGCGATCTTCGAAGGCGGCTTCGGCCTTCGAGAGCAGAGCCGGCCGCGCTGTCTCCGCCGCTTTGGCGATCATCTCGTCCCCGGCACGTTGGTACTTCTCCAAAAGGGATGGATGATCGCGGGCGGCTGAGCTGAGGGCATCGACCGCGGACATGCCGTGCGCTTTGCGAAGGTGCGCGCAGGCGTCCTCGAAGCTCGCGAAAGACATGACCTTCTTCTCCATCTTCTTGCTGTCCTCGTCATCGGCGTGACGCTTGAACAGAGTTATCCGCGCATGCGGGTTGGCGGGCGCGTCCACGAGACTGAGCTCCGTGAGACGAATTGACTTCAGTCGGGCGGGGCGCTTCGTCACGTCGCTCTCCTAGTTCCAACTGACCAAGCCATAGCCGGCCAGCGAATTTCGCCAGCCCTGCTCAAACTCGGCGATCTGTCGACTTCGCAGCGCGTTGATACGATGTCGACGTGCCTCCCTGTGGTCGCCGGTGGCGGCCTCGCGCTCAGCTGCGGCCCAGAAACTCTCGCGCAGTTCTTTCGACCGAAAGCGCACGTAGGCGCGGTCGCGATCATCGAGCGCGCGGCCATTGCGGTCTTTGCGAATTGGTCCAGACGCGAGGTCGTCTTCGAGCATCGCACGCAATTCCATCAATTGCCGGCGTTCGGCCTTCAGCTCCTGCAACCGGTAGGAATCTCGCGATGTGCTTTCGAGCGCCTCGATGTGCTGGGCGACGATGGCGGCGTGCTTGTCCAGCTCTGCAATCTCGGTCAGCACGATCGCCTCGTGCTCCTGCTGGAGCATTTCGTCGCGGCGCATCTCCTCGACCTCGTCGGAGCGCGTAACCGGTGGCGGTTTCGGGTGCAGGTCTGTCACGCCGACGGCTTTGATGCCGAGCGCCTGGAGGCGCAGCGCCTTGCGCTTGAAGTATCCCATGTCGGGATCGCTCTCGGCGGCAAGTACTCGGGCGGGCATGGTTGTCTCCTTCTCGGGGTCGGGCCGTCATCACGACGGGCCCTTCTGTGATTGATCGGCGACTACGCGGCGTCGCGCTCCTCGTCGGATTCGGGTGGAAGTAGCCAAGGTGGCGGAAAGTGCTCGACCGGCTCGGGCGTGAGGGGGCCGAACTCATCGAAGGCGCGCGGTCCGTAATGGCGCCCGCCGGATCGGCTCAGAGAGTTGCTGACGCGTGTTCTCGGCTTCGGCGCGGCCACCCTAGCCGGGAGGGCCTCCGACTCATCCTCAACACTCTGAGTGCGAAGGCGGCGGGGGATGTAGCGACGGACCCCGCGGCGACGCCTGGCGTGTGCGTTGTCGTCGAGGTCTTCGTCGGGCTCTGCGTCGGGCTCGACGGCAGGGGCGCCGAGGCGCGCCATGATCGCGTCCTGCATAACTTGGCGGGCCGCGGCGTCCGGTTCCGTGCCGCCCTCGACCAGCCGCTTGAACTCGGCGAGCTGGCGCTGATCCATCAGCGCAACGGCGGCGTAACGCCACGGCTCGGCCGGCGGTCGCGCGGCGGCTTCGGCTGCGGCGCGCTCGGCTGCTTCCTTCTCCAGCGTCGAGACAAAGATCGCGAGATCGACCTTGGCATTCCGCGGTGCGCGGGCCAGTGCCCGAGTGACGAGATCGGCGTGCCGGGTGGCGAGGTCAGCCAAGGCGGACATGCCATTCACGAAACGGCGGCGGTCAAGTTCTCTGAGGATGTGACCGACCGTTGGCATTGGCTACGCCTCTGTAGTCTGCGCGCGCACGAGACGGCCAACCTCGTCGGCGCTTAGCAGCTCGCCCGGCTCGTCGGCGTCGATCCCCAAGCGAGTCATCACGCGCCGCAGTTCGCTTACCAACCTGAGCAACTCGTCGGTCGCCACGTCTGCGCCGAGGGCGATCTTCGCGTCGATGGCTTCGCGGCGGACGATCAGCGAAGCGGCGGACCTGCACAGCTGCTCGCTCCGCCCGCCCGTCCTGTGCATGAGGTCGAGGTAGCAGTCGCGCCATCGGCGACCGACGGCGGAGCGCATGTCTACGCCGAGCCTGCCGTTGGCGATGCGCGAGCGCGAAGCGGCCGGCATGTCGGCCAGCCGAGGGCGGGTAGCGGGCGAATTGGATAGGCTCATGCCCGGCATTTTAGCCCGAACGCGCTGCCGGGGCTATTGAAAACCGGGGGTTGGAGCGGGGGCTAACGGCGCTTACCGGCGGAACATCCGCTGATTCCTTCGGTCGCGGCGGCGAAGGTCACCGCCTAACTCGTGCCGTCGGCCGGTCGCCGCGGCGCGTGCACAGAGCTATTTTTCGCGGGGGGTGGTCGGGTCGGCTCTCGGCCCCCGAGAGACGACGGACAGGGGTTCACCCACACGAGCCGGAGCTTCGGGCGCGGTCGGTAGCGCGCGATCTTGCGTCGTCGCGGTCTCTCAGCGAGTTGTGTCCGGTACCATCGGCGCGCTGCGCGCTGCCACTCGACGGGGTGGGGACCGTCGAGCTGGTAGGATCGCGGTCGAGCTAGGTCGTCGAGCACGTTGTCTCGGCCGCACGTTATCAGGCGGGCGAAGAACGGGTCGTCGGGATGGAGCACGCGATACCGATCTGGATAGAACGTCCCCTGCCCCACCTGCGTGAAGCCGAGCCTCACCATCTCTGGGGTCAGCGGACGCACGTCGCTCGCCGGTCGGGGTCGCGCGGTTCTTTCCTGCCTCGCCGTCATCGGGCCCTCCTCGCCAGGAAGACATACTCGCCCTTCGAGAGCCGGCCGCGGTGCTGTTCCAGGAGGGCGAGGAAGTCGTCCTTCGGCAGCCGGCCGCACTCCCGCTTCAGCTGCTCGTACAGGTCGAGGTCGTCGTCGTCGGGCTGGGGTAGCTCGGGTTCGAGTGCGAACCTCACGGTCGGGCCGTCGTCGTCCTCTCCCGTCGGGAGGCTGGCGGCGTACTCGACCTGTCGGAAGTAGTCCGCCATTCCGTCCTCCTTCCTGCGCGCAGCGGCGCGCCCGCGCCCTCCGGGCGCAGCGCCGCTTTCGCGCGCGCGTGTAGTATCCCTCCCGTAGGGAGGGGGATTTGGGCGGCGTGGAGGCCGCCGTTTTGGGGCGTGGTTGACCGCCGTTCTCGCTCCGACAACGGCGGTCGTCTCGCCGCTGTTTGGGTACCTGTCAGTCGGTAGGCGTTCGTCCTGCCGACGCCGCCGGGCGACTGTTCGACCTGGATCAGCCCGACCGCCTCCAGCTTCCGCACTGCACGCTGCACCGTGCGCCTCTCCAACCCGAGCTCTTTCGCCAGTCGCTCCACACCCGGGAATGCGACAAGCTGGCCCGACCGCCGGAACTCGTCTGCCGAGTCGGAGAGCTGGGCGAAGTGGTGGAGCATCATCGCGACCCCGTTCTCGCTGCCGGCGAGGCTCGCGCGGGCCGCTGCCACCAGCCAGCGGTCGAGGGCGTGCCACAGGTCGCCCTTCGACCGTCGCGCGCCATGGACGTCGGCCGACGTCCATTCGTGATCCGATTCCGCTGCTGCTTCGGCGCGGCGTATGTAGGTCATGGTGTTGCTCCACTTCGCTCAAACGGCAACATACGGTCCCGCCCCCCAAGCGGCCTTTGCTTTGGGGGCGGGACTCCTTTGCTAGCGCAGCTCTGCAAAGTCTCGCTGCGGGCTTGCGAAGCGGCCAAGTCTGCCGCCCGGGCTTCGTCGACGAAGCGCGTGATGAAGTCCTGCGCGTTCAGGACGGGCGCGTAAGAGCCGAACAGCGTGCGCCGGAGATTGTTTGTGTCGTAGATACCCAGATCGTTGCACGCCCGGGCGAACTGCTCCATCAGTTCGGGCGGCACATCGCCCATGGTGTGCACGATGTGCTGGAGTTCCTCGGCGTCGTGCTCCACCTCTTCTCGCACGTCGCGGATGTCCGCCTGGCACATCGTGCTAAGCCATTCGGCGGCAGTCTTCGCCGTGAAGTGCTCATTGTTCCGCCGGCCGTTACGCCGCCCGCGCTTCATCTTCGACTCGTGCTTGGTCCTCGGCATGCAAATCTCTCCTTCTTGGATTTTGCGCACGATTAGATCGTCCGCCGGGGGCGCCCCGTGCGCGTTCAAACGGCCCCCAGCGATTTCGGAAAAAGGATCAGCGCTTAGAGGTATTGCGGGCGGCGATGCGCGCGTGCTGCCACGTGCGGATTTCTGATGACAACCAGCCCTTCGCCCGCTCGCCCAACTTGATGGGCTGCGGGAAGTCGCCCTTGTCGATGTAGTGCTGGATTTGGGTTCGCCGCAGGCCGGTGTACTTCGGCAGATCGGCGAGACGGATGACTTCGTCCAGTCGCTGGTCCATCTTAGGGCTCCTTCTCCGGCGCCGTTGCGCGCCGCTTATGAGCCCTTCATACGCGCTAGCTCTCGACCTGAATCCGGCAACAAGTTTCCGCCGGTCCGGCGAAAAGTATTTACCGCCGCGGTGGCCCTTCGATCATGCGCTTGATCGTTGACACGGCGAGCCGACGCGAGCCTGCGTGCACGAGCGTCTGTCGGACATCCTCGGCGACCTGATCGAGCGCCTGGCCTTTTGGCACCCCGGCCGCGATCAGGTTCTGCCGCCGGACGCGCGCCACCGCTATCCACCCTTCGTGCCGCAGGCGTACTCCCCGGCGCAGACGCGGGCGACCCGTCTTCGTCGCTCGGTCGAGGAGCGCGCGGGCCATATCGGTCGGCAGGCTCACCTTCGTCTGCCCTTCTGCCTCCGCTCGCTGCACGATCTCTTCGACGCTGGCGAGCGGATCGTCGGAGTTCATGCCGCCCTCCCTGCGCCGATCGGCACCACGTCCGCGCCGCCCTTGCGGTCTGTCGCGCAGAACCGTGCCCACGCCTCCATCAGCTTGCGCCGCTTTTCCACGGCCGCCTTGCGTCGGTATGCCCGCTCAGTCTGCGATTTGATTGTGTGCGCCAGCGCTTCCTCGGCAAGCTCGCGCGGGAAGTTCGTCTCGTTGCCGGCGAAGTCGCGGAACGCGCTCCTCATGCCGTGGACTGTGATGTCGCCGCGCCCCATCCTCCGTAGCGTCGCCGTCATCGCCATGTTCGAGAGCCCAGCGCCGCTCTTCGTGGGCGCGATGAAGATGTGCGGGTTGCCCTTCTCGCGTGGCAGCGACGCGAGGACTTCCAGCGCACGCTCCGACAACGGCACGACGTGCTCTCGGCCAGCTTTCATCCGCTCGGCCGGCACGGTCCACGTGCGCGCCTGAAGGTCTATCTCGTCCCACTTCGCACCAAGCGTCTCGCCGGTCCTGGCCGCGGTGAGGACCGTGAATTCCAGCGCGCGGGCAGCAACCCCCTCACGTTCCTTCAGCGCCGACATGAAGCCCGGAAGGTCGGCGTAAGGCATCGCGGCGTGGTGCTTCGCTTCGCCGTTCGCCCGCGCTGGCAATAGGTGTTCGAGGTTGTCGGACCAGCGCGCCGGATTCGGTCCCTGCCTGTACTTGTTCGCGATGGCCCAGGAGAGCACGCCTTCGATGCGGCCGCGAAGGCGGCTCGCCGTCTCCGGCACCTTCTTCCAGATCGCCTCGACGACAGCGAGCACATCGTTGTTGGTGATCTCGTTGACGCGCAGTTTGCCGATCTTCGGGAAGGCGTAGGCCTCAAGCGTGGAAAGGAATTGCGCCCGGTGCTTCGCGTTCCGCCATTTGTCGCCGTGGACACGAAAATAACGCTCGGCTGCGTCGCGGAAGGTCGGGATGGCCGCGACCTTGCGCGCCTCCTCCGCGCGCGCGTCACGCTCCGCCCGGCGCGCCTCTATCGGGTCGACGCTGCGGGCGATCTTCTCGCGCGCCTCCCTCGCCAGTTCTCGCGCCGCGCGCAGGCTTATGTCCCTGATCGAGCCCAACCCGTAGAAGCGCTCCTTCGGTTTGCCGTTCTCTTTCACGCCGTGCTGGTAGCGCAGCAGCCACGACTTCTTGCCGGTCGGGCCCACCTGAAGGTAAAGGCCGCGGGGCCCCGCTGGGTCCCGGTAGCGGCCAGGCTCCGTGAGCTTCGCGATGCGCTTCGCCGTCAAGTACTTCTGTGCCATGGGTCCCTCCCGCCGATCTCGCCGGCCCCCGCGCCAACCCCCGGTCTGGCTCCCGGCTTTCAGCGGGCGTTATAGGCGCTCAACGGCGAATGGCAAAGTAGGAAATTACGGTGGCCCAGCGGTTTACGCCGTGTTGGCGGCGCTCAGCGGGCGCTATCGGGTTAGGCGGAGGCGGCCACCCCATCCGCCAACAATACGTGGCTTTGCGTAGGCTTTCTTACAACCTGGGGGGTGATCACTCTTCAACGCGATACGCCAATTCGCGGGCATTCGAAGTCGGCCCAGGACGCAGGGACTCTCTTCGACGGAGCTCTTCTTCGGCTGATCGTCAAAATCCGATCCGGCGCCGAGCGATGCCCATTAAGCGCCCTCCCACCGAAGGATATAGAGCCCGGCATTGTAGTCCGTCAGATACATGAGCCCGTCGGGCTGCACGTAGACGTCGACGGAGTGGAGCACCCGCTTGATGTTGGTGCGATGGTCGAACCAGCCCGCCGGCGGCGGCGGCACGAAATAGCCGATCTCCTCCGGCCGGAACGGGTTCTTGATATCGAAGATCCTGAGCCCGGCGTTCTGATAAGTGGCGAACACGATATCTGAGCTGACGAAAGCGTCCGGGCGGTTCTCCCAAAGGTTATGCGGACCGAAGGCGCCGCCCTTGGCGACGTAGTCCTGATCAGAAGGGATCGGCATCGTTGCGATCGAGACCGGGTTCGCACGCTCGCGAATATCGAAGACCCAGGTATGCTTCATCGGCTCGACCGAGATGTCGTCCGCCGCCTCGTCGTCGACGATGAGGAGGTCGCGGTTGAGGAGCGGCAGCGACGTGTGCGTATTGCCGCCGAAAGGCGGGCACCAGTTGCGGTGAGCGATGAGTTTCGGCGCCGCTTTGTCCTTCACGTCGAGAAGCGTAACGCCGCCGTTTCGCCAGGCCGCGCATGCCAGATCGCCTGCGACGATGGCGTGATGCAGCGCGACACGACCGTTGAAATCGTTGGTTTCTCCGCCCGCCTTCCACATGCCCGGGAGCCACCAGCGGCTCACTTCCCGCGGCCGCGTCGGGTCCTCAAGGTCGATGATCATCAGGATATGATCGGTATAGCCGTGAAGAAGCGCGGTTGCGTAGACGTAGCGCTCGCCGACCCACCAAAGCCGATGGAAACCGAAACCGTCGACCGGCATGAAGCCGATCGGCCGCGGCTTTGCCGGATTGGTGATGTCGTAGACGCGAAGCCCGCCGGAATAGTCGACGCCGTTCTTGCCGGTGAGCTTCGGGTCGCTCAGGTCGAGCGACTGGCCGTAATAGTCCTTCACCTGCAGCTTGAAGAAATCGAACTCCTCGATGACGAGAAGCAGGTCGCCGAAAGCCTGGCCGTGGATCGACCATGAACGCGGATGCACGGGCAAGAAATTCACCGGCTTCGGTGCGCGCGGATCGCGCACGTCGATCACGGTTACGCCGCCGCTGAAAGGATGGAAGACGAAGGCGTGGCCCTTATTGACCATGACTTGCGCCCCGTCGGAACGCCCGCCCTGGTCGGAATAGCCGACGAAGCTGACGTTCTTTGCGCTCTCCGCCTTCGTCGGGTCACTCATGGCTGCGCCACTATGCCCTGAGCGCCGCCGCGGCCGGAGCGCGCACGACGTTGACGAGCGGCCTTCCGTCGCGAAGGCGCGAGATGTTGTCGGCGAAGACTTTCGTCCGACGCTCCCACACGCCCTCCGTCCAGGCGGCGGAATGCGCGGTCATGCGGACGTTCGGGAGGTCGCCAAAGGGAAGGTTGCCGGGTTCGACCTGATCGTCGGGCGAGGTCGGATATCGGTACCATGTGTCGAGCACCGCACCCGCTATCGCCCCGCCCCTCAAGGCTTCGTAGAGGTCCTTCTCGACCACGATCTCGGCGCGGGCGATATTGATCAAAAGCGCGGACGGCTTCATGCGGTGAAGCTCGCGCGCCGCGATCATGCCTCTTGTCGAATTGCTCAAAGGACAGGCAAGCACAACGAAATCCGATTGAGCCAGGAGCTCAGGGAGCCGCTCCGACGTGCCAAGCCAGTCCACGTTCGGCTCACGCTCGCGCCGGGTCGCGGTCACGGCCATGACCCGCATATCGAATGCCTTCGCACGCCGTGCGATCGCCTGGCCGATGTGTCCGAGCCCGACAAGGCCCAAAGTGCGCCCGGCAATCTCGCCATGCGCGACGCGGTTGAAATAGGCGCCGGCCCAGCCGCGCCGGCCGATCTCGTTCGTCAGCGCGGTGAACCCGAGCGCATGGTCGAGTATCGCCGCGAACACGTACTCTGCGATCGGAGTCTCGTGTTCGAAGGCATTGCACACCCACGGCTCGCCGGGGAGTGCGGCGAAGTCGATCTTGTCGATCCCGGCGCCGGGGAGCTGAAGCAGCCGAAACCGCGCGCGGTCACGATCCTTGGCCGCGAAGCGCGACGCGATCAGGACGTCGATATCGACGGGTTGCGCCGGCTCAGGCGGGATGTCGACGAACGCGTCGCCCGGAAGCAAGGCTTCGAGCCGTGTCCTCTGCGTGGCGGCGATGTCCCAGAGCGCGATCCGCATGTGTCACCCGATTGCCCCGGCGGCTGAGACGCCGTAGCGAAGCGGCTCGCCGGCCTCCGCAAGGTTTCGCTCGATGAGCGCCGCAAGCTCCGCCTCCTCGCTTGCGGAGAGGTCAACCAGCGGCGGGCGCACGCGGCCCGCCGATCGTCCGACGATTCTGAGCCCCGCCTTCATGATCGAGACAGCGTAGCCCTTCTTGCGGCTGCGGATCGCGCTGAGCGGTACGTAGAAATCGCGAAGCAGACGCTCGAACGTGGTGCGATCGTCGTCGCGAACAGCCTGGAAGTAGCGGGTGGCGAGTCCGGGAAGGAAGGTGAAGACTGCAGACGTGTAGCTGCGGATCCCGATCGCGAAACATTGCGGCGCGATCATCTCTGCCGTGGGCACACCGTTGATGACGACGAGCCGGTCGCCGGCGCGCTGCTTCAGGATCGTGAGCTGCTCGAAGTCGCCGGTGCCGTCCTTCAAGGCGATCAGGTTCGGACACGTCTCAGCGAGGCGGAGCGCGGTGCTTGGAGCGAGCACGCCGTTGCCGCGGCTATAGACAATGACGGCGAGCGAGGTCGATCCGCAGACCGCTTCGACATACGCCGCGAGCCCCGCCTGCTCGCTGCCGACGAGATAGGGTGGGAAAAGCAGCAGTGCCGCTGCGCCCGCCTTCTCCGCGCTCCGCGCCATTTCGGACGCGATCGCGACGCCGAACCCGACGCCTGCGACGACAGGAATCTCAGGCGTTGCATCGACCGCGGCGCGGATCAGAAGGTCATGCTCGCCAAGCGACAGCGAAAAGAGCTCGCCGGCGCCGCCGGCCGCGACCATCGCGCTCGGCCGGTGTGCCGCAAGGTGATGAAGCTCGCTCTGGAACCCCTCGACGTCGACGGCGCCGGCCTCATCGAACGACGTCGCCGGAAAGGCCAGGATGCCCTCCGCTATCCGCCGCTTGAGAACTTCCCGGGCTGGCGTCACGTTCGCAATCCGCTCGCTTGAAGGCCGCGTCCCATTGTGTGGGACATATTCTCATCAAATGAGACGGTAGACAGAGGCTTCAAGAGCGTCAAGGCGATGCGCCGCGCACGAAGCCAAGGCGCTCGGAGATCGCCTTGGCGGTCTCCGAGACGAGGCCTCCGATGCGATCGATCTGCAATAGGACCCGTTCCGCCGGCCCCGACACGCTGATTGCGGCAACCGGCTGACTGCGATGATCGAAGACCGCAGCGGCGGTGCAGGCGAGCGTTGCCTCGAACTCGCTATGATCAATTGCGTAACCGCGGCTCTTGATCTCCGCGATCTCCCGGTCGAGCGCGACGGCGCTCGTGATCGTATTGTCGGTGTAGCGCTTGAGAGAGACGCGACCGAGCAGCACGCGCCGCTCCCTTTCGTCCATCGCCGAGAGAAAAGCCTTGCCGACGGCGCTCGCGTGCATCGGGCGGTGCGAGCCGAGGCGCGAGCTGATGGTCACCGACTGCGGACCCTGCTCTCGGTAGAGAAGCACCATGCTGTCGGCGTCGAACACCGCAAGGTTGACGGCCTCGCCTGCCATTTCGAGCAAGAGGCGCAACAGTTCCGGCGCCACCTGCATCACGTCGGTCGACTGCAACGCGACGACCCCAAGCTGCACCGCCTCGCGGCCGAGCCGCCAGCGATTGGTCGTGCTGTTGACCTCCAGGAACCCGAGCTCACGCAGCCGCTCGGCGATCCGATAGGTCGTCGAGCGGCTGAGACCGACGGCGACCGCTACCTCTGGGATCGTCGCTTCGGGGGAGCGCTTGAAGAACTGCAGAATGGAGAGCCCCCGCTCAAGCGTTCCGATGGGCGCTTCGGGAGCGGGCTCGACCGACTTTCGTCGTGGCAATTTGGGCAAGGGTGCAGCAAGCGATGCAGGTTTCGCCGCCAAACTCGCCGTTCGCTTTGCCCGGGTCAAGGATCACATGCCCATGTTTTCTGGCTTCGCACCGGCGCAGGCGAGCCCGCGCCGGCACTTCTGAAGCTCTCGCCTATTGCACACCCCAGATCTCTTTGTAGTGCTCGCGATAATTGTTCGACGGCTCGAAGCGGTTCTTGTCGCCGCCGTCGGCGTCGACGTTGGCCTTGGTCACGAGGTGGACCTTGGTCACGAAGCCCGACGGGCCTTCGCCGTTGAAGGCGCGGTTCAACTCGTCGACCAATTGCCAGCCGTGCATCACCGCCGGCTCGGGGACGGTCGCGACCTGATACTGGCCGTTGCGGATGCGCTGATAGGCGGATTCGCTGCCGTCACCGGCGGCGACCAGATGCGGCGGCGCGCTCGGATCGATGCCGGCGGCTTTCAGCGTCGGCACGGCGAAATCGAAATACACCTCGTTGAACGTGAGGATGTAGCCGAGATTGCCGCCGAAGCGCTGGAGCAGCGAGCTGATCAGTCCGGGCGTCCGCTGCGGCACCTCTCCGAAAGGCGCGTTGTCTTCGGAGAGAAGCTTGCAGCCGCTGCACTCACTGATCGCCTTTTCGATACCGTCGCTCTTCGTCACCACGATCGGATACTGACGGTCGCTGATGACTTCCGCCTGTGCCGTGCCGTTTGAATCGACGACGGCGTATTCGCCGGCGGTGTAGGCGATGTCCCAGGGATCGGTGCCGACGTTGGTGAAGACCTTGGGATCGGCGACCGGGCCGGGCTTGTCGGTGGCGTGCCAGCCGATGACCACGATGCCGGCGTCGTTCGCCTGCTGGATCAGGGTCTTGTTGTTCTCGATCGAGACCGAGCCGAGAATGATCGCGTCGGGCTTCAGCGCGATTGCCTGAGCGAGCGCGTCGGCGCCGCCGGTCGCGGTGCCCTTGCCGTCCATCAGCGTAAATTTCCAGCCAAGTACGCCCGCCGCTTCCTCCGCGCCGCGCGCCGAGTCGGCGTTACCGCTCGAGTTCTGCGTGAGCGACACGTAGACAATGGACTTGTCCTTGGCTGCCTTCGGTCCGGTTGTCGGTCCATCCCAGGTCGTCTGCGGACCGACCGAGCGGGCGATGTCCGCCTTCATGCGGTCGAGCACGTCGTCCGCCAAGGCGGCACTCACCAGCGTTACAGCCGCGAAGCCGGCGACTGCACCCGAGAGCAAATGCTTACGTAGTCTGTTCATGCGAATTCCTCCCTTTTTCCTTCCACCTCTTCTCGCTTCACCGTCTGCGCCGGCGAGCGGCGTAACCCGCCAAACCGACGGAGATGATCAGGGCGGCGCCCTGAAAGATCGGCTCGGCGAAGAACGAGTTTCCGAGCTGCTGCAGCCCGGCGATGCCGACCGCGAGCACGAGCACGGCAATGATCGTGCCCCAGGCGTTGACGCGGCCCGGCCTGACGGTGGTCGCGCCAAGTAGCGCGCCGACGAAGGCCGGCAGCAAGAATTCCGGACCGACGGAGCTCTGCGCGACCTGCAGCCGCGCCGCGAGGAGCACGCCGGCCAACCCGACGATCAGGCCGCTGCACACGAAAGAGCCCATCACGAGCCGGCGGGCCGGGATGCCGGTCAGCTCGGCTGCCCTTCGGTTCGATCCGATGGCGTAGAGGTGGCGGCCGACCGGCACGTGCTCCAGGCAGACCCAGGCGAGGATCGCGACCGCCGCGACCATGTAGGTCGGGAGCGGAATTGAGAGAAGCTTGGCGTCGTTCAGATCGGCGAAAGCGAGCGGCACGTTGCCGACGAGCTGCGTGCCGTTCGTGTACCAGGAGCCGATGCCGTAAAGGATGGTGCCGACGCCGAGCGTAGCGATGAAGGAATTGATCTTCGCGTATTCGACCAAGACGCCGTTGATCCAGCCGACCAGGCCGCCGATGCCGATGGTCGCGATCACGACAAGGGGCCACGGCAGATAGAGGTCCGTCAGGAGACCCATCGCCGTGATGTGCATAAGGCCGACATTGTAGGCGATCGAGAGATCGTAGTTGCCGGTCGAGATGACGACCATCTCGGCCATGGCGAGGAGCGCGACGGTCGTGTTGTTGCCGAGAATGGCGCGGAACGTCTGCGTCCCGGTGAACGTCTGCGGCAAGAGGAACGAGAAGATGATGACGAGGACGATGCCGAAGACGAGAAGACCGTGAACGGAGAGCACGTGGAGGATGAGCGCCTTCGCGCCGCGCCGTTCCGGCGCAGCCGGCGGCTCGCTCTGCGCAGAGATCGGCGGCATCTCGACCGGCCCCTCGTCCTTCGGGTCGTAGTCGCGGCTGGCGGTCATTGGAGCGCCGCGCTTCGCGCTTCGGTGACTGCCGCGGCGCCGCACACGGCGTGGGTCAACGCGGCGACACTCAGTTCCGGACGCGCTATCTCCGCCACGATTCGCCCGCGGCTGAAGGCAAGCACACGGTCGCAAATCTGCGCGAGCTCGTCCAAGTCGGAGGAGATGATGATGGACGACGTGCCGGCCGCCGCGTCCTCCGCCATCATCCGGTAGATCTCGGACTTCGCGCCGAAGTCGACGCCGATCGTCGGCTCCTCGAGGATGAGGAGCTTGTAGCGGCGGCCGGCCCAGCGGGCGAGCACGACCTTCTGCTGGTTGCCGCCGGAAAGCGTGGAGATGTCGCGGTCGGGATCGGCGGGGCGCACGTCGAACTTCGCAAGAATGCCGGCCGCGGCCTGCCGCTCTTTCTTGCGGCTCCGCAGCCGAAAAGATTTCTGGCCGAAATTCAGCGGGTTCAGGAAGAGGTTTTCCTTCACGCTCAGCGTTCCGGCGAGCGCCTCTTCGGCGCGTTTGCCGGTGGCAAAGCCGAGCCCGGCCGCGATTGCCGCCGCGGGCGCATCGATCCTTGCTTCGGTACCGTTGATGCGAACGATGCCGGCGTCGCGTTGAAGCACGCCCGCGATGGCGCGGCCCACGACCTCGTGCCCTTGCCCGCGCAGCCCCGCCAGCCCGACGATCTCGCCGACGCCGACATGGAAGTCGATCGGACCGACCGACCCGGCGCGAAGCCCTTCGACCTCGAGCGCCGGAACGCCGCGCTGCTTCTTGCGCGACATCAGAAGCGCCACCGGCGCGCGGCCCACGATGTCCGTCACGAGCTGCTCCGGCGACAGCGTGACCGGCCGGTAGACGGCAACGGTGCGGCCATCGCGGAGCACCGTGACGGCGTCGGCGATGCGGAACACCTCGTCGAGCCGGTGCGTGACGTAGATCACGCCGGCGTTCCGCTCGCGTAGACGGGACAACGTGCCGAAGAGTTTGCCGACATCCGCCTCCGGCAGGCTCGCCGTTGGCTCGTCGAGGACGAGGAGGTCGACCTTCTCCACGAGGGCACGGGCGATAGCCACGATAGATTTCTCGGCGCGGGTCAATTCACTGACCGGCCGATCAAGCGGCAACGGCGAGCCAAGGAAATCGAGTGCCTCCGCCGCGACACGGTTCACCGCCTTCCAATCGATGAACTTCCACCGTCGCGGATAGCCATAGCCCATAGCCATGTTCTCGCCGACGCTCATCGTCTCGATCAGGCCGAGATCCTGGTGGACGAAAGCGACACGGCGCCGGACGGAAAGTTGATCGCGCGGCACGCCGCCGATCCGGATCTCACCGGCGTCCGCCGGGTAGACGCCCGCGAGTATCTTGATCAGCGTCGATTTGCCGGCACCGTTCGCACCGAGAAGCGCGTGTATCTCGCCGGGCAGAACGGAGAAGTCGACGTAACGCAGCGCCTCGGTGCCGCCGAAGCGCTTGCAGAGCCCACGGACCTCCAAGAGTGCGTCCCCGCCCCGGGTCATCCAAAATCCCATTCACTGGGACAATATTTCAGCAATTGAGACTATGAGTGTAGCGGTGCACCCGTCAAGTTCGAGTCCCGAAGGCCCGCGAGGTGATCAGTCGACGACGATCGCTTCCGCCTCAATCTCAACCTCGTAGCCGCCGACGAGGTTGGATACTTCAACCAGCGTGTTGGCTGGTCGGACATGACCGAGATAGCGTCCGTGCACATGGGCGACCGCCTGCCAAGCGCTCACGTCGCGAACGTAGATTCGGGTCCTGACAACGTCCTCGAGCGTTCCGCCGAGCGATTCGATGCTCGCTGCGATCTTGTCGAGGACATAGACCGTCTGTCCGCGCGGATCGCCCTTGCAGACCATCGTTCCGCCGCCATGTGTGGCGGTCGTTCCGCTGACGAGAATGCGCGCCCCGTCGCGCACGGCTCGACTGTAGCCGCAGATCGGCTCCCAGATGCTTCCCGTATCGATGATCAGCCGGCTCGGGCGACCTGGCACACGAACCGCCGAATAGACCTTAGGAGGAGAACCGACGTGATGGCTCAGGTCGCCTGAGGCGGTGAGATAGGGCGGGCGACGATATTCGTCGCCGCAATCGCCTGGGACGCGCTTGGCGCCGGCAAGCGCCGCCTCGATCAAAGCATGGTCCGCGTCGTCGAGACGGAAGGAGAAGAGGCGAAGATTATCCTCGCGGTGCTCGCGTTCGCCGAGACGCGCGCCGATGATCACGCCGCCAACGGCGGGCTGGTCAAGCACCCAGCGCGTGGCGACATTCGCCATCGATACACCGTGGCGCTGCGAGACTTCGCGTACCGCTGCAAGGATCGTCTGAAGCGTGCCCCAGCCGCCGATGGTATCGACGAAGCGCTTGTACTTCATCGGTACTCCAATCGGTGATGTCCCGATCCGCCGGCTCAGGCCGGCCGAGCCATTTCTCGGTAAGGAGGCCGCCGGCAAGCGTCCCGTAGGCGAGAAGTTTGACGCCTTCTGCAGCACAAAAGGCCGACATCTCCTCTCCGGCGCGCCGGTCAAGGAGCGAGAAACACACCTGGTTGGTCGCGATCGGTATGCCGTCCTTTACGAGGAGGTGCAGATGGTCGGTGTCGAAATTGGTGACGCCGAGATGGCGGATAAGCCCCTCGCCCTTGAGGTCTGCCAAAACGTGCATCGCGTCGAGCCAGGCCGGATTTCGGAAGCTCCACCAATGGAACTGGAGGAGGTCGATCGCCTTCGTCTTCAAGCGCCGCAACGCGCGCTCGACTCCGGCGCGAACGACATCGGGGCTCATCGGCCCCGGGACAGGGCACCATTTGGTGAAGATCGCCGGGCGCGTGCTCGGAAGCACTTGCACCCGACTTGCCGCGAGCAAGTCGTTGAAGCGGCCAGCGATGTCCTCGGCGCTGCCGTAATGGTCGGCCATGTCGAACGTGTCGAAGCCCGCCTCCGCGTACGCTGCCAGGTCGGCCGCCGCGCGGTCTTGATCGATGCGCGTGCCGACGCGCTCCATGTCGGCGACCTGCCAAAGGCCGGTGACGAGACGGCTGACGACGAGCCCGGGCGCAAGCTCAATGCGCTCGGGAGCGGAGGGCTTCGACATGGCTCTCTCTTGTGGCTGGAGATGCCGTCGCGTCGGCGACGGCATCTCCCGGGAAGCGCCTCGCTAGTTGCCGATCTTCGCTTTGATGTCGTTCACGTCGGCCGTCGACATCTGCCCGACCGTCTCGATCTTCCCGTCCTTGATACGCCATAGCCGGAACGGACCGGTAATGTCGCCGTACTGGTCGAAGGTGATCGGGCCGATTACGCCTTCATACTTGATCGGCTTGCCGTCCTTGATGAGCTGGATCGCCTTGGCGAACTCGTCCTTGCCTGCATTGATGACGGTGCCGTTCGGATCGACGACCTTTCGGACTGCGTCCTTGATCGCCGCCGCGTCTCCCTTCCCCGCGATGACCACCGCAAGGCCGAGTATCGCGCCGGCGTCGTAGGCCTGAACCGCCGCCGGGCTGCCAGGATCGAGATTGGAGAAAGCCTGGTAATTTTCGTTGAAGTATTTGGTCGAAGGCGTCTCGTCGGTGCCGGACGACGTTCCGTAGGCGTCGTTAAGATATTGCGCACCGACCGCGTCGATGAAGCTCTGGTCGTTCATGCCGTCGTTCAGCAGGAACTTTGCCGGCCCCCCTTGGCTGATCCAGGCGCGGGCGATCGTCGCGCCGTCGACCGGATAGCTGACGAGGTAGAGGCCGTCCGGCTCCCCGGCGATCGCCGCGGTCACCTCGGCCTGATAGCTCGATTGTTTCTCGTTGTAGGGCGTATCGGAGACGATCGTGCCGCCGAGGGCCTTATAGGCTTTCGAGAACTCGGTGACCATGTTCACGCCGAAGTCGTTGTTGACGTGGATGATCGAAAGCTTCTTCAGCCCCTGATCGAGCGCGAACTTTGCCGCGGCAGTTCCCTGCAGCGCATCCGAGGTGATCGTGCGGAAAAAGACTCCGTTGGTTTTGCCGTCGCGGCCAAGTTGGGTCAGTGTCGGTGACGACGATGCCGGGGATATCTGCACGACGTTCGCCGGCGCGGTGACCGAAGTCAGGATCGGGATCGACACGGAAGAGATAATGCCGCCGATGATCGCCGGCACCTTCTTCACCTGGACAAGCTGTGTGGCGACGTCGACGGCGACGTTGCCTTGGCTCTGTGCGTCGCGTGTGTCGGTAACGAGCTTGCAGCCGTCGACGCCCCCGGCGTCGTTGATGTCGCGGAATGCCATTTCGACCGATTTTGCGCCGGCTTGCCCGTAGGGGCCGGCCGGGCCGGTCAGCGACATCACAACGCCGATCGTGATGTCGCAGTCGGCCGCCTGAGCGATGCTGATCGCGCTGCCGATGCCGATCGCGGCCGCCAACGCATATCGAATTGCCCTCATCATTCCCTCCCTCACGCTATCCAGGTCTCATGCAGATGGCGCCACAGCACGCCGCAGGGCGCGGTCGGCTCGTCGATGAAAAGCACCGTGGAGCGCCGGTTCGTCTCTTGTCCATCACGATACTGTTGCTCGATGTACTCCAGCAAGACGGCATCGTCTCTTTGCCAGACCACGCTTGGTTGCAGTATCTGTATGCGAAAATCGCTTCCGACGCTGGCGCGCATCGCACGGAGCCGCTCGATGACCCCCGCGCGGAGATGAATCTCGCCCTCTGGTGTGACCATGCGGAAATCCGCTGCGATGGCATTTTCGCACCGGGCGAAATCGCCGGTCGCGGCCGTATCGCGCCGCAGCCAGACGGAGAAAAAGACGTGCAGCTCGATCACTTCGCGGACCGAGCGCTGAACAAGGCCGCCGACCATCAGGCGACTTTGTTCAGGTTGTATTTCATGATCGATCCGTGCCGGCCGTTACGGTCTCGCTCCAGCGAAAAGGTGTCGCCAGGCGGTCCCTGCCGCTTCGACAGCACCAAATCGATCGCGGCGGTATCGTCCCCGGTTAGGTCGAAAGCCGTGATCGCGGCATTCGCGAAGACGTGCGCCCGGCTTCGCGCGCCGACGATGACAGCCGCGACGCCCGGCCGCTCGAGCATGGCGCGGCTCGCAACGGACGCGATATCGGTATCGTGCCGGTCGGCGACGCGGCGGAGCGCTTTCAGCAGTTCCTGATAGAGCGCCCAGCCGCCGAACTCATCGATGATCAGCCGATACTTGGTGAGCGAGCGGTTCTCGAACGGTGGCGTCGGCTCCGGTTGCCCAAGCCAGCGATCGGAGAGAAAGCCGCCGGCTACGGTGCCATAGCAGAGAAGAGAGACGTTGTTCCTGCGGCAGCAATCGACAAGGCCATGTTCGGGCCGGTCATCAAGCAGAGAGTATTGCACTTGCATGCTCGCAAGATCGATGCCCGCGGCGACGAGTTCGGCTGTGTGCGGCGTGTCGAAATTTGTCCCACCGATCAGATCGATCTTGCCTTCGCGCTGGAGCTCCGCGAGCCATCCGACGGCGTCGAGATGGCCAGGCACTTCATAGTCCCACCAATGGAACTGCACGAGATCGAGCCGATCGACCCGAAGTCGCTTCAGCGAGGTCTCGACGATGGTACGGATGTAGGCGCGGTCGACGCTCCGTAATCTTTCCAGGTCCGGCACGCATTTGGTGTGCACTTTGATACGGGCGGCTGCGGCCGCGCCATGCCGCCGGGCGATCTCGGCGCGTGCTGCGCCAAGCATCTCCTCCACGCCGGTGTAAATGTCGGCACAGTCGAACGTCGTGATGCCGGCATCGCGAAACGCCACGAGATTGTCGACTGCAGCTTCGCGGTCGACGCGACCGTGCCCGCCCGCGAGCTGCCACCCGCCGCAAATGACGCGCGAGATGTCATAGCCGGGCCGAAGACTGAACGTCGCGACCATGTTCAGGTTTTTCCAGGAGGTGGTACGGCGGTCGTTGCGGCGTGACTGAAACGCCGCGTTCCCGTCCGCGAGATGCGGAAACGTGTCGGGCAGTTCGGGTCCGGACAGGCGACTTCCGCGTCGCTCGTCATCCAGTCGTTCGGGTGGGTTGGACGCTGTTTGGCCGGCAGAAGCGGCAGGAGCGCCGCGAGCGAATAGATCGAAAAACCCTGGCCCGGCGGCAGGTAGAGCATCTCGCCCTTCAACTCGAAATAGTCGCCCGCCTTGGCGCCACAATAGATCGGCTTCCCGAGGGGCGCGGTGACTTCGACCTTGAGATCGAAAAGCTCGAAACTATCGGACTCGTCTCGCATTTTGCTGCCCCGGTGGCGTTGCGCGGCCCTTGGCCGGACCATATCGTCACGATATCGGGCTCCGCCGCAAGACAGGACGACCGGCATAAGCGAAACCGCAACTCTCGACGGCGATGCTGCTCAGGCGATGCTGGAGGTGCGGGCCGTTTCGCGGCGCTTCGGCGGGGTGGCCGCGGTCGATTCCGTCTCGATCGCCGTCCGCCGAGGCGAGATCGTCGGGCTGATCGGCCCGAATGGCGCGGGCAAGACGACGCTCTTCAACTGCATTGCTGGAACCGTCCGCCCGACAGGCGGGACGATCCTGCTCGATGGCGCGGAGATCGAACGCGAGCCGGCGCACGCGCGCTTGGGTAGAGGGCTCGGACGCACGTTCCAGATCCCGCGCCCCTTCCCGCAGATGACGCTGATCGAGAACCTGCTGGTCGCAGCGAAGAACCAGGTCGGCGAACAAATCTTCGCGAGCTGGTTCCGGGCTCGTGACGTCGCGCAAGAGGAACGTGCCAATGTCGATCGCGCAATGGCGCTTCTTGAATTCGTCACGCTCGACCGACTGGCGCATGAGCCGGCCCGCGTCCTTTCGGGCGGGCAGCGAAAGCTCCTCGAACTCGCGCGCGCCATGATGGCCGATCCCGCGATCGTGCTCCTCGACGAGCCTGCGGCCGGTGTCAATCCAAGTCTCTGCGAGACGATCATCTCGCGTGTCGCTGAGCTCAATCGCAACGGTGTCGCGTTCCTGATCATCGAGCACGACATCAGCCTGATCGCGCGGCTCTGCTCGCACGTCTGCGTCATGGCCGGCGGGCGTTTGCTTGCCGAAGGCCGCCCGGCCGAAATCGTCCGTGATCCGCGTGTCGTCGACGCTTATCTCGGGGGACCGTCTTGAGCGTGGATGCGCTGCTTCGTGTCGAAGGACTGGTGGCCGGCTATGAACCCGGCGTGCCGATCGTGCGGAGTGCCAGCATCGAGGTGGCGCCGGGCGAGATTGTCGCGATCCTCGGTCCGAACGGCGCCGGCAAGTCGACGCTGATCAAGTCGGTCGCGGGCCTGGTGCCCAAATTCTCCGGCCGCGTTCTCTTCGACGGCACCGACATCACGGAGCTCGCGGCGCACGAGTTGATCCGGCGCGGCTTCGCCTTCGTGCCGCAGACCGAGAATGTCTTCGCGAGGATGACGGTCGCCGACAACCTTGCACTTGCAGCGGCGGTCCTGCCTGCGCGCGAGCGTGCCGAGCGGGTCGGTAGCATGTACGCGTTCTTTCCAAGCCTCGCCGGGCGAGGCAGGATGCTCGCCGGGAGGCTTTCGGGTGGTGAGCGTCAGATGCTCGCGGTCGCACGCGCGCTCATGGTGAGACCGAGACTGCTCGTCCTTGATGAAGCCTCGGCCGGCCTCTCGCCCAAGATGGTCGAGACAGTCTTCCTGCAGCTCAAGACAATCCGCGAAGCGGGTGTGACCATCCTGCTCGTTGAGCAGAACGTCCGCGCCGCACTCGGCGTCAGTGACCGCGCCTATGTGCTGGTCGAAGGGCAGAACCGGCATGAGGGTCGCGCCGCCGATCTCTGGGGCGATCCGGCGGTCGCGGCCCTCTATCTCGGTGGCGCCGGGCCGGAGAAGAGCTTGCAATGAACCTGCAGTTTCTCGTCGACGGCTTGCTCGTCGGAGCGATGATCGGCCTCGGCGCGATCGGGGTCTCGCTCACTTACTCGATCCTGGGTTTTGCAAATTTTGCGCACGGCGAATTCATCGCGTGGGGCGCCTACGCCGCGCTCGTTTTGACCGGGGCGATCGGCTTCCTGGCGGCGCCCGCGATGACGTCGATTGGGCCATTCTCGTTCGGCTGGCCGCTCCTCGTCGCAGCGGCCGTCGCAATGCTCCTGACCGGCGGCTTGGCGCTTGCGCTCGACGCAATCCTCTTCAGCCGCCTCCGCAGGCGCGGCGACGCAATCATCATGGTCATGGCGAGCTTCGGCGCTGCGATGGCGCTCCGCAGCCTGCTCGAATTCATCTTCACCGGGCAGCCCGCCTATTTCAGCCGCGCGATCCAAATCGCGATTCCTCTTGGAGCCGGCATCCGCGCCACGCCGGACCAGCTCCTGGTCCTCGCGCTCGCATTGATCCTCGTCGTGACGATGTTCCTGGTCATGAGCCGGACGACCATCGGGCGCTCGATGCGGGCAGTCTCGGAGAACCCGGCGCTTGCCGCCGTGGTCGGGATCGACGTGAAACGGGTCATCCGCGCGACCTGGTTCCTCGGCGGAGCGCTCGCCGCAGCCGCCGGTATCATGGTCGGGATCACCATCCAGATCCGGCCGTATATGGGCTTTGATCTTCTGCTTCCGCTCTTTGCCGCCGCAATCCTCGGAGGGATCGGAAGCATGCCGGGTGCGGTCGCCGGTGGCCTGATCGTCGGCATCGCGGAGGCTGCCTCAGTGCCCCTCGTCGGCGCGGGCTATCGCGGCGCCGTTGCGTTTCTTGTGCTGATCGCGGTCCTGATCGTCAGGCCGACCGGGCTCTTCGGACGGCGCGAATGATCCTCGATCTTCTCGGCTACGCGGCGTTCTTCCTGACGACGGCGCTGACCTTCGGGCTGATCTGCCTCGGCCTCAATCTGCAATGGGGCCAGACGGGACTCTTTAACGTCGGCGTCGCCGGGTTTGTCGCGATCGGTGCTTACACGTCGGCGCTCCTCACCAGCCCCGCCGTGGCTGGCCGATTTGGCGGCTTCGATCTCCCGATCCTCGTCGGTTGGCTCGCTGCAGCGGGCGTGACCGGCGCAGCAGCACTCGCCGTCGGTGCGCTCACCCTCCGCCTGCGCGCGGACTACCTCGCGATCACCACATTCGGGGTCGCCATCGCGATACAGCTTGTCGTTCTCAACGCGCAGTCGATTACCGGAGGACCATTCGGCGTTGCATTCATCCCGCGACCGTTCGCGTTCCTGCAAGGGAATGCTCTTGCCTTTAACCTCGCCAATCTGGCGCTGGTCGTCGTCGTGATCGCGATCGTCTTCGTGGGCCTCGAGCGGCTGGTGAGCGGCCCCTGGGGTCGCGTGCTCCGCGCAATCCGCGAGGACGAGGCTGCCGCCGAGGCACTCGGCAAGAATGCCAACCGCTATCGACTTCAGGCGTTTGTCCTCGGCAGTGCGATCATGGGACTTGCCGGCGCGATGCAGGGACACTTCATCGGCTTCATCGCACCGGACAATTATCTCTCAGCCCTCACCTTTCAGGTCTGGGCGATGTTGATTGTCGGCGGCGCGGGCAACAACCGTGGCGCCGTGCTCGGCGCTGTGGTGGTCTGGGGCCTGTGGAGCACTTCAAGCGCCGTCGTTTCAGCAACATTCGCGCCTGAGCAGCAGGCACGGGCCGCCTCGCTGCAGATCGTCATGATCGGGACTTTGCTTGCGGCGATCCTTGTGTTGATGCCGCGCGGTCTCCTCGGCGAACGAATGACTGTCTCCCGCTTTGTCGGGCGATCCACTCGCGGTTCGCGATAGCCCCGTCAGCGTAAGTTTTGGAGGCTCGATATCCGTCGATGGCGCCGCCGCTGCTTGCAAGCCGCTGGGCTCTTCCTGGATACAAGAGCGGCGGGAATGTCTGAAATTGATGCTGTGGACTGCTCTCGGGGCTGCGACCAGCTTGAGCCGGTCGAGGAGCTGGAGGCGAGCCATGGAAGCAGCTGTGACGATCGGGCTGGATATCGCGAAGTCGGTTCTTCAAGTCTACCAAGTTGAAGAACATTGAGCCCGATCTGCGCCGAATGACCATCGCACTAGGGTCGTCTGGAAGGTAAGCTCCAACAAAGATTGAGGAAGGGATATGGCGAAAGTTCGCGTCTTGATCGCCGGCGAATCGTGGACGACACATTCCATCCATCAGAAGGGATTCGATAGCTTCACCACGACAGAATATGTCGAGGGTGTTCGCCACCTACGCGGCGCGCTCGAGGGCGGCGGCTTCGTCGTCGACTACCAGCCCGCCCATGTCGCGGCACGGGAGTTTCCGGCGACCGCCAAGGCGCTCTCCGCATACGGATGCGTCATCATCTCGGATGTCGGCGCCAACACGCTTCTGCTTCACCCTGACACCTTCGTGCGCTCCAAGCCTCTGCCGAACCGGCTGCGCGCCGTCCGCGACTACGTCAAACGCGGCGGCGGCCTTGTCATGGTCGGCGGCTACCTCACCTTCCAAGGCATTGAAGGGAAGGCGCGCTATCATGGTACGCCGGTCGAGGAGGCGCTGCCGGTCGAGATCGACGCTTACGACGATCGCGTCGAGGCGCCGCAAGGGGTGAGGCCTCGGGTTCTCGTTCGAGACCACCCCACGGTCGCCGGGATCAAGGGCGATTGGCCATTTCTTCTCGGCTACAACCGGCTGAAAGCGAAGCCCGGGGCCAATGTCGTGGCGCTCGTCGGCGTCGATCCACTTCTCGTCACCGGCACGTTCGGCGATGGTCGCTCGATTGCTTTTGCATCGGATTGCGGACCGCATTGGGCGCCGCCGCCCTTCGTGGAATGGGCTGGCTACGCGATGCTCTGGCGGGGCATCGTCGCGTGGGCGGCAGGACTTTGAATCATGGGCCGCCGAATAACCGATCCGCGTCCGACCACGGCGTTTACGACTGTCGATCTCGACCGGGAGGGAAAGCAGGTCGGCTTCGTAATGATTCCGCATTCGCCGCACGACGACGCCTGGGGCGTGACGCGCATTCCGCTCGCAGTGATCAAGAACGGCAACGGCCCGACCGTCGTCCTGGAAGGCGGTAACCACGGTGACGAATACGAAGGCCCGATCGTCATCTCCGAGCTGATCCGCGATCTCGATCCGGGAGCGATCCAAGGGCGGCTCATCCTGATGCCGGCCAACAACGTGCACGCGGCGGTCGCCGGCAAGCGTACCTCGCCGGTCGACGGGCTGAACTACAATCGCTCCTTCCCCGGCGATCCGCACGGCAGCATCACCGAGCAGATCGCCGCCTTCATCAGCGATGCGATCTTCCCGATCGCGGACGCCTTCCTCGACCTACACTCGGGAGGCTCGTCGCTGGTGATGGTGCCGAGCGCCATCATTGAGCCGACCGACGACGCGGCGCTGCACAAGCGCAACGCAGCAGCGGCGCTCGCCTTCGACGCGCCGCTCACCGTTGTGATCGCCAATCTCGGCGATCCGCGTACGGCGACCGCCGCGGCCTGCCGCGCCGGGCTCGTGACCATCGGCACGGAGATGGCGGGCGGTGGCACGGTGTCGCGTGAGGCGCTCGACCTATGCAGGCGCGGGGTCGGAAATGTGCTCGCGCATCTCGGTGTGCTCCCAGCTGAGAAAGCCGGAGCGCACAGCGGCGACCGGCAAATCCGAGAGCTTCCCGGTTCGGACGCTTATGTCTATGCGACCGCCGACGGCATCTTCGAGCCGTTCCACGCGCTCGGCGATACAGTGCATCTCGGCCAGGCCGGCGGGGCGCATCCACACCCCGTGGGACCCCGCACATGCGCCGGAGACGCTCGCCTATCGGGCGGACGGGATTCTCTACGGCAGGCGTCAGCCGGGACGGGTCAAGCCGGGCAATTGCTGTCTCGTCGTCGCGGCGCCTTATCGCGGCGACCTCTCTTGATCGGCCGGCCATAGTCCGGCTTTCATTGAGACGAACCGGCGGCATGCCGGACCGAAGCTCTGGGAAGGGACGCCGCATGCTGAAATCCATCGATCCGATGCTGAACGCCGATGTGCTCTACGCCTTGCGCGCCATGGGGCATGGCGACGATCTGATCCTCGCCGATACGAACTTTCCCTCCGATTCCGTCGCGCGGCAGACCGTGCTCGGGAAGCTGCTCAGGCTCGATTGCGATGCCGGCCGCGCCGCAAAGGCGATCCTTTCCGTGTTGCCGCTCAATTCCTTCGTCGAGTACCCGGCGCTTCGCATGGAGGTCGTGGGCAAGCCGAAAGAGGTCCCTCCGGTGCAGGCGGACGTGCAGAAGGAGATCGACGCGGCGGAGGGCAAGTCGATGCCGATGGGCTCGATCGAGCGCTTCGCCTTCTACGATCTCGCGCGGAAGGCCTATTGCGTCATCCAGACCGGCGAGCGCCGATTCTACGGCTGCTTTGTTTTCAAGAAGGGCGTGATCCCGCCCGACGCGGCTTAGCGGCGAGACAGATCTTCGTTTGGTCGGGCAGGACTACGGTCACTGCCGCCCCGACGCTAAGTTCGATCGCTGTCGCCGCAGCTTGACCAAAGCCGTGCTCAACGGCCCAGTCGCTAATCATCCGCCGAACGACATCGAGGTCGTCCGTTCCGAATACACTGCCGGCCAGCAATCGGTCGCCAGGGTCTGTCCATCCTTTAGTCATTGAGTCTGACATGCCACCCGCTCCAGCCGCCGCGCACATCGCTTGGCTCCAGACAAAATGCATCTCGGAGCCGGCGACGAGACTTAAGCGTTCCGCTTCTCCAGATAGGCGACGAGTCGCACCATCGGCCAGAGGATGATCAGGTAGACGCCGGCCGCTGCGATGAGCGGACTGGGGTTCGCCATCATCGCCTGAGCGTCCGTCGCCTGCTTCAACAGGTCGGGCATGGCGACGAACGAGGCAAGCGACGTGTCCTTGACGATGGAAATGCAGTTGCTGGTTTGCGGCGGCGTGGCGATGCGGATCGCCTGCGGCACGATGACCTTCACCAGCGTCACCCAGAACGGCAGGCCGAGCGTTCGTGCCGCCTCGAACTGGCCGAGCGGGATGCTGATGATCCCGGCGCGAAACACCTCCGCGGTGAACGCCGCGAGCACGATCGATAGCGCCAGCGTGGCGGAGGTGAAGGAATCGAACCGGATCCCGACGAAGGGAAGCGCGTAGTAGATGACGATGAGCACGACCAGAACCGGCAGGGCGCGGAAAATGTCGATGAAGCCGGTGGCGAGCATGCGTACGGGCTTGGGTCCATAGAGCCGGCCAATGCAGATCAGGACGCCCGCGGCCGTCCCGATCAGGATCGCGACGATCGCCAATTCAATGGTGTTGACGAGGCCGCGCCCAAGCATGGGCAAGGCCCGCAGCATGACGTGGCCGTTCAGGAAAGTATCGATCAGATCCTGCACGACTTCCCCCGGAAAAATGGGCCCGCGGCAAAGCGGGCGGCGCCCGCCTCGCCCGCTCGACACAATGCCATCATCATTGAAAAGGGAGCAACGGCGGCGGCCGTTGCTCCCCTTCGAGAAACCCGGATTGGCCGCTTATTGCGCCATCGGAAGATCCAGCACCATGACGGTGGAGGTGTTTGGATCGGCGTCCACGCCGAGCCATTTCTTGTGGATCGCGGCGAGCGTGCCGTCCTGCTTCATGGCGGTGATCGCGTCGTTGACGCGCTGCAGGTTGGGCGAGTCCTTCTTCATCATGATGCCGTACTTATCGTCCGTCTTGATGCGCTCGACGACATGCATCTTCGGCATCTGCATGAAGGCGAACTGCATCCCTGCTATGTCGCTGATCGCGCCGCCGACGCGCCCCGCCTGCGTGTCGAGCAAGAGGTCCTGCTGGGCGTTGTAGCCCTTCACTTCGGTGAACCCGTATTTGTCCTTGTTGTCGTTCGCCCAGGTCTCGCCGGTCGAGGTGGAGAGCACGCCGGCGGCCTTGCCCTTCATGTCGGCGAGGCTGTTGACGCCGGAATCGACCGCGGTCGCAAGCGCCATGTCGCTGTCGTAATAGCCCTGGGTGAAGGACTGGCTCTTCAGCCGCTCGTTGGTGATGGTGATCGACGAGATCGCCATGTCGATGCGGCCGGAGCTTGTTGCCGCAAAGAGCGCCTGGAAGCCAAGATCCTGGATGTGAATATCGGCGCCGATGCGCTTGCCGATCTCATTCACAAGGTCGACCTCGAAGCCCTCGAAGGACCCGTCTTCCTTCTTGTTCTCCCAGGGCGGATTCGCCGGATAAGCGCCGACCTCGAGCGTCTCTGCGAAGGCGGGCGCAGCCGCCGCCAGCCCGGCGATCGCCGAGGCGGCGACAAAGGCCAGTGCAACGAATTTCGCTTTCATTCCCTTCTCCCTGTTTCCCGCGGATGACAGCAAGCTTTACGCCAGCTTTCCACCGAACCGCACTTCATTTCAAGCTTGAAATTTCTTCCCCCGGGCGCAAGAACCGCGGGCAGTCGCGACCTGAAGATCGACCGGGACCTTTATCGATGAGACCACAAACTGCCATGCCGGCCAAAGCAAACGCGATCGAGACGACTTCATTCCCGGTCAACGAGGTGCGCGCGCAGTTCCCCGCTCTGCAGCCTGATCGCGCCGGCCCCTTTATCTTCTTCGACAACGCCGCCGGGGCGCAGATCCCGCAAAATGTGTTCGATGCGGTCGCCCACCATCTCCTCGACCACAACGTTCAGCGCGGCGGGCGCTACGAAAAGAGCCGCCTGGTCGATCGGGCGATCGCCGACGCCCGCGAGAGCGTCGCCGCCCTGATCAACGCCGCCGACCCGGCGGAAATCTGCTTTGGCATGAACGCCACGTCGTTCATCCGCATGGTGAGCCTTGCGATCGGCCAGACGCTCGGGCCGAGCAGGAACGAGATCGTCGTCACCGACATGGACCACGACGCCAACATCGCGACGTGGCTTCAGCTTGAGAAGGCGGGCGCGAAGTTCCAGTGGTGGCGGATGCGCGACGACGGGACGCTCCACGCCGACGACCTGAAGCCCCTCCTCTCGAACCGGACCCGGATCGTGGCCTGCACGAAGACCGCGCATTCGATCGGCTCGATCGTCGACGTGGCAGCAGCGGCGAAGCTCGCGCACGAGGTCGGCGCCGAAGTCTTCATCGACTGCGTTCACTTCGGGCCGCACGGGCTGATCGACGTTGAGGCCTGGGATTGCGACTATCTCGTCTGCTCCGGTTACAAGACTTTCGCGCCGCACATGGGCTTCCTCTGGGGGAAATACGACGCGCTGAAGCGGCTCCCGACCTTCCGCGAAGACTTCATCCCCGACGAGCCGCCTTACAAGATCGAGGCCGGCACGTTCGTCTACGAAAACGTCGCGGGCATGAGCGCCGCGGTCCGATATCTCGAAGGGCTCGGGCAGATGGTCGCGCCCGGCAAGAGCAACGCGCGGCGGCAGGATATCGTGGCGGCGATGCATGCGATCCGCGGCTACGAGCAGGTTCTCGCGGGCGAAATGATCAAGGTCCTGAAGGCGAACGGCGCAGTCATCTACGGGATCAGCGACGCTGACCGGCTCGACGGTCGCGTGCCGACCATCTGCTTCAACATTCCGGGGCACACGCCGCAGGCGATCGCCGACGCAATGGACGCCGCCGGGATCGGCATTCGCGACGGCCACATGTACGCGCCGCGGCTGATGAAGCGGCTGAACCTGCCGATGGAGACCGGGTGTCTTCGGGTCTCGCTGGTCCACTACAACACACTCGACGAAATCGCCCGCTTCGGTGCGGAGCTTAAGAAAATCGTCGGCACCTGAGATCGCCATCCTCGGACGCGCGGGCCCCCGAGGTGTCATCCTCGGACGCGCGGAACGCGCGATCCGAGGACCCAGCCAGCATTTCCGCGCCGCAGCTTCTCCAGGGTTCTCGGGTCGCCGCTTCGCTGCGCCCGAGAATGACAAGGCTTGGGGCTGAGATCAGGCGGTGCCGACCGCCGCGGCGATGCGGCGGCAGGCTTCGGCGATGTCCTTGGTCTCGCGGCAGATGCACATGCGCATGAAGCTTCTCGACGCCTGGCCGAAGAGCCAGCCGGGGGCGAGCCCCACATGCGCCTCCTCGAGAATTCGGTTGCAGGCCTGCGTCGAATCCGTCTCGCCGGCGAGCGCGAGCATCACGTACATCCCGGCCTCGGGCTTTGTTGGCAGCACGACAGCGTTGTGGCCGGCGAACGCCGCATAGGCGGCGTCGACGCCCGCGCGGCAACGCTCCCGCACCTGCCGCACGAACGGCTCTCCGTCGACGATCGCCGCCCGCGCCCCGGCCTGGATGAAGGCCGCCGTGCCGCTGTTCATGTATTGCGTCATGGCGGCAATCGGCTTTGCAACGGACGGCGGATGCGTCAGCCAGCCGATGCGCCAGCCCGTCATCGCCCAGGCCTTGGAGAACCCGTTGACGCTGATGACGAGGTCTTCCGGCTCGGCGAGCTGCAGCACCGACGGCGCCTTCTCGTCATGGAACGAGAGCCGGTTGTAAAGCTCGTCGCTGATGATCCAAATACCGCTGCGCCGGCTGAAATCGATGAGCGCCTGCAACTCGTCGCGGCTTGCCGTCCAGCCGAGTGGATTGGAGGGTGTCGAAAACATGATCGCCCGCGTGCGGGCATCGCAGGCGGCGAAGAGCTTTTCGAGGTCGAGACGCCAGTCGCCGTTCTCGAAATCGAGGGCGACGGCGCGCGGCTCGCCGCCGGCGATCTGGATCGCCTGCCGGATATTCGGCCATTGCGGCTCGACATAGACCACGTTCGTGCCGGCATCGACGACGAGATCGAGCGCCAGGAAGACGGCCTGCATGCCGCTCGGCGTGATTGTCGAGCGCAGCACCGGAATATCCTTCCCGTGCAATTTCGTCAGATAGGCGGAGAGCGCCTCCGTCAGCGCCGGCAGGCCGCGCATGTCGGGGACATAGAACGTGTTTCCGGCGTCGAGCGACGCCTTCGCGGCCTCGCGAATGAACTCCGGCGTGACGAGATCGCCCTCCCCGTACCAGAGCGTAATGACGTCCGGGATCGATTTGGCGCGAACCGCCAGCGTCGCGATATTCTCCGTCTGCAGATCCATGATCTGCGGCCGGATGCGCCCGAAGGCGGTCGGAGGCGCTGTGAGATCAAGGGTCGGCATCGGCCGCGAGATTCCACGAACGCAGGAATTCTTCAAGCTTGAAGAATATTGATATTCGCGCTTCCCTCGCTCGCCAGTGGCCCCGCGGGAGAGGAAGCGTCTTGCCTTCATCTGGAGAACCGGACCCGTTGACGAATCCACTGAGGGGCTCGCAAGGCTTCAAACTCGGCGTGTTCTCCGCCAATGCCGACGGCGGATTGGCGCTGACCACGGTCCCGGAACGCTGGAAAGCGACGTGGCCGGACAATGTCGCCGCAGCCACGATCGCCGACGAAGGCGGCTTCGATTTCTTCCTGCCGATCGCCCGCTGGGCCGGCTTCGGCGGCGAAACGAACGCGCGCGAATGGTCGTTCGAGACCTTCACCTGGGCCGCAGGACTTGCCGCGCTCACCGGGCGGATGGCGATCTTCGCGACGGTGCACGTGCCGCTCGTCCATCCGATCTATGCGGCGAAGGCGCTCGCGACGGTCGATCACATCTCCGGCGGTCGCGCTGGCTTGAACATCGTGTGCGGCTGGAATCCGAAGGAATTCGCCATGTTCGGCACGACGCCGGACGAGCGCGCTTACGAGCGCGCAGCCGAGTGGATCGAAATCGTCGAGCGCGCATACGGCTCGGACGAGCCCTTCGACTTCGACGGCGCCTACTACAAGCTGAAGGGCGTAGTCTCGAAGCCGGCGAGCATCCAGTCGCCCCGCCCGCTCACCATGAACGCGGCCTTCGGCGGCCCCGGCCGCGACTTCGCTTCACGCCACTGCGATTTCCTGTTCTCAACCTTCACCGACATCGAGGACGGGCGCCGCCACCTCGCCGACATTTCTTCGCGCGCTAAGGCGGCAGGACGCGATGTGGGGGCCTACACTGTCTGCCACGTGGTCTGTCGCGAGACACAGGCGGAGGCGGAGGACGCCTACGACCGCTATGCGCTGCGCGAAGCCGATCAGGGCGCGGTCGACAACCACATGGCCGGCAAGAAGCAGTTCTCCGCATCGCACGACGAGCGCGCCTACATCGAATACCGCCAGCGTTTTGCCGGCGGAGCGGGCACATATCCGCTGATCGGAACGCCGGAGAGGATCGCGGGCGAGGTCGCCAAGATCGCGGCAGAGGGGTGGTCCGGCGCGGCGCTGTCGTTCCTCAACTACACCGACGAGCTGCCGTTTTTCATCGCGCGGGTGTTCCCGCTGCTGCGCGAGGCGGGGCTGAGAGCAGTGACCGCTGGACCCTCGGGTCAAGCCCGAGGGTGACGAGGTTAGTGTCGTAGGCAAACTCCGCCTGTCATCCTCGGGCGACCCTCGGACTTGATCCGAGGGGAGACGCGAGGACCCAGATGTGCGACGAGGAGGACGGAGCGTGTTTGATCCCCAAAGACCCAACCTGAAGCGCCGCATTGGCGATGGCGAGCCGATCGGGGTTTTCTGGTTCGCGCTCGGCAGCGTCTCGATGATCGAGGCGGCAATCGCCGCCGGCGCCGAAGCGATCGTCATCGACATGCAGCACGGCCTCTTCGATCGGACCACGCTGGAAGCAGCCATCGCAGTTGTTCCGTCGCGCGTCCCCTGCCTCGTCCGCGTCGAGGACGATAGTGCAACGGCAATCGGACGGGCGCTCGACGCAGGTGCCGAAGGCGTCATCGTCCCCTTGATAGAGACGGGGAAGCAGGCCGTGCGTGCCGCGTCCGCAGGTCACTTCCCGCCGAAGGGGCATCGCTCCGGCGGCGGGATCAGGCCGCTGCGTCAGCCCGGCTACATGGCCGCCGCTTCCGACGCCATCGCCGTCGGCCTGATGATCGAGACCAAGGTCGGACTGGCCAATGCTGCCGCGATCGCCGCGGCGAAAAACGTGGATTTCGTCTTCATCGGAACCGGCGACCTCGCTCTTTCCCTCGGCACGCAGCCCGGCAGCCCCGCGCATTCCAAGGCCTGCAGAACGATCCTTCGCGCCTGCAGTAAGGCCGGGAAACCCTGCGGCATCTTCACGATGTCGCCCGAAGCCGCGGCCGCGCGAATGGCGGAAGGCTACCGGATGTCGGTCGTCGTCAACGACGTGTCGGCGGTTGGGGACGCGTTCTCCAACGCAGCGGCGGCCTTCAAGGCGGCGCGCGCAAAGAAGTAGCGCTATCCATCGCGCCGCTTCGTCGCGTCAAGCACGGAGCCCTTCAGGTCGCCGAGCCGCGACCAGAGCGCCTGCTGTTCGGTGTCGCTCAGGCCGGCAAAGAGTTCCGCGATCCAGCCCGCATGCGCCGACGCCATCTCGGCGAACACGCGGCGGCCCTTGTCGGTCAGGCGCACGCGCACGGCGCGCCGGTCGGCTTCGAAGACATTCCGCTCGATCAGACCGGACTGCACGAGGCGCTCCACAAGACCGGTGACATTGCCGTTCGAGACCATCATGCGACGCGACAAATCGCCGAGGAGAAGTCCGTCTTCGACGCGTTCGAGCTGCGCCAAAAGGTCGAAGCGCGGCAACGTGGTCGCGAAGCGCTCGCGCAGCCGCTTGCGGATCTCAACTTCGATCAGGTTCGAGGTTGCGAGCAGGCGGAGCCAGAGCCGGAGTTCCATCACGTGGTCCTGCGGTCGCTCGGAAACCTTGGACTCGGCGTCGACGTGATCGCCGAAGCCAGGATGGCGGGGCGCGGCGGCGGACTTGCTCACTTTCGGATCGCTCTGCTTGTTGTCGGCACGCGCTGTGACCTAACTATTTTACATCTAAACAAACCCGGTCTTTGGGACAAGCAGCGGTGTATCCAGGCCGCGTCCCTCAGCCGGTCGCCAACCATCCCGGATCCACCTCCGGCAGCGGGATCGCCGCCTTCAGCTCCGCCGTGTAGGGATGCGCGGGCGCCGCGAAGAGCTCGGCCGTCGGGCGGTTCTCGAGGATCTCCCCTCCCCGCATGACGATCACCCGGTCGCAGAGCCGACGCACGACCGAGAGGTCGTGACTGATAAAGGCCACGGTCAGCCGCAGCTCGGTCCTGAGCCGCTCCAGCAATGTCAGAATCTGCGCCTTGGAGGAGACATCGAGACCCGACACGATTTCGTCGGCGAGTACGAAGCGCGGCTTCAGCGCGATGGCGCGTGCGATTCCGACCCGCTGGCGCTGTCCGCCCGAAAGCTCATGCGGATACCGCCCGGCGAAGCTCACCGGCAGGCCGACCGTATCGAGAGCCAAGGCGGCAAGGTCTCGCGCCTCTCGCGTCCCACTGGCAAGGCCGTGGAAGAGAAGCGGGCGCGCGATGATGGTCTCGATCGTCATGCGCGGATTGAGCGACGAAAGCGGGTCCTGGAAGATCACCTGCAGGTCTCGGCGGAGTGGCCGAAGCGCATCCTCGCGGACGTGCGTGATGTCCAGGCCGGCGAAGCGGATCGTGCCGGCGGCGGGCGCGATCAGCCGGACGAGTGTGCGGCCGAGCGTCGTCTTCCCCGAGCCGGATTCGCCGACGATACCGACGACCGTTCCCTCCTCGACGGCAAAATCGAGCCCGTGCAGAATCTCCACCATCGGCCGCCGGCCGAAAAGGTTCCTCCGCTTCGGGTCGGGAAGCGCGACGCGAAGGCCGCGGACGGAAAAGAGCGGCTCGCTCATCGGTCTGCCCTGCCCCGCCACCGCGCGCCGTCATTCTCGGGCGGAGCGGAGCGGAGACCCGAGGACCCAGAGGCCCGCGGGTCGCGTGCTCCTGGGTCCTCGGATCGCGCTTCGCGCGTCCGAGGATGACATTCCACGACTTGGTGCGCGCTATGCATTTCTCGCAGCCCATTCGGCGTCGGCCGCTGCGATCTCCCGCCACGTTACCTCGATGACCTCGGAGGGTACCGGAAGGAGCGATTCTTCGGGGCGGTCGTAGCGCGGCGTCGCCGCGATAAGCGCGGCGCTATAGGGATGGCGCGGCGCGGAAAAGAGGCTCGCCACGTCGGCGTCCTCCACGATACGCCCGCCGAAGAGCACGCTGACGTTCTGGCAAATCTTGGCGACGACGCCGAGGTCGTGCGTGACGAAGAGGAGCGCCGTGCGGTGACGCGCTTGCATTTCGGCGATCAGGCGAAGAATCTGCTTCTGCACGGTCACGTCGAGCGCCGTCGTCGGCTCGTCGGCCACGATGAGCTTCGGCTCGGCCGCGAAGGCGGAGGCGATCAGAACGCGCTGGCGCATGCCGCCGGAAAGCTGATGCGGATAGCTCGCCAGCGCGCGCTCCGGATCGCCGATGTGCACCTCGGCAAGAAGATTGAGCGCGCGCTCGCGCGCGTCGCCGCGTGAAAGGCCGAGGATTGCTGTCAGGCGGTCGGTGATCTGACTCTCGACGCGGCGCACCGGGTTGAACGCCGTCAGCGGGTCTTGCGGGATGAATGCCGAGGTTTGCGCAATGAGCCGGCGGCGCTGCCGCTCCCCCATTGCAAGAAGGTCCTGGCCGACAAGGTGGACCGACCCGCCGATGACGGCGACGGCGCGCGGCAGAATATCGAAGATCGTCTTGCCGACCATCGTCTTGCCGGCGCCGCTCTCGCCGACAAGTCCCCTCACCTCGCCCGGATGGACGGCAAGGCTGATGCCGCGCAGGAGGCGCTTCCCCTTGTCGTGCCGCAGCCCGACCGAAAGGTCGCTGATATCGAGGTAAGCGCTCCCGCTCATTGGAGCACCGGATCGAAGCGGTCTTTCAGTCCCTCGCCGAGCTGCCCGAACGCGAGCACGGTCAGAAAGAGCACGATCAGCGGAAACACCAGCACCCACCAGGCGAAATGGATGATGGTGCGGCCCTCTGCAATCATGCCGCCCCAGGTCGGGGCGTCGGTCGAGATCGAAAGGTTCACGAAGGAGAGGATCGCCTCGACGATCACCGCGATTCCCATTTCAAGCGACAGCAGCGCGACGATCGTCGGCAGCACGTTCGGCATCACTTCCTTGATGAGGATGGTCATCTCGGAGAAGCCGGCGACCCTAGCGCTGTCGAGATAGTCCATGCGGCTCTGGCCGAGGGTCTCGGCGCGCACCACGCGACAAAAGCGTATCCAGTCGATCGCTACGATGGCGATGATGACCGAGCGGAGGCCGGGCCCGAGCACAGCCACGAGCAGAATGGAGAAGAGAACCGGCGGGAAGGCCATCCAGATATCGACGATCCGCGACACGATCTGGTCGAGGAGCCCACGATAGTAGCCGGCTAGAAGTCCGAAGAACGAGCCGATGATGCAGGCCAATGGCGCGGCGACGAAGGCGACGGTGAGTGCGATCCGGCTGCCGTAGATTACGCGCGAGAGCACGTCGCGGCCGAGGTCGTCCGTGCCAAGCAGATAGGCGGGATCGGAGCCCGCCAGCCAGGCCGGAGGGAGACGGCCGCTCAACAAATCCTGCGCCAGCGGATCGTGCGGTGCGATGAGCGGCGCGAAGAGCGCGCACGCCACGACCACTGCGAGCCAGGAGCCCGCGATGATCAGCCGCCACGAGCGCGCGCGCCGCCGGTGGAAGACTGCCTCAGCCATGACGGAGCCGCGGATTGAGGAGCGCATAGAGGAGATCGACGCCAAGATTGATCGCGACGAAGAGGACGGCGAAGAGGAGCACGATCCCCTGGATCAGCGGGAGGTCGCGGTTGATGACCGCGTCTATCGCGAGGTTGCCGAGCCCCTCATAGGAGAAGATGCGCTCCACGATCACCGTTCCGCCGATGAGGAAGGTGAGCTGCACGCCGGTCAGCGTCAGCGTCGGCAGAAGCGCGTTGCGCAGCGCGTCGTGGAGGATGACACGGCTCTCCGAAAATCCCTTGGTGCGCGCGAGCATCACGTAGTCGAGACCCATGGTCTCCTTCAGCGCCGATTTCAGAAGCTGTGCGATCACCGCCGCAAGCGGCAGCGCCAGCGCGAGCGCCGGCATCAGCATGTGCGCCAGCAGGTCCGCCGTGATGTCGAAGCGGAGCCGAAGGACGCTTTCGACGAGATAGAACTGGCTGACGAAAGGGAGATCGAGCGAC
Source organism: uncultured Alphaproteobacteria bacterium (assembly GCA_963720705.1). GTDB lineage: Bacteria > Pseudomonadota > Alphaproteobacteria > Rhizobiales > Afifellaceae > DASWJZ01. The sequence continues at coordinate 683,325 of CAVRGJ010000007.1, forward strand.
GGCGTCACCCGACCGGAAATCTCGAAGACCGGTATCGGCGACGCCGAATGCGAGAATCAGCGCCAGGCTCCAAAGGAAATCCGGCACCGAGAGCGCGATCCCGCTCACGACGTCGACGCCGGTCTCGAGCGGCGTTTCGCGCCAGCGCGTCGCAAGAAACGCCAGCGTGACGCCGAGAACGTTGGCGATGAGGAGCGCGAGCGCGCTCAGCTCCAGCGTCGCCGGGAGCCGGTTCAAGACGATGGAAAGGACGTTCTGGCGCAGCGAGATCGACGTGCCGAAGTCGCCGTGCAGCACGTTTCCGAGCCAGATGACGAATTGCTCGAAGATGGAGCGGTCAAGCCCGTAGAGCGCGCGCAGCCGATCGATATCCTGTTGCGACGCGCCGGGCGGCAGCATCATGGCGATCGGATTGCCGGGGGCGACCCGGATCACGATGAAGACGATCACCGCGACGCCGAAAAGCGTGATCAGCGTGGTCAGGCTTCGGGTGAGGAGCGCCCGCAGCGCGGTCATCGGGAGGCGACTCCCCGATCATCAACGCGTGTCATCCTCGGGCGAAACGAAGCGGAGACCCGAGGACCCAGAAGCAGCTAGCCAGTGTGGCGATCTGGGTCCTCGGCTCTCGCTCCGCTCGGCCGAGGATGACGCTGTGTATGAACGACCTCCGTCGGCGGCGTCAGCCGGCCGGCTTCATCAGGTAGGGAAGCACGGCGCCGGAGACGTGCGGCGTGACCACGACCTTGTCGGAATAGACGATCGGCTGCACGTATTGCAGAAGCGGGATCACCTCGCCCTCCTCCGCGATGTGCCGGTCCACCGCCTTGTAGCCGGCGATGCGCTTGGCTTCGTCCGGCTCGCCCCAGAGCGGCCCGATCATGTCGATCATGTCCTGGCCGTCCCAGACCGAATGCGGCGACGGGCCGAACATCGCGAACCCGGTGGAGGTCGACGGATCGCCGATCGAGTTGCCCCAATTGTAGAAGGCGGCGGGCGCGAGCTGGTCGGCGGCTCTGAGCTCGTAGTGCTTGGCGATTTCGTAGACCTCGATCTCCGCCTCGATCCCGACCTTCCGCCACATGCCGACGATCGCTTGGATCATCTCGTAATCCTTCGGCTTGAAGCCGCGCGTCGTCTGGATTTTGAACTTCACCGGGTTGTCGACGGAATAGCCGCTTGCCTTTAGCAGCTCTACCGACTTCGCCGGATCGTAGGGAACCTTGATCGTCGGATCGAAGGCCTCGTATTGCGGCGCCTCCAGCGTGTCGATCTTGATGCCGTAGCCGTTCAGCAGCTTGTCGATCAGGAGCTGCTTGTCGATTGCATAGATCGCGGCGAGCCGGACGTTCTTGTCGGTCATCGGCGCGACGTCATTGATGAAGATCATGCCGATGTCGGAGACCGGCGTCGTCACGCCCTTCAGCCCCGGCTTTGCCTTCAGCCGGTCGAACTCGTCATAGGGAATGTCGAACACCACTTGGCTCTTGCCGGAATCGATTTCGGCGACGCGGCTCGTTGCGTCAGGCACGAACTTGATAATGACATTCTTGTAGGCCGCAGGCCCGCCCCAGTAGCCCTCGTGCGCGGCGAGCTTCAAGAAAGCATTCTGCTCGAACTGCACGACCTTGTAGGGGCCCGAACCGATCGGCGCCTTCTCGAAGCCTTCAGGCCCGACCTTTTCGTAGTAGGCCTTCGGCAGCACGTAGCCGGTGAGGAAGCCCATCCATTTGAAGATCGTCGGCTCGAACGACTTCACGTCGGCCGTCACGATGTTCCCGTCGATCGAGAAGTTGCCGATCTTGCCCCATACGAACTGAATCGGATTGCCGGTCTTCTCGTCGCCGGCGCGCTCCAGCGACCAGGCAATGTCCTCCGGCGTCACCGGCGAGCCGTCGTGCCAGGTGGCGCCCTCGCGCACCGTCATGTGGATTTTCGTGCGGTCGTCGTTCCAGCCCCAGTCGGTCAAGAGGCCCGGAACGAGTTTCAGGTCCGGAGCCTGCGCGATGTATTGGTCGAAGACCGACTGATAGATGCCCTGGATGGTCGGATTGACCGCGGAGGGACCGACCGTCGGATCGAACGAGGGCAAGTTGACGTTGTAGGCGATCGTCAGCTCGTCGCCCTCGGCAAAGGCGCGGAACGGCACGCCGCTGGCGGTGAGGAGGGCGGCGCCCGCGGCACCTTGCTTCATGAGATCCCGTCTTGTGAGCAGCATTCCCCTCTCCCTCATTACGCGGCCTGCGCCGACATGCACCCCTTCACCGGCCGTCGCTCGCGTGGCGGAACGATGATATTTCAAGCTTAGAGATTTGCAGGATCGCGGGTCAAGCGGATCGCATCACCGAACCTTCGACGCTGTCGTTCTCGGGCGCGCAACGCGCGACCCGAGAACCTAGATTGTGCACGATCCCTGGGTCCTCGGGTCTCGCGTGCCGCGCGCCCGAGGATGGCCGCGGAGATCAGCGCGCCAGTGTCTTCGCCAGCATATAGCCAGAGCCGGCACCGGTGCCCGCTCCGGGCCAGGTTGATGCGCCGATGATGTAGAGGTCGCGGACCGGCGTCTGCCACCGTGCCCAGCCCGGCACCGGGCGGAAGAGAAAGTTCTGCGACAGGTGGTGGCTGCCGGCGAGATTGTCGCCGCCGACGAGGTTCGGATTGCGCCGTTCGAGGTCGGCGGGGGATTCGACATGGCGCGCCAGGATCTTCGCGCGCGTTCCCGGCGCGTAGCGCTCGATGATTTCGACGACACGATCGGCGTAGGCGTCTTTCGCGCTATCCCAGTCTCGCGCGGCGATGCTGCCGGCGGTGTCGCCGCGTATCTCGGCAGGAAGCACGCGCACCTGCACCCAGAGGACATGCTTTCCCTCCGGCGCACGCGACGGATCGATCGCCGTCGGCTGCCCGACGACGAGAACGGGCTCGGCCGGAAGCTGCCCTGCCATCGCTTCCGAATAGGCGCGCGACATCATGTCGAGGTCGGGCGCGAGATGAACGTAGGCGAAGCGCTTGAGCTCCTCGCCCGCGCTCCAGTCCGGCAGGCCGGACATCGCAAGATGCAGCATCATCGTTCCGGGGCCGTAGCGGAATTTCTTCGCACCGCAGCATCGTAGCGCGCGTTGCCGCTGCCGCCGGGAAGGAGACGTCTCGACGAGCGCCGTCGGAGTGACGCCGGCGATCGACGGCGCGCTTTGCTTTGACATGTTCGCCGTCTGCAAGGCGGATCCCGACCGCGCGCCCATCCTTCCGCACGACCTCCGCGACGTCGGCATTGAGCCGCACCGACCCGCCAAGCTCAGAGAGCCGCGCGACCATCGCCTTGATCATCGTGTCGGCGCCGCCCGCCCCGATCACCATGCCGAAACGTCTGGTTGGCCATGCTTTCCAGGTAGGGGAAGAGCGCGCCGCCGGCGATGTCGGGTGGGAAATCGAGATGCATGCCCCAGGCGGCCATCGCGGCGCGGATTTCAGGCGAGACGAAATTCCGCTCCAGAAACTCGCGCGGCGAGGAGAGGATCAGCCGGGTCGTCTCCATGAGCCACCCGATTCCCTTGGCGCGCCACATCTTGAAGACCGTCGGCGCCAAGGCCCGCGCCGTCATCGGCGAGCCGAGCAGGCTGAAGATATGCGGCGCATCGGCTCCGAATTTCTCCAGCATTGCCCGCCAGGCCGTTGCATCCGCATGCGAAAATGCCTCGATCCGCGCGAGTGTCGTGGCGAGGTCTTTGGAGACGCCAAGCCAGCGCCCGTCGCGCATCGGCGAGGCGAAGCAATGCTCGGCCGGCGCGAAAGCCAGGCCGTGCGCGCGGAGCCCCTCGCCGTGCTCGGCATGGAAAGGGGAGCCGGCGAAGAGGCTCAGATTCATCGCGCAGAGATCGTGGCGGAAGCCCGGAAGCGTCACCTCTTCGGTGCGCACGGCGCCGCCCGCGGCGTCGCTCCGCTCAAAAACCCCGACCGACCAGCCGCGGCTCGCCAGATGGATCGCGGCGGCGAGTCCGTTATGGCCGGCGCCGACGATGACGGCATCGAACTCCATATGGTCCCCTCATCCGTCACCCTCGGGCGAGCGCAGCGAGACCCGAGGGCCCAGAGCCGCGTCCCGTAATCGGCCACCCTTTGTCCTCGGATCGCGCTGCGCGCGTCCGAGGATGACGAGCGGTGCTCCCACGATATTTCAAACTTCGATACTTGCGAATGCATAATTCGCGAGTAGTGTCCGCCGATGGTTTGGGCGGGGGTATCCCCGCGCGTGGGAGGAATCGAAAATGGCGGCCAAGGACACGCTGGGCGAACTTGCAAAACTGCTTCTTTCCGGAAGCGTCGAAGTCGTGGACCTCGCCGTGCCGCTCGGCGAGAAGACGCCGCTCATCAAGCTGCCGCCGCCCTTCAAGAACACGCCTGCCGTCAAGGTCCATGCGATCTCGAACTACGACGCCGACGGGCCGTACTGGTCATGGAACTGGCTTGAGCTCGGCGAGCATTCCGGCACGCATTTCGACGCGCCGCATCACTGGATCACCGGCAAGGATTTCTCCGACGGCGCGACCGACACGCTGCCGGTGCAGAAACTGGTCGCTCCGGTCAACGTCATCGATTGCAGCAAGGAGACCGCCGCCGACGAGGACTTCCTGCTTTCCGCCGACGGCGTGAAAGCCTGGGAGAAACAGCACGGCGCGATCAACAAGGGCGAATGGGTCGTGATGCGCACCGGTTGGTTCCCCCGCAATCGCAGCGAGGCGGAGTTTTTGAACGTCAGGGACAACATGCCCCACTCGCCCGGCCCGACGGTCGATTGCATGGAATACATCATCGGCAAAGGCATCGTCGGCTGGGGCACGGAGACGGTCGGCACCGACGCCGGCAAGGCCGGGACCTTCGATCCGCCCTATCCGGCGCACAACCTCCTTCACAAGAACAACCGCTACGGCCTCGCCAGCCTCGCCAACCTCGACAAGCTGCCGGCGAAGGGAGCGATCCTGATCGCCGCCCCGCTCAAGTTCGTGAACGGCACCGGCAGCCCGATCCGCGCGCTGGCGCTGGTTCCGAAACACTAGGAGGCCGATGGCCACCGCCGACTACATCATCGTCGGAAGCGGGATCAACGGGCTCACCTGCGCCGCCCTGCTCGGCAAGAAGGGCCGCCGCGTTCTCGTGCTTGAGCGCGAAAGCGTCGCCGGCGGCTGCATGCGCACCGAAGCCGCCACCGCGCCCGGCTATCTGCATGACGTAATGGCGACCACCTTCGTGCTCTTCATCACCTCTCCCGCCTTCGCCAAGCTGGGTGCCGACCTTGCCAAGCACGGGCTCGACTTCGCGCATATCGCCCAGCCGACCGGCGTCCTCCTTCCCAACGGGCGAAGCCTCGTCCTTTCGATGGACCGCGCAACGAACGTCGCGAAATTCAACGCCCTCTCGGCCGGCGACGGTGATCGCTACCGCGCCGACATCGAGACGGTGGAGCGCGATGCAGCTCTCATCTTCGGGCTGCTCGGCGGGGCGCTCTGGACGCGCGCGACCGCGCAGCTTCTTCTCCGCGAGGCCTGGAGGCGCGGGCCGCGTGGTCTTGCAGCGCGGCTTGGCGAAGGGCTGCGCTCCGGCCGGACGTGGCTCGAGACGCGCTACGAATCCGAGCTTGTCCGCGCGCTTTTCGCGCCCTGGGTGCTGCATGCGGGCCTCGGACCCGAAAACGCGTTTTCCGGAGAGATCGCCCGCGTCATCGCCTTCGCGCTCGAAGCGGCGGGCGCGCCGATCGTGAAGGGTGGTGCAACGAATGCCGTTGCTGCGTTCAAAGCCTTGATCGAGGCGCAAGGCGGCGAGGTGCGAACCGGCAGCGACGTCGCCGAGATCGTCCTCACCGACGGCGGCGCGAGCGGCGTGCGCACCGCAAATGGTGAGACGATCACCGCCGCGCGCGGCGTGATCTGCTCGGTGACGCCGACGCAGCTTTACGAGCGGCTCCTGCCCGAAATGGCCGGTGACCAGGATGACTGCACGCGCGCAAAGAACTATCGCTACGGCAAGGGCGACATGCAGATCCATTACGCGCTGAAGACGCCGCCGCGCTGGAAGACGCCGGAGCTCGGCAATGTCGCGCTGCTTCACATCACGCCCGGCCTCGACGGCGTGTCGAAGGCGGTCAACGAATGCGAGCGAGGCATGCTTCCGGAGGTGCCGACGATCTGCGTCGGCCAGCCGCATGCGCTCGATCCTTCGCGCTGTCCGGCGGGCGCCGGCATCCTCTGGATCCAGCTCCCCGAGGCGCCGCGCGCGATCAAGGGCGACGCAGCGGGGAAGATCGCGGTCGGTGATGGCGCGTGGACCGATGCAATCCGCGAAGCCTATGCCGACCGCGTCGAGGTGCTGCTCGCGGGCCACATCGAAGGCTTCGCGGAGAATGTCGTGGCGCGGCGCGCCTATTCCCCTGCCGACCTTGAGGCGATGAACATCAACCTCGTCGGCGGCGATCCCTATGGCGGCGCCTCGACCATCGACCAGTCTTTCATCTGGCGGCCATTTCGCGAATTCCGTGAACCACCGGACCGCGATCCCGGGGCTCTACCAGATCGGCGCATCGACCCATCCGGGTGCCGGCCTTTCCGGCGGCTCCGGGTTTGCGCTGGCGGAGCAGCTCCGATGAACAGGGTCGAGCGCTTCCCCAAGGCGGTCGCAACGGAAACGGTCGAGCGCACCCGCGTTCCGACGCTCGGCGAGATCGGGCTCGATCATTTTGCGCCCTATCTCCTGAACCGCATCACGGCGCGCTGGAACGCCGATCTTGCGGCGGAACTCAAGGAGCACGACCTCAACACGATCCAGATGCGAACGCTTGCGGTGCTTTCCATCATGTCCGGCGCGACCGTGAACGAGCTCGCCGTCTACACCGTCACCGAGCAGTCGACGATGAGCCGTGCACTCGACGGGATGGAGCGCGACGGGTTGGTGCGCCGGCAGAACCGGCCGGGCGACATGCGCGTCCGCGAAGTGCACGTGACGGAAAAAGGGCGCGAGGTGTTCCGGCGCTTTTGGCCTACCATGCACGCCGGCTACGAGCGCATGTTCGCCGGCATATCCGACGCCGAATACGAGACCCTGATCCGGCTCCTGACCCAGGTGCTGAAGAACATCCGGCAGCACGACATTTGAGGTGCGCGCCATGACGAACGCACATTACCCTTCAATGTCATCCTCGGGTGAGCGCCGCCCACGCCTGTCATCCTCGGGCGAGCGCAGCGAGACCCGAGGACCCAGCGTCCCGGGTCCCAGGTCTGGGTTCTCGGGTCTCCGCTTCGCTGCGCCCGAGAATGACACTGTATCGGGGTCCAGAGCTCGTCCGTCATTCTCCTGCGACGGCTCTCCTTCAATTCTGCGGCGTACCGTAGCCGAACTCTACCAGCATCTCCACGTAGAGATCGTGCCAATCGGGGTTGGCCTTCTCAATCAGAGCAAGCTTCCACCGCCGCACCCAATGCTTAAGATTCCTTTCGCGCTGGATTGCATCTTCGATGCGTTGATGGTGCTCATACCACACGAGTGTCTTCACGCCATGACGGCGTGTGAACCCCGCGATCAGCCCTTCGCGATGCTCGTACATCCGTCCCGGCAGATCGCTGGTGACACCGATGTAAAGCGTGCCGTTGCGCTGCGAGGCAAGGATGTAGACAGAGCCGCCCTTCATGCGGCTATGGGGCCGCCTCCGCGTGCTCGGGTCAAGGTTGACGCGCGCCGTGTACGGCTGAAGCACCCCCTCTGGCGTCATCCTCGGGCGGAGCGCAGCGGAGACCCGAGGACCCAGATGGGCGGTTCGGATCTCGATGGTGCATTCTGGGTTCTCGGCTCTCGCTCCGCTCGGCCGAGAATGACACTGAGAGAGCGAGAGTCCTCGTTTTCCTGGAGCGACAAGCATGGCTGAGCGGTCTTTTGCGAAGGAAGTCGAGCAACTCAGGATCGGCGACGGTCAGGAATTCCGCGGCGAAGGCATTCTCGCCGTCACCAAGGCGCTGCTCGAATGCGGCGTCGCCTATGTTGGCGGCTACCAGGGCGCGCCGATCTCGCATCTGATGGACGTGCTCGCGGATGCGCAGGACATCATGGGCGATTTCGGCGTGCACTTCGAATCGAGCGCGTCGGAGGCGACCGCCGCAGCGACGCTCGCAGCCTCCGTCCACTATCCGATCCGCGGCGCCGTGACCTTCAAGTCGCCGGTCGGCGTCAACGTCGCATCCGACGCGCTCGCCAATCTCGCATCCGGCGGCGTGAAAGGCGGCGCGCTCATCATCTTGGGCGAGGATTACGGCGAAGGCTCTTCGATCATGCAGGAGCGGAGCCACGCCTTCGCCATGAAGAGCCAGATGTGGCTGCTCGACCCACGCCCGAACCTCGAAACGATCGTGAAGTCGGTGCGCGACGGGTTCGAGCTTTCGGAAATCTCCAATACGCCGGTCATGCTTGAGGTGCGCATACGCTCCTGCCACGTGCACGGCCGCTTCAAGGCGCGCGACAACCAGCGCCCTAAGATGAGCCTGGCGGAGGCGCTGGAGAACCCGCAGCGCGACTTGAACCGCATCGTGCTGCCGCCCGCCTCCTATTTGCACGAACAGGAGAAGATCACGAAGCGCTGGCCGGCGGCGGTGAAATTCATCCGCGAGCGTGGGCTGAACGAGCGTTTCGGGCCGGCGGATGGGCGTGTCGGAATCGTCTGCCAAGGCGGCATGTACAACGGCGTCATGCGCGCCCTCCAAAGACTCGGGCTCGCCGACATCCGTGGCCACACAGACGTTCCGCTCTACGTCTTGAACGTCACTTATCCGCTGATCGACGAGGAGTTTCTCGATTTCGCGCGCGACAAGGATGCAGTCCTCGTTGTCGAGGAAGGGCAGCCGAACCACATCGAGCAGGCCTTCGGGGCGATGCTGCACAAAGCGGACATGACGACGCAGCTTTTCGGCAAGGGCCCCTTCCCGATCGCCGGTGAGTATACCGGCGCGGTGATGCTCGCCGGCGTGCGCGGGTTCCTCAAGGCCAACGCGCCGGAACTCTTGAGCGACCGCGATCTCAGCCCGAACGAACCGGAAGGGCTCGCCATCGCCGATCTCTCGAAAGCCGTTCCGCCGCGCCCGCCCGGTTTCTGCATCGGCTGTCCCGAGCGTCCGATCTTTGCCGCCATGAAGCTCGTGGAAAAAGAGCTCGGGCCTCACCATGTCGCCGCCGATATCGGCTGCCATCTCTTCTCCATCATGCCGCCCTTCAACATCGGGGCGAGCACGATGGGCTATGGGCTCGGGCCCGCCTCGGCCTCCGCCTTCAACGTCGAAGCAAAGAAGCGGCCGATCTCGGTCATGGGCGACGGCGGCTTCTGGCACAACGGGCTGAACTCGAGCATCGGCAACGCCGTCTACAACAAGCACGACGGCGTCACGATCATCGTCGACAATTTCTATTCCGCTGCGACCGGCGGACAGGACATCATGTCGTCACGCGCCAAGAACCGGTCGCGCGCGACCGGCAACATGATCACCAACGCCGTACGCGGCGTCGGCGCGAAATGGGTGCGGCAGACCGACCGCACCTACGACGTGACGTGGATGCGTGACACGCTGCGCGAGGCCCTGACCACCAAGGAGAAGGGCCCGAAAATCATCGTCGCCTCATCGGAATGCATGCTGAACAGGCAGCGCCGCGAGAAGCCGCTCGTGGCAAAAGCCATCGCCGACGGCGCGCGGACGGTGAAGCCGCGCTTCGGCGTCGACGAGGATGTCTGCACGGGCGACCACGCCTGCATGCGGCTCTCCGGGTGCCCGTCGCTTTCGGTGAAGGTGCTCGACGATCCGCTGCGCGACGATCCGGTCGCCGCGATCGACCAGAACTGCGTCGGCTGCGGCAATTGCGGCGAGGTCGCCGACGCGGCGGTGCTTTGCCCGAGCTTCTACCGCGCCGACGTGATCCACAATCCGAATGGGCTCGACCGGTGGCTCGCGCGCCTTCGCGCCAAGGTCATCGGCTGGCTGCAGGAGCGCCGCGACCGCAAGCGTTTGGTCTTTGAGGCAGCGGGAGCCTGATCGGGATGCATCCTGCCGCCTCTCAATGTCATCCTCGGACGCGCGCAGCGCGATCCGAGGACCCAGGAGTGAAGGGCGCAAGGGCTCCTGGGTTCTCGGGTCTCCCCCTCGGGTCAAGCCCGAGGGTCCGCCCGAGAATGACCGTGTAAGGGGAGTTTGATCGATGCTTGCGCCATCCGCCGGTGACCGGATCATCAAGCTCGCGGTCCTCGCGGTCGGCGGGCCAGGGCGGCGGCGTCATCACTGACTGGATCGTCGACCTCGCCGAGCGGAACGGCTGGTATGCGCAATCGACCTCGGTGCCGGGCGTCGCGCAGCGCACCGGCGCGACGATCTACTATGTCGAGATGGTTCCGGAAGGCGAAGGCACGCCCGTCCTCTCGCTGATGCCGGCGCCGGGCGACGTCGATATCGTGCTTGCGGCGGAACTCATGGAGGCCGGGCGCGCCATGCAGCGCGGACTCGTCACACCCGACCGCACGACGTTGATTACATCCACGCATCGCACCCTCGCCGTCATCGAGAAGGTGATGCCGGGCATGGGGATTTTCGAAGCCGAGCCGGTGCTCGACGCGGCGCGCAAAAGCGCCAAGCGCTTCCTCGGCGCGGATCTTGAGAAACTCGCCGCGGAAAACGGCAGCGTCATCTCGGCGAGCCTTTTCGGCGCGCTCGCCGGCTCTGGCGTGCTCCCCTTCCCGCGCGAGAGCTTTGAGGCGACCATCGCGGCTGGTGGGCGCGGTGCGGCGCAAAGCCTGAAGGCTTTTGGCGCCGGGGCTGCGGCCGTCGAAAAGCCGGAAGCGGAAGGCGCGACGGGATCGGCGGGAGCTCCGGTCCACGCCCGGGCGCAGCGCGCCGACGATCTCCGGCCCGGCGGATGCGACCCGCGCCTGGTCGGCGCTCGCCGACAGCTGTGGCGAACGATTTCCCGGCCGAGGCACAGGCGATGCTCCTCGCCGGCCTGCAGAAGGTCGTCGATTTTCAGGATCTCCGATACGGACGCGAGTATCTCGACCGGCTGAAGTCGCTCCACGCGCTCGACGTCGCGGCTGGCGGTGCGGGCCGTGGCTTCCGCTTCACGGTCGAGGCCGCGAAATATCTCGCGAACGCCATGGCTTATGACGACGTGATCCGCGTCGCCGACCTGAAGACGCGCGCGGCGCGCTTCCGTCGCGTCGAGAAGGAGATCGGCGTCGGCGACGAGCAGGTGCTCCACGTCACCGAATTCATGCATCCGAGGATCGAGGAGGTCTGCGGCACCATGCCGGCCGCACTCGGCGCCTTCATCCTGTCGAAGCCGACGCTCGTCCGCGCGCTCGACCGCGTCGTCAACAAGGGACGGCATTTCAGGACCGATCGCGTCCACCACTTCCTCGCGCTCTATTTCGTCGGCGGGCTCCGGCGCATGCGCCGTTCCACGCTCCGGCACCGCACCGAGATGGCGCATATCGACGAATGGCTGGCGCTCGCGCGCGACACACTCGCCAAGGATTATGCGCTCGGCGTCGAGGTGCTGCGTTGCCGCCGGCTCATCAAAGGCTACAGCGACACGCATGAGCGGGGCGAGGCGAAATACGATCGCGTTGTCTCCGCGCTGCCGATTCTTACTGGGCGGGCGGATGCCGCCGAATGGCTGCACCGGCTGATCGAAATGGCGCTCAGGGACGAGAAGGGCGAGATGCTGGACGGAGCGCTGCAGACGATCCGGACGCTGTAGTACTCGGAATCACTGAGGGGCCGCACAAGAGATTGTCATCCTCGGGCGCGCAGCGACCCGAGGACCCAGGCGAGAGGAGCAGCGACGTCTCTGGGTTCTCGGGTCGCGCTACGCGCTCCCGAGAATGACCGCGTTAGCCTCGGTGATTGTCGTCCTCGGGCGCGCAGCGACCCGAGGACCCAGAGAGAAGAAGCTGCAAAGTGGCTGGGTTCTCGGGTCTCCCCCTCGGGGCCAAGCCCGAGGGTTCGCCCGAGAATGACAGTTGCAGAAGACATTTTAAGCTTGAACTATCTCCCGCCCGGTGCGACAAGGCGGGGAAAGAGGAAGGCGCCGAACGATGCGGGTTGCGTGCCTCGGCGGTGGCCCCGCCGGGCTCTACTTCGCGATCACGATGAAGCTCCGGAATCCGGACCACGACATCGTCGTGATCGAACGGAACCGCCCGGACGACACGTTCGGCTGGGGCGTCGTCCTGTCGGACGAAACGCTCGACAATCTCGCCAAGAACGATCCGGTGAGCGCCGCGTCGATCCGCGCACACTTCGCCTATTGGGACGACATCGCGGTCCACTATCGCGGCACGCGTACGGTATCCTCGGGCCACGGCTTCTGCGGGATCGGCCGCAAGACATTGCTCATCCTGTTGCAGCAGCGCGCGCACGAGCTCGGCATCGATCTCCGCTTCGAGACGGAGGCGGAAAGCGCTGCCAGCTACGCCCGCGATTACGATCTCGTTGTCGCAGCCGACGGGCTGAATTCGAAAACGCGGCGCGAATTCGCCGCGGATTTCAAACCCGAGATCGACATCCGCAAATGCAAGTTCGTCTGGCTCGGCACGCACCAGAAATTCGACGACGCCTTCACCTTTGTTTTCGAGGAGACCGAGCACGGCTGGGTGTGGGCGCACGCCTATCAGTTCGACGACGACACGGCGACCTTCATCGTCGAGTGCGCCGAGGAGACCTGGGAGAAGTTCGATTTCGGCGCGATGTCACAAGCGGAGTCGGTCGAGACCTGTCAGCGCATCTTCAAGGACACGCTCGGCGGCTACCCGCTGATGTCGAATTCCGCGCACATCCGCGGCTCAGCCTGGCTCAACTTCCCGCGCGTCCTTTGCGAGCGCTGGCATCACGAAAACGTCGTGCTCCTCGGCGACGCGGCGGCGACGGCGCATTTCTCCATCGGCTCCGGGACGAAGCTAGCGGTCGAAAGCGCCATCGCACTCGCGAACTATGTCGAGACCGAAGACACGCTCGAGAATGCGTTCCAGAAGTACGAGGACGAGCGCCGCGTCGAGGTGCTGAAGCTGCAATCGGCGGCACGGAACTCCTGCGAGTGGTTCGAGGAGATCGATCGCTACTTCCACCTCGACCCGGTGCAGTTCAATTATTCGCTTCTGACGCGCTCGCAGCGGATCAGCCATGAGAACCTTCGCCTGCGCGACAAGGCTTGGCTGGAAGGCGCCGAGGCTTGGTTCCAGCGCAAGGCCGGCGCGCCGGCGAATGTGGTGCGGCGGCCGATGTTTGCGCCCTATTCGCTCCGCGATCTAAAGCTGAAGAACCGCGTCGTCGTCTCCCCCATGGACCAGTACAAGGCGATCGACGGCTGCCCGACCGACTGGCATTTCGTCCACTATGCCGAGCGGGCGAAAGGCGGCGCCGGGCTGGTCTACATCGAGATGACCTGCGTCAGCCCGGAAGGGCGGATCACGCCGGGCTGCACCGGGCTCTACACGCCCGCGCACGAGATCGCGTGGAAACGCATTGTCGATTTCGTGCACGCCGAGACCGAGGCGCGGATTTGCTGCCAGCTCGGCCACTCCGGGGGCAAGGGCTCCACGCAGCTCGGCTGGGAGGAGATGGACGCGCCGCTACAGCAAGGGAACTGGCCGGTCATGTCGGTCTCGGATGTCCCGTGGTCGCCGCGCAACCAGGTTCCGAAGCCGATGGATCGCGCCGACATGGAGCGCGTAAAGCGGGAGTTCGTTCTGTCGACGGAGATGGCGGAGCGGGCCGGCTTCGACATGCTGGAGCTCCATTGTGCGCACGGCTATCTGCTTTCCTCCTTCATCACGCCGGTCACCAACAACCGCACAGACGAGTACGGAGGTAGCCTTGAAAATCGCATGCGCTATCCGCTCGAGGTCTTCCGAGCAGTTCGCGCAGTCTGGCCCGAGGCGAAGCCGATCTCGGTTCGCATCTCGGCCAACGACTGGGTTGGCGACAAAGGCGTGACGCCTGCCGAGGCTGTCGACATCGCGCGCATATTCCAAGATGCGGGCGTCGACATCCTGAACGTCTCGGCCGGGCAGACGACGCGCGAGGCGCGGCCGGTCTACGGCCGCATGTTTCAGACCCCCTTCTCTGACCGCATTCGCAACGAGACCGGCATGGCGACGATGGCGGTCGGCAACATCTACGAGCCCGACCACGTGAACTCGATCCTGATGGCGGGACGCGCCGACCTCGTGTGCCTTGCCCGTCCGCATTTGACCGATCCCTATTGGACGCTCCACGCCGCCGCTGCGCTCGGCGACCGCGACGAGGCGTGGCCCGAGCCCTATTGGCCGGGCCGCGAGCAGCTCTTCCGCCTCGCCGCGCGCGGGGAAGGCGTGGCAAAGGTGTGAGGATGAAATTCGGCCTAGACGCTGTCATCCTCGCGCGAGCGCAGCGAGACGCGAGGACCCAGGAATCGGTGATCGCGAAATCACTGGGTTCTCGGGTCTCCGCTTCGCTCCGCCCGAGAATGACACCCGTTGGTGGTCGGCCATGACGATGCTATCCAACAGGCACGCGCTTATCACCGGCGGCGGCACCGGCATCGGCGCCGCGATTGCGCTCGCGCTGGCAGAGGCCGGCGCAAAGGTGACGATCACCGGCCGCCGCGCAGCGCCGCTCGAAGTCGTGGCGAAGGCGCATGCTGGCATCACCCCCCTCGTCGCCGATGTCACCGACGAGGCGTCGGTCGCCCGCGCCTTCAAAGAGGCCACGGAGAAGAGCGGATCGCTCTCCATCGTGGTCGCCAATGCCGGCGCGGCGGAAAGCGCATCCTTCGCGCGCACGACGCTTGAACAGTTCGAGCGGATGATCGCCGTCAATCTCACCGGCGTCTTCCTGACGCTGCGCGAGGGCATCAAGGCGATGGCAGGCGCCGATTGGGGCCGGCTCGTGGTGATCGCCTCGATCGCCGGGCTGGAAGGCCACGCCTATGCGGCGGGTTATACCGCGGCGAAACACGGCGCTGTCGGGCTCGCGCGCACGCTCGCCGCGGAGACCGTCGGCACCGGCGTCACCGTCAACGCAATTTGCCCCGGCTACACCGCAACGCCGATGCTGGAGCGGAGCGTCAAGACGATCATCGACAAGACCGGACGGAGCGATGAAGAGGCGCGCCGCGTGCTGGCGGACTTCAATACGGACGGGCGCATCGTTGCGCCGGAGGACGTGGCGGCGGTTGTACTCAGGCTGTGCAGTCCCGGCTCGGAGAAGACCACAGGCCAGGCAATCAGAATCCCGGAGCACGCCCATGGCTGAGATGGCCGGCCTCAAGTCCAAGCACTTCCGCTGGCGCATGGAGGGCACGGTCGCGGTGATTTCGCTCAACCGGCCGGAGCGGAAGAACCCTCTCACCTTCGAGAGCTACGCGGAGCTCCGCGATACCTTCCGCGCAATGCCCGAGGCCGACGACGTGAAGGCGGTCGTGTTCGCGTCGAACGGCGGCAATTTCTCCTCCGGCGGCGACGTGCACGACATCATCGGTCCGCTCGTCGGGATGGACATGAAGGGCCTCCTCGCCTTCACGCGCATGACGGGCGACCTCGTCAAGGCCATGCTCCACTGCGGCGTGCCGATCGTCGCGGCGGTCGACGGGGTTTGCGTCGGCGCCGGCGCCATCATCGCCATGGCCTCCGATATCCGCTTCGCCGCGCCCGAGGCGAAGACCGCGTTCCTCTTCACCCGCGTCGGCCTCGCGGGCTGCGACATGGGCGCGTGTGCCATTCTCCCGCGGATAATCGGTCAAGGGCGAGCAGCGGAGCTCCTTTATACCGGCCGCACGATGACGGCGGACGAAGGCGAGCGCTGGGGCTTCTTCAATCGCCTCGTTCCTGCTGCGAGCCTTGAGGCGGAGGCGATCGCCTTCGCGCAAAGTCTCGCCAACGGCCCGACCCTCGCGCACGCGATGACCAAGACGCAGCTCGTGCAGGAATGGTCGATGAGCCTCGACCAGGCGATCGAGGCGGAAGCGCAAGCGCAGGCGCTGATGATGAAGACGCGCGACTTCGAGCGCGCCTACCGGGCCTTCGTCGCCAAGCAAAAACCGGTCTTCGAGGGCGACTGATGGCGGACAAGAGCTTCCTGAGTTGGCCGTTTTTCGAGGACCGGCATCGCGCGTTCCACGCCGCCCTCGAGGCATGGTGCGTGGCGAATTTGCCAACTCACGGCCCGTCATCCTCGGGCGCGCAGGGCGCGACCCGAGGACCCAGCGAAGTCGGTCTGGACCCTCGGGTCAAGCCCGAGGGTGACATCGCGGGTATCGACAACGCGTGCCGCGAACTCGTGGCTAAGCTCGGCCGCGACGGGTGGTTGAAGCACACGGGCGTCGACCCGGACGAAGGCGGCGCGCTCGATGTCCGCACCCTGTGCCTCGCGCGCGAGACTCTCGCCCGCCACGACGGCCTCGCCGACTTCGCCTTCGCCATGCAGGGACTCGGGACCGGCGCGCTCTCGCTCTTCGGCACGCCTGAGCAGAAGAAGTGGCTGAAGAAGACGCGCGAGGGGCGCGCCATTGCCGCCTTCGCCCTGTCGGAGACGAAATCGGGCTCGGACGTCGCCAGCATGGATATGACGGCGACGAAGGCCGGCAACTTCTATCGGCTCGACGGCGAGAAGACCTGGATATCGAACGGCGGCATTGCGGATTTCTACGTCGTCTTCACGCGCACCGGCGAGGCCCCCGGCGCGAAGGGCATTTCGGCGTTTCTCGTGCCGGCGGAGATCGACGGACTCGAGATCGCTGAACGTCTTTCCGTGATAGCCCCGCATCCCCTCGCCCGCCTTCGTTTCAACAATTTGCGTTTGCCGGAATCGATGATGATCGGCCGCCCGGGCGAAGGCTTTCGGATCGCGATGAGCGTGCTTGACGTGTTCCGCTCCACCGTCGGCGCGGCGGCGCTCGGCTTCGCCCGCCGCGCGCTCGATGAGACGCTCGCCCGTGTGAAGAGCCGCGAGCTCTTCGGCGAGGCGATGATGGAACTGCAGATGGTTCAGGGCCACGTCGCCGACATGGCGCTCGACATCGACGCCGCCGCGCTTCTCGTCTACCGCGCCGCGTGGACCAAGGATCAAGGCGCCGCGCGCGTCTCGCGCGAAGCGTCGATGGCAAAACTCTTCGCCACCGACCGCGCGCAGATCGTCATCGACAAGGCCGTGCAGCTCCACGGGGGCGACGGCGTCCGCTCAGGCTCGGTCGTTGAGCGGCTCTACCGCGAGATACGCGCGCTCCGCATCTACGAAGGCGCCTCCGACGTGCAGAAAGTCGTGATCGCGCGTCAGACCCTGGGGGGAAAGTAATGCTTGGGGCCTCGGCTCATCTCGACACGTTTGCGCGCGATCATCTTCCGCCGACCGAGACGTGGCCGACGTTCCTGCTCGATGGCTTCGACTACCCGGAGCAGCTTAACGTGGCGACCGAGCTCACCGATCGAATGGTCGAGCGCGGCTTCGGTGACAACACCGCCCTCATCGGCCATGGGCGGATGCGCACATACAAGGAACTCGCCGACTGGACCAACCGGATCGCCCGCGCGCTGGTCGAGGATCTCGATGTCGTGCCGGGAAACCGGGTGCTGATCCGCTCCGCCAACAACCCTGCGATGGTCGCCTGCTGGCTCGCCGCTTTGAAGGCGGGCGCGGTCGTCATCAACACGGTGCCGTCGCTGAAGGCGGCCGACCTCGGCAAGGTGATCGACAAGGCCGAGGTGAAGCTCGCCCTCTGCGACACGCGGCTCATGGACGAGCTCGTCACGGCCGCAAAATCGAGTCGCTTTCTGCAGAAGGTGATCGGCTTCGACGGCACCGCGAATTTCGACGCCGAGCTCGACCGGATCGCGCTCGGCAAGCCAGTGCGTTTCGATGCGATGAAGACGAGCCGCGACGACGTTGCGATCATCGCATTCTCGACCGGTGCGACCGGGGAGCCGAAGGCGGCGATGCATTTCCATCGCGACCTCCTCGCCATCGCCGACAGCTACGCGAAAGACGTGCTCGGCATCACGCCGGCGGACGTCGTGGTCGGCACGACGCCGCTCGCCTTCACCTTCGGACTGGGCGGGCTCGTAGTCTTTCCGCTTCGCGTTGGTGCGGCAGCGGTGCTGCTTGAAGAAGCATCCCCCGCGGACCTGGTCGGCGAGATCAAGACCTACAAGCCGACGATCGCGTTCGCGAGCCCTTCCATCTACCACCGGATTCTCGCCTTGAAATGCGCTCCGAGCGACCTTGCCTCGCTCCGCGCCGCGGTCTCGGCCGGCGACGCGCTGTCGGCGAAGACCTGCAAATCCTGGACGGCGCGCTTCGGCGTCCCCCTCCTCGACGGCATCGGCGGAACCGAGATGCTGCATATCTTCATCTCGAACCGGCTGGGCGACGCGGTCGCGGGCACATGCGGTCGTCCGGTCGCCGGCTACGAGGCGAAGGTTCTCGACGACGACATGCGCGAGGCGCCGCGCGGCACCGTCGGCCATCTCGCGGTTCGCGGGCCGACCGGCTGCCGCTACCTCGACGACCCAGGCAGCGCGACTTCGTGCGCGACGGCTGGAACCTGACCGGCGACATGTTTGTCGAGGACGAGGACGGGCGCTTCCATTTCGTGGCACGCGCCGATGATTTGATCGTATCGGCCGGCGAGACGATCGCCGCCCCGGAGGTGGAAGCGGCGCTGCTGTCGCATTCCTCCGTAACCGATTGCGCGGTCGTCGGAATTCCCGACAAGCAACGCGGCGAGATCGTCAAGGCGTTCATTGTGCTGGCGCCCGGCGAGGCCGGCAGCGCAGCCGCGGTGAAGCGCCTGCAGGATCACGTAAAGGCTGCGATCGCCCCGGGGAAATTCCCGCGCTCGATCCGTTTCGTCGAGGCGCTGCCAAAGACGGCGACGGGCAAAGCGCGGCGCTTCATGTTGCGGCAGACGCTGCCGTAGCCATGCGCAATTCAACAAATCCAGCTGGCGGAGACACGACGACGATGCCGAAGAGCGAGGGCAGACGAACGCTGCATCCGGAGGGTTGGCAGCCCACCTCCGGCTACGCGAACGGGATCGTCGCGTCCGGGCCCATGGTCTTCCTCGGCGGGCAGATCGGCTGGAACGCCTCAAAGATATTCGAGAGCGACGACTTCGTCGTTCAGACCCGGCAGGCGCTCGAAAATATCGTTGCGGTGCTCGCCGAGGCCGGCGGCCGCCCCGAACATCTCGTCCGCTTGACCTGGTACGTCACCGACAAGCGCGAATATGCTGCACGGCTGAAGGAGGTCGGCGAAGCGTATCGAAGCGTGATCGGCCGGAACTTTCCCTCCATGACGCTGGTTGAAGTGAGCGCGCTCGTGGAGGACGCCGCCAAGGTCGAAATCGAGGCAACGGCGGTGCTCGACGAGGCATGAGCGATGTTCGCCCCGTTCGCGTGGATGTCGTCGGAAGTGTCGCGGTCGTCACGATCGACAATCCGCCCGTCAACGCGCTTTCTCACGCCGTCCGTGCCGGCCTTCTGGATGCGCTGAACGGCATCGAGACGGACCGCGCGCTTGAGGCCGCCGTAATCGCCTGTGCGGGGCGGACTTTCGTCGCCGGGGCGGACATCAAGGAATTCGGCAAGCCGCGGGCGAAGCCGCTGATCAACGATATCGCCGCGGTCCTCGACGCGATGACAAAGCCGGTCGTCGCCGCGCTGCACGGGACGGCGCTCGGCGGCGGGCTCGAACTCGCATTGGCGTGCCATGCGCGCATCGCGGCGCCGGCGACCAGGATGGGCCAGCCAGAAGTGAAGCTTGGCATCCTCCCCGGCGGCGGCGGCACGCAGCGCCTCCCGCGTGCGGTCGGCGCGACGAAGGCGCTCGCGATGATCGTCAGCGGCGAGCCGATATCGGCCGCGGATGCGCTGCGCGATGGCCTCATCGATGCGATCGCCGAGGGCGACCTAACGGAATCCGCGATCGCACTTGCCAGAAAGCTTTCGAAGACCGGGAAGCTCCGCCAACTCCGCGACGACGACAGAAGGCTCCTCAAGGATCGCGCCGACCGCTCGCGCTTTGAGTCCACCGCCGCTGAGCTCACGAAACGCGCGCGCGGCTTCCGAGCGCCGCATGCCTGCGTCGAGGCTGTCCGTGCGGTGCTCGACCTATCTTTTGACGCGGCCCTCGACCGCGAGCGGACGCTCTTCGCGGAGCTTGTTTCCGGCGACCAGTCGAAGGCTCTCCGTTACCTCTTCTTCGCCGAGCGGGCGGCTGCGAAAGTTCCCCCTCCGGCCCCCGGCACGAAGCTCGAGCCGATCGAGAAAGTGGCGATCCTCGGAGCCGGCACGATGGGGAGCGGCATCGCGACCGCTTTTGCCAATGCCGGCATTCCGGTCGTTCTGATCGAGACCGACGACGCGGCGCTGAAACGCGCGCTGAAGGGAATTGAGGCTGGCTATCGGGATGCCGCCAAGCGCGGCAAGTTGGCTGAAGACGAAGTTGAGCGCCGGATCGCCCGGGTCACGGGCGCGATCGGGATAGACCGGGCCGGCGACGCGGGCCTCGTCGTCGAAGCAGTCTTCGAGGACATGGATTTGAAACGCGAGGTCTTCGCAACGCTCGACCAGATGACGCCGCCTGCGACTATTCTCGCTACCAACACGTCCTACCTCGACGTCGACCGCATCGCTGAGGCGACGGGACGCCGGGGTTCGGTCGCTGGCATGCATTTCTTTAGTCCTGCCAATGTGATGCGCCTCGTCGAGATCGTGCGCGGGCGCTACACGACCCCCGCCACGCTTGCGGCGCTCGTGGCGCTCGCCCGCCGCCTCGGCAAGGTGCCGGTCGTCGTCGGTAATGCGCACGGCTTCGCCGGCAACCGCATGCTGCGCCAGCGCAACGTCGCCACGGAGCGCATTCTCCTCGAAGGCGCTCTGCCGGAGGAGATCGACGCCGCGATGGTCGATTTCGGCTTCCCCATGGGGCCCCTCGCCGCGGCTGATCTCGCCGGGCTCGACATCGGCTGGCGCATGCGAAAGGCCGAAGGCTTGACGGCGCCCGTCGCTGACGCGCTCTGCGAGCTTGGCCGGTTCGGGCAAAAGACCGGCAAGGGCTTCTATCGCTACGCGGACGGATCGCGCACGCCCCTCTCCGATCCGGACGTCGCCGCGCTCGTCGCAGACACCGCGAAGAGGCTGGGCGTCACCCGCCGCCCATTGGCAAAGGGCGAGATCGTCGAGCGGCTGCTTCTCCCGATCATCAACGAGGGCGCGCGCATCCTGACGGATAAGATCGCCGCGCGACCCGGCGACATCGACGTCATTTGGGTCAATGGCTACGGCTTTCCTGCCTGGCGGGGCGGGCCGATGTTCTACGCCAACTCTCTCGGCCTCGTGGCGATCCGAAACCGTCTCGATGCGCTGGCAAGCGAATTGGACGAGCCCGGCCTCAAGCCCGCACCGTTGATCGAGGAACTCGCCCGCGCCGGACGGACGTTCGCTTCGTTCGCGCCTGGCACGTGATGCGTTTTGCCCTTCCGCTCCGGAAGGGTGTTGGAGGGAGGGTTCAATGCACGGAAGACCATCAGTCAAGTCGGCGCTGGCCGCGCTCGGCCTCGCCGCAGGAATAGGAGCGCTGTTCTCCGGAGCTCACGCCGAGGGTATCCCTGGCATGCGCGGCCATGACCATACCGGCATCACAGTGCCTGACATGGCGCAGGCGGTTAGCTTCTTCGTCGACGTTGTCGGGTGCCAGAAAGCGATGTCGTTCGGTCCCTTCGCCGACGACAAAGGCACCTTCATGCAGGATCTACTACACGTCGATCCTAAGGCGGTGATCCAAGAGATCACGATGATCCGCTGCGGCTACGGCTCGAACATCGAGCTCTTCCAATATACCGCACCCGACCAGAAGGTCGTTCAGCCGCGAAACAGCGACATCGGCGGCTATCACATCGCGCTCTACGTCGACGACATCAAAGCGGCGAAGGACTACCTCGATTCCAAGGGCGTCGAGACCTTCTTCGGCCCGCTCCCCGTCGATCAGGGGCCGGCGGCGGGGCAGAGCATCTTCTACTTTCTGACGCCCTGGGGGCTTCAGATGGAGGCTATCTCCTACCCCGACGGCGAGGCCTACGAGAAGGACGGCGGCCCGATTCTCTGGTCGCCGAAAGACCCTGCGATGTAGGCGATCAGCCGCACCGGTCCCGGTAGGCTTCGAGCGCCTGCCTAAGCTTCGCCGGGATCGGAATCGCGCCGTGCTTGAGGAGCGACGTGGTCACGACAACCATCCGGCCGCGCACCGCTTCGTCTCCGCCCTTGAACGCATGCAGCGTCAGTTTGAACGACGCTTTCCCGATGTCGCTCACGACGATTGCGATCTCGAGGATATCGCCCATGACGCTCGCGAGCAGGAAATCGGCGGAGACATGGCCATAGCCGACGCCGATCTTCTCGTCGCGAAGGAGCGCGTAATAGTCGATCCCAAGCGAGGCCGGGTACCATTCCTCGATGGCGACATTGAAGAGGTCGAAATAGACCGGCGTATAGACAATGCCCGCCGGGTCGCATTGCCCAAATCGAATCGTCGTCGGCGTCTTCCAGACGCCAGAGTTTAAATCGGAAGCTCGAATTGGGCTGATGCGGACCATGCGCGCGGTCAGTCCGGCAGCTCGATCGAGCCGCGCAGGAACGTCACGGATTCGCCGCTGATGACGACGCGCTCGCCGTCGAGCCGGCAATAGAGATCGCCGCCGCGCGGCGACAGCTGGCGGCTGTGCAGCGCCTGGCGTTTGAACCGCTCGGCCCAATAGGGAACGATGATGCGGTGCGCGGTGCCGCAGACCGGATCCTCCGGCAGGCCGAGTTTCGGGGCGAACACGCGGATGACGAAATCCGAGGCGCTGCCAGGCGCCGTCGCGATCACCGCGCCGCGATCGAGCCTTGCGACCGCGTCCATATCCGGGTCGAGAGCTTCGATCCGCGCTGGATCGTCGAAGATCGCGACATAGCCGAAGGGAGCGTCGAAGCTCTCCACCGCCCCGGCGCCGAGCGCCGCACTCAAGATATCGACCATGTCCACCGGCGAAGCCGGCATGACCGGCCATGGGACAGAGATGCGGGAGCCGTCCCCCACGACGATGCATTCGCTCTTGTCGGCGAGAGCGAGGACCATGCTCCCCCGGGCGCCCGGTGCACGCGCAAGCGCGACATGCGCGGCGGCCATCATCGCGTGGCCGGCGCCGCTGTGCGGCCCCGTCGGTGTGTGAAAGCGAAGCTCGGTCCGTGCCTCGTCGATCGGCCGCAGCGACGCCAGCACGGGTTCGTTGAGCTGCCCCGCTATCTGCTGGAGGACGCGGTCGGAGAGATCGCGCTCCAGCGACAGCACGAAGGCAGGATTGCCGCGGAACGGCTCCGTCGCGAACGTCACAACCTGGTGCACTTCGGCGCGCATGATCAGGCGGTCGGCAACGGCTTGTAGGCTGTGACCTTGAGCTCGATCTTCACGTCGAACATGAACTTGACCGGAAACACCGAGCGGACCGGCGGATCCTTCACGATGTAGGTCCGATAGATCTCGTTGAAACGGACGAAGTCCCGCGCATCGGCGAGCCAGGCCTGACAATCGACCACGTCGTCGAGCGTGCAGCCGGCGACGGCGAGCGCATCCTTGACGAAGCCGAAGGTCAGATGGACTTGTTCGTCGAACGGGACGTTCTTCCGCCCGGCGCCGTCATCGACGATGTTCCCTTCCGCGTCGAAGACGACCTTCGTCGGGTCGAAGGTCCACGGACCGTAGGCGGATGTGAACACGAAGTCGCCGGCGCGGACCGCCTTGCTGATCGGCACTTCGGGATGAGCGGGGTAGGCTTTCTTCGCCATTCGTCTCTCCTTCAAAGCGCCGCAGGCGCCGCATCTTCTCGACGAAGGATCAAAGGATCAATAGGACCTTCCCTATTGACATTTGATCATCGGCTTGCGTGTATTCGCGTCCGCGCCTTTCGGCAAGGACTTGATCATGACGATCATCCCCGGCCGCTCGTCGTCACCCGACACCTGGGCTGTCTCCTGCCGTCCGAAGCGCCTTCCCGCCGTTCGACTACGTCGCACCACCAATGCGTCCCTCAGCTCCGGTCCCGATTTGCGTGACGCGTATTCCGTTGGGCCGACAAGACGTTACCTTGACATCCGTGACGATCGGTGGCGGCAATGCGACTTGGGCCACGGTTTTCGGCCGAGCGACGGCACATACGATGTTCGTTGCACGCGCCGGCATTTCCCGACCCAGAATGACGGGCGCGACACCCCACCACAGATTGAGAATTGCGAAATGCAGACTGTACCCAGTCAAACGGTTGGCCGCCGCAAGCGCTCGCATGAGATCGTCGAGCTGCTCGAGAAGGCGATCACCAGCGGCGAGTTCGAGATCGGCAGCCAGCTCCCTTCCGAGAAGGTTCTGGCGGAGCGCTTCAAGGTGGGCCGCCCTTCCGTGCGCGAGGCCCTCTTCCTCTTGCAGCAGCAAGGCTTCGTGGATGTCACCAGCGGCACGCGCGCGCGGGTAACCGCCCCGACCAGCAGCTTCCTCATTGGTCAGCTGACCGGCTTCGTCAAACGCGTCGCTGCCACCGGCCAGGGGCAGAGCCAGATGGAGCAGGCGCGCCTCCTTTTCGAGGCCGGGGTCGCCTGGCAAGCCGCGCAGGTCGCGACGGATGACGACATCGACCGGCTCAGAAAGGCGCTGGACGCCAATGTCGCCGCGATCGGAAACACGGCGGAGTTTATCCGCACCGACGTGGCATTTCACTACGAGCTGACCGCGATTACGCGAAATCCGATCTTTGCCGCCGTCCACGACATCCTCGTCGAATGGCTCATCGATCAGCGCACGACGACCATCCACATGCCCGACGCGGACCGCTTGTCGGTGCGCGACCACACCAGCATCTACGAAGCGGTCGCGGCACACGATCCGATGCGCGCCTTCCACGAGATGGGCAGTCATTTGCGGCTGATCAGCCAGCTCTATCACGAATCGAAGCGCCTCTCCGAAGAGATCCTCCGCGACATCACGCGCGACGTCGCCGAGCGCATGGATCGCGAGAAGCAGAATATCTGGAAGACCACCCTGACCGGCGCGCCGCGTCACCTGCGGAGCGCGCGGAGCCGGCAAGTCCGAGCGAGCAAGGTCAAGAATGCTTAAGGGCAGGCCGATGACGAACCGCATGCGTGCGTCGGGCCGAGCGGCCGATCCCCTCACGGGCGAAGCTGTTTGGCGGATTGCGCCCGCGTCTGCCCTCCCCCGCGCGGAGGCTTGAGCGATGCCGGTCGTGGTGCTTGGTGCGGGTGCGGTCGGCGTGGCGACGGCCTGGTACCTGAGCAAGGCCGGACACGACGTCACCGTGGTGGAGCGCCAGAAGGAAGCCGCGCTCGAGACGAGCTGGGGCAACGGCGGCGTCATCCATGCCAGCGAGGTCGAGCCCTGGTCGCAGCCGGGAATGCCGCTGAAGATCGTGAAGTGGCTCGGACAGGAGAACGCGCCGCTGCTTCTGCGCTATGGCGCGATCCCGCATATGTGGCGGTGGGGCATCGCGTTTGCGCGCAACTGCACGCCCGAGCGATTTGCGGCGAACTCCCGCGCCAATCTTGAGCTCGCGCTCTACTCGCTGCGCTCGCTCCAGGAGATCGGCGCGGAGACCGGAATTTCATATGACCGCGCCACGCGCGGCGTCCTGAAGATCTATCGAGCGAAAGGGTCGCTCGACGGGGCCCAGCGCGCCTGCGACATGCTCGCGCGACATGGGCTTCGCTACGAGCGCATCGACGTTGCGCGTTCTGTGCAGATTGAGCCGGCATTGGCGGCGACCGCGGAGACCTTGGCCGGCGCGCTTTACTTTGAGCGCGACGAGGTCGGCGACTGCAACAAGTTTACGCAAGGCCTGGCCGCAGCCTGCGCCGCCCGCGGCGTTCGCTTCCATTATGAGACGACGGTTCAAGGCATCGAAGCCTCGCAAGGCAAGGTGACCGGCGTGATGACGAGCGCGGGGCGCATTCCCGCCGATATCGTAGTCACAGCGCTAGGCAGCTTCACGGCGCCCTTGCTTGCGAAGCTCGGCATCCGCATCCCGATCTACCCGGTGAAGGGGGTGTCGATCACCTTCGCGCGGGGCGCCTGGAACTCGGCCCCGCAGGTACCTGTCATCGACGACAGCAAGCTTTTCGGTCTCGTTCCGATCGGCGACCGTATGCGCATATCCGGTTCAGCGGAAATCACCGGCTATGACACGACGCCGGCCATGTCGCGGGCGGAGGCGATCATCGCAAACGCCGGTTTCACCTTCCCCGAGATGAAGCGCCATCTCGACCTTCCCAAGGCCCGCGTGTGGGCCGGCTTGAGGCCCGTCAGTCCCGCCGGCACGCCGATCATGGGTCCGGCCGCGCTGAAGGGGCTCTTCGTCAATGCGGGCCACGGGCATCTCGGCTGGACTCTTGCGTGCGGGTCGGGCCGTGTTGTCGCCGATATGGTCTCCGGGCGGAAGCCTGAGATCGGCTTGCCCGGGCGCCAGGGCGTCGCGATGCCGAGGGCGGCGTAAGTCCGAAAGACAAGCGCCGCCGCGGGCGGCGCGCTTGCCTCAGTGGCCGACCGGGGCGGGCTCGCCGTTTGAGGCGGATGTTCCTCCGTCGACGGGGAGATTCACGCCGGTGATGAAGCTTGCGTCGTCGCTGGCCAGGAAGGCGATCGCCGCGGCGATTTCTTTCGGGTGCGCGGCGCGCCCGAGCGGAATCCGGTCGCGGAACTTGGCCATCAGCTCAGGCTGACTTGCCATTCCCGCCGTCATCGGCGTCTGCGTCATGGTCGGGCAGACGGCGTTGACCCGCACCCCGTCACGCGCGAGGTCGAGCGCCATTGCCTGCGTGAGGTTGTTCAACCCGCCTTTGGCCGCGACGTAGGCCGCGGCGCCCCACTCGCCTCCGAGTCCCGAAACAGACGACGTGTTCACGATCGCACCGCGGGTCTTCAGAAGCTCCGGGATCGCGGCGCGCGACAGGAAGAAGGCGGCGTCGAGATTCGTGCCGAGAACCTTGCGCCAATGCTCAGTCGTCGCACCCGTCACCGTTCCGCCTTCGAAGAGCCCGGCGTTGTTGACGAGAACGTCGACGCGGCCGAACGCATGAACTGTGGTTGCGACGAGCGCGGCCGCATCCTCTTCCTTGGTGACGTCGGTGACGTGCACCAGAGCCTGACCTTTCGGCAGACGATCTGCGACCTCCCGCAGATTGGCCTCTCTGCGGCCGGCGAGGACGACCGTTGCGCCCTCTTCGGCGAACCGGGCGGCCGTCGCGGCGCCGATGCCCGATCCGGCGCCGGTCACGATCACCACCTTGCCTTCGAAACGTCGCATCACCCTACCCTCCGCGTGTGTTCTTGAAGCGTATCAGGTTGGCGCCGGCGCGGTCCGCGCTTGCTGCGCTCATCGCACATGGACCGAGGCTTTGGGTGCACCCGGCTGCGGCGTTGCGGCGTTGATTCTCGCCCTGTTCCGTCGTGCTACCCGCATCGCGAGCGGGAAGTGATGATAGGGTCAATGGCTCAAAAGGATCAATCCTCAAAAACCTATTGACATCTTCCCCCCTTTGCATCGCATCATCGCGCTTGCGCACGGCGATCGCGCGCCGCGGGGGATGTCACCCAGAGCGAATGCAAACGAGGTGCCAGCGAGCCGATGGCACTGCCGTCCCGATTGGCGAGTTTGCGGACATCGAAGGAGTGTGACCATGATCGAGAATGGGCTGCGACACGTCACAAGTCTCCCCCTCGCTTCGCGCCGCGTGCATCTGAAACGAAGCGTGGCGGCATCGGGAACCGGCCAGCACTGCTTTTGACATGATCCGTTGCGGCGGCGCATTGTCGGTCGCGCGGTCGACAGGTCCTCGGGGCAGAAGAATGCACAGGGTCGCACCGGAGCTCGCCAGGATGCCGGCGGCGTTGGGTCGGGGCGCTCGCCTGCGCTTGAGGTCGCCATGAACGCGGACGCTTTCAACGCGGCGGCCGGGCCAAGCGGCGGGGGGTCGCCCGAGCCGCTGCGGCTGGCGATGCGCAACGTGACCAAGACGTTTCCCGGCGTGCGTGCCGTCGACGAGGTCTCGCTTGAGGTCCGGCCCGGGGAAGTGCATGCCCTGATCGGCGAGAACGGCGCCGGCAAGTCGACGCTCATGCATCTCGTCGCGGGCGTCTACCAGCCCGACAGCGGCAAGATCGAGCTCGACGGCGCGTCGATCGTAGACCTGAACGAGCAGGGCGCGGCAGAAGCCGGGATCGCCATGGTCTACCAGGAGCGGAGCCTCGTCGGGGCGCTCAGCGTCGCGGAGAACGTCTACGCCGGCCGCCAGCCCGTCAACGCACTCGGCATCATCCGGCTTGCACCGATGTACGACGGCACGCGAAGGATTCTGACCGATCTGGAGGTCGACATCGACCCGCGCACGCCGGTCTCGCAGCTGTCGCCGGGCCAGCAGCAGATGGTCGAGATCGCCAAGGGCCTCTCGCACGATCTTAAGCTCCTCATCCTCGACGAGCCCACATCCTCGTTGACCATCAACGAGGGGCGCCACCTCTTCCGCGTCATCAAGCGCCTCGCGGCGCAGGGCGTTTCGATCATCTACGTCTCGCATCGCATGGCCGAGATCTTCGAGATCTCGGATCGCGTCACCGTCATGAAGGACGGCCGCGTCACCGGCGTGCGCGAGACGGCGTCGGTGGAGTCCGCAGAGCTGATCTCGCTGATGGTGGGACGCGAGCTCTCTTTCGAGCCCGATCCCCGCCGTGCACCGGCGGACGCGACCGTCGCGCTCGAGGTGCGCGATCTGGTCGCCCCTTCGGTCGTCTCGGCAACCTTTTCGCTGCGCTATGGAGAGATCCTCTGCCTGGCGGGCCTGCTCGGCGCCGGGCGGACCGAGGTCTGCGAAGCGATCTTTGGCGCGCGTCCGATCCAGTCGGGCAGCGTGTTCCTGGAGGGCCGCGAACTGCACCCGCGCAGCCCCGCGGACTCAATGGCCGCGGGTATCTCCATGCTTCCGGAAGACCGCAAGGAAAGCGGGCTCTTCATCGACTTCACGATCACCGCGAACATCGTTGCCGCCAACCTCGCCGCCTATACCCATTCCGGACTGCTATCGCGCGCCGAGATGCGCGAGATCAGCCAGAAATACGCCGACGGACTGCGCATCGCCACGCCAAGCGTGGACCGCGAAGTGCGCTACCTGTCGGGCGGCAATCAGCAGAAGGTGCTGCTCGCCAAATGGCTGGCGCGCCACCCGCGCATCCTCATCGTGGACGAGCCGACGCGCGGCGTGGACGTAGGTTCGAAGGCTGACATCTACGACATCTTGCGCGACCTCGCTTCCGGGGGAATGGCGATCCTCGTGGTGTCCTCCGACCTGCCGGAGGTGCTCGCGCTGGCGCATCGTATCGTGGTCATGTCGGAGGGTCGGGTCGTGGGCGAGCTCGATGCTGCCGGCGCGACGGAAATCGGAATCCTTGAGCTTGCCGCCCCCAAAGGCCGTCAAGAAAGAGCAGCATGAAAAGCGACCTCTCCCCCTCGCAAGGCGGCGCGCCCGCCGCTCCAAGCGAACCGGCCGAAAAGCCGGCCACCAAACGTTCGCGCGGCAAGGATATCCTCGTTCTCATCGCTACCGAGCGGCAGTTCCTGCTGATCGGCCTGATCATCGCCCTACTGGCGCTGATGACCATTTTTGAGCCGACCACCTTCATGCGCGCCGCGAACGCGGCGGTCGTGCTCCTCGATACGGCGCAGACCGGCATTCTCGCCTGCGGGATGATGGTGCTCCTGATCGCCGGCATGTTCGATCTCTCGATCGGCGGCATCCTCGGCTTCTCCGGCATCATGGCCGGCCTCGCCGTAAAGCATCTGGGATTTCCCCCTATCCCGGCGTTCCTGGTCGGTTGCGTGTGGGGCGTGCTGCTTGGAGCTATCAACGGCACGCTGGTCACAAGGTTCAGGATCAACGCGCTGATTGCGACCCTGGCGACGCTCTCCATCTACCGCGGCGGTCTGCAGCTCGTCTCCGGCGCCGGCGTCACCAACATTGGCCACGGCTACACCGTCTTCGGCCAGACGCAAATTCTGGGAATCTACTCGCCGTTCTGGTTCATGGCCGTCATCGTTCTGCTCTTCGCCTTCCTCGTGGGGCGCACACGCTATTTCCGCCAGGCTTATTACATCGGGGGAAATGCGCGGGCGGCGAAGCTCTCCGGCATCAACGTCGATCGGACCGTCTTCAGCTTTTTCGTGATCATGGGGCTGCTCTCCGGGCTCGCCGGCGCGTTGCTGGCGTCGCGCCTGAATACCGCCGTGGTGCTCGCCGGCCAGGGGGTCGAGCTGAAAGTCATCACCGCGGTCGTGCTCGGTGGAGCCAGCCTTTCCGGCGGCGTCGGCACGATATTCGGCGCCTTCCTCGGCGTGCTGTTCATGTCGCTTCTGCAGAACGCCATGATCGTCGCCGGGATCAATCCATTCTGGCAGCTCATCGTTGTGGGCATCGTGCTTCTGGTCAGCGTCGGGCTCGACCAGTTCGCACGCGCACGCCTTCGCACCTGACAATGGCGTCGGCGAGACCGGTTTTGACGAATGCGCCGCGGATCGCGAAGTGCGATCCACCGAAAGGCGCAGCAGCGCAAGGAGGGGTATCATGAGACGGACGGCGTTTTGCGCACTCGCGCTCGTGGCAATCGGGGTCGGCGCGCCGGCCCGCGCGGCAGGGCCGACGGGGCTTGACGTTCCGATTGGGGACGCGAGCCGCAGCGACCAGGAATATGTCTGGATCAGCAACGCCTCGAACCTGCCGCTCTTCGTGGAGCGGGTGTATCCGGGGCTGGAATCGGCGCGGAAGGCACTGAACGTCAAGGTCAGGATCGCCGGGCCGACCTCTGTCGATCTTGCCGCCTTCATCACCACCGTCGACGCCGAGTGCACGCAGAACCCGGCCGGCGTGATCGTGGTCGGCGGCTGGGACGATGCGCTCGCCTCGGAGGTCGACAAGTGCATCGACAAGAAGGTCCCGACGATCGTCACCGACGGCGATCTTTCGATGTCGAAGCGCCTCACCTATCTCGGCACCGACTGGTACAACCTCGGCTATCAGCACGGGCTCTATCAGTGCCGCTACCATGAGGAGGCTGGGCTGAAGGAAGGCGAGATCGGCACGATCTCGTTCCTCGCCGCGAGCAACTTCATCGCCGCACGCCAAGGCTTGCGCGACGCGCTCGCCAAGGAATGCCCGGGTGTGAAGGTGATTGCCGACGAAGAATCCGGCACCAACGTCGAGCAGGTGGCGGCCAATACGGCGGCGATCATCCAGGGCCATCCGAACCTGACCGGCATGGTGGGCTTCGACTCCGAGGCCGGGCCGGGCATCGTGCGTGCCGTTACCGAGGCGGGCGAAGCCGGCAAGATCATCATCACCTCCAACGAGGCGGGCCGTGACTTCCTGAACTCGATCAAGGATGGCACGGTGAAGATGATCAACATGGAGAAGTACGAGACGATGGACTTCTTCGGAGTCCTCTACCTCTACACTTTCCATAACGACATCATCCGCAACCTTGGGATGGACCACTGGCTGCAGAACCCGCTGCCGGCGATCGGGGACTCGGGTCTGATCTTCATCACCAAGGACAATGTCGACACCATCCTCGCGGCGACCGATCCTGACTCGCCCAAGACCGCCGCTACCGGCTTGGACGTCCCGATTGGGGACGCGAGCCGCAGCGACCAGGAATATGTCTGGATCAGCAACGCCTCGAACCTGCCGCTCTTCGTGGAGCGGGTGTATCCGGGGCTGGAATCGGCGCGGAAGGCACTGAACGTCAAGGTCAGGATCGCCGGGCCGACCTCGGTCGATCTTGCCGCCTTCATCACCACCGTCGACGCCGAGTGCACGCAGAACCCGGCCGGCGTGATCGTGGTCGGCGGCTGGGACGATGCGCTCGCCTCGGAAGTCGACAAGTGCATCGACAAGAAGGTCCCGACGATCGTCACCGACGGTGATCTTTCGATGTCGAAGCGCCTCACCTACCTCGGCACCAACTGGTACAACCTCGGCTATCAGCACGGGCTCTATCAGTGCCGCTACCATGAGGAGGCTGGGCTGAAGGAAGGCGAGATCGGCACGATCTCGTTCCTCGCCGCGAGCAACTTCATCGCCGCGCGCCAGGGCTTGCGCGACGCGCTCGCCAAGGAATGCCCGGGTGTGAAGGTGATTGCCGACGAAGAATCCGGCACCAACGTCGAGCAGGTGGCGGCGAATACGGCGGCGATCATCCAGGGCCATCCGAACCTGACCGGTATGGTGGGCTTCGACTCCGAGGCCGGGCCGGGCATCGTGCGTGCCGTCACCGAGGCGGGCGAGGCCGGCAAGATCATCATCACCTCCAACGAGGCGGGCCGTGACTTCCTGAACTCCATCAAGGACGGCACCGTGAAAATGATCAACATGGAGAAGTACGAGACGATGGACTTCTTCGGCGTGGCCTACCTCTACACGTTCCACAACGACATCATCCGCAACCTTGGGATGGACCACTGGCTGCAGAACCCGCTGCCGGCGATCGGGGATTCGGGTCTGATCTTCATCACCAAGGACAATGTCGACACCATCCTCGCGGCGACGGAAGGCTTCGAGTAAAGTCCACCTGCGATGAGCTGTCGTAACCCGGGAGCGCCAACGCGCTCCCGGGTTACGCATGCGCAACAGGCGCATTACGCGTATTGGGTAGAGGATCCGCACGATGACGCGAACCCTGACACCGCCCGCTCCCGTCACCCTCGCGGCCTTCGATGCGATGTTCGAGTCGGTGAAGAACTGGGGCCGCTGGGGGCCGGATGACGAACTCGGCACCCTCAATTACATCACCCCCGACAAGGTGGCCGCCGCCGCTGCTCTAGTGAAGAGCGGGCGCACCGTGTCGATGGCGATCCCGATCAACAAGGTGGCCGGACCCGACAACCCGAATCCGGCTGTGCACTTGATGTCGCTCATGCATGACATTCCGATCAGCAAGAGCGGATTGTCCTTCGGCATGTGCTTTCTCGGCATGGCGAGCCACGGTGATTGCCACACGCATGTCGATGCGCTGAACCACGTCGCCTATAAAGGCCAGCTCTATAACGGCAAGCCGGCCGAGCTACTGACCTCGCGCGGCTCGGAGTGGGGGAGCATCGCCGCCTACGCGAACGGCATCGTCGGGCGCGGCGTCCTGCTCGACGCGGCCCGCCACCGCAAGGTCGACTGGCTGGAGCCCGGCGAGGCGGTAACGCGGGCGGAGCTTGAGGCGATCGAGGCCGCGGAGGGCGTGCGGCTTGGCGAGGGCGACATCCTGGTGTTCCGCACCGGCCACCATGCGAGGCGGCTGGCGCTCGGCGCCTGGAACAACGAATATCCGCCCGTTGGCGAGGGCAAGGCCGGTCTTCACGTCGACACCGTCCCTTGGATGCACGAACGGAAGATTGCCGCTTTCCTTCCCGACGGCGACGGAGAGACCGTGCCGAGCAACGTGGAGGATATGCCCTACCCGATCCACCCCCTGCAGCTGACCGCCATGGGCATGCTCGTCTCCGACAGCTTGAATCTCGAAGACGTGGCCAAGGCCTGCGAGGAGGAAGGGCGCTTTGAGTTCTTTGTCACCGGCCTGCCCCTGCGTCTGCCAGGCGCCACCGGCTCGCCGTGGAACCCGATCGCCATCTTCTGATCCAGGTGACGCTGCCGGACGCCGGCCCCCGGCGGGCCGAGGTAGATTGCACGACTTGAGGAGGAATTCATGGAGCGCCGATTTCAGGGGAAGGTGGCACTGGTCACCGGCGCCACGACCGGCATCGGACAGGCGGCGGCGGTGCGGCTGGCTGCCGAGGGCGCTCTCGTCGGCGTCAACCAGCGCCCGACCGGCGATCCAAGCGAAACATTGCGTAAGGTGAAGGAGGCCGGGGGCGAGGCCTTCCCCGTCGTCGCCGACATGCGCGATCCGGATGCCGTGAAGGCCATGGTGCAGGAGGTGGCGAAGCGCGGCGGGCGTCTCGACTATGTCGTGTCGAACGCCGCGATCAATCCTTTCATGACGTGGGACGCCACCTCGTTCGAGGACTTCGACAAGCTGTTCGAGACAAATGTGCGCGGGACCTGGGTCGTCTGCACGGAAGGCGCGCGGCAGATGATCGCCGAGGGCCATGGCGGCGCCATCGTCATGGTCAGCTCCATCTCGGCGCACGTGGGAGCGCCGACGCAGGTCGCCTATTGCGGCACCAAGGGCGCCATCAGCATGCTCGGCAAGGCCCTCGGCTCGGTGCTCGGTGGGCAAGGCATCCGCGTCAACGTCGTCGAACCGGGCGCCGTGGCGACGAACATGAGCGCCCCTATGCTCGATATGCCGGACATCATGAAATACTACCTTGAGCGCATTGCGCTCCACCGCATCGCCGACCCGTCGGAGCTTGCCGCGACGATCGCCTTTCTGCTTTCTGACGACGCCAGCTACGTGACGTCGGCGACGCTGCTGGTCGACGCCGGCTTCATCGTCAATGCCGAGCTCTAGGCGCCCGCCGATGCTGCGCCTCGCGATCTCCCTGGTCTTCTTCGTCGCATTCGCTATTGCCGCGGATGCGCAGGGCCGCCACGCCGATCCGGAGCTTGAGGCGCTGCTCCCGACCACGCTCGGTGGGGTTGAGCTTACCGTCGAAAGCCAGTCCGGCACGGAGCTTTCGAACCAGAGCGCGCCCTTCGACGCATTCCTGACAAGCCTCGGCAAGACGCGCGCCGACTTCACGCTCGCCAGCGCCTATTCGCTCGGCGGGCTGAAGGCACAGGTCGGCGCATGGCGCGTGAAAGGCGCCGACCCGAGCCTCCTGCTCCCGGGCTTCAGGATCGCAGTGCAGGCCTCGAGCACGACGCCCTTGACCAAGGCGGAGGAAACCGTCGCCGGCCGCGCGGTCACGCGCATCGGCGACCCGGGCCAGCTGACGCAAGGGCCGCTCTACGTCTTCGTGCGCGACGACACGCTTCTCTTCGTGCAGACGCCGGAACGCGCCCTCGCCGAGGAGGCCCTTCAGAAGCTTCCGAAGTAGGCGGGTATGCTCTTCGATCTTCCTGCCACCGGGCAACTCGTGACGCTGCGCGACGGCGGAACTGAGCTCGTCGTCGCCCCGGAATGCGGGGCGCGCATTGCCGCCTTTCGTGTCGACGGGCGCGACGTCCTGCGGCCGGCGTCGCCGGAGGCTCTGACGTCCGGGTTTCCCTACGGATTTTCCGCCTTTCCGCTGATGCCCTATTCCGGCCCGATCTTCAGCGACGGCTTCTACTTTCGCGGCGAATGGCACGCCCTTTCGCGAAACGTGCCGGCCGAGCCGACGGCTACGCATGGGGAGGGCTGGATCCGGCCGTGGCGGATCGAGGCATCCTCGGATCGCTCGATCATGCTCGCGCTCGACTACAAGGCGACGCCTGGCGCATTTCCTTTCGCTTGGCGCGGCGAGTTGAAGTTCACGCTGGCCGAGCGGCAACTGAGGGCGGAACTCACGCTGACGAACCGCGACCATCGGCCGATGCCCGCCGGCTTTGGGCTGCACCCTTATTTTCCCAAGGCACCGGGCACGATCCTGAAATTCAGCTGCACCGGTATTTGGCCGCCCGACGCGCCGGAGGCGGTTGCGCAAGGTTGCGGACCGCTCGAGCCGGGACTCGACTTCCACGCGGGCCTGGACGTCGCGCCGATCGTGCTCGATCGCTGCTTCGAGGGCTGGGACGGAATCGCGACGCTGACCGCGCCGGATGGCTTCACGACGCGGATCGAGGCCGACCCGACCTTCGGCAAGCTGCAGATCTACGACGCCTGGGACTACCCCTACATCTGCATCGAGCCGGTCACCAACGCCAATGACGGCTTCAACCGTGCGACCCGCAACGTCCCTGGTCATGCGGTGGTCGAGCTGGAGCCCGGCAAAAGCCTCGCCGGCAGTTTCTCGATCGCGGTGGACCAGCGTTAGACGCCGGGCATGGCAGAACCGGAGATTGAGCCAATCCGCCCTCCCCGGCTGCTTGACCCACAGTCGCATTGCTGCCCAAGGTAGTCGTGTCATCGGTGCGCGGGCTTTCGCGCTGAGAGGACGTTCGCATGGCCGCCAATCGCTGGCGTCGGTTCTCTGACTGGGACGAGCGCCCGCTCCGGCTCGACAAGTTCGCCGTCGAGGACGCCGACAGCGGATTCGCTGCCTTCAACAGCCCGCACGACCCAAA
Organism: uncultured Alphaproteobacteria bacterium; assembly: GCA_963720705.1. Classification (GTDB taxonomy): domain Bacteria; phylum Pseudomonadota; class Alphaproteobacteria; order Rhizobiales; family Afifellaceae; genus DASWJZ01. Next base: position 719,605 of record CAVRGJ010000007.1, read on the forward strand.
ACCCGCGATCGAGATCGAGGGCGATCGCGTCGTCTCGATGGACGGGGTCGCCGCACGCGACTTCGACATGATCGACCTCTTCATCGCGCGCTATCACATCGACCCGAAAGTCGCCCCGGAAGCGATGGCGATCCCCTCGCCCGCGATTGCACGCATGCTCGTCGACATGCACGTGCCGCGCACCGAGCTTGTGCGCCTCGCGCACGGCATGACGCCGGCCAAGCTTGCCGAGGTCGTGGCCGAATTGAATGCGATGGAGATCGCCTTCGCTTATTCGAAGATGCGCGCGCGCAAGACGCCCGGCAACCAGGCGCACGTGACCAACGCCAAGGACGATCCGCTGCAGCTCGCCGCCGACGCGGCGATCGCCGTGGCGCTCGGCTTCGACGAGATCGAAACGACGATGCGGGTGTCGCGAAACGCTTGGTCGAATGCGCTCGCCTGCTGCGTCGGCGCGGCGGTCGGCCGTGCCGGAACTCTGTTCCAATGCTCAAGCGAGGAAGCGGAGGAACTGCAGATCGGCATGGCCGGCTTCACCTCCTACGCCGAGACGGTTTCCGTCTACGGTACCGAGCGTACCTTCATCGACGGCGACGATACGCCGTGGTCGAAGGCCTTTCTCGCCTCCGCCTACGCCTCGCGCGGCATCAAGATGCGCTGCACGTCGGGCGCTGGCTCAGAGCTTCTCATGGGCTTCCATGAATCGAAGTCGCTTCTTTATCTCGAGGCGCGCTGCCTCTGCCTGCAACGCGGCATGGGGGTGCAGGGCACGCAAAACGGCGGCATCGACGGCGCGCCGCTGACGGCGACTATGCCCGGGGGCGTGCGCGAGCTGATGGCGGAGAACCTTCTCGCCGTATGGCTCGATCTGGAATGCGCGAGCGGCAACGACGCTCGCTCCACGGAATTGGAGATCCGCGTCGGCGCGAAGATTCTCCCCTATCTCATCGCCGGCTCGGATTTGATCTGCTCCGGTTTCGGCTCGATCCTGAAATACGACAACTCCTTCAATCCTTCGCTCCTGAACGGCGAGGAGCTTGAGGACTATCTTGTCCTGCAGCGCGACTTCGAGGCGGACGGCGGGCTGACGCCGATCCTTGAGGACCGCGCGCTCGACCTCCGCAGCCGCGCGCTCGATGCGCTCTCCGCCGTTTTCGAAGAGCTTGAGCTCGGTGCGCCGACGCCGGCGATGAAGGCTAGCGTCTTGACCGCCTCCGGCTCCGATCAGACCGAGAGCTACCGGCCGCGCGAGGCGGCAATCATCTCCGAGGCGATCCGCGCCCGCGGCATCAATGTCGTCGACGTGATCAAGGCGCTCGCGAAGCGCGGCTTCCGCGAGGAGGCGGAGAACCTTCTCTGGCTCGTCCGGCTGCGCGTCTCCGGCGACTATCTGCAGACCTCCGCCATCGTCCGCGACGGTCGCATCATCAGCGCCGTCAACGACCCGAACGACTATGGCGGGCCTGGCACCGGCTACCGGCTTTCCGAAGCCCGTCGGAAGGAGATCATCGAGATCCGCGACGTGCTCGACCGCGAGACGGTGCTGTCACAGGAGGAGGAGTTCGCGCGCCGCGCCTCCGACATAGCTTTCAAGGTGATGGGGCCGGCGCAGGTCGGGACGTCGCCCGCGGAAGTCGTCGTCGGCGTCTCACCGGCCTTCGGCACGAAGCTCTTCCGGACGCTGAGCGGGATTCCGCTTTCCGAATTGCTGCAGGGGATCGTGGAGGGGATCGAAAGCGCCGGCGCCAAGGCGCGCATCGTGCGCATGCGCCACACGGCCGACACCTCGTTCCTCGGGCTCAGCGCGGCGCGGCTTGCGGGTTCGGGCGTCGGCATCGGCATCCAGGCCAAGGGCACTGCCGTCATCCATCAGCGCGACCGCCTGCCGCACAACAATTTGGAGCTCTTCTCAAACGCGCCGATCACGATGCTCGAGCACTACCGCGGCCTCGGCCGCAACGCCGCGCACTACGCCCGCGGCGAGATGCCGGAGCCGGTCGTCGTGCCGACCCGCGGCGAGGCGATGGGCTCGCGCTTTCACGCGCGCGTCGCGCTTCTTTATGCGATCGAGACATCGCTTGTCGTCGACGGCGCTTCCCCGGAGGAGATCGAGGTCAGCTATTCGAAGGTGCCGCTTTGGGCGAGCGCAAGCTAGGCGCGGCCGACTATCCGCTCGCCGAGAAGCGGCCGGAGTTGATCGAGGGCCGGCGCGGCAAGCGGCTCGACGAGATCACGCTCGACAAGCTGCTCGCCGGCGAGGTGGTGCTCGAGGACCTTCGCATCACGCCCGCGGCGCTGCGCATGCAGGCCGAAATCGCCCGCGCCGCCAACCGTTCGATGCTGGCCGAAAATTTCGAGCGCGCGGCGGAGCTCGTCGACGTCCCGCAGGATTTCATCATGGAAGTCTACGAGCTGCTCCGCCCCGGGCGCGCCAAGGACAAGGCGCCGCTCATCGCGGCCGCCCAGAAGCTCCGCGACGAATACAAGGCTGAGCGCATGGCGCGCTTCGTGGAAGAAGCCGCCGATGTCTACGAGCGCCGCGGGCTGTTCACCTACAGGTTCTGAGGGCGGGTTCCGCGGAGGCCGTGGAAAGTCGTCTGGCCCTTCGAGGCTCGGCCCCTCGCGAGCTCAGGACCTCGCACCTCAGGATGAGGATTGGATTAGATGCACTTTCCCACCCTCATCCTGAGGTGCGAGCGAAGCGAGCCTCGAAGGACCGGGGCGAGCAGTGAGGATCGCTGATGGAAGTCGCCACTTGGGGTGACAGATCGCGCACGGCGGATGGAGGATGCGGAACCGCAACTCACCGAGACCTGCCGATGAACTGGAAGACCGATTACCGCTCGATCTACTATCGCGACGCGCCGGAGCCACCCGACATGGTGCTGAAGCCGGAGGAGACCGCGCTTCTCGTCATCGACGTGCAGAACACCTATCTGAAGCGGCCGGAGCGAAGCGCCCTTTCGCCGAAAGAGCAGGAGCACTACGATCTCTGGACGCCGTTCCACGAGCGGCTGGAGAAGCTGGTCATCCCAAACACCCGTGACCTGCTCGCCCGCTTCCGCGAGAAGCGCATCGAATGCCTCTTTGCGCGCATCGCCAGCCAGACGCGCCACGGGCGCGAGCGCTCGCTCAGCCACCGTAAGCCGGGCTGGAACGACCTCTTATTGCCGCGGGGCGACTGGGAGTCGCAGATCGTCGACGATCTCGCGCCGGTGGCTGAAGAGATCGTCGTCGAGAAGATGACGGACAGCGCGCTCGCCGGCAGCAACCTGCGCTTGCTTCTGCACAATCTCGGAATTCGCAACGTCGTGTGCTGTGGTGTCTTCACCGACCAGTGCGTGTCGTCCACCGTCCGGAGCCTCGCAGACGAAAGCTACAACGTCGTCGTGGTCGAGGATTGCTGCGCTGCGGGCTCCGACGAGCTCCATCACAAGGAGCTCGAAATCATCAACATGATCTACTGCCAGGTGATGTCGGCGGCCGAGCTGAAGGCGATCATGCGGCTCAACTGACGGTCCCGGCTGCCGCTCGTTGGCGCACGCCCAGGCTGCACGCGCCCGCAAATGCAAAGACGATGTCGGCCGACGCTATTGTGGCGGCCGCCCGCCTATGCATCAATCCTGGCAAGAATTTTGCTCTCCCTCGGGGGCAGGACACGATATGCGGCGCAACGTCAGCGGAAGCGGGAGATGACAATGGCAAAACAGGGGATCACGCGACGCAATTTCATGGAGCGCTCCACCGCGATGGCGGCCGCCTTTGCGACGGGCGCCTTGGGGTCGGCCGGCAGCGCGTTCGCGGCGCGCGAGAAGGAGCTCAATATCCTTTGCTGGGAGGGCTACAACTCCGCCCAGGTGCTCGACCCGTTCCGCGCGATGAAGGGCGCGACCGTCAAGGCGGAATTGCTCACCAACGACCCCACGATGATCAATCGGCTCCGAGCCGGCGAGATCAACGTCTGGGATTTGATCAACGTGAACAATCCGTGGGCGCGCAAGATCATGTACCCGGAAGGGCTGATCAAGCCGCTCGACCGGGAAAAGATGGAGCCCTATTTCTCGAAAATGCTGCCGATGTTCGCGCCGCCCTATCACTGGGCGATGAGCGACGACGGCAAGGAGCTGCTCGGCATGTGCCAGCGGTTCGGGCCCTACTCCTTCGTGGTCAACACCGACAAGATCAGCCGCGCGACGGCCGAAGATCAGGGTTGGGATTTGTGGAACGACCCCGCCAACGACGGCAAATACGGCATCCTGGAGTCGGATGACTGGAACGTCTTCGACATCTGCCTGATCTCCGGCTTCGACCCGTTCCGCGAGCACACCGATGACGAGGTTGCGAAATTCACCGAGACCGCAAAGCGCGTGTTCAAGGGGGCGAAACTCGTCGGCGACATCGCCACGATGAACCAGGCGTTCGTGGCCGGCGAGATCGACTTCCACCTGACCGGCGGCACCTACAGTGCGTCGCCCGCCCGCGCCGACGGCTATAAGAACGTCCGCGGCATTACCCCGAAGAAGGGTCCTATGGCGGGCGGCAAGGGCGGCGTCTCGTGGATCGAGGTCACCTCGACCGTCAACAATCCCGAGCTTTCGCCGCTCGCCGTGGAGTTCCTGCAATATGTGCAGGACCCGAAGACGGCGCATGTCGTCGCTTTTGCCGAGGGCACGTTCAATCCGGTCGCGCAGATGGCCAATCCGGAGTGCTTCAACCTCTTCAACGCGGACGAGCTCGACGCCATCCAGTGGGACAGCCTGGAAGAGGAAATGACGGCTTCGATCGAGTACGACATCGTGCCGGACTACGACAAGCTGCTCGACATCATGACCGCCGCCAAGCGCGAGGCTTCGGGCGGTTGATCGCAAGGCGAGTACGTCTGTTTCTCTCTGGTCGTCATTGCCGGGCTTGACCCGGCAATCCATTCCGTAGCGGTTGGAGATGGACGGCCGTTACGGAATGGATCCCATGGTCAAGCCATGGGATGACGACAATGATATTGGCTGCGGGTTCGCATGGATACGATTCCAGATCGATGACGGAGCGCCCGGACATCCTCACCCTCAGAGGGTTGACGAAGACCTTCGGAAACTTCAACGCCGTCGACGGGATCGACCTCGACGTGGCGGAGGGCGAGTTCGTCACGATCGTCGGGCCGTCCGGCTCGGGCAAGACCACGCTTCTGCGCATGTTGGCTGGGCTTGAAACGCCGACCGCCGGCGAGATCCGTATCAGAGGCATCACCGTCAACGACGTCCCGGCGAACCGGCGTCCGACCTGTCTGGTCTTCCAGTCGCTGGCGCTCTTTCCGCACAAGACGGTGGGCGAGAACATCGGCTTTCCACTGAAGATCAAGGGCGTCGCGGCGGCGGAGCGCAAGGCGCGCGCACTCGAGCTGATGCGGCTTCTCAGGCTGCCGGAGAGCTATTTCGGCAAGAACGTCATGCAATGCTCCGGCGGCGAGCGGCAGCGCGTGGCGCTCGCGCGCGCCCTCGCCTACGACCCGGAAATCCTGTTCTTCGACGAGCCGCTTTCGGCGATCGATTACAAGCTCCGCAAGACGCTCGAGAAGGAGCTGAAGGACATCCATCGCGAGACGCACAAGACCTTCATCTACATCACCCACAGCCTGGAAGAGGCGATGGTGATGAGCGACCGCATCGGCGTCATGCGCGCCGGCAAGCTCGTGCAGGTCGGCACGCCGAACGAGATCTATACGGCGCCGGAGACGAAGTTCGTCTCCGAGTTCATGGGCGACGTGAACATCCTGCGCGTGAAGGTGGCTCCCGACGGCCGGCTCGCCGCCACCGATCTCAACGCCACCTTCCGCGGGCCGCCACCGGCGAACGGAATGACAAGCGGCCACCTCGTCATCCGGCCGGAGTTCGTGCGGTTCCTCGCCTCCCCGACCGAGGCTGAGAATAGCGTTAAGGGCCGGCTCTACAACGAATATGCGCTGGGCTCCCGCATTCAGTATCAGGTGCGCGTTGGCGAACAGGTCTTCATCGTAGAGAAGCTCCGCCAGCAGGCTTACGCGGGCGGGCTCGACGACATCGTCACGATCGGTTGGGACGCCGCCGATTCCATCCTGGTGGGCGACTGATGGCCGCCATCGCCGTCGCCGCCGCAGGCATCCTGGATCCTCCCACGTTCCTCATGCTGAGGTGCGACCGGAACTCGCCTCTAAGCACGCAGAGCGGTGGTCCGAGCGGCTCATCGCCCCATCGAGGCGGTCCCTTCGGGACCGCGCCTCAGGATGCGGGAAGCGGATATGATCGAGGTGTCCCCAGAGTGGGTTCACGGCCATGAACGCCGCTCGCCTTGGTCCCGGCGGGCGTGCGGCGATTCCGTTCGTCGCGCTCTTCCTGGTCGGTTTCGTCGCGCCGCTCATCGCCGTCGTCGCCTTCAGCTTCATGCCGGAGCGTACGTTCTCCATTTGGCAGGAGCCGACGTTTCAAAACTATGAGACGATCTTCGCTAGCTCCAACTATATCTCCTTCCTCTGGTCGCTCGGCCTTGCCGCGCTCACCGTCATCATCCTCGCTCTGATCTCTTATCCGGTCGCCTACGGGCTGAACCGCGTGTTCGGTCGCTGGTCCATGGCGGTGACGCTCGTCTTCGTCATCCCGCTTTTCGTGTCGGAGAATGTGCGCCTCTACGGCTGGGTGCTCTTTCTTATCAAGAACGGCCTCCTGCTCGGTAGCATGAAGACGCTCTTCAGCTACGAGCCGGAGAGCATCCTCTTCACGCTGCCGGCGATCATCCTCGGCATGGTCTACACTTACCTGCCCTATATGCTCTTCCCGATGTCGCTCGGGGTGGCGATGGTGCCGAACGAGGTGCGCGAGGCCGCCTTCGATCTTGGCGCAAGCAGATGGCAGGTATTCCGCGAGGTCGAGCTGCCGCTTTCGATGCCGGGCATCGTCATCGGCTTCCTGCTCACCTTCGTGCTCGCCGTCGGCGCCATCGCCGAGGCGAAAGTGCTCGGCGGCCAGAAGGTGATTCCGATCACCCACGATATCGAGATCGCGTTCACCTATGCGCAGAACTGGCCGCTTGGAGCGGCGCTCGCCGTGCTGCTGATGCTCGTCGTCGGAATTCTCGTGCTTCTCGTCTTGCGCCGCTTCGACCTCGATACCGTTCTCGGCCGGCGGAAGGCCACATGAGCGGGCCCAACCAGCGTGTATGGCGCGCGCTCATCATCGCCTGGACGGTTGCGGTTGGGGTCTTCCTCTATCTGCCGAGCGCCGCGATCACTCTCGCCTCGCTTACAGACAGCCGCTACTTCCTCTTTCCCGTCCCGCGCTGGGGTTTCACCTGGTGGAAGAAGACGTTCGCCGCGACAGAGACTTGGCAGATCCTGAACGCGTCGATCAGCATCGCGCTCTGCGTGACCGTGATCTCCGTCGTGATCGCCTTCTTCGGCGCGCTCGCCTTTGCGCGCTACGACTGGCGCGGCCGCTCGCTCTACCAAAAGCTCGTGCTGCTTCCGATCTTCTTCCCGCAATCGGTGCTCGGGCTGGCGCTGCTCCTGTGGTTCAGCGCGCTCGGGCTCCCGCTCTCCTGGAAGACGGCGGTCTTTGCGCATCTTGTCTGGGTGGTGCCGGTGGTGACGCTGGTCATCTCCATCCAGGTCTACAGCTTCGATCCGGCGCTTGAGGAAGCCGCGCTCGACCTCGGCGCATCGCGCTGGCAGGTGCTGAGAGAGATCACGCTGCCGGTGCTCTTCCCGGGCATCTTCTCCGGCTGCCTTTTCGCGTTCCTGCTCTCCTGGGGCAACTTCCCGCTTTCGCTCTACACCGACGGCGCCGATACGACGGTGCCGGAATTCCTCTATGCCAAGATGGTGGCCGGCTACACGCCCGGCGTGCCGGTGCTCGGCACGGTCGCGACGATCGGCGCCGTCATCGTGCTCCTCGGCGGCTACGCGCTCGTGACGCTCGTCGTGCGGGCGCGTTCGCGCTCGGCGCGCGAGGCCGAAGCCTGAAGAGGCCGGAAAGAGAGCGCGAAGGGAGGCTCAAGATGCTGACATCGGTGAAGGGGAAATCCGTCGTCGTCACCGGCGCGAGCAAGGGGATCGGCAAGGGGATCGCGCGCGTCTTCGCCAAGAACGGCGCGAAGGTTGCCATCGTCGCTCGTAACGCGGCGCAGGCGAGGAAGACCGCGAAGGAGATCGGCGAACCCGCTTCCGCCTTCACAGCCGATACGAGGAAGCTGGAAGACCTCGAAAAGATGGCGAAGGCGGTAGCACGGAAGAACGGCGGCATCGATATCCTCTGCGCCAATGCCGGCATCTTTCCGCAGGCGAAGATCGAGGACATGACGCCGGAGCAATGGGACGAGGTGCTTGCCACCAATCTCAAGGGCACGTTCCTCGCAGTGAAGGCGTGCCTGCCATATCTAAAAAAGTCCGGCGCCGGCCGAATCGTCATCACCTCGTCGATCACCGGCCCGATCACCGGCTTTCCCGGCTGGACGCATTACGGCGCCTCGAAATCCGGCCAACTCGGGTTCCTCAGGACCGCCGCGATCGAGCTCGCCAAATACGGCATCACCGTCAACGCGGTGATGCCCGGTAACATTGTCACCGAAGGGCTTGAGGGACTCGGCTCGGACTACCTGAAGACCATGGCCGCCTCGATCCCGCTGAAGCGGCTCGGCTCGGTGGAGGATATCGGCTACGCCGCGCTCTTCCTCGCCTCCAAGGAGGCCGCTTACATCACCGGCCAGACCATCGTCGTCGACGGGGGCCAGATCCTGCCGGAATCGCTCGAGGCGCTGAACGCGTAGCTACGCGCTTTGTCGTCATTGCCGGGGGCCTTGACGACAGTTCGGGGACGACAGTCAGCAGGATCGCGCCTCCCCTCACCCGAACTTCGTCAGGTAATCCTCGCACATCGGCGCGGTGTCCTCGGTGTAGGCGACGCCCATCGACTTCGCGAGGTCGGTCTCCGAATGCGAACCGATCCAGGCGACGAGGAGCATGCGCCGGAGCATGACGAAGGTCCAAACCTCCGCCTCGTCCTCCTTGGGAAGCGGCAGCACTTTTCGATAGCCGTCGATCCAGGCGGAAAGCAGCGCCGGGACATGCGGCTCGTGCTCGAAGAAGGAGACCGCCGTCGCCGCGTCGTAGAGGTGCCAGGAGAAGCCGCAATCGTCGAAGTCGATGACCTTCACGGTGTCGCCGTCGATCAGAAGATTTGCAAGGCGCATGTCGCAATGGATCAGGCCGAAGCGCTCCGGCCCCTTGCCGAATTTTTCGAGCCGCCGCCCGATCAGCGCGACCGCGCGCCCAAAGAGCTCGGCCCTCGGAGCGTCAATCCCCATGCCGTCGGCCCAGCGACCCCAATGCGGCCGCTCGCCGAGGCTCGTGTCGAAATCCCAGGTGTGGCGCTCGAAGCCATCCGGGCGTTGCCAGCCCTCCGAATGCTTGTGCATGCGCGCCGTCACCTCGCCGAGCACGCCGAATTTTTCCACGAGATGCTCGGTCGACGAAGGCTCGCGTCCCGCCTCCCATTGGGAGAGGACGACATGACGTGGACGCGGCATCGCCGGGTGCCCGACCGCCTGGATCAGATCGCCATTGAGACCGGGCACCGGAATCGGAGTGATCACGACGCCGTCGCGCCGCAGCGCCTGCAGCCAGGCGAGCTCGGAGGCGATGGCGTTTTTCGAATGGTAGCCTTCGCGATGCACGCGAAGCGCGTATTCATGGCCGTCGGCGACCACCTTGTAGGTGGCGTTCTCCGAGAGGTTGACGAGCTTGGGCGGCTCGGCGGCCTTGATCCCGTAGCGATCGAGCGCGGCGGCAGCGAGTTCGGCAAGGCATTCGAGCTGACGCTCGTGCGGAAGATCGTCGAACTGCATTAGCCCGGCCAGCCACGCTTGATATTGCGGTCGCAACCTTGTCACATCTTGCCGGTCGGACAAGGGGGCGGAACGCGTGATCCTCAAGGACAGGGTGGCAATCGTCACCGGCGCGGGCTCCGGCATCGGGCGCGCCGGCGCGGAGATCATGGCGCGCGAGGGCGCGCGCATCGTGGTGGCGGATCGCGACGCGGCGGCGGGCGAGGAGACCGTCCGCCGCATCGCCGAAAACGGCGGCACGGCGCTAGCGGTCACGACCGATGTCGGCGAGACGGCAGCTCTTGAACGCCTGGTGCGGCGGACGGTGCAGGAATTCGGTCGCGTCGACATCCTGCACAGCCATGCCGGCATCCAGGTCGAAGGCTCGCTGGAAGAGGTCGATCCGCCCGGCATGGATCGGTCGTGGTCGATCAACGTCCGTGCGCATTTCACGCTGGCGCGCCTCGTCATGCCGCATATGCGCAAACAAGGCGGCGGGTCGATCATTGTGACGTCGTCGAATTCCGGCGTGTTCTACGATCCGAGCATGATCGCCTATGCGACTTCAAAACACGCCGCTGTCGCCATGGTGAAGCAGATCGCCATCGACTACGGCAAATACAATGTCCGCGTGAACGCGCTCTGTCCGGGCTGGGTGGATACGCCCTTCAACGACCCGTTCACGCGGCAGATGGGCGGACGGCAGGCGCTTCTCGACTACGTGGCGAAGAAGATTCCGCTCGGCCGTTTCGCCAGCGTGGACGAGATCGCCGAGGCGATCCTTTACCTGGCGTCGGACCGCTCGGCCTTCATGACCGGGCACGCGCTGGTGATCGACGGGGGCGAGTGCATTGCTTGAGGTCGCACCCGCACCGTCATCCTCGGGCGTAGCGGAGCGGAGACCCGAGGACCCAGCGGCGGCTCGAAAGAATAGCTGCGTCGAAAGCTCCAGTCGCCTGGCTCCCCGGATCGCGCTCCGCGCGTCCGAGGATGACGGCGCCGAGAGCGGATTCCACCTCCCACTCATCGCGCCCGAGCGCGCCTTCTCTTCCGAGTCAGCGCCTCGTCGATTGCGGTGACGAGCATGTCCGCTTGATCGACGCTGAAGCAAAGCGGCGGCCTGATCTTCAAGACGTTGCCATGCGGCCCGGCCGCGCCGATCAGGATGCGCCTTTCGCGGAGCGCGTTGATGACGTGGTGCGCGACGGCAGGATCGGGCCCGCCGCGGTCGGAAACGAATTCGACCCCGACGTAAAGCCCGGCGCCGCGAACCTCGCCGAGCGTTGGGTGGCGGGCCGCAAGCGCGTTCAGTCCTTGAGCGAGATGCCGGCCGACCTTGCCCGCGTTGGCGATGAGGCGCTCGCCTTCGAGCACGTCGAGCACCGCCAACCCGGCCGCAGCGGCGACCGGGCTGCCGCCGAACGTATTGAAATAGCCGACGCGGTCGGTGAAGGCCTTGAACAGCGCCGGGCTCGCGGCGACCGCCCCGATCGGATAGCCGTTCCCCATCGGCTTTCCCATCGTGACCATGTCCGGTGCGATCCGGTGGCGTTGAAAGCCCCACATGTGCTTGCCGGTACGGCCGAAGCCCGGCTGCACTTCGTCGGCGATGACGAGGCCGCCGGCCTTGCGCGCGGCTTTGACCGCGGGCCCGAGCAATCCGGGCGGATCGGCAAATACCCCGTCGCTGGAAAAGATGCTGTCGAAGATCAGCGCCGCGAACCGTATGCCGTTCTCCTGAAGGTCGTCGATTGCGGCGCGGACCGCGACCGCGAAGTGCGCGCCCAAGTTCCCACCCGGATAGCGGCGCGGGTCGGGCGGCGGGACGAAGCGCACGTGCCGCGCCGCCGGTCGGCCGGGCGTCGACGACGGCGATATCTCCACCACCGCCGTGCTGTTGCCGTGATAGGCGTTCTCGGTGACGACGAAGCCCTCTCCGCCGGTGGCGGCGCGCGCAACCTGCAGCGCGAGATCGTTGCTCTCGCTTCCCGTGCAGGTGAAGGCAACGTTGCCGAGAGAGTCCGGAAGCGTGCCGAGAAGACGCTCCGCGTAGCTCAGAACGGTCTCGTGCAGATAGCGCGTATGGATGTTGAGGAGCGCCGCCTGTCGGCTGATCGCCTCGACCACGTGCGGATGGGAGTGCCCGACCGACGGAACGTTGTTGTAGACGTCGAGATAGGCTTGTCCCTCCGCGTCGTACATCCATGCGCCCTCGCCCCGCACGAAGTGAAGAGGCCGGTCGTAGAACAGCATCGAGATCGGGCCGAAAGTGCGAATTCGCCTGGCAAGTAGCGCTTCGACCGAGTTGTCGAGGTCGCGTGAGTGCTTCGGATCGAAGGCATTGAGCGCCAATATCGCCCGGCTCAACGGCGCGCGGGCCGGCGACTTACGAGTCTTCCGACCTCGCGTTCGTGGCTCGGATACCGGACGATCCATTGGAAGCTGCCGCCTAAGCGAGACGTTGCGGCTCCAGCCTCGGTTCTTTGGCGCCCGAGATCAATGGCTCATGATGTCGGGCGCCGCGGGCCGCACGCCGCCGCTCATTCCGGCGTATCCGTAGACGGGACGACGGCCTACTGGGTCGCGTGCACCGGGTCGACCGTCGGCAAGGTCGGCCTCAGCAGGCGCTCGACCGGAGTGATCGCCTCCGGGTCGAGAAGCCGGCCCCACTTGGTCCGGTTGGCCATCTCTTCCCGGTTCGCCTGCGAGATGAACGGTCCGGCATTCGCCGGCTGCCAGCCACCGCCGAGTCCCTTGTAGATGGCGATCAGGTTCGTCAGCACCCCGGCGCGCACCGCCGCGAGCCGCTGCTGCGTGTGGAAGAGAACGGTTTCCGTGTTGAGCACGCGCGAATAATCGGCAGTGCCCTGTTCGTACTGGTCGAGCGCGATCCCGACGGCCTTCTCCGCCGCCGTGGACGCACCTGCGAGGTACACCACCTGCTCCTTCGCCTTCAGGAAGGCCGTGACCGCGTCCTCGACCTCGCTATAGGCCTTCAGCACGGTCTGCTGATAATTGACGATCGCCTCCTGGTAACGGGCGTCGTGCACGCGCACATTGTTGCGGATGCGGCCATAGTTGAGGAAATTCCAGGAGATCCCTGGATTGAAGAGACCCGCGCGGCTGCTGCCCGTAAACAGGTCGGAAACGTCGCTCGCCTTCAAACCGATCGAGCCCGTGATGCCGAATTGCGGATAGAGGTCCGCTTGGGCGACGCCGATCTGGGCGGCCTGCTCCGCCGCCCGCATCTCCGCCGCGCGAATGTCCGGCCGGCGCCGAAGCAGGTCTGCGGGTATACCGACGCTGATCCTGGCAGGCGGAGTTCGGCATCGCTCTCGGCTGGCGAACGGCTGCGTCTACGTCGCCCGCCGGCATGCCGAGAAGCACGGCAAGCGCGTTCTCCGCCTTGGCGAGGTCTGCCTCCAGTGCGGGGATCTCGGCCTTCGTGTTGTCGAGCAGAGCGGTCGCTTCCTGCACGTCGAGCTCGGTTGTCACCCCGTTATTGAAGCGCACCTCGGTGAGATTGAGGCTCTTTGTCTGGGTGGTCACGTTCGCCCGGGCAAGAGCCAGTTCCGCCTGCAATTCCCTGATCGTGACATAGGCGGTTGCAACGTCACCGACGAGCGTAACGAGGACATCGTCATAATCGGCGACCTGCACGACGACGTTGGCCGTCGCGGCCTGGATGCCCCGCCTGACCTGGCCCCAGAGATCGAGCTCCCAGCTTGCGTCGAAGCCGGTCGACCACGTCTCGAACGTCGGGTCGAAGGACGGGTCAATCTTGCTGACCTCCTTGATTATCCCAACGTCCTTGGACAGCCATTCCTTCTTGTAGCCGGCACCGATCTTCTGGCTTTGCGGAAACCGGTCGCCGAGAACGATGCCGAGTTGCGCGCGAGCCTCATAGATGCGCACCGCGGCGATCTGGAGTGTCAGGTTCTGCGCGAAGGCGACATCGACGAGCTTGTCGAGAACAGGATCGTTGAGCCGCTTCCACCATTCGATGGACGGCTGGCTGCGCGCGCTGACCCCGGGGCTCGCTGCGCCGGTCCACCCGGCCTTCTCGGCCGCCAGTGGCGTGACGAAATCCGGCCCGACCATCGTGCAACCCGCGACGAACGAAGAGGCGAAGACGGGCAAGGCGTAGCGGCAGGCAGCCGCAAGCTTGCCGACAGCCATCTTGAAACCTCGCCTCTTTGCCGGCTCTTCCGGCCAGCGATTCAGCGGCTGTCGCTCGCGCATTCGCTAAGGTCGCTCCCCTTTGCGTCGAATCAGAGATCGAGCGGGAATATGAAGTTCGCCCAGCTGTAGAGGCGGATGTTGATGCGCCGCAGAAGTTCGAAGGCAGCACTTCGGCCGGTGTAGATCGCGATCGCTCCGTGCGCTCCGGCCGGCAGGAACGCATTCGGATCGTCGAACGACACCTGGACCGCGAACTTGCCTTGCAGCTTCGGCAGGATGAAGTCCGGCAGCCTGCCGGACGGGACGTACTGGCCCTGACCGGTCGCCCACCAGATCGCCTCGACCTTGCCGGTGAGAATTTTGCCCGGTTCGATGTCGAGCGCAATGTCGACCGGCTGGCCCGGCTCCACGAACTTGATGTGCTCCTGGAAGAAGGCGCCCAGCATATAGGGCGGGTTGTCGGTGACGAAGGCGGCGATCGCGCCGACGCGGAAGTCGCCGACGGCAAGGCCGGGTTCGGCTTGCTGGGAAACGATGTAGCCGTCGGTCGGCGCGACGATGGTCGTCTGGTCCAGGTAGTACTGCGCCTCGGCCAGCTGCGCACGCGCTTGGGCGACGCTGGTGTTGACGCCGTCGATGTTATTGTCCTTTGCGAGTTGCGCCTTCTGTAGCGTCGCTTCTGCGGCAGATACCGCCGCCGTATCGGCCTCCGCCTCGGCGTTCCACTTGTCGACATCCTCCTGGCGGGCGCCGCCCTGGCCGGAGAGGTTGGTGAACCGGGTCTGCTGCGATTTGGCGTAGGCAAGCTGCGCCTTTGCCTGGGTAAGTTGATCCTGAGCTGCCTGGACGTCGGTATCGAGGATTTTGGTGTTCTGCTCGGCCGCCGCGAGCTGAGCTTTGGCTTCGGCGAGCTTCTGCTCGTAGATCGTCGTGTCGAATTTGTAGAGCGGCGTGCCTTTCTTTACGGGCTGGTTCGCCTTGACCAGCACTTCCTTCAGCAGAGTGGGTCCTTCCAGCCTAGGCACGATCTGGATGGTGTTGCGGATCAGATGCGCATCGATCGTGTAGGGGGCATTGAATCGAAGGCCGATCATGAAGATCAGCAGCAAGTGGAAGCCAATCCAGAACGAGACCACGCCCCAGACGATATTGAACTTCAGCCATTTGAAGCGGAAGAAGACGAGCCATACGACGGCGACGTAAATGACCGTGATGGTAAGTGCCATTCCCATCGCGTCGGCCTGTCTCGCTCAGGTCTCGGGATTGCGGTCAGGCAGAGTTGTCGGTCGATCGACCTCGACCTTGGCACCTCCGCCGCGACCAGTAAGCCGCGCGATTTCTTCGTCGATCGCCTTTTCTTCTTCTTTGGGAAAACGTCGGATGTCGATGGTCAGCGAATCGTGGAATGCCCAGATGAAGGCGTGGATCCACGGCACCACGGCGAGCCCGCCCGCCCATCCCATGATCTTGACGGTCTCGGCGTGCGGATGCCGGCGCTCGATGGCGATCTTGCCCGGCAGCCCGAGGAACCAGATGACGATCGCGAAAAACGTGATGATCGCCACAAGCAGGAACGCGAACATCAAATATGTATAGACGTCGAGCGGCCAGGGGATGAGGGCGGCGTCGGGGGGGACCTGCCTGATCATTTGCGCTGTGGCTCCCTCCACGCCCTCTCCATTCGCCGTGAGAAGGCACGTTCAAAGTCCTTGATTCATGAGGGCCAGGCAAAGTCCGAAAGGCTGCCGTAGCTCGCTCAGCAGCAAGCGCAGTAGCGCGTGTTCTTGCGCCTTTTTGTGGCCGGTTCGGTGCTCGTCCTTGAGGCGGTCTTTGCACATTCAACCGCGGAGTTGCGTTTGACAGGCTGGTCCAGCGAGGCCCATGAACATCTTACTCGGAATCACTTCCAGCGGCGGAGGGACGATCCGATGATGACCGTGACATACGGCTTGCTTGCGGTAGCCAGCACTCTCCTTTGGCGGCGCGTCCGCTGGGCATGGGCCCTGGTGATGGCGGCACTGATCCTCGGCATCGTGGTCTTCATGCAGGATGTCGACTTCTCCACCAACCTTGGAATCCAGCTGTGAGCCGCGACGAGGGCCTTTCGCCCGACCTGGCGCGCGTTCTCAATTTCGTCGGCATGCTCGCCATGATCGGCGTCTTGCTCGGCGCCTACGTCTATCAATTTTCGTATCATGAGCTGCCGTGCACGCTTTGCCAGCTGCAGCGGGTCGCCATGTTGGCCGTTGCATTCGGGGCGGCGATGAACGTGATGCTCGGCCCCGATCTGCGCCACTACGGCGTCTGTCTCGTGTCGGCGGTGTTCGGAATCGGCATATCCATCCGGCAGTCGCTTTTGCACGTCAATCCGTACTTCGACACGAAGACGAGCCTTCCCACCTTGCTGGCAACCGCGAACCCACCATTTGGCCAACCCGTCATGGGCCTTCACCTCTATGTGTGGGGAATTGTCCTCTTCGGGATCGTCATCTTGGCGGTCGGCGTCGTGCAGCTTTTCAAGTTCAGAGCGGCGGCGGCCGAACCCGATCGGCTAAACGGTCTCGCCGGGGCGGGGGTCGGCATTCTCGCGGTGCTCGCCGTTGTCGAGACGCTGACCACCTTCATGGAGTGTGGATTCGTCGATTGCCCTAACGATGGCGGCTGGAACTGGTGGCTGTTCAGCTGATCTGCGATTCAGCGCTGACAATGAAGATTATGCGCGAAGGCGCCGCACGCCGGCGCCCTCCCGTATGACGCTCACGAACCGAGCAGCACGGCAC
This sequence comes from uncultured Alphaproteobacteria bacterium, assembly GCA_963720705.1. Classification (GTDB taxonomy): domain Bacteria; phylum Pseudomonadota; class Alphaproteobacteria; order Rhizobiales; family Afifellaceae; genus DASWJZ01. The sequence continues at coordinate 736,413 of CAVRGJ010000007.1, forward strand.
GGAATTTCTGCTCGGAATCGTTCGCCGTCTGATCGACCACGAACATCTGGCTTTCCGAGAGAATCTTGGCCAGCGCCGTTTGCTGCTCTGTACGGATGTCGTCCATTTGCGACCGAAGCTTCAGAAGCGTTCCGAATGAGGGCCTCTTACCGTAGGTGACGCCGAGACTCGTGAGAACCGCCAGGCGCTTGTTGACGCCGTCCTGCAGGATCGCGTCGACCTGCGTCTTCTCGTCTCCCGTGAGCTGTAGTTTGGCCTCGACCGCTGACACGTCGGCCTCCAGCAAAGCCTGAAAACCGTCCTGCGCCAAAGCCGGCGACGCGCCCGCCGCCAAAATGCCGACGACCAGCTGCAAGGCCGTCGCGAGCATGGCAATGCGTTTCATGGGCATCCCTCCCCTACTCGATGCTCCCCCAGCCGAGCGTCACGTAAAGATTGCGGTGTCGGCATCTGCCGGCGCAAGCACTCCAGCCCGACCGCTGGTCGGCAACCGGTCACACCAGTTCGCGGCGGTGACCTAGTAGCACGGCTTCGCGACGGCGTTGCACGTCCACTCGCCGCCGGAAGCGGTGCAGTGCTGGCTCTTCGACTCGGCAAGCTCCCACACCTGCCACGCGGGGCCGTAGCGGTTCGCCGCGGCAGTCGACCAAGCAGACCGCGCCATGCTGAGCGCATTTTCCTCACGCACGGCGGACGCGTTGCGGACAATTTGTGGCTTGCAGGAATGCGCCTCCGCTCGGCCTGCCGGCAGTGCTGTCCCGATCACCGCCGCCATTCCCGCCGCAGCAGCGGCGCGCAGGCAGATTTTCATCCGAATCCCAGACATAAATCCTCCTCCGGCAAATGTGGTTTGAGGCAGAATGCCATTTGTTTCCGCGCCGTCGCCCCAACACTGGTGCGAGCGGCGACTATGCCACTCTAGGGCGACTAAAGCGCCGGCGGCCGGCGGAAATACGGCCGCTTCTATTGCGGTGATGGTCACATGCGTTCGCGGGCACTACCGGAGCCGCCCCCGTGCCGAGCGAACGACGCGTCAGGCTGCCTGCACGCCTTCGGCCGCGACCTCTGCGTCCCAGTTCTTCATGCCGGCATGGAGCGCCGCCTGAAAGCCCTTGCGGCAGGAGCGCTCGTACTCGGCGATAAGCTTCTCGGGAAGCGCTCCCTCGCGGAGCCAGGCCACCGCTCTTTGCATCTCGCTCGCGGCGACTGCGGTCATCTCGCGCATCATCTCGCGGTCGCGCCCGGCGCGCTCGCCGGCCAGCACCAGCGCCTGGCCGAGTTCGCGGCCGAAATCGTCGCCGCGCTGCTCAAGTTCCGATCTGATTGCGATGACTGCGCTCATCTCACCCTCTCGCAGGAAGCCGAAGCCCCGTAAGTGAATTCCCGGGCGTCGATGGAGTTCCGCGCCCCAAGGCAAGAAGAGCTAGAAGGCTGGTGTTTCTGCGGTGTTACGCGATGGGGGCGAAAGCGTTTCGTCGCTAATGTCATGTGAACGGGACACAGGCCCCGCGCCCCTAGGAACGCTTGGTTCGCGCCCATATGATCGACGCAGGCTCTGGAGGCACGGAAAGAAGCGATGCAAAGCCGCGAAAAGGTCGCGCCGAAACTGGCGGAGAGCGCGCGCGAAGCCACGCTCTTCGTGCTGCCCTATGCCGGAGTCTCGCCGACATTCGCGACACCGCCCGCCCATGTCGGCGCCGGCGCCGCGGTGCTCGGCCGCGCGACGCTGGGCCGCAACGCCCGACTCGGCGCCTCCTCGGTGATCCGCGCCGACGGGCACTTCGTGAAGGCCGGCGACGATTTTTCCCTCGGACCTCACGCTACCGTCCACATCGAGCACGATGTTTATCCGGCGATCATCGGAGACCGCGTCACCGTCGGCGAGAACGCCGTGGTCCACGCCTGCACCGTCGGGAGCGATGTCGTCATCGGCGACGGCGCTGTGATCCTCGACGGTTCGCTCGTGCCGGACCGGGTTGCGATCGAGCCGCAGGCGATCGTCTTCCCGCGCTCCGAGCTTCAGTCCGGAAAGCTCTATGCCGGCATGCCGGCGCGGCCGGTGCGCGACCTTCAGCCCGGCGAGATCGAGACGCGGGCCGCCGCCCTCCGTGCCGCGATGGGCGAGGAAGTCGCGGCGCCCGCTCTTGCCGAGGGCGAGATCGACGCCAGCGTTTTCGTCGCGCGGACGGCGCGGCTTCGCGGCCGCATCGTTGCGGCGAAGAATGCCAGTATCTGGTTTGGCTGCGAGTTCGACGCGAACGGCGGCGAGATCGTGATCGGCGACAGCACCAACATCCAGGACAACACAATCGTCCGCTGCCGCCCCGGAATGCGCTTCTCGATCGGCGCGGGGTCTACCATCGGTCACAACGTGACGCTCGGCGATTGCGCGATCGGCAAGCGCTCGCTGATCGGGATCGGCAGCGTCGTCGCCGACGGCACGATCGTGGAGGACGACGTGTTTCTTGCCGCGGGCGCCGAGACGACGCCCGGCCAGGTACTTGAGGCCGGCTGGCTCTACGGCAGGCGGTCGGCGGTGAAGATGGTATCGCTCGATCAGGCGAAGCGCGACCTGATCGCAACGACGGCCGAGCACTATTGCCGTTATGCGCGCGCGTTCGCCGAAGCGCAGCTCTGCTGACGCCGATGCCGGGGGCGGGCGAAAGAACGGCCGGCGGACTTTCAGAGCGGCCGAAGAACCTCGGGCTCTTTACCGACCTCTACGAGCTCACGATGCTTCGGGCCTATCACGAGCTCGGGCTCGACCGCACCGCCGTCTTCAGTCTTTTCGTCCGCCGCCTGCCGAAGGAGCGTAATCTCCTCGTCGCATGCGGCCTCGATGATTTCCTTGAAGAGCTGGAGAACCTTCGTTTCGAGGCTGACGACATCGCGTATCTTCGCGGAGAAGGCTTCCCCGACGACTTCCTCGGTTGGCTCGCGCGCTTTCGCTTCTCCGGCGATGTCTTCGCGCTTCCCGAAGGAACGCCGTTCTTCGAGAACGAGCCGATTCTTGAGATCGTCGCGCCGATCGGTGAAGCGCAGCTGATCGAGACGCTGGCGATCAACCAGATTGGCTTTCCGACGCTGATCGCGTCGAAGGCGGCGCGCGTCGTGACCGCCGCGTCCGGCCGCGCCGTCATCGATTTCGGCAGCCGTCGCGCGCACGGGCTCGACGCCGCCATCAAGGCGGCGCGCGCGTCATACGTGGCCGGCGCCGCATCGACGTCGAACGTGCTCGCCGGAAAACTCTACGGGATTCCGACTGCCGGCACGATGGCGCACAGCTTCGTGCAGGCCTTCGACGCGGAGATGGAAGCTTTTCGCGCCTTCGCGCGCGTTTATCCGGAGACCGTGCTTCTCGTCGACACCTACGACACGCTCGAAGGCGTGAAGAAGGTGATCGCGCTTGCGAAAGAGCTTGGCCCGGACTTCAAGGTGCGCGCCGTCAGGCTCGATTCCGGCGACCTCGTTGCACTTTCACAGGATGTGCGCGCGCTCCTCGACGCAGCGGGGCTCTCAGAGGTCGGCATTTTCGCGAGCGGCGGACTCGACGAGGCGAAGATCGCCGCACTGCTTTCCGCAGGCGCCCCGATCGGTGGCTTCGGCGTCGGCACCGACCTCGTCGTCTCCGCCGACGCGCCCTCGCTCGATATCGTCTACAAGCTCACCGAATATGCCGGCAAAGGCCGCATAAAGCTCTCCTCGGGAAAACGCACGCTGCCCGGTCGCAAGCAGGTGTTTCGCGCGGTCGAAGACGGGATCGCGCAAGGCGACACGATCGCCGACGCCGACGAGACGCTTCCCGGCGTGCCGCTTCTGAAGCAAGTCATGCGTGCGGGCCGGCGACTCGAACCGCCGGAGCCGCTCGCCGACATCCGCGCACGCTGTCTCGGTGCGATCGCAAAACTTCCGCCGGAAATCCGCGCGCTCAAGAAAGCCGATCCGCCCTACCCTGTCGCCGTCAGCGCGGCGCTTGCGGAGGACGAGCGCAAGGTGCGCGAACGGATCGCTGAGACGAGCCGACGCTAAGGCAAGGACTCGATACGAACCATGGACGGGGAGGTTTCCGCTCTTGAGACTGTCGTCGTTGCCCGGCTTGACCAGGCAATCCATTCCGCGACGCCGGCAGCTGGCCGCGGCCGTTCAAGAATGGATGCCCGGATCATCCTCGGACTTGATCCGAGGACCGGGCATGACGACAAGTTTGTGCAAGTACTCTCTAGCAGAACGCCTGTATCCCCGTCTGCGCGCGGCCGAGGATCAGCGCGTGCATGTCGGCGGTGCCCTCGTAGGTGTTGACCGTCTCGAGGTTCTGCGCGTGGCGCATCACGTGGAAATCCTCGTGGATGCCGTTGCCGCCGTGCATGTCGCGCGCCGCCCGCGCGATATCGAGCGCCTTCAGGCAATTGTTGCGCTTCATCAGTGACACGGCTTCCGGCGTGCCCATGCCGGCGTCCATGAGACGCCCGAGCCTGAGCGCCGACTGAAGCCCCAGCGCGATCTCCGTCTGCATGTCGGCAAGCTTCTTTTGGATCAATTGGTTCGCCGCGAGAGGCCGACCGAACTGCTTTCTGTCGAGCACGTATTGGCGCGCGCGGTGCCAGCAATCCTCTGCCGCACCCATCGTGCCCCAGGCGATGCCGTAGCGGGCGCGGGTCAGACACCCGAACGGCCCCTTGAGGCCGGAGACATTCGGCAGAAGAGCGTCCTCGCCTACCTCGACGCCCTCCATCACGACCTCGCCGGTGACGGATGCGCGGAGCGAAAGCTTGCCTTCGATCTTCGGCGCGGAGAGCCCCTTTGCGCCTTTCTCGATCACGAAGCCGCGGATTGTCGCCTCGCCACCGTCGTGAACCTTCGCCCACACCACGAACACATCGGCGATCGGTGCGTTCGAGATCCAGGTCTTCGTTCCGGTCAGCCGGTAACCGCCCGCGATCCGTTCTGCGCGCATCGTCATGCGGCTCGGGTCGGAACCGGCGTCCGGCTCCGTCAGCCCGAAGCAGCCGATCAACTCGCCCGTTGCGAGCTTCGGCAGATATTTCCGCCGCTGCGCTTTCGTCGCCATAAGCGAAGATCGGATACATGACGAGCGACGACTGCACGGAGAGCATCGAGCGATAGCCGGAATCGACGCGCTCCACTTCGCGCGCGATGAGCCCGTAGGCGACGTAGGAGGCGCCCGCCGTGCCGTATTCGCTGGGCAGCGTGACGCCGAGGAGCCCAAGGTCGCCCATCTCTCGGAAGATTTCCGGCTCTACCCGCTCCTCGCGATAAGCGGCGACGATACGCGGGGCGAGCTTCTCCTGCGCGTAGGCGCGCGCCGTATCGCGGATCATCCGCTCTTCTTCGGAAAGCTCGGACTCAAGATCGAGCGGGTCGTCCCACTGGAAGACCGCTTTTCCCGGCGTTTCCTCGCGGGTTGCGCGTTTCGTCTCGCTCATCAAGGTCTCCAAAGCCAGGGGATCGACCTTACCGACCCCGCCGACGTGAATGAAGCCGGTGAGGATACGTTCACCACGCCGGGTCGCAACTTCGTGAATCATGCAACTTATAGAATTTACCGAATGTTATGGGGAGACCTTTGTGCTTGCCCAAGCGGGACAAGGGGGAAAGGAAGCGTCATGCACCGACCGCCCCCGCATCCGATGGACGAAGACGAGCGGCTCGCGGCGCTCCGCAAATACCGGATCCTCGACACGGATCCGGAGCCGCAGTTCGACCGGATCGCGGCGATCGCTAAGCGTCAGTTCAACGCCAAGATCGCGCTGGTCGCTTTCATGGACTCCGCTCGGAATTTCCTGAAAGCACGCGGCGACCTGCCGATGACGGAATCGCCGCGCGACATCTCCTTCTGCGGCCATACCATCCTCGATGACGACGTTCTCGTGGTCGAGGACACCACGCAAGACCCCCGCTTCGCCGAGAACCCGCTCGTTAAGTCCGACCCGAAGCTTCGCTTCTACGCCGGTGCGCCGCTGATCACGCCGACCGGGCACCGGATCGGCACGGTTTGCGTCTTCGATGTCGAGCCTCGGCATGACTTCGGCGAGGCGGAAAAGGCCAAGCTCAAGGATCTCGCCGCGATCGTCACCGACCATCTTGAGATGCGCCTGATCGTCGGCAACGTCCACGACGAGATCGAGACACGCCGTCATGCCGAGGCGAAGGCGCTGGAGGTCGCTCGCCACGATCCGCTCACCGGGCTGCCAAACCGCACCTTCCTGCAAAAGGTGATCGCCGAGGGCCCGCCGTTTGCAGTAAGCGGCGTGCTCGCCGCCCTCTGCATGGACATCGACCAGTTCAAGGCCGTGAACGACACGCTCGGTCAGCGTGCCGGCGACGAGTTGTTGAAACGCACCGCGGAGACGTTGACGCGCGTGGCCGGCGAGCGCGGTTTCGTAGCGCGTTCGTCCGGCGACGAGTTCGTTGTGCTTCTCGACGGCGAGAGCCAGGAAAGCGTCATTGCGACCGCACAATCCTTGGTCGAGGCGATGAAGGAGCCGCTGGTCGCGAGGGGCCACACCGTCTCAAGCGGCCTTTCAATCGGCGTCGCCTTCGCCGACGCTCCCGACGCATCGATCGGCGTGCTCGTGAAATGCGCCGGTCTCGCGCTCGAAGAGGCAAAGCGCAGCGGCCGTCGGCGCGCCGTTGCCTTCGATGCCGTGATGGCCGCGAGCGCCCGGCGCCGCCGCCGCATCGAACTTGAGCTTTCGGCGGCGATGCTGAGAGACGAGATCACGATCGACTACCAGGCCATCCACCGCGCCACCGACGGCGCTATGAACGGTGCCGAAGCCCTTGCCCGCTGGCGGCACCGGGAACTCGGGCTGGTCAGTCCGATGGAGTTCATCGCCGTGGCAGAGGAGACCGGGCAGATTCTGGAGCTCGGCGAGCGTATCCTAAGGACCGCGCTCCGCGACGCCCGCCGCTGGCCCGACATCTATGTCTCGGTGAACCTTTCGCCCGTGCAGTTCCGCCTCTCCGATCTGGCCGCCCACGTCGGAACGATTCTCGCGGAGAGCGACTTCCCGCCGCGCCGGCTGCAGCTCGAGGTAACGGAGGGCGTGCTCCTGCACGATGTCGACGCGGCGCGCGCGCAGATCGAGGCGCTGCGCCGACTTGGCATCCGCGTGGCCCTCGACGATTTCGGTATAGGCTTCTCGAGCCTGAGCTATCTGCGCTCGCTCCCCTTCGACAAGGTGAAGATCGACCGCGCCTTCGTGAGCGGCCTCACGGTCGATCCGGTCAACCATGCCATCGTGCGCTGCATCGTCACCCTTGCGCGCGAGCTCAACATGCGGGTGACGGCGGAGGGCGTTGAGACGGAAGAGGAAGCAACGCTGCTCCGCGTCGCCGGCTGCGACTCCTTCCAGGGCTTCCATTTCGGTCGCCCGATGCCGGCGGCGGAGATCGAGGCGAGGCTCTTTCCGCAGCTGCGCGCCGCAGCCGGCTAGTCTGTAGTGCTCTGAAGTCAGAGCGCCGGCGCGCCCGGCTGGACAATGTCGCCGGCCGGTCCGAAAGTGACCGGCGTCCACAGCCGCGCCGCGCCGCGATCGGCTCAATCCATCGCGGCGCCTCAGCCGCGGCTTTCTTCGCGAGGTTTGCTCCATGCTTGACCGCAGTCGGTTGCTCTTTGGATTGGCCGGCGTCCTCGTTGCGCTCGCCGTCCTCACCTCCCCATCGGCGGCCCAATCCACCAACGCACGCCCGGTGATCATCATGGGCGAAGCGATGGTCGATCCGTCGGCCTTGCCGCTGATATCCGACGACGCGCGCAAAACGGTCGCGAACGCAATCGCGAGGCTGAAGTCCGGCGACATTGCCGCGAACGTCTTCGCTGCCTCGGGCGACGGCAAGGTGTGGGCGGGACGAAGCAGCGGCAACGACGAGGTCGCGAGCGTCGAAGACCTGGCGCGCAAGAGCCTCGAAGTGTGCGAATATTACAATCACGCGCCCTGCCTGATCCTTGCCGTGAACGGCCACGACGCGCGCGACGCGACCGGGACGTGGCCGATACAGCCGCAGATGCTGAAGCGCGACGATGGGCCTTTTGACGCCGAACGGGTCCCCTTCCTCGCCGCCGCAGACCGCGGGACAGTCAACGAATACGCCGTGTCGACCGATCAGCGCGCGCTGGTCATAACCGATCTCGGCGGTTGGTACTGGCGGACGGGGGATACGATCGTCGAGGCGATCGCCAGCGCCGCCGGGGACTGCAAGAAAGACCAAGCACAGGGCTGCATCCTCTACGCCGTCAACGACCGCGTCGTGTTCACACCCTAGCCATTGTCCACGCAGCCGCTGCTGAGCGGCGTCGCCTCCCCGCGAGCGTTAACAAGGAATTCACCCATAGCGGGAAAGATGCTCCCGAGGCGGTAGTTCCGGCCGCTTGCCGCGCCGCGGAAGGCGGCCGCCCGGTAACAAAGTCGCCGCGTGCCGCCTGCGGCGCTCCGTTCCGCGCTTCGCCGAACGGTATGCGAGGCGCGTGCGGAGCTCTTGCTTAGGAGGAACTGACGATGATCCGCAGAGAGGGTCGTCTCGACCATCCGGAGCCCGAAACCGCACCGCGCGTTCACGCCCCGCGACGCGGAACGACGGTGAATCTGAACTGGGAGCGCGCGATCTTCGTGCTTGCCGTGATTGCGATTTTGATGCTCGGCGCGATCGGCGGCATGAACGTGGTCATCGGGATTTTCAAGTAGCCGGCAGCCGACGGCGGTCCGTCGGGAACCACCAATGGCGTTCGAATGTTGACCTCCGCAACTTAAGTGGAGGAGCAAACAATGCCTCGCGGCGACAAGTCGAGCTACACGAACAAGCAGAAGCGCCAGGCCGAGCACATCGAGGAAGGCTACGAGAAGCGTGGCGTCTCTGAAGATGAAGCGGAGCGGCGCGCCTGGGCGACGGTCAACAAGGAGACTCGCGGCGGCAAGAAGAGCGGCTCCGGCCGCGGCAAGAAGGTGTCGCATGCCGCTTCGCGCAAGGGCGGAAAGCTCGGCGGCCGCGCGAGCGCCAATCGCCCCGCCGCCGCGCGCTCGCGCTCCGCGAAGAAAGCCGCGGCGACCAGGAAGCGCAATGCGAGGAAGAAGGCGGGCTGAGCCCACGCCTCAGTTCGCGAAGAACGCCACGAGCTTCGGGATCACCTGATCCGGCGCTTCGTCCATCAGCCAATGGCCCGAGCCCTTGATCACGACGCCCTCGACATGATCGTCGACCATCTTCCCCTGCTCGATCAGGAAGTCGCCGGACGCCTTCTCTCCGGTCAGGACTAGCATCGGCATCGTCAGCTTCGTCTTGGCGAAATCGGCGAAATCCTCCGCGTCCTGCGGGAAGTTGCGGAACCCGAAGCCGCGAAGGTCCGGCGCGATGACGAGATGCGTCTTCGCGAGTTCGGGGATGAGCGGCAGCCACATATGGCTCGTCTGCGCGAAGCCGTGGAGCAGGATCACCGGGCTCCCCTCGCCTGCGACGAGATAATGGATTTCGACGCCGTTGACCTGCGCGTAGGCGCTCTCGACCTTCGGCGCATCCTCGGCCTTGGCCGGCGTCAATGTCGCGGCGACAACAGCCGCGGCGGTGAGCGCGGCCGCGACCCCGATGGCGGCCCCGAAGCGGAAGACGAGACCAACGACCTGCGGACCAACGCGACGCATACGCTCACCCCAAGAATTGCTGCGGCGCACGATGCTGCGGCGATGATGTCGCCTTTGTGGCGGGGGTGCTCAGGGGTTCATATGTTAGCGCAAGCTGACCCTGGCACACCTTGGCTCCCATCGAGCCACGCGGCAACCGCTTTCCAACGTCATCGCGGCCCACTATGGCTGACGGCTTGGTTGTTCCATTGTGAGGTGTTTCCATGCGCGGCAGCGTGCGCACTCTGATCCTGGCTGGCGCGCTTGCGCTTGGTGCGGCGCCGGCTCTTGCCGATGATATTGAGGGGGCGAAGGATCATCCGCTGATCGGCCGCTATGCCGGGGCTGAGATCGTCTATTACAAGAGCGCGGAGTTCGACGAGGCCGCCCTGCTTCAGGCGCCGCATGATTACAACGCGCTTCTGGAGCGCAACGCCACAAAGGACCGCTCGGGCGACGACTGGCTGAAGCTCGAGGGCCGCGTCACGCAGATCCGCTACGCCGGGCCGGCGGGCCGCTCGTCGCTGGAGGTGATCCGGAACTTCGAGGCGGCGCTCAAGGGCAAGGGCTTCACCACCGTCTTTTCCTGCGCCGACAGCGCATGTCTGACCGGCACGCTCACCGACAACTACCTGATGGGCGAGCAGCTCGATCCGACAAACGGCGTCTCGACCGCCTATTCCGACCACGCGCGCTATCTTCTCGCAAAGCTCGACCGGCCGGAAGGCGCGGTCTACGCCGCCATCCTGAGCGGCGAGTATCAGGCCGAGCTCACCACCTTCGTCGAAGTGGTAGAGACGAAGCCCATGCAGTCGGATCAGATCGTCGTCCCCACGTCGGACGAGCTCGGCGCCGCACTCCAGAGCGCCGGCCATGTCGACGTTTATGGCATCCTCTTCGACTTCGACAAGGACACGCTGAAGGAGGAATTGAAGCCGACGCTCGACGCGATCTCAAAGCTTCTGGAAAGCCACCCGGACATGAAGCTCGCCATCGTCGGCCACACCGACGATGTCGGTTCGGCCGAGTACAACCTGGACCTCTCCCGCCGCCGCGCCGAGAACGTCGTTGCCGAACTGGTGGATGAATATGACATCGACGAGGATAGGCTCCACGCCTCAGGCGCCGGAATGACGGAGCCGGTCGCTTCGAACGACACCGACGAAGGCCGCGCGAAGAACCGGCGGGTCGAGCTTAGGGCGGAATAACGAAGGCGCACCAACTTCCCTCATCCTGAGGTGCAAAGCCGCGGCGGTCGACCCTAAGGGCCTCTGCAACCCACAAACCTCATAGTGAGGTGCGAGCAAAGCGAGCCTCGAACTATCGGATGCGAAGCACCAATTATGTTTGGCGATCGCGGCTTTCGCCGGGAGTCAAATATCGAGCTTCAGATCGAGCTTAACTGCTTTGGTGAGAACACCAGCGTTCCGGGCAATACGCACGCGTGCCCAAATCATCGCGTCGGGGATTGTCCGAGTTCTGAGGCACCGGGATTGCTTCGCTGCGCAATGGAATCGGTACCTTCGCGGCTAGTGTGGCTTCCAAATTGTCATCGGATTTGCACCGGTGAGCCGGCTATAGACCTCAACGCAGTATCTATCGGTCATGCCGGCTATATAGTCGCACACGACTCTACTTCGCCAACTCGGTTCATCGATACCCTCGTACAAGTCTCGCCAATCCTGTGGCAGTAGCTCGCCAGTCTCTGCCAGCGTTCTAAATAGATATGAGATAATATCCTTCCCGCGGCGCTCAGCGAGCTTGAGACGGGGGGAATTGATGAGATGCAAGTGCGAGAAACGCTTCAGCGTCTCCACAACCTTGAACGTCTCAATTTTCAAACGAACTGAAGAGAGAGGAGGTATCTTGGGATGATGGATCACTTCAACGTCTCGAATGAATCTCCCGACGAGATCAGACGTAACTGCCGTCCGAAGGTACCCATTCTCACCTATTTCGCTGGACTGTAACGCTGTTGGAGCAGCAAGCAGAAATGAAGCTTCCTTCAGGTTCACGCCCTGGTCCAACCTCCGGACCACGCTTGCAGACGGTTCCAATATCTCGTCGAACATCTCCGCAAGGATGTTGTTGACGTCTTGAGTGGTGAATGAGCCGCCGGGGATTGTCCATTCGGGAAATGCTTTATCCAATTTCCGGTTGACGCCGTCTGCAACTCTATCCTTGAAGTGATCTGGCATGGACATCATCAGAATGGGCGAAAGAAAACCAGCTTTGAATGAGTCCTCGATATCGTAAGTAGAATATGCAATGTCGTCCGCAACGTCCATGATCGAACATTCGATGGTCTTAAACTCACCGTGGTAGTCCGGAGTTACGTGGGTCTTGATGCTTTGAACAAGTTCTTGCTCGATCTTATAATATCCTTTGCATGGTTGGTTCTGAGAGTTGCCGGACTTCCTTGCGCTCAATGTCTGCGGAATCGGCGTGTCGTACTTGAGAACAGTTGCCAGAGTCCGATACGTAAGGTTCAGGCCTCTCCGCAAATCCCTGGCGGAATGAGGATCGACTTGGACCGGCACGTTCGTAGCCGAGGGGAAGTTCTCGGTCTCTTTTTTCTCAAGCCGCGCGAGGATTCGAAGAGTTTGAGCGTTGCCCTCGAAGCCGCCAGCATCTTTCATGAGTTCGTCGAGTGCTTGTTCGCCGTTATGCCCAAAAGGCGGATGTCCCAGATCATGGGCCAAGGCTGCAAATTCGACTAGATCTGACCTGCCACTGAAGTTTCATCCAGCGGCGATTAGAGCCTCGGCGGTTGTTGCGCCGTCTGGCGCGGTGAGTTTGTCGGCGTAGGCCGCCGGCGTCTGATAGCCAAGCGAAGAGTGCGGCCTCGCCGTGTTGTAGTCGGCGATCCAGGCAGTGATGAGCTGCCGGGCCTGGTGGAGATCGAGGAACAGGTTTTCGTTCAAGAGCTCGTCACGCATGCGGCCGTTGAAGCTCTCGATGAAGCCGTTCTGCATCGGCTTGCCCGGCGCGATGTAATGCCATTCCACGCGATAGTCGGCGCACCAGGCGAGGACGGCATTGCAGGTCAGCTCGGTGCCGTGGTCGGAGACGATCATTCCCGGCTTGCCGCGGCGCTCAATCAGGACCGTCAGCTCGCGGACAACGCGCCGGCCTGAGATCGATGTGTCGGGGATGGCGGCGAGACACTCCCGCGTCACGTCGTCGACGATGTTGAGGATGCGGAAGCGCCGGCCGCCTGCCAGTTGATCATGCACGAAGTCGAGCGACCAGCGGGCATTGGGGCGGGCCTCCACAAGGATCGGAGCACGTGTTCCCACCGCTCGGCGGCGGGCCCGACGCTTGCGCACGGTCAGCCCTTCCTCTCGGTAGAGCCGATAGATGCGATTGATCCCCGACGGTTCGCCCTCTCTCCTGAGCAGGATGAACAGACGTCGATAGCCGAAGCGCCGGCGCTCGTTCGCCAGCTCCCGCAGCCTTCCGCGCAGCTCCGTGTCGGCGGGGCGTCGCGATTGATAGCGGACCATCTTGCGGTCGGCGCTGACGATCGAACAGGCCCGCCGCTCCGACAGGCCCATCGCGGACCGCAGATGCGCGACAGCCTCGCGCTTGGCAGCGGGCCTCACCATTTTTTTGCCAGAAGCTCACGCATCGCAGCTGCGTCCAACATCTGATCGGCGAGCAGCTTCTTCAGACGGGCATTCTCCTCCTCCAGCGCCCTCAGCCGCTTCGCGTCGGAGATATCCATCCCGCCGAATTTGCTCTTCCAGTTGTAGAGCGTCGCCTCGGAGATCCCGTGCCGGCGCGCTACGTCGGCCGTCTTCGCTCCTGCTTCGTGCTCTCGCAGGATGCTGATGATCTGCTCTTCCGAAAACCGTGATCGCTTCATCGTCCGTCCCCCTGTCGGGCCGGACTCTAACCCCGCGTGGAGGAAAAACACAGTGGCAGGTCAGATCGGCATCTATTGGGTGTTCTTTGAAGTACGGATCCTGATGGTTGAGACGGACCGCAATCGATTTTGCGATCTGTGCGACCTCAAGAGAATGAGTTAGGCGATTTCGGAAGAAATCGCTCTCGTGCGACGGGAAAAGCTGTGTCTTTCCCTGCAATCTGCGAAATGCAGCGCTATGGATTAGTCTTGCGAAATCTCTCCGGACATCGCTTCGGTAAGGTTCGGCTGACAGACCTTTGTGTGGAACAACAGGGACCGCCCTACCCCAGTCACTCTTTCGGTACAATGCGCGTTTCGCTGCCACGCTTCTTCGCCCCAGCAGATGGGCCTACCTTAAAGCTGCCACCTGCACTGTTTGCGACCACAGTGTGCTGACCGTTAGCGATAGACACCGAGGCGATTGAAGACAACTTAGAATTGGCGATTTCACGAGCACCACGAAAACCTGCAGAGTCCATTTTACGGTCGAGGATGGGCATCGCAGGGTCTCCTTCGTGTCGAACATAAACGGAACAAATCCCACATGTGTGGCTATATAAGGTTGCATTGGCTAAGGCAACGTTGACAAGAGGCAAGAATTGGCCCGCGCCTCGTTGTCGCTTTCTGGGCCGGCCGAGGATCCGACTTTTCAATGACTTAGCTTTGCCACGCCGTATGCCCCCGCTATGCGGAACGTCGCAAGCGCGCGCTTTCCACACCCTCCTGGCTCTGCGCCAGCGAATCACGCCTCCTAAGCCGCTTGTCTCCCCTCTTCCGCCAATCTCACCAACCTCGTCAAAATCCCCGCGACCCCCTTCAGCCGCTCCTCCGCCTGCTCCCAGCCGCGCACGAAAAGCACCCGCTGGTCCGGCCGGATCTTCGCGAACGTCCCCTCCTCCTGGATGGCGCGGATCAGCGCCGGCGGGTTGGCGAAGATATTGTCGCGGAAGCCGATGACGACGCCCTTCGGCCCGGCGTCGACCTTCTCCACGTTGGCGCGGCGGCAGAGCGCCTTCACAAACACGATTTTAAGCAGATGCTCGACCTCCTGCGGCAGCGGGCCGAAGCGGTCGATCAGCTCGGCGCCGAAGGCGTCGATCTCACCCGCATCGTCGAGCTCCGCGAGCCGCCGGTAGAGCTGCATCCGCAGCTGCAGGTCGGGCACGTAGCTCTCCGGGATCATCACCGCCATGCCGATGGTGATCTGCGGCGACCAGCGCTCCTCCGGCCCCTCCTCGCCGCCGGCCTTCAGGCTCGCCACCGCCTCCTCCAGCATCTCCTGGTAAAGCTCGAACCCGACCTCCTTGATGTGGCCGGATTGCTCTTCGCCGAGAAGATTGCCGGCGCCGCGGATGTCGAGGTCGTGGCTCGCGAGCTGGAAGCCGGCGCCGAGCGTATCGAGCGATTGCAGCACCTTCAGCCGCCGCTCCGCCGTATCGGTCAGCTTGCGCCGCGCCGGCACGGTGAAGAGCGCGTAGGCGCGAAGCTTCGAGCGGCCGATCCGCCCGCGCAGCTGATAGAGCTGCGCCAGCCCGAACATTTCCGCGCGATGCACGACCAGCGTGTTCGCGCGCGGGATGTCGAGCCCGGATTCGATGATCGTGGTCGATAAGAGGATGTCGTACTGCCCCTCGTAGAAGGCGTTCATCACCTTATCGAGCGTCGTGGCCGGCATCTGCCCGTGCGCCACGCCGACCTTCGCTTCCGGCACGTTGTGCTCCAGGAACTCATGCACCTCCGCGAGGTCGGAGATGCGCGGCACGACGTAGAACGATTGCCCGCCGCGTAGCCGCTCGCGGATCAGCGCCTCGCGGATCGTCAGCGTGTCGAAGGGCGCTATGAAGGTGCGCACCGCCAGCCGGTCGATCGGCGGCGTCGCGATCATGGAAAGATCGCGCACGCCCGTCAGCGCCAGTTGCAGCGTGCGCGGGATCGGCGTCGCGGTCAGCGTCAACACGTGGACGTTGGCGCGGATCTCCTTCAGCCGCTCCTTGTGGCGCACGCCGAAATGCTGCTCCTCGTCGACGATCAGCAGCGCCAGATCCTTGAATTCGATCGCCTTGCCGAGAAGCGCATGCGTGCCGATCACGATGTCGATCGTGCCGTCGGCGATGCCGCTCTTGACGCGCGCCAGCTCGGCGGTGCCGACGAGGCGAGAGGCCTGCCCGATATTCAGCGGCAGGCCGCGGAAGCGCTCGCTGAAGGTGGCGAAATGCTGGCGCGCGAGCAGCGTCGTCGGAACGACGACCGCGACCTGCCGCCCCGCCATCGCAACGACGAAGGCGGCGCGGAGCGCCACTTCCGTTTTGCCGAAGCCGACGTCGCCGCAGATGAGCCGGTCCATCGGCCGCCCGGCGGAAAGGTCGTCGAGCGCTGCCTGGATGGCGGAATCCTGGTCCTCCGTCTCCTCGTAGGGGAAGCGCGCCGAAAATTCGTCGTAGAGGCCGGAGGGCGGCGAGAGCACGGGCGCCTGCCGCATCAGCCGCGCCGCGGCGGTCTTGATCAGCTGCTCCGCCATGTCGCGGATGCGCTTCTTGAGGCGCGCCTTGCGGTTCTGCCAGGCGACGCCGCCGAGCCGGTCGAGATCGGCCTCCGAGCCCTCCGCGCCGTAGCGGGAGAGAAGCTCGATGTTTTCCACCGGCAGGAACAGTCGGTCGTTGCCGGCATAGACGATTTCCAGGCAGTCGTGCGGCGCGCCCGCCGCCTCGATGGTTCGAAGCCCGGAGAAGCGGCCGATGCCATGGTCGACGTGGACGACGAGGTCGCCGGCGGCGAGGCTCGACACTTCGGTCAGCGCGTCGGCGGCGCGCTTTCGCCGCGTGGTACGGATGAAGCGGTCGCCGAGCACGTCCTGGTCGCCGATGACGGCGATGTCCGGCGCCTCGAAGCCTGTTTCGAGCGGCAGCACGGCGAGCCCGACCGTGCCTGCCGGGAGCGCCTTCAGCGCGGCGAAATCCTCGACAGGCTTCAGGCTCAGGAGCCCGTGGTCGGCGAGCACCTGGCCGAGCCGGTCGCGCGCGCCCTCGCTCCACGAGGCAAGCAGCACCTTGCGGCCGGACTTCTCGAGGTTCTCAACGTGCTGGACCAGCGCGTCGAAGACATTGACGTCTCCCGCCGCGCGCTCCGCCGCGAAGGTGCGCCCGGCGCGCCCGCCAATGTCGATCGCCGGGGCTTTCTCCCCGCCTTCGTCGGATTCGACGAACGGGCTGAGCCGCGCATGCGGCCGCGCCGCGACGTGCGCGCGCCATTCGTCCTGGCTGAGATAGAGGGCCGTGGGCTCGATCGGCTTGTAGGGAACAGCGCCGCCCGACGTGCCCTTCTCGACGGCCTCCTTGCGCGCCTCGAAGTGGTCGCGAACCTGGTCCAGGCGGTCGGCAAGTCCGTGCTCGACCAGATGCCCGATTATGATAGGCGTATCAGGCAGATAGTCGAACAGCGTCTCCAGTTTCTCATAGAAAAACGGCAGCCAGTGCTCCATCCCCGCGAAGCGCCGCCCCTCGCTAACTGCCTCGTAGAGCGGGTCATTTCCAAGGACTGCGCCGAAGGCGGCGCGATAGTTCTGCCGGAAGCGGGCGATCGTCTCCTCGGAGAGCACCACCTCGCTCGCGGGCACGAGCTCGAGCCGCGGCAGCTGGCCGGTGGTGCGCTGCGTTGCCGGATCGAAGGGACGGATCGTCTCCAACGTGTCGCCGAAGAAATCGAGGCGGATCGGCGCGGCGGTCCCCGGCGCGAAGAGGTCGAGGATGCCGCCGCGGACGGCATATTCGCCGACCTCGCGCACGGTCGCTGTGCGGTCGAAGCCGTTGGCCTCCAGAAAACGGACGAGACCGTCCATCGAGACGACGTTGCCGGCCGCCGCAACGAGCGCCCTCCCCTTGACGCTCGCCCGATCCGGCACGCGCTGCACGATGGCGTTCGCCGTGGTGAAAATCACGCGCGGCCCCTGGTGCGGTTCGAGCAGCGCGTGGAGCGCGCTCATCCGGCTCGCGGAGATTTCCGCGTTGGGCGATACGCGGTCATAAGGAAGGCTGTCCCAGGCAGGGAAGGTTAGCGTCGGCACGGCCGACGCGAAGAAGCGGAGCGCGGCTTCGGCCAGCGCCACTTCGCGCGCGTCGCGCCCGACGAAGAGCACCGTGCCCTCCGCTTCCGCCAGCCGCGCAAGCACGCGGCCTTCAAGCCCGTCCGGCACACCGCCGAGCGCAACGGCGCGGCGGCCGCGGAAGAGGCCGGACAGCGGGTCCGACGCAGAGAACAGCTCAGTCTTCGTCATGGCCCTTGATATGGCGCTTCGCGTGGAAGGCGACGATCGATTGGAACACGGGCGAGCAATATTTCGATTCGGGCGGCTCACGCCCGGCAATCCAGGCGAAAAGCTCGTCGTCCGCCACATCCAACAACGCTTCGAAATCGGCGAGATCGTGGTCGCCGAATTCGCCGATATGGGCATCTGCGAAACCGCCGAGGATCAGGTCCATCTCGCGCATGCCGCGGCGCCACGCACGAAAGAGCGCCCGCCGCCGGCGCGGGTCGAGATCGTAGCTTGAGCGGGTGGAGCCGGTCATTGTTGTAGCTGGCTAGCCTTCCAAACGTCAGCGATAGCGTATTCGGGCTCCGCGCTGCTATTGCGAAAAGCGCGGGGGTCGCACTGAATGCCGTTCGCGACTATCGCGTGTCCTGCAGACCGATCCCGCATGAGGTGGTGGTGAAGCAAAAAAGATCGGTGCTACCCGCCTCGTTCCAACCGGCGCTTCGCAAGCTTCAGTTGGAGCTCTTGGAGCGTGGCAAGGGCCACGGCGCCGTTGACGAACTCCTGGCTTCTCTGAGTGAGATCGTTCCCAGGGACATCGCGAGAGCCGCAACCGAGATACGCCGCGAAGCAGATTTCGCGAAGCTCATCTATGTCCCGCGCTCGTTCCGGCGTCCGTTTCCAGCCAAGAAGAATGAGCAACAGATCATGATGCAGGCGCCAGGAATGGCCTATCTATACCTGTTTCACTATGATGGTCGCGTGCGCGAGGCAGCACTTCGCATCATAGTCGTTCCTCCGCAAAGTGCATTCCTGTTCGCCGCGATTGTCTACCGCCTGAACGATTGGGTCGAGCCCGTCCGCAGGGCCGCCGCCGCTTGCGGTCGAAGGGTCTTTCCGCATGTTGACCCGGGCATCGTTGCCGAAGCCGGGATGCACTTCTTGACGGGACGGGAAACCTGGCGGCGCTGGAACACTGAGGCAACCGTTCTCGACGACGCGTTGAACCGTGGAGACGTTGTCGACTGCATTGCCGAAAACGTGCTCACCCGGTCCACCGGGCATTTGAGCCGAATTTTGAGATATGCCCTGCGGACCCATCTGATGGACCGCCATCTGTTCGGGTTTTTCAAATATTCTGCTCAACCGACGGTTCGCGCGGTGGCGTTGGAAGCACTCATCTCTGGTCGTGCGACCTGGCGGGCAGGCTACGAATGGCAATGGGTCGATAAATCTTTTGGCGTGCGGCGGCGCGTGCCGATCTACGAGGAGAGACCACTGAGGCATTCATTTCCCGTCGGCGAGCTGATCACCGCGGGCGCGCTCGATCGTTCACCGGTGGTTCGCAAGGTGGCGGCGGACGGCTTGATCGCAAATCGTGGAGTCCTCAACCAGCCTGAGGCCCTTGCGACAAAATTCGCTTCCGACAAAAGCAGGGCTGTCCGTGAGCGTGGTGAGTTTGCACTTCGAGCCATCGCGCAGGAGCACAGTAGACCCTGAAAAATGCGCCCTTCCCGCCTCGATCCGCTCTTTGCGCCGGCGACATCGCTGACGGGCGTCGGCCCGAAGATCGCGCCGCTGATCGCGCGGGCGGTCGGGGCGGAAGGCGAGGAAGCACTCGTCCGCGACCTGCTCTTCGATCTTCCGAGCGGTCTTGTCGACCGCCGAGAGCGCCCGCCGCTCTACGCGATGCCGCAATCCGGCCCCGTGACCGTCGAGGGCGTCGTGGAGCGCATCGAAAAGCCGCGTGGCTACGACTCGCCATGGCGTGTCGTGCTTTCCGACGGGAACGCGACGATCCAGATCGTCTATTTCAAGGCGCAGCCGGACTGGCTGAAGAAGCTCTATCCGATCGGCGCACAGATGGTCGTCAGCGGGGATGTCGAGTGGTTCGACATGAGGCCGCAGATACGCCATCCGGACTACGTTCTGCCGGTGGACCGCGCCCAGGAGATGCCGGCGATCGAGCCCATCTATCGCCTGACCGCCGGGCTCTCCCCGAAAGTGCTTCGGCGCGCCATCGCAGCCAGCCTGGAGCGCTTGCCCGATCTTCCGGAGTGGCTGTCGCCCGACCTTCTCAACCAGCGCGGCTGGCCCGCTTTCGCGGCGGCGCTGCAAGCGGTCCATCACCCAAATTCCGTGGAGGGCTTCGGCCCCTCGGGCGTCGCGTGGCAGCGGCTCGCCTTCGACGAACTTGTGGCGAGCCAGCTTGCGCTCGCGATCGTCCGCGGCAGCCTGAAGCGCGGGCGCGGCACAGCGTGGAAAGCTGGCGGCCGTTTACGCAAGAAGATCGAGGCTGCTCTCCCCTTCAAGTTGACGAGCGCGCAACAGGCGGCGCTCGCCGAGATCGAGAGCGACCTTGCCGGCGAAAACCGCATGCTGCGGCTCCTTCAGGGCGACGTCGGCTCCGGCAAGACGATCGTTGCGCTGATTGCCATGGCCGACGTGGTGGAGGCCGGTGGGCAGGCGGCGCTGATGGCGCCGACGGAGCTTCTGGCGCGCCAGCATTTTTCCACCGTCGCGCCGCTCGCCGAGGCGGCGGGCATCGCAGCGGTGCTTCTGACCGGTAGCGATCGTGCAGCCGGGCGGAGCGAGGCGCTGGCGCGGCTCGCCGACGGCACCGCGAAGATCGCGGTCGGCACGCATGCACTGTTTCAGGCGGGCGTGGAATTTCATCGGCTCGGGCTTGCGGTCGTCGACGAGCAGCATCGCTTCGGCGTGCATCAACGGCTCGCGCTCTCTTCAAAAGGTGCTGCTCCCGACACGCTGGTGATGACGGCGACGCCGATCCCGCGCACTTTGGTCCTCTCCTACTTCGGCGACATGGAGGTCTCGCGCCTGACCGAGAAGCCGGCCGGTCGGCTCCCCATCGATACGCGCGCCGTGCCCTTGAATCGCATCGGCGAAGTCGTGCAGCGGATCGGCAGCGCCATCGAGGCCGGCGACAAGGCCTATTGGGTCTGCCCGCTCGTCGCGGAATCGGAGAAAACCGACCTTGCTGCGGCGGAGGAGCAATTCGCCGATCTTTCTGCGCGCTTCGGCGCGCGTGTTGGCCTCGTCCACGGCCGGATGAAGCCGGCGGAGAAGGACGCGGTGATGGAGCGGTTCCGCGCCGGCGAGATTGCCATTCTCGTCTCCACGACGGTGATCGAGGTCGGCGTCGACGTCCCCGATGCGACCATCATCGTGATCGAGCACGCTGAACGATTTGGGCTAGCGCAACTCCACCAGCTTCGCGGGCGTGTCGGGCGCGGCAAGCATCGCTCCGCCTGTCTCCTCCTCTACCGCGCGCCGCTCGGCGAGAGCGCCAAGGCGCGGCTCAAGATCATGCGCGAGACGGAGGACGGATTCCTGATCGCTGAGGAGGATCTCAGGCTTCGCGGCGAGGGCGATCTGCTCGGCACCCGCCAATCCGGCATGCCGGGCTTCCGGATCGCGCTTCCCGAAGTGCACGGCGATCTACTTGAGGTCGCCCGCGACGAGGCGAAGCTGGCGCTTGCCCGCGATCCGGACTTCAAGTCGGAGCGCGCCGCGGCGCTCAGGATGCTCCTCTACCTCTTCGGCCGCGATGACGCGGTCAGGCTCATGCGGGCGGGGTAGGCGGAAGCACGTGCTTCACACTGTCGACAATGCCGCTTTGCTTGACCTCGTAGACATCGGCCCCGTTGATGTAGACGTAGTTGCAGATATCTCCGCCCCTGGCCTTGTAGCAGAACTTGTCGCCGGAGACGTGGATCGCTCCGCTGAAAGTCCCGTGGTGTGGTCCGAGCTGATAGGTTCCGTGATTGGTATTGGTCTTGAAGTCGTAGCTCACTTCGCCCGTCGCGATACCGAAATCGGTGACGCTCTTGAAGGCGAAGGTCTTGCCGTCATAGAGCGCGACAATCGCGGCGGCGCTCAGCCGCTTCGCCGATGCCGGCAATTGCAGAGCGTCTTCGCTTACCGCCGGGGCGGCGAAGAACGCCAGAGCGGCAGCGGTGCGGACTAGGCGCTGCATCCACCGCTTCAATGTGCCGGCGCAAGCCATCTCACTCAGCTGCCTCGGTTATCGGCTTCGACGGTGCCGCAGGGCTTACGCGCGGTGCGGTCGCACTATCCGGGGCGACGAGACCGGCGGAGATGATCATCTTCGCCGCCTCCTCCACGCTCATGTCGAGCACCACCGCCTCCTTACGCGGCACGAAGACCAGGAAGCCGGCCGTGACATTCGGCGTGTTCGGGATGAAGACGGCGAGAAGGTCCTTGTCCGGGTGCTGGTCGCGGATCTCGCCCTTGGCGCGCGTCGCGACGAAGCCGACGCGCCACACACCCTTTACCGGATATTCGACCAGCACCACCTTCTGGAAGGAGCGGCTCGTCTGCGACAGCGCGGTGCGGAAGAGCTGTCGCAAGCCCCGGTAGACGTTCCTGACGAGCGGCACGCGGTCGAGCACGCCCTCCCCGTAGGCGACGATCGTGCGCCCGACGAGGTTGGCCGTCAGAAAGCCGAGCAGGGTGATGATCAGGATGGCGAAGAGCAGCCCGACGCCCGGCACCGAGAAAGGCAGATAGGAGTCGGGGTTGTAGAGCCGCGGGATGAGCGGCTTCACGCGGCTGTCGACCCAATGGACGAAGGACCAGGTGATGTAGATCGTGATACCGATCGGCGCGGCGACGACGATGCCGGTCAGGAAGTAGTTCCTGAGCCGGATACGCGCGCGCGACCGTGTCCGCGGCGGCGGCGCTGCCTGCTGAACAAGATCGTCGAGGTCCATTCCCGGTCCCCGGATCGGCGGAGGTGGCCGTTGCGGCGGTTAACGTCCGAAAGGCGCAACTTGCTCCAGTGTCGTACAGAAGGCCGCGGGCCGCAAGGCCGATCGGGGCGCGCTCACTCTACGGTGACGGATTTCGCAAGATTCCGCGGCTGGTCCACATCCGTCCCGCGCACCACCGCCGTGTGATAGGCGATGAGCTGAGCGGGAATCGCATAGACGATCGGCGCGACCTCCGGTGCGACGTCGGGCAGGACCAGCGTCGCCATGGTCGGAAGCGACGCCTCCTCCGCGCCGCGCCGGTCGGTGACGAGGATGATTCGCCCGCCCCGCGCCGCCACTTCCTGCATGTTGGAGACGGTCTTCTCGAAGAGCGCGTCGTGCGGCGCGATCACGATCACCGGTACCGTCTCGTCGATCAGCGCGATCGGCCCGTGCTTGAGCTCGCCCGCCGCGTAGCCTTCGGCGTGGATGTAGGAGATTTCTTTGAGCTTCAGCGCCCCTTCGAGCGCCAGCGGATAGGAGGTGCCGCGGCCGAGATAGAGCACGTCTGAGGCCTTCGCGAGTTCCTTGGCGAGCGCCTCGATCTCCGTCTCGAGCTTCAGCGCCTGCGCCGCGTGGCGGGGCACCTCGATCGCCGCCTTCACAAGCCGCTCCTCCTCCGCGGGCGTGATCTTGCCGCGCTGGCGCGCGGCGTTGACGGCGAGCGCGAAGAGCACGGTAAGCTGACAAGTGAACGCCTTGGTCGAGGCGACGCCGATCTCGGGGCCGGCGAGTGTGGGCAGCAGATAATCCGCTTCGCGCGCGATCGAGGAAAACGGCACGTTGACGATCGCCCCGATCTTCTGGCCGGCTTGGGCGGAATAGCGGAGCGACGCGAGCGTATCGGCGGTCTCCCCCGATTGCGAGACGAAGAGTGCTAGACCGTCGGCCTCAAGCGGCATCTCGCGATAGCGGAACTCCGATGCGATATCCGTCTCGACGGGAAGCCGCGCCAGCTTCTCGAACCAGTAGCGGCCGATATGCGCTGCGTAGCTCGCCGTTCCGCAGGCGGCAATCGCGAGCCTGTTCAACTTGGCGAAGTCGACGCGAGTGTCTTCGGGCAGCCGCGTCAAGCCGGTCGAAAAGTCTATGTAATGGGCAAGCGTGTGGGAGATCACCTCGGGCTGCTCGTAGATTTCCTTCTGCATGAAGTGGCGGTGGTTGCCCTTGTCGACCGTCAGGCTGGAGGCGACCGCGTGCACGATCGGCCGCTCGACGCTCTTTCCCTGGTCGTTGAAGATCTGCACCGAGTGGCGGGTGACGACGGCCCAGTCGCCGTCTTCCAGATAAGTGATCGCCTGTGTGAACGGGGCGAGCGCGATCGCGTCGGAACCGAGGAACATCTCTCCCTCGCCGTAACCGACGGCAAGCGGGCTGCCGCGGCGTGCGGCGACGAGCAGATCCTCTTCGCCGGCGAAAAGCACGGCGAGTGCGAAAGCGCCTTCGAGCCGGTTCAACGTCTCGGCCATCGCCTCGACAGGCTTCAGCCCGCGGTCGAGCGCCATGGTGATGAGATGCGCGACGACCTCAGTATCGGTCTCGCTGGCGAGCGTCCGCCCGGCCGCCTTGATTTCGCGTTTCAGGGCCTGGAAATTTTCGATGATGCCGTTGTGGACGATGGCAACGCGCTCCGTCGCGTGCGGATGCGCATTCAATTCCGTCGGCGCACCGTGCGTCGCCCAACGCGTGTGGCCGATGCCGGCACTGCCGGAAAGCGGCTCGGCCTTGAGCCGCGCTTCGAGGTTGACGAGCTTGCCGCCGGCGCGGCGGCGTTCGAGGTGGCCGTGTTCAAGGGTAGCGATGCCGGCGGAATCGTAGCCACGGTATTCGAGCCGCTTCAGCGCGTCGACGATCTGCGTCGCGACCGGCCCCTTGCCCAGAATCCCGACGATCCCGCACATTCCCCGCCGCTCCTCAGAGTTCCCGCCGCACTTGTAGGGAACGCCTGCTTACCGCGGAAATCAAAAGCAATTGCAGAATATGACTAAAATGCTGCGCAACGATTAGCCCCCTACTACAAAAGGAGATGGTTGCGCGCTCGGGACCCCTGACTACTTCTTCCGTTTTGCGGTCGCGCGACCCGGCTTGTTGACCTGGCGGGCGCGGCCGAAGGCGAGAGCGTCGGCGGGCACGTCCTCGGTAATCACGCTGCCGGAGGCTACGTAGGCGCCGTCGCCGATCTTGATTGGCGCGACGAGCGAGGAATTGGAGCCGATGAAGGCGCCCTTGCCGATCTCGGTCGGATGCTTGGCGACGCCGTCATAGTTGCAGACGATGGTGCCGGCGCCGACGTTGGTTTTCGCTCCGACATGCGCGTCGCCCACATAGGTCAGGTGGTTGATCTTGGCGCCCGCGTCGACTTCGGACGCCTTGACCTCAACGAAATTGCCGATGTGCACGCCTTCTCCGATCTTCGTGCCGGGGCGGAACCGCGCGAACGGCCCGATGATCGCGCCGGAGGCAATCGTTGCGCCCTCGAAGTGCGAGAAGGAGCGGATCGTGACGTTATCCGCGACAGTGACGCCTGGGCCGAAAACGACGTTCGGCTCGACAACAACGTCGCTTCCAAGTTTCGTGTCGTAGGAGAAGTGGACGGTTTCCGGCGCAACCAGCGTGGCGCCGGCAGCCTGTGCCTCCGCGCGCCGCTTGTCCTGGAAGCGCCGCTCGGCCTCGGCGAGCTGCGCGCGGTCGTTGATCCCGAACACGACGTCCGCAGAAACCTCGACGGCGGTGACCTTCAGGCCCCGCCGATTGGCGATCTCGACGGCGTCCGTCAGGTAGAATTCCTTCTTCGCGTTCTTGTCGCGGATCGCGTCCAGGAGAGAAAGCGAGGTCTCGCCTGCGAGCGCCATGACTCCGCCGTTGCAAAAACCAATGGCCTTCTCTTCCTCGCTGGCGTCCCTTTCCTCACGAATGGCGAGGAGCTCCCGTCCCCTCATGAGAAGTCGGCCGTAGCCGTTTGGATCATCCGGGCGCATGCCGGCAACGACAACCGACGCGTCCTTCGCAAGCGGTCGCCGCACCCGCGTGACCACGTCGCGAGAAAGGAAGGGCGTATCGCCGTAGACGACGACGATGTCCTCCGCGCCGCCGAAGGCGCCACGCGCTGCCTTCACGGCGTCGGCCGTTCCCAGCGGTTTCTTCTGAACGTGGATCGACGCCTGTGGCGCGACCGTCGACACGATCTTCGCGACCCCCTCCTGACCAGGCGCCACAACGACGGCGATGCGGTCGACCTTGGCCGCCTGGAGCGTCTTCAGGACATGCGCAATCATCGGCAAGCCGGCGATCGGATGCAGCACCTTGGGAAGGCGCGATTTCATCCGCTTTCCTTCGCCGGCGGCCAGAACCACGGCCAGGCTTGTTCGCATTGAAATCCTCATATCGGCCGAGCCCGCGGCGCGATTCGCCGCCTTGCCGGGCATGGCCCGGTGCGTTAGCGCAAAGACCCCGAGCGGAAAACTCCTTCCTCAATTCTTGGCTTAGAACCGTGGCCGCCGCGCGCCGCCCGGTGGGCTCGCCGCCTAGCGGTTCGGTCGCTTCTTCGCCAGCTTCTTGGCTTTCTCCGGCTTCGCGCCGCGAAGAGCTGCCTCGAAGGCACGGTCCGCCCAAAGCTTCAGCGCGTCGCTGTCGTCAAGCGCCTCGCTCGGCAGGCTCCAATAGGCAACCGTGATGGCCTTGCCCTGCTTGTCGTAGACGAAGGGCCGGGAGCCGGCCGCGCGGAAAAGCGGCTCGATCTCGGCGTCGCATTTCAAGTAGATCACCCCGTCGATGACGAGGCCGAAGATCACGCCCTCGAGATAAAGCCCGGCGCCGCCGAACATGCGGCGGATGGAAATCGGTCCAAATGGCTCGAAAAGATCGAGCAGCCAGTCGTGCTGGCCAATCCCGCCAGACGTCAGCCGCGCGCCTCCGCGAGCAGCGCCTCGGAGGCCGGCTTGATCTCGACGGATTCGCCGCAGCCGCAGGCGGAGGTCTGGTTCGGATTGCGGAAGACGAAGCCGGTGCGAAGCTTCGTGACCTCGAAGTCCATCTCCGTGCCAAGCAGGAAGAGCGTCGCCTCGGGGTTCACGAACACCTTGCCGCCGCCGACGTCGACGACGTCGTCTCTCGGCTCGGGATTCCTGACGAGGTCGATCGTGTACTCCATGCCTGCGCAGCCGCCCTTCTTGATGCCGACGCGGATACCTTCCGCTGGGCCATCGGCGTTCGCCACGATGTCGCGCACGCGCGCGGCGGCGCGATCGGTAACGGAAACTACCTGGAAACGGGTGCGTGCCATGGATTCCAAGATAGGCGCTATTGCTTCAAATTTCCACTGAGGCCTACCACCAGCCGATGGCGACCTTGGCCTCGTCGGACATGCGGTCCGGCGACCAGGGTGGGTCGAAAACGACGTTCGCCTTCGCGCCGGACACCCCCGGAACCGCGGCGACCGCGTCCTCTACCCAGACCGGCATGTCGCCGGCGACCGGGCAGCCGGGGGCGGTCAGCGTCATATTCACGTTCACGTGCCGGCTGTCGTCGATGTCGACCTTGTAGATCAGGCCGAGTTCGTAGATGTCGGCCGGGATTTCCGGGTCGTAGATGGTCTTCAGCGCCGCCACGATGCCGTCGGTCAGCGTCTCGAGTTCCGCCGGCGGGATGGTCGATGCCTCGAAATCCGGCTTGTTCGGCGCCTCTTCTGCGCCTTCGGCTTCGACAGTGGCTTCGGTCTCACTCATTCCGCAGCTTCCTTGTGCTCGTCGCGTTGGGCTAACTTCTCGATTTCGGCACCGACTTCGCGCCGCGCAAGGTTCAACTCATAGGTCTTCTGCAGATTCATCCAGAACTCGGCGCTAGTCCCGAACCAGCGCCCCAATCGGAGAGCCGTATCTCCGGTGATCCCGCGCTGGCCGCGAATGATCTGGCTGATGCGATTGGGCGGCACGTTGATCTGGCGAGCGAGCTCGCGCCCGCTCACAGCCATGTCGTCCAAATCCTCCTTGAGGATTCGACCCGGATGAACAATGCGCAGAAACATGGTCAGCCCTAGTGGTAGTCGACAATCTCCACATCCTCGGCGCTCCCGTCAGCTCCGTTCCATCGGAAGCAGATACGCCACTGGTCATTTATTCGGATGCTGTGTTGGCCCTTCCGGTCTCCACGAAGCGCCTCGAGACGATTTCCAGGTATCGAAGCCAGATCGCTCAACGACGTCGCATCATTCAGTCGTGCTAGCCGGGTTTCTGCAGCTTCCTCGAAACCGCGGAACTGCTTCACAAACTCGCCGCGAGCAAACCGCTCAGTCCGCTTGTCCTTGTAGCTCCCGATCATCCGCGTCACCTAGCCATTGTGTCTCTCTCCATTGGAGCGAGCCGCATTGGCTCTGTGACCTTCATGTGATACGTGATACGTATCACGTAGTCATCGATGTGTCAACGCCGATCTAAGCGAAGAAAGAATGGGCTTTCGCCAGCGCCTTCACAAGGGCGTCGACCTCCGCGCGCGTGTTGTAGAGCCCGAAGGAAGCGCGGCAGGTGGAGGTGACGCCGTAGCGGGCAAGAAGCGGCTGCGCGCAATGGGTGCCGGCGCGGACCGCGATTCCTTCGCGGTCAATGATGGTGGAGACGTCGTGGGCGTGCGCCCCCTGCATCTCGAAGGCGACGATCGCCCCCTTGCCCGGCGCGCTGCCGAAGATGCGCAGATAGTTCAGTGCCGAGAGCTGATCTTGTGCATAGCGGCCAAGCTCCGCCTCGTGTGCGCGGATCGCGTCGCGGCCGAGGCCCTCCATGTAACGGAGCGCCGTGCCGAGCCCGATCGCCTGCACGATCGGCGGCGTCCCCGCCTCGAACTTGTGCGGCGGCGTGCCGTAGGTGACCCAGTCCTCGGTCACGTTCTCGATCATCTCGCCGCCGCCCATATAGGGCGGCATGGCGTCGAGGTGCTCGCGCTTCCCCCACATGACGCCGATGCCCGACGGCCCATAGGTCTTGTGGCCGGTGAAGACGAAGAAGTCGCAGCCGATGTCCTGCACGTCGATCGGCAAATGCACCGCCGACTGGCTGCCGTCAACGAGCACCGGTATGCCGCGCGCATGTGCAATGCGGCACACGTCCTTCACCGGGACGACCGTTCCGGTTACGTTGGACATGTGCACGACCGCCACCATCTTCGTCCGCTCCGTCAGGAGCTTCTCGAAGGCGTCGAGGTCGAAGCTTCCGTCCTCGTGGATCGGCGCGTACTTGATGACAGCGCCCTTCCGCTCGCGATGAAAGTGCCAGGGCACGATGTTCGAGTGATGCTCGAGGATTGAGAGCACGATCTCGTCGCCCTCGCCGATCCGCATGCCCCCGAAGGACTGCGCCACGAGGTTGATCCCCTCGGTCGACGAGCGCGTGAAAATTACCTCCTCGACGGAGGGCGCATTGATGAAGCGGCGAACGGTCTCGCGCGCTTCCTCGTAGGCCTCGGTCGCCGCGTTCGCGAGATAGTGCAGACCGCGATGAACGTTCGCGTATTCCTCGGTGTACGCCTTCTGGATGCGGTCGAGGACGGCGCGCGGCTTCTGGGCAGACGCCGCATTATCGAGATAGATCAACGGTTTGCCGTAGATCTTGTGTAACAGGATCGGAAAATCCGCCCGAGCCTTCTCGACGTCGAATGCGCCGTTGGTCTTGGAAGCCGTGGCCATCAGACGCTTTCCGCTTCCATGCCGAGCCGGCCGCGCAGGCGTGCTTCGAGCGCCGCCACAACGCTCTCGTCGTCGATCAGCTCGACCGCATCGGCGAGGAAGGCGAGCACCAGGATGCGCTCCGCTTGCGCTTTCTCGATTCCGCGCGAGCGCATGAAGAAGAGCATCTCCTTGTCGATCTGTCCGCAGGTCGCGCCGTGCCCGCAGACCACGTCGTCGGCGAAGATTTCAAGCTCCGGCTTGTTGGCGAATTCCGCGCTCTCCGACAGGAGCAGCGCCCGGCTCATCATCTTGGAATCGGTCTTCTGTGCGCCGGGCTCCACGATAATCTTGCCCTGGAAGACGCCTTGCGACTGGCCGTCCATCGCCGCCTTGAAATATTCCTGCCCACCACAATTGGGCGCGGCGTGATCGACGAGGAGCGTCGTGTCGAGATGCTGCTTGCCGCGCCCGATCGTGGCGCCGCGCAGGCCCACATTCGATCCTTCGTCCTCGAACGCCAGGCGGATTTCGCTCCGCGCGACAAGCGCACCGGCGGTGAACGCGAACGGCTCGAACTTCACCTTGCCGGCGAGCCGCGGCAGCAGAAGCGCAAGGTGGATCGCCTGGTCGCCCTCTTCCTGGGCGGTGACGAAGCGGACTTCGGCACCCTCGCCGACCTCAAGCTCGGTCACTGCGTTGGTCTGGTAGGCGACGCCGTCTGGCCCGGAGAAGGTCGAGAAGATGGTTGCTTTGGCGCCCGCTCCGACCGCGATCTGGTGGCGGAGCGTCTGCAAACCGGGCTCGCCGCCGGCGAAGAGGTTCACGATCTCGACCGGACGCTTGAGTATAGCGCCGGCGCGAATTCTGAGCACCGCACCGTCCGACACGAAGGCGCTGTTCAGCGCGTAGATCGGGGCTTCCGCCGGGTCGAGCGCGCGATCGAGCAGCGCCCCGCCGTCGGCGAGGAAGCGGCCGAGCGAGGCGAATTCGATGTCGCCATCGATGCCGGAAAGGTCGGAAAGCGGCGGCACGAAATAGCCGTTCACGAAGACGATCCGCGCGCGCGCGATGGAGGCGAAGACATCGGCGCGGCTGAGCGCCTCGCGCGAGACCGCGGACGGTGCCGGCTTGGCGGGCGGCGGCACGTCGGCGACGAGCGCTCGAAGATCGGTGTATTTCCACTCCTCGATCCGCCGGTGCGGCAGTCCGTGCGCGAGGAAAGCGCTGAACGCCTCCTCGCGGACCCCGCGCATCGGGTCGTCGCCCGGAAGGGCGGAAAAATAGCCCTCCAGCGCCTCCTCGGCCTTGGTGCGGATGCGGGTCGGCTGTTCGGTCATCAGTCTCACGCGGCCTCGCTCGCATAGTCGGCGTAGCCGCGCTCCTCCAATTCGAGGGCCAGTTCCTTGCCGCCCGAGCGCACGATGCGGCCCTTCGACATCACGTGCACGAAATCCGGCACGATGTAATTCAGGAGCCGCTGGTAGTGCGTGATGACGACGAAGGAGCGCTCAGGCGAGCGGAGTGCATTGACGCCGTCGGCGACGATTCGGAGCGCGTCGATGTCGAGGCCGGAATCGGTCTCGTCCATGACGCAGAGCATGGGCTGCAGGAGCGCCATCTGGAAGATTTCGTTCCGCTTCTTCTCGCCGCCGGAAAAGCCGACATTGAGCGGCCGCCTGAGCATGTCCTGTGTAATCTGCAGCTTGGCGGAGGCGTCCTTCACGAGCTTCATGAATTCCGGCGTGGTCAGTTCCGTCGCGCCGCGTGCCTTGCGCTGGGCGTTGAGCGCGGTGCGAAGGAACGTCATCGTGCCGACGCCGGGAATCTCGACCGGGTACTGGAAGGCCAGGAAGACGCCGGCGACCGCGCGCTGGTCGGGTGACATTTCGAGCAGGTTCTGCCCGTTATAGGTGACCTCGCCGCCGGTCACTTCATAATCGTCCTTGCCGGCGAGCACATAGGAGAGCGTCGACTTGCCCGATCCGTTCGGGCCCATGATCGCGTGCACCTCGCCGTCGTTCACGGTGAGGTCGATGCCGTTCAGGATCTTCTTCCCGCCGACCTCGACGTTGAGGTTCTTGACTTCGAGCAGTGTCACTTCTTCATCCTCATAGGTTGTTTTGATCGCCCCAGCGCCAACGCCATTCGCCGTCGGTGCGGCTGCGCGTCACGCGAACGAATGAGAGCGTCAAGACGGCGATGAACGCCGCCCAAAGTATCCAGACGGCGAAATCGGAGCGGCCCACCAAGCGGTTCATCAAGACGATCGAGACCATCACGGTCACCGCGACGGCGATCGTCAGCGCCCACCCTTCCCATGTCACGGGCGTCGCGCCGTAGCCGTATCTCTTCGGCCTGAACCAATAGCGCATCGTCTAAACGTCTCTCGACACCGGGAATGCCACGTCGTTCAACTGCCTGACCAGTTCATCAACGTCCATGTCTGTCGCCCTGACCCAGATATTCGCGCTGCCTGGATACATGCGGAAAGCGTCCGGCGACAGGCATTCGATCGACCATTGGTCCCCGCTCTTGAGAACCAATTCGACGCTGAACCCCCAAAAATCGAGCTCGGCGATCTCGCTCTCCGCCCGAACCGCATCGAGGACGGCATAGAGCCGCGCTGCGACGGGCTTGCCGCGCGCGAGGATGTCGTCGCCTTCGACCGCCGGCAGCTCGGCAAAAGCCGCGCAGAGCACATCCCGCGTGAGCGGCATTGGATGTCCAGCGTCACCCAACGCTCCCCTCAAGCGAGATGCCGATCAGCTTCTGCGTCTCCGCCATGAACTCCATCGGCAGCTGCTGCAGCACGTCGCGCACGAAGCCGTTCACGATCACTGCGGTCGCTTCCTCCGCGCTCATCCCGCGTTGCTGGCAGTAGAAGAGCTGGTCGTTGGAGATCTTCGAGGTCGTCGCTTCGTGCTCGAAGATCGCCGAGGCGTTCTTCGCCTCGATGTAGGGCACAGTGTGGGCCCCGCATTTGTCGCCGATCAGAAGCGAGTCGCAGTTCGTGAAGTTGCGCGCGCCGGTTGCCCGCCGGTGCGCCGAGACGAGCCCGCGATAGGTGTTCTGAGAGTGCCCGGCGGCGATGCCCTTGGAGATGATGCGGCTCGACGAATTCTTGCCGAGGTGGATCATCTTGGTGCCGGAATCGACCTGCTGCCAACCGTTGGAGATGGCGATCGAGTAGAATTCGCCGCGTGAGTTGTCGCCGCGCAGGATGCAGCTCGGGTATTTCCAGGTGATGGCCGAGCCGGTTTCGACCTGCGTCCAGGAGATCTTGGAGTTCTTGCCGCGGCAGTCGCCCCGCTTGGTGACGAAGTTGAAGACGCCGCCCTTCCCTTCCGCGTCGCCTGGGTACCAGTTCTGCACGGTCGAATACTTGATCTCCGCGCCGTCGAGCGCGACCAGTTCGACCACGGCCGCGTGCAGCTGGTTCTCGTCGCGCATCGGCGCAGTGCAGCCTTCGAGATAACTGACGTAGGAGCCCTCGTCGGCGACGATCAGCGTGCGCTCGAACTGCCCGGTGTTCTTCTCGTTGATGCGGAAATAGGTGGAAAGCTCCATTGGGCAGCGCACGCCCTTCGGGATGTAGACGAAGGAGCCGTCGGAGAAGACCGCCGAATTCAGCGTCGCGAAGAAGTTGTCGGTGATCGGAACTACCGAGCCGAGATACTTCTTCACCAGTTCCGGATGCTCGTGCACCGCCTCGGAGATGGGCATGAACAGCACGCCGGCCTTCCGCAGCTCCTCCTTGAACGTCGTGGCAACGGAGACGGAATCGAACACCGCGTCGACGGCGACCCGGCCCGACGCGAACTCGCCGGCGACGGCGCCGTCGTTGCGCACGCCGGCCAGAATCTTCTGCTCTCGGAGCGGGATGCCGAGCTTCTCGTAGGTCTTAAGAATCTCCGGATCGACCTCGTCGAGACTCAAGAGGTCCTTGCGCTTTGGCGCCGCGTAGTAGTGAAGGTCCTGGTAGTCGATCTTCGGATAGCGCACGCGCGCCCATTCCGGCTCTTTCATGCCGACCCAACGGCGATAGGCCTGGAGCCGCCATTCGGTCAGCCATTCCGGCTCGTTCTTCTTCGCCGAGATGAAGCGGACGATGTCTTCGTTCAGCCCCTTCGGCGCAAGGTCGGACTCGATGTCGGTCGTGAAGCCATACTTGTACTTGTCGACGTCGATCGCCTTGACCTGTTCGATCGTTTCCTGAACAGCGGGCATGGAACTCTCCTCAAGATTCCGTCGGGCTCGGGCCTAGGCAGCCCGGCTCCGGCGCATGCGGGCATAGATGGCCCGCCAGGCGACGATGAACGCCGCAATGTCTGCCTTCTTCGCGGCAGCGGTGAGGCTGACGCGCACACCGGCGCGGGCGATTTCCGCCGGCTCGCCCATCGCCTCCGCGACGTGGCTTGCCGCGACCTTGCCCGACGAACACGCCGAACCCGCCGACACCGCGATCCCCTCAAGGTCGAACGCAATCACCAAGGTCTCGGCGGAGAGCCCGGGCACGGCGAAAAGCGTCGTGTTGGGGAGCCGCTCCGCCTCGCCGCCGATGATCTTCGCTTCCGATGAGACGGCGTTGAGTTCCCGCTCAAGATCGTCGCGTAGTGCCGCGATCCGGCCACTCTCTGGAAGATGGTGACCTGCGATCTCCGCCGCAACGCCGAATCCGGCAATCGCGGCAACGTTTTCCGTGCCGGCGCGGTGTCGGCGTTCCTGGCTGCCGCCCGTCAGAAGCGGCTCCGGCCGAACCACCTCGTCGGCAAGGACAAGCGCGCCGGCGCCTTGTGGCCCGCCGACCTTGTGCGCCGAGAGAGCCAGGAAATCGACGCCGAGGGCACCGATATCAACCGGGATTCGCCCAAGCGCCTGCACGGCATCGCAGAAAACGTAGGCGCCGTGCCGCTTCGCGATGCGCGTGGCTTCGGCGACGGGATGGATGACGCCTGTTTCGTTGTTGGCGAGCATCAGTGCCAGATAGGGCGCGCCCGTGCGGTGATCGTGACCCGCCAGCGTCTCTTCCAGTGTGGCAAGGTCGATAGCCCCGGCCGGTGTGACCGGAAGCCGGCTCACGGCCTGCGGTGTGAACCGCCCTCCAGCGAGGACGCAGGGGTGCTCCGTCGCCCCGACATAGAGCCGACCCGCTGGTGCCGGCCCGCGGCTGGTCTCGATCCGCGGCGTCAGCGCCAGCAAAGCAGCCTCCGTGGCGCCGCTTGTAAAGATCACGTTCTGCGGCCTCGCGCCGACCGCGGCAGCCACCTGTCCCCGTGCTCTTTCCACGAGCGCCCGCGCCGCGCGGCCCTCGGCGTGCACCGACGATGCGTTCGCGCTTAAGTTGAGGCCGGCCAGCACGGCTTCGCGCGCATCCGCGAGGAGCGGCGCGCCGGCATTTGCATCGAAATAGATCCGCTTGAGCATTGCTGCGCCGGTACCCACGTTATCCTTGAATTCCGCCAAGCCTTTGGTGTTTACATACAGCCCCGCGGCGGGCGGCCGTGACGCTAGTTTTGAAAAGTTCCAAACTACTTTCTAGAAACGGGGGTCTTGCGTGTCAAGAAAGGCGCGCGGCCCCGCAACCGAGGTTTTGGGTGCTCCTTACATGCCGGAAGTGATCTTTACCGGGCCGGACGGACGGCTCGAGGGGCGCTATCAGCCATCCGCCGTCAAGACCGCTCCGATTGCCCTGGTGCTCCATCCGCACCCGCGCTTCGGCGGCACCATGAACAACCAGATCGTCTACAAGGCCTTCTACATGTTCCAGGAGCGCGGCTTCACCTGCCTGCGCTTCAATTTTCGCGGCGTCGGCCGCAGTCAGGGCTTCTTCGACCACGGTGTCGGCGAGCTTGCCGACGCGGCGGCAGCGCTCGATTGGATTCAGACCTTCCACCCGGACTCGCGCGGCGTGTGGATCGCCGGCTTCTCTTTCGGCGCCTGGATCGGAATGCAGCTCTTGATGCGCCGGCCGGAAGTGGAGGGCTTTATCTCGATCGCCCCGCAGCCGAACCTCTACGATTTTTCGTTCCTCGCGCCCTGCCCGTCGTCGGGGCTCATCATCCATGGCGACGAGGACAAGGTCGCGCCCGTCGACGCCGTGCAGGGGCTGGTCGACAAGTTGAAGACGCAGAAAGGGATCACCATCGATCACGAGCTGATCAAGGGTGCGAACCATTTCTTCGAAGGCCGCGTGGACGAGCTGATCGAGACCTGCGCCAACTATCTCGATATGCGCCTCGAGGCGATCGAGGGAGAGTAGCCGGACGGAGCGGCCGCTCAGGCTGCCGCGGTCGAGGCTTTCGGCAGCTGCTCCTGCGCCTCGCCGATGGCGTTGCGCGTGTCCTTGGCGATGATCGCGGCGAGATCCTGTGCGGCCGTCGGCCGGCCGAACAAGAAGCCTTGCACCTTCCTGCAATCGTTCGACATCAGGAACTGCACCTGCTCGGCGCGCTCCACTCCCTCCGCCAGGATGTCGAGGTGGAAGGATTGTGCGGTGCCGATGAGGCTCCGGAGCAGACCTTCCGTCGCCGGCTCTTCCCCGACTTGTGCGACAAGGCTGCGGTCGAGCTTGACCGCGTCGCAGGCCGAACGGGCAAGGAGCTTGAGCCTGGAGACGTCGAGCCCGAAATCGTC
Source organism: uncultured Alphaproteobacteria bacterium (assembly GCA_963720705.1). Lineage (GTDB taxonomy): Bacteria > Pseudomonadota > Alphaproteobacteria > Rhizobiales > Afifellaceae > DASWJZ01. Next base: position 772,285 of record CAVRGJ010000007.1, read on the forward strand.
GAGCACGATCGACGCGCCGCGTTTCTTGAGGCGGTTCAGCTGGTCGTTGATCGCGCCGGAATCTTCAAGCAGGACCGCCTCCGACACTTCGACTCGGAGCCGCGCTGCGTCGAACCCGGAGGTTGCCAAAGCATTCAGGATGGTGCCGGCGACGTCGCCGGTTTGGAACTGCGCGAGCGAAATGTTGATCGACAGCATCATGTGCCGCGGCCACGTTGCGGCGGTCGCCAGCGCCTGATGGATGATCCATTCGCCAAGCGGATGGATAAGACCGCCTCTGTCCGCGATCGGCACGAAGACCTCAGGCGATATCTCGCCGAGCTGCGGGTGGTGTAGTCGCGCCAGCGCCTCAAATCCGGTGAGCCGCCGGGTGCCCAAGTCGTATTGCGGCTGGAAATGCACCTCAAACCAGCCTTGGTGGAGACCCTCGCCGATCGCACGTTCGATCTCCAGATGGTTCTCCGCCGCCTTCTCCATCTCGCGCTCGTAGACACGAAACGTGCCGCCGCCCGCTTCCTTCGCAGCGTGCACTGCGAGCGAGGCGTTATGCAGAAGCTTGGCCGCATCGCCGCCCTTGTCGGGCGAGACCGCGATCCCGATGCTCGCCGCGGGCCGCGCGTGCAGCGGCACGTGCGCAAATGCTTCCTTCAACGCTTCCTCGATCCGCCGCGCGTAGATTTCGGCGTGACGCGCGCCGCCAGCCTCGGGCTGAAGAATCGCGAACTCGTCGTCGCCGATGCGTGCCAGACGCTCAGGCTGGTCGACGAGGATCATCAGCCGCTCCCCGACAAGCTTCAAGAGGGCGTCGCCTTCCGCTTCGCCGAGAAGCTCGTTCACCGCGCGGAAGCGATCGATGTCGACGACATGGACCGCGAGCTGCCGTCCGTTTCTCGTATGCGCTTCGATCTCGTCCGCGACGGTTTGCAAAAACTCCCGCCGTCCGCGGAGTTTTGCGGCCGTCTCACTGGATTTTGAGGATTTGCTGCCAAGCCTCCCGCGCATGCGGCGGATGAGCAGATAGCCGAGCCCGCAGAACACCACGGCGCCACCTCCGGCGGCGATCACGAGCGGCAGGGAATCGGAGCCCAGAACGCGCGCGACTTCGGCAAGCACGAAATCGTCCATCGTCGTGACCATCGAGGCGTAGCCGGCGACGAGCACGAGCGCGACCGCAAGCAGGATCAGCTTGAGCCTGGTCTCCCGACGGCTTTCGTCTTCTTCGCTGCCGGGAACGGGACTGCGGAGCATGCTCTCTTCCTGGGCGCTTGGAACGGCGCGGATTGTTCACGGGAAAGCTTGATCTGAGGTTAATCAGTGGTTTTCGGGTGGCTGATTCGTCCCCCCGTGAGCGGCCGCGGAACGCCGGTCGTGAGCGGATACGAGATCGGCTTGCGGTCAACCGCACGCACCGCGAGAAAAGCGAAGGCCTGCGCCTCGGTTGCGTCGCCGTCGAAGCCGAGCGCTTCGAGCGGGTGAAGCGGAATGCCGGCGAGCGCCTCGCCGACGAGGCGCATCAGCGCGACATTGTGGCGGCCGCCGCCCGAGGCGTAGCAGGCGACGGGCGGCTGCGGCAGATGCTTGAGTGCCGCCGCCACCGCGCGCGCCGAGAAGCGGAGCAGCGTTGCCGCACCGTCGGCGTCGGAGAGCGCCGTCGGGATGAGCGAGACAAACGCGTCGCGGTCGAGCGACTTCGGCGGTGGCAGCGCGAAATACGGGTGCGCGAGCAGCTTCGCCAGCATCTCGGCCGACGGCGTGCCGCTCGCCGCGAGCCGCCCTTCTGCGTCGAACGGCTTGCCGGTCCGCGTCGCCATCCAGTCGTCGAGGAGCGCGTTCCCGGGCCCGGTGTCGAAGGCGATGAGCATGTCGCCGGCCCCGACATACGTGACGTTGGCGACGCCCCCGATATTCAGGAAGAGCACGGGCCGCGCCAGGCCGGCCGTCTCGGCGAGCGCGCGATGGAAGACCGGCGCGAGCGGCGCGCCCTGCCCGCCCGCCGCCATGTCGTCGGCGCGAAAATCCCAGGCGACCGTCATTCCGAGACGGTCGGCGAGCTGTGCCCCGCCGCCGATCTGCACGGTGAGTGCCCTGGCCGGATCGTGAAAGACGGTCTGCCCGTGGAAGCCGACAATATCGACGCTCTGCGCGGCGATCCCCTCCGCGGCGAGGAATGCCTCGACCGCTTCGGCGTGACGGAGCGTGACGAGCTCGTTCAGCCTCCAGGAGCGGCGCGGGTCGATCTGCGCGGTCTTTCAGCGTGCGCGCCGCCTGTGTGGCGCGCCGGATCGTTTCGCGGTCGGCTTCACGATAGGGAAATGTCCGGGCCGGACCGAAAGCCGCCACGCTTTCGCCGTCCGTTGTAATGAGCGCGACGTCGACGCCGTCAAGCGAGGTGCCGCTCATGAGGCCGATCGCCCGGCGGGTCAAAGCCACCTCGGAAACCCCGCTCCGGCCTCACGTTTCACGCGCGGCCGATCCCATGCTAAGAGCCGCCGGAACCTCGCACGCGTCCCGATCCGATCGCAAGCATGACGACCTTCCGTTCCGACTTCCTGCACACGCTTCAGGAGCGCGGCTTCATCCACCAGTGCTCCGACCCGCAAGCGCTCGACGCCCTTTCCAAGAAAGGGTCGGTTGTTGCCTATGTTGGCTACGACTGCACCGGGCCGTCGCTTCACGTTGGGCATCTCCTCTCCGTCATGATGCTGCGCTGGCTGCAGAAGACCGGCGGCAAACCGATCACGCTGATGGGCGGCGGCACGACGCGCGTCGGCGACCCCTCCGGCAAGGACGAGACGCGCCGCATCCTGACCGTGGAGGACATTGAGGCCAACAAGCAGAGCCTGAAGTCTGTCTTCGCGCGATTTCTCCACTACGACGGGCGGCGTGCTGCGATCATGCCCGACAACGCGGAGTGGCTTGCTCCGCTGAACTACATCGATTTTCTGCGCGACGTCGGCCGCCACTTTTCCGTCAACCGGATGCTCTCATTCGAACTCGGTGAAGATGCGGCTCGATCGCGACTACGAGCTGTCGTTCCTCGAGTTCAACTACATGATTCTGCAGGCCTACGACTTCGTGGAGCTTCACCGCCGCTACGACTGCGTGCTGCAGATGGGCGGCTCGGACCAGTGGGGCAACATCGTCAACGGCATCGACCTCGGCCGCCGCATGGGGACCGGGCAGCTCTACGCGCTGACCTGCCCGCTGATCACGACCGCCTCCGGCGCCAAGATGGGAAAGACGGCGCAAGGCGCTGTCTGGCTCAACCCCGCCTATCTCTCGGCCTACGACTACTGGCAGTTCTGGCGAAACGCCGAGGACGACGACGTCGGCCGCTTCATGCGCCTCTTCACCGATCTTCCGCTTGACGAGATCGAGCGGCTCGAACAGCTCGCAGGTGCGGAGGTCAACGAGGCGAAGAAGATCCTCGCTACCGAGGCGACGGCACTTCTGCACGGCAAGGAGGCTGCGGAAGCGGCGGCCGAGACGGCGCGCAAGACCTTTGAGGAAGGCGGCATCGGCACAGGCCTCCCGTCGATCGTCGTGCCGCGCGCCGAGCTTGCCGCTGGAATCGCTCTCCCCGCGCTCTTCGTCCGCGCCGGGCTAGCCGCCTCGAATGGCGAGGTGCGCCGTGCCGTCGCCAACAATTCGATCAGCATCAACGATGTCCGCGTGACCGACCCGCAGCGCAAGGTCGGCGCAAAGGACGTCAACAACGACGGCGTGGTGAAGCTTTCGCTCGGGCGCAAGAAGCACGCGCTCGTCACCCCGGGCTGACGCCCCGCTCAGCGGTACTCGAATATCTTGCGGAAGATTCCAGGCGCGATGGCCGAGATCGGGTTCATCACGAGCTTTGGATCGTCGAGCGGCCCGTACATCTTGTAGGTGATGCCGAGAAGCCCCTCGTTGCGGCCGCCGCCGAGCAGCGCGCCGAGGATCGGGATCGCCCCGGCGATGTTGTTGATGCCGAAGGCGGGAATGAAGGTGCCGCTCAGCGCCATCTTGCTGTCGGGGAGATTGATCGTGCCGCTGGCGGTCGCGCCGAGGGCGGAGCCGCGTAGCGCGGCCTCATCGATGGTGATGACCCAGCCCTTCTGCGTGAACGGAATCTTGAGCTGACTGAAGTGCATGTCATTCGACTGCTGCTGCGCATAGGCTTGTTCGTTCGGGTCGCTTGGCGGCGCCGCCGAGCGCACCGCCGAGGCTAGCGCATTTTCATCGATGATACGGAAGTCGCGCAGCATCGCGACGCCCGAGCCGGCGCCGCCGATTGGACCGCTATAGTCGACGACCAGGTTGCCGTCGGCGACGCGGCTATAGATGCCGGCGAAGCGGATCAGGGCGCCGCCTCCGTCGGCGAAGAGCCGGAATACACGGACATTACCCTCGCGACCGACGGTCCATTCGAACGGCTGGTCGGCATTGGTGAAGCCCTTCAGCGACACCACGTCGAGACCGTTCGCCGTGATCGTCATCCGTCCCGAGACGTTGGAAAGCGCGATGTCGTTTTGGCCGCGCACGACGTCGACATCGAAATCGACGTGGATCGGGAAGATGTCAGCCCCGCTCCCTCCGAAGCCGGAGCCGACGCCCTTTATGATCCCGCGTGCGTCGAGGCTCGCCCCGCGCACGCGAACGTCGTAGCCGTCGTTGTTGTTCGCCGCCACCGACACCGACAGCTGATCGCCGGAGCGCAGCGCTAGCTTCTCAAGCTCCATCGTCTTCACGCGTCCGTCCGGCCCAAGCGACATGGCGCCGCGCGCCTCGAAGCCCTTTCCGGAGAGCAGGAAGTTCGACACCTCCGTTCCCGTCGCTGTCTTCTCCATGACGAAGCTTGCGGTGGCGGGCACGCCCGGCCCTTTTTCCCAGCCGAGGAATGGCAGGCTGATCCGACTCTGTTTCAAATCGAGCGCGACCTGCTGGCGCGTCTCGCCCGAATGCGTGAGCGAGGCGAGGACCGGCCCGGTCAACAGGTTGCCGAAGGCGAAGCCGAGTCGCTTGCGGGCCGCCTCGTCGAGCTCCACCGTGACAGCCGAGGTGTCGGGCGCCGCGGTTCCGAGGATCAGGTCGACCGAGGCGTCGTAACCGTCGAGCTTGCCGAGGCCTTTGACCGTGTAGCTCTTCGGGCTCCCTTCGAGGACGAGGTCTGCGTCCTCGATCAGGCGGCCGTCGATCGGGTTTGTGCTGCTGAACTTCGAGAGCGCCAGGCGGAACGTCGGAATGACGTCAGAGAAGTCGCTTTCGTAGATCGGAATGTTGGCGTCCAGCGATAGCGCTGCGTCGCCGGTGATCCCGGAGGCGACGATTCCATGCTGGCGGGCGACCTTGAGCGGCGGCGTATCGGAAGCAACGGCGAGGGCCGCTGCCGAGCCGGCAAGCTCCAGATGCAGGTCGCCGCGCGGCTGGGCGCGGCCGAGTTCCGGTATGATGAGGGTCGTGCCGCCGGCCTGCAGCTCTCCCTCGCCCGCGACTTCCATGACGCCGGTCTGCGCCCAGATACTGGCCGTGGCGTTCCCGAACGTGATTCCGCCGAGCGCCTTCTTGATGCTCGGGAACGTGGGAATCGGCGTGAACTCGGCATTCTGGAAGGGCAGCGTGCCGACCAGCGCGGTTGCGGGAAGGACCTTGCCCCGATTGTCCGGCCCGATGCGATCGGGCGGAAGTGCAACCGTCAGCGTCGCCGGGCCGAGCGTGCCGTCCTTGACGTTGCGGTCGAACCAGAGCCGCGTCTTCGACGCGACGAAGGGCGGCCACAGCGCGCGCACCACGCCGGCCGGCATCTGGGTGATTGAGAGCGCGAAGGAAAGGCCGGGCGTCGGCCCGGCAAGGCTCGCCTGCCCGATGACAGAGGCGGTCCCCTCAGGCGTCGCCAGGTCGAAGCGTTCGACGTCGATTCCGATACTGGAATAATTTATCCGCGCTAGCCCGCCGCCGCCGATCAAAGGGATGTCCTTTTCCGGGCCGATCGGAGTGGGAAGCGAGCCGCCGCGCACCCTGCAGATCAGTGCCATCGCCCCTGCGTCGGAGAGGTCGGCTACGCCTTCGAATTGAATGCGCCCGGTGCGCGCGCGCACCTCCGCGTTGGGGATCGACATGCGGTCGCCTGTCGCTTCGAGCACGAAGCCGATCGCCGTCCCATCGAGGTTCACCGCCTCGGTCCCGTTCAGCGACACCTCGCCGTCGGCCGTCGACAGCACCCCGCGCAACCCGAGGAAATTGCCGGCTTCGTCCTGCGCCATTCGCGCCTGCAGGGCGATGGTTGAGCGGAAGTAGGGCCCGCCTTGGGCGCCGGAAAGTTGCGGCACCAATGAAGTGACGGGAAGATCCTGGATCTCGACGCTGACCGTTGCGTCGCCGCTCCGTGTCTTGCGTCGCTCGACTGTCAGGTCCCAGTCGTGCCCGCTCTTTTCCAGTATCTGTATCCAGGCCTTGCTGCGGGTGTCGCCGAGCGGCAGCCAGGATGCGTTGGCGATGGCGAGCGAAGGGCCGGCGAATTGGTCGTCGAAATGGATCGACGCATCCGTGATCGCGACCTCCTTGAGGCCGGCATCGCGCATGATCGTGTCGGCTTTGATGACCTGCTCCATGAACGCCGTGGAAGCATGCCGGATCAGGTCGGCGCCGCTTCCCTCGTGCGCCATGCGCGGCGCCGCGCTGACGCCGATCGTAACCCCCGATGCCTTCACCGAATTCAGGCTGATCTGGCCGCCGAAGAGGACCTTGGCGGACGAGGTCGTGGTGAGCTCCTTCGCTGAGACCGCCGCGATGCCGGGCAGCGACAGCTCCACGTCCCTGATGCGAAGGATGACCCCGTCCGTGTCGCGATAGGCAAAGGCGGTCGACCCGACCTTCACCCGCGCCCCGGCGGGGAGCCCCTGCTCGATCGCCGCCTCCATGCGGCCCGTCAGGAAGCCGAGGCCGATCGAGGCGTGGGTGATCTGCCAGTAGAGGCCGCCGACAGCCAACCCGAGGACGAGGACGAAGATGCCGAAGCCCGCCGCGATCCGATGGAAGAGCCGCCGCCGCCGCGCGACGACGATCAACTCGGGATCCTCTATTTCGTGCGTGACCTTGAGCATATTCTTGGGGCGCGGCAAATCCTGTCGCGGACGGCGGTTTCCACTCTATACGATTCAAGCCGTTAGGGGAGCGGTCTCTGCAGACGCCCCGAAATACTGCTTTGCGCCAAATGTTGACCCGAGGATGACCATGAGCACCACGTTGAAGGAGGGCGACAAGGCCCCCGATTTCGATCTCCCGACCGATGGCGGCGGCCGCTTCCGCCTGAGCAAACACCGCGGCAAGGCCGTCGTCGTCTATTTCTACCCGAAAGACGACACGTCAGGTTGCACGAAGGAAGCAATCGATTTCACCGCCAGCAAGGCTGCGTTCGACCGCCTGGGGACGCTCGTCGTCGGCATCTCGCCCGACGGGCCCGGCGAGCATGACAAGTTCAAGGCGAAGCACGACCTCTCGATCGCCCTCGCCGCCGACGAGGAGAAGAGCGTGGCAAACGCCTATGGCGTTTGGGTGGAGAAGTCGATGTACGGGCGGAAGTACATGGGGGTCGAGCGCTCGACCTTCCTCGTCGACGGCGGCGGCACGATCGCCAGGGCCTGGCGGAGCGTGAAGGTCCCCGGGCACGTTGTGGAGGTTCTCGATGCGGCCCGCGCGCTTGCGGCGAAGTCAGGCAAGCCGAGCAAATCGGGCTGAGACAACCGATCGTTAACCATAAGGCACCAATGATCGGCGCACCGAATCCCGTGTGCGTTCGATCATGGTGCATCCAAGTCAGCGAAGCCCGCACTATTCCCCGCGCAAGCCGGCCTGGAGCCTGACCTTCCGGCGCGGCGGAAAGACGCGCAGCTATCCGATCCGGCCCTGGCTTGTCGGCTCCACCTTCGGCGTCCTTAGTCTCCTCCTCGTCACCTATGTCGCGGCGACTGCTTACCTCGTCTATCGCGACGACCTGCTCGGCGCGGCGGTATCGCGCCAGGTCAGGATGCAATACGCCTACGAGGAGCGGATCGCCGCGCTTCGCGCCGAGCTCGACCGCGTGAGCAGCCGCCACGCCGTGCAGACGGAGGGCGTGGAGCAGCAGCTCTCACGGCTGCTCGATCAGCAAGCGACGATTGAGGAGCGCCAGTCGACACTCGACGCGCTGGTTGGCCAGGCGCGCGCTGCGGGCGTCGCCCTGACGGAGGGCCCGGCGCCCGTCCCGCGCGCACGTCCGGACGACGCGGCAGGCGGTGCGACCGACGCTGACGGCGGAGACGCGGGGCCGCTCAGCTATCTCCCGGAGACCCCCACCGACGACGTGGTCTCGCGCACGCTTCTGAAGGGCAAGCGGAGTGGACACGAGATCGCGCTCTCCGGCGGCATCCGCCCGGTGCTCGCGCACATCGGTTCGTCGCTCGACCAGGTGGAAACGAAACAGTCGGCGGCGCTCGACGCTCTAACCAACGCCGCCGGCGGCGAAGAGGACAGGCTGACCTCGGCGCTGATGACGATCGGCGCCAAGGTCGCCGGGCCGGCGAACTCCGACACCGAGGCGGAAGGCGGCCCGTTCATTCCCGTCGAGGGCCTTCATTTCGTCGAGCGCGCCGCGCTCACGAAGAAGACGCTCGACGGAATCGAAACCCTCCGCCGCGACGCTTCTGCACTCCCGGTGCGAGTTCCGGTAAAAGCGCTCTATCTTTCGAGCCGCTTCGGCTTTCGCGTCGATCCGTTCCTGAAGCGGCCGGCTTTCCACGCCGGCATCGACTTCGTCGCGGAGACGGGAACGCTTGTCCATGCGACCGCGCCCGGCACGGTCGTCTCCGCCGGCCTGAACGGCGGCTACGGCGAGATGGTGGAGATCGCGCACGCCGATGGGATCAGCACCCGCTACGGACATCTGTCGGCGATACTTGTGACGCCAGGCATGCACGTCGACGCGGGGACGCCGATCGGTCGCGTGGGCTCCACCGGTCGCTCCACCGGTCCGCATCTCCACTACGAGACGCGGCGCAACGGCGAGGCGATCGATCCCGCGCTCTACCTCGCCGCCGGAAAGGCCCTCGGGCCGCCCGGCTAGTTTAGCTCGGCGCCCTCGCCTGCCCCGCCCGGGCTTCCGGTGATGCGCTGCGCGAGCGAAGCTTCCATGAATTGGTCGAGGTCGCCGTCGAGCACGTTTCCGGGCGACGTGCTTTCGACGCCGGTGCGCAGGTCCTTCACCAGCTGATAGGGCTGCAGCACATAGGAGCGTATCTGGTGGCCCCAGCCGATCTCGGTTTTGGCGGCTTCCGTTGCCATCGCCGCCTCCTCGCGCTTCTTCAGCTCCGCCTCGTAGAGGCGCGCGCGGAGCATCTCCCAGGCGGTGGCGCGGTTCTTGTGTTGCGAACGCTCGCTCTGGCAGGCGACAGCGATGCCGGTCGGGATGTGAGTCAGACGCACCGCGGAGTCGGTCGTGTTGACGTGCTGCCCGCCCGCTCCGGAGGAGCGATAGGTGTCGGTGCGGACGTCGCCCTCGTTGATCTCGACGTTGATGGAATCGTCGACCACCGGATAGACCCAGACGCTGGCGAAGCTGGTGTGGCGGCGGGCATTGGAATCGAACGGCGAGATGCGCACCAGTCGGTGCACGCCGGATTCCGTCTTCAGCCAGCCATAGGCGTTGCCGCCTTTGACCTGGATTGTCGCCGACTTGATGCCGGCCTGCTCGCCGTCCTGATACTCAAGGATCTCGACCTTCGATCCGCGCCGCTCCGCCCAGCGCGTATACATGCGCAGAAGCATCTCGGCCCAGTCCTGGCTCTCGGTGCCGCCCGCACCGGCATGGATTTCGAGATAGGCGTCGTTGTGATCGGCTTCGCCGGAGAGAAGCGTTTCGACCTGGCGGCGGGTCATGTGGCGCGCGAGCCGCTCGATCGCGCCTTCCGCCTCCGCGACGATGGACTTGTCGCCGTCCGCCTCGCCGAGCTCGATCAACCCGATATTGTCGTCAAGCTCGCGCTCCGCCGTCTTGACCGCTGCGATGGCGTCGTCGAGGTGCTGGCGCTCGCGCATCACGGCCTGCGCTTCCTCCGGCCTATTCCAGAGGTCGGGGCTCTCGACGCGCGCGTTCAGTTCTGCGAGACGGCGCTCGGCGACATCCCAGTCAAAGATGCCTCCGGATCAGCGCCACGGCGGCGCGGATTTCGTCGACGAGCGCCTCTGTCTCGGCCCGCATTGCTCAAATCTCCAAACGTCGTGTCCCTCTCACGCAGGAGGCGCGGAACTCGCTCCGCGCCTTGCGACCGAGAGGTGGGAACTCGAATTTGCCTAGTAAAGCCCGCCGGTGCCGGTGGCAACCGCGCGGTCCGCCTCCGGCGAGACCGCCTCGGGAATCCCCATCGTGTCCTGGTAGCCGATGATGGAATAGGTGGTCGGTGGCGCCGTTCCCGGCTTGAACGCCTCGAGGATCACGTCGGGGTCGCCGGCTTGCGCGCGGAGTCCGGTGCGGCGGTCGATCGGGATCAGGTCGATGCCCGGCGGAACCTGGAACTCTTTCGGCGGCTGATCCTCGAGTGCCGCCTTCATGAACTCCACGAAGATCGGCGCCGCGAGCACGCCGCCGGTCTGACCGCGTCCCATCGGCCGCGGCTTGTCGTAGCCGATGAAGACGCCGCAGACGAGATCGGGCGAGAAGCCGACGAACCAGGCGTCCTTCTCGTCGTTTGTCGTGCCGGTCTTGCCGGCGATCGGCTTGCCGACCTTCTGCACGACGGTCGCCGTGCCGCGCTTCACCACGCCCTCCATCATGGAGGTGATCTGGTAGGCGGTCATCGGATCGAGCACCTGCTCGCGGTCGTCGATGAGCGTCGGCTCGGGCTGGCCGGTCCAGCCGGTGGCGTCGCAGCCCTCGCACTTGCGTTGGTCATGCTGGTAGATGGTTCGCCCAAAGCGGTCCTGGATGCGGTCGATCAGCGTGGCGTTGATCTTCTTGCCGCCGTCGGCGATCGTCGCGTAGGCGGTGACGAGCCGCATCACGGTGGTCTCGCCGGCGCCGATCGCCATTGGCAGATAGGGTGCAAGATTGTCATAGATGCCGAAGCGCTTGGCGTATTCGACCACGAGCGGCATGCCCATGTCCTGCGCCAGCCTGACGGTCATGACGTTGCGCGACTTCTCGATTCCCGTCCGAAGCGTCGCCGGCCCATAGAACTTGCCGCCGTAGTTTTGCGGCGTCCACACATCGTTGCCGGCGTGGATCTCGATCGGCGCATCCATGACCACGGAGGACGGGGTGTAGCCGTTGTCGAGTGCCGCGGAATAGACGAACGGCTTGAACGCCGAGCCCGGCTGTCGCCACGCCTGGGTGGCGCGGTTGAACTCGCTTTCGGCAAACGAAAAGCCGCCCTGCATGGCAAGAACGCGGCCCGTATGCGGGTCCATGGCAATGATCGCGCCCTCGATCTCGGGCACCTGGTGGAGCTTGAAGGTGTCCGGCTGGTCGGCGAGCGCCTCTACATAGACGACGTCGCCGGGCTTCAGCACCGAGCCGACATTCGTGAGCCCGCTCTTCGCCCACTTCATTTCCGCAAGGGGAATCGTCCCCTTCTCGCGCTCCGTCGAAAGCGATCCGTTTGGAAGCGTCGGCGGCTGCAAACCAACAGTCGCCGTGTCGCCCGTCGTTTCCAGTACCGACCGCAAGCCGCCATTCCGGCACGTCCGAGAGCGCTTGTACGCGCCCGAGCGGCTCGCCCCAGTCGCCGGATATATCGATGGTCGTCACCGGGCCACGATAGCCGCGCTTCTCATCAAATCTGATCAGGCCGTCGTGCAGCGCCTTGCGGGCGAGCACCTGCAGCTTCGGATCGAGCGTGGTGCGGACCGAGAGGCCGCCCTCGTAAAGCTTCTCGCTCCCGTACATGTCGATCAGGTCGCGCCGCACCTCCTCGGCGAAGAATTCGGAGGCGAAGAGGTAGTTGCTGCGCGTGCGCGGGGTTACGACGAGCGGGCTGTTCTTCGCAGCCTCCCCGTCGGCGGCGCGGATGTAGCCGTTCTCGACCATGCGGTCGATCACCCAGTTCCGGCGCTCGACCGCGCGATCCTCATGGCGGAAGGGATTATAGTTCTCCGGCGCTTTCGGCAGCGCCGCGAGATAGGCCGCCTCGCCGATGGTCAGCTGGTTGACGGGCTTGTCGAAGTAGTTGAGCGCCGCGGCCGCCACGCCGTAGGAGCCGAGGCCGAGATAAATCTCGTTCAGGTAGAGCTCGAAGATCTTGTCCTTCGAGTAGGCCTGCTCGATCCTGAGCGCGAGCAGCGCCTCCTTGATCTTGCGCTCGTAGGAGACCTCCCCTGTGAGGAGGAAGTTCTTCGCCACCTGCTGGGTGATGGTGGATGCGCCGACCGGTCGTTTGCCCGAGCCGCGATTGCGGAAGTTGACGACGGCGGCGCGCAGTATGCCGGCGACGTCGAGGCCGTCGTGCTCGTAGAAGTTCTTGTCTTCCGCCGAGAGGAACGCAGCCTTGATCAGATCGGGGACGGCTTGGATCGGGAGATAGAGGCGCCGCTCGCGCGCATGCTCCGCCATCAGCTGGCCGTCGGCCGCGTGGATGCGTGTCATCACCGGCGGCTCGTACTGGGCCAGACTGTCGTAGTCGGGCAAGTCGGCGTTGAACGTCTGCAGGAGAACGCCCGCGGCCACAGCGAGACTGAGAAGCATGAAGGCTCCTATCCCGAAGACGTAGCCTAGTATCCTTAATAACATGAATCAGGGCGCCTTAGCGGAATCAGCTAGTCAATTGCCTGTCCGCTTCTTGGATTTTTATGATGAAACTGAGGCGAAATGCCAAGGAATTCAGCGGATTTACAGGGCTTTTTGAGAAGCTAACGCGATGTTGTCCAAATGCAACGACCCGCTCACTGCCCGGCCGTCTGGCTCCCGACCAGAAACCCCTCGATCGCGCGCGCAACGGTCTCCGCTTCTCCGGCCGGCCAGTTGTTGGAACTGAAGAGCTTCTCGTCGTCCGGATTGGAGAGGTAGCCGAGCTCAAGCAGCACGGAAGGCACGTCCGGCGCCTTGAGAACGCGGAAGGCTGCCCGCCGCCACGGATTGGAGTTGAGCGCCACTTGCCCGCGCATGTCGGAGACCAGCGATTTCGCGAAGCGGACCGAGACGTTCTTGGTCTCGCGGCGCGCGAGATCGAAGAGGATGTCGGCCACGTCGTCAGGCTGGTCCTCAAGCGCCAGGCCGGCCAGGATGTCGGAGCGGTTCTCATGCTCCGCGAGCGCCTGGGCAAGCGCGTCGGAGGCGTCTTCCGACAGCGTGTAGACCGTCGCGCCGCGGACGTATCGCTCGCGCACCGTGTCGGCGTGGACGGAGACAAAGAGGGCGGCCTTGTGCGTTCGCCCAACCTCGACCCGGTCGGCGAGCGAAAGGAAACTGTCGTCGGTTCGCGTCAAGACCGGCTCAAGCTTGCCGCCGGCCTGCAATTGGCGTGCGAGCTCCAAGGCGAACTTGAGCGTGATGTCCTTTTCGAGAGTGCCGTCCTTGCCGACGGCTCCTGAGTCGATGCCGCCATGGCCGGCGTCGATGACGACGACCGGAAGTCCGCTCGTCGTGGGCGCCGGTTCCTGGATGCGCGGAGCCATGTCACGCGGCGGACGGTCGCGAAGGGCCGCCGCCGCGAACGCTTCCTCGGTGGTCGGCGCCATATCGACCACGAACCGCGCCGGCTGCGTTCCGATCGGGTCGAGCACGAAACTGTTCACGATCTCGACTGGACCGGTCAGGTCGAGCACGACACGTGCCTTTCCGGGCGCGATCAGACCGTAGCGATAGTCGCTGACGAGGCCACGGCCTTCACCCGGCTTTGCGGGGCCGGTGAAACCGACGTCCGGCATGTCGATCACGAGCCGGTTGGGATTGGCCAGCCTGAGCAGGTGGTAGTCGGGGCTTTTCGACAAGTCGATGACGAAGCGCGTGCGGCTGGCGTCGCCGACGATGCGCATCGCGTCGACAAGATTCTGCGGGGCGCCGCCGGCGATCCCCGCGGCAAGGATTGCGAGCGCGGCAACGACAATGAGGCGCAGCGTCAGGCGCATCGGGATCGATCCCTCCCTTGGCCTCCATCGCCCGACTTTGCGATGGAGACAAGGGTTCCGGGTGTCAAAAAAGGGGGAAAGTGCCGTCTCGGGAGGCGCACGGCTTCACGACGTCGTAGGCGGGTAAGTCAGCGCTTCGGAAAGGTCGTTTGACGTCGACTCTTGCATTCGTCCGCGCCCCTTCCTAATAAGGTCGGCGACGGATTCCTCCTTGGCCGCGGACCGGCGCGACGTGACGCGACCCGCTCGCCAGCCGCAATTTGCCGGTTTTTCGGCCAGGTCGAAGACGGGTTCATGCGCTCTAACGGCGCAGGGACCGCGATCAGGGGACGAATCGTCCCACCCTGCCCGAAAGGCTGCTGATGCATTTCCGGCCCCCGACATCCACTAGACCGCCAAGCAGACCGGCATTTGGCCGCGGCTTCGGCGGCGACGGTTTCGTCGGCCCCGAAAGCAACCGCGCATTTGGCCTTTCGCCTTTCAACAAGATTGGACCCGCCGCCGTCAGCGGCACGTGCCGGCCGGGTCCGGAGTCAATTTTCCATGTCGAACAAGATGCTCATCGATGCGACCCACCCGGAGGAAACCCGGGTGGTCGTGCTACGTGGCAACCGGGTTGAGGAGTTTGATTTCGAGGCGGCCGATCGCCAGCCGCTTAGAGGCAACATCTATCTCGCCAAGGTAACCCGGGTCGAACCGTCGCTGCAGGCGGCGTTCGTCGATTACGGCGGCAACCGCCACGGCTTCCTGGCGTTCTCCGAAATCCATCCAGACTACTACCAGATCCCCTACGCAGACCGTCAGGCGCTGCTGCAGGAGCAGGCGCGCGCCGACGCTGAACAGGCCGAGCGTGACGACGAGCAGGCGAACCGGCGCGCCGATCGCGAAGCGCGGCGCGAAGCCGAAGAAGATGCCCGCGCCGACGAGGCGCCCGAGACCGTCGGCGCCGAGCCCGCCGGAGCCGAGGCGAGCGAGTCCGATGTGGGCGAGGACTCCGACGCCGCGGAGATCGAGGCGGCTGAAGCTTCGGACAACGATGAAGAGGATTCGCCCGAAGAGCCAGTTGCCGAGGCGATGGCTGCCGATATCGCGCCGGCCGAAGAGGTAAGCGAGCTGGCCGAGACGGAAGGCGAGATCGCGGCGGACGGAGAAACACGCGGAGACGCCGATGCGGCCGAGGGTAACCACGAAGGCGAGCGCGGCCAGGAGCTCGAGCAGGAGCGCGAGCACGAAGAAGACGAAAAGGTCGAGAGCGTCGGTGCGGAAGATGCGCTTGAGGAGCTGCCGGAGCGGCGCAAGCCGCGTCCGCGCCAATACAAGATCCAGGAAGTGATCAAGCGCCGCCAGGTGCTTCTCGTGCAGGTCGTCAAGGAAGAGCGCGGCAACAAGGGCGCGGCGCTCACCACCTATTTGTCGCTCGCCGGCCGCTATTCGGTGCTGATGCCGAACACGGCACGCGGCGGCGGCATCTCCCGCAAGGTAACGACCCCCGCCGACCGCAAGCGCATGAAGGCGATCGCCTCCGATCTCGAAGTGCCGGAGGGGATGGGCGTGATCCTCCGCACCGCCGGTGCCAACCGCACCAAGAGCGAGATCAAGCGCGACTTCGAATATCTGCTGCGGCTTTGGGAGAACGTGCGCGAGCTGACGCTGCGCTCCTCCGCCCCAAAACTCGTCTACGAGGAAGGCAACCTCATCAAGCGCTCGATCCGCGACCTCTACTCGCGCGAGATCGATCAGGTGGTGGTCGCCGGCGACGACGCCTACCGCGAGGCGAAGGACTTCATGCGCATGCTCATGCCGAGCCATGCGCGCAACGTCCAGCTCTACAAGGACACGGTGCCGGTCTTCTCGCGGAACGGCGTCGAAGCGCAGCTCGACGCGATGTTCTCCCCGCAGGTGACGCTGAAGTCGGGCGGCTACATCGTCATCAACCAGACTGAGGCGCTGGTTTCGATCGACGTCAATTCCGGGCGCTCCACGCGCGAGCATTCGATCGAGGACACGGCGCTCAAGACCAACCTCGAGGCGGCGGAGGAGATCTCCCGCCAGCTTCGGCTGCGCGACCTTGCCGGCCTTATCGTCATCGACTTCATCGACATGGAGGAAAAGCGGAATAACCGCTCGGTCGAACGCAAGCTGAAGGATTGCCTGCGCGCCGACCGCGCCCGCATCCAGGTCGGCCGCATCTCGCATTTCGGGCTGCTCGAAATGTCGCGCCAGCGCATCCGCACCGGCGTCTTGGAAAGCTCCACTGTCCCCTGCCCGCATTGCCGCGGCACGGGCCAGGTGCGCTCGGTGTCGTCGCTGTCGCTGCAGATTCTGCGCGCGCTTGAGGATCACCTCCTTCGCCACAGCGGCCACAATCTCATCGTGCGCACGCGCGAGGAGGTGGCGCTCTATGTGCTGAACCAGAAGCGCCGACATTTGGCCGACCTTGAGGCGCGCTTCGGCGTACAGATCGCGATCTCCGGAGAAGCGCCGGAGAACGGCGCGGGCTATTCGATCGAGCGCGGTACGCCCGTCGAAGATCGGCCGGAGGCGACCGGAGCGGTTGCAATGCGCGACATGCCGGAAGCCGCTCCAGTCGAGGAAGAGGAAGCAGAGGCAGAGATCGAGCACGAGGCGGAGGGTGGCGACGAGGGTCGCGAACGCCGGCCGCGCCGGCGCCGTCGGCGTCGTGGTAACGGCGACGATCGCCACGAGCCCCGCCGCGCGGACGCCGAGACAGACGAAGACGGTAGCGTGCCGGAGCGCGAAGAGGCGCCGGAGGAGCGCGTGGGGTCGGAAGCCGAATCTGCCGAGGGCCGCGAGCGCCGTCGCCGTCGCGGTCGACGGGGCGGTCGACGCCGCGGTCGCGGTCGCGAAAACGGCGAGCGCAACGAGAATGGCCGCCGCGCGGAGGCGGAAGCCGGCCCTGACACCGACATCAGAGATTCAAGCGAGCCCGCCTATGTCGACGACGACATGGAGCCCTTCGCCGAGGCGCCTGCCGAGAACTCCTGAATACGCTGAGGAGCCGTCCGTCCGGGCCGAAGCGTTTGAGCCGGAGCCTGAAACCACGGAGCAAGATGAGCCTGCGACGCGCGACGAGCCCGAGGCGGAGGAACCGGCCGCAGAGCCGGAGCCGGCACCCGTCGAATCCACCCCCGAAGTCGACGACGGTCGTCCGAAACGCACGGGCTGGTGGAACCGGCGTTCCTCGTTCTTCTGAGCAAGCGAGGAGCTTCAAACATCTGTCGTCATTGCCGGGCTTGACCCGGCAATCCATTACGTCGCGGTCGCGATCCTTTGTTCGGTGCGGAATGGATGCCCGGATCATCCTCGGACTTGATCCGAGGACCGGGCATGACGACGTCGAGCGTTGGTGACCTGCGCTCCCTGCTCTTTAGGGGAACAGCGGCAGCTGCAAGAGGCCCGTCGTCTCTTCGAGGCCGAAAGCGATGTTCATATTCTGCAGCGCCTGTCCGGCCGAACCTTTGACCAGGTTGTCGAGCACCGAGATCACGATGGCGCGGCCTGGGATGCGGTCGGCGAAGACGCCGATCTGAACGTAGTTCGAGCCGCGCACGTTCTGCGTCTGCGGCATGACACCTTGCGGCGCGACATGCACGAACGGCTCCTGCGCATAGGCGCTGGAAAGCGCCTCGCGGAGATCGTTTGCCGTCCCGCCCTTTAGCTTCACATAAGACGTGCAGAGCTCGCCGCGGCTCATCGGGATCAGATGCGGCGTGAAATTCACGGTGACGTTGCGGCCGACCGCAAGCCCGATCTCCTGCTCGATCTCCGGTGCGTGCCGGTGTTTCGCCACCGAATAGGGCGAGAGCCCCTCCCCCGCTTCGGTGAAGAGCGTGTTCTGCTTCAGGCCCCGCCCGGCGCCTGAGACGCCGGACTTCGCGTCGACAATGATGTCGCCGGCGTCGATGAGCCCGGCCTTGGCGATCGGCACAAGCGCCAAGAGCGCCGCAGTCGGGTAGCAGCCGGGGCAAGCGATGAGCCGCGCCGTCCTGATCTTGTCGCGATAGAACTCGGTCAGCCCGTAGACCGCCTCCTTTTGCAGCTTCGGCGCGCGGTGCTCGTGTCCGTACCATTCGGCGTAGGTGGCCATGTCGGCGAGGCGGAAGTCCGCCGACATGTCGATCACCTTGATCTTCGGATTTGCGGCGAGCACCGCCGCCGTGATCTCCTGCGTGGTGCCGTGCGGCAATCCGCAGAAGACGGCGTCGAGTGTTGTCCAGTCGACCTTCTCCCATTCGACCAGCGTCGGCAGGTCGAGCATGAAGAAGTGCGGGAAGACCTCCGCCATCGCCTTGCCGGCATGCGTGTTGGCGGTGAGCGCCGCGATTTCGACGTTCGGATGCCGGGCGGCGAGGCGCACGAGGTCGGCGCCCGTATAGCCGGACGCGCCGAGAACGCCGATCCTGATCTTGTTCATCGCCCTGCGGCTCCGCGGAGAAATGCGGCTCGCGGTCTAGCGGCAACCCGCTGCGGAGTAAACGTCAGGGCGGAAGCCGAGGCACGGATAAGTCACCAAGGCGGAGCGCGCGATAGACTCCGCGCGCGGTAGCAGCTAACCACGGACCCGTTTCGGTGGCGCTCCGATCAGGCGCTGCCGTATTGCCGATGTGCCGTAGAGAGCGGGGCGTCGGGCGAACCGAAAGGCGGAGCGGTTCATGCGGGTGCTCTCGATCCTGCGTTCCGAGTTGGCTTTTGTGGTCGCCGCCGCGACAGCCGCGATCCTCTACTCGGTCGGGGCACACTGGCTCGATGATCTGTCCCAGCCGGTCAAGTTTGCCGTGCTGTTCATCTGGATATTCGGCGTGGTGCTTTGGTCGGCTTTTGCGGCGGTCCGCCATGCCGACTGCCTCGCCGAGATCCTGGGCGAGCCGTACGGCACGCTCATTCTGACGATCTCGGTGATCTGCATCGAAGTGGCGATGATCAGCGCCGTCATGATCCACGGCGGGGACAATCCGGAGCTCGCCCGCGATACTATGATGGCGGTGATGATGATCGTGCTTAACGGCATGGTCGGCGTCTGCCTCCTGGTCGGCGGGATTCGCTACCGCGAGCAGGAGTACAACCTACGCGGAACGCGCGCTTTCCTGTCCGTTCTCGTCACCTTGTCGACCGTGTCGCTCATCCTGCCCCGTTTCACGCTCTCAACGCCCGACCCGAGTCTGACCGAGCGGCAGGCCGTGCTCTTCAGTCTGATCACGATCGCGCTCTATGGCGCCTTTCTCGCTATTCAGACGATCCGCCATCAGGGCTTTTTCCTGGACGCATCTCCCGTCGATGTTGTCGAAGAAAAGGCCTACGGCGCGCAGGGACATACAGTGCGCTCGGTGTTCTTCCACGCCGTGTTCCTTGTCCTCACGCTGATTCCGATCGTGCTTCTCTCCAAGAAGCTGGCAATCCTCGTCGACGAAGGCATAGCCATATTGAACGCGCCGTTGGCGCTCGGCGGCGTTCTGGTCGCGATACTGGTCCTGGCGCCTGAGGGGCTCGCCGCCTTTCACGCCGCCTACGTCAATCACCTGCAGCGAGCCGTGAACATCTGCTTCGGCTCGGCGCTTGCAACGATCAGCCTCACCGTGCCCGCGGTCGTCACCGTCAGCATCTTGACCGGCAATCACGTCGTCCTCGGGCTCGATGGGACGGAGATGGTCCTGCTTCTCCTGACGCTCGCCTTGAGCCTGATCACGTTTAGCGGGCCGCGGACCAACGTCCTTCAGGGTGCGGTCCACGTCGTCGTTTTCGTGGTCTACCTGATCCTGATCTTCGACCCGTGAGCACGGCGGAGCAGTGCGTCGGTGCATCCGCGGCGCGGCGGCCCGGACTATAGTCCTATCCCCGTCTCGCGCTGGAAGAGGATCAGGTCGAGTGGGGGCGCCGCGTCGTGTCCGGCAAGCGCCGTCAGGAGCCCGTGCACCTGTCCGCGGTGGTGCGTCTGGTGATTGAAGAAGTGCGCGAGCGCCGGCGAAAGCCGCTGGGTGACGTCGGCTGGCTGGGTGATCGTGCGGTAGGTGAAGGTCGCCGCAAGCCGATCGTCGTCGAGGCCGTCGATGAAGCCGATGATGCGGCGGTCCTCCGCCTCGCGCTCGACCCTCAACGATGCGAGGTCGTTACAGGGAACCGCGTCGAGCGCCGAATAGGTCGGCCCTTCATTGCTGAAGCGACGCATCCAGATGCGGTCGCCAACCAGGATGTGGTTCAGCGTGCGATGCACGGAGCCGAAGAAGGCGCCGCGTTCGGCGCGATAGTCGGCGTCCGCAAGCTTGGCCGCGGCGTCATAGATGCGGCGGTTGGCCCACGCGTTGTAGCGGGCGAACATCGCGAAATGCGCTTTCATGCGGCGGCCTTTCGACTGCGTCTGCGCTGCTTGGCACGGCCCGCCGGCGGCGCGTCGATTATCTTCACGATCTCCGGCAGCGAGGCGCGGATGGTCGCGGCGATGGCGCGATAGCGCTCGGCGCGCGGGTCGGTGGCGCGGAAGGCGAGTGCCACGATGCGGAAGGCGCGCGGGTCTCTGATCGGAGCGTAGCGAACGAGCCCGCCGAAGCTCTCCCGATCGGTTGCCGCCAGCGCCGGCAACAGCGAGCACCCGGCGCCGGCTGCGACCATATGCCGAAGCGTCTCAAGGCTCGTCGCGTGGCGCTGCGTGCGGTTGCCAGAGCGGCGGCAAAGCGCCAGCGTCTGGTCGCGCAGGCAATGCCCCTCTTCGAGCAGGATCAGGTGATGGCTGTCGAGGTCGTCGATCGTGAGCGCGCGCGCCGGCAGCCCCATCTCGGCCGGGTGGATCGCCAGGAACGGCTCCTCGAAGAGCGGGATCAACTCCAGCCCCTCGCCGCGAATGGGCGTCGAGATCAGCGCGAGATCGGTCTCGCCGGCGCTAAGCGCCGCGACGATCTGCTCGGTCCGCCCCTCGCGCAGCACGAACTCAACCTTCGAGAAGCGCTCGCGGAGCGGCCGCAGGATGTGCGGCGCGATATAGGGGCCGAGCGTCGCGATGGCGTCGACGCGGAGCGTACCGGAAAGCGCGTTTCCGGCCGAGGCAAGCTCTAGGAAGCGGCGTCCCTCGTCGAGTGCGCGCCGGGCTTGGCGGATGAGCCCGCTGCCGCTCTCCGTGACGATGACGCCGCGCGGCGTCCGCTCGAAGAGTCTGACGCCGAGGGTGTCCTCAAGCTTCTTCACTTGCGTCGACAACGCCGGCTGCGAGACATGGCAGCGCGCGGCCGCGCGGCCGAAGTGCCTTTCCTCGGCAACGGCGACGGCGTATTCGAGATCGCGCAGCGAAAGGCTGTTAAGCAGCATGGAAGGCCGGCGGATAGTGCGATAGGCGCGGCCTATCACGCTTTGGCGAGGCGTGCCACTACGCCTTGCGCGGTTTTCGAACCACGGTCATTCTCGCGCCGTTTCGAGGCGGGACGAAAACCCATGTCGATTATTCTCTACGAACTTTGCGGTCGAGATCCAGAGCGCATCTTCAGCCCGCATTGCTGGAAAGTCCGGATGGCGCTCGCCCACAAGGGCCTCGATTTCGAGACGCGGCCGACTCCCTTCACGAAGATTCCGGCGATCGCCGCCGGCTTCTCCAAGACCGTGCCGGTGCTTGAGGACGACGGCGAGCTGATCCGCGAATCCTTCGACATCGCGCTGCATCTGGAGCGCAAATACCCCGACCGCCCGACCCTCTTCGGCGGGCCCGGCGGCGAGGCGATGGCGCGGTTCATCGAGCGCTGGAGCCTGCTCACCCTGCACCCGCGCCTGATGCGCTGCATCGTTGCCGACATCAGCTCCATACTCGGTGACGAGGACCAGGCCTATTTCCGGCAGAGTCGCGAGCAGCGCTTCGGCATGAAGCTTGAAGAGGTACAGGCGGGGCGCGAAGCCGCAGCCGAAGACTTCCGTGCGGCGCTTGCACCGCTGCGGGAGGTTCTGGCACTTCAACCTTTCATCGGCGGCGAGGAGCCGCTCTTCTCCGATTTCATTGTCTTCGGACCGCTGCAATGGGCGCGGATCGCGAGCCCCTTCCAGGCGCTCAAGAACGACGACCCGGTGGCAGCGTGGTTCGGAAGCTGCCTCGCCCTCTACAACGGCATGGCTTCAAAGACGAAAGCCGCCGCCTGAAAGAGCCGGGCCGCGGCGTTGCCGCCGCGGCCCCGAACGGTCGCTTGGGCGGACTGTTATTCCGCGGCTTGTAGCATCTCGGGCGCGACAAGGTCGAAGCGATCGGCGTTCATGACCTTGGTCCACGCGGCAACGAAGTCCTTCACGAACTTCTCCTTGGCGTCCGCGCAGGCATAGACTTCCGCGAATGCGCGCAGCTGCGAGTGCGACCCGAAGATCAGGTCGACACGGCTGGCGGTCCACTTCAGCTCGTTGGTCTTGCGGTCACGGCCTTCGTACACATTGTCGCCTTTCGGCTCCCACTTCGTGCTCATGCCGAGCAGGTTGACGAAGAAGTCGTTGGTCAGCTTGCCGGGCTGCTTGGTGAAGACGCCGTGCGTTGACTGCCCGGCATTCGCACCAAGGACGCGCAAGCCGCCGACCAATACCGTCGTCTCGGGTCCGGTCAGCCTCAGCAATTGCGCCTTGTCCACCAACGCCTCCTCGGGCGCCATGAACTGCTGCTTGCCGCTGATGTAGTTGCGGAAGCCGTCCGCGCGCGGTTCGAGCGGAGCGAAGGAGTCGACGTCGGTCTGCTCCTGCGACGCGTCCATACGGCCTGGCGTGAACGGCACCTTCACGCTGACGCCGGCGTCCTTCGCGGCCTTCTCGACCGCCGCACCGCCGCCGAGCACGATCAAGTCGGCCAGCGAAACCTTCTTGTCGCCCTTCTGCGATCCGTTGAACTCCTTCCGGATCGCTTCGAGTTTCTGAAGGACCTTCGCGAGCTGCTTGGGCTGGTTGACCTCCCAGTCCTTTTGCGGCGCGAGACGGATGCGCGCGCCGTTGGCGCCGCCGCGCTTGTCGGAGCCACGGAACGTCGACGCCGACGCCCATGCCGTCGCGACGAGCTCGGAGACGGAAAGACCGGACGACAGGATTTTCGCCTTCAGATCGGCGATGTCCTTGTCGCTGACCAGTTCATGATCGACCGCGGGAATCGGGTCTTGCCAGATCAGCGCTTCTTTCGGCACGAGCGGGCCGAGATAGCGAACGCGCGGGCCCATGTCGCGGTGTGTGAGCTTGAACCAGGCGCGGGCAAAGGCGTCCGCGAACTGGTCCGGATGCTCGTAGAAGCGCCGCGAGATTTTCTCGTAGGCGGGGTCCATCCGCAGCGCGAGATCGGTCGTCAGCATGGTCGGCCGATGTTTTTTCGACGGATTGTGCGCGTCCGGCACGTCGGCCTTCGCGTTCTTCGCGACCCACTGTTTCGCGCCGGCGGGGCTCTTCGTCAGCTCCCATTCGTTTTCAAAAAGGTTCTTGAAAAAGAGGTTGCTCCATTTCGTCGGCGTCTGCGTCCAGGTGACCTCGGGGCCGCCGGTGATGGTGTCGCCACCGACGCCGGTGCCGTGCTTGCTCTTCCAGCCGAGGCCCTGATCTTCAATGGCCGCGCCTTCCGGATCGGGACCGAGCAGCGACGGATCGCCGGCGCCGTGGGTC
>CAVRGJ010000008.1:0-49474 GCA_963720705.1 uncultured Alphaproteobacteria bacterium
GCTCGCCTGCCTCGCGGCGCGCAAGCGCTTCTCTCCGTTGATGGGGCGTGAGCTTTGGCTTCCTGCCCATCCGAACCCCGCGCGCCTTGGCGCGCTCGCGTCCTTCGCCTGTCCTCGTTCGGATCAACTCGCGCTCAAACTCAGCTAAGCCAGCAAGCACCGTCAGCATCAGCCGACCATGGGCAGTCGTGGTGTCTGCCCAAGAATCTCGAAGCGATCGAAAGCCGGCGCCCCTCTCTGCTATCGCTGCAAGCGTGTTCAACAGATCCCTTGTCGATCGTGCAAGTCGGTCGAGACGTGTGACAAGCAGCACGTCGCCTTTCTGGAGGGCGCCGAGAGCCCGTCGCAATTGCGCCCGATCCATAACCGCTCCACCGACCTTTTCTCGGAAGATGCGGCTGGCGTCGCCTGCCTTGAGCTCGGCGACCTGGCCTTCGACACTTTGCCCGTCGGTCGAGACACGCGCGTAGCCGTAAGTGGTCATGAAATTGCGCCTTACTTTCGCACACGATTTACGCACAGCGTAACCCATTGACAGTCAACAACCAAGAGAGCTGTGCAAAAATCAAGAATTATGCACGGCAGCGCAGTGCAAATCCTCGGACGGCTTCCGATCCTCCTACCCCTTTCGCTTGGCCCATCTGAAAAGCGGTAGGTCCGCCAGCGGGTGCTTGTCATCCGGACCGCGTGGCATTGTTTCAGCCGGTCCGAAATTCAGGAGGTTGAGCTTCACTTGCCATTTTCCGCTTGCGAGCAGCACTGCTTCTGTCAGCGCGTGCAACTCAACGACCTCTGCAGAAGTGCGCTCCAAGCTCCGCTTCAGACCATACAAATCAATCGTCGACCCGGCGATCGGCCACTCCCCGGTTGCGGGAACGGACGCGACCACGGCACCTCTCCTCGACAATATTCAGAAAGCCTTTTTCCGAAATAAACCTCAGCCAAACCGGCAAGACCGAAGAAAATCGCTTCCGCCGGGTGACGCTGAGCGTCGCCAGGCCGTTGATAAGCTCGGCTCTGTTGAGTTTGAGACTGATCGACCTCATTTTGCCGACGTAAACGGCTCGCTGCAAAAGCATTCCTTTTGAGTTTGGGCGCGTCGACTGAAAAAATCCGCTGGATCGGAGGATTGGCTCCTATCAAGCGGCTCGACAATCTGACCTTGTTCTCCGCGGCGCCGATCGCCGACTGGCGCTTTCAGTGCTCCTCGATCAAACCGGGGGTGCATCGAAATCGCCCGGCGCGCATCAAGCGTCTGAGAACCGCTCAAGATGCACGCCGCGGCAGTCCATCTCGTATTCGAGGTGCACGACGGGCGGACGTGCATAGTGCCATGTCAAACCGCGCGAAGCAGCGCCCCTCACAACAATCTCATCGGCCAAGAAGGGATGGAGGTCGTGAATCGTATAGACCTGCGTCGCGGTCGTGTCGCGCCAATGAAATCCCAGCGCGCCAAGCCGCGCCTCCATCTCGCGCAAGACAAATTTCGCCTTCTCACGCAGCCCGGCGGGGCTGCAATCGCCAGGGCGGACGATGTGGTCCTGATAGTTCGCCTTGCCTTCCGGGACCTCTCCGCTTCCCGCAATTACGAAGGAAGGGGGAGGATCAATGGCCGCTGTAGTGAAGGAAAAGGCGTGGAAGCACGGCTCGCGGGGAGGTGACATGTCCGGGCAGACATTGCTGCGTGCGACCGGATTTGTTCCGCGAGCGATGATCCCCCACCGAGATAGATGTGCCGCGTAGCCTTCGTTGAATTCTTGGAAGCCGGCCTCGGAGAAGGGGGCGGGCGACCGCAGCTCGCAGGCGCAGAATGATGCCAGCGGCCGTCCCGCGGCACTGACGATCTGCTCGATGCGGCGGAAGCCTTCTGACAAGGGGACGAGCGTCCGAAACGTGACGCGCTCAATGCGGAAGCCCGGCAGTGCAGCCACTCCGCCGGAATATTGGAGAACGCCGGGAATGAAGCGGTAGCCACCCGGAGCAAGCTCGACCGACGTCACGCGAATTCCTCGGTTGGTGATTTCTCGCAAGCGTGCCTTTGTCGCCGGCGATCAGCAAGCGTGTTCAACATCGCTGCTTGGCTAGAGTGTCGTCCAGAAGGGCAGCGCGCCGCCCGAGCTCTCCCGTGCGGCGCGCTCGTCGGGCGCTTCCTGCTGGAGCCGATTGACGGCAGGTCGCCCTGACGATGGTCCCGAAGGTCTTCGGCAAGAAAGCGGCGGCTTCGCGCGTCGCGCCGACGAGACCGTCACCTGCGAGTTCGACGGCCCCGCCCTCCTTGCGCACGCAACCTCAGGCCCGGCGCTTCGTCTGTGTGGGCAGACGGGGTCTACCTGCAGGCGCGAATGGAAGCCAGTGCCGAATGCACGCTGTTGCTGATCTGCGCCACCCCAGAGGGCAAGAAAGAACTCCTCGTCGACATTAAGCGGCGTGGGCTCGAAATCGCCCCGGACCTTGCCATCAGTGACGGTGCGCTCGGTTGGGGGAGTTCGACGCTGCGAACAGCCGCTGGGCGTCCGAGGGGTGGACCACGGTGACCGCCTTCGCTAAATGAATTACGTATACATTTAGTAGGAAACGCGATGACCGGCGTTGAAATGCCCGTGTTGGAACTGGAAAATCCGCTGGCGCCGCTGCGCGCGGGACTTCTGGCCGATCGTGTGGCCGAACAAATCGTCGAAGCGATTGCCCGCCGAAGGCTGGTTTCGGGGGAGAAGCTGATCGAGTTGGAACTGGCTGAATCGTTCGGGGTCAGCCGTGTCCCCATCCGCGAGGCAACCCGCATCCTGGCTAGCCAGGGTATCGTGGTGCCGACCCCGCGACGCGGCATGCGGGTGGCCAATTTCGATCGCGCCTGGGGCACCCAGTTGCACAATGCCCGGGTGGCCATCGAGCGCCTTGCCGCACACATCGTGGCGCAAAAGCTGAAGACGAATGGAGAGCTGCTCAAGCAGCTTCTGGATCGGGTGGCGGATATCGAACGCGAGGTCAAGTACCCGAGGCAAGGCTGGTTCGGCATCAACCAGGCCGACATCGCGTTTCATGCCGCCATATTCGAGATCGCGGAAAGCCCGCTCCTTTCAACTCTGTGGTCGGCGATCGCACGGCACGTGCTGATCATGTTCGCGATCGAGACCTACAGGGACACTGAGTTTGAACGCATAGCGGCAGAGCATCATACCTATGTCGAGGCCCTGCAATCCGGGAACCCGGTTCTTCTGGACAAGGAGATCGAGGACCATGTTGCGGGCAAACAGATCTTCGACAGAGAAATGCAGGGCCAAGCAGAAAGCTCTGCAGGTCAGCCCGACTGACGTCCACGAAGGGAGTTCAAGCACATGTCGACCTTGGAGAAGAAAGACGATCGTGCCAGCGGTTTGAAGGGGAGCCGGGCACTGATCAACCGACGCCAGGCACTGACCGGTGCTGCCGCCGCTGTGGCTGCGCCGTTT
Source organism: uncultured Alphaproteobacteria bacterium (assembly GCA_963720705.1). Taxonomy (GTDB): domain Bacteria; phylum Pseudomonadota; class Alphaproteobacteria; order Rhizobiales; family Afifellaceae; genus DASWJZ01. The sequence goes on from CAVRGJ010000008.1 coordinate 3,450, forward strand.
GTGATGCGCAAGGCGTGGGCGGCAAGTCGCTCGCTGCGCATCATGTGCTGGGAAGGTTATGCCGAGCCGGAATGGCTGGACCCCTTCAAGAAGAAGTACGACGCCGACGTGTCGGTTTCCTATGCCGGCTCGGTCGACGAGATGTTTGCCAAGATGCAGGGCTCCAAGGGAGCCGATTTCGACCTCATCTCGGTCGATACCTCGGGCTTTGACCGCTACATCAAAGCCGAGCTGATCCAGCCGCTCGATATGCCCAAGATTCCCAATGCCGCCAATCTCAGCCCGGCGTTCCAGAAGGTGCCGCCGACCATGAGAGGCGACACCCACTACGGCGTGCCCTTCGCCTGGGGATCGCTGCCGCTGGTCTATGACAAGGCTCAGTTTGATGCGGCGCCCGACAGTTGGGAAGTGATGTGGGATCCGGCCAATGCACAGAAGCTGATCGCGCTCGACGACGCCAACAACAGCATCACCTTGGGCGCGATGGTGTTGGGCATCGAGAAGCCGTTTGAGTTGACCGACGCCCAGTTCGATCAGGTCAAGGAAAAGCTGATCGCCCAGAAGAAGTTGCTTTTGACCTATTTTGCCGGGTTTGACGAAGGGGTGAACATCTTCGCGCAGTCCAAGATCAAGGCGATGTTCTCCATGGGTGAACCGCAGGTTACCAGCCTCAAGGCCAAGGGTGTCGACGCGGCGATGACCATCCCGAAGGAAGGCGCCATCGGCTGGCTCGACTGCTGGGAGATGTCGTCCGGAGCGGCGGATACCGAGCTCGCCTATGCCTGGATCAATGCTTGCCTCGACAAGAAGGTCGGTACGATCCTTTCGGACGACAAGACCTACGGCAACACGACCAACGAGGACGCCAATGTCCGCAACGGCTTCACCTATGCGGACAAGCTCACCTTCCTCCTGACGCCGGAGAACTTCGACAAGCGCGTGCAGGTCTGGAACGAGGTGAAGGCAGCAATCTAGGCTGCAACGACGCCATTTCACTTGAGAGGCGGCAGTTCCTGCCGCCTCCCTTCATTGCGCGACAGGATATTACAATTCGTACGATCTCGCCCGTCCTCCAGGGAACACCCCCGCGGCTTGCCATCACCGACGTTGAAAGCCACGTGCTGCTGGCGCCGGACTACGACCCGCGCTTCACCTCTTCCGCCCAGGACAGTCTCGTGGTCCTGATCCACACCAATGGCGGCGTGACCGGGATCGGCGAATGCGATGCCAACCCCTGGATGGCCAAGGCGATCATCGAAGCCCCCGGCACGCACACCATGGGGCGGTCGATCAAAGAAATGCTGGTCGGGGCCAATCCGTTCGAGATCGGCGCGTTGTGGCGCGAGATCTATCTGGGCACCTCCATGAACGGGCGGCGGGGGATGGTGATCCATACGCTCAGTGCAATCGAGATGGCGCTGTGGGACTTGTGCGGCAAAGCGCTCGGGCAACCCGTGCATGCCCTGCTTGGCGGCGCGACGCGCGACCGCATCACTCCTTACGCCTCGCTGCAGCCGGCCGGGAACAGCTTCGAGGAATATCGCGATGCCCTGGTCAAGTCCGCTCTGGAAGCCAAGGCGCTTGGCTTCACCGCCATGAAGAGCGAGGTGACCATGAACGGGCCCTATGCCCATTCCGGGATGCACGAGTCCTTCGATCGGCATACCGAAGTGGTGGCCGCGGTGCGCAAGGCGGTGGGGCCGGACGTCACGCTGATGGTCGATGTCCAGTATCTGTGGGATGATGCGGACGCCTGCCTATCCACGATCAAGGATTGGAAGGAGTTCGATCTGTATTTCCTCGAGACACCGCTCTTTGCAGACGATGTCGAAGGCATGGCCAAGGTCTGTGCCGAGGCGCCTATGAAGATCTCGAGCGGCGAATGGCTGGCGACCCGCTACGAGTTCAAGGAGCTCATGGATATTGGCAAGATTCATGTAGCCCAACCGGACGTCGGCCGCGTCGGAGGAATCGGCGAGGCTAAGATCGTGTGCGACATGGCCGCTGAACGCGGCCGAACCATCGTGCCGCATTGCTGGAAGACCGGCATCTCCATCTCGGCAACGGCACATCTGGCCTTCGTCACCGACCATTGCGCCTTTATCGAATATCTTCCGCCACAACTGTGCGTCGAGCGGTTGCGCCGCGAGCTTGCCCACGAGGAGCTCACGCTCGAAGGCGGCACTATCGGCCTGCCCGACAAGCCCGGACTGGGCGTGGAACTTGACTACGATGTGATGCGACGCTTCACAGTGGCCTGATACATGAGCCTCGTTCTGGATGGTATATCGAAGACATACGGCAACACGGAGGTGCTACGCCCGATCACGCTTGAAATCCCCAAAGGCGAATTCCTCACAGTGCTCGGGCCGTCGGGCTCAGGCAAGACGACCATTCTAAGGCTGATCGGGGGATTCACGCAGCCTACCAGCGGACGCATTGTGCTCAACGGCAACGATCTTGGGCGGGTGCCCACCAACAAGCGGCCCTTCAACACCGTTTTCCAGGACTACGCACTCTTCCCCCATATGACCGTGGCCCAGAATGTGGGCTATGGGCTGGTGATCCGGCGCATGCCCAAGGCGGACGTGAGCCGCATCGTGACGCGGGCGCTGGACGTAGTGGGGCTCAGCGACTTTCCCCGGCGCTATCCTTCCGAACTTTCAGGAGGGCAGCGCCAGCGCGTTGCCCTTGCGCGCGCAATCGTCTGCGAGCCCGAGGTGGTCTTGCTCGACGAGCCACTGTCGGCATTGGATGCCGAACTCAGGCGGCAGATGCAGGTATTCCTCAAGAACCTGCAACGCCAGATCGGGGCCACGTTCCTGTTCGTCACCCACGACCAGCAGGAAGCGATTTCGATGTCGGACAGGCTGGTGGTGATGAATGTCGGGGGCGTTGAACAAATCGGCACGCCTGAGGATATCTATTATCGCCCACAGACCCCATTCGTTTCGAGTTTTTTCGGTGACAACAATCTGTGCGACGCGGAGATAGACGGCGACGATCGGCTGATCACCCCGTTCGGCACCATCGCTTGCCCGGATGGGGTCGCCGCAGGCCGGCGCACGGTGACGATCGCCATGCGGCCGGAGCTTTTCAACCTCGGGCCGCGCGAAGGCGCGCTCTCCTTTGCGGCCAAGGTCGAGGACATCAGGTTTGCTGGCGCCAGCAGCCACCTAGTGGTCCGGGCTGGCGAGCCGGAAATGGCGCTCACCGTCAAGGTCACGAGCACGCCAAGCATGTATCGCTACGAGGCTGGCGAGGCCGTGACACTGTCGATCGAGAGCAGTGACATAGCGGTCGTGGAGCAAGCGCCATGACCGCTCGCCCCTTGCGCTTCGTCTTCTTCGTCCTGGTCATCGCGGCTCCCGTGGTGCTGGTGGCGCTTCCCATCGCAAATTTCTTCGTGATGTCGTTCTGGCGCGTTTCAAGCAACGTCATTGTGCCCGACATGACGCTCGAGAACTATGTCGGCTTCTTCCAGAACGAGGCCTACTGGCGGACGTTCCTGTTCACCATTCAGCTCTGCGCCGCAGTTTCGGCCATCGGCATCCTCATCGGCTACCCGGTATCCTATTTCATCTGGCGGCTGCGCGGGCGGGCCAAATATGCGTTGCTTCTCCTGCTTATCCTGCCCCTATTCATGAGCTACATCGTCAAGATCTACACGATGCGCTCGATCCTCGGGCTGACCGGCTTCCTCAACCAGCTTCTGCTGTTCACCGGCATCCTCAAGGAGCCGAGTCTGCTGTTCCTCTATAACCGAACGGCGATCCTCATTTCGATGGCGGTGATCTTCCTTCCTTTCGTCATCCTGCCGATCTTTCTCACCCTCGAGCGCATTCCAACGACCCTCATAAACGCCTCGGCCGATCTCGGTGCCGGGGCGGCGGCGACCTTCCGCCGGATCGTCCTTCCGCTCAGCCTGCCCGGCACCATCGCGGGGGCCTTGTTCACCTTCGTCCTAGCGCTCGGTGATTTCATCACGCCGCAAATGGTGGGGGGTCCCAATGGGTTTACCTTCGGGCGGGTGATCTGGTCGCAATTCGGACTCGCCTACAACTGGCCGTTTGGGGCGGCGCTGGCCGTCATTCTGTTCGCGTTCGCCTTGGTGATCATCGTGCTCGCCGGGCTCGCCAGCAGCCGGCAGGTGTAGCCGATGCGCAAGTCATTTGCCGAACGCGCTGTCGACGTGGTGTTGGGGCTAGTCACGCTCGCGACCTTCGTCGTGCTCTACACCCCCGTTATTATCTCGGCGGTGTTTTCGATCGTGCCCACCGATCGGTCCGGAGTGCACTGGGACAAGATGACGTTCGTCTGGTATGGCCGATTGCTCGACAACCCCTCGGTCATCGCGTCGGTCAAGACGACACTGATCTGCGGGGCGATCGCCGTCACTGTCGCCACCATCCTTGCCATCGTCATCGCACTTTACGTTGAGTGGGAAGGGGCGATATTCCGCCGGGTGATCGAGCTCATGGTCTATCTGCCATTCCTGATGCCGCCCATCATCACCGGCCTCTCGCTTCTTATCTTCTTCAACGGCATCGGAATTCCACGTGGCATCCTGACCATCGCCATCGGCCACACGGCACTGGTGCTCGCCATCCTCTACCGGCTGGTGCTGACCCGGCTGCAGGCCACCCCGAAAACCATGGTCGAGGCATCGGCCGATCTGGGGGCGACGCCGCTGCAGACCTTTCGCTACGTTCTCTGGCCGCAACTGCGCTCCGCCGCTGTCACCGGGGCTGTTCTGGCTCTTACCATTTCGTTCGACGAGACGTTCATTACCGTGTTCCTGGCCGGGGACACCACGACTCTGCCGCTGCGCCTGTGGGGCATGATGCGGGTCGGCTTCACCCCGGAGATCAACGCTTTGGTGACCATCGTGCTCGGGGTGTCGATTACGCTTGCCATTGTCGCTTCTCTGAGGCTGACCCCCAAGGGAGAGCTTGAAAACCTATGAACGCCGGGGGACTGAAAGGGCGCATCGCCCTGGTCACGGGCGCCGCGGGCGGGATTGGGCTGGCGATCGCCGCCCGGCTCGCCAGGGAAGGTGCCTCGGTGGTGATCGCCGACATCAAGGCGGAACAGGCGGAGAAGGCCGTCGGGGATCTACCCGGCGATGTCATCGCCCATCCCGTCGATATCGGCAGCGAGACCTCGATTGCAGCCCTCAAGGACGCCATCGCGACGCGCTGCGGGCGGCTGGAGATTCTGGTCAACAACGCCGCCATTCTCGACGCCACCGGCTTCGCCAAGATGACCATGGCCGACTATCTGCGCGTTATCGAGATCAACCAGCACGGCGCAATCCGCGTCACCATGGCCATGATCGATCTCCTGCGCAAAGGTGGCGAGGGCAAGCGCATCCTCAACATCGCTTCAATTATGGGCGTGCGCGGTAGCCGCAATTCCATCCCCTATTCGACGGCCAAGGGCGGCATCGTCAATTTCACGCGCGCGCTAGCATGCGATCTGGCGGACGAGGGCATCATCGTCAACGCCATCGCTCCCGGCTTCATCGACACCGACATGGCACAACTTCCCGACGGGTCGGGACATGAGCATCAGACCGACTGGTTCCAGGACATTTACGTCAAATATGGCCGCATACCCCTCAGGCGCGCGGGACTTCCCGATGACATCGCCGGGCCGGCCTTTTTTCTGTGTTCGGACGACGCCCGCTACATCACCGGACAGATCCTTCTGGTCGACGGCGGTGTATCTGCGACCTTCTGAGGCGTGCGGCATGTCATGAAGGCGGAGCTGCTGGCGGAAATCCCCTGCGAGCTGGGCGAGACCCCATCTGGCTCTCGGGTCACGGCGCCACCGACGCTCCCTTCGACGGGCGCTATCGCGGGCTCGGCGTCGAACCGGTCGCAGCGCCTTCGACCTCGCTGACGCGGTCTCCGTGTCGAGCAACCCGCTCAACGCTTGGGGAATTACGACCGCTATATCGCAATATCTCCCGAGAGGCTTGTTTCAATCCGCTACGCGCTCTCGGCGCGGTCGCTCTAGCCACCTACAGGCGCAGTGCATCCATGTCGACGGTGACCGCGCGCAAACGGTTGGGGTCGAGCGCAACGCCGAGGCCGGGCGCATCGGGAATTTCGAGATAACCTTCCGCGTCCAGGCCGAACGGCTTGTCGAGGATTCCATCCACGTAGCGGCTGCCGCCGATATATTCGATGAAGTCCGTGTTGGGAAAGGCGGCCGCCATCTGCAGGTCGGCGGCGAGCCCGAGCGCCGTGTTCCAGCCATGTCCGACGTAGCGGATGCCGTGCTCATCCGCCGCCTCGACGATTCGGCGCTGTTCGCTGATGCCGCCAACCTTGGTCACATCGGGCTGGATGATGTCGAAGGCGCCTGCGTCGATGAACGGCGCAAAACTTTGGCGGCGCGTCAGGACCTCGCCGCCACTGATCGGCACCCGGCTGTATCTGCGCAAGGCAACAAAGCCTTCGAGATCGTCCGGGCAGAGCGCTTCCTCGAACCAGTCGACCTCGTAAGGGACGAGCATGTCAGCAGTGCGCATCGCCCACTTCAGCCGGTTGGGCCAGAAGGCGTCGCTTCCGCCGGCATCAACCATCAGGTTCTCGCCGTGCGACAGAACCCCACGCGCTGCTTGGATGATAGCCTCGTCATTGTCGAAGGATCCGGTGCGGCCGAATGGGCCCCAGCCGATCTTGAAGGCGCGATAGCCTTTGTCGACATAGGACGCGATTTCGTCGGCCATCTTCGCCGGCCCGTCCATGAGCAGCGAGGCATAGGGCTTGATCCGCGTCTTGTAGCGCCCGCCCAGAAGCACCGAAACGGAGAGCCCGGTGGCCTTGCCCAGAACATCCCACAGGGCGATGTTGATGCCGCTGATGACGTTGGTCAGCGTGCCGCCGCGTCCCATCCAGAACGTGTTCTGGTGCAGCGTCTCGGTCAGCCGGCCGACTTCCGCGGCATTCCCCCCGACAAGCAGGGGCTTCAGGACGCGCATCGCCTCCCGCGCCAGATAGCCGTCGGTGAAGGTCGATCCGTAGCCGCTGATCCCGGCACTGGTGTGGATCGCGACAATGGCGTGGATTAAGTCGTCGGGTTTGATCTCGTTGTTCCACCCCCCCTTGGGGCTCTCTCCCACCAGAGGGACGCAGGCAATGTCTTCAATTTTCAGGGTTTGCATGAGCAACACGATAGTTTGGCTTGCGCCTCCAATGTCTTCTCACAATCGCGTTTGCCTGCCCACGAAAAATGAGCCCGCAGCATGGAGAATCGGAGGAATCGCACGCGGCGCGTGTAGGATACGCTCGGCGACAGCCAGGTGGGCTGCGCGCAGATGCTCAATTTCCCAGAACCAGTTCAACACCTCCCACAATCTGCTGTCCATGAGCATCCCGCTCGTCACAATTCCGCCGCTGTGGCCGTCTGCGAGACGGAGGAGAGGGTGCGCGCCACGCGATCTGCGGGGCAAAGACCAGGTCAGGCAAGCCCTGCCGCTCCCTCGGAATGGCGAACGGCCGTTGCCGGATGCACGGGGGCAAAAGCCCGGGTGCGCCCCTCGGCCAAGGCAACGGCAACTGGAAACACGGCCGGTTTACGAAGGAATGGATCGAAGAGCGCCGCCGCCTGCATGCCCTGCTGCGTGAGCTTCGCGGGCTCGTCTACAGGATGAGAACACGACGGACCTCACAATGACGGTGGCATCGCCGACCATAGTGCCGGCCGGCGCCCTCGACTTCATCCCGTCGAGGCTCTGATCGCTGCTAGATGAAACGTCAGTGGCAGATCACCGGCGGTCAAATCTTAACGAAATTTCCACTGTGCCGGACCAAGTGTGGCGTTTGGAACTCGCTTTGGAGGTTGAGCGAATGCTTGGATCGGTGAAGCGATATTGGAACTGCGAGAGCGGAGCTACGGCGATCGAATACGGCCTGATCGCGGCCCTGATTTCGCTTGTGATTATCACGGTTCTGTCGAAGGTCGGCACGAACCTCTCGAAGAAGTTCAACCAGATCGCGACCCAGCTCCAATAGAGCTGCGGATAAACACGAGGCCCGAGTAGGGCGGCGTGAGCAACCCATCCAGTGCGCGAAAGAAAGCCGGCGGGGTGTCGGGCGAGATACAAGGCAAGCAACTATCGCAGCTCACCCCAGGTGTTGGGCGTGAAGCGCTTCCAAGATTTCGTCACGTCAGCGCGCCCATCAATTCACCGGCGGTGTGGAGCTTTCGCACGGCGTCGGTGTCGATTGGAGGCTTCCGCCCCTTGTAGACCCCCGCTTCCTTGGCCCTCGCGATCCCCTCCGATGCAATGCAATGTGGGCGAGACCATGCCCTTTCGACCCTCGCCAGAAATTAAGGGCGCGGCGGAAGCGGCGGAGGGGCGTCGCTCCTCTGCCGCAGAAAAGCAATGAGGTTCGCTCTTTTCACCCGGTCTTCGATGCCTTCGCGGCGCATTGCTGTCCCTGGCACATAGTCCACCGGTGCGGAGATGAAGGCATTGAATTCTGCGATCGTCCAAGTGCCCTGAAGCCGGTCAAACGCTGGGGAATATTTGAACCCCTCGAAGCTGGCCTTTTTGCGTCCGAGCACGCCCCAAAGGTTCGGCCCCATCCGTGCCGGCGTTCCTCTCTCAGCGGAGTGACAGGCGCCGCAGTGGCCAATGAACACGTTTTCCCCCGCGCTCGAATCAGCGGAGGCCAACAGTTCGCTGACCGGTTCGATCGTTGGACCTTTGGCACCGTAGGCGCGAAGGAGTTCGACAATATCGAAATAGCCAGCCTGACCAGCGGAGTAGATTGCCGCGTAGTTGGGAATGCCGGCCTTCTCGCCGCTTCTTGCATTCACATCGGCCCCTCTCGCGATGAGCAGTTCGACCATCGAGGGATGCCCTCCTTCCGCGGCCGCATGCAACGGCGTCGTTCCATTCCCGCTCGTGGCCAGTATGTCAGCACTGTGCGCAATCAAAACAAGCGCGACGGCTTCGTTGCCCTTCAAGGCGGCAACCTTCAGCGGCGAGCCCCGACCCGGATAATCAAGATTTACATCAGCGCCTGCAGCCAGAAGGACTTCGGCCATTTCGGCATCCCCCGAAGTCGCTGCGATATGAAGTGCGGTTCCGAAGGGGAACTGTCGCTCGTTGATGTCCCCGACTTGCGCGACCAGCACCTTTACCTGCGCAATGTCGCCGGCGTTGACGGCGTCGTGCAACGGGCCAGCGGCAACAGGTGATGCAAGAACCGCCATAGCAAACGCGCAGATCGCGAACCTTGTCATGTGCCCCTCCCTAACGACCGGGCAAAGCGCGCTAATGTCCAACAGATCGACACTGTAGCGACGCCCGCGCGCTTGCCCTCAGGTTCCCCATCGAGCGTCATGGCGGAAATGCCATGGGGCGTTCTCGCCTTTGGGACCTCGGGGGCATCGTCAACTCTTCGGCATTTGGGGCGGCGCGAGTTGAATGTAGAGGGTCCCCGGATCCTTATTTGGATTAAGGATGCGATCGGGAACTTCGTTTTCACCTGGGGGGCCAAGTGATTTGATGTACTGATAAAGCGATTGCAAGTCGCTATCAGGGAAAACGGCGAGATTGTACCACGGCATCGGTGGCTGCGCCTTAAAAGTCCTCAGCAACGTTACAAACCCACGTTCGCTATATCGGTCAGCAAGCAGGCGAAGATTGTACGCATAGGTCGTCCCCCAGGGACCGCGCCATCCGACCGTACTACCCTTTAGAGCCCTTTCCGGATCAATCTTGCCCTCCGCTTCGCTGTTACCTTGGGTATGGCAATCGTGACAGCCGCCGATGATTGATACCTGCAGCCCTCGTTCGACCGATACTTCGCCTTCAGCGAAGGCTGGAATTGGCATCGCGAGGCCGACTAATAGGAAAAACAGGCTTGTGAAGCGCATCCTTCCCCCCATGCTTTCCCGCCAAGCATATTGGAGCCAACGTCCGAAGGCGACGGCCGCGTCAAGGTCGCCGAATTTCAAGCTGATGCACCGCGCTCTTCTTCCCGTTTTGGCGCATTTCAGAAGTCGACCTAAGCGTCGACCATGTCCGAGTTCAGGGCTCTTATCGGACTCAGTGGTGATGGCTGCCGACTTCGCTTTTTGACCCTGAACGGACTCTCATCCCCTGAGGAATCAAACACCACCACGCGCCTCTCCCGACCCTGACCGTGATACTATGAAGAATGGACTCTCTCCGTGCCCTGCTCGAGCAACACGGCCTCGGAAAATATGCTGAGCTCTTCGCCGAGCACGGTATCGATCTCGACGTAGTGGCGGATCTGACCGACGCCGACCTGGAGAAGCTTGGCATCCCAATGGGAGATCGTCGACGCTTCCTGAAGGCGGCGCCGAGTTTGGCCGCGATCGCTGCCTCGCCGACGCAGGCAGCCGCGCAAGGCAGAGACGCCGAGCGGCGCCAACTCACCGTGATGTTCGCTGACCTCGTGGATTCGACCAAGCTCGCCGCGCGGCTCGACCCGGAGGACATGAAGGACATCATCACGCGGTACCAGAAGGCGGTCGGCGACGAAGTTGTCCGTTTCGGCGGCTATGTCGCAAAGCCGCTCGGCGATGGCTTGCTCATCTATTTCGGATGGCCGCAAGCCCATGAAAACGACGCAGAGCGGGCCGTACGGGCGGCGATGGCGGCAATCGTCGCGGTTCAGCGACTCGTCGCGACGGACGGGGCACCGCTCGCGACGCGCATCGGCATTTCGACCGGCGAGGTGGTGGTCGGCGATTTCGTCGGCGCGGGTGTCGACGAAGAGGGCGCGGTGGTTGGCGAAACTCCGAACCGTGCCGCCCGGCTTCAGTCCGCCGCGGATGAGAATACTGTCGTCGTCGCTGCGGAGACGGTCAGGCTTGTCGGCCAGCACTTTGCCTTCACCGACCTTGGCGAGCAAAGCCTGAAGGGATTCGACGCTCCCCTCCGCATTTGGCGGGTCGACCGCGAACAGCGGTCGGAAAGCCGGTTCGACGCCATGCATGGCGGGCGCCTCGGGGAGTTTGTCGGGCGCGAGCATGAGATCGGCATGCTCATGCAGCGCTGGGAGGAAGCCGCGGAGGGCGAATGCCAATTGGTGCTGGTCGCCGGCGAGGCGGGGATCGGCAAGTCGCGGCTTGTTTCGGAATGCCTTGGCCGGCTGGAAGGAAAAGCCCGCCGGATCGCCTATCAAGGCTCGCCACTCCACATCAACACAGCGCTCTATCCGGTGGTGCGGCATCTCCAGTCAAAGGCAGGTTTCGACCCCGACGACACGGCTGCCGAGAAGTGGCGCAAGCTCGCCGCTGCCATCCCGAGTCAGGCGCCCCGGCGCCCTCTGGCATTGCGATTTCTCGCGGAACTAATGTCGTTGGAAGCTCCCGCCGAGGATGCCGCCGGCGCAAAGCCCAGCGTCGATGAGCAAAGGGAAGCGACTTTCGAGATCCTTGCCGACTCTGCAAAGAGCGAGACCGGCTTGGCGCCGCTTTTGATCGCGGTCGAGGATGCTCACTGGCTCGACGCGACGACGCAGGAGTTCGTCGAGCGGCTTCTCGATCACCTGCAGCACTGTCCCGCGATGGTGCTGGTTACCTACCGCCCGGAGTTCGTGCCGCCGTGGGCCCAGCACGCCAATGTCGGACTACTGTCGTTAAGCCGACTCGGGCGTCGCGACGCTCGGGCCATCGTCAATTCTCTTCTGTCGCGCGGACTGAGCCTCCCTCCTGAGATCGCCGACGACATCGTCGCCAAGAGCGACGGAATCCCACTCTTCGTCGAGGAGCTGACCAACTCGGTCCTCGATGCTGCCCGGGCGACCCATGATCGTCGTATCCAGATCCCGGCTACCCTGCGCGACTCTCTGTCGGAGCGGCTCGACCGGCTGGGCTCGGCCAAGGAAGTTGCGCAGATCGCGTCGGCCTACGGCCGCGAGTTTGCCGTCGATCTCCTTGCCGCGACGCTGGATCGGCGGGAGGACGACCTGCAGGCCGATCTCGACCGGTTGGTGGCGATCGATGTGGTGTTCCAGAGTTCGCGATCGGCCCGCCGCTACACGTTCCGCCACGCGCTGCTCCAGGATGCTGCTTACGAAAGCATGCTGAAGAGCAAGCGCCGCGAGGTCCACGCCCGCATCGCCGATGTGCTCAGCCGGAATCGTCCCGAAATGGCGGAGACGGAACCCGAGGTGCTGGCGACGCACCTCGCGGGCGCCGGCGACGACGTTGGCGCAGCGGAATGCTGGCAGAGGGCGGGCCGCATCGCGCTACGGAATTCTGCCTACCGGGAGGCGATCGGCGCATTCAAAAACGCGCTGCCGCTTCTCGCGGGGAAAGTGCGCGCCGACATCCATCGGGCGATCACATCGGCGTACTTCGCCGTCGGCGACCACAAGTCGGTGCGTGAGCATCTGGAATACGCAGCCGCCGACGCGGAGGTCGCCGGCGATCAGGTGATGATGGCCGAGATCGCCATGCAGCAGAGCCACGACCTCATTCACTACGGCGGCAGCGTCACAGATGCCTTCAAATTTGGCGATCGCGCCTTGGGAATTGCAACCCGGCTCAACGATGACTCGCTTGCCTACGGCGCGCGCTTCAGCCTTGGCCAGGCAGCTTGGCTCGGCGGGGACTTTGAGGCCGCCGTCGGTTTCTTGACGGCGAATCTGCCGGAGAATCTTCGCGATCCCGACCGAGTCCGCGACTTCGGCACCGCAGGGTCGCTGATGACGGACTCAATGGCGCTTCTTGGAGCGAGCTGCGCATACCTCGGGGATTTCGATCGCGCGTTTGCGGCTCTTGATCGAGCCGTCGCTTTGGTCACCGACGGCGTGTTTGATGTCTCGGTCGTCCAATACCACCTCAATCGGGCTCACTTGCAGCGCGGCGACACGGCGACCGCCTTGCCGCTGGCGCGAGAGGCTGTCGCGTACGCGACCACCGCCGGCCTGAAGTTCATCCTCCCATGGCACGAAGGCGTTCTCGGCTATGCGTTGCTGCTCCAAGGGGAGATCGTGGAGGCGGTTTCCACCTTGGAGACGGCGCTGCAACGAAGCGACGCCCAGCACCAGCCTACTGCGAACGTGCGGGCGTGCGCATTTCTCGCCGAGACGTTGTTGCAGATCGACCCGCAACGCGCACTCGCGATGGCGGAGGCCGGCTTGAACGGGGCGAGGACGTTTGCCTACCGCGCGCAAGAGGCGGAGTTGCTCCGCGTCAAGGCCGCCGCTCTCGCCTGCACGGACTTGGCCGAAGCCGACGCGCGGGCGCAGGAGGGCCTGGCGCTCGCCCGCAAGCTCCGCATGCGGCCGGAGGAGGGGCACGCCCACCGCGTCCTCGGCGATATCGAGATGGCCAAAGGCGACGGTGCCGCCTCCCGAGCCAGCCAAGATCGCGCGCGTGCGATCTACCGGGACCTTGGCATGCGGTATTGGCTTGAAGGGACTTGGGGCGAACGGCTGAACTGACGCCACTCGTCCGCGAGAGCTTTGCAAAACAACAAGGTCAGTTCCTGGCGCATTTCAGAAGTCGACCTAAGCGTCGACCATGTCCGGGTTCAGGGCCCTTATCGGACTCAGTGGTGACGGCAGTCGACTTCGCTTTTTGACCCTGAGTGGACTCCCCGACGCCCAAAGGCCGCGACGTGCGCGTGCCCGGGACTGGACGACTTAGCGACTACGCCGGAAGGATGTTCAGGTTCTGATGGAATACATTCTTCGGATCGTATCTCTTCTTAAGCTGGCGCAGGCGCGCAAGATTCGGGCCATAGGCAGCAGCGGCTCCATGGTCCGCCTCGTCATCGGCGTCGAGATAGTTCATGTAGCGCCGCTCGCCGACGAAGGGCTGAATCGCGGCATAGGTTTCGCGGCACCACGATCGTGTCGCGTCGCCGTCGGCGGGATCCGCCCACTGCCCGAGCACGAGCGTGTTGAAGCCGGAATCACGGAGCGCGTAGGCCGTCGCGTTGACCGGCACGCGCGACGCGGCGCCGTGAAAGTTCTCTACCAGGATCTGGCTGCTCGGCACCGGGCAGCGCTCGTAGGCCGAGATCAGCGTATCGATGGCAGCGTCTGTGAGAGTCGGAATGAACGCCGACTTCCAATAGTAGAGCGCGCCCGCCGGATATCCGGCGTCGAGCATCCCGTTCAATGCGTTGTAGGGGATCGGCCCCATCGCATCCATCACGACCGTGCCGAAGGTCTTGATCTTGGCTGTAGCGGCCTGGCCCTCCGCCTCGGCGCCGCAATGGCAGGCAGCGACGGCGACGATTTTGTTGCCGGAGCCGTCGGGCGCGGTGAGGAGCGCCGCGACCAGCATCAATTCGTCTGGCGCGAGGGCTGTCATGTCGCGCCAGGCGCGCAGCACCTGCCGTGCTTCGGGAAACGGGAACGCCGCCAGCCCGCCGATCACCATCGGTCCGACCGGATGAAGACGGAACTCGAACGATGCCGCGACGCCGAAATTGCCGCCGCCGCCGCGCACCGCCCAGAAGAGATCTGGCTCGTTCTCCGGGCTTGCGCGGACGATAGTTCCGTCCGCAAGCACGAGGTTCACCGCCAGGAGGTTGTCGAGCGCCATCCCGTGTTTTGCCATGAGCCAGCCGAGCCCGCCGCCGAGCGTCAACCCGGCGACGCCTGTCGTGCCGACCACGCCGCCCGTCACGGCGAGGCCATGTAGCTGGGCCTCGCGGTTGAAGTCCTTCCAAAGCGCGCCGCCTTCGACGACTGCCGTCCCCGCCGTGGCGTTCACGTAGATGCCTTTCATCAGCGAGAGGTCAATCATCAGGCCGCCTTCGACGACGCTACGGCCGCCCACGTTGTGGCCGCCACCGCGCACTGAAATCGCGAGCCCGTTGGCGTTGGCGAAGCCGACCGCGTCAGCGATATCGGCCATGCCCCGGCAGCGCGCGATCACGGCCGGCCGCCTGTCGATCAGCCCGTTGTGGATTTTCCGCGCCTCATCGTAGCCAGGTGCTCCAGGCTGGAGGATTTGGCCAGTAATGGTCTGGGAGAGTTCCGTCGCAGCTTCCATTTGCTCCTCCCCGGCTGACGCAGTCATGAAATTGCGCCCTACTTTCGCACTTGAACTATGCACAGGATAACTCATTGACGGGAAACGGCCAGCCACGGCCAGAAGGGCAACGGAGAGGAGCGTTACCATGCTCGGCCGACCTTTGAGGCTGTGCCGCAGTGCGTTTGGACCGCGGAACGCCCGTGCCGGGCGGACCGGCAAAGTCTCGCAGCGCCGGCGAATCCGACGCCGGTCATCGCAGCGTCTCCACGTGCCGACGCGATCACGCATCGTGCGGCGGCAAGCTGCTGGGACACTCTTCAACATTGACGCCGTGGCGATAAACAAGCTCGCCGCCAAAGAACCCGCCGACCGCGGCCGCGATCAGCGCGAGGATTCCGAAGGCGATTGCCCACGAAGCCGGTGGCATGATCACCGCGAAATTCCGATCGAAGCGACCGAAGGCGCTGGCGCCGTCCAGTGTGACGGCAGAGGCCATGAGTGCCGCGTGCCAGCTCACGGTCTTTGCCGCCCTGGCATACGCACGCTCGAAATCCATCGCGCCAAAGATTGCAGCGAGCAGGCCGAAGACAACCGCGCCGGTCGTCATCAATGCGCCCACAGCCCAGAAATAGGACTGTTGCGTCACCGCCGCACCAAGATCGGCGAGCGGAACAAACAAGAAGCAGCCGATCGGCGCATGGACGCTGATAGGATGTAGCGGGTGGAGCCTCACACGACGCCGATGGCATTGCCGAGCAGGCAAACAACGCCCAACACGGCGGCGAGCGCATGCACGACCACGACGGCCTTGGGCGGAGCTGCATTTCGGAGCTGATAGCTAAACATAAAGAAGCCGCCGAGCGCGGCAATCACTAATAGGACGGCGCCGACCATCAGGGGCGCGGGTCGCGCGCCGACAAACAGGGCATAGAGGAGAACCACCAGGCCCGATGCGGCGAGTGCACCGTGGACGATCACGGCGGACCATGGAGGCCGATGCCCGCCGAATATACGTGTCGCCATGTAGAGGCCGAATATGGCCGCCGCCAGAAACAGGACGATGGATGTCAGGATCATTGCCGGTCCCCCTATACTCGTGTCAGCGCGGCGATCGTGCGCGCAGTCATGGCTTCGCAATTCGCTCCGTCGAACCGCAGCGTTTCGGCAAGTACGGCGCGGAAATCGGGATCGATCTCCTGGCGCATACGACGGCGGGCGCGCAAGTGGCGCGTCTTCACGGTTGCCGGGAGAAGATCAAGCGCATCGGCGGTTTCATCGACGCTCATGTCCTCGATGTCGCGCAGCACGATCACCGTGCGAAAATCGTCCGGCAAACGCGCGATCGCCGCCTCGATCGCCTTCGCGAGTTCGGCGCGCAGCATTTGAAATTCCGGCGAGCGGAAGGCAACGCTCATGAGGTTCTCGCGGTAGTCGTCGATCTGGGTAATGTCGGCCTCCGCGAGCGATCGCTTGCGCGCTTCGTTCGCCCGTTTTCGCGCAAGCGCTTCGTTAAGGGCGATGCGGGTGAGCCAAGTGGCCAGTGAAGACCGGCCCTCGAAGGGCATGCCTGAGAAGGCTTTGACGTAGGCGTCCTGAACCGCCTCCTCGGCGTCGGCGCGATTGCGCAGGACGCTCCACGCCGCGCGGTAAAGGCGCTGATTGTTGCGGGTGGTGATAAGGCGAATCGCCTGCGGATCGCGCGCGTATGCGCGGTCGACGAGGTCCAGCTCGCTCAAGTGCTCGTAGTCGCGCGCAGCGTCCATGGTCGCCATCTAGCCCGTTAGATGCGAACCAGGGCAGAAAGTTCCCGCCACGCCATTGGTGCCTGGGGGAGCGTACGCTGACGTACCGTCTTTTAACTTGCCGCGTTTCTCCTTTGTCGAAAAATAGACTTGCTTTGGGGGATTGGAGGAGAGTGATGCGCCCCAACCGTCCGGATCTCGTCCAGGTTCTCGTCGCTGAGGAAATCAGGCGCTCCGTCGCCGACGCTATTTGCCAGGGCGAGATCGTAAATGCGGCCGCGATTGCGGCCAAGATCATGAAGGTCTATCCGCGATGCGGCCTTATCGAAAGAGAGCTCGTTAATGAAGTTGCGATGGCGGCTGTAAAGGCGAGCCTTGCCGTCGAGATCGATCACTCGCGAGCCGCTTGATCGAATCGCGGGGGTAGGATGAGTGGCTTTGGGGACCTCTTTCAACCGAGAGTCAACTGAATTGGCAGAAGGCCACTTTGCTGACTACCAAGGAGCGCGATTTATGAATGCTCGATTGTTGGCGGTCGGAACTAAATCACCGCAATGCAACTGGAGTTGTGCCCCCATCATTGTCGGCGATGAATTTGGCGAGCACGGAGCCTTCGGAACGGCTCAGTGCGAGGTTTATCCGCGACTTGCCCACGCTCAAGTTAGTAATGGTGAGAGATTGCAGAAAGCGGGGCAGCACCGCCTCAGTCATCCGTACAGTCGTATTCCTTTCAATCTGTAGGTTGATGCAAGCGGCAAGCAGCCCGAAGACCGAGGCAGCAGCCCAGGCTTGCGGTGAACAGGCGACGGGATAAGCCGTCGGGCCACGGTGTGGACGCCGAGTGAACCCGCAAAAAAGCTCCGGCAGGCGTTGTAAGTCTTGGAGCGCCGCGGCGGCAAAGATGCCTTCAAGAACTCGCACGGCGAAATTGCTCATGCCGTACTTGGCAAAACCCAATGCTATGAGAGCATTGTCATGAGGCCATACTGATCCGTTGTGATAAGACATAGGGTTGTAGCGTGCTTCGCCCTGAGCGATTGTGCGAATTCCCCAGCCACTGAACCCGCTGCGGTTCATCAATGTTTTCGCCACTTCGCGCGCGCGCGCCGGGTGCGCCAAGCCACAGAAGAGGTACGTGGCCAGCGTTTGAGCTGCGGACTCGGCATGCTCTCTTCCCTCCATCAAGGGCGAGCGCGTAGGATCCCAGGTCCTCGCACCAAAAGGAAACTTCAAACTTCTGACGAAGCCTTTCGGCCCTCTCCTGGAGGCTTGCGGCGAGCTTGTTTCTTCCAAAGGCAGCCGCCAGCCGCGCTACTCCGCTCCACGCGGCGAAGACATAACCTTGCACCTCGCAAAGCGCGATCGGTCCCTGCGCCAGCGATCCGTCGGCGTGAAAGATCGCGTCGTAGGAATCCTTCCACCCCTGATTTGCGAGCCCATGCTCCGTTTCGCGACAGTACTCGACGAAGCCATCGTTGTCGCGATCGCCATACTTGTCGATCCACGCCAGCGCGGCGTCGATATTGGGCCAGATGACATCGATTGTGTCGCGATCCTGGGTTCGCGCGAAGTACATATCCGCGAGTATGAGAAAAAGAGGCGTGGAATTGACCGACCCGTAGTACCTGCGGAAAGGAACCTCACCGAGATTGGCCATCTCCCCATGGCGAACCTCGTGCAAGATCTTCCCCGGCTGGGCGTCAGACGCAGAATTGCTTTCGGTCGCTTGCATATCGGCGAGAGAACGCAGCACCCCACGTCCTATCTTCGGGTCGATCCAGAGCATCAGCAGCGCGGTAATGATGCCATCGCGGCCGAAAACCGTGCTGAACCACGGGATGCCTGCGTAGGGGTAGAGGCCGTGTTCGGTGCGAGTCGCGAGCGTGTAGACGTCGGACACAGCGCGCGCCGTAACTTCGTCGAAGTATGAATTAGAACTTGTGATTCGAGCTATGTCGGAAATGGAGGCGCGCCTGGCGCGATGAGCATTGCGGTATGATGAAAAGAAATCACCGTAGGCTCCCGTGCCGTTCTCCTCGCAAGCAACGCTCACGAATAGAGATTCTTGTTCCCTAGGCGCGAGATCCACTAGCCATGTTGCCCGATGCGTCAGAAGACGTTTTGGGGTAGGAGTGAAGGTCAGCGTGCAACGCCTCGTAATCCGATCCAGACCGTCATATCGAAGTTCGACGGACCTTGGTAGGACAACGCGCTCGAAGGAAGTTCCGCGATGTCGACGCGTCAAACCGCGTACCTCAAAGACATCTTGAAAGTCGGACCCGAACAGAATGTCGACGGCAAAACGCAATCGGCTTCTACCGAAGTTCTTGAGCTCAATGCGCTCGTAGCAAACTGCACTCCAAAGGAATTTGGTCCGCTCGAGTAGCAGGGTATCGCGTACGAGCTTCTGATCGCCGACAAGATCAAGGTCTGGATTTGTGAGATCGACAGACAGAACGGCCTTATCCTCCAGCACAGCAGAGCCCAAAAGCAGAGGTCGTTTGCCTTCGATGCGAAGCTCGAAATGCGAAAGGTATCGTGTGTCGCGATAGAACAAGCCCTCGGGCGTACTGCCCGCCGTTCCTATGTCGCCAAGGATGTCTAGGACGGCAAATGCATCGCCATGCTTGAGATTGCGCAGAGGCCGATCAATGAGCGAGGTATGCGCCTCGATCTCGTATTCCGACCAAATATTCTGATCGCCTATTCCCGTTTGTTTGGTATCGCGATTAAGGTGATTTGGCATTGTTCAGCGAGTTGTCAAGCTGTCGACTTTCCCCCGCGACCGGAGCGATACATACGCCGGCGCAAGCTCCCCGGCCGATGGCTGCACAAGTTCGATGTCGTTCAACAGGCGTTTCGGTAGTTCCACGGTTCGCGCCCAATGGGTTGCGAGCATTCGATTGTATAACGCGACATAGTCATTCGCCATCCGCCTCGATGTGAAGCGATTGGCACATTGCTGCCGGACGGCTTGCCGACTCATGGTGCGAACCTTTGCGAGCGCTGCGACCGCGTCATCGATTGATTCCACGATCACACCCGTGATGTCCGGGTCTATGACTTCGCGGACGGATCCGCATGGCCATGCGACGACGGGTGTTCCAACCGCCATCGACTCGATCATCACCAAACCAAACGGTTCGGGCCAGTCGATTGGAAAAAGAAGCGCAACGGCGTTCCCGAGAAATTCCGGCTTTCTTGCATCATCGATCTCGCCCACGAACTCGACGAGCGGATTGCCAAGGAGCGGCCTTATTGCGCGGTCAAAGTAATTCTGATCCTCCGCATCCACCTTTGCAGCGATCTTCAGTGGAACACCGGCTCGCTTTGCGATCTCTATAGCACGATCGGGTCGCTTTTCTGGAGAAATACGACCGAGAAAGGCGAGATACCCACCTTTTCCCTGCAGGCATTCCACGGAGTTGATCGGTAGCCCATGATGGATCGTCGCGCCCCAATTAACTGAGGACGGCACCAGCTTTCGTTGATCGTCGGAGATTGAGACCAGGTGCATCTCCGGGAAGGCAGAATACACGGGATGAAGATCGGGCAGGTCCAATCGGCCATGGAGAGTGGTCACGCACTTGTGTGCGATGTCTCTGAAGAGAGGAAAATGCAAGAGGTCGGTATGGAAGTGGATGATGTCAAAATCGTCCGCTAGCCGGCGCACAAGGTCGAGCATCACGAGTAGGTTGGCCGTATGATCGCGGACTCCTGCTAGCCGAAGGCCCAGCGGTACGCATTCGACCAGTTTGGCTTGGGTATTGGAATCTCCCGACGCGAAAAGCGTTACGTCGTGCCTCTGGCGAACCAGTTCCTCGGTGAGCCAAGAAACGACCCTTTCGGTTCCCCCGTAGAGTTTTGGCGGCACGGACTCCGCAAGCGGAGCGACTTGGGCAACGCGCATGTGTAGGCACCAGGACCGGAGCCTCGGAAACTGCGAATGGCCGCAAACTGTTCCTTGCGTCACTGCGTGTATTTAAGACCCAACACCAAACCAAAACTTCTCCCTACTCCGAGTTTGGAACCCGTCGAAGCTATTTGCGTTTTGATGATCGATTCTCGTAGGTGAGCTGTTTACCCGTTGGTGTACCACCGTGTCAGCCGCTCAGTGGATTATTCCGCGTGGGGTCGCTGTCTAAAGGCCGCTCCCGGTCAACCCAAGAATTCTGAAGGCGCAGCGGAGGAAGGATGAACAGTCTTCCCAACGCCGGTACATGCGCCTTGCGAGCACTATGAGATGCCGGGCTACGACATCCTTGCGACTTGAGCCCACTGTTGGAGCCTGTTTTTTGGCTTATCTAATCTCACCCGAACAGTTCGTTGCCGCTGGTTTGGAGGCAAGCACGGCCCTCACTTGCAGAGACAATACTGCGGCCGGATTTGTACTGGCCAAAGGTTCGACAACCGACTGATGACGGCCGCGCCCGGAGCGATGCCTTTGAGAGTAGCTGCCGAAGACGTGGGATGGTTCGGCAAGGTTTGGGAGCTCTACAAATACGCCTGGAGGACCAGCGGCCGCGCGCAGATCGTCCTTTCCGCTCTCTCCATCGGTCTCTTCCTGCTCGAGCTCGCGCCGCTCGAGCTGCAGCGCCGAATCGTCAACACTGCCGTAGAAAAGCGCGCCTATCTCACAATTGTCTTGCTCTGTGGGATCTACCTCATCGTGGCTCTCGTACAGGGCGGCCTGAAGCTTGTTCTCAACGTCTATCGGGGATCGGTAATCGAGAGGGTCAGCAAGAAGCTCCGGCTCGACCCGAACCTCATGGACGTCGCCCGCTCCGAGGAGACTAGCGGCGAAGATCAGGGCATCGCGATATCTGTCGTTGCCTCCGAGGTGGACGCGGTAGGCGGCTTCATCGGCACCAGCTTCTCTGAGCCTGTGCTGAACGGCGGAATTCTCCTCAGCGTGTTCGGTTATATGGTCGTCATGCAGCCTTGGATGGCGCTCCTGGCGCTCTCGCTCTTTGTCCCGCAAGTCTTCTTCATTCCCATCCTGCAGGGGGCAATCAATCGGCGTACCGCTGAGCGGATCCGGGCCGCTCGCGCGCTCGCCGTGGACATCGTCGACACCGAACGTGGCAAGGCGGAAGAGCGGGAGAAAACCTACCGGGACCGCGTCGACGACCTCTATCGGCTGAATATGCAGATCTACCGGCGCAAGTTCGGCATGACGTTCCTCATGAACCTACTCCACCGACTCGGTGTCATCGGGGTTCTGGCTTTCGGCGGCTGGTTTCTGCTACGGGGCGAGACCGAGGTTGGCACTGTCGTCGCGTTCATTTCAGGACTGGCGCGCACCAACGATCCGTGGAACGACTTGGTGGACTTTTTTCGCAATCTCGCAAATGCCGGTGTCAAATATGCATTGATTGCGCAAGTGTTGGAAAAGGGCTGAAGCTCAAAGGGGAAGGTTTCTTGCGTGTAGCCAGCCGAGGAGCCCGTGATCGGTCAATACTTACGCGCGTTAGTGATGACCTATGTGACAAACGACCCCTGTTGAAGATGGCGCCAATCCTGATCCAGGCTGCGGCGAGACCTCCCAGCGCGCGCGCTGTGGCGCCAGAACCCGGTCAGGCAAACCCTGCCGCTCCCCCGGAATGGCGAACGGCCGTTGCCGGATGCACGGGGGCAAAAGCCCGGGTGCGCCTCTCGGCCAAGGCAACGGCAACTGGAAACACGGCCGGTTTACGAAGGAATGGATCGAAGAGCGCCGCCGCCTGCGTGCCCTTCTGCGTGAGCTTCGCGGGCTCGTCTACAAGGATGAGAACACGACGGACCTCACGATGACGATGGCATCGCCGACCGTCGTGCCGGCTGGCGCCCTCGACTTCACCCCTTCGCCAGGTGATGTCTTCGGAGACGGTGATCGATGACGGCGGAAATACGGGACCGATAGCCGGCTAACTCTCAGGGAATGTGATCGCCGCGCGGGCACCATTCCGGACGATGTGCGTTTGGCCCCCAGAGTTGGGGCGAAACGCAAGGAGTCCAAAATGCCTCGTGCCGTTTCTCTGCTATTGGCCGCCGCGCTAGCGGCAGGCTCCATAGCGACGACCGGGCCGGCCGCGGCGATGAGCCCGGTGCCGAACGCGCAGCCGCAAGCCGGCATCCAGCTTGTCGGCGGTAGCGAGTGGTCGGACAGACGCTGGCAGAACGACGACTGGCGCTGGCGGCATCGCTATCACTCGCGCTATCGCGGTGACCCAGGCTTCAGCTTCCACTTCGGTCTGCCGTTCCCTCAGATCTACATTGAGACCCCGCGATCGCGCGACTGCTACCGCACGTGGGACGGGCGGCTCTACTGCCGGACCTATTGAGGTCTGACTAGGAACCCGCTGACACTTCGGCCGGCGGCTGTTCATGGCCGCCGGCGGCCCGATTTTGAGGGGTCGCATGGGCACCGAGGCGGGACGGCAATTATCGCAGCATCTGGTTCCCGCGCATGCGAGCCGCAGCATCAGCGTGCGAACCCGCAGACCCTGGCTCGTGCAACTGCTCGCGCGTCGCACGACGGAGGCGGAGGCCGAAGAGCGCCGCGTTCAGGCCGAGGTGACCGAGCAGTTCAAGCGCCTCAAGGACGAAGCCCAGGCCACTATGGCCTAACCAGGGGCCGGCCGGGCGTCAGGACGCCGCAACAATGGGCCGAGCTCCTGGAGAAGGCTGGCGACGAACTTGGCAACGGCAGCTTCATCGGGCGCTGCCACGGCGCGGAAAGGTATCTGGAACCCGAGTTTGTTGCAGTGCTCGTGACGCTTCGGCAAAACCTGATGGCGGAGTTGCCGCATGTCACCGCCGCCGACATCATGATGATCGATGCTGCCGATGATCAGCTACTACAACTTGCTCCGCACGCAACGCTGGATCGGCAATCTCAGCCTCGTTGTCGAGCGAGAGCTTTTCGGTCAAGAGCCGCTGAACGAAATCCACGGTGACAAGGTGGGAGATCGGCTCGAGGAACAGCTCCGCCGCCTGGCGGAAGTCTTGCTGCCGCTCCAGGATCGCGCGGGCCGCATGATGACGCGAAGCTTGGAGTTCTTGGATCCCGGTCTGGAGCTCGGGCCCCAGCACGACCCCGAACGCGGCAGAAGAAACGCCTGGCCGCCGCCAGCGTAGCCTTGGAAGCAAGCGTCTTCATCCCGTGGCTTAGGCAGGAATTTCCTCCTAGGCTCGTCTCATGGGATTCGACCCTGCGCGCTTTCCGAATGCCGTTCGGATATCCGACCTGATCGAGCGGCGATTGCCGCTGGCGGCGCACTGCTACACATGCGGCCGCGCTGCAGCTTCCGGCCGATCCGGCCTATTTGATTGGAACCGCTCTTTCCTTCCCGGCCTTTTTTCGTCCAGTTGAATTTGGATGGCACCAGGCGCCGCACTCCTTAATATTCTGGGCGCGGAGCTTCAGCGGGAGGTGGCGGAAAATGCTCCGGTTGGCCAGCCGTTTTGTCGTTGGTTTAGCAGCGGCACTTGGCGCGCTGTTCGCCTCCCAATTCCCCGAGTTCAGCCAGCAATACCGGCAGCGACTCGGCGGTGCTTTGCAGGAACTGCACAGCGTCGTCGCGGACTTCGATGCGACGGCAGCTCGCAACAACATGTCCCGCAACGAAGCGGTCCAGCGCCTCCAAGGGTCAGGCGAGGCGTTCGTTCAAGATCAGGGCGCCCTAACATCGAGGACTATCGTTCGCTTCGAGGAGCTTTCCGCCCAGCGCTCGCGGTTTGACTCCGCGCCGTACGCGATGCGCCCGATCGTGGTTCTTAGCCATCCAGACACGCGAGTCATGCGTGGTGCATGGGGCGACTATGAACCAGCGGTCCCTGTCACGCCCGCCGGTTTTGTCTGGGCAACAATCGGCTTCTTCGTTGCAGGGGGTGCGGTGTCTCTCATTCGCCAACTCGCGGCGATTGCTTGGCGTCACCAGTGGCGTCGACGGCCTGCCAACGCAGCGTCGAGTTCATGATTTCAAATGGTGAGGCTGAGCGTTTCCGGCCAAGTCCGATGCGCCATGGCAAGCTGCTCGTTCTACATCGGAACTGTTGGTGGGGATTGATTTAGGGAGGTAACCGTGACCCACGCTCGTGGTCTGCATCGAACGGTCGTTTTGGCCACTCTCTTGATCGCTCCGCCGGCGGTCGCCGCCGATTTCCCAACTGTCGTCCGCTCGATTCTGGACCATCAAACCGATGGACCGCTCGCCGAGATGGACACCAACTAGCGGGCCGAGATGACCGATTGCGTTGTCCAGACGCTCTCTGCGCTTCCAATAGGGCTGCAGCGGAAGATCATCGAGGGCAGGGACCTCGAAGAGCAAGAACACCTCTTCGGAGAAGCAGTCGATGCGGATCAAACAATCGCAACGCAGTGTGGCGACCTCGCCAACTGAGTACTCCCATACTCAGCGAGCAACGCGCGCGAGCCACCCGTTTCGCGATATCCTGCCTCTAGGCCGGTCTATCTCGGCGTGATGCACTGAAGACAGCGACCCGAGAAGCTCCGGCCGCTTTCTGGCGCGGTCGCGTCGGACGCATCGTTGCCGACAAGGGTAGCTGACCGGAACTGTCGCCGCAGTGCTTCGTTATTGCACTATGGCGAACGCAAGCAACGCCCCGAACGACAAAATTGAAGCGGCCGAGAGCATCATCACGCTTCTTGCTCGGCTGAACGTATCTAAATTCCCCTGGGAAGAGCGAATTGGATTGGCCGTCGCCCAGACGAGGGCCATGCGGGAATGGATCGAGGCGATCCGCTCCGCTAGAAGCCGTTTGAGGCTTCAGCGTCTTCATCGGGAAGCTTCGGCGCGGCTCGGCGTACCGTACTCTGCGCGAACGCCGCTTAGTAGTTTCTTGGTCGATAGAAGCCACCCCAATCGCCAGTAGTCCGGGGAAGACGAAGCAACGACCTCGGGCCAAGCTTTCATCGAAGGTGTGCCAAGGGAAACGTTCATGACGGCGCTGGCCCGGCGGTTCAAATGCACTCGGTGCGCGCTCGTCCCGGCGACCGGATTCTTTGAGTTAGAGAAGCGGGCCGACGGAAAGCAGCCCTACCGCTTCCAGCGCGAAGACCTTGAGCCCTTCGCTTTTGCAGGTCTCTGGGAGTTCGCAAGGATCGCCGGCAACGAGATCCTCTCGGCCACGATCATCGTCAGCAAACCAAATCCACGGCGACAAGGTGGGAGATCGCTAGAGGAACAGCCGCGCCAGCAACGCCGAAATCAAGAGTCGTGATCATCGACCACAGGGCAAAAGCTCGCTGCCGATCGCTATAGCCGCGCATTTGTGGGTTCCAGCCTAGTTGTAAGCGATTGCAACGACACGGACCGGCGGCACCGGAGTTCCATCGGGAGTCGACAGGCAAGATGGAGGAATGTTTGGCCAGGTGGCGTGTCCACACTCAGGCCAGCCATCGTTAGCTTCAAGCGCAGCAATCGGAAGCATCGAAAAGGCGTTGCTGATCCTTTCCGCTGCAATATCCCTACCACCGGAGGCATGCGCGCCTACGTTCGATGCCAGGAGCCAGCCAGCAATGGCCAGAGCGCAAAAGACGAGGCTCGCTACAGTCACCAAGGGGGAAGACGCCGTGCGCATGTCAGGCGACGCCGATGTAGGTCAGCACCGCTGCTCCGAGGATGATGAAAGCAGCCGTTTCAGTCAAACCGCATACAAAGGTCCAAGTCCTCATGGGAGAAGAAACGCCGAGCTGAAGGTCAAGGTTCCCGGTCGCCGTGCGCATTGCGCAGTCTTCTCGCTCCCTGATGCATGATCGGCTCGTCGTAGCGGCGCGATAAGTTTGGGACCGCCTAGGCGAACTCAACGCCAAATCCAGTTAATGTCGGGCTCGCGACGGAGAACCCAACCTGCATTGCATCGGAAACACAGCATCTGTGGACTGGCAGAAAGGTATAGGCTACCCGAAGTAAAACTGCGGTCGATAAATTCGACAGATTGTAGCTGCATGCGGCGCTGCTGCCGACGGCTGACGCGATCGCGACCGCGACGCGGAAATCCGGTGCTGCGCAGTCCGCCCGATGGCGCCAGTATCGTGGAGATGACGCTCATGTCCGAAGCAAAGGCGACAAGCCGCAGGGTCTTCATTACCGGCGGCGGTGCCGGTATAGGCGCCGCGACGGCGCGGCTGCTGGCCGAGCGCGGCTGGCGTGTCGCGTTGCTCGACCGTGACGGCGAGGCGGCGAAGCGCATCGCGGCCGCCATCGGCAGCGAGAGGGCGCGGGGCTATGCCGGTGACGTGACCGACATCCGGTCGGTGGAGGCAGCGCTCGACGACATGGTGCAGGCCTGGGGCGGGCTCGACGATCTCATCAACAATGCCGGCATCTGGGACCATGCGCCGCTGCTGGAGCTCAGCAGGGAGCGCTGGCAGAGAGTGATGGACGTCAACTTCTTCGCGCCGATCGAGATATCCAACGCCGCAGTGCGGCGCATGCAGCCGAACAGCGCCATCGTCAACGTCTCCTCGGTGCTTGGCCAAGTTTCGGCGCCGACGCGGGGGCCCTATTGCGTCTCGAAGAGCGCCCTCATCAGCCTGACGAAGATGCAGGCGATCGAATGGGCCGAGCGCGGCATCCGGGTCAACGCCATCGCGCCCGGCTACATCATGAACGAGCCAACGCGAGCGCTGGCCGCCGCCGGCAGCTTCGATGCCTCGGCGATCAACAAGCGCACGCCCATGGGCCGCATGGGCAGCGAAGAGGAAGTGGCGCAGGGCATCGCATACCTGCTCTCGCCCGAAGCGGCGAGCTACGTTACCGGCCACACGCTGGAAGTGAACGGTGGCTGGACTGCCTACGGTTTCCTTTAAAGCGCCGCGATGATTTCCGGATTCAACCATACGAGCTTCACGGTCGTCGACATGGACAAGTCAGTGAAGTTCTGGACGGAGATGCTGGGCTTCAAAGCGGCCTCGGTCTCACCCCGAGAGGGGCGCTGGCAGGAAGAGGTGACCGGCATTTCCGGTGCGTCGCTGTTGGTGGCGCATCTCTATGGCCACGGCCACCACATCGAGTTCATCCAATATCTCGCGGGCGCCATTCCTGGCACGGCCCCGCAGCCGGCCGTTTGCGGCGCCGCCCATGTTTGCATGGAGACCGACAACATCGAGCGCACTTGGGAGGAGCTGATGAAGGCGGGGGCGACGGCGCAGGGGACAATCTCCAGCGTCACCACCGGCGCCGTCGGCGGCGCTAAGGCAGCCTATATCCGAGATCCCAATGGCATCCTTATCGAGCTACTGCAGCTCACGCCGGCCTGAGCCAGGAACACGCTTCATGTTCGATTTCTCCAAGCAGACTTTGCTTCTGACCGGAGCCGCCGGCGGTATGGGCAGGGGATCGCCCGGGAGCTCTTCGCCGGCGGCGCCATTCTCGTGCTGGCCGATCTGAACGACAAGGCCGCGACCGAGTTTGTGCAGTCTTACCGACATCGATCGTCCGAAATACCGGAATGAAAGACAGAATGCTGGAAGCTGGCGAGGAGCCACGCTAAGAAGGTCTTCCGGCAAAGAATGGGAGGCCTCTTTGTTCGACTATTTCCCCGACCGGGTCCATGCGCGCACCCATCGCCGCTCATGCGGTGGATATGACAGCAAAACTGGTCGCTGGATGGTCTCGCCGGCCTGCAGCTTCACTGTCAGTTTCACCTTCAATTTATCCGGCGGCCGCGCCACCCCCGGAGGGTGAGGGGATGAACGCGATCGCGAAGTTCGAAGTCATTCCAATCGCGGCGCCCGATGCGATCGCCGACGATCTCGACGGCACCACCGACACTGTCATTGTCAAGCTGACCGACGAGGCGGGCCTGAGCGGGATCGGCGAGACTGACGCGCCGCCCCATGTGGTGAAGGCGTTCCTCGAGATGCCGACCGCGCATCTCTGGAGCCGCAACGTCCAGGAGATCCTGATCGGCGCCGATCCCATCGAGGCGACAGGCCTCTGGCAGAAGCTCTATGATGGCACTTTCTGGCCGGGGCGGCGCGGGCTCGGCATCCACGCGATCTCGGCGATCGACATCGCGCTCTACGACCTTGCGGGGAAGCAGCGCAACGTGCCGGCCTACAAGCTGATGGGCGGCGCGCGGCGGGAGCGGATCAGGCCCTATTGCACGATTTTTCCCGGTCTCGCCCATGGCCGCAGCATCGAGGAGTTGATGACGGAGATCGGCCGGCAGTTCGAGGTGGCGCTCAACGGTCGGCTTCCGCGCGGTGAAGATGGAGGTGCTGTTCTACGACCTCGTCACCGACCGCGAGCTGGTGGACCTGATCCGGCGCGGGCGAAAGATGCTCGGCGATGATATTCAGATGGCGGTCGATTTCGGCTATCGTTGGAGTAATTGGCACGACGCGCTGTTCGTGCTCGACCGGATCCGGGATTGCGACATCCTGTTCGCTGAGGCGACGCTGCAGCACGACGATCTCGATGGCCATGCCGAGTTCGCGGCGCGCTCGCCGATCCGGATCGGTGGCGCGGAAGCCGCGGCGACGCGCTTCGAAATCCGGGAATGGCTGACCCGCGGCAAGGTGGGCGTGGTGCAGCCCAATATCGGCCGCAGCGGCGGGCTGACCGAGATCCGGCGCATCGCCGATTTCTGCGAGCTCATGGGCGCCGAGGTCGTGCCCCATGGCTGGAAGACCGGCATCACCTCGGCGGTCGGACGGCACTTCCATGCAGCCTGCGCGGCCGGCGCCGGTCTTCGAATATGTCTCGCCCAAGGTCTTCAACAGCATGCTGCGGCGGGAGCTGGTCTCGCCGGAGCCGGAAGTCTTCGACGGCTATATGGCTCTGCCGGACCGGCCGGGGCTCGGGATTGATCTCAATGAAGAGTTCGTGTCACGGCTCAGGACCGACAGAAACTAGTCGGTCAAGCCCGCTGTCTCGATACGCCAGCGGGCGGGAGGTCCATTCCACTTCGATCTCCGATGCTGCTTCGTGAAGGGAGCCTGCGTCGACGTCGGAGGATCGATGGCGCGCCGAGGCCCAGGTCATCCCGCACAACTTGGTTTTTGCCATCGCCTTCCTTCCGCCCTTGCTGCGTTGACTCCGGCCCGATTCCCGCTAACCTTATCTGTTCTGAAAATACGCACAACAGTCCGATATTCTGGAATTTCGCTGAACCCGGTGAACGGACGCGAGGCTTGGCCTACAGGGAGAGGTAAGATGAAACTGCTGCAACTGATGTCTGGAGTGGCGGCTTTTGCGCTGGCCGTCTCCGGGTCGGCGACCCTAGCGATGGCCGCCGCGGGCGACGAATGCGTGAAGATACTCGGCTACGAGTGGAGCGGCGAGAAGCAGTCGATGGATCCCGCCGACATGCACTCCGGCGACGACGCCTATCACACCTTCGCCGTCTACAACCGCCTGGTCGACGTCGACGACAACTTCAAGGTCCTGCCGGAGCTGGCGACCGACTGGTCGGTGTCGGACGGACGGGCTGACCTGGACCTTCCACCTGCGCAAGGGCGTGAAATTCCACAGCGGCAAGGATTTCACCTCCGCCGATGCGGTCTACACCTTCAAGCGCCTGCTGGACCCGAAGCTCGGCTGCGGCGCCCTGGCGGTGCTGGCCTTCCTCGATGCCGGACGGCATCAAGGCGCCCGATCCCTACACGATCACCTTCACCACCAAGAAGCCGGTGGTGGAGCTGCCGGTGCTGATCACCAACAAGTTCACCAATATCGTGCCGGACGGGGCGACCCACGAGGAGCTGCGTCTGCATGAGGACGGCACCGGTCCCTTCATGCAGGAGCAGTTCACGCCGAACGCGCCCGTGCGCATCCTGAAGAAGAACCCGAACTACTGGGATGCCGGCAAGCCGAAGGCGGACTGCCTGCGCATCACCGTGGCGCAGGAGGCCGTGGCCGCCGTCGCGCCATCAAGTCGGGCCAGGTCGATCTGGTGCTCAACGTCGATCCCTCGGTCATCGCCGCGCTCAAGGATGATCCGAACGTCAAGCTGCTGCAGACGGCGGCGTCCAACTCCATGACCGTCTCCATGTGGGTCGACACCAAGCCCTTCGACAATCCCAAGGTGCGCGAGGCGATGAAGGCCGGTCGTCGACCGTCAGGCGATGGTCGATACGGTTCTGCTCGGCTATGGCGAGACGGGCGCCGACAACCCCGTTCCGGTCGGCAATCCGGCCTCCTATACGAAGGCGGCGCCCAAGCAGGACATCGACAAGGCCAAGCAGCTGCTGGCCGAGGCGGGCTATCCCGACGGTCTCAAGTTCGACCTCTACACCGCCGAGGGCGTGCCCGGCATGGTCCGCATGGCCCAGGTCTTCGCCGAGCAGGCGAAGGCGGCCGGCTTCGACATCAATGTCATCGTCACCCCGGCCGACAGCTTCTGGGACGACGTCTGGCTGAAGAAGCCGATCGTGACCTCGGCCTGGTCGATGCGCCCGCCGGGCGAGGGGCTGGCCGTGGCCTATACCGAGAACTCGAAATGGCCGGAGACCCATTGGCAGCGGCCGGACTACGACGCCTTGCTGTTGAAGGCGAATACGACGGTCGATGCGGCGGAGCGGAACAAGCTCTTCCAGCAGGCGGGCAAGATGCTGGCCGACGAGGGCGGCGCTCATCCTCCCGATGTTCGTCCACCAAGTGCTGGCGCTGCGCAAGGGCTGCGACGGCTACACGCCGCGGGCGCAGAACTTCAACCTGAACTTCGAAGACATGAGCTGCGCAAGTAGCGCGAAGCTAGCGGGCGCCGGTTCCGGGCTGAGGCCCGGCGCGGCGCCCGTTGGTCCGTGTAACGCAGGATCGAGTCATCGTGAGGCTACCCTCACCCACCCCTCGCACTAGAGAGGGCTCTGGATCGAGCATTCCGGATTGAGAGAGAGTTTCAGCAAGGACACTGCATCAGCGTCCTCTCCCCTCGTGGAGAGGGACAGGGTGAGGGGTGGCCTCGCTGATCCTCTCCTCTTCATGCACGGAGAGCAGTGTTGTCCCTGGAATCATGCGGCCGGATTCTGCTATCGCGCTCACGCTGCTGATCGTGTCGCTCTTCGTGTTCTTCATGCTGGAGATGCTGCCGGGCGATGTGGCGAGCCGCATCCTCGGACGTGACGCCACGCCGGAGACACTGGCGGCCCTGCGCGCTGCAACTCGGCCTCAACGATCCGGCGCCGCTGCGCTATTGCACTGGCTCGGCGGCCTGGTGACCGGCGATCTCGGGCACTCGCTGGTCTCGGGCCGGCCGGTCACCGACATCCTGGGGCCGCGGATCGCCAACACCGTTCTGCTCTCGCTCTACGCCTTCTTGCTCTATTTCCCGCTGACGGTGATTCCGGCGCTGCTGCAGGCGATCCGACGCGACCGGCCGCTCGATCATGCGCTTTTCGGTGATGACGCTGGTCCTGCTGTCGATGCCGGATTTCCTGCTCGCGACCATCCTTCTCTTCACCTTCGTCATGATGGTGCCCGATGCGCCCGCCATCTCGCTGGTGGATCAGACCTCCACCGTGCTGGGATTATGTCCGGGCGACGACCTTGCCGGCGCTGACGCTGGCGATCGTCATGGCGGTCTATGCGGTGCGCATGCTGCGCGACAATCTGATCGAGGTGCTGGATTCCGACTATGTGCGCATGGCGGAGCTGAAGGGCTTGAGCCGCGGCGGGTGCTGCTGCGCCATGCTTTGCCCAACGCGCTGGTGCCGACCCTCAACGTGACGGCCCTCAATCTCGCCTATCTGGTCGGCGGCGTCGTGGTGGTGGAGAAGGTCTTTTCCTATCCCGGCTTCGGCAGCCTGCTGGTGGATTCGCTGCAATTTCGCGACCTGCCGGTGATCGAGGCGACGATGATGATCGCGGCCCTGGTCTATGTCGCTCGCCAATCTTCTGGCGGATATGGCCGCGATTCTGCTCAACCCGCGGCTGCGGACCGCATGACCATGGCGAACGAGCCCATCACCATCACGGCGCCGCCACCCGAGCGGCTTCGGATCGGCTGGTGTGGCGGCAGACGCCGCTCAGTTTCCGCATCGGGCTCGGCATCCTGATCATGCATGCTGGCCGCCGCCGTCACGGGGCCGTTCTGGGCGCCCTATGGCTACGGCCAGATCGGCACGGGCATTCCGCTGTAGCGGCATGAGCTGGGCCCATCCCTTCGGCATCGACCAGCTCGGCCGCGACATCTTCAGCCGCGTCATCTACGGCGCGCATATCGTGATACTGCTGGCCCTATCGGGCACGACGCTCGGCCTCTTCGTCGGCGCCATCCTCGGTCTGCTCTCCGGCTATGTCGGCGGCTGGGTCGACAACGATACTGCAGCGCTTTCTCGAGGCGCTGATCAGCATTCCTTTCCTGGTGCTGGCGCTGATGGCCATCGCGGCGGCCGGGCCGGAGGTGGCCGGCAATCCGGTCCTGGTGGTGCTCGTGGTGGCGCTGGTCTACGCGCCGCGCATCGCCGCGCATGGCCCGCTCGGCGGCTATCGACATCGCAACGCGCGACTTCGTCACCATCGCGCGGCTGCGCGGGGAGAGCGCCTGGTCGGTGATGCGGCGGGAGCTGTTGCCCAACGCCACCAGCGTGCTGCTGGTCGAGTTCGCGCTGCGCGCCGGCTATGCGCCGGTGCTGATCGGCTCGCTCGGCTTCCTCGGCTTCGGCATGCGGCCGCCGACGCCGGAATGGGGCCTGATGATCAGCGAGAACCGCGCCCTGCTCCTCATCTCGCCGATCACCGTGCTGGGGCCCGGCCTGGCGCTGGCCTCGCTGGTGATGGGATTGAACCTGTTCACCGAGGGCTTCGCGCGCATCCTCGGCCGCTCCGTGAAGCTGGGGAAGCGATGAGCGGCAGCCGCCGCCCTTGCTCCAAGTCGGCGGCCTGAGCGTCTCCTATCGGCAGCGGCGAGGGCTGGTCGCGTGCTGCGACGAGTCAGCTTCACCATCCACCGCGGCGAGGCCTTCGGGCTGGTCGGCGAATCCGGCTGCGGCAAGTCGACCGTCGCCCTGCAACTCCTGGGCTATCGCCATCCGCCAGCCGGAAGGTCGAGGGGGGCGAGGTGCTCTTCAAGGGTCGGACCGGTGCTGGGCTGCGCGCGGCCGGTCTCGACAAGCTGCGCGGCGACCGGATCACCTTCGTGCCGCAGAACCCGACCACGGCGCTCAATCCCGGCATCCGCGTCGGCGAGCAGGTGGCGGAGCGATCCTGCTGGTCCATGGCCGCGCGCCAGGCCGCGGCAGGCGCGCGCCAGAGGATGGCGGAGCTTTTCGCCTTGGTGGGTCTGCCGGATCCCGAGCCGCCTGCCGCGGCGCTATCCGCATCAGCTCTCGGGCGGACAGCAGCAGCGGGTCTGCATCGCCATGGCGCTGGCCTGCGATCCCGACCTGCGTGGTGCTGGACGAACCGACCACCGGCCTCGACGTCACCACGCAGGAGCAGATCGTCGACTCCTGATCGAGGTGCGGGCGCTGCATATGTCGCATGCTCTACGTAACCCACGATCTTGCGTGCTGTCGCAGATCGCCGACCGGGTCGGCGTCATGTATGCGGGGCATATGGTGGAGATCGCGCCGACCCGGGAGATCTTCCGCCAGCCGAGCCATCCCTACACCCGCGGGCTGATCGCCTCGATCCCGGGCATCGAAGCCGCGGAGATGCGGCCGCCGCTGCGCGGGTTGCTGCGCCGCGAGGAGCTGCCGCCGGGCTGTCCCTTCCACCGCGCTGCGACTTCGCGCGAGGCGCTGCTGCGTCGAACCGCAGCAGTCCTGGAGGGCGTGGATCCCCAAAGCGCCGTCGCCTGCTGGCGTTGGCGCGAGATCGTGTCCGAACGTCGGCGTAGTCGGGACGAAGGAGGCGGCCATGCGCGGGCCGGCGTGCCGGTGCTGGCGGTTGAGAATGTCGGCGTGGCCTATGGCAGCGGGTCGCGCGGCTTCCGCGCCGTCAACGACGTCTCCTTCGCCATCGCCGACGGCGAGATCTTCGCGCTGGTCGGGGAATCGGGCAGCGGCAAGTCGACGGTGGCGCAAGGCGATCAGCGGGCTGATGGCACCAGCCGTCGGGCGACATCATGCTGGCGGGACGGGCCTCGCCGCGACGGTCAGGCGACGCAAGCGCCGAGCAGCGCCGCCTGGTCCAGTACGTGTTCCAGAATCCCGACGCCTCCCTCAACCCGCGGGCCCGGATTGGCAAATCGATGGCACGGCCGCTGGAGCATTTTTTCGATCTGGACGCGGCCAAGATCCGCGAGCAAGGTGGCGGCGGCCTTGCAGGACTGCGGCTGGACGAAAGCTACGCCGCGCGGTATCCCGATCAGCTCTCGGGCGGCGAGCGGCAGCGGGTCGCGATCGCGCGCGCCCTCGTCGCCGAGCCGGCACTGCTGCTCTGCGACGAGATGCTGTCGGCCCTCGACGTCTCGGTGCAGGCAAACATGCTCGACGCTGCTGCGGCGGCTGAGGGCGAGCACGGCATCGCCATGCTGTTCATCTCCCACGATCTAGCAGTGGTGCGGCGTTGGCCGACCGGGTCTGCGTGCTGTATCGCGGCGAGGTGATGGAGATCGGGCGCGACCGCGCTTGTCTTCGCGCCGCCCTTCCATCCCTACACCTACACCTTGCTGAACGCGGTGCCGGTGCCGTTGCAGCCGCCGATCGTGCCGCCGCAGCGCTCGAGCACGCGGCCGCCGAGGCGCGGCGAGCCGGGCTGCGTCTATGCAGGGCGCTGTCCATGGCAGGTGGGGGTGATCTGCGAGACCGAAACACCGCCCTGGCAGGATGACGGCGGCGGCTTGCGCCTGCGCTGCCATATCACGCCGGACAAACTGACGGCGCGGGCGGCGGCGTCGATGGCGCATGCCGAGACAAAACAACAAGGTCAGGCGGCTTTGTCGTGAAGATCACCAAAGTCGAATGCTATCCGCCGTCAGCACCTATGAGACAGATTCAGCGGATTGAGGAAGGGAGGATTTCTGGCTCATCGTAGCCCTTGGAGGGAGCGAAGATGAGACAGAAGTCCGGGCCGGCGAGGGAGCCGGCTGAGCAGGTCGTGAAGGACATTCGCCGGGCGACGCGGCGACATTTTTCGGCGGAAGAGAAGATCCGCATCGTGCTGGATGGCCTGCGCGGCGAGGACAGCATCGCCGAGCTCTGCCGTCGCGAAGGGATCGTCCAGAACCTCTATTACCGCTGGTCGAAGGACTTCCTCGAAGCCGGCAAGAAGCGGCTGGCCGGCGACACGGCGCGGGCGGCGACGTCGGACGAGGTCAAGGACCTGCGGCGTGAGGCATCTGCCCTGAAGGAGGTGGTGGCCGACCTCACCCTGGAGAACCGTCTGCTCAAAAAAAGCATGATCGGGGATGGGGAGGACGGCGCATGAGATACCCCGCCTCCGAGAAGCTGGAGATCATCCGGCTGGTCGAGCAGTCGCACCTGCCGGTGAAGCGCACGCTGGAGAAGCTCGGCATCCCCAGGGCGACCTTCTACCGATGGTCCGATCTCTATCAAAGCGGTGGGCCGGAGGCCCTCGACGATCGCTCGCCCCGGCCGGATCGCGTCTGGAACCGCATCCCGGACGCTGTTCGTGAGCGCATCAAGACCCTGGCGCTCGACGAGCCAGCGCTGTCGCCCCGGGAGCTGGCCGTGCGCTTCACCGACACCGAAGGCTACTTTGTGTCAGAAGCTTCAGTCTACCGCCTGCTGAAGGCGCTCGATCTGATCGCCAGCCCCGCCTACATCGTCATCAAGGCGGCGGACGAGTTCCCCGACAAGACCACGGCGCCCAACCAGCTCTGGCAGACCGACTTCACCTATCTGAAGGTCATCGGCTGGGGCTGGTTCTATCTGTCGAGCGTGCTCGACGACTTCTCGCGCTACATCATCGCCTGGAAGCTGTGCACGACGATGAAGGCCGAGGACGTCACTGCCACGCTCGACCTTGCGCTGCAGGCTTCCGGACTGGACCAGGCCCGGGTCGTTCACCGGCCGCGGCTCTTGTCGGATAACGGA
This sequence comes from uncultured Alphaproteobacteria bacterium, assembly GCA_963720705.1. GTDB lineage: Bacteria > Pseudomonadota > Alphaproteobacteria > Rhizobiales > Afifellaceae > DASWJZ01. The sequence continues at coordinate 40,134 of CAVRGJ010000008.1, forward strand.
TCGAGCTACGTCTCGGCCGACCTCGCCAAATGGCTCGACGGAAAGGACATGGATCACGTCCGCGGCGCTCCCTATCATCCCATGACCCAGGGCAAGATCGAGCGCTGGCACCAGACGCTGAAGAACCGCATCCTGCTCGAGAACTACTATCTGCCAGGTGACCTCGAGGCCCAGATCGACGCCTTCGTCGGCAACTACAATCACCTTCGTTACCACGAGAGCCTGGGCAACCTGACGCCGGCCGACGTCTACTTCGGACGCGGCCAGACAATCCTCATCGAACGCGAAAGGATCAAACGACAGACCATCGCAAACCGCCGCTTGCTGCATCACCGGCAGGCCGCATAACATCACCAACCAGACGAGCCAGAGCCTCCCTTAAATGACGCCGCTCGCTGTCTCAAAAACTCTGATGACGGACAGCGAAGAAGTGTCTTACCTGCTGTTCGTGCTGACGAACTCAGTTTGCCAGCCGACATTCCTACAGAGGGCCTTTCGCCTATGTGTGGCCGCTACGACAACCTGATCGCGCGCGAGGCATATCGGCTCCTGTTTGAGGCGCGGCGGCTGCCGCCCTCGAACTTCCCGCCCCGTTACAACATCGCTCCGACCGACCAGATCCCGATCGTCCGAGTAGACCCGCGCGACAACGCGCGCGAACTGGTGATGGCACGCTGGGGATTGGTCCCCTGGTGGTCGAAGGAGATGCCGAAGGTCCCACATATCAACGCCAGAGCGGAGACCGTCCATACCCTGCGCATGTTCAAGGAAGCCTTCGCCAAACGGAGGGCACTTATCCCGGCGACTGGCTTCTTCGAGTGGCAGAAGCGCGCCGACCGGAAAGCAGCCCTACCGATTCCAACGCGAAGACCTTGAGCCCTTCGCTTTTGCCGGGCTCTGGGAGTTCGCAAGGATCGCCGGCAAGGAGATCCTCTCGGCCACGATCATTGTCGGCAAACCAAACCCGCTTGCTGCGGCGATTCATGACCGCATGCCGGTGATCCTGGAGCCGGACGACTACGACCGCTGGCTTGATCCAGCGACGCCCGTCGAAGAACTGCGGGGGCTGCTCAAGCCCTATCCGGCGGAGCGCATGCGCGCGATAGCCGTCAGCCGCAACGTTAACAGCGTCAAGAATGACGACGAAAGCTGCATCCAGCCGATCGGGGAGCCGCCGCTTGCCGTCTAAGCCGATCACAGCGCTTATCGAAGTCGCGGGCGTCCGCCCGGCAACCTTCAAACTGGTCGAGAAGGCGGAAGACTCCTATGACCTCTTCCGCTCCGGCAAGAGGATCGGCACTGCCCGCATGGAGGAGGACGGCACCCTCTCAGCGCGTTTCGAGGCGAAGGACGGAGAATGGTTCGCGACTGCGAAATCCGCCTCCGACCTTCTGCAATTCGTCGGCGCGCTATCTCCTCACGATCGATGCGCGCACGGCGGCCGCCGTGCCCCTGAACGAGAGCCATCCCGAGCTGCAAGCGAAAGGAAAAAAGACCGCCGACGAGAAGCTCAGTGTCGCTTTCTTGAAACAGGCGCAGACGCACCGCATCGCAACGCTCGACCAGAGCCTGGCAACGATGCGGAAGGCGATGAAGAAGGTTGGCTAGACCCGAGACAGGATCCAGCCAGCGGGCATCAAAGGGCGGTCACAGCCGCCACCGACGTTTTTCACTAGGTGAAGACTCAGAATTGTGACGCTACACGTCGAAAACCCGTCCACAATTCCAACAAGAGTACGCAAGCCACTGGCTGCTATCGACCACAACTTCGTTGACGGACCAGCAGTACGGGCAAGTCACATACTCCCAACGCCGAGACTGAGCTTCAACGCTGCTGGTTGTGGGTTTTTTCCCCTTGCCGGTCTTCAACTCGCTTACTTTGCCCTTGGCGCTCTTTTTGCCAAATCTAATTCTTCCCTCAGCCATCTTCCTCCCCCCATCCTTAGTCCAGCGTGAAAGAGCACCTCGAGGCGATCCCACTGGAAGCTTCGTGACGATACTCTCGGCGCTTGAAATCGTCCATGCCGGTCCCGAGGGGAGGGACGAAATCGAGAACGGAGTCCAGTTTTGAAGCGTGGGCAATAAGGGGCAACGTCAGCATGTCCGAGTTCTGGTGCTCAGCAGACATGACCCGTTCGGTAGCCCACTTCGCAGACTGACCGTCACGGACGTTCGGCGGTGCCGCGCCAAATCGCCGATTGACAACCCGCGCCTGCAGCGACGCTTGGCCGTGGGTGATCGCGTCCGGCGAAATCTCGGGCTATGCTCATCTGAGCAAATTACAGCACTCTTTTGCCCGCTGGGAACGCTGTGGCTTTCAAGCTGATCGAAGTGGCGACGCCGGCCGACCAATTGAAAGCCGTCGTTGCAATCGCCCGCGAGGCTGGTGTCGACGACGTCCAGATCGACCCCGCGGCCATGGAGGACGGGCGCCGGTCAGTTCGGCTCGTTGTCGGTGAAATTGACCGTCAAAGCCTGCTCGACCGGCTGCAGGGGGCGCTGGGCACGTCGGAGAACTGGCGTATAACTATGCTGCCGGTCGATACCGTCATACCCCTCGAAGAGCCGACCGAGGAAGAAAAGCCACCGGGGGAAGAAGGCGAGGAAAAGAGGAGCGAGGAGCAGGCGCGGGCGTCGCGTGAAGAGTTGCACAATCTCGTTGCGGGCGGCGTCCGCACCGATTCCAACTTCATTCTCTTGGTGTTCCTGTCCACCGTCGTGGCTTCAGTAGGCCTGGAGAAGGACAGCGTTGCGGTGCTGATCGGTGCCATGGTGATCGCGCCGCTGCTCGGCCCCAACGTCGCCTTCGCCTTCGGCGCCGCCATCGGTGAGCGCGCCCTCATGTTTGCCGCCACTAAGGCCAATGTTCTTGGCGTGACCTTGAGCATAGTGGTCGCCGGGCTGATTGCGTTTGTCGTCACCCCGAACGTCGCCAGCCATGAGCTGATGGCGCGAACGTCCGTCGATTACGACGGGATCGCCCTGGCGCTCGCGTCCGGCGCGGCGGCGGCGCTCTCTGTCACTACCGGTCTGTCCAGCACGCTGGTCGGGGTCATGGTCGCCGTTGCCCTGCTGCCGCCTGCCGCGACTCTGGGGATCATGGTCGTGGCCGGCCGGATGGATCTTGCGATTGGCGCAGGCATGCTGCTCGTGGCCAACGTCGCCTGCGTCAACCTCGCTGCGCAGGTCGTCTTTCTCACCAAGGGCATCAAGCCGCGCACCTGGTTCGAGCAGCAGAGCGCCCGCAAGGCGGTGCTGGTAAATCTGACCACCTGGATCGTGCTTCTTGCCATCCTGGTCGGGGTCATCGCCCTCCGCCAGTCTGGGGAGGCATGAATCGGTTGCCGAGGTAAGATACCCAGGTGTGGGTCAGGCGGGACGTGAAGGGGAAGCTCCCAGCAGTCTCCACACCGATCACGACCGGTGTTTGGAGAGTCTTCTACGCACAACTTCCGGAAATGGCACATCTCGGAAGTCGGAATCAGAACCGCCGATGTCTGCCGCCGAGGGAAAAGGAGACATTTGGATTACGTTGGCCGAGGGCCAGAGTCTGACCCTGGCCGTGTGAAAACTCGCGTCCGTCAAATTCGGCCAGAAAATCATTCCTTGGCTCTTGCGATCAGCGCCAGATTTCGGGCCTTTGCGCCAAAAATCTCGCTCAGTGAAAGCTGAATTTCGCCACCCAGGTGCTGCATGCTGGTGGCGCGCGATTTCATTCTACAAGAGCGCAGGCCGCGAACGTTTTCACACGGCCAAGACCCGTAACAGACATCCGCTGACGCCTAGCCCGACCAGTCAACCGGCGTAGCCGCCTTCGTCCAGGAACCCCTGTTCTTCCTCAGTCATGGTCTAGCCGAGGATCGGGTTCCTACGCGGAAAAACGCCGGGCTCACTTGCTCAGCCAGGCGGATTCGTTGATCTGATCGTAGATCGCATCGAAGACGTCAGAAATATCTGAAGCGTCGTGAACCTCGTGATATTCGGCGGCCCCCGACGCGCAGCCGGAGAGCAAACTGTAGACCGACGTGTCGTCTACGTCATAGGCGATTGTGAACAGACGGATACTAGTGTTTTTGATGTTCGTGCAAAGCTCGGCCGTCGTTTCGTTCGCGTCACTGACCGATGTCCCCCCGCCGGGTCCCTCTGCCGCGACCGTCTGCACGCCGTCGGTCAGGAGGATCAAGACCTTCCGCAGGTCTTTGTCGGAGTAGTCACGCGCTGTCTCAAACGGCACGTTCGGCGAAAGCAAGTGCCAGCCTATCTCAGTCGCGAGTGAGATATTCGTGAGGTTGGCCGGCTGCATCGCGTTGATGGCGTCCACTAAGCCTGCGAAGTCGTCGGTCAAGTCGCGCACGACGAGCGACTTGTCCACGTAAGCTTTGCAATCGGCACTAGCCGGATCGATCTGCGGCCAACGGCTCGCGTCGATTGTACTGTTGGGGGTTTCGTCGGTGGCCGCATAAGGATATCCCCGATTGGTAATGCAGGTGTTCATGGTCAGCATTGCGTCGGCCGGCGCGGTGCCTCGGATGACCGAGCCAGGAAGCGCTGCGTAGACGTATTTTGAAAAAGGGACGATGCCGATCTTAGTTCGGTCGCCGCGGTCGTGAGCCACTTTGTCGATAAAGGCGGTCGCGGCATTTCGCATGCGGATGTATTTGTCGTTGTGAACCATCGAGCCCGAGTAATCGAGAACCAAGGCAATCTCGAGCAAGATCGGGTCTGGCAAAGCGACTTCGGAGAGAACTCTCACCGGCAAGGTGTTGACGCCGATGACGCCGAGGAACGATGTCCTCATGTCGTAACGCGCGGCAATGGTGACGTCGGTTCCATCTACAGTGATTTGGATATCAGGCGTCCCCGCACCGCTGAAACCTTGAAGTGCCGCGGCGATGACGTTCTCTGCCTGCGCTTGAGCTTGCGCCCTCAGAGCGTCCCAATCCTCCTGACGCTTCAAGTGTCCGATTTGGACGAGGCGCGCAGCCGCGAGTGCAGCGGTATCGGATGCGGTCTGCATCTCCCCGTAAATCCGGGCACGCTGTGCAATATCAACCGCGCCGCCTCCGAGTGCGAGCATCGGAACTAGCGCTAGTCCGAAGATTATCGCTGCATTGCCGCGCTCGTCGCGCCACCATTCCCAGGGCCGCTTCACGTCCATACCCACTCTGGAGTGTGGAGAGAGGATTTAAACCCGCGCGGCATCGCTCCCGTTAAAATTGGAAACAAATTTGCACCGAGAGTTAAGACTGTGTTTAAGAGATGGTCACACGGTTTGGGTGTCTTTTGGATCAAATGCGCGGGAGCGCCTGACCGAGGCCGACAACCTTCGCTCGGCAGTGTCGGCGACACCTACGACAATGCCCCACGCCCTAATCGGCAAGGAACACGGTATTCAGCCCGGTGGCTATCGTGTTGAGGGTGGCCAGGATCTGCCCGGATGAGGTTAGCAGATAGAATTTGCTCGGATCGCTGGCGCAGTTTCGCAGGAGCGTCGACGTCGGGTCATTACTGGTGTTGACCTGGATTGTGTAAAGGGTGATCCCCGCGGCTTTGATATTGTCGCAGGTCTTCTGCTGCCGCGCATCGATCTGCGACGCATTGGTGTACCAGCGGTCCTCGGTATTAAGACCGTCCGACAGGATGATGACGGCCTTGTCGTATTCGGCAGTCGGGTCGGGAGGCGTGGGCACGGTGAAGGGTCCGCCGCCGGCAAGCGACATCCAGCCCACCTGCAGTCCAAGGCCCTGATTGGTGTTGCCGGCAGCAACCATGTTGTTCACAACGGTCTTCATCGCCGACCAGTCGTAGCTGAGCCCCATCGCCGCCTGAGGACAGTCGGAATAGTTCTCCGCAACATAGAGCGTCGCCGAGTTGCCGGTCGACGGGGTGACGACATTGGTGTCATAGTTTCCCGAGCTTGGACCGTTGTCGTTGCCGCGGTCGAGAACGCAGCCGGTCCATGTACTGTGCGAAGGCGCGGTGCAATGGCCTCCGCCCCTTCCCCAGCCACCCCAGCCCCAGCCCTGTTGGCCAGAACAAGCGGAGTCCCAGGTCGACCAATCGATCCAGCTTGCATTGTAGTTGCTAGGTCCGAGGTTCACGTCCTTCGCGAAGGGAACGATCGAGACATAGGCGCTGCCGTCGCCGGAGGCGGCGGATTTGATCTTGTCCAGGAAGTTGTTGGTCGCGTTCTTCAGCGCGATCAGCTTGCTATTGCTCGCCATCGAGCCTGTGTTGTCGAGGACGAGCGCGACCTGCAGACCCTTCGTGCCCCACTTCACGGTCGAGCTGCCATCGAAGGCAAGCGAGTCGATGCCTACAAGACCGATGAAAGCAGTTTTGAGGGAGGCGCTGCCGCTCAGCGTAAGCTGCTGATCGCCGGAATTGTATTGCACGTTGAGCGTCAGGTTTTTGACTTCTGGCTGCTTGAATTGGGCGTTGAAAAAGGTGTTGGCGTCCGTTTGGAGCTGACTGGCGGTTGCCGAGGACGCTTCCTTCGCCAATTTGAAGGACGTTGCGTCGAGCGCGTTTTGCATCTTCACCCGCATCAGATTGGCTCGGCCAAAGTCGACGGCTCCGCCCATCAGAGCGATGATCGGAACGGCCAAAAATGCAAAGAGCACGGCGACGTTGCCGCCGCTTGCGCCGCCGAAACGGCGAGCCGCGTCAACGAAGTGCTTTGCCAGTCTTCGCCTTACCGTCGGGTTTGGATGCCCATGCATCCCGGACGTTCCTTCTGACCTCGGAACGTCACTACGCTGGGACGTCTAGAAAATGATGAAATCGAGAGGTGGATCGCTAAGGAATGCTTGTGTAGCTTAACGAAGGCTCAATTCGCGGCGCGGCGAACGGGAGAGCGCAGCGATTGGGAGTGGGAGCAGCTACGCTTCCCCGGCGATCGCCCGGCTCAGCCGTCCGTGTCAAACCGAGGCCCATAGTGCTCGGACCCCAGCGCAGCAATCTGCTCCCAAGTAATCAACCCACTGCACAGTCCCTTCATCAGGATGAATGGCTGCATCATCGGCTCGACAAACCGGTAGCGGTGTTTTCGCTTGGAGCCGGTCCGCATGAGAACGGATCCACAATCCTCTTCGCAAAGCCGTTTGAGGTGATACCCGTATCCGGACAGGAACGCCTTGTCCTTGCCCATAAGCTCCGCCAGAGGCACACGCAGATCGTTAGGGCCGAAGTAGCCGACACTATCGACAGGCGCCAAGGCTGAGGCGAGGAGGACCTTGCCAAAAATGCCGATCTCGCGGGAGCCACGGGTCGCCCTGAGGTATTGGTCTTTGACGATCTCCGCGGTTTCGCTAACGCATGCCCCGATCGCGCCGTCGATATGCTCGACGCCAATCGTGAACGTGCGCGACTCAAGCGCCTTTCTTGCCGCTTGTTGACCAAGAAGGTGCGCGTAGTGCGGGAGCCCGGCTGAGATCGAAATAATGCGGAACGACGCATCGGGCGAAATCGTCATCCCCGCCTTGCCGGAAGACCTTTCGACGGTCTCAGCCAGCTCGGCCATATTCATCCTGCGCATCGGAATCTGACGGAGGCAGCGCAAGATCGAAGCGTGCTCTTCGATGAGGTCGTTGACGGAGTCGGCGACACCGACCAGGAACACCGTCGCCGGGATCGAGCGATCCGAGAGGTTCTTGATGGTGTTGGCGATGAGGCTCCTGACCTCGCGGGTCATGAGCTTGTCGAACTCGTCGAGAATGATGATGGGACGCCCCGTGGACAGCTCGACGACGACATCGTCGGGTTCGATCCGCCCGGGGTATTTTCGCAGCAGTTCTCCGCTTGGCTCCAGCCGGCGGAAGACTTTCCTCCACACAGCCGAGAAATCGTCGCTTGGATGGCAGTTTACATGGATGCACGCCGAGGAGCGCAAGCGAGCGGCGAACGTGTTTGCGAGAGACGACTTCCCAACGCCGCGTTCTCCATACAAAATCGCGTGCTGCCCTCGCTGCACTACGACTTCGATCATCCTTTCAATCTGGGTTGCGCGGCCCGCGAGAAGGCTGAGTTCTTCGATTGGCGCGCCCGGACTAAACGCATGAAGGGCGCGGTAAATTCGCGCCTGCCAATTATCCTCAACCTGGAAGTTCTGCGCCATCGTCATAGGAGACTTGCATTCACTCAAAACGATCTCTTGGCCAATGCCTGAAGAGAATCTCAAGACCTCGATAGGTTCACCTCGCAAATTCGGACTGTGGCTTGCGATGATGCTATCCTTTTCCGTGGAAACAGAGATGTAGTCAGTTTGAGCGATGGCTACCGCCATTGCTGTAATCACAGCGCCAAGCCGTGCGGGAATGCCGCGGTCGGAGGGGTCGATAGCACATCCCTCATAAGCCGATATCCCTCGGATGAGTGACCCTCTGAGTTGAGTCCCCTTACGCCGTGAGAGCCTTGCAGCCGCTGTTGTCCATGTGGCCGTCCGGCATTGTCGTCTTGCAAAGTTTCGCGCCGACCAGAGAATCCATTGTCAGGTTAAGAGCCCCCGTCAAATTCGCCCCCTGCAGATTTGCACCCTGCAGCTTCACAAATCTAAAGCCGGCGCACGCCAAAGTGACTCGCTGAGTCGATTTCCCGCCTGATGGCTATTCCGGACGGGGGCGACACCAAACGTCTGCCAGCGAGGCTCGACTTAGCGCGTCGGTGCGTGAGCCCCGACGCGCGGCGATTAGGTAGCGAGATCGTACTTAGCGCGCAGGTCACTCGCGATTTGTTCGATCTCTATGGTCGTCACCATGTTCCCATCCCGCAAGATCGCAATGACGCGCCACCCGAGATCGCCGGAAGTGACACCAACGCTTGTCACCTCAGCACAATCAGAACGTTCGCAGGCTCGCTGCATAATCATCACCTCTAACTCGGAATGCGTTCTGGCTTCCTTGTTCATCTTGAGAGCGATCCTTGAGAGTACGCGGCTGGCCCCGACGCAGGTTCAGAGCTGATTGTGCGTCTCCGCCCAAGCCATGTCGATCGGATAGCTGGGTCACCGTCGCTTGGCAGCCGAGTTCCGCTGCGCGCGATGCGGATCACGAGCGACAAGTGCACGGCCGGAAATCCAAGGGGGAACGGCTATGGGCTACGCCGTGGCGCAGACGTCCGCAGGCAGCGTCAGGAATGCCTGGAAATGGCGCATTCCGGAAGTGCCGTCGGCCCTCGGCGACTTCCGAAGATCGTCAGAAAGCGGACTCCGGTCGGCTGATGAACGGCGTGCTCAATAGGCGATGGCCCTGGTCCAATTTCTATCGCAGTCGCGATATCGTCGAATGCGAAACCGCGTAGGAGCGCCCGATCTCAGCCAGCGGCTCGCCTGCCTCGCGGCGCGC
>CAVRGJ010000009.1:0-22069 GCA_963720705.1 uncultured Alphaproteobacteria bacterium
ACCCATCTTATTGTCCGGCCCATGTCCTAGGAACGTTCCGTCACCTATGTCTCAGGCCGCTCAATCAAACACTTAGTGGACATTCTGCGCCGCAGAACCTTGAGGGAACCAAGGCCATAAGCAATGCTGTAGGCAATGTGCCGGCGCTACTCAGCGCGCTTGGTCTGCCTAACGCGACTCTCGTGCCGTTGAAGATCGCGAACGGGTCCGGAGTCGGGTGACAAGCAGACATGCCCCCACCGCCCCGCCATTTCTCAGTTTGACCCGAATCGGACATTGCGAAGCGAAGCTCTTGGGGTTTTAGTCAGCGGCGACCACTGGCGTCGGACCTCTAGGACGGTCGCCGCGTTGACTGAATGCCTTGAGGTCAGATTGCCATCTGCGCGCCGATCTCGACCACGCGGCTGGTGGGAATCTTGAAATAGTTGGTCGCGTTGCTCGCCCCGGAGGCAAGGGCGATGAACAGCTTGGCCTGCCAGCGCGGCATCTCGGATTTTGCGGCGAGCTTGAGCGAGCGCCGCGACAGGTAGAACGACGTCGACATGATGTCGAACTGCCATCCCGACCTGCGGGCTATTCCCAGAGCGCGGGGAATATTCGGCACGTCCATGAATCCGAAACGCAGCACGACCCGCAGGAAGCTCTCTCCCAGCGGCTCGATGCGTGCGCGCTCCTCCTCCGGGACGTGCGGCGTCTCGGCGTATTCGACCATCAGGACGACGTTGTGCTCGTGGAGCACCTTGTTGTGCTTGAGATTGTGCAACAGCGCGGTCGGCGCATAGTCGGCATCGCCGGTCAGAAACACGGCGGTGCCCGGCTCCCGATGGGGCGGTAACCGCTCGAGCATCTCGATCAATGAAGTCAGCGGTGTTTGCTGCTTGATCGTCTTCGCCGTCAGAACCGCCGTTCCGCGCCGCCACGTATACATCGCCGCCACCATGGCCGACCCGAGGAGGAGAGGCATCCAACCACCTTCGACGACTTTCAGGAGATTGGCGCCGAGGAAGGTCGTATCCAGCACCAGAAATGGTGCGATCAGGAGGCCGGCGGCGATCGGAGACCAGTTCCACACCTTCCAGATGACGATGAAGGCAAGCATCGTCGTGACAACCATCGTGCCGGTCACGGCAATGCCATAGGCCGACGCGAGCGCGCCCGACGAACGGAAGAGGAAGACGAGGAGAAGTACACCGACCAGCAACAAGCCATTCACACGCGGCATGAAAATCTGGCCGACCAAGGCTTCTGACGTGTGACGGATCTCGAGCCGGGGCAGGAGCCCGAGCTGGATCGCTTGCTGCGTGACGGAATAGGCGCCGGTGATCACCGCCTGGCTAGCGATTACCGTGGCCGCCGTGGCTAGCAGAACCATCGGGATCAATGCCCACTGCGGGTAGAGAAGAAAGAACGGGTTCGCGATTGTACTCGGATCGTTCAACACGAGGGCGCCCTGACCGAGGTAGTTGATGGTCAGCGCGGGCAGCGCGACGAAGAGCCAGGCCGTGCGGATCGGCCCGCGGCCGAAGTGGCCTAGGTCGGCGTAGAGCGCTTCCGAACCAGTCACCACCAGGAACACGGCCCCGAGTGTCAGGAGACCGATGATCCCGTGGTGGATCAGGAACGTGACGCCGTAGATGGGATTGAACGCAAAGAGGACGGTTGGCGCCTGCGAGATGTGCCAAATCCCGGCGAGCGCGAGGGCGATGAACCAGACAAGCGTGATGGGTCCGAAGAACGACGCCACGCGCGCCGTCCCAAAGGACTGCACTGAAAACAGCCCAAGCAGGATCGCTGCCGTGATCGGAACGACGTATGGCTGGAATGTCGGTGTGATGGTCTCAATTCCTTCGATCGCCGACAGCACAGAAAGCGATGGGGTGATGATCGCGTCGCCGTAGAACAGGCCACCGCTGATGATGCCGAGCAGAATGATGATCGGCGCACGCCCGCGCATGGGGCGATTTGCGAGCGCCATCAGCGCGAGGGTTCCTCCCTCTCCGTTGTTATCCGCGCGCAGCAGGATGACGACGTATTTCAGCGTGACGACGAGCAGCAGCGCCCAGATGATCAGGGAGAGGATGCCCAGAACGACATCGTAGCTGGCCGGATGATTGGCTCCAACCGCAGCCAGCACCAATTCCCGCACGGCATAGAGCGGGCTGGTGCCGATATCGCCGTAGACGACGCCGATCGCACCCAGCGTTAGTTTCCAAAAGCTGGCGTGCGGACTGAGCGCAGCCGTCCGAGCGTCGGCTCGCTGTGGAGCGGACGTGCGCTCCTCGACCGCACTTGCGGCACGGTGTGGTGAATGCAACACGGCGACACACGGCGAGAGCGGTCAAGCGCGACCTCGCGCCGGAAGATGGGGCCGAGCGTCATAAAGAAACCAGAGCAGCGGAAAGGCCGCGATATAGGAATGTTATAGGAATTGGCGGGTGATTATATGATTGAGATCATGGCCGCCTTGATCGGAAGGTCGGCTCGTGTCACCGCTCGCCGTGCAGGCGGGAGAGCAAGCTTCCCATGCTCGATCGCAACAAAGTCGTTTCACGAAGCGCCCCGTTCGCCTTCGCAACGCTGGCGATCGCGGGCGCGGTCGGCATCGCGCTGCTTCTGTGGCCGTGGATCGGACTGGAAAACGTCGGTCTTGTCTTCCTCACCGCCATCGTCGGCGTCGCCGTTCAATTAGGCCTGTGGCCCTCGCTGTTTGCGAGCGTCGTTGCCTCGCTCTGCTACAATTTCCTTTTCACCGCGCCGTACTACACGTTCACGATCGATCAGCCGAAGGACGTCATCGCGGTTCTGTTCTTCACGGTCATCGCGATCATTGTCTCGAACGTCGCCGCCCATGCGCGGATCGAAGCGAACGCCGCAACGTCGCGCCTGCGCACGACCGAGCTGCTCTACAGCTTCAGCCGCAAGCTTGCCGGCGGGGGCACGCTCGATGATGTGCTTTGGGCCACCGCCTATCAGACCGCGTTGATGCTGAATGTACGGGTTGTGCTGCTCCTACCCGAGAATGGCGCGATCTCCGTGAAAGCAGGCTATCCGCCGGAAGATCGGCTGGACGAGCCCGATATGGCGGCCGCCCAATGGGCGTGGCAGCACAATGAGCCCGCGGGCCGTAGCGCGAACGCCCTGCCTGATGCCAAGCGGCTGTTCCTGCCGATGCGTACCGGACGCGCCATCATAGGCGTCGTCGGGATCGACAGCGAAAAGGACGGCCCGCCGCTGCCGAACCCGGCCGAGCGGCGGTTGCTCGACGCCCTGATCGACCAGAGCGCGCTTGCAATCGAGCGCGTCTACCTCGTCGAGGACATAGAGAGGGTCAAGCGCACCGTCGAGACCGAACGTCTGCGCGCCGCTTTGCTGACGTCGATCTCGCATGATCTGAAGACGCCGCTTGCGGCGGTGCTCGGAGCATCCGAAGCGCTGCGTGACCTCTCCGCCAAACTGACCGACGATCAGAAGGCCGATCTACTTGCAACGGTCATCGACGAATCCGAACGGCTAAACCGCTTCATCGCCAATCTGCTCGATATGACGAAACTGGAATCCGGTGCGATCGCCCCGAATGCCGCGTTGCAGGATTTGCATGAGGTCGTTGGCAGCGTGCTGCGGCGCGCCGAAAAAATGCTCGCGGCGCATCGGGTCGAACTCGACCTTGCCAGCGATCTCCCGATGCTTGAGCTGGACGCTGTACTGTTCGAGCAGGTCCTTTTCAATCTCCTCGATAATGCGGTGAAATATGCGCCCGCCGGCACGGTCATCAGCGTCAGCAGCCGGCGCGACGACGGGGCCGTGTTGCTGCAGATTGCCGATGAGGGTGAGGGCATTCCGGACGTCGACCTCGAGCGCATCTTCGACAAGTTCTACCGGGTGCGGAAAGGCGATCGGGTCCGCGCGGGCACCGGTCTGGGCTTGGCGATTTCGCGCGGCTTCATCGAGGCCATGCACGGCACAATCACGGCGGCAAACCGCAGTGACCGCACAGGCGCCGTCTTCACGCTTCGGCTGCCAATACCAGCCCAGGCCAAGTATTTAGGCGAAGCCGCATGAGCCCGGGGCCTCTGAAAGTCCTCATCGTCGACGACGAGCCCCCGATGCGTAAGCTCTTACGGATGGGGCTCGGCACGCAGGACTACGAGATGCTGGAAGCGCCGAACGGCAAGTCGGCGCTGCAACTTCTCGCGCAGAATCCAGACCTGATCATCCTCGACCTGGGCCTGCCCGACATGCAAGGCCTCGAGCTCCTGCGCATGATCCGCGCGCGCAACGAGCGCGTTGCCATTGTCGTGCTGACGAGCCGCAGCGACGAAGTCGGCAAGGTCCAGGCGCTCGATCTCGGTGCCGACGACTACGTCACCAAGCCGTTCGGCATGAACGAACTGCTCGCTCGCGTGCGTGCGGCGCTAAGGCATCAACTGCAAATTCAGGGCGAGCGGCCGATCTTTCAGGTCGGCGGTCTCTCGGTTGATCTGGTGCGACGCATGGTCAAGGCGCGCGACTGCGAGGTGAAGCTGTCGCCCAAGGAATACGACCTCCTGCGGGTGCTCGTGCAGCACGCGGGCAAGGTCCTTACCCACAAATTCCTGCTGGGCGAGCTGTGGGATCAATCGACTGATACGCAATACCTGCGCGTTTATGTCCGGCAGCTGCGGCAGAAGATCGAGAGTGATCCAGAGCGGCCGGAATATGTGCTGACGGAGACAGGCATCGGCTACCGTCTCCGGGCGCCCGATTGAGAATCTCCGCCGGCGGCAACGGGAGAAGATCGGTTCGCGAGATTGGTGTCCGAATGACGGTCACCCCAGGCCGCCGCACGGCGAGCATCAGCGCCAGGAACTCATGGATCAGCGGCAGCTCGTCGCCGTCGATACGATCGTGTGCCATCAGAAGCCAGCGCGCCAGCCGCTCCTCCAGCTTAGCGCTGCCGTTCGATCTGGCAGTGTGTGTCGATTGGATCATAAACGCCTGTGCGAACCGAAGCATGACGTTGTGAAGGGTCGGGGAAGAGCTTTTGAGGATGTCTGCGGTCGAGGCCCCGCCGCAGCATGGCCGCGATCAGCAACGGGTTGCCTTGGGCTTCAAGGTACGTATCAGATACTTTGATGCATATTCTGGGAGGATCTTTTCGCGATGAAAGCGCGCGTTTCGATACACAGGGATTTTTGCGTCGGAGAGGTCGACGGCCGTATCTACAGCGCGTTTCTGGAGCACCTCGGCCGCGCGATCTACGGCGGCATCTATGAGCCGGGTCACCCGACCGCGGACCCGCAGGGGTTTCGCGGCGACACGCTGGAGCTCGTGCGCGCGCTCAACCTGCCGCTTGTGCGCTATCCCGGCGGCAACTTCGTTTCCGCGTACAACTGGGAGGACGGCGTCGGCCCGCGTGATGGGCGTCCGGTGCGGCTCGACTATGCCTGGCGGACGCGTGAGACCAACGAGATCGGAACCGACGAGTTCGGGCGCTGGTGCGAGCTGGCGGACACCGAGATGATGCTCGCCGTCAATCTCGGCTCACGCGACCTCGACGCCGCGCGTAGCCTGCTTGAGTACTGCAATCATCCGTCCGGCACCTATTGGAGCGACCTTCGTATCCAGAATGGTCGGAAGAAACCCTATGACGTGCGCGTGTGGTGCCTCGGCAACGAGATGGACGGGCCCTGGCAGGTCGGCCACAAGACGCCGTACCAGTACGGCCGCATCGCGAACGAGACCGCGAAAGCGATGCGCCAATACGACTCGAAGCTCGAGCTGGTCGTGTGCGGCAGCTCGCACAGCTTTATGCCGACATACCCCGAGTGGGAAGCGACCGTCCTCGACCAATGCTACGACGCGGTCGATTACGTCTCGCTCCATATGTATTTCGAGAATTACGAAAACAACTACCTGAATTTCATGGCGAAATCACTGGTCATGGATCGCTATATCCAGACCGTCTCAGGCGTCATCGACTATGTGAAAGCCAAGAAGCGCTCTAAGAAGGATATCTACATCTGCTTCGACGAATGGAATGTCTGGTACCATAATCGGCGTGCCGACCACGACAAATTCACCACCTGGAACTGGCCGGTTGCGCCGCCGCTGCTCGAGGAAGTCTACAACTTCGAAGATGTGCTCCTTGTCGGCTGCATTCTGAACACGTTCATCCGCCGCGCCGATCGGGTGAAAATCGCCTGCATCGCACAGCTGATCAACGTCATCGCGCCGATCATGACGGAGACCGGCGGACCCGCCTGGAAACAGACCATCTACTATCCGCTCTATTTTGCGTCGCTCTATGGCCGGGGCGAGGCGCTCGCCGCCGCAGTCGACGTGGCGACCTACGATGCCGATGCGGCCGCCGACGTTCCCTATCTCGACGTTGCCGCGGTCAGGAACGAGGGCGGGAAGACGATCACCCTCTTCATGGTGAACCGCCATCCCGACGAGACGATCACGCTCGACGTCAGCCTTGCGGGCTTTGCCGCGAAGGCGGTCGCCGAGCACATCACAATCGCCGATTCCGATCTTCTCGCGGCGAACACCGCTGTAGCGCCGAACCGCGTCAAGCCGAAGAAGGGTCGCGGCGTCGCGCTTCAGGATGGCGCCCTTAAGGGAAGGCTCGCGCCACGCTCCTACCACGTTCTACGCGTTACGATCTGACGTCGAACGCGGTCGCATCGCCGAAGCGGTACACGAACGCGTCGTATGTATCGTCAATCGTGATATATATCAGGCGCTCCGTTGACCGCTAATGCGGCCGCATGTATCGTTCCGAAAGTCAATAAGCGCGGTCAACCGTGCGCGACTATGGGAGGAGCAATCAATGCGCATGCTGAAGACGCTTGTGCTGATGTTGTGCGGCCTCATCATTGGAGGCGGCCAGGCATCCGCGCAGAACGACTTTCTTGCGGGCATACCGCGCAACCAGATTCTCATCGCCGAGAATCCGCAGGGCAAAATCGCAAACCCGTCATGGTTCAACAGATGGGTGCCTAACCACGGCGGTACATCCACCGGCCTCCAGCAGCTGGCTCTGGACACGCTCTGGTACATCGATCCCGATGCCGGCATCGATGGCGTCTGGGAAAACGCGCTCGCCTCCGAGCCGCCGATCTACAATGCCGATTTCACCGAAATGACGGTGAAGCTGCGCAGCGGCATCTACTGGAGCGACGGCGTCGAATTCACCGCCGACGACCTGGTCTACACCGTCCAGGCTCAGATGGACCACCCAACCATGACGTGGGGCTCGGCCTTCCTGGGAAGCGTCGCGAGCATGGAGGAGCCGGACAAGAACACGGTGGTGTTCAAGCTGAAGCGGCCGAACTCACGCTTCCATGCCAATTTCACGGTCCGCTGGGGCGCGTGCTGGATCATCCCGAAGCACATCTTCGAGAAGCAGCCCGATCCGAGCACCTACGACTTCAATCCGCCGATCAGCCTCGGGCCCTACACGCTCAAGAGCTTCGACCCGAACGGCGAATGGTACATCTGGCAGAAGCGCGACGACTGGCAGCGCACGACGCTTGCGAAGTTCGGCGAGCCAGGCCCCAAATACGTCGCTTACATCGACCCCGGTCCGCCGGATAAGCGCGTGATCCTGCAGCAGAACCATCAGCTCGACATCATCCACGACACGTCGCCTGAGGGAGCCATCGCCCTGATCAAGTCGTCGCCCACCTCGCGCGGCTGGTTCAAGGGCTTCCCGATCGCGCATCCCGATCCGACTCTGATTGCCGTGTTGCTCAACAATCAGGTCGACATGTTCAAGGATCGCGACGTGCGCTGGGCGCTTGCGCTCTTGATCGACATCAAGGCGGTCGACATGGCGTCCTATCGCGGCGCCGCAACGATCTCCGCCATCGGCGTGCCGCCGACCGGGCTCTATCCGGGCTACTACTTCGACCCGCTCGAAAGCTGGCTGAAGGATTTTGAGCTCGACACAGGGAAGGAGAAGATAAAGCCCTACGACCCGACGGTCGGACAGCAGATCGCCGACATGCTGCGTCCTTCCATGGGCGAGCAAATCCCGACCGACCCAAAGGCGATCGCCATGGCGTTCGGCCGCGGCTGGTGGAAGCCGAACGAGCAGGCAGCGACAGAGCTGCTGGAGCGTGCCGGCTACACGAAGCAGGGCGATCAGTGGATGAAGCCGGACGGAACGCCGTTCTCGATCACCGTCCTGGTCGAGGGTGATCCGCGCCCGGTGACGACCCGCGCCGGCACGATGATCGCGCAGCAATGGCGCAAGTTCGGCATCGACGCCAAGACACAGGCCTACCCGACGGACTTCTTCCCGCGGATTGAGACCGGCGACTATGAGGCGGCGATCGGGTGGAGCGTCGAGACTTGGGGCGGTCACCCCGACCTCTCCTACTTCCTCGACAGCTGGCATTCAGAATTCCTGAAGCCGCCTGGTGAGACCCAGCCGCCGCGTAACCGTCAGCGCTGGAAGAATGCGGAGCTGGACAAGATCATCGAACAGATCCGCGGGATCGGCTTCGACGATCCGAAGGGCATCGACCTCGGCGAGCAGTACATCAAGCTCGCCGTTCAGGAGATGCCGAGCATCCCGCTCATGTCCTACAACGTGTTCACGGTCATGGATTCCACCTACTGGACCGGCTACCCGTCCGCCGAGGACGATCCCTACACCGATCCAGTCCCGAACTGGTCGAACTCCAGATACATGATGGTCAAGCTCAAGCCGACCGGCGCTGAGTAAAGGGCGAGGCTTGACTGCTGTGACAAATCGCGAGGCGGCCGCAAGGTCGCCTCGCAGCACACCCGCAGGACACTGAGCGGATGCGATGCGTGACTACGGCATCTATATCCTGAGGCGCTTCGGTCAGTTTCTTCTCGTGGTGTTTGTCGGAATCAACGTTGCATTCGCCATCACCCACGCCACGCCTATCGATCCCGTCGAGCAGGCGATTTCTTCGGCAACACAGTTCGCCTACTCCGATCCGCGAGCCGTGGAGGTTCTGCGCCAATCGTTGCGCGAGCTTTACGGCCTCGACGGCACGCTGTGGCAGCAATACGTGCGGTTCTGGGCGCGGCTTTCCGTAGGAGATTTCGGGCCGTCGCTCTCGGCATTTCCGGCGCCGGTCTCCGCCCTCATCCGCCAGGCCTTACCCTGGACCATCGGGCTGCTTTCAACGTCCACCATCATTGCGTGGGTGATCGGAAACTTCCTCGGGGGGCTCGCCGGCTATTATCGCGAAAACCGCATCCTGAAGGGAATCGGCATCCTGGCGACCGGCTTGCAGCCGATACCGAGCTACATCATGTCGCTACTGGTCCTGATCATTTTCGGCTTCGTCTGGCCGATCCTGCCGATCAGCGGCGGGTTCCAGATGAATATCGATACCAGCCTCAGCGTCGCTTTCGTCTGGAGCATCGTCAAGCACTCGATCCTGCCTGTCCTCTCGCTCGTCCTCATCACGATCGGCGTCTGGTTCATCGGCATGCGCTCGCTCGTCTCCAATATCGTGTCGGAAGACTACGTAATCTATGCGGAGCTTGCGGGCGTCGACCGCCGCCGCATCCTCACCTCCTACATCATGCGTAACGCGCTCGCGCCGCAGCTCACCGGCCTGACGCTTTCGCTCGGCGCGATCTTCAACGGTGCTATCATCACTGAGTTCGTGTTCGGCTATCCCGGCGTGGGCACCTTGCTCGTGCGCGCCGTCGGTACCGGCGACTACAGCCTGGTGCTTGGCGTCACGTCCGTTTCAATCATTGCGGTCGCAACGGGAGTCTTTCTCATCGACGTGCTCTATCCGCTGATCGATCCGCGCGTGAAGCTGACGTAGTCCCATGCTGAGCACGCTGCGCGACCTCTTCCGCTACAACCGCGAATTCGCCGTCGGCGCGGCCCTTATCCTGTTGATCGTCGCGCTTTCGGTGGCGTCCTTCTTCTCGCCCTATCCGCCGCAGGACAGCTACGTCGTGCCGCCGGATATCCCGCCGTCCTGGGCTTATCCGCTCGGCACCAATTCCCGCGGACAGGACGTGTTCTGGCAGCTCGCCGTGGGAATGCGCAATAGCCTGCTGTTCGGGATATCCGTCGCATTTCTGAGCCGCATCATATCGCTCACAGTGGGCCTGACCTCCGGATATCTTGGAGGATTCGCCGATCGCGTGCTGATGTCGATCAACGACACGTTCGTCATCATGCCGCTCTTCCCGATCCTGATGCTCTTCTTCTTCCTCGTGCGGGATCACATGTCCTGGCCGCTGCTGGCCTTGGCAATGGCCTCGCTCGGCTGGCCTTACGACGCGCGCCTCATCCGCTCCATCGCGCTCAGCCTCAGGACGCGCGAGTTCACGACGCAAAGCGTCTTCTCAGGCATGAGCACACGGAAGATTCTCATTGAGGAGCACCTCCCCTACGTCCTGCCGATCGTCTTCGCCACGACGATGAACAACATCAACTGGTCGATCGGCCTCGAAGTAACCCTGTCCGTGATCGGCTTCACGAACATCGAGACGCCGACGATCGGTACGATGATTTACTGGGCCAACCAGCACACCGCGATGGTGGCGGGAATCTGGT
Source organism: uncultured Alphaproteobacteria bacterium (assembly GCA_963720705.1). Classification (GTDB taxonomy): domain Bacteria; phylum Pseudomonadota; class Alphaproteobacteria; order Rhizobiales; family Afifellaceae; genus DASWJZ01. The sequence goes on from CAVRGJ010000009.1 coordinate 10,547, forward strand.
GGTGGGTACTGGCTCCGGTAGCGACAGTGGTGATGACCTTCATCGGTCTCTTCCTGCTTTCAGTATCGATGAACGAATACATCGACCCGCGCAGTCGGCTGAGCCGCATGGGGACGGGGTAGTGAACGACGGCGTCCGCCGCGGAAAAACTTGGTCCGACGAGGCAGGCGCATCGACGCCGGCCCGCCCGGTGCTCGAAGTCGACCACCTGCGCGCCTACTATCTGACCCACTATTTCGGCGTCGAGAGGGAGGTACGGGCCGTCGACGACATAAGCCTGCATGTCGAGCGCAACGAGGTTTACGGCCTGGCCGGCGAATCGAGCTGCGGCAAGACTACACTCATCAAGACGATTGCCCGCGCCATCCGGCCGCCCCTCGAGGTGCTCGGCGGCACTGTCAAATACAGCTTCCTCGACCGCAATCTCTACGAGGTCGACGAGGCGACGCTCTCACGCATTCGCTGGAGCCATCTCGCCTGCATCCTGCAGGGATCGATGAACGTGCTGAATCCGGTGCGCCGGGTGCGCAAGTCCTTTCTTGATTTTGCATATCCGCATATGAACCTGTCTCGCCGAGCATTTCTTGAGGCGGTCAACCGGCATCTCGAACGGCTGCGCCTTTCGCCCGACGTGCTTTCCGCTTACCCGCACGAGCTTTCCGGCGGCATGCGGCAGCGTGTTGCTATCGCGCTCGCCACGGTGTGCGAGCCGGAGTTCATCATCGCCGACGAGCCGACCACCGCCCTCGACGTCGTCGTGCAGAAGGACGTGCTCGCGATGATTCTTGAGGCGCAGCAGCAGTTCGGCTCCTCGATGATCTTCGTCACCCACGATCTGACCGTGCACGCCAACATCGCCAACCGCCTCGGCATCATGTATGCGGGCCGGCTGGTCGAGGAGGGTCCGACGGCAGAGCTCTTCCACGCGCCGCTGCATCCCTACACCGCGCATCTCATCGCCAGCCTCCCGCGGATCGGCGATCTCAAGCCGAAGGTGTCGCTGCACGGCGCGCCACCGAGTCTCGCCGATCCGCCTTCAGGCTGCCGCTTTCATCCGCGCTGCCCGATGGCGATGGATATCTGCAAGCAGTCGCATCCTGCGCTGACGACGGTCGCCCCCGGCCGGCGCGTCGCCTGCTTCGCAGTCGATCCGAAGGCAAAGGCCGTAGGCGGCACGCCGGCTTCCAAGATCACGGCCGAAGCGGATTCCGCGGCGAGGTTCGGTCAGTGAGCGAGCTGCTTTCGGTTGATCGCGTCACTCGCGTCTTTTCAATGGGCGGGCTGTTGAGCCGCGCGGCGTTTCGCGCCGTCGATGACGTCAGCTTTTCGCTCGATGCCGACAAGGCGGAGATATTCGCCATCATCGGCGAGTCAGGCAGCGGCAAGACAACGCTCGCTCGGATGATCCTCAATATCCTGCCGGTGACCGAGGGCACGATCGAGTTTCGCGGCAAGAACCTTGCAGAAATCCGCGGCACCAAAGCGCGACTCGATTTCATGCAGCTCGTTCAGCCGATTTTCCAGAATCCATTCGAGGCTTTCAACCCGCTGAAACGGGTCGATCGTTACCTCTACGCCTCCGCTTCGCGCTTCGCCGGCGCGCGCAGTCAGGACGCGCGCGACGCAGCGTCGGACGCGGCTCTGCAGAAGGTCGGACTGTCGCTTGCCGAGATCAAAGGCCGGTTCCCCCACGAATTGTCGGGTGGCCAATTGCAGCGCGCGGCGATCGCCCGCGCCCTGATCTCGTCGCCCCACTTGATTATCGCCGACGAGCCGGTGTCGATGGTCGACGCGTCGCTGCGCATGTCGATCGTGAACCTGTTCAAAACGCTCCGCGACGACCTCAAGGTGTCGATCGTCTACATCACACACGACCTCGCCACCGCCTATTACATCAGCGACCGCGTGATGATCATGCAGAAAGGCAAAGTGGTCGAGGCCGGCGATGCGCAGGATGTGCTCGCCAATCCCCAGCACCCCTACACCAAGCTGCTGCGCGACTCGGTGCTTTCGCCCGACGATGCGGGAACTGGCCGCCTGAGAGCGGCGGCGCGGGTGCCCGAGGACGCTGCCGTTGGCTGAGCCAGTGCGCGTGGCGCTGAACGTCGATGCCACAAGCAGGGGCGAGCCGATCACGCCGATCTGGACCTGGTTTGGCTACGACGAGCCGAACTATACCGACAAGCCGCACGGGCGGGAGCTCCTGAAGGCACTTGCAGGACTTGGTCCAGGACCGGTGCATGTGCGGGCGCACAACCTCCTCACCTCCGGCGACGGCACACCGGCGCTGAAATGGGGTTCTACCAACGCCTACACGGAAGATTCCAGCGGTACGCCGGTTTATTCGTGGGCGATCCTCGACCGCATCTTCGATACCTACGTCGAGGTGGGGATCGCGCCTTTCATACAGGCCGGCTTCACGCCGGAGGCGCTTACAATCGGCCCGCCTCCCTATCGCCACGACTTCCCGCGGACGGGGATCATAACCGGTTGGGCTTGGCCACCGAGGGACTACGATCGATGGGGCGGACTGATCGAAGCCTGGGCGCGGCATCTCGTCGAGCGCTACGGTATGGCGCGGGTGAAAGACTGGCCGTGGGAAGTCTGGAACGAGCCGGACGGGCTCTATTGGCGCGGCTCGATCTCTGAATTCTGCCGTTTGCACGACGTGGCGGACGCCGCGATCCGGCGCGCCATTCCCGAAGCCCGCGTCGGCGGACCGCACACCTGCGGGCCGCGCGACCCGCGCGCTGCCGAGTTTCTGCGCACCTTCCTCGGCCATTGTGCAACGGGCACGAACTACGCAAGCGGCAAGACGGGGACGCGGCTCGACTTCATCGCCTTCCATGCCAAGGGCCGGCCGAGACTCGTCGACGGGCACGTGCGCATGGGAATCGCGGAACAGCTCCAGTCCATCGCCGCAGGGCTCGAAATCGTGAGCGAGTTCAGCGCATTCGACGACGTGCCGGTGATCCTCGGAGAATCCGATCCGGAGGGCTGTGCCGCCTGCTCCTCCCGCACGCACCCCGAAAACGCCTATCGCGACGGACCGCTCTACGGCGTCTCGGTCGTCGAGGCGATCGCGCGGACGCTCGAGCTTTCCTGCCGCGCCGGTGGAAGGATCGCGGGCGCGGTCACCTGGGCGTTCGAGTTCGAGGGGGAGCCCTATTTCGCGGGTTACCGAGAGCTTGCGACGAACGGCATCCCAAAGGCGGTCTTCAACGTCTTTCGCATGCTCGCCATGCTGAGGGGTGAGCGGCTCAAAGCCTCAAGCAGCGGCGCGCTGCCGCTTGCCGCCATTCTCGCCGACGGCATCGCCGGCGCACCCGACATCGACCTGATCGCCGCGCGCGACGGCGAGACGATCGGCATCCTTGTCTGGAACTATCACGACGACGATCTGCCGGACGTCGGCGGAGTCGATGCCGAGCTGACGCTCGACAACGTCGGAAACAGCCCGCTTCTGTGCCGGCATTTCCGCGTGGATGGCGCGCATTCCAACGCGCATCAGACGTTCCTGGCTGAGGGCTCGCCGCAGCCTCCCTCGCCCGCCCAATATGCCACGCTCAAAGCGGCAAGCGATCTAGCGACCTTGGGCGCACCCGAGACCCTGCCGGCCAAAGATGGCCGCGCATCGGTCCGCTTCCGGCTTCCGCGTCACGCAGTGTCGTTCCTGGCCTTCTCGCCTGCATAAGGGGCGGAATCGCGGCGCGTGCAATATATCAAGGTTCCTGATATAGACCTCGCCCTCATGCAGCGTAAGGCACCCGACCGGGGCAGGAAGCCCAATTTCCTGACGATCAATCCGGAGGAAGCCGCCGACGTCCTCAAGGGGCTCGCATCGCCGGTTCGCGTGCGGATCCTGAAGCTTCTGAGGTCGCATGGCAGGCTCAACGTGAACGAGATCAGCCGCGAGCTCGCGTTGCCACAATCGACCGTCGCGACCAATGTGCAGACGCTTGAAGATGCTCGCCTGATCGAGACCAACACGATCAAGGCACGCAAGGGGCATCAGAAAGTTTGCTCGGCCCTTTTCGACGAGATCATTGTCCGTTTCGAGACGGAGGAACCAATCCGCACCGACAACCTCGTCGAGGTGTCGATGCCGCTCGGCCTCTTTACCCATTGCGAGGTCAGCGCGCCGTGCGGATTGTGCTCCACCGAAGGTGTGATCGGGCTCCTCGACGTGCCGGATTTCTTCCTCGATCCCAATCGCGTCCAGGCTGCTCTTGTGTGGTTCGGCCGCGGCCACATCGAATACAAGTTCCCGAACAATGCGAAGCTCCTGAACACCGCGGTGGACGCGTTGGAGTTCTCGATGGAGCTTTCCTCCGAGGTTCCCGGCACGAATCTCAACTGGCCGTCCGACATCACGCTTTGGGTCAATGACATTCCTGTGGGGACATGGACCTCGCCGGGCGACTACGGCGACAAGCGCGGGGTCTATACGCCGAGCTGGTGGAAGCTGGAGGGTTCGCAGTACGGGAAGCTGAAGACCTGGCGGATCAACAAGAAGGGATCCTTCATCGACGGCGTGCGCATCTCCAAGGTCACCATCGACGATATCGACCTGCCTAAGCACCATTCGATCCGCATGGGGATCGGCATTGACTTCAAGGCCGAGCACCCGGGCGGCGTGAATATTTTCGGCAAAGGCTTTGGCAACTACGACCAGGATATTGTTATGCGCCTGCTTTTCGAACGCCCGGCGCCGCTCATACGGGCCGACGAAACATCTCGCGCGAGCAGTAGGACCGCGTCCCCGGTCCGGCGGACTCTGTCGACGCCCTCGCGTTGATGATGTCTGTTTGCCGCATGAAGCGGACGCGGGCCCGAGAAATTACTTAAGCGCGGAGAAGCAGGGGCGACGGTTCGGCTACGCTACCCTTCAAAGACTGTTGCAGCCCTTGGCGTGCGAATAAGTTTGAGTGGGCGTTCAGTTTTGCTCGACCCCTTACAATTCAGGGTTATGCGGGGGTGCCCGGCGTCAATTTCGACTTCAGTTAAGCGTTAGCAACGGACATGGAGACTATGAATATCGTGGCGCCTCGCCGGGTGCTGGCGTGTAGGGGTAGCTGCCGCGTTTCAGGATCGCCTCCGTGCCGCCGAATTCGAGGATGCGGCGCTCCTGATCGTCGAACGCTTGCCGAGATACGCGCGCCGGGTCGCATATTTCTCTCAAACGCCGTTCACCTTCGGCGATGACGGCCTCGTGGCCGACCTCCAACGCGAGATCGCGTATTTCCATCGGATCCACTGCGAGGTCGAACAGCTGCGGGCGGTAGCCGTCGTAGTGGATGTATTTGTACTGGCGGAACCGCACCATGAAGATGCCGGTGAGCGACCCGACCGCATGGTATTCGCTGAAGACGGTGCGGTCGGCGTCGCCCCCTGCGAGGAGGCTGAAGAGCGAGCAGCCCGGAAGCGCACGCTCGTTAGCCGAAAGCGACTCGCCGAGGGCCTCGACGATCGTGGGATACGCGTCGACCAGAGACACCGGCGTGGCCACGCGCCTTCCTGCCGGAACGCCCGGACCCTTGAGGATGAGCGGAACCCCGACCAATTCTTCGTACATGTTGGACTTTCCCCAAAAGGTCCGCGTACCCAGGTTATCGCCGTGGTCGCTCGTGTAGACGACAAGCGTGTCGGCGGAGAGCCCGGTCTCGTCGAGCGTCTGCAGCACGTGTCCAATGTTGTCATCGAGGAACGAGACCATGCCGTAGTACGCGGCAACGGCGATCCTCACGTGCCCTTCGTCGCGGAAATGGTCCTCGTAGTTCTGCACCTCGCGGAGCTTCCGCAGGACGGGATGGTCGGGAAAGTCCGAAGGGTCGCGAAGCGGCGGCATCGGCAGCTTCGCGAGATCGTAAAGATTGAAGAATTCCAGTGGTGCGACCAGCGGGAAGTGCGGGCAGACGAAGGATAAGAACAGGCACCAGGGCCTGACCGGTCGGTTGTGCGCGACATCCTTCAGCCACCGGATCGCTTCGTCGCGAATGTTCCGGTCGTACTGAAGATACGTCGACTCCCCGGCGCCGGCGTCGCCGGCGAGCTGGCGCGTGCTGTCGCGTGTCGGCGGTGGGCGGCGCAGCATGCCCTGAATGTCGCCTTCGCCTTCCAGGACATGCAGTGGGAGGATTTCGTTGTCGAAGCCGTTCGGATCGTCTGTGCCGCGGTAGTGAAGCTTACCGATCGAATCGCATCGGTGCCCGGTCTCATGCAGCCGGTGGCCCCACGAGGGCGGCGTTCCGCGGTAGGGAAATGCGTTGTCCCAGTAGCCGATGGTGTGGACATAGCGCCCGGTGGCGAAGCTCGCCCGGCTAGGGACGCAGATTGGACAGTTGCAGTACGCGTTCTCGAACAGTGTGCCCGCAGCGGCGAGCGAATCGAGATTTGGCGAGTGCACGACGCTGTTTCCGTAAGCGCCGAGCACCCGACGACTGTGTTCGTCCGACATGATGAAGACGACGTTCTGTCCGGGCATTGTTTCACTTCTTCCTGTTCACTCGGCATTTCCGGGCGGTTGCCGTAACTCTTGGTCCTCGGCCTCGTTCGGCATGGCTACACAATCGGCGACCGGCACCGTCAGCACGACATCGCTTCCAGCTTGACGGAACGTCCGCCGCTCGCCTTGCACGCGCAGAATCAACCCGCCGATGTCGACCTGGTAGTCGACGACGCTGCCTAGGAAGGTCGCCTCGATGATGACGCCACTAAGCCGGTTGGCGTGACCCTCGGCGGCTTCACCGAATCTCAAGGCTTCGGGACGAATGGCGACTGTCACCGATGCGTCCGAGGCGCGGCCATGCGCGACCGCCTCAAGGCGATGCCTGCCGATGTCGACAACGACCGCATCGCCGTCGCGTCCGGCGACAGTGCCCGGCAGCTTGTTCACAAGGCCCATGAAATCGGCGACGAACAGATTTGCCGGCCGTTCGTAGACCTCGCGCGGCGAGCCGATCTGTTGAACGGTTCCCGCACGGAAAACAGCGATTCGATCGGAGAGCGCCATGGCCTCCGCTTGGTCGTGTGTGACGTAGACGAAGGTGATGCCAGTCCGCCGCTGCAGGCTCTTCAACTCGGAGCGCATGTGCTCGCGAAGCTTGGCGTCGAGATTGGAAAGCGGCTCGTCGAGGAGCAAGATCGAAGGCTCGACCACCAACGAGCGCGCCAGCGCGACCCGCTGCTGCTGACCGCCGCTCAGTTCCGACGGATGCCGATCGTCGAGGCCGTCGAGTCCCATCGATGCGAGGACATGCTCCACGCGCGTCGCCCGTTGGCGGCGGTCGAGCTTCAGGTAGCGCAGGCCGAAGGCGACATTCTCATAGACCGATTTGTGTGGCCACACGGCGTAGTTCTGAAAGACCATTCCCATGCGCCGCCGCTCCGGTGGCACGACAAGCTCTGGCGACGACATCACCTCCCCGCCGATAGTGACGGAGCCGCCATCCGGAGTGAGGAAACCCGCAAGCACACGAAGCGTCGTCGTCTTCCCGCAGCCGGACGGGCCGAGAAACGTGACGAATTCTTTTTCCTCTACGGAGATGCTGATACCCTTCAGCGCCTCGAAAGCACCAAACTTCTTGACCAGCTCAGTGATCTCGATGAACGCCACGCGCGATCTCAAATCGCCGGGCCGCCCGCTGCCGACGCTATCCGGGAGCGGGTGGCCAGATAGTTGAGCGGAATGCTAACGAGCAGCGTGACTGCAATGACGAACACAGCGAGCGCGGCGACGACCTCGAGTTGACCGAGATCGTTGAGCCGGAAGATTGCGACCGAAATCGTTTCAGTCCCCCCGGTGTAAAGAAGAATGGTCGCGCTGAGCTCGCTCAGCGCCGGGATGAAGACGAGCAGGAACGCAACGGCAAGCCCGGGACGGCTGAGTGGCAGGAGGACATGCCAAAGCGCCCCGAGGCGGGTGGCGCCGGAGATGCGCGCCGCCTCCTCGAGCGACGGGTCGATTTGCCGGAGCGCTGCATTCGCGGTTCGCGCCGCGAGCGGCACAAAACGAGCGACATAGGCGATGAGCAAGATCCAGATCGTTCCGTATAGGACGAAGGGCGGGCGGATGAATGCGAGGAGCACGCCGACGGCCATGACCGTCCCCGGGAGCCCCAGCGGCAGGATTGCGAGGTAGTCGAGCAGTCGCCGCCCTCGCACGTGTGTGCGCGAGTCGATGTAGGCGACAGCAGCGCCGACGACCGTGGCGCAGATTCCGGCGGTCGCCGCGAGGCGGAAGCTGTTCAGGATGCCGCGCACGGCGATCTGATTGTTGAAGAGCGCCTCGCCGAAATTCTCGATCGTGAAGTTTGCCGGCGTCAGGCCCTCTATCCAGCTGCGGCTGAAGGCCGCCGTCACAAGAACGGCGATCGGTGCAACGGCGCTCAGGAACACCACGGCACCGCAAAACGCGACGGTCGGCCATTTCCAGCCGCCGAGGCGGATTGTCTCCAGGCGCAGGCCGCGGCCGCCAACGGTCGTGTGGGAGCGCCGCTCCAGGTAGCCGCGCTGCAGGAGCAGGCCGAGGGCCGTCAGCACAACGAGCGTCAGCGAAAGCGACGATGCTTCTGCCCACCGCGGCGGATAGGCGCCTATCACGCCATAGATGCGCGTGGGCAGGAAGGTGATCTGCGCGGGCAGGCCGAGAAACGCCTGCGGGCCGAAAAGCGCCATCGAGCCGATCGCTGAGAGGAGAGCCCCGCCAGTGATGGCGGGAGCGACCAGCGGCAGGTTGATCCTGAAGAGCACGCTGAGACGCTTCGCGCCGAGGAGTCGCGCAGCTTCCTCGTAGGAGGCGTCTACCGAGCGAAGCGCGGCGTAGGTCATGAAGAATGTGATCGGGAACACATGCGTAGCGATGACGAAGATCACGCCGCCCATGCTGAAGATGTTGATCGGCCCGAGCGACGCGCCAGTGATGGACCGGAGCATGCGGTTGAAGTAGCCGGCGTCCGGGCCGAGCAGGATGATGTAAGCAATGGCCGTGAGATAAGGCGGCGTAATGTAGGAGAGAGCGACCAGCGCCTGCAGCGAGCGCCGGAACGGCATGTTCGTGCGCGCTGCCGCCCAGGCGAGCGGCACGCCGAGGACGACGCTGAAAATGCCGGCACCGAGTGCCAGGATCAGCGTGTTGAGCAGCGCGCCGTAGTTCTGCGAGCGAGCGAACACGCCCGCGATGTAGCCGAGCTGAAACTGCGACGGAGCGCCGAACGCCGCGAGCACGATCCACGCTAGCGGATAGGCCACGATCACGAGAAGAAGCGCGGTCGCGGCCCCGAGGACGACCGTACTTCCTTGTATTGCGGTGCGGCGGCGCGGCGAGCGCGAGGCCGGCGTCTTCACGACTGACCTTTCACAAGCTGACAGCTGCGCCGCTCTCAGTCAGATCCCCCACTCGCCGCCGAATGTATCGGTCATGCGCTGCAGGATGTTCTGACGCTCGCTCTTGTACTCAGCGTAGTCGAGGGTGAGCAGCTTGAGGTCGCCGAGAGGCGTGCTGCCTTTCGGTGGATCGACGTCGACCCGGCTCGAATACTTGCCACCGCCGACCAGCAGCGTCTGCGCTTCCTTGCCCATCCAGAACTCGTGGAAGAGGAAGGCGGCATTCGGGTTGGCCGATCCCTTCACGAGACCGACCGCACCGGGCTCGGTCGGAACCCCCTCCGCGGGATAGACGTAGTCGGTCGGCTTGCCCTGACCCTTCGACCGCCAGGCGATGTTGTCGTTGGTCGCGAACGCGACGCCGCGCTCGCCACTCTCAAGGATCTGCGTGACGAGTTGAGGCGAAGCCACACGAAGCGGATTGCTGGCAGCGTATTTCTCCAGAAGCTCCCAGCCGAAGTACTTGGCCAGTGTATAGAGGCGCGGCGCGCCGTCGCCGTTGGCGCTGCTGAAGAAAGTCAGCCGCCCCGACATCCCGGGCTCGGTGAGGTCGTCCCAGGTCTTCGGCGCCTTGTCGCCGCCGAACTCGGCGGTGTTGAACTGGATCACGGCCTGCGTCAGGCGGTCGGCCATCCATGTTCCGTCAGGGTCACGAAGGTCGGCGGAGACCGCGGCGTCGGCATCTGATTTCTTCTCGAGCAACAGCCCGCGTTCTTTCATGAGAAGCAGCGCGGCGAGGTCCGACGCGTCGACGATGTCGGCCTGGATGCCACCGGCGTCGGCTTCAGCTAGCACCTTCGAGGTCACGTCCGCGGACCCGCCCCGGAAATATTCGACGGTGATCCCGTATTTCTCTTTGAACGGACCGGTGATCGCGTCGACGATCTTGGTGTCGAGGCTCGTATAGAGCTGAACCTTTCCTTCGGCCTTCGCCTTGTCGACGTCGATCTCCGAGGGCGTCATCGGAGCGCCGGCGCTCCAGCTGATGCGACCGGTGAGGACGAAAGGCGCCGCCGCCATGCCCTTCAGGATTGTCCGGCGTGGCAGTTTCTTCATGATTTCCTCCCTTGAGGCCCCCCGCACGGGGCACGTCGTCGTTTTCGACTTGCGCCAAAAAGATTGATCGTCACCGGCAAAGCTGGCAAGCACGAATGGGAAGACGAACGATTACCTATCGTTATCGATGTTCGACCTCCGCACAGTGGACTACTTCCTGACCGCCGTCGCCCGCGGCTCATTGCGCGCGGCCGCGCAGGAGCTCGGCGTCACCCAGCCAGCCTTGACCAAAGCAATCCGACGCCTGGAGGACTCGTTCGGCGCGCCGCTCTTCAACCGCCGGGCGCGGGGCGTAACCCCGACCGTCTACGGTACCGCGCTGTTGCGGCATGCCAAGGATGTCAAGGCCGCGCTGCAAGCGGCTCGGGAGGAGGTCGATGCACTCCGCAGCGGTGGAGCTGGCCTTGTGAAGATTGGCGCCGGCCCCTCGTGGCAGGATGCAGTCTTGCCCGATGCCATCGCCGAGCTGCGGGCAAGCCGGCCGGGCGTTCGGATCCACGTCACCGGCGGCGGCGACGACCAACTCAAGGAGCAGCTGAAGAGCGGCGCGCTCGACTTCGTTCTGGCCGCCGTCCCTGAGACCCCGAGGCTCGAGCCGGAGTTGGCGTGGCAGCCGCTCCTAGCGGACGAATATTGCGTGATCGCGGATGCCGGGCATCCCCTTCGCCGCCGCCGCCGTGTCAAGGCCGACGATCTTCTGGGCTATCCTTGGATTCTATCCCCGGCGACGACCTACATGGTCGGCGCCTCCAGCATATGCTTCGCGCAGCCGGTCTCCCCGCACCTGTTCCCGCAGTCGAAACCGATGTGATACCGCTCAAGTTCGCCCTCATGCGCGGCAGCTGGTATTTGAGCTACCACGCGGCTGCCCACCTCAGGGCACTCGACCCCGGCTTTATCGTGCCGATCGAGGTACCGGGCACGCGCGCTCTCCGCCAGGCCGGTCTGATCAACCGGCGAGGCGCCGATGTCAGCCCGGCGGCGAAGCTCTTATCGGTATCCTGCAGCGCAGGTGTTCCGTCTTTCGGCAGATGGCGGTCTGACCAGGCGAAGACGATGGGATCGACGATCTCTGCTCCAGCT
>CAVRGJ010000010.1:0-42010 GCA_963720705.1 uncultured Alphaproteobacteria bacterium
GCCCAGTCCGGGAAGAGCAGGAAGAACGGGTTTTCGCGTGCCGTCGGGTCGCCGAGGATCAGCGCGCCCTGGCCGAGATAGTTGAGCGCAAGCGCCGGGAAGACCACGCAGTACCAAGCGGATTAAATAGGCCGCCTCCCGAAATGTCCGAGATCGGCGTAGAGCGCCTCGGCACCTGTCACCACCAGGAACACGGCACCAAGCGTCACGAACGCGATGAATTTATGCGTGAGGAGGAAGCTCACTGCATAATAAGGATTGATGGCGAAGAGGACGGACGGCTCGCGCGCCAGCGCGAAGAGTCCGGAGACCGCGAGCACGGCGAACCAAAGTGCGGTGATCGGGCCGAAGAAGCTGGAGACGCGCCCGGTGCCGGTGCGCTGCACCGAGAAGAGGCCGATCAGGATCACGATCGTCAACGGAACCACGATCCCTTCAAGGCGCGGCGTAGCAACGGCGAGGCCCTCCACCGCCGACAGCACGGAGATCGCCGGCGTGATCGTCGCGTCGCCGTAGAAGAGTGCCGCCCCGATGATGCCGAGGAGCACGATCCACCGCGAGGGCTTGGAGAGCCCGCGTTGCGCGAGCGCCATCAGCGAGAGCGTGCCGCCTTCCCCGTGGTTGTCGGCGCGCAGGAGAACGAGCACGTATTTGATGGAGACGATGAGCGTCAGCGTCCACAGGATCAGCGAGAGCACCCCGAGCACGACGACGCGACCGGGGAAGGCGCCCTCGCCCGTCGTCGCCGCGATCGCCTCGCGAAAGGCGTAAAGCGGGCTGGTGCCGATGTCGCCGAAGACAACGCCGAGCGAGCCGAGCGCGAGCGTCAGAAGGCGGGGCTGGGCGGCAGCGCCGCCGGCCGCCTCCAGTCCGTTCTCCGACACGTCACTGCGCGCTGGGGAGGTCAATGCCATCGCTGGGCTATCGGGCGCATGGGTCGCGGCTCTTAGCAGAGCCTTCGCCGCGTTGCACCCTTTTCGGTTGCCCGCATGACTTCGGGCTACCTCTGCCTGGAGGACCCACCGCTGTCCGTCCCGCCACTTTCGGACCCTGAAGAGCCCCCTCTTCCTCTGCTTCCTTCGCCGTGTGTCTCCATGGGGTCGCGGAACGGCGTCGTATTGGTGCGGCACTCCGCAACGTCGAGGCGAAAATCCGGGAGCAGCGAGGCCTGCGAGCCGGCATAGGGAAAGCGCAGGGCGCGCGAGCCCGGGCTCGGCTCTTGAAAGCCGCCGCCCGGCGAGATCGTGATGCCGCAGGTCTTGCCGACGTCAATGCATTGGCCGTTCGTGTCGCAGAGCTGCACCGCGCCCTCGTACACCGCGATCGTGGTGCGGCCCGTCCCCGGTTCCACGAATCCGTCGAGCCCCGTTCCGCGCACGCCGACTGCCACGACAGGAGTCCTGATCAGATAGGCCTGCTTGCGGCTCTTGCCGGTGATGAAACGGAAAGCACCGCGCACCGCGCTGAGCGTCACCGTCTTTGCCGACTTGCCGCTGAAGACGAACAGTCGATCGTCGGCGCGCGCCCGGGCCGACCACGACGCGCGTGTTGTCGACGAAGCGGATCTGCGCCTCGCCGGAGGGATCGGTGCGGATATTGTCGCCCTGGAAGATGGCGCCGTCTTCTTCAAGCACGCGCGCTCCGCCCGTACCCGCTGCGTCCGCCGATTGCGTAACCTTCTCCGCCGTGCCGCTCGGGGCCGGTGCGGCGTTTCCAATCGATGCGGCGGCTGCGACCGCCATGAAGGCAAGCGACGCGACGATCCGACACCGAGCCATAAGCTCTCCTCTCCTCGCGATCGCCCCGCCCGCTTCGATGTTAGGTCATTGCACCTGAAGCGTCGACCTTCGCGATCGGCTGGTCGGCGCAGCGACGCCTTAGGCGAACGACAGACGTCGGGGGAGGGAGTTGGAGCGGGCGATCGGGATCGAACCGACGACATTCAGCTTGGGAATATGACTGTCGTGCTATTTCAGCAGGGTTCAACGCATCGCAGGAGTGTCGATAAATCAGTTACTTCTGAATGTTAGGGCTTTCAGATCGTTTCCACTTGATCCAAGGTGTTTCGTCGAGCTGTGACCACCGTGTGACCAGGAGCAATCGTGACCTCCGTAAACCTCACGGACGAGAAGTGCCGGAGGGCCACCGCGCGAAGCGGAAGAGTCACTGAGTATTCTGACAATCGCCAACGTGGTCTCGCTCTTCGCGTATCTCCACCGAGCAATAGCAATCCGCGGGGCACAAAGTCGTGGACCATCCGGTATCGGACTAGGGCGGGTGTCCAGAAGCGCATTTCGTTGGGCGGATATCCCGAGGTAACCCTAGCAAAGGCGAGGCGTCGGGCCCTTTCGGTCTTGGCAAGTGTGGCCGAAGGAAACGATCCAGCGACTGATATGAAGACTGCGCGAGCAAAAGCGAAATTTGGCAGGCTCGAAACCGTCAAGGCAATTGGAAAACACTACCTAGCCGAGGCTCAAAGGGGGCGGCACAGAGCGAACGCCCGGCCAAAGCGTCCGAGGTACACTTGCTTTGGAGCGATACTACTTTGACCGATATGTGGAACCGGCGTTCGGACGACGGTCAATCACTGATCTGCGGCGAGCAGAGCTACAGGACTTCATCAACCGAATGGCGGACGAGCACTCGTCCAGCACCGCGCGCCAGTGCCGGGTTGTCCTGCAACGGCTATTTGCACTGGCTCAATGGCAGGAGATCACAGACGCGAATCCTTGCCAGCATGTGCATGCTCCAAGAGGTAGGGAGCGGGATCGAGTTCTCTCGGACGAGGAGCTGCGGATCATCTGGGATGCGACCACGTTACCTCTTTCCTCGAGCTGCTTTCATTTGTCACCCGCCATGGCGATTGCTCTGCGCCTCGTGGCAGTCACGATGCAGCGGCGTTCGGAGATCGCCGCTATCCACACGCGCGAGATCGATCAAGAGCGGCGTATCTGGACCATCCCTGCCGAGCGAACAAAAAATCACCTCCGTCACGTTGTGCCGATATCGGACGCTGCCCTAGACTTGATCAATGCGGCCCTCGCGCTGTCGGGCAGGAAGGTAGGCTACCTATTCCCATCACCGCGGGATGCGACGAGGCCAGTGACCAACAATTCACTTACCCACGCTTTTGTGCGTCTGGCAGCCGCAAACAAACTAAAGGATGTTCGCCTTCATGACCTGCGTCGGACCGGCGCGACGCACCTAACGAGCGAGAGAGGGGGTATTCCTCGCTTCGTTGTTTCTCGTGTGCTGAACCAAATATCGGACACCGGCGGCGCCGCATCCGTCACGAAAGTGTACGACCGAAACGATTATCTCTCAGCGAAACGCCGTGCCCTGGATGCCTGGGCAAACCTTTTGGCCGAGGTGGTGAGCGGCCGAACTGGGTTGGTTCTGCAAGATCGACATCGCGCTCACGAAAGTTAGCTGCTCAATCAAATGCGTTCCGCATCTCGAAGACCTGCACCAGAGGCCTCGTCGCACAACCCTGCCCAGGTGTCCCCGAGAGAATGGTCGCGGAACGTTGAAAGTGGCCTACTCCAACGCTGCCCAGATATCGAACCTGATCGGGTGCGGGATGCCGTCCGAGAGACGGTTATCTCTTGTATCCAATTCAGATCTGAAAAATTGAGTGGGGCGGCAAAGCGACGACCACCATCTTTGGTGGACAGGCAACTGCCAGTGCGAATTCGCGCTCTCAAGCAGACTGAAACGACGTTGGCTTCTCTTCTTGCGAAGCGTAGGGGCGAGATTGTGATCACAGACGAGCTTCGGCTCGCCCTTCTTGCCGACGAACTTCATCGAGCTTCCTCTCCTCTAGAGTGGATCATAGCGGCATCTTTGCCTGACGACTTCTTTGAGTCCGTTGCCGCGCCAATTCTGCGCGCTCTCGCGAGCGTAAGAGCACTGATAGATGATTTGGGCCGTGCTCGTAATTTGTATGCCCCGATCTCGCAGGGGAAGGAAAACCCTCGAAGAAACCACGTAAATCGTTTGATGAAGATATTTGCTCACCTCCGCGGTGAGGACATTGCCGAGGTAGCCATTGGAGATCCGGAGAGCGACTACAACCCGTTGCTGAGGTACTTGAAGGCCGCGAATACTCCTATGATCAGCCCTATTGGAGAGTTTCCGATATTCATACCAGCGGGGACGCTGAAGGCCGACGCGCGGGCCATAAGAGCGGCAGCTCAGTCTCAGCGCCGCTAGATTTCTTGCTCAAGAAGCAAGGTTCCTGACCTTCAAATCACAATCGCCGCTGGGCAGATTGGACGGGCCTGAAACAGAGGGCTCGTCCATGACCGCGATTGAAAAGGGCGATCGCATCCTTTCGTGCGCCGCCGTAGTCGCTCTCACCGGATTGTCGAGAACGACAATTTGGCGGCTCTATACCCAAGACCTGTTTCCCCGCCCAATTCGTCTCAGCCCTGGGCGAGTCGGGTGGTCGGAGAACGCCGTGCTCGGCCGCTTGTCAGAAATGGCGGCTGATTCCCTTGCTGCGAAGAGCAAGCCGTGAACGCCGCCCTACAGGCCGACGAGCTCAACGGCCGAACGGCGGGTGGCGGCCGCGGCGCTGCGGCATGAGCGATCTGCCGAAGGGGGTTGACCTAGAGGCGTTAGCCAGGGCGGCAAGAGAGGTTCGCCAAGAGCGCGACCAACGCCGCGCGCCAAAAGTCGCCGCCTTGGTGCAGCCTTCACCGGCAAGCGCATCGCCTCTCGTCAAATCCGACAATTCAAAGCGCAGTTCGTTGAAATTCGTTCGCGCCGCCGAAGTAGTTCCTAAGCCGGTCGATTGGGTGTGGCCAAGCCGCCTCGCGCGCGGGAAGCTCACCATCTTCACGGGCGATCCCGGCAATGGAAAATCACAAATTTCTACCGACATTGCCGCAAAAATTACCACGGGCGAGACGTGGCCCGATGGCGAAGATGCAATAACTGGAAGCGTCTTGATCCTCTCCGCCGAGGATGCTGCCCATGACACAATCGTACCCCGTCTGATGGCAGCCAAGGCGGATCTAAGCCGTGTGCATATCCTGACGAGTGTGATCGGCCCCGAAGGTCGACTGCGCAGCTTCGACCTTCAGCAAGACCTCTCCGCGTTGGGCGAGAAGATAAAGGCTGTCGGCGACGTCGTGCTCGTGATCATCGATCCAATCACGAGCTACATGGGCAATCTCAATTCGCATCGTACAACCGACGTTCGCGCGGTTCTCGAACCGGTGGCCGAATGGGCAGGACGTTATAACGTCGCTCTTCTTGCGATCTCGCATCCACCTAAGGCTTCGCAATCGAAGGCCATCAACGCCGTGACGGGGTCGCTGGCGTTCGCCGCCGCCGCCCGACTGGTATTCCTCGCGATCGCCGATCTCGAAACTGAACGGCTTGTTCTTCTGCCGGTCAAGAACAACGTCGGGCCCATGGCCGCCGGGCTTGGCTACGAGATCGTCGCCGATAAGATCGCGCCGGGGGTCACAACGTCGCGTATCAGATGGGACGCCACGCCCGTGACGGTGACCGCAAACCAAGCTCTACGGGCTGACGGTTCGGGCAATCGAAACGCGATCAAAACTGCGGAGAGTTTCCTTAGGGAATTCCTTCGCGAGGGAGGGCGCTCGGCGGAGGAAGTGGAGACCGCAGCCATTGCGGAGGGCATCTCCGCACGCACGCTTGCTCGCGCAAAGGCCAAGTTGAACATCACTTCGAGGAAAAAGGGCTTTGAGAAGGGCTGGACGTGGGAGCTGAATTGAAGGAGACGAGGATCGCCATGATTCACCCTTAGCAGCCTTCGCTGGAAGAGTGCCAATCCTCTTGAAGTTGGCATCCTTCGCAGTCTTCAGCTCAATTTTCTGTTCTTCTTCAGTGTATTCGCCGAAGGGTGCCAACTGGCACTGTTCGAGGATTGCGAAGGATGCCAAGCGAAGAGAGTTGGCGCTCTTTGACTCCTCGGAAACGCTGGCCCAACGATGAAGAAGGGCAAATCGGGCCCGGTCAGTCCGCCCTGTCCTGAAGCGAGAAATGGCAAATTCTGTTCCCCAAGATCAAGGCGCGAGGCCAAGTGTGGCTCCCTTACCCGAGGATCAACGAGGCAGCCTTCACCTCGAATTTCGTCGCTGTGGAAAGCCAAGTTGCCGGTGCGCAAACAGCACCTTTCGGCACGGCCCCTATGTCGTCCGCCGGTGGCGCGAAGGCGGCCAGCAACGAAAGGCGCTCGTGCGACCCGAGAACGTGCCGGCGGTGCTCGCCGCCATCGCAGAGCGGAGGGCGCTCGGGTCGGCGGCGCAGATCGTCAAGAGCTTGCGGTGCGCCCGCCTTTAGGCGGTCAGTGTGCGCGTGATACACCGGAAGAGTGGGTCCACTCGGGACGCACTCGAAAGTCATTGTGCGCACGGCGGCGGGAAGTGGGCCACGCCACCGCTGGACACGGGGAGGGTATGCGCGATGCTGTCGAAGGAGCAGAAGACCTTCTACGACGACAACGGCTACTTGCTGATCGAGAACGCCGTGAGCTCGGCGCAATTGGAGACGCTGCGCCGCATCACGTACGATCTCGTCGACAAGTCGCGCAGCGTGACCGAGAGCAACGACCTCTACGACCTCGACGAGGGCCACAGCGCCGAGCACCCGCGCCTGACGCGGATCAAGCTGCCGCATCGACAACATCCTTTCTTTTGGGAACTTCTGAGAAACTCCCGGATCACCGAGGTTTTGACCGACTTGCTGGGGCCGGACACGATGCTGCAGACCAGCAAGTTGAACACCAAGGCGCCAGGAGGCGGGGCGGCGGTGGAATGGCATCAAGACTGGGCGTTCTATCCGCACACCAATGACGACATGCTGGCCTTCGGCCTCATGCTCGAGGAGGTGGACGCGGACAACGGGCCGCTGATGGTCATCCCCGGCTCCCACAAGGGTCCGATCCTGAGCCATATGTCCAACGGTGTATTCTGTGGCGCGATCGACCCGGACGATGCGGCGTTCGAGTTGGACAAGGCCGTGACCCTGACCGGCAAGGCCGGCGACATGACAGTGCATCACGTCCGCACTCTGCACGGCTCAGGCCCCAATATGAGCGACCGCGATCGCCTGATCCTGTTCTACGAATGCCACGCCGGAGACGCTTGGCCATTGCTCGGCGCCGGCTCCTATATCCAGTCGCTCGGCCAAAGGCTGCTGTGGCAGGATCTCCATGAGCGAGTGATCACCGGCCGGGTCTGCCTGACGCCACGGCTGGAAAAGGTCCCCGCCCGCATGCCGCTCCCGCCCGCGCCCGATGCAAGTTCGATTTTCAAGTCGCAGAAGTCAGGTGGCGCCAAGAGTGCCTTCGTGCGTCGCCGCCCGGAGTAGCGACATCAGTCCATCGACGCCACGCGCGCCGGTGCGATGGACGCCGGCGAGCCAGGGCGATTTCATTTCCGCGGCGATCAAGAACGGCGCTCTTTCCGGCGAATCGACAACAAGCGCTTCTGTATTTCGTACGTCTCTTGGAACCGGCTGGGCAAGTGAACCATTTGCCCTTTGGGAGCTTGCTAATAGGTGCGCCCCAAAATCATTCTCTGATCACGCAGGAGGCGGCGCGCCTTCGAGACAAGGCTCTATTGTGTCGGATAGACGGGCCGGGAAGCTGACAATCCTTGTAGTCGAGGATGAGCCTCTTGCGCGCCTGACGATTGCCGAGTTCTTGAAAAGCTTTGATTGCGAGGTGGTGGAGGCCGCGACCGGCGAAGCGGCCGTAGCAGCGCTTCGCAATAGCAACGAGATCGATGCGGTATTTACCGACATCCAACTCGCCGGCACATTGAGCGGATGGGACGTGGCCGAGGTGTCGCGAGCGATCAGTCCGGATATCCCGGTCGTGTATACATCTGGAGCGGTCGTGCCCGCCGAGCGGGGCGTTGCCGGCAGTGTCTTCCTTGAAAAACCCTATGATCCGGCGGCTGTTCTAGCTGCCTGCCAGACGCTTCACGAATCACGATGAACTCAAGCTTTGCGTCGCCTGTTTAGAGGGGCGGCATATTCATTTCTTCCCCTATCGGCTGATGAAGGGGTGGGAGCGGCTCTTGAACGGCCGGAAGATGGCGTTCAATGCGTGCTTCCGACGGGCGAGCCCTTGTCTCATGCTGTTGGCCATTCCCTCGTTGTAGCTGTTCACGGCAGCGGATCGTTTGGCTCGCAAGACCAATTCATAATTCATAGCTCACTCTCGGGAATATCCGCCTATATCATGGAGGTCGTGGCGGCGGGCATGTTCGAGAGACGGAAAGACTTCTGGAGCAGCAGCGCCGAGATCGCCGCCGCGGCGGCGTTGTACTTTGTGGCGGCAAAAGGTAGCCTCGAGTTCGCCTCGATCAATCCCAGTGCCACGCCTATCTGGCCGCCAACCGGCCTTGCGCTCGCGGCCGTCATGCTGCGCGGCTACCGCATTCTCCCCGGCATATTTGTCGGAGCATTCGTCGCGAACGCGACAACCGCTGGAGGGCCAATTGCGTCCGCGGTGATCGCGCTCGGGAATTCTCTCGAAGCCTTCGTCGCTGCGTTTCTCATGATGAGATGGGCAGAGGGAATCGAACTCGTTTCGCGTGCCTTCCGCGATTGCGAAGTTCGCCGGGATTGTGTGCGGCATCAGCACACCCATCAGCGCCACCTTAGGGGTCGCCGCGCTTGTCTCTGTGGGCGCCGCTGCTTGGAAGGAAGTTCCGGCCATTTGGGCAACCTGGTGGCTCGGCGATGTGGCGGGCGCAGTAATGATTACGCCCGCAATCGTTCTCTGGATGCGGGACACCCGGCGCCTGCAGGTGTCGGTCAATTCTTTTGCTCTGATTCTTGTTACGATTGCCGTTGGGGCGATCGCCTTAGGTCCATTCCTCCCAGCCGCACAGGGCCGAAACGCTCTGGCGTTTCTCACGGTGCTTCCGCTGTTTTGGGCCGCACTACGAGGAAAACCACGTGACACCTCCGCCGTTGCCCTGATCTTATCCGGCTTTGCGATATGGGGAGCGAGCGTGGGACAGGGTCCATTCGTTCAGGCAACCCTGAACGCCTCTTTCCTTCTCGTGGTATCCTTCATTGCCAGCGTCACGCTGCCGAGCCTCGCTCTGAGTGCCACGGTTCGCTCGCGCGATAAGGCACTTGTGCGTCGCGAAGAAGACTATCGACGCCTCATCGAAAGCGTCCGCGACTATGCGATCTTCATGCTGGATCCGAATGGCCATGTGGCGACGTGGAATTCCGGTGCCGCCCGCATCAAGCAGTACACTGCGGACGAAATTCTGGGGGAACATTTCAGCCGCTTCTACACGGAGGACGACCGGAAGGGGGGCGAGCCGGAACGAGCTCTCGCGTCTGCCGCGGATTCGGGGACATACGAAACCGAAGGCTGGCGCCTTCGGCGCGATGGGAGCCAGTTTTGGGCTCAAGTTGTTATCAGCGCAGTTCGCAGCGATACTGGCGAACTGATCGGGTTTGCAAAAGTGACGCGTGATGTCACAGAGAGCCGCGCCGCTCAGGCCGCACTGAGGGAGACGCGGGAAAGGCTCGATCAGGCACAACGGCTCGAAGCCCTCGGACAACTGACCGGAAGCGTTGCGCACGATTTCAACAACGTAGTGTCCGCGGTCGCCGCGGGTGTGGCATTAATCGAGAGGTCGGAGGACCGTGCTATCCTCACCACCGTCCTTCCGGAAATACGGCATGCGCTAAGTCGGGCCTCGGAGCTCACGCGCCAATTGCTCGATTTTGCGCGGCCCGAGAAGCCGATGCCCCAGATCGTCGACCTTGGTCAACTCACGCACAACCTGCGTGGCATTCTTCAGCGCGTTCTCGGATCGGGCATCAGGCTTAGGCTTAGTTTCTCGAAAGACCTGGGGCCCGTAAGCGTCGATCCTGGTCAGTTCGAGATGGCACTGCTGAATCTGGTAGTGAATGCGAGGGACGCGATGCCGATGGGTGGAATGGTAACCATCACCGGCGAGAACGTCGGTGACAACCAGCAGGCTGGGCTAGTTCGGATCTCCGTCAGTGATACCGGCGTGGGTATGACCCCGGAAGTGCAGGCACGCTCGTTTAAATCCTTCTTTACGACCAAAGAGCCCGGCAAGGGGACAGGGCTTGGCCTGACACAAGTCCGCACCTTTGCGGAGGAATCCGGCGGCAGAGTCGAACTCCAGAGCACACCCGGCCAAGGAACCACCGTGTCGATGCTTTTTCTACGTGCCTAGGCGCATCAGCTCCGGCACACGTTTATCACGCGATAGCAGAGAGCGCGAGTTCACCGGAACGTTGAGCCAATGCCGGATTGCGTTGGAGACCACTCGGCGCGCGGCGCCTTGAGATCGGGTTTTCCTGCGTCACGATGGAATCAACCCGGCGTCTTCCGTTGCGTGAGAAATGCTTCCGCGCGCTTTGCCAGTTCCTGCGGCGCGACATCTTCCTTGTGCGTGGCGATGAACCAGCTATTGCCCGACGGATCCTTCACGCCACCGCTGCGATCGCCGTAGAACATGTCCATCGGCTCCATGATCGTTTTGCCGTCGGCCTTGGCCGCCTGCAGGGGGCAAGAGCACGATAGGCCGAAGCCCTTCCGATCTTCAGGCGCCTGGCTATGGCGGACGGTCCTAGGCGCTCTTCCCGGACCTGCGAGCGGGGCGAGATATGATCCAACCTGGCACAACTCGACACACTTGACGCATTACTCGGCACACCGTGTGCGCTACGCCCTCGTGCACCGCGACGCACCCCTTAAATGCAACTTCACTCGCAACGCGGCCGTGAGGTCGCGAGCAAACCGCCGTCGGACACCATCGCCTTGGTGGCGGCAGGGAGCGCGTCGAGCTGACGGAACTGGTAGTCCTGCGGCGTCTGCCAGTCCTGGAACTGCTGGATGTCGACGGCCTGCTGCTGCCCGCGTCGCCGACGTCAAGCCGCGCGAAGATAATGCGAGGTCACGTCCTGGTCGGCTTGCCTGAATAGCGCCCCCCGTGAGGGCCGTCTCCTTCGGGGCCCCGGGTATTGGGGGTATTGGGGTGACCCATGACTGTGCCGGTTGCCGCTTAAACCTGAAACAACTCGGCACTTATGCCGCCGAATTGGATCTAACTCGGCGCACATACGCTCGGACTCGGCATACGGTGTGCGCCATGCCCCCTGCGCTCAGAGAGCGCCCCCCGGGGACGGGGTCAGGGTGGGTCGCAAGCGGGTGGAGCGGCTGATGAAGAGGCCGGCGTTGCCGGCGTCAGCCGCCGCGAGTCCGCTCGCACGACTTTCCGCGACGAGCGGCTGCGGCCGGCCTCAGATCTGGTCGATCGCAACTTCCATGCCGACGAGCCGAACCACACAATAGCGGGCGCCCGATATCGGGCTTCAAATGAGCACGTCGAACTGGCCGCGCTACTTCGCGCCGGTTTGATCTGGCGCAATCCGTATGCCCCCTGTGCCCGATAGCATTGAGTCAATTCGGTCAAGAAACGGGAAGGAGGAAGACGATGAAAACCTGGGCAATCGCAGCAGGAGTCTGCCTGCTCGCGGCAAGCAGCGGCGCGCACGCTGCTACCGACATGGGGTGCGCCGGCAAGAACTTTGTGTTCTTCCCCGGCGGGCCCGAAGGCGGCCCCTTTGCCTCGATCGTCTATGCCGGCGCCAAGGCGGCGGCCGACCAGACCGGGTGCAAGGTGGACTATGTGTGGTCCGACTGGAACCCGCAGAAGATGGTCCAGCAGCTCAGCGAGGCGATCGCCCGCAAGCCGACTGGCATCTCCATCATGGGCCATCCGGGCGAAGAGGCCCTTGGGCCCCTGATCGACCAGGCTGAGAAGGCGGGCATCATCGTGACGGTGTCGAACGTGCCGCTGCCCAACAAGGAGGCCGAATACAAGGCCGCTGGCTTCGGCTATGCCGGTGCTGCGGATCTGCACACGGCGGGCATGACGCTCGGTAACGGCGCAATCGAGGCCTGCGGCCTCAAGGAAGGCGACACCGCCTTCGTCTGGGGTCTGCTCGGTCAGGCCGGCCGTGGCGAGCGCACCAGGGGCGTGAACGATGCCCTTGAGGCGGCCAGCGTGAAGGTCGTGTACCAGGAGATCTCCGACGCCATCAACGGCGATGCGACCCAGGGTATCCCGGTCTTTGCCAGCTTCGTTGCATCCCACCCGGAGATCAAGGCGGTGATCACCGATCACGGTGCGCTCACCGCGACCATCCCCGCCTATATGAACGCGGCCGGCAAGAAGCCGGGCGAGATCTGCGGCGCCGGCTTTGACCTGTCGGCTCCGATCGTCAAGGGCGTCCAGGATGGCTACATCGCGGTGGTCGAGGATCAGCAGCCCTTCCTGCAGGGCTACCTGCCGATCATCCAGCTCTACCTGACCTCGAAGTTCGGCTTTGCCGGCTTGCATGTCGACACCGCCTCGTCGCTGATCACCAAGGACAACATCGACGCGGTGGCACCGCTCGCCAAGGAAGGCATCCGCTAGTCCTGTTGCGGCGAATACAGCAGCGAGACGGAGCATCACAAGCGGCTCCGTCTCATCCTTATCCTCCCGAACGATTGCGCTATCGATGGATCCCACCGTTCCCCTCCTGCAAATGAAGGGCGTCCAGAAGTCATTTGGACACATCCAGGTCCTCCGCGACATCGACCTTGAGATTGGCTACGGCGAGATCGTTGCGCTGATCGGCGACAACGGCGCCGGCAAATCGACGCTGATCAAGCTCATCACCGGCGTCTACGCGCCGTCCGGCGGCGAGATCTACTTCAAGGGCCAGCGCATCACGCGGCGCGACGTGCGCGCATCGCGCGCCCTCGGTATCGAGTGTGTCTATCAGGAACGTGCATTGGCCGAACAACAGGAGCTGTGGCGCAACGTTTTCGCGGGCCACGAACGCACGACCTTTCTCGGCTTTCTCGACCTCGGCGGCCAGAAGCGCGAGACCGAACAGCTCATGCGCTCACGCATGGGGCTGACCTCTGAGGCGATCACCGTCGACAGCGAGGTAGGTGGCCTGTCCGGCGGTGAGCGGCAGGGCGTGGCGATCGCCCGGGCGCTCTATTTCGACGCCGATTTGATCATCCTCGATGAGCCGACCATGGGTCTGTCAATCACCGAGACCGAGCGCGTTCTCAATTTCACCCGATCCATCCGCGAACACGGCAAATCGGCGATCTTCATCGACCATAACATCTTTCACGTTTACGACGTGGCCGATCGGTTCATCATCCTCGATCGCGGTCGCATAGCGGAGCGCTTCCTGAAGAGCGAGGTCACCCGCGAAAAGCTGGTGGAGATCATGATTGCCCTGCACGATGCCGGTACGGTGAGCTAAACCCGTGAGCACGACAACCGTGAAGCGACCTGCTCCCCAGCCGGCATCGGCCCGGCTCTTTTTCCGTACCTACCGGTTTCAGATCAGCATCATCTCACTGCTTGTTGTGCTCTACGCCGTCTTCATCATCCGGGCGCCGGGAACCTATCTTAGCTTCGGTATCTACCGCTCCTTCATGATCTCGATTCCGTTCTTCGGGCTCATGGCGATGGCGGCGACGTTCATCGTCACCCTCGGCGAGATCGACCTGAGCTTTCCGTCGATCGCCGGTTTCTCCGGGTGGGTCTTTGCCGCCTCCTATGTCGGCACCGACAGCTTCATCATCGCGCTGGTTCTTTGCTTGGGGACCGGCGCGCTCCTCGGTCTAATTAACGGGCTGCTCGTAACGAAGGTGGGCATTCCCTCGATCGTAGCAACGATCGGGACGATGTTCCTGTGGAGCGGTCTGGTCAACGTCGTGACCGAAGGCCACGGCATCCCGATCTCCACGATCACCTCCAATCCGCTCCATTCGCTCTTTGTCGGCGAGGTGTTCGGCCAGATCCCGGCGCAGTTCCTCTGGTTCGTCGGCGGCTCGATTCTTATGGGCGTGGCCTACAAGCGCCACCGCTTCGGCAGCCACGTACTGTTCATCGGCGACAATGCCGCCAGCGCTCGCATGATGGGTATCCACGTCGACATGGTGAAGATCCTATGCTTCGTCATCATGGGGGTCTCGGCGGCCTTATCGGTCGTGTTCATCCTCAATCAGTTGACTTTCTTCTGGGCGACGACCGGCAGCGGCTATCTGCTCACCACCCTGGCCGCCGTCTTCATAGGCGGCACCTCGGTGTTTGGTGGCAGGGGCACAATGATCGGCACCTTCGTTGGCGTCCTGATCATCGCGTCCTTGGAGCCAGGCATCATCGCCATCGGCCTGACCGGCTTCTACACCCAGTTCATCTACGGGCTGCTGATCACCATCTCGGTGACGGTTTACGCGCTAATGCTGCGCCGCAGCGATTAGGATCGGGCACTTTCGCGCTAAGTTCACTTCCCTTGCAACGCCGCGATGAGGTCGCAAGCAAACCGCCGTCGGACCGGCATCGGGGCGGCGGTATGACAATGGCGCCTTGAACCATGAAACACCGCTTTGCACTGATCCTGTTCCTCGTTCTTGTGGTCGGCGGCGGTCTTGCTATCGGCTTCCTGACCGCGCCCGGAGAGTGGTACGCGCAACTGGCCAAGCCCGCCTTCAACCCGCCGGGCTGGATATTCGGGCCGGTCTGGACGGTGCTCTATGTCATTATTTCCGTCGCCGGCTGGCGCGTCTGGCAGCGCGATCGCGGCGGCTGGCCGATGAAGCTCTGGTGGGCGCAACTCGTCCTGAACTTCCTGTGGTCGCCGGTGTTCTTTGGCGCCCACCAGATCAGCCTCGCGCTCGTCGTGATCTTGCCGATGCTTGCCGCCATCCTCGCCTTCATCGCAACCGCGTGGCGGCAGGACCGCGTGGCGGCTTGGCTGTTGGTGCCGTATGCCGCATGGGTGGCCTTCGCGACGGCGCTGAACGCCTCAATCTGGGCATTGAATTGAGCGGTTCGCCATGGCCGACGCCGATCGTCCCGCACGCACGTTCGCC
This sequence comes from uncultured Alphaproteobacteria bacterium, assembly GCA_963720705.1. Lineage (GTDB taxonomy): Bacteria > Pseudomonadota > Alphaproteobacteria > Rhizobiales > Afifellaceae > DASWJZ01. The sequence continues at coordinate 14,936 of CAVRGJ010000010.1, forward strand.
CGTTATATCGGCATCGACTATTCGGGCGCGGAAACGCCGACCGCCAGCCTGAAGGGGCTTCGCGTCTATCGGGCCGAGGATGATGGGCCTCCGGTGGAAGTTCCGCCGCCGCCGAGCCCGCGCAAATACTGGACCCGCAAGGGCATCGCCGAATGGCTGGTGGAACGGCTCGCAGAAGACGTGCCGACGCTGGTCGGCATCGACCACGGCTTCTCGTTCCCACTGCGCTATTTCGAGGTGCATGGGCTTTTGCCCGACTGGCCGAGCTTCCTCGACGATTTCCAGCGCCACTGGCCCACTGATGACGACAATACCTATGTCGATTTCGTCCGCGAGGGCATCGCCGGCAATGGCGCGGCCCGCACGGGCAATGCCCGCTGGCGCCGCCTGACCGAGGAGCGCGCGGGCGGCGCCAAATCGGTTTTTCACTTCGACGTGCAGGGGTCGGTGGCGAAATCCACCCACGCCGGAATTCCATGGCTGCGCTTCATCCGCGAGCGGCTCGGGAGCCGCGTGCATTTCTGGCCCTTTGACGGTTGGCAGATTTCCCCGGGGCGCTCCGCCATCGCCGAAGTCTATCCAGCGCTGTGGAGCCGCAGTCTGGCGAGGGAGGACCGCACTGGCTGTCAAACGACATCCGGAACTGCCCCCCTTGCGTCATGAAGAACTGCCCCACCCTCAGTTCATGATGCGGGTTGATGATTGCCGGTGACGTCGCGGAGAGAGGCCGAGGCGGCCCGAGCGCCATCACCGACAGGCGACTTGATCAGGCCGCTCTTGCGCTTGGCGCGCAGCCGGTAGCTGTCGCCGCGGATGGTCAGCACGTGGCTGTGGTGCAGGAGCCGGTCGAGGATCGCGGTGGCGACGACCGGGTCGGCGAGCACCGTGCCCCACTCCGCGACCGAGCGATTCGACGTGATCAGCATCGCCCCTGTCTCGTAGCGGCGGCTGACGAGCTGGAAGAAGTGGTGTGCCGCGTCGGGCTCCAGCGGGAGGTAACCCAGCTCGTCGACGATCAGCAGCTTCGCCTTCGACAGCCCCAACAGCTTCTCGTCGAGCCGCTTCTCGGCATGCGCCTTGGCAAGTCCGGCGACCAGCGCCATCGCGGTGGTGAACTGCACCGAGTAGCCGGCCATGATCGCCTCGCGGCCGAGCGCAATCGCGAGGTGCGTCTTGCCGACGCCGGGCGGGCCGAGCAGCAGCACGTTCTCGCCGTTGGCGATCCAGCGCGACGCGGCCAGGTCCCGGATCTGCTTCGGATCTATCGAGGGCTGAGCCTCGAAGTCGAAGCCGGCCAGTTCCTTGACGGCCGGGAAGTGCGCGAGCTTCAGCGCCATATCGATGCGGCGATGATCCTTCCTCGCGATCTCGCGCTCGCAGAGCATCATGAGTGTCTCGCGGGTCGACAGGTTCGACCGCGCCGCCTCGTCGAGGAGGTTGTCGAGCTGATCCCGAATGCCGGAGAGCTTGAGCCTCACCAGCATCTCGTCGAGCCGGTCGGTTGGCACGTCGGCCGCCTTCTTCGCGCGCGGCATCAGAAGCTGCCTCCGGCAGCGGCTTCGTACTCGCTGAGCGCCCTCAGGAGCGCCGGCGTTGCCGAAGGATGAAGAATTCGACGGTCCCTCGATCGCCTTCCGGCAGATGGCGCCGTCGCGGCCAGCAACGCCGTCGAGGTGGCCACGGTCGGTGACGCGCTGGCGGCGGCCGTGCGCCTGGGCGTGAACGGCGACCTCGACGGCCCCGTGCCGGATGCGCACCTCGCCGGCAGCGACCGTCACGGCGACTCGCTCGCCGATGAGCCGCCATGGCACCGAGTAGCTGTTGGTGTCGACCTCTATCGCGCAGTCGTTGCCGACGACGCGCGTCAACTCGCGCAGCGTGCCGAACGACGGCCGCCCGCCCAGCGGCTTCAGCCGGTGCGCCTCCTCGCGCTCGAAGCGCAGGATCGGCGCCTCGCCGGTCGTGCCGTGCACGCGCACATTGGCAACGTCCCGCTCCCACCTGGCGAGGTGTGCCTCGAACGCCTCCCAGCTCTTGAAGCTGTGTCCCGCAATCGCGTTCTTCTTCACATAGCCGACGCCACTCTCGGTCTTGCCCTTCGTGCGCGCCCGGTAAGGTGCACAGGCGCGTGCTGCGAAGCCCCAGTGCTTCGCGAACGCCGTGAGCTTGTCGTTGAACTGGACCCGCCGGCTCGCAGCATCGTGGCGAACGACGAGGGCGCGCGGGTTGTCCATCAGCACCTCTTCCGGCACGCCGTGGAAGGTCGTGAATGCGCTTTCGAGGCCAGAGAGCCAGCTCTCCTGGCGCTCGTGACGGAACGCCCGCACGTGGAGCCGACGCGAGTGGCCGAGCGTCGCCACGAACACGAACGCCTTGACCTTCTCGGCTCCGATCTCGACAAGGCGCTCGCCGAAGTCGATCTGCAGCTGACGGCCCGGCGGCGTCTCGAACCGAACGGTCGCCAGCGCCTCCGCCTTCAACCCCTGCCGGTAGGGCTGCACCGCCCGCTGCAGCGTCCTCAGACCAACGGCGATGCCCTTCTCGGCAATTAGGTCCTGCCGTACAACATCGGCATTGCCGCGATGCCGCAGGAACCGCTCGCGCAGCCAGTCCTCGTGCCCGTCGAGCGCCTTCCCCCGCTTCGGCGCCTTGAACGGCACCACACCGCCCGCCGCCACGTAGTGCTTCACCGTGTGATGGCTGCAGCCCAGCTCCCGCGCGATCCGCTTCACGCCCCAGCCACACGCCCTCAGCCCCACCATCGCCGCCACATCGTCCGGCGTCTTCATCTCCTGCCCCCGTGGATCACTCCACGACAGGCTTCCCGTGATTTGTCTCTCGTCCATTCCTGCTCTCCTCAGCTCGCCGAGGAGGGGGCAATTCCTCGTGTCGCTAAGGGGGCAGTTTTCCATGTCGCGTCACACACTGGCGATCAGCACGACGCCTTCAGCACCGCGGCGTGGCTCTCCCGCGCCGACCGCGGCGGCAGCCTTGCAGCGTTCCTGAATCCCGATCTCTCGCCGGTCGAGCGCACGGTCGCGCAGGTCGAGGGCTGGGTATTGGGCGTCCCCGGCTTGAACCGGGAGCGGTGTCAGGATCGCGCCGGGGCGCGCCAAACAATCCACTGAACCTGCGACGGGTCGCTCAAGGAGCCGCCTCCCGATGAGGCTAGTCGCATCCTTAAGGTCGTCAGAGCACGCAGCGGTTCATCTTTGCTGCAATCTGTTCGTTGAGCGCCGTGCATAATTCACGAATTTTGCACCGAAAATTTGCTGTCGGCAGTTCAATGACTTAACTTGTGCATAAATCGGGTGCGAAAAGAACCGCGATGACGACGATGTCAAAGTCGAGAGCGATTGCCTGTGATGCGGTGGCCGGTCCGCTTGCACGCGAATCAGGGCGATTTCATTTCGGATATGAAACGATTATTCTCGGTCCGAACGCGAGTCGGAGGGATGGACATGGATGACGACGTTCGGAGCGTAGACGCCAGCGCACCCGTCGACCTGGCGGACGAGGACGGGATTCGAGAGGTGCCGCCGAGCGATCCGGAAGCGGAGGCGGAAGCCGAAGCCTTTGAGCGCCGCGTTCAGGCTGAGGCGAACGAGCAGTTCAAGCGTCTCAAGGACGCGGCGCAGGACATCTACGGTCTGACGCGAGGTCGGCCTGGCGTGCGCACGCCCGAAGAATGGACTGCGCTTCTTGAGAAGGCCGGCGACGAACTTGGCAACGGCAGCTTCATCGTACGTTGCCTCGGCGCGGAAAGGTATCTGGAACCCGAGATTGTGGCCGTGCTCGTGACGCTTCGACAAAACCTGATGGCGGAGTTGCCGCGTGTCACCGCCGCCGACATCATGATGATCGATGAGGCGATCATCGCGTACTACAACATCCTCCGCACTCAGCGCTGGATCGGCAATCTCAGCCTCGTTGTCGAGCGAGAGCTTTTTGGACAAGAGCCGCTGAACGAAATCCACGGTGACAAGGTGGGAGATCGGCTCGAGGAACAGCTCCGCCGCCTAGCGGAAGTCATGCTGCCGCTCCAGGATCGCGCCGGCCGCATGATGATGCGAAGCTTGGAGCCTCTTCTTAGATACCGGTCTGGGCCTCCTGCCAAAGCACGACCCCGGACCCGGCAGAAGAACCGCCTTGCCGCCGCCACGTAACCTTGGAAGCAAGTGTCTCCATCCCGTGGCTTAGGCAGGAATTTCCTCCTAGGCTCGGCTCATGGGATTCGACCCTGCGCGCTTCCCGAATGCCGTTCGGATATCCGATCTGATCGAGCGGCGATTGCCGCTCGCGGCGCACTGCTACACATGCGGCCGGTCGGCGAATCTGGATCCGGCCATGCTCCCGTTGCCAAGGGAAACGTTCGTGCCGGCGGTGGCCCGGCGGTTCAAATGCATTCGGTGCGGATCACGGGAGACCGACGCACGACCGGATTATTCGCGGCCGGGAGAGCGGCTCACCGGCTACTGTTGACGAGCGATGACGTCACAACGAGGTATCCTACCTGCTGTTCGTGCCAACGAACACAGTTTGCCAGCCGATATTCTCGACGGAGGCCCTTGGCCTATGTGTGGCCGCTACGACAACCTGATCGCCCGCGAGGCATATCGGCTCCTCTTTGAGGCGCGGCGGCTGCCGCCCTCGAATTTCCCGCCCCGGTACAACATCGCTCCGACCGACCAGATCCCGATCGTCCGCGTCGGCCCACGCGATAGTACCCGCGAGCTCGTCATGGCACGCTGGGGATTGGTCCCCTGGTGGTCGAAGGAGATGCCGAAGGTCCCGCATATCAACGCCCGGGCCGAGACAGTGCATACTCTGCGCATGTTCAAGGAAGCCTTCGCCAAGCGCAGGGCGCTGATCCCAGCGACCGGCTTTTTCGAGTGGCAGAGGCGAGCCGACGGCAAGCAGCCGTATCGGTTCCAACGCGAAGACCTTGAGCCGTTCGCTTTTGCCGGGCTCTGGGAATTCGCGAGGATCGCCGGCAACGAGATCCTTTCCGCGACGATCATTGTCGGCAAACCGAACCCGCTTGCCGCGGCGATTCATGACCGCATGCCGCTGATCCTGGAGCCGGACGACTACGACCGCTGGCTTGATCCAGCGACGCCCGTCGAAGAGCTGCGGGGGTTGCTCAAGCCCTATCCGGCAGAGCGCATGCGCGCGATAGCCGTCAGCCGCAACGTCAACAGCGTCAAGAACGACGACGAGAGCTGCATCCAACCGATCGGGGAGCCGCCGCTTGCCGTCTAAGCCGTTCACAACGCGGATCGAGGTCGCGGGCGTCCGCCCGGCAACCTTCAAACTGGTCGAGAAGGCAGAAGGCTCCTGCGACCTCTTCCGCTCCAGCAAGCGGATCGGCACGGCGCGTGTGGAGGAGGATGGCACTCTCTCAGCGCGTTTCAAATCGTCGGACGGTGAGTGGTCAGCGACAGCGAAGTCCGCCTCCGACCTTCTGCAACTCGTCGGGCGCTATCTCCTCACGATCGATGCGCGCACGGCGGCCGCCATGCCCCTGAACGAGAGTCATCCGGAGCTGCAAGCGAAAGGAAAAAAGACCGTCGACGAGAAGCTCAGTGTCGCTTTCTTGAAACAGGCGCAGGCGCACCGCATCGCAACGCTCGACCAGAACCTGGCCACGATGCGGAAGGCGATGAAGAAGGTTGGCTAGACCCGAGACAGGATTCCAGCCAGCGGGCGTCAAAGGGCGGTCACAGCCGCCACCGATCTTCTTCCCTAGGTAAAGATTCAGAATTGTGACGCTACACGTCGAAAACCCGCCCACAATTCCAACAAGAGTACGCAAGCCACTGGCTGCTATCGACCACAACTTCGTTGACGGACCAGCAGTACGGGCAAGTCACATACTCCCAACGCCGAGACTGAGCTTCAACGCTGCTGGTTGTGGGCTTTTTCCCCTTGCCGGTCTTCGACTCGCTTACTTTGCCCTTGGCGCTCTTTTTGCCAAATCTGATTCTTCCCTCAGCCATCTTCCTCCCCCCATCCTTAGTCCAGCGAGAAAAAGCACCTTCGAGGCGATCCCACTGGAAGCTTCGCGACGATACTCTTGGCGCTTGAAATCGTCCATGCCGGTCCAGCGGGGATCGAGAACGGCACAGCCTGAAGTATTGTTTTTGTGCGCCCGAATACCGGCATCCGACGAGATGCTGCTCTTAGTTGCGTATCATGCAACCAGTCGGTCATTGTGTGTACGAAGCTCCGGTGAATGGCCTTTGCGACCTTTCCGTCATTGAAGATTGCGTCTGAGCGGGAGGCTGGCGACTGCAATTCCGATCAGAATGGCGGACCATGGCCTGCGGGGGGTTCAGTTTCAAAGAATGAAACGAAACGAGGCCAATGTCGCTGCCTGTGAGGCGAAAATCGCTCCGCCGCCCACTCCGGACCAAGCGCCTGCACGCGCGTAATATCGGGATGCCAACTTCGCGGAAGGTCCAGTGTTGGCGCAAATCCGAAGTCGGATTCAGAGCCGCCGATGTCTGCTCAAGGGGGGCAAGCGGACATTCGGATTGCGCGGGCCGACGTCCGAGTTTGACCCATACCCGGCTTTCGTCATCGAGAGCCCGCCGATGGCTTGCAGAAAGAAAGCATCGTATGGCGTTTCTCAATAAGTATGATATTTCACGACGATGGATACGTTGGTCGCGTCCGGGTCGGTCGCCGATAGCACCTACGACCGGATCAAGAGAGACATAATCTTCGGCGGGCTCGGCCCCGGCGAGAGGCTAAAGCTTGAACGGCTGCGCGATCGATATGGCACAAGCGTCTCGACGCTCCGCGAGATCCTGAATCGCCTTACGGCCGAGTGCCTCGTTGTCGCTGAAGGACAGCGGGGGTTCGAGGTCGCGCCGATCTCGGCGGAGAACCTCAAGGAGCTATCCGCCCTTCGGCAGCTTCTTGAGACTTTTGCGCTCGAGCTCTCGTTCAAGGCCGGCGATGTCGATTGGGAGGGAAGGGTGGTCTCTTCGCACCATAAGCTTCATCAAATGGAGCTCCGCATGATGTCCGGGGACCGGTCCGTCACCGAGCAGTGGAAGCGCTACGACTGGGAATTTCACCAATCGCTGATCGCGGCGTGCGGCTCGCGGGTGTTGATGGACACTCACGCCTCTGTGTTCGACAAGTATCTCCGCTATCAGATGCTGTCGCTGACACACAGGGGGCAAATCGCGGCCGACGAGCATCTGCGGCTGCGCGACGCCGCGCTCGGGCGCGACGCCGCAAAAGCGCAGGAAATCCTCCGCCGGCACATCGCGGCAGGAGTCGATCACAGTCTTGCCGCGCAGGCTCTCAAGATAGCTCTTTGATTCCGTCGAGCGCTAATCACTGATATCTATCTTCTTGCCGGTTGCAGCCGCTTCTTTCGCGGCGACGGCGATCCTGAGCGCCGCCAAGCCATCACGACCTGTCACGATCGGCGTCGTGCCTTGCAGGATGACCATGGAGAAGTGCTCGACTTGAAGCGCAAAGGGGTCTTTGGGGACCATTGGAAGCACCTCAGAAAGAAAGGGAATTCGCCAATCGCGGCCGCCCTCCTGGTGCCAGACGTGGAGGTCCGGGATCGAGATCGAACTGAGTGTGCCGGCGATGCGGTAACAGCTCTCGCCTGTCTTTGGAAAATCCGTATTCTCGCCCGCGGTCGTCTCCCAGCTCCACGGAGCGACGGCGGTGTCGGAGACGCTCATCGTGCCGATCGCGCCATTCTCGAACTCAAGCAGAAGTGCGGCCGATTCCTCCACTGCGTGGCCGCGGATCGCGTTCGAGGTGATCGCCTGCACGGTCCCCACTTCGCCGCAGAGCGCACGTAGCAAGTCGATGTCGTGAACGAGGTTGGTGTAGATTGGACCAGCACCCGGCTCGCGCCGCCAAGCGGCATCGAAATATTCGACCGGCTTTGCAAGCCAGCACGTCGTCTGCACCGAGACTATCCTGCCGAGCCGGCCGCTCTCGATTTCTGCCTTGGCGCGCCCCACGATCGGATTGTAGCGGCGATGATGACCGACGAGTAGCGGCACGGAAGTTTCATCGGCAGCGCGGACCAGCTCGCGAGCATCCTCGATCCGCGTGGCGAGCGGCTTCTCGATCAGCACCGGCAGCCCTGCTTCGATACAGGCCATGCCGTGCTCGTGATGGAGGTTGCTCGGCGTAGCGACGATGACCCCGTCGGGTCGCGTTTCCATGAGAAGGTCGGCGAGGGAGCGGCAGACGCGCGTCGAGAATTCCTGCGCAAGCACTGCGGCGGCGGGGGCAGGGTCGACGATTCCCACGAGGATCGCATCCCGTGCGACCCGCTCGGCGTGCTTCCGTCCGACCTGACCGGCTCCCATGACCGCGATCCGCGCGCGGCTCTCGACACGATGGCTGGTCTTGGCGGACAACCCCTCTTTTTCCATCATATGAAATCATCTTCCTATGAGTCTATCGGTTCCATGGGTTGTATCACCAATCGATGTATGCCAGCATCCGGGCAATTTGAAACGGTGCGGCCTTCACCGGCGCCGAAAAACAAAGGGAGGAAACGATGACGGCCATTACCCGGCGTGCATTTCTCTGCACCACCGCTGTCGGCTTGACGGCAGGTGGGCTCGCCAGCCTGATTCCGCTTCGCGCGGCAGCGGCGGATAAAGTGCTTCTTCGCCTATCGTCGCCGGCCACGCCCACCGACCAGCGCGCCGTTGCGCTGACCGACGTGTTTGCTCCCGCCGTGGCGGACTTTGCGACATTCGAGCCGCATTGGAACGCGACTCTCTTCAAGCAAGGCACCGAACTTGAGGCGATCTCGCGCGGCAATCTCGAGATGTCGATTACCTCGCCGCAGGAGCTTGCCACGATCTTTCCCGAATGGTCGATCTTTACGGCCGGCTATCTCCACCGCAACGCCGATCACCAGAAAAAGGTGTTTGCAGCGAGCTTCATGGACCCAATGAAGCAGAACGTAGAGGACAAGCTCGGCGTGAAGCTTCTGAGCGTGATGTATCTCGGGCGCCGCCAACTCGACCTTCGCATCGACAAGAAGATCATGACGCCAGACGACCTCGCCGGCGTGAAGCTGCGCATGCCGGGCACCGACGCTTGGCAGTTCCTCGGCAAGGCGCTTGGCGCCAATCCGGTGCCGATGGCCTTCACGGAGGTCTATACCGCGCTTCAGACCGGTGCGATTGACGGACAGGACAATCCGCTCCCGACCGACAAGGACTCCAAGTTCTACGAAGTCACCAAGCAGATCGTGCTGACTAGCCATCTCGTCGACCTGAACTACCTGGCGTTCAGCAAGAAAATCTGGGATGGGCTCAGCGCCGATCAGCAGGCGACCGTCCAGAAAGCCGCGGACGATGCCGCCGAGTTGGGTCGCCAGAAGCAGCTCCAGCTCGAATCGGAACTCGAGCAGTTCTTCAAGGATCAAGGCCTTCAGGTCTATACGCCTGACGTCGACGCGTTCCGTATGCACGTTCAGGAGGCCTACCTGAATTCCGACTTCGCCAAGGATTGGCCGAAGGGCATGGTCGACCAGATCAACGCGCTCTAGAAAGACGCGGGCGCGATGCGTGCGGCCATCGCGTGGTTGCGCGCCCGGGCAGACAACGTGGCGGTGGGGCTCCTCACCGCCATGTTCTTCTCGTTCATTCTTCAGATATCGTCGCGCTACGTGTTCGACTTCCCTCTCGGGTGGACTCTGGAGTTGTGCGTGACCACCTGGCTCTGGGTGGTGTTCTGGGAAGGGGCGTTCATCCTCAACGACCGCGACCACGTTCGTTTCGACCTCCTCACCCACGTTGTCGGTCGACGCACGAGGCGCGTCTTTGCGATCCTTGCCGCTCTCGGCATCGTCGCCGGCTTCGCCGCCGCGCTGCCGGCGACCTTCGGCTACATCACCTTCTACAAGATCAAACACAGCTCCACCCTTCATATCCGCCTCGACTACGTCTTCAGTATCTACGGCGCGTTCGCGATCAGCATCATCGCCCGCTACCTGTGGCGGCTGTGGAGGCTTGTGTGGGGAGCCGGCTCGGAGGAGCTCGACCAGCCGCCCCCGCCATGAGCCTTCCGTTCGCGCTTTGCCTGCTCACTCTGTTCGTGCTCGCGGGACTCGGCGCGCCGATCGCGCTGTCGATGATCGTCGCGGCGATTGTCTACCTCGCGGTGCACGGCCAGGATCTTTCGCTCGCGGCGGAACAGAACATCCAGGGCCTCTACGACAGTTTCGTGCTGCTCGCGGTCCCCTTGTTCATCGTTGCCGCCAACATCATGAACGCCGGAACGATCAGCGAGCGGCTGCTGCAGTTTTGCGTGGCCATTGTCGGGCGCTACCGCGGCGGCCTCGGCCACGTGAACGTTGCCGCCAACCTGATCTTCTCGGGAATGTCCGGGTCTGCCGTCGCCGACGCGGCCGGCATCGGACAGATCATCATCCGGCTGATGATCCGCGACGGGCGGTATCCGCCGGGCTACGCGGCAGCCATCACCGCGGCCGCATCGACGATTGGGCCGATCATTCCGCCCTCGATTCCAATGGTGCTCTACGCGCTCGTGTCGGACACCTCGATTGGATACCTCTTTCTCGGCGGCGTGCTGCCTGGCCTCCTGATGGGCCTCGTTCTCATGTTGCTCAACGCCTATCTGGCGCGCCGACGCTTGTTTCCGGTGGAGGCGGGTGTTCCTCTCAAGGCGTTGCCGGCGATCACCTTGCGTGCGTTTCCGTCGCTGCTGATGCCGGTAATTCTTCTCTACGGCATCTACGGCGGGGTCACGACGCCGACGGAGGCCGCCGCCCTAGCTGCCGCCTATGCGCTCCTGTTGGCCGGTCTCTTCTATCGGGCGCTCTCCTGGCGCGACTTTTATTCGCTTTCGTCGGCGAGCGCACGATCCTCGGCCTCGGTCGGCCTGGTGATCGGCGGCGCTTTGATCTTCAACTATATTGTCGCATCGGAGAATCTGCCGACCTCCATCGCGGAGGCTTTGCAGGGGATCAACTTCTCGCCGGTCGGCTTCTTGTTTCTCGTCAACGCGATCCTGCTTCTGCTCGGGTGCGTTCTCGATACGGCAACGATTATCCTCGTGATCGTGCCGCTCTTCGTCCCAACTTGTCGGGTGCTCGGAGTCGATCTCGTTCATTTTGGGGTGGTTGCGGTCGTCAACTGCATGATTGGCCTGATCACGCCGCCCTACGGCATCGTCCTTTTTGTCATCAACGCCACAACCGGAATTCAGCTGAGGGCGATCATCCGCGAAATCTGGCCGTTTATCGGCGTGCTCGTTGTCGCCCTCGTCGTGATGATCCTTTTCCCGGAGATCGTCCTCTGGCTGCCCAGGGTGTTCGGCTATGCCGGAAACTAGGGCCTCGTCCGAGACAAGCAGGCGCTCCGGTCGCTCCCGTACCAGGCTCGCGCTGATCGGCGGCAACATCCGCCAGTCGCGTTCGCCCGAGCTGCACCGTCAATGCGGAGAGCTGACGGGGCTCGACGTAACATACAATCTCCTGATCCCGAGCGAGCTCGACCAGGAATTCGAGACCACGTTCGACGCTTGCGCCCATTCCGACATGCGCGGCGTCAACGTCACCTATCCCTACAAGGAGCGGGTCACGGGATTGGTTGCGTGCGATCCGCTTGCGGCTCGGATCGGGTCGCTAAACACCGTGGTTTTCGAGGCGGCCGGCCCGGTCGGCTACAACACGGATTATTCGGGCTTTCTCTCTGCCTATCGGGAGGCTTACCCCGATACAAAGCCGGGCGCGGTCGCGATGGTCGGCGCCGGCGGCGTCGGCCGCGCAATCGCATTCGCACTCGCTGAGCTCAGGGTGTCGCGATTATCTCTCTTCGACAGCGTCGAGGCAAAGGCGAGAGCGCTTGCCCGCGACCTCGAGCATGTCGGCGTCGGTGCCATTGTGGCAACCGACATTGCGAGCGCGGTCGCGGGAGCGGACGGAATCGTCAACAGCACACCGGTCGGCATGAACGATTACCCGGGCACACCCGTACCTGCCTCCATGCTGGGCGGGCGGCGCTGGGCTTTCGACGCCGTCTATACGCCGGTTGACACTGTCTTCATGCGCGAGGCCGATGCGGCAGGGCTTTCGGTGCTGAGCGGCTACGCACTGTTCTTCCATCAGGGCGTCGACGCGTTCGAGCATTTCACCGGTCGGCGGCCGGACGATCTCGGAGAGCTGCGCCGCAGGCTGGAGGAGAAGGCGCCGATCTGAGCGGAGGTGCGCGGGTAATGAAGACATCGATCGCGACAGTCTCGATCAGCGGCGATCTGCGCGAGAAGCTCGCGGCGATCGCCTCCGCCGGGTTCTATGGCGTGGAGATATTCGAGAGCGACTTCCTTTCTTTCGACGGCTCGCCCGTCGAGGTCGGACGCATGGTGAGGGACCACGGGCTGGAGATCACCCTCTTCCAGCCGTTCCGTGACTTCGAGGGCCTGCCGGAGCCGCTCCGCTCTCGCGCCTTCGATCGTGCCGAGCGAAAGTTCGACCTGATGCTGGAGCTCGGTACGGACCTGATGCTGGTTTGCTCCAGCGTCTCGCCGGCGTCCCTCGGCGGGATCGATCGCGCCGCCGCGGATTTCAGCGAGCTTGGCGAGCGCGCCGCACGGCGCGGCCTCAAGGTCGGCTACGAGGCTCTCGCCTGGGGCCGCCACGTCAACGACCATCGCGATGCGTGGGAGATCGTGCGGCGCGCCGATCGCCCGGCGGTGGGCCTCATCCTCGACAGCTTCCACACGCTTGCGCGCAAGATCGATGTCGACTCGATCAGGTCGATCCCAGGCGATCGTATCTTCATCGTCCAGCTTGCCGACGCTCCGGCAATCGAGATGGACCTTCTCTATTTGAGCCGACATTTCCGCAACATGCCCGGCGAAGGCGATCTTCCGGTCGTCAATTTCACGCGTGCCGTCGCCGCGACCGGCTATGCCGGCGTCCTTTCGCTGGAGATCTTCAACGATCAGTTCCGCGGCGGTTCGCCGAGGTCGATTGCGCTGGACGGCCAGCGGTCGCTGCTCACGCTGATGGACAATGTCGCCCGCAGCGAGCCGGGCATTCGGCTGAAACCTCCCTCGATGCCGGCACGCGTGCCGGTAACGGGAGTGGCGTTCGTGGAGTTTGCGGCGAATGAGACGGAGGCCGAGACCCTAGCCGCACTTCTGCGCGCGCTCGGCTTTGCTCATGTCGGTCGCCATGTCTCGAAGGACGTCGATCTCTACCGCCAGGCCGAGATCAACATCGTCATCAACTGCGAGCGCGAGGGGCTCGCCCATTCGGCCTACTTGATGCACGGCGCGTCCCCTTATGCGCTCGGCTTCATGGTCGACGATGCAAAGGCGACGGTCGAACGGGCACAAGCGCTCAAGGCCAATGTCTTTTCGCAACCGGTGCGGCCTGGCGAGCTTAGCATCCCGGCGATCCGCGGCGTTGGCGGCGGCGTGATCTACTTCATCGATCGCAAGAGCGAACTCGCGAACGTCTGGGACGTGGAGTTCCGCCCGGTCGCAGAGGCTTCAGGGAAAAACGCCGGGCTCAAGCGTTTCGATCACATTGCGCAAACTATGAACTACGAGGAAATGCTGACCTGGCTCCTCTTCTACACTTCCATCTTCGAGACCCGAAAGCTGCCGATGGTCGATGTGGTGGACCCCGCGGGGCTGGTGCGCAGCCAGGTTATCGAAAGCACCGACCGCTCCCTGCGCCTGACGCTGAACGGCGCCGAAAACAAGCGAACGCTCGCAGGCCGTTTCATCGCGGAAAGCTTCGGCTCATCGGTCCAACATCTTGCGCTTACGACATCGGATATGTTCGCTACGGCCGCCATGTTGCGCGAAAACGGTCTTCGGGTGCTCGCGATCTCCCCGAACTACTACGACGATCTGGAGGCCCGCTTCTCGCTCGATCCCGATCTCATGCGCCGTTTGCGGACCTACAACATTCTCTACGACCGCGACGCAGACGGCGAGTACTTCCAGCTGTACAGCGAGAGCTACGGCGATGGTTTCTTCTTCGAGATTGTCGAGCGGCGCGCTGGCTACGGCGGCTACGGCGCAGCAAACGCCCCATTCCGGATAGCAGCGCAGAAGCGCAGCGCCCGTGCTATGATCCTTTGAGCGTGTTAGAAAGCAGCGTGGTAACAGGTAGATACCTAGAAATGATTGCCGCCATGCCCAAGCGCGGGTGATGGCCTCCGAGCTCGGCCCACACGGCATCCGAGCGAACTGCGTCAATCCGGTGGTGACACTGACGCCGATGGCGGTGAAGGCATGGAGCGACAAGGCCAAAGCCGACACGATGTTGAGCCGCATTCCTCTCGGCCGCTTCGTTGAGCCGGAGGAGGTGGCGGACGTAATCCTGTTCTTGCTCAGCGGCCGCTCTTCGATGGGTCGGAAATCCTCGTCGACGGGGGATTTCGGGCGCGATGACGACCCCGGCAAGCCGTCAGTGCCAAGGTCAGCTGTTGATGCTGTGGACGGCTCTCCAGACTGAGGCCAGCTTTGAGCTGGTCGAGGAGCTGGAGGCTGGCCATGGAAGCAGTTGTGACGATCGGGCTGGATATCGCGAAGTCGGTCTTTCAGGTGCACGGGGTTGATGGAAGCGGCGCGGTTATTGTTCGCCGCCGTCTGACGCGGGGGAGGTTGCTATCATTCTTCGAGAAGCTTCCGCCCTACCTTGTTGGCCTGGAGGCCTGCGCCACGGCTCACTACTGGGGTCGCGAACTCAGGAAGCTTGGCCACGATGTGCGGCTGATGCCTCCGAGCTATGTGAAGCCCTACGTGAAGCGCCAGAAGAACGATGCGGCTGACGCCGAGGCGATCTGTGAAGCCGTGACTCGGGCGAGCATGCGCTTCGTCGAGATCAAGAGCCCGGAGCAGCAGAGCGTCATGTCGCTGCACCGAGTTCGGCAGATGTTGATGCGTCAGCGCATCCAGGTCTCGAACGCGATCCGTGGGCATCTGGGCGAGTTCGGGAGAGTGGCGCCAGTCGGCCGCAACGGGCTCGCCCAGTTGCTCGCCATCGTCGCCGACCCGCATGAGACCACTCTGCCCGAGGAAGTGCGGGCTGCTGTCGCGATGCTCGCGGTCCAGCTCCGTCTTGTGAACGAGCAGATCCTCGAGCTGGACCGCAGGGTCAGAGCGAGCGCACGCGCCACCGATGTGGGCCGTCGACTGATGGAGGTGCCGGGCGTCGGCCCAGTGCTCGCCAGCGCCCTCGTCGCGACGGTTCCGGAACCAAGGGCGTTCAAGTCAGGCCGGAACCTGGCGGCGTGGATCGGGCTCGTGCCTCGACAGAACTCCAGCGGCGGCAAGGAACGACTGGGAGGAATCACGAAGCAAGGCGATCGCTACCTGCGACAGATGCTGGTCGTGGGCGCGCTGGCTGTCATTCGATATGCGCAACGGCATGGAACCCGCAGACCCTGGCTCGTGCAACTCCTCGCGCGTCGCACGACCAAGATCGCTGCCGTCGCGCTCGCCAACAAAACGGCACGAATGATCTGGGCCATCATGACCAAGGGTGAGCGCTACAGAGAGCCGAGCCCGGCATCTGCAGCGGTATAGGAACACGAGAGATTGGGAAGGGCAGACGCGATGTAATGCGCCAGGCAGTTGGTATCGAGAGCCAGGAAAACCCAGTTGCGCCAGAGCGCCTCAGAGCGCGTGCTTTTGGTCGGGACCCGGCTCCGCGAAAGGCATTATGGCCAGCGGCCATGCGCGCCGCACCAAAAGGTCGAACACATGGCCGCACCAACCAAAGTGCATTGCATCAAGAAAGCCCTTGCCAACGGAGAGCCGTCCACACATGGCGCAGAGCGGAAGTACTGTCGGCCCTCAGCGACTTCCGAAGATCATAAGAAAGCGGACTCCGGCTCAATAGGGGATGGCCCTGGTCCAACTTCTATCGCAGTCGCGATATCGTCGAATCCGAAACCGCGTAGGAGCGCCCGATCTCAGCCAGCGGCTCGCCTGCCTCGCGGCGCTCAAGCGCTTCTCTCAGTTGATGGGGCGTGAGCTTTGGCTTCCTGCCCATCCGAACCCCGCGCGCCTTGGCGCTCTCGCGTCCTTCGCCTGTCCTCGTTCGGATCAGCTCTCGCTCAAACTCGGCTCGGCCAGCAAGCACCGTCAGCAGCAGCCGCCCGTGAGGCGTTGTCGTGTCTGCCCAAGAACCGCGGAGCGATCAAAGCAGGTGCCTCGATTCGGGAAAATCAACGCCGAAACACGAAGAAAAATGCGATCCGGAATTCCCGTGGATTTGACCGTGCTGACACGGGCGGCGAGCACGAACCTCGCCGGCGCTTCCGGATCCGAAGTCCGAATTTGTGACCATGACTTACTTCTTCAAAGGAGGGGCGGACGGTCTGATCGACGTTTTCGCGAATGGCTGCTCTGTCGTTCGGGTCAAACGCTACCTCGGCTATGACGACACGCTTCGGGGCTACGTGAAGTTCAAGATCGGGCAATACCGCGACCGCATAACGCGCGAGACTACGGTGAGAATTACGCGGGCTTGCGTCTCGACGAATTTGGCCGATTGCGAACCTTCGCTTCAGTCGATCCCCGCGGAATGAAGCATATAGGAGCGAATGGCCGGTGGCGACACCGCGTCGGAAGCGGCGGGTGGAACGGAGACACGACCGACGATCGGGCGCCTAAACCCGCCATCGGTCTAATGACGGATATTCCTCTACGCGCTAGCCCCTTGATCCCTCTCCATCCGAGCGCATCACGCACGTCAGCTTACGGCTTGTCGTCCGCCACGGGTTCTCCCGTTTCCCCCGGCCTAATCACGGTCATCCGCCAGGGTCCGGCGGTGGCGCTTGTACGACGACCGAGCTTGAGGCCGGGGCGCCAGCGTCGTCAGGATGCGCCAGACCGACCGCAACCCTTAGCGGCTACCTGCTTAAAGCCTCGCGCCCCTCCGCCTGGAGATCCGTGGCCCTTATTTTGGTGCCATCCCATCCGGATCGAACGTCGCCAAATAGGCGAGCACAGCCTTGATCTCCTCGTCCTTTTGGAGGCCGAAGAATGCCATCTTGGTGCCCTCCACTACCCCCTGCGGGTCGTGGAGGAAGGTCGTTAGGGTCGCCGCGTCCCACACCTTGTCCTGACCGAACGCGACAAGCTGCTTGGAATACCTCGTGTAGTCCGGAAGGCTCCCAGGCTTTCTGCCGAACAGGTCGTTCAGATCGGGACCCGGCTTCTTGAACTTCGTCGGCGCGCCTATCGCGTGACATCTCTGGCAGTTGACGAACACCTTCTCGCCAACGGCAACGAGATCGTCCTGTGCTGCCGCCGGCCCGCCGCTGGCAAAGAGGGTTGAAGTCGCAATTACGGCTAAGGCGCAACACGGGCCAATGACATGCATGATCCGGCCCCGCTTCAAGGAAACAAGATAGGAAACCAGAGCGACAGCGGCGTCAATGGCACCCGCTACCGCTAGGGTCTAACTGTCTGAAGGGGATAATTCCCAGAAAAATTGGCGGCGAACCTCGCTCGGCAACGGCGGCGGGAACGCGCAGAAGAACCGTACTGTTCGCGCCGGTCTGGTGGATCGTGCTTCTTGCCATCCTGTCGGGGTCATTGCCCTTCGCGGGCCCGGGGTATGACTCGGTTGCCGAGGTAAGAGGCGCAGTTGAACGTGCACAGCTCGTTCCAGCCCCCACGCACTGAAGCCGCCGGTCCCTACCTCCGGCGTCAACATCCTGTCTTCGATCGGCCGTAGTCCTCGCGCTGAAAGAAAGCAGGCGGAGCGCCACAACGGAAAAATATACGGCTTACCGCCAGACGTAGAAGCGACGCCCTTCGGCTCCGCTGTCTCTTCGATCTCGCCCATCGCGATCTTCACGAGGCGGACAGCGTTGCCGGATCACCTCGGGTGGGGCGCTTCTCGCCTTTAGGGCCTCGAGGCGTGATGTCGTCCTTGCGCGCTTTGAATGAGTTCCCGTAGCTGCCGAACAAGGCTAGGTCCGGTGAGCTGTGTCTCCGAATAGCCTTCGGTCACAAGAGCTTTCCGAATATCCTCGATTGTCGAGCATTTGCCCGATTCTGCGAGTTGGAACGCCCGTTCAAGCGCCGTCTTCTGCCCATCCATAGCTGCTAAGCATATAGGAGCCGAAGGCCGAACGCGACACCCGCATCAAGGTCGCCGGATTTCAAGCACGTCCTCTTTCGCTCTGATAGCCGAAGTGCGGGACCGGGCAAAGAGTTCACTATCGTTCATCTGAGCCAAAATCAGGTCGTTACAAAGCAAATGCGACCGCTTTTGCGCGACCAGACCTCAACGGGACTTCCGCTTTGCCATAATCACCGGACGCTCATCGGCCGAGCGCTCAGTTCAGCCATTGACCCAACGCGGACATTCGACATAGTCCGCCAACCAATCGGCTCATTTCTCCGTAAGCTCGACGCGGGTACCGACCTTCCCGGCCAGCAGACGCTGAAGATGAAACACCGCTAACGGCTCATCGCCGTATTGGCTGACAAGAGCGGCAAAAGCCTTTCGCGCACCAAGCCCGTCTCCGGCCGCCAGCTTCTCATAGGCTGCGGTGTAAGAGGCGGTCATAGGCGATTGAAATGCTTCCTCTGTCAGCGGCTCATAGGCCATCAACGCGGCTTCCCTTCCTTTGAGCACCAGCTCGCCGACCGGGCGTCCCATGAAGTCCGGGATCTCCGCTACGGTCGATGTACTGACGCAGATGCGTGTGCCAAGCTGTTTATTTGCACTTTCTAGCCTCGCTGCCACGTTGATCGCATCGCCGTGCGCGGTGTAGTCGAAGAAGAGGTCGCCGCCAAAATTCCCGATCACCGCGGCCCCAGTGTTCACACCGATCCGGGTGATGCCAAGCGGTATCCCTTGAGACTGCTGGATAGTTTCAAATTCATGCGCGAACGCATCGATAGCTAGCACACACGCGACCGCCCGGGCGGCATGGTCCTTCTGCTCCATTGGAGCTCCGAACATGGCGTAGACTGCATCACCAAGAATCTTTACTACCGTTCCTTCCTGCTCGAACACGGCTTGCGTCACACCGTCGAGGTACGCATTGAGCATCTTGGCGATGACCTCGGGATCTCCGGTCTCCGCCAGCGGCGTAAAGTTGGCAATATCCGTGAAAAGAAAAGTCCCAACACGCCTCTCTCCCCCGAGCTTCATAAAACGTGGATTGTTGGCAAGCTGCTCGGCGAGATTGGGAGAGAAATAACGCGCGAGCGTCATCCGAGCGCGTTCCGCCTCGCTCTTATCGTGACTGATCTTGCGGATGTGAGCGACCTGCTCCAGCGTCTTGGCAATCGTCGCTTCCAAATCAGAAAAATCGATCGGCTTGGTTAGAAAATCGAAGGCGCCGCGGTTCATCGCGGTTCGGATGTTGGTCATGTCTCCATACGCGGAGACGATGATCGTGGCGGTCTTCTCCTCGGCCTCCTGCAACTTCGCCAGCAGCGACAAGCCGTCCATGCGCGGCATGTTGATGTCGCTCACTACCATATCGACTCCGCCATTGGCGGAGAGGACCTCAAGGGCTTCAACCCCGTCCTGGGCGAACAGAAAGCTGATCGCGCCGTCGTTGATCTGGCGGCGGAATTTCTGGATGACGAGGGTCTCTAGGTCCGGCTCGTCGTCTACGAGGAGTACGGTTGCGGTCATGCCGCGTGTTCGACCCGAATGTCGATCTCGCCGCGCAACGCATCGAAATCGATCGGCTTGGTGAGGAGGGACTCGGCGCCAGTTTCCAACGCCTTTCGCTTGGTTTCGGCGTCTCCATAGGCCGTGATCATGATGACGGGAACGTCGGGCCGTGCCGCCTTGGCGAGCGGCAGAAGCTCAAGCCCGCTCATGCCCGGCATGTTGATATCAGAAAGAATAAGGATGAGCGATGCGCCCTCGGCCTCGTCGATGCGTCTGAGGGCAGCGGCACCGGACTCGGCGAACTCCATCGTGAAGCGGCCCGCCCGTATGTCGCGCCTGAACTGCTGGCGAAAGAGCATCTCCACATCAGGCTCGTCGTCGACGACCAGGATGAGCACAGTCACGCATTGTCCTCCGATTTTGCCAGCGAGGCACCCCCCCGCGGCAACACGATCCTGAACTCGGTGAACGCACCTGGCTTGGTGTCCACTTCGATTGTGCCGGCATGCTGCTTCACGACGATGTCGTGGCTCAGAGATAATCCGAGCCCGGTCCCCTCTCCGACCGGCTTGGTCGTGAAGAACGGGTTGAATAGCTTGTCCTGTATGTCCGGCGGGATACCAGTTCCGTTGTCACGGATACAGATTTCGACACTGTCGCCGAGGCTCTTTGTCGAGGCGGTGAGCGTTGGTTCGTAGCCGGGGCCGTCCGACCTCTCCTTGCGCTTCGTCGCGGCGTAGAAACCATTGGAGATCAGGTTCAGCAAAACGCGCGTGATCTCCTGCGGATAGAGATCGACTTCGCCCGCTTCCGGATCAAGCGACTTCTCCATCGCGATGTTGAAGCCTCGCTTCTCGGCGCGCGCACCATGGTAGGCGAGGTTGAGACTTTCCTCGACGATGGCGTTGATGTCGGCCGGACGATGCTCGCCGGAACCGCTGCGGGAATGGAGCAGCATGTTCTTGACGATGGAGTCGGCGCGCTTGCCGTGCTGCACGATCTTTTCGAGGTTGCCACGCAGTAGCTTGGAGACTTCCTCGATCTCGCCGCGCTTCTCGGCATCAAGAGTGAGGCCCCGCAGAGCCTCGCCCAACTCGTCGACCAACTCTGCGGAAAGCGAGGAGAAGTTATTGACGAAGTTGAGCGGGTTCTTGATCTCGTGCGCTATGCCGGCGGTGAGCTGGCCAAGCGAGGCGAGCTTCTCCGTCTGCACCAACCGATCCTGCGCGGTCCTGAGCTCCTCCAGCGACCGCGACAGCTCCTCGGTGCGCGCCTCCACCTCGTCAAACAGACGTACGTTCTCTATAGCGATCGCCGCCTGGTCAGCAAAGGTCGAGACGAGCTCGATCTCCTTTTCCGTAAACGGGCGCATCTCGGAGCGCGTCAGCGCCAGGACGCCGAGCGGAACGCCTTCGCGCATCATCGGCACGCCGAGCATTGTACGGTAGGGGTCGATATTGCGCGCCTCCGAGAAGGTATAGGCGGAGTCAGCGTCCACATCCGGGATATGGACGACCCTCTTCTCGAGCAGTGCCCGCCCGGTTACCGAACCCGGGTCGGGATTGACCGGCACGTCCTTGACGTACGCCATGAACTCGGGCGAATGGCCGAACGCCTCCGTGCGATAGAACACGCCGTCGATCTGCCGCGTGATGGTGGCGCGTTCCGCGGCGCAGAGTTCCGCCGCTGATTGCACCAGCGTATTGAGCACGCTCTTCAGATCGAAGGTCGACCGGCTTATCGCTTTTAGGACATCGGCCGTTGCCGTCTGTCGCTGCAGCGACTCGTGCAACTCACTCACCAGGCGTGCATTTTCGAGTGCGATCTGCGCCTGGTCGGCGAACGTCGTAACAAGTTCGATCTGGCTTGCGGAAAAAGGTTGCGGTACGGATTTGGCTACGAAGATCACGCCCGTCACTGCGCCGTCCCGCACAAGGGGAACGCCGAGCGCGGCTCTATATCCGCCAATTCTCTGAGGTCCGCTCTGCTGGTAATCCGGATCGGCCAGAACATCGGGCACGTGGATCACCCGAGCATCCAGGACCGCTCTCCCGGAGACGCTGCCGCGATCCGTCGGGAGCGGATGTGCAACGAAGTATTCCTTGAGACGGGCATGCACGTCTGGGGCATGCCCGAAGCTGGTGAGCCAGGTGAGCTGATCGCCTTCGCGTTGGAACATCCAGGCGTGATCAGCATCGCAAAGCCGCACAGCCGATTCGAGCAGCGTTTCGAGTACCGCGCGGAGATCGAAGGTCGACCGGCTTATTGCTTTGAGGACATCTGCAGTCGCTGTTTGCTGTCGCAGCGATTCGGTCAATTCTTCCGTCCGCGCCTGAAGCTCGTCGAACAGCCGCACGTTTTCGATCGCGATCACCGCCTGGTCGGCAAAGGTCCTCAATAGGTCCTCCTGCCCCCTAGGAACGGGACCGGCTTCTGACCAGCCGACAACGAGGACGCCGATTGGATCGCCATCACGAAGCAGGGGAACGCCAAGCATGCGTCTCCAGCCCATGACGGTAGGAAACCGCTGGTCGTATGACTGATCAAGAAGGGCATCCTCGATCCGAACCACGGATCCGGTCAGAAGGACTCGTCCCGACACTTGGGTCATGTCGGGCGCCATCGGATATTTCGTCTTGAGCAGTTCCAGATAGCGAGGATCCACATTCTGACTGGCGACGTGGTGGAGCAGCTTGCCGTCGAATCGGAATACATTGGCAAACAGGCTGCCGCAGAGAGAGACCGCGCTGCTCACGATCGTCTCGAACACAGGCTGCGCATTGGTAGGCGAAGTGCTGATAATGCGCAGAATCTCCGAGGTTGCTGTCTGCCGCTCCAGCGTCTCTTCGAGGTCTCGCGTCCGCCGCTGCACTTCCTCGAATAGGCGTACGTTTTCTATCGCGATCACCGCTTGGTCGGCGAACGTCGCCAGCAGCCGGATTTGCTGCTCGCCGAACGGCCGCACCTCAGCTCGACGGATCATCAGCGCGCCGATGGGCTCGTCCTCGCGGAGCAGCGGAGTGGAGAGGATTGTCCGGAAGCCGAGCCGCTTCGCTATGGCACTGCCTTCAGGAAACTCGCCCGTGGCTGAATGCAGGTCATGAACATGCACAGTCTCGCGGTCCAAAAAGGCACGGCCCGTAACGACATCACGTGAGATTGGCAGGTCCGGGAAGTCGACATCGATGGAACCATAGTGGGCCTCGACCACAAGCTTCTCGCCGCGCCGCAGCAGAATGGTAGCATCATAGGCGTCGCAGAGCTGAGCCGCGCTCTCGGTGACGATCTTGAGTACGGGCTTGATATCCGTTGGCGATGAGGCGATCGCGCGGAGAATAGCGCTAGTCGCGGCGAGCTGTTCGCGCGCCTCGTCGAGTTCCCAGTCCTTCGGATCGCCCTCCCGATCGGGGGCGGCCCCGCCGTCAAGCGTGCGGCTCTCCCCCATCCTCGCGCCTCCCCGGGCGTGTTCCGGGCAACTACAGCGCGGAGATTAGCTGGGTGGGGCTATTTTTCCAGTGGCAATCCGCTCAACCGCGCGAGTGTCCGTGTATGGCGCATTTCAGAAGTCGACCTAAGCGTCGACCATGTCCGAGTTCAGGGCCCTTATCGGACTCAGTGGTGACGGCTTCGACTTCGCTTTTTGACCCTGAGTGGACTGCCCGACGCCCAAAGGCCGCGACGTGCGCGTGCCCGGGACTGGACGACTTAGCGACTACGCCGGAAGGATGTTCAGATTCTGATGGAATACATTCTTCGGATCGTATCTCTTCTTAAGCTGGCGCAGGCGCGCAAGATTCGGGCCATAGGCAGCCGCGGCTCCATGGTCCGCCTCGTCATCGGCGTCGAGATAGTTCATGTAGCGCCGCTCGCCGACGAAGGGCTGAATCGCGGCATAGGTTTCGCGGCACCACGATCGTGTCGCGTCGCCGTCGGCGGGATCCGCCCACTGCCCGAGCACGAGCGTGTTGAAGCCGGAATCACGGAGCGCGTAGGCCGTCGCATTGACCGGCACGCGCGACGCGGCGCCGTGAAAGTTCTCCACCAGGATCTGGCTGCTCGGCACCGGGCAGCGCTCGTAGGCCGAGATCAGCGTATCGATGGCAGCGTCTGTGAGCGTCGGAATGAACGCCGACTTCCAATAGTAGAGCGCGCCCGCCGGATATCCGGCGTCGAGCATCCCGTTCAATGCGTTGTAGGGGATCGGCCCGATCGCATCCATCACAACCGTGCCGAAGGTCTTGATCTTGGCTGCAGCGGCCTGGCCCTCCGCCTCGGCGCCGCAATGGCAGGCGGCGACGGCGACGATCTTGTTGCCGGAGCCGTCGGGCGCGGTGAGGAGCGCCGCGACCAGCATCAATTCGTCTGGCGCGAGGGCTGTCATGTCGCGCCAGGCGCGCAGCACCTGCCGTGCTTCGGGAAACGGGAACGCCGTCAGCCCGCCGACCACCATCGGTCCGACCGGATGAAGACGGAACTCGAACGATGCCGCGACGCCGAAATTGCCGCCGCCGCCGCGCACCGCCCAGAAGAGATCTGGCTCGTTCTCCGGGCTTGCGCGGACGATAGCTCCGTCCGCAAGCACGAGGTTCACCGCCAGGAGGTTGTCGAGCGCCATCCCGTGTTTCGCCATGAGCCAGCCGAGCCCGCCGCCGAGCGTCAACCCGGCGACGCCTGTCGTGCCGACCACGCCGCCCGTCACGGCTAGGCCATGTAGCTGGGCCTCGCGGTTGAAGTCCTTCCAAAGCGCGCCGCCTTCGACGACTGCCGTCCCCGCCGTGGCGTTCACGTAGATGCCTTTCATCAGCGAGAGGTCAATCATCAGGCCGCCTTCGACGACGCTACGGCCGCCCACGTTGTGGCCGCCACCGCGCACTGAAATCGCGAGCCCGTTGGCGTTGGCGAAGCCGACCGCGTCAGCGATATCGGCCATGCCCCGGCAGCGCGCGATCACGGCCGGCCGCCTGTCGATCAGCCCGTTGTGGATTTTCCGCGCCTCATCGTAGCCAGGTGCTCCAGGCTGGAGGATTTGGCCAGTAATGGTCTGGGAGAGTTCCGTCGCGGCTTCCATTTGCTCCTCCGCGGCTGACGCAGTCTTGCGCCGCGCTAAGCCCCTCAGCCTCGCACAATATGAACATAGAACAGTCGCGAGAGCCATCGGGACCGGCCGCGGATAGCGGAAAGGTGCGGGCGCTGAGGCGGACGTCCGCGTGCCTTTGATCCATGACTTCTGCTTGTGGCGCTTCTCAGATGTCGCCAGACGTATAGACGATATCCGAGTTCGGACTCTTAGCGGACTCGATGGTGAGGGTTGACTTCGCTTTTTGACCGTCTCGGACACAAACGATCACGTCCAACACATGACCGCATCGACCATAAACTCGTCGATTTGATCCGACATGACAAATTTCGGAGGATGACAGCACCTACTGGGAGGCTTGTTATGGTTGCGGGCAGGTCGCGGTCGGAGAACCGGAAGACATGGGAGTTGGCGGCGCCGGGTTGGGCGAAGTGGGAGCACGCATTTTCGGCTGGCCTATCAGGTGCGACGGACGTGCTGCTCGATATGGCCGGTATTGAACCTGGCATGCGGGTGCTTGACGTGGCTTGCGGCGCAGGAGACCAGACAATTCGCGCTGCAAGGCGCGTGGGGCCGAACGGAAGCGTCGTCGCGACAGACATATCGGCGACCATGCTGGAGTATATGCGTCAGAGCGCTGCTAAGGCCGCGCTCCACAACATTGAGACACGTGAGTGCGCAGCAGAAGAATTGGACGAGACGCAGGAGCCGTTTGACGCAGCGATCAGCCGGCTGGGACTGATGCTCTTCGCGTCGCCGAAAACGGCGTTGGGAGCCGTCCGGCGCGTATTGAAGCCCAACGCTCGCTTTGCGGCACTGTGCTTCACGACGCCCGCGAATAATCCCTTCTTTTCGCAAACAATGGCGATCCTGCTGCGCCACGCCGGCACCCCTCCGCCTCCGCCCGGAAGCCCCGGACTATTCGCGCTCGGCGGCGATCGCGTCCTGGAAAACCTCATGCGAGACAGCAGGCTCTCGGACGTAACAACCAAAACAATCCGGGCGCCGCTACATCTGTCCAGCGTCTCTGAGACGTTGAAAATGATGCAGGAGGCCTTCGGCGCTTATCGCGCGGTGCTGGCGAATCTTGGTGACGCAGAGAGGCATGCGGCGTGGGCGGACGTTTCTGACTGTCTCAAGCAGTTTGAGGTCGGTGGCGCGTTCGAGACCGAATCCGAGTTCATTATCGGGTCGGGTTCGAGGACACCTTAGACATGGGGCTGCGACCGCCGAGGCTAGGCCGCTTCCGCTTTCGAGGGAGAAGCCGTCACCGCTCTCGCGCGGGGCCAAAACCGCTGATGACCCATTTGAGACATTCGATCTTGCCGCTGTCCACGAGTGAGTCCCCGCCGTCAACTGAGAACAACGGCGAAAGGAAAAGATGTCACGCCAACCAAATCTCTCGGCAGATCTCACTCGTCATTGAGAAGGCCCAGGATTTTGCGGTAAGTCTCCAACACTCTCTCCGGCGGCCCTGTATCACCACCCTCGGCCTTCGTTTTTTCGATCAAGAGGATTTGGTCGGCAATGTATTTCCGCGCGTGCTCGATGTCTTGAGGCGGCGTGCGTCGTTGCTGTTGATGAGCGGGCATGTCCAGTCTCCTGTCAGGATTCTCTGTACGCTCCAATCGAGGAGCGCGGACAGGATGCGATCTCGGCTGATGCTCGATCCCGCGCGGAAGACCTGAGGGCGGCCTGTTAAGAGAATGGTTACAGCAACCTCATCGCGCCGGAAGTTAGGTATCCCCACGCCTTGTCGGACGTATCGAGTGAACTTAGAAATTGCGAGTGTAGTGACTTCGCGTCGCCGAGATCAGCACCGGCAGCGCTTCGGGACGGAGAAAGGAAAATGGTTGCCGAAACGCCAGAGCTTGTTTCGCGGGAGATCAGCCGCGTTGTCGATGAAGCGGCTCAAAATGGCGGGTCCCTGCTTCTGTTGGCCGCAATCGAGCAAGTCAAGCGCGCGCTTCCAGACCAATGTCCAAACGATCGCTACCTCATGAGCGAAATCTTGATCGCGGCTACATCCGCAATGGTGGCCGTTGATTTGGCCGGATATGCAACCGCCGCTTCGGGTACATCGCCCGCTCTCACCGCGTCGAGCAGCTCGCCGGCCCACACGTCCGCAGTGAAGGCGAGGATCGCAATGGCAGCGGCGCAGAAGCTTAGCAAGGAAGAGCCTATTTCGGAGCGACTCGATGCCGCTTGCGCGGAAATCGGATACACGGCGACCGACCGAGTTCAATAACATCGACACCAGATTTTGGCGGCAAGAATGAAAGTCAGAGCGGGCGCCGACGACTATCGCAACCGCGAGATCGTTGAGTGGGAGACGGCATAGCTGCGGGCGATCTCAGTC
>CAVRGJ010000011.1:0-35012 GCA_963720705.1 uncultured Alphaproteobacteria bacterium
AACGATCCAGCGACTGATATGAAGACTGCGCGAGCAAAAGCGAAATTTGGCAGGCTCGAAACCGTCAAGGCAATTGGAAAACACTACCTCGCCGAGGCTCAAAGGGGCGGCACAGAGCGAACGCCCGGCCAAAGCGTCCGAGTACACTTGCTTTGGAGCGATACTACTTTGACCGATATGTGGAACCGGCGTTCGGACGACGGTCAATCACTGATCTGCGGCGAGCAGAGCTACAGGACTTCATCAACCGAATGGCGGACGAGCACTCGTCCAGCACCGCCCGCCAGTGCCGGGTTGTCCTGCAACGGCTATTTGCACTGGCTCAATGGCAGGAGATCACAGACGCGAATCCTTGCCAGCATGTGCATGCTCCAAGAGGTAGGGAGCGGGATCGAGTTCTCTCGGACGAGGAGCTGCGGATCATTGCGATGGACCACGTTACCTCTTTCCTCGAGCTGCTTTCATTTGTCACCCGCCATGGCGATTGCTCTGCGCCTCGTGGCAGTCACGATGCAGCGGCGTTCGGAGATCGCCGCTATCCACACGCGCGAGATCGATCAAGAGCGGCGTATCTGGACCATCCCTGCCGAGCGAACAAAGAATAGTCCGTCACGTTGTGCCGATATCGGACGCTGCCCTAGACTTGATCAATGCGGCCCTCGCGCTGTCGGGCAGGAAGGTAGGCTACCTATTCCCATCACCGCGGGATGCGACGAGGCCAGTGACCAACAATTCACTTACCCACGCTTTTGTGCGTCTGGCAGCCGCAAACAAACTAAAGGATGTTCGCCTTCATGACCTGCGTCGGACCGGCGCGACGCACCTAACAAGCGAGAGAGGGGGTATTCCTCGCTTCGTTGTTTCTCGTGTGTGGACCAAATATCGGACACCGGCGGCGCCGCATCCGTCACGAAAGTGGACGACCGAAACGATTATCTCTCAGCGAAACGCCGTGCCCTGGATGCCTGGGCAAACCTTTTGGCCGAGGTGGTGAGCGGCCGAACTGGGTTGGTTCTGCAAGATCGACATCGCGCTCACGAAAGTTAGCTGCTCAATCAAATGCGTTCCGCATCTCGAAGACCTGCACCAGAGGCCTCGTCGCACAACCCTGCCCAGGTGTCCCCGAGAGAATGGTCGCGGAACGTTGAAAGTGGCCTACTCCAACGCTGCCCAGATATCGAACCTGATCGGGTGCGGGATGCCGTCCGAGAGACGGTTATCTCTGTATCCAATTCAGATCTGAAAAATTGAGTGGGGCGGCAAAGCGACGACCACCATCTTTGGTGGACAGGCAACTGCCAGTGCGAATTCGCGCTCTCAAGCAGACTGAAACGACGTTGGCTTCTCTTCTTGCGAAGCGTAGGGGCGAGATTGTGATCACAGACGAGCTTCGGCTCGCCCTTCTTGCCGACGAACTTCATCGAGCTTCCTCTCCTCTAGAGTGGATCATAGCGGCATCTTTGCCTGACGACTTCTTTGGGTCCGTTGCCGCGCCAATTCTGCGCGCTCTCGCGAGCGTAAGAGCACTGATAGATGATTTGGGCCGTGCTCGTAATTTGTATGCCCCGATCTCGCAGGGGAAGGAAAATCCTCGAAGAAACCACGTGAATCGTTTGATGAAGATATTTGCTCACCTCCGCGGTGAGGACATTGCAGGTAGCCATTGGATATCGGAGAGCGACTACAACCCGTTGCTGAGGTACTTGAAGGCCGCGAATACTCCTATGATCAGCCCTATTGGAGAGTTTCCGATATTCATACCAGCGGGGACGCTGAAGGCCGACGCGCGGGCCATAAGAGCGGCAGCTCAGCTCAGCGCCGCTAGATTTCTTGCTCAAGAAGCAAGGTTCCTGACCTTCAAATCACAATCGCCGCTGGGCAGATTGGACGGGCCTGAAACAGAGGGCTCGTCCATGACCGCGATTGAAAAGGGCGATCGCATCCTTTCGTGCGCCGCCGTAGTCGCTCTCACCGGATTGTCGAGAACGACAATTTGGCGGCTCTATACCCAAGACCTGTTTCCCCGCCCGATTTGTCTCAGCCCTGGGCGAGTCGGGTGGTCGGAGAACGCCGTGCTCGGCCGCTTGTCAGAAATGGCGGCTGATTCCCTTGCTGCGAAGAGCAAGCCGTGAACGCCGCCCTACAGGCCGACGAGCTCAACGGCCGAACGGCGGGTGGCGGCCGCGGCGCTGCGGCATGAGCGATCTGCCGAAGGGGGTTGACCTAGAGGCGTTAGCCAGGGCGGCAAGAGAGGTTCGCCAAGAGCGCGACCAACGCCGCGCGCCAAAAGTCGCCGCCTTGGTGCAGCCTTCACCGGCAAGCGCATCGCCTCTCGTCAAATCCGACAATTCAAAGCGCAGTTCGTTGAAATTCGTTCGCGCCGCCGAAGTAGTTCCTAAGCCGGTCGATTGGGTGTGGCCAAGCCGCCTCGCGCGCGGGAAGCTCACCATCTTCACGGGCGATCCCGGCAATGGAAAATCACAAATTTCTACCGACATTGCCGCAAAAATCACCACGGGCGAGACGTGGCCCGATGGCGAAGATGCAATAACTGGAAGCGTCTTGATCCTCTCCGCCGAGGATGCTGCCCATGACACAATCGTACCCCGTCTGATGGCAGCCAAGGCGGATCTAAGCCGTGTGCATATCCTGACGAGTGTGATCGGCCCCGAAGGTCGACTGCGCAGCTTCGACCTTCAGCAAGACCTCTCCGCGTTGGGCGAGAAGATAAAGGCTGTCGGCGACGTCGTGCTCGTGATCATCGATCCAATCACGAGCTACATGGGCAATCTCGATTCGCATCGTGCAACCGACGTTCGCGCGGTTCTCGAACCGGTGGCCGAATGGGCAGAACGTTATAACGTCGCTCTTCTTGCGATCTCGCATCCACCTAAGGCTTCGCAATCGAAGGCCATCAACGCCGTGACGGGGTCGCTGGCGTTCGCCGCCGCCGCCCGACTGGTATTCCTCGCGATCGCCGATCTCGAAACTGAACGGCTTGTTCTTCTGCCGGTCAAGAACAACGTCGGGCCCATGGCCGCCGGGCTTGGCTACGAGATCGTCGCCGATAAGATCGCGCCGGGGGTCACAACGTCGCGTATCAGATGGGACGCCACGCCCGTGACGGTGACCGCAAACCAAGCTCTACGGGCTGACGGTTCGGGCAATCGAAACGCGATCAAAACTGCGGAGAGTTTCCTTAGGGAATTCCTTCGCGAGGGAGGGCGCTCGGCGGAGGAAGTGGAGACCGCAGCCATTGCGGAGGGCATCTCCGCACGCACGCTTGCTCGCGCAAAGGCCAAGTTGAACATCACTTCGAGGAAAAAGGGCTTTGAGAAGGGCTGGACGTGGGAGCTGAATTGAAGGAGACGAGGATCGCCATGATTCACCCTTAGCAGCCTTCGCTGGAAGAGTGCCAATCCTCTTGAAGTTGGCATCCTTCGCAGTCTTCAGCTCAATTTTCTGTTCTTCTTCAGTGTATTCGCCGAAGGGTGCCAACTGGCACTGTTCGAGGATTGCGAAGGATGCCAAGCGAAGAGAGTGGCGCTCTTTGACTCCTCGGAAACGCTGGCCCAACGATGAAGAAGGGCAAATCGGGCCCGGTCAGTCCGCCCTGTCCTGAAGCGAGAAATGGCAAATTCTGTTCCCCAAGATCAAGGCGCGAGGCCAAGTGTGGCTCCCTTACCCGAGGATCAACGAGGCAGCCTTCACCTCGAATTTCGTCGCTGCGGAAAGCCAAGTTGCCGGTGCGCAAACAGCATCTTTCGGCACGGCCCCTATGTCGTCCGCCGGTGGCGCGAAGGCGGCCAGCAACGAAAGGCGCTCGTGCGACCCGAGGACGTGCCGGCGGTGCTCGCCGCTATCGCAGAGCGGCGGGCGCTCGGGTCGGCGGCGGAGATCGTGAAAAGCTTACGGCAAGCCCGCCTTTAGGCGGTCAGTCTGCGCGTGATACCCCGGAAGAGTGGGTCCACTCGGGACGCACTCGAAAGTCATTGTGCGCACGGCGGCGGGAAGTGGGCCACGCCACCGCTGGACACTGAGAGGGTATGCGCGATGCTGTCGAAGGAGCAGAAGACCTTCTACGACGACAACGGCTACTTGATGATCGAGAACGCCGTGAGCTCGGCGCAATTGGAGACGCTGCGCCGCATCACTTACGATCTTATCGACAAGTCGCGTAGCGTGACGGAGAACAACGACGTCTACGATCTCGACGAAGGCCACAGCGCCGAGCACCCGCGCCTGACGCGGATCAAGCTGCCGCATCGACAACATCCGTTCTTCGGGGAACTTCTGAGAAACTCCCGGATCACCGAGGTTTTGACCGAGTTGCTGGGGCCGGACACGATGCTGCAGACGAGCAAGTTGAACACCAAGGCGCCAGGAGGCGGGGCGGCGGTGGAGTGGCATCAAGACTGGGCGTTCTATCCGCACACCAACGACGACATGCTGGCCTTCGGCCTCATGCTCGAGGACGTGGACGCGGACAACGGGCCGCTGATGGTCATCCCCGGCTCCCACAAGGGTCCGATCCTGAGCCATATGTCCAACGGTGTATTCTGTGGCGCGATCGACCCGGACGATGCGGCGTTCGAGTTGGACAGGGCCGTGACCCTGACCGGCAAGGCTGGCGACATGACAGTGCATCACGTCCGCACTCTGCACGGCTCAGGCCCCAATATGAGCGACCGCAATCGCCTGATTCTGTTCTACGAATGCCACGCCGCAGACGCTTGGCCATTGCTCGGCGCCGGGTCCTATATCCAGTCGCTCGGCCAAAGGCTGCTGTGGCAGGATCTCCATGAGCGAGTGATCACCGGCCGGGTCTGCCTGACGCCACGGCTGGAAAAGGTCCCCGCCCGCATGCCGCTCCCGCCCGCGCCCGATGCAAGTTCGATTTTCAAGTCGCAGAAGTCAGGTGGCGCCAAGAGTGCCTTCGTGCGTCGCCGCCCGGAGTAGCGACATCCGTCCATCGACGCCCCGCGTGCCGGTGCGATGGACGCCGGCGAGCCAGGGCGATTTCATTTCCGCGGCGATCAAGAACGGCGCTCTTTCCGACGAATCGACAACAAGCGCTTCTGTATTTCGTACGTCTCTTGGAACCGGCTGGGCAAGTGAACCATTTGCCCTTTGGGAGCTTGCTAATAGGTGCGCCCCAAAATCATTCTCTGATCACGCAGGAGGCGGCGCGCCTTCGAGACAAGGCTCTATTGTGTCGGATAGACGGGCCGGGAAGCTGACAATCCTTGTAGTCGAGGATGAGCCTCTTGCGCGCCTGACGATTGCCGAGTTCTTGAAAAGCTTTGATTGCGAGGTGGTGGAGGCCGCGACCGGCGAAGCGGCCGTAGCAGCGCTTCGCAACAGCAACGAGATCGATGCGGTATTTACCGACATCCAACTCGCCGGCACATTGAGCGGATGGGACGTGGCCGAGGTGTCGCGAGCGATCAGTCCGGATATCCCGGTCGTGTATACATCTGGAGCGGTCGTGCCCGCCGAGCGGGGCGTTGCCGGCAGTGTCTTCCTTGAAAAACCCTATGATCCGGCGGCTGTTCTAGCAGCCTGCCAGACGCTTCACGAATCACGATGAACTCAAGCTGTGCGTCGCCTGTTTAGAGGGGCGGCATATTCGTTTCTTCCCCTATCGGCTGATGAAGGGGTGGGAGCGGCTCTTGAACGGCCGGACGATGGCGTTCAATGCGTGCTTCCGACGGGCGAGCCCTTGTCTCATGCTGTTGGCCATTCCCTCGTTGTAGCTGTTCACGGCAGCGGATCGTTTGGCTCGCAAGACCAATTCATAATTCATAGCTCACTCTCGGGAATATCCGCCTATATCATGGAGGTCGTGGCGGCGGGCATGTTCGAGAGACGGAAAGACTTCTGGAGCAGCAGCGCCGAGATCGCCGCCGCGGCGGCGTTGTACTTTGTGGCGGCAAAAGGTAGCCTCGAGTTCGCCTCGATCAATCCCAGTGCCACGCCTATCTGGCCGCCAACCGGCCTTGCGCTCGCGGCCGTCATGCTGCGCGGCTACCGCATTCTCCCCGGCATATTTGTCGGAGCATTCGTCGCGAACGCGACAACCGCTGGAGGGCCAATTGCGTCCGCGGTGATCGCGCTCGGGAATTCTCTCGAAGCCTTCGTCGCTGCGTTTCTCATGATGAGATGGGCAGAGGGAATTGAACTCGTTTCGCGTGCCTTCCGCGATTGCGAAGTTCGCCGGGATTGTGTGCGGCATCAGCACACCCATCAGCGCCACCTTAGGGGTCGCCGCGCTTGTCTCTGTGGGCGCCGCTGCTTGGAAGGACGTTCCGGCCATTTGGGCAACCTGGTGGCTCGGCGATGTGGCGGGCGCAGTAATGATTACGCCCGCAATCGTTCTCTGGATGCGGGACACCCGGCGCCTGCAGGTGTCGGTCGATTCTTTTGCTCTGATTCTTGTTACGATTGCCGTTGGGGCGATCGCCTTAGGTCCATTCCTCCCAGCCGCACAGGGCCGAAACGCTCTGGCGTTTCTCACGGTGCTTCCGCTGTTTTGGGCCGCACTACGAGGAAAACCACGTGACACCTCCGCCGTTGCCCTGATCTTATCCGGCTTTGCGATATGGGGAGCGAGCGTGGGACAGGGTCCATTCGTTCAGGCAACCCTGAACGCCTCTTTCCTTCTCGTGGTATCCTTCATTGCCAGCGTCACGCTGCCGAGCCTCGCTCTGAGTGCCACGGTTCGCTCGCGCGATAAGGCACTTGTGCGTCGCGAAGAAGACTATCGACGCCTCATCGAAAGCGTCCGCGACTATGCGATCTTCATGCTGGATCCGAATGGCCATGTGGCGACGTGGAATTCCGGTGCCGCCCGCATCAAGCAGTACACTGCGGACGAAATTCTGGGGGAACATTTCAGCCGCTTCTACACGGAGGACGACCGGAAAGGGGGAGAGCCAGAACGCGCTCTCGCGTCTGCTGCGAAGTCTGGGACATACGAAACCGAGGGTTGGCGCCTTCGGCGCGACGGGAGCCAGTTCTTGGCCCAAGTTGTTATCAGTGCAATCCGAAGCGAAACCGGCGAGCTGATCGGGTTTGCAAAAGTGACACGCGATGTCACGGAGAGCCGCGCCGCTCAGGCCGCACTGAGGGAGACGCGGGAAAGGCTCGATCAGGCACAGCGGCTCGAAGCTCTTGGACAACTGACCGGAAGCGTTGCGCACGATTTCAACAACGTAGTGTCCGCGGTCGCCGCGGGTGTGGCATTAATCGAGAGGTCGGAGGACCGTGCTATCCTCACCACCGTCCTTCCGGAAATACGGCATGCGCTAAGTCGGGCCTCGGAGCTCACGCGCCAATTGCTCGATTTTGCGCGGCCCGAGAAGCCGATGCCCCAGATCGTCGACCTTGGTCAACTCACGCACAACCTGCGTGGCATTCTTCAGCGCGTTCTCGGATCGGGCATCAGGCTTAGGCTTAGTTTCTCGAAAGACCTGGGGCCTGTAAGCGTCGATCCTGGTCAGTTCGAGATGGCACTGCTGAATCTGGTAGTGAATGCGAGGGACGCGATGCCGATGGGTGGAATGGTAACCATCACCGGCGAGAACGTCGGTGACAACCAGCAGGCTGGGCTAGTTCGGATCTCCGTCAGTGATACCGGCGTGGGTATGACCCCGGAAGTGCAGGCACGCTCGTTTGAATCCTTCTTTACGACCAAAGAGCCCGGCAAGGGGACAGGGCTTGGCCTGACACAAGTCCGCACCTTTGCGGAGGAATCCGGCGGCAGAGTCGAACTCCAGAGCACACCTGGCCAAGGAACCACGGTGTCGATGCTTTTTCTACGTGCCTAGGCGCATCAGCTCCGGCACACGTTTATCACGCGATAGCAACGGCGCGGCGCGCACGGGCAATGCCCGCTGGCGCCGCCTGACCGAGGAGCGCGCGGGCGGCGCCAAATCGGTTTTTCACTTCGACGTGCAGGGGTCGGTGGCGAAATCCACCCACGCCGGAATTCCATGGCTGCGCTTCACCCGCGAGCGGCTCGGGAGCCGCGTGCATCTGGCCCTTTGACGGTTGGCAGATTTCCCCGGGGCGCTCCGCCATCGCCGAAGTCTATCCAGCGCTGTGGAGCCGCAGTCTGGCGAGGGAGGACCGCACTGGCGATCAGCACGACGCCTTCAGCACCGCGGGGTGGCTCGCCCGCGCCGACCGCGGCGGCAGCCTTGCAGCGTTCCTGAATCCCGATCTCTCGCCGGTCAAGCGCACGGTCGCGCAGGTCGAGGGCTGGGTATTGGGCGTCCCCGGCTCGAACCGGGAGCGGGGTCAGGATCGCGCCGGGGCGCGCCAAACAATCCACTGAACCTGCGACGGTCACTCAAGGAGCCGCCCCCCGATGGGGCTAGTCGCATCCTTAAGGTCGTCAGAGCACGCAGCGGTTCATCTTCGCTGCAATCTGTTCGTTGAGCGCCGTGCATAATTCACGAATTTTGCACCGAAAATTTGCTGTCGGCAGTTCAATGACTTAACTTGTGCATAAATCGGGTGCGAAAAGAACCGCGATGACGACGATGTCAAAGTCGAGAGCGATTGCCTGTGATGCGGTGGCCGGTCCGCTTGCCCGCGAATCAGGACGATTTCATTTCGGATATGAAACGATTATTCTCGGTCCGAACGCGAGTCGGAGGGATGGACATGGATGACGACGTTCGGGGCGTAGACGCCAGCGCACCCGTCGACCTGGCGGACGACGAGGACGGGATCCGAGAGGTGCCGCCTAGCGATCCGGAAGCGGAGGCGGAAGCCGAAGCCTTTGAGCGCCGCGTTCAGGCTGAGGCGAACGAGCAGTTCAAGCGTCTCAAGGACGCGGCGCAGGACATCTACGGTCTGACGCGAGGTCGGCCGGGCGTGCGCACGCCCGAAGAATGGGCTGCGCTTCTTGAGAAGGCCGGTGATGAGATTGGAAACGGACACTTCCTCGTTCGTTGCCTGGGTGCCGAACGGTATCTTGAACCGGCAATCGTTGCGGTGCTTATCACCCTCAGGCAGAATCTCATGGCGGAGTGTTCGCACGCCACCGCCGCCGACGTCATGATGATCGATGCTGCCGTGATCGGCTACTTCAACATGTTGCGCACACAACGCTGGATCGGCGATCTCTGCATCGTCGTTGAGCGCGAGCTTTTTGGACAAGAGCCGCTGAACGAAATCCACGGTGACAAGGTGGGAGATCGGCTCGAGGAACAGCTCCGCCGCCTGGCGGAAGTCATGCTGCCGCTCCAGGATCGTGCGGGCCGCATGATGATGCGAAGCTTGGAGCTCTCTTAGATACCGGTCTGGGGCTCCCGCCAAGGCACGACCCCGAACGCAGCAGAAGAAACGCCTGGCCACGGCCACGTAGCCTTGGAAGCAAGCGTCTTCATCCCGTGGCCTAGGCAGGAATTCCCTCCTAGGCTCGTCTCATGGGATTCGACCCTGCGCGCTTCCCGAATGCCGTTCGGATATCCGACCTGATCGAGCGGCGATTGCCGCTGGCGGCGCACTGCTACACATGCGGCCGCTCGGCGAATCTGGATCCAGCCACGCTCCCGTTGCCAACGGAGACGTTCGTGCCGGCGCTGGCCCGGCGGTTCAAATGCATTCGGTGCGGATCACGGGAGACCGACGCGCGACCGGACTATTCACGGCCGGGAGAGCGGCTCACCGGCTACCGTTAACTCGTCCTTGTGGCTCCCGATGGACGCAGCTATCGTGAACAAATCTGGGGAATGCCGGCTCAACGCGCGTTGCGTAAAGGGGGCCAAACCAAATGCCGGTCGCAAAGGCGCCCATCCGGAGCGCTCTCGTGACTGTCGGACTTGGGCCAACATTCGCGACCAAGACCGCGCTGGCCTTAGTCGGCCTCTTTCTTCTCGCCACGAGTGGCGCTTACGGCGCGCCTTATTGTTTGCTGAGAAAGCCGTTTTCTCCGCCGCAGCCCAATTGCTTTCAGTTCTATCTGGCCGACACCGCAGTCGCCCCGCCGAGCACGATGGCGGTGGTAGGGCCGACGGGTTGCCTCGTTACAGCCTACGCGGCGCGCCAAGGCTGGGAACCGGATCCTATCTCACCAATGTAGGTGAGACCCTCGTCGATGCACTGGAACGTGCGTCCGCCGAACAGATCCGGTGTGTGCACGGTGTGGCCGGCGGCCCGTAGGTCGTCTGCGAACGCGCGCACGCCCGGAGTCAGCCCCTGAGCATGGTGGAATAGTAGGACCTCGGCCATAGGGAGCCTCCGGGTGGGATGGTCGGACGCATGTTCGATAACTCTACCGGCCAGCGATCCAAAGTTCAGCCTCACTGCAAAATCGGCCGAGGCTCTACTCGCGATTGGATGAAACTTCAGTGGCAGATCACCGGCGGTCAAATCTTAACGAAATTTCCACTGTGCCGGACCAAGTGTGGCGTTTGGAACTCGCTTTGGAGGTTGAGCGAATGCTTGGATCGGTGAAGCGATATTGGAACTGCGAGAGCGGAGCTACGGCGATCGAATACGGCCTGATCGCGGCCCTGATTTCGCTTGTGATCATCACGGTTCTGTCGAAGGTCGGCACGAACCTCTCGAAGAAGTTCAACCAGATCGCGACCCAGCTCCAATAGAGCTGCGGATAAACACGAGGCCCGAGTGGGGCGGCGCGAGCAACCCATCCGGTGCGCGAAAAGAAAAACCGGCGAGGTGTTATGAGTTCCCTTAACTGCCGGACAAGGCTAGGTCCGGTGAGCTGTGTCCCCGAATAGCCTTCGGTCATAAGAGCTTTCCGGATATCCTTGATTGTCGAACATTTGCCCGATTCTGCGAGTTGGAACGCCCGTTCAAGCGCCGTCTTCTGCCCATCCATAGCTGCTAAATATATAGGAGCCGAAGGCCGGACGCGACACCCGCATCAAGATCGCCAGATTTCAAACGGAGACACTACTTTTTTAGCGGCGGCAAGGAAGAAAGCGGACTCCGGTCGGTTGATGCCTGGCCACGATGCGGAGGGCGATGAAGAAGGTTGGCTAGACCCGAGACAGGATCCAGCCAGCGGGCGCCAAAGGGCGGTCACAGCCGCCACCGATCTTCTTCACTAGGTGAAGACTCAGAATTGTGACGCTACACGTCGAAAACCCGTCCACAATTCCAACAAGAGTACGCAAGCCACTGGCTGCTATCGACCACAACTTCGTTGACGGACCAGCAGTACGGGCAAGTCACATACTCCCAACGCCGAGACTGAGCTTCAACGCTGCTGGTTGTGGGTTTTTTCCCCTTGCCGGTCTTCGACTCGCTTACTTTGCCCTTGGCGCTCTTTTTGCCAAATCTAATTCTTCCCTCAGCCATCTTCCTCCCCCCATCCTTAGTCCAGCGTGAAAGAGCACCTTCGAGGCGATCCCACTGGAAGCTTCGTGACGATACTCTCGGCGCCTGAAATCGTCCATGCCCGGTCCCGCGGCGTGGGAGAACGGCGTCCGGTTGTGAAGCGTGGGCAATAAGGGGCAATGTCAGCATGTCCGAGTTCTGGTGCTCAGCGGACATGACCCGTTCGGTAGCCCACTTCGCAGACTGACCGTCACGGACGTTCGGCGGTGCCGCGCCAAATCGCCGATTGACAACCCGCGCCTCTCCCCTGGGCCGCTCCGGTGACGCTTGACTTTGAAGCGAAACGGTGAAGTATCAAAAGTGGTCTGTCCACTTTACAGAAGGGCAAAATCGGCAGGGGATCACGGCTTGCGGCCGACTCAAAAGGGAGGAACAAGAATGCGTGACATTTCTCGTCGGACACTGATGAAGGGCGCTGCCGCCGTTGGCGCGGCCACGACGCTCACTTCGGTCAAGGCGCTGGCCGCCAACAACCCACCGCAGATCGGCGTCGTCGGGAAGGTGAAGATCCCGTGGTTCGACAACGTCGCAAAAGGCGTCGAGCAAGCCGGAAAGGACCTGGGCGTCGACGCATCTATCATCAACCCCACGACCGACGATCCAGCGGAACAGGTCCGCGCGATCGAGGACCTCATTGCCAAGAAGGTCGACGTGATCGGCGTCGTTCCCAATGACGGAAAGGCGCTGGAGCCTGTTCTCAAGCGCGCGCAGGACGCCGGTATCAAGGTCGTCATGAACGAATCTCCCGGCCAGAAGAACGCCGACTGGGATATCGAGCTGATCCAGGACCAGGCCTTCGGCGAAGCGCATCTTGAGGCCTTCGCGGAGGCAATCGGCGGAGAGGGCAAATACGTCGTCTATGTCGGCGGCCTCACCGTCGCGCTGCACAATCTGTGGGCCGACTACGCGGTCGCGCTGCAGAAGAAGAAATATCCGAAGATGCAACAGATCGGCGATCGGTTCGGCGTCTCCAACAGCGTCGAAGACAGCTACAAGACCGCCGTCGACCAGATGCAGGCGCATCCCGACCTCAAGGGATTCCTGATTTTCGGCGCCAACGGGCCGATCGGCGCCGGCCAGGCCGTGGCCGACCGCGAGAAGATCGGCAAGGTCATCGTCGTCGGTCCGTTCATCCCAAGCCAGGGCCAAGCGCTCATGAAGGAGGGAGCGATCACCCGCGGCTTCCTATGGAATCCGATCGACTCCGGTTATGCTATGGTGGCGCTTGGCAATGTGCTGGCGACGGGTGGGGAGATCACGGACGGCATGGATCTTCCCGGTATGGGACCGGTCCAGGTTGACATGTCCACCCACGTCATCCGCGCCAACAAGCAGATCGATCTTAGTCCCGATACAATCGACAAGTGGGCCAAGATCATCTGATCGGCGGCTTTTCAGGCGAACCGAGCCTCTCTCGGTCGACCGATCGAATTGGTGCTAGGCTGCGTTCCATCGCCCTCCTGGTGGGGGCGCAGCCGTTTTCCTCTTCGTCGCGCCGGCAAGTGGAACGGCTCAGGACTCCCGGTTTGACGCGATGAACGTGGTCTCATCTCCCCCCGGCCGCGTGTCGCCATTCCTCGCGCTTTCAGGCATCAGCAAGACGTTCGGCGGCACGGTCGCGCTCGATACGATCGATTGGTCGGTCGAACGCGGCGAGGTGCATTGCCTGATCGGCGAGAACGGTTCCGGCAAGTCGACCCTGATCAAGATACTGACCGGCGTCCATGCGCCCGATCCCGGCGGAACGATCACGATCGAAGGCGAGCCGCACACGAGCCTGACGCCGCATCAGGCCAAGTCACACGGCATCCAGGTCATCTTTCAGGACCTATCGCTCTTCCCGAACCTCACCGTTCTGGAGAACATCGCGATCGACCTCGAGCTCAGTTCGGCGCTCCGGTCGCCGCCGCGCCGCGTGATGCGCGAGACCGCGCTTGCGGCGCTCGCCCGTCTCGACGCCGACCTCCCGCTTAATGTCCGCGTCGGGACGCTGCCGGTCGCCCAGCGCCAGATCGTCGCCATCTGCCGTGGGCTCGCCGTCAACGCCCGCCTCCTGTTCATGGACGAGCCGACCTCATCGCTCACGCGACACGAGGCTGAGCTTCTGTTCGCGACGGTTCGTCGGCTGAAGGAGCTGGGCGTCGCTGTCGTCTTCGTCAGTCACCGCCTCGAGGAGGTGACCGAGATTGCCGAGCGCGTCACGGTGCTCCGTGACGGCCGGAAGGTCGGCACCTTTCCAGCGGACGAGGTAGACCACCACCGCCTGGCCGAGCTGATGACCGGCGAGAGTATCGAGCACGAAGTCAGGGCGCGCACGCTTGACGAGCGCCGTCCGGCGCTGGAAGTCCGTCACGCGGCCCGCAGCGATGAGTTCGAGGACGTCTCCTTCGTGCTCCACAAAGGCGAGATTCTCGGTCTGATCGGGCTTCTTGGGGCCGGACGCACCGAGCTCGCGTTCTCGCTTTTCGGCATGACCAGGCTTGAGCGCGGCGAGATCCTCCTCAATGGTGCCCCTCTTCATCTGCGCTCAAATCAGGACGCCATCGTCGCCGGCATCGCCTACGTCTCGGAAGATCGCCTATCGCTCGGTCTTAACCTCAGGCAGTCGATCGCCGACAACGTCTCAATATCGGTGCTCGATCGGTTGTCGGATGCTTCGGGCCTTGTCGCGCCCCGCCGCAGGCACGAATTGGCGGACAGATGGGTGGCGCGGCTCGGAATTCAGGGCGGCGAATATCGGCGCGCCTGTCCAAACTCTCTCAGGCGGCAATCAGCAGCGCGTCGTCCTGGCAAAATGGCTCGCCACCGACCCAAAAGTCCTGATCCTCGACAGCCCGACGGTGGGCGTCGATATCCGCAACAAGCAAGGCATCTACGGGGTGGTGCGCCAGTTGGCGGAAGCGGGCGTCGCCATCCTTCTGATCTCCGACGAGGTCCCGGAAGTCTACTTCAATTGCGACCGTGTGCTCCACATGCGCGGAGGACGAATCTCAGGTGAATTCACTCCGGCGAATTGCGAGCGAGCGATGCTCTCGCGGAGGCCCTTTATGCCTAGACCGCTCGGAGCCATCTTCGGCCGTACCGAGACGGCGCTGATCGCGGCGAACGTCGTCACCGCCGCCATCCTCTCGCTGTCCTCGCCGTATTTCCTGACCCTTCCGAACGTCGTCAATCTGGTCGAAGCCTATTCGGTCACGACGATCCTTGCGGCTGGCGTCTTCGTGGTGCTCGTGTCCGGCGGGATCGACATTTCCTTCACGGCGACGGCGGCGGCGACGCAATACCTGGCCGCCTATCTCGCCACCAGCTACGGTTTTCCGCTCCTGCCTACGCTGGCGCTCGCCGCTGCTCTCGGCATCGCGATGGGCAGCATCAACGCGCTCCTTACCTACTATCTTCGCGTTGTCTCGATCATCGTCACCATAGCCACGTCGAGCATCTACTACGCGCTTCTCATCTACTTCACCGACGCGGAGGAGATTTACAATCTGCCGGACTGGTGGTCGAACCGCTTCGCCTTCTTTCGCTACGTGACCGTCATCTGACGACGTGGTTAAGATCACGCTGCCGATCGTCGCCATGATCGCGGTCGTCGCCCTCACCCACTATCTCATGAGCCGCACGCGAATCGGCCGCCAAGTCTATGCGCTCGGCGGCAATCCCGAGGCAGCAAGCCGTGTCGGGATCAATGTCCTCGGAGTCCAGTTGCTCGCTTACGGCTATCTCGGATTTCTCGCCGCCATCGCCGGCTTCATCCAGGCGGGCCGCGTCCACCAGGCGGTGCCGACCGCGATGGCCGGCCAGGAGCTGAACGTCCTCGCGGTGGCGATCCTGGGCGGCGCCAGCCTGGTCGGTGGCATCGGCTCGATGGGAGGCGTGGTCCTTGGCGTTCTCTTCCTCGCCATGCTGCAGAACGGGCTCAATCTGATCGGAGTCTCGTCCTACTTCTTTGGCGTCGTCATCGGTCTCGCCATCCTCATCTCCGTCAGCCTGACCAGCTACGCCGAGAAGCACGCGCGCCGCCGGCATGTGGCAAGCACAGTCTGATGCGCGACTTTGCCCCCGACCTCTGCGACACCGGCCGGAGCATGACCGGCCAACTCGATCGGCTGATCGTCGCCCTTCGCGGCGGCGCGGTCAGTGTCGGGCCGCTGCTTGTTCTGCTCACCGTTCTTGCTGGGCTGTTCTCACTGTTGGAGCCGACGACATTCCCCAGGGTCACCACCCTGCAGGCGATAATGTTCCAGGTGCCGGAGCTTGGGCTCTTGTCGCTGGCGATGGCGATCCCGCTGATCTCCGGCGGCATCAACCTCGCGATCATCGCCACCGCAAACGCGGCGAGCCTGCTGATGGCCTGGATCCTCACCGCAGGTGATGCCGCCCGATGCGGCCGGCGCGACGCTGGCGCTCTGGCTCGTGGGCGCGCTCGCTCGCTGGGCTGCTGCTCTGCGTCGTCGTCGGCTTGGCGACCGGCTTGCTCGTTGCCGCCCTGGGCGTTCACCCGATCCTGGTCACACTCGGCACGATGACGCTGCTGCACGGGTTCAGCATCTACTTCACGCGCGGGCGGACGCTCTCCGGCTTTCCCGATGCCCTGATCCTCGTTTCCAACGAGACGGTCTGGAGCGTGCCAATCTCGTTCGTCGTCTTAGTGATAGTGGCGATTGTCACACATGTGCTCTTAACGCGGACGGCGCTTGGCGTGCGCATCCACATGATCGGCTCGAACCTGGAGGCGACGCGCTTCTCGGGCGTCGATACACGGCGGGTGCAGGTGTGGGTTTACCTGATCTCCAGCCTTCTGTGCTGGCTCGCCGCGGTCGTGATGATGGCGCGCTTCAA
Source organism: uncultured Alphaproteobacteria bacterium (assembly GCA_963720705.1). Classification (GTDB taxonomy): domain Bacteria; phylum Pseudomonadota; class Alphaproteobacteria; order Rhizobiales; family Afifellaceae; genus DASWJZ01. The sequence continues at coordinate 16,219 of CAVRGJ010000011.1, forward strand.
CTCCGCGGGCGCGGATATCGCCCAGTCCTACCTGCTGATCACCATTCTCGCGGCGATCCTTGGCGGCATTGACCCCTATGGCGGCTTTGGCCGCATCGGCGGCCTGTTCGTCGCGTTATGGATCCTGCAGGTGATCGCCAGCGGCTTCAATCTGATGAGCATCAGCCCGCAATTGGCGCTCGCCTCCTGGGGACTGATCCTGCTTGCCGTCATGGCCGTCAAACGCATCGCCGCGGCGCTCCCGCCACGGGACTCCCGCTGCCAGCCGCTCCCGGTCGGAAGCCAGCCCGACGCCCTCCGATGGCTGACCTGCCTCGCATCGGCTTCGTCGGCCTCGGCTACATGGGCCACGGCATGGCGGTGAACATTTGCCGGCGCGGCTTTCCGCTTTGCGTCATGGCGCATCGCAAGCGGGAAGCCGTCGATGAGCTGGTCCGCCGCGGGGCGGAAGAGGTCGCAACGCCGGCGGAGATGGCCACACGCACGGATATTGTGATCCTTTGCGTGACCGGTTCGGCCGAGGTGGATGATCTCGTGCGCGGCGAGCATGGACTCGCGGCAAGCGCGCGGCCCGGTCTTGTTGTCGTCGATTGCACGACCTCCGATCCTTCGACGCTGCTGCGCTTGGCCGCCGACTACGCGAACCACGGCATCCGGTTCGTCGATGCCCCACTCGGCCGATCACCGCGTGAAGCTTGGGAGGGACGGCTCTCCACAATGGTCGGCGGTGACGCCGAGGTCGCCGACAAGGTCCGTCCGGTGCTTTCCGCCTTTGCCAACACCATCCAGCACGTGGGCGCGCTCGGCAGCGGCCACCGCCTGAAGCTCGTCAACAATTTCATCTCGCTCGGCTTTGCGGCGCTGTATTCGGAGGCGCTCGTGCTGGCGCTCAAGGCCGGCCTGACGACGGAAGCCTACGACGACCTCGTGCGGTCGAGCCGCATGCATTGCGGCTTCTACGATACCTTCATCGGCTGGGCGCTCGATGGCGACGCCGACAGCCACCGGTTCGCACTCGATACGGCGCTTCACACCATCTCGGACGTCGCCGCCTTCGCCCGGTCGGTCAATCTGAAGAGCCGCCTCGCGGCCGGCATCTGTGACGTCTATTGCCAGGCCGTGGCAGCCGGTGACGGCGAGGCAATGCTGCCGGAGCTGCCGCGCTCTGTGGCCAAGGCGAGCGGCGTCGATCTCAAGCCAGCGCGACCCAACCGCTCGACCTGAGCGCGATCGCCGGGTCGCGGAGCTACCGGCTCATCGCGTGAGCTTTCTGGACCTTGCGCGCGACGTGAGCCGGTGCCGTTGCCGATCACGCGCTGTGTGCTCAGTTCGATATTGCGGATGTGCCTCGTCATTGCACGGACGGCTTCGTCGGGATCGTGCGCGGCAATCGCCGAAGCGATCTCGCCGTGATCTCGCGTGCTCTGCGCGATCAGCCCCGGCTCGTTGCGTGCGCGCTGGTCAAAGTTCTGGAAGTCGACGCCGAGATTGTAGAGGCCGTAAGCAATCCGCTGAAGTACCGCATTTCCCGCGATCTCCGACAGCTTTTCGTGGAAGCGGGTGTCGAGGATGCGAAAGCCGATCGGGTCGTCCTGCACGGTGTCGTGCGCGGCGATGATCCCTTCCAGGTCTGCGATGTCGGACCGGTTGGCCTTGTCCGCCGCCCGCCGAACGATCTCGATCTCGATAACGCGGCGACTGTCGAAGGCGTCCCTGAAATTGGCCTTCGTGAGCGATAGGTAGAAATCGAGGGGCGCCAGCAAGGTTCGCGCATCGAGGTTGCCGACAAAGGCGCCGCCGCCGTGCCGCGATTCGATGACACCCAAGGTCGAAAGAGCGCGCAGCGCCTCGCGCAGGCTTGGCCGGCTTATGCCAAAGATCTCGATCAGCTCTCTTTCCGGAGGTAAACGGTCCCCAGCGCGCAGGCTTCCGGTCCTGATGAGCTCCAGTATCCGACCGACGACCTGCTTCCCCAGAGCCTGCTTCTCGATACGGCCTATCGTCGCAGAGCTTAGCGATGTTGCCTTTACGCGCTTGGCCATGCGTTCCTCAGGTGTCTCGAGCAGACTGATGTTAGCATATTTGCGGAACGCACTGTTTGCGCGCTTTCTTCCGGGTTTGGTGCGTCGCAATTCTTTAACTCGGCCGCAGCGCGGGCGCTCGACGTGCGCTGCCTGAGCCAGAAGCGCTTGGGGCGCTCCGGCACATACAAAGCGCGATTGCAGACGCCGGATACGCCAGAGTCGATGTCATCGAACTCCATGATGATCGGCCGGCTGCGTCACCGGCGTGCTCCAGCGCCTTCCTCAGTTTGCCATGGGCGCGGACGAGAACGGAGTAGGCTGCAGCGGCCGCCAGGCCGTGCGTGATCGCGTCCGGCGAAATCTCGGGCTATGCTTATCTGAGCAAATTACAGCACTCTTCTGCCCGCTGGGAACGCTGTGGCTTTCAAGCTGATCGAAGTGGCGACGCCGGCCGACCAATTGAAAGCCGTCGTTGCAATCGCCCGCGAGGCTGGTGTCGACGACGTCCAGATCGACCCCGCGGCCATGGAGGACGGGCGCCGGTCAGTTCGGCTCGTCGTCGGTGAAATTGACCGTCAAAGCCTGCTCGACCGGCTGCAGGGGGCGCTGGGCACGTCGGAGAACTGGCGCATAACTATGCTGCCGGTCGATACCGTCATACCCCTCGAAGAGCCGACCGAGGAAGAAAAGCCACCGGGGGAAGAAGGCGAGGAAAAGAGGAGGGAGGAGCAGGCGCGGGCGTCGCGTGAAGAGTTGCACAATCTCGTTGCGGGCGGCGTCCGCACCAATTCCAACTTCATTCTCTTGGTGTTCCTGTCCACCGTCGTGGCTTCAGTAGGCCTGGAGAAGGACAGCGTTGCGGTGCTGATCGGCGCCATGGTGATCGCGCCGCTGCTCGGCCCCAACGTCGCCTTCGCCTTCGGCGCCGCCATCGGTGAGCGCGCCCTCATGTTTGCCGCCACTAAGGCCAATGTTCTTGGCGTGACCTTGAGCATAGTGGTCGCCGGGCTGATTGCGTTTGTCGTCACCCCGAACGTCGCCAGCCATGAGCTGATGGCGCGAACATCCGTCGATTACGACGGGATCGCCCTGGCGCTCGCGTCCGGCGCGGCGGCGGCGCTCTCTGTCACTACCGGTCTGTCCAGCACGCTGGTCGGGGTCATGGTCGCCGTTGCCCTGCTGCCGCCTGCCGCGACTCTGGGGATCATGGTCGTGGCCGGCCGGATGGATCTTGCGATTGGCGCAGGCATGCTGCTCGTGGCCAACGTCGCCTGCGTCAACCTCGCTGCGCAGGTCGTCTTTCTCACCAAGGGCATCAAGCCGCGCACCTGGTTCGAGCAGCAGAGCGCCCGCAAGGCGGTGCTGGTAAATCTGACCACCTGGATCGTGCTTCTTGCCATCCTGGTCGGGGTCATCGCCCTCCGCCAGTCTGGGGAGGCATGAATCGGTTGCCGAGGTAAGATACCCAGGTGTGGGTCGCGGGGCGTGAAGGGGAAGCTCCCAGCAGTCTCCACACCGATCACGACCGGTGTTTTGGAGAATCTTCTACGCACAACTCGGTGTTCAGCGTTTCGCGATTCGCCCTCCTCGCACTTCGTACGGAGGCGCAGTCGACTGCGCACAACTTCCGGAAATGGAGCGAAACCGAAGTCCGAACTGTTGCCGCGCACGTCTGCTTTTGAGGGATAAACAGTCATCCTGATCACGCCGACCGATGACCGGTCCATCCCATTAGCGGACTGGCATCCACCGAAGAATCGAGCACTACCAACCGCCTCTCTCGGCCGTGACCGTGATACGATGAACAATGGACTCTCTCCGTGCCTGGCTCGGGCAACACGGCCTCGGCAGATATGCCGAGCTCTTCGCCGAGCACGGTATCGATCTCGACGTCGTGGCGGACCTGACCGACGCCGACCTGGAGAAGCTCGGCGTTCCAATGGGAGACCGTCGACGCTTCCTGAAGGCGGCGCAGAGTTTGGCTGCGATCATTGCCTCGCCGACGAAGGCGGCCGCGCAAGGCAGGGAGGCCGAGCGGCGCCAGCTCACCGTGATGTTCGCCGACCTCGTGGATTCGACCAAGCTGGCCGCGCGGCTCGACCCGGAGGACATGAAGGACGTCATCGCGCGGTACCAAAAGGCGGTCGGCGACGAAGTTGTCCGTTTCGGCGGCTATGTCGCGAAGCCGCTCGGCGATGGCTTGCTCATCTATTTCGGATGGCCGCAAGCCCATGAAGACGACGCCGAGAGGGCCGTACGGACGGCGATGGCGGCAATCGCCGCGGTTCAACAACTCGTCACGGCGGGCGGGGCAGCGCTCGCGACGCGCATCGGCATTTCGACCGGCGAGGTGGTGGTTGGCGATTTCGTCGGCGCGGGTGTCGACGAAGAGGGTGCGGTGGTTGGCGATACGCCGAACCGTGCCGCCCGGCTTCAGTCCGCCGCAGTTGAAAATACGATCGTCGTCGCTGCTGAGACTGTCAGGCTTGTTGGCCAGCACTTTGCCTTCACCGACCTCGGCGAGCAGCGCTTGAAGGGATTCGATGAGCCCATCCGCATCTGGCGGGTGGATGGCGAGCGGCAGTCGGAAAGCCGGTTCGACGCCATGCACGGCGGGCGCCTCGGAGCGTTTGTCGGGCGCGAGCATGAGATCGGCATGCTCATGCAGCGCTGGGCGGAAGCGGCGGAAGGCGAATGCCAATTGGTGCTGGTCGCAGGCGAGGCGGGCATCGGCAAGTCGCGACTTGTTTCGGAGTGCCTTGGCCGGCTGGAGGGAAAGGCGCGGCGGATTGCCTATCAAGGCTCGCCGCTCCACACCAACACGGCCCTCTACCCGGTGTTGCGGCATCTCCAATCGAGAGCGGGGTTCGGCTCCGACGACACGGCCGCGGAAAAGTGGAGCAAGCTCGGCACCGCCATCCCGGGCCGGGCGCCGCAGCGTTCACTGGCGTTGCGATTTCTCGCAGAGCTGATGTCGCTGGAGGTTCCGGCGGAGGATGCCGCCGGGGCAAAGCCCAGTGTCGATGAGCAGCGGGAAGCGACTTTCGAGGTCCTAGCCGATTCCGCGAAGACCGAGACCGATCTCGCGCCGCTTCTGATCACGGTCGAGGATGCGCACTGGCTCGACGCGACGACGCAGGAGTTCATTGAGCGGCTTCTCGACCGCCTGCAGCGCTGTCCTGCTATGGTTCTGGTTACCTACCGCCCTGAGTTCGTGCCGCCGTGGGCCCAGCACGCCAATGTCGGACTACTGTCGTTAAGCCGGCTGGGGCGGCGCGACGCACGGGCGATCGTCAATTCTCTCCTGTCGCGTGGACTGAGTCTCCCTCCCGAGATCGCCGACGACATCGTCGCCAAGAGCGACGGAATTCCGCTTTTCGTCGAGGAGCTGACCGACTCGGTCATCGAGGCTGCCCGGGCGACCCATGACCGGCGCATCCAAATCCCAGCTACGCTGCGCGACTCGCTGTCTGAGCGGCTCGACCGGCTGGGTCCGGCCAAAGAAGTTGCGCAGATCGCGTCGGCCTACGGCCGCGAGTTTGCGGTCGATCTCCTTGCCGCGACGCTGGATCGCGGAGAGGACGACCTGCAAGCCGATCTCGACCGACTGGTAGCGATCGATGTGGTATTCCAGAATTCGCGTTCGACCCGCCGCTACACGTTTCGCCACGCGCTGCTCCAGGACGCTGCCTACGAAAGCATGCTGAAGAGCAAGCGCCGCGAGGTCCACGCCCGCATCGCCGATGTGCTCAGCCGGAATCGTCCCGAAATGGCGGAGACCGAACCCGAGGTTCTGGCGACGCATCTCGCCGGTGCCGGGGACACCGCTGGAGCGGCGGAATGCTGGCAGAAGGCGGGACGCATAGCGCTACGGAATTCTGCCTACCGCGAGGCGATCGGCGCGTTCAAGAACGCGCTGCCGCTTCTCGCGGGGAAAGTGCGCGCCGACATCCATCGGGCGATCACATCGGCGTACTTCGCCGTCGGCGACCACAAGTCGGTGCGTGAGCATCTGGAATACGCAGCCGCCGACGCGGAAGTCGCCGGCGATCAGGTGATGATGGCCGAGATCGCCATGCAGCAGAGCCACGACCTCATTCACTACGGCGGCAGCGTCACAGATGCCTTCAAATTTGGCGATCGCGCCTTGGGAATTGCAACCCGGCTCAACGATGACTCGCTTGCCTACGGCGCGCGCTTCAGCCTTGGCCAGGCAGCTTGGCTCGGCGGGGACTTTGAGGCCGCCGTCGGTTTCTTGACGGCGAATCTGCCGGAGAATCTTCGCGATCCCGACCGAGTCCGCGACTTCGGCACCGCAGGGTCGCTGATGACGGACTCAATGGCGCTTCTTGGAGCGAGCTGCGCATACCTCGGGGATTTCGATCGCGCGTTTGCGGCTCTTGATCGAGCCGTCGCTTTGGTCACCGACGGCGTGTTTGATGTCTCGGTCGTCCAATACCACCTCAATCGGGCTCACTTGCAGCGCGGCGACACGGCGACCGCCTTGCCGCTGGCACGAGAGGCTGTCGCGTACGCGACCACCGCCGGCCTGAAGTTCATCCTCCCATGGCACGAAGGCGTTCTCGGCTATGCGTTGCTGCTCCAAGGGGAGATCGTGGAGGCGGTTTCCACCTTGGAGACGGCGCTGCAACGAAGCGACGCCCAGCACCAGCCTACTGCGAACGTGCGGGCGTGCGCATTTCTCGCCGAGACGTTGTTGCAGATCGACCCGCAACGCGCACTCGCGATGGCGGAGGCCGGCTTGAACGGGGCGAGGACGTTTGCCTACCGCGCGCAAGAGGCGGAGTTGCTCCGCGTCAAGGCCGCCGCTCTGGCCTGCACGGACTTGGCCGAAGCCGACGCGCGGGCGCAGGAGGGCCTGGCGCTCGCCCGCGAGCTCCGCATGCGGCCGGAGGAGGGGCACGCCCACCGCGTCCTCGGCGATATCGAGATGGCCAAAGGCGACGGTGCCGCCTCCCGAGCCAGCCAAGATCGCGCGCGTGCGATCTACCGGGACCTTGGCATGCGGTATTGGCTTGAAGGGACTTGGGGCGAACGGCTGAACTGACGCCACTCGTCCGCGAGAGCTTTGCAAAACAACAAGGTCAGTTCCTGGCGCATTTCAGAAGTCGACCTAAGCGTCGACCATGTCCGGGTTCAGGGCCCTTATCGGACTCAGTGGTGACGGCAGTCGACTTCGCTTTTTGACCCTGAGTGGACTCCCCGACGCCCAAAGGCCGCGACGTGCGCGTGCCCGGGACTGGACGACTTAGCGACTACGCCGGAAGGATGTTCAGGTTCTGATGGAATACATTCTTCGGATCGTATCTCTTCTTAAGCTGGCGCAGGCGCGCAAGATTCGGGCCATAGGCAGCAGCGGCTCCATGGTCCGCCTCGTCATCGGCGTCGAGATAGTTCATGTAGCGCCGCTCGCCGACGAAGGGCTGAATCGCGGCATAGGTTTCGCGGCACCACGATCGTGTCGCGTCGCCGTCGGCGGGATCCGCCCACTGCCCGAGCACGAGCGTGTTGAAGCCGGAATCACGGAGCGCGTAGGCCGTCGCGTTGACCGGCACGCGCGACGCGGCGCCGTGAAAGTTCTCTACCAGGATCTGGCTGCTCGGCACCGGGCAGCGCTCGTAGGCCGAGATCAGCGTATCGATGGCAGCGTCTGTGAGAGTCGGAATGAACGCCGACTTCCAATAGTAGAGCGCGCCCGCCGGATATCCGGCGTCGAGCATCCCGTTCAATGCGTTGTAGGGGATCGGCCCCATCGCATCCATCACGACCGTGCCGAAGGTCTTGATCTTGGCTGTAGCGGCCTGGCCCTCCGCCTCGGCGCCGCAATGGCAGGCAGCGACGGCGACGATTTTGTTGCCGGAGCCGTCGGGCGCGGTGAGGAGCGCCGCGACCAGCATCAATTCGTCTGGCGCGAGGGCTGTCATGTCGCGCCAGGCGCGCAGCACCTGCCGTGCTTCGGGAAACGGGAACGCCGCCAGCCCGCCGATCACCATCGGTCCGACCGGATGAAGACGGAACTCGAACGATGCCGCGACGCCGAAATTGCCGCCGCCGCCGCGCACCGCCCAGAAGAGATCTGGCTCGTTCTCCGGGCTTGCGCGGACGATAGTTCCGTCCGCAAGCACGAGGTTCACCGCCAGGAGGTTGTCGAGCGCCATCCCGTGTTTTGCCATGAGCCAGCCGAGCCCGCCGCCGAGCGTCAACCCGGCGACGCCTGTCGTGCCGACCACGCCGCCCGTCACGGCGAGGCCATGTAGCTGGGCCTCGCGGTTGAAGTCCTTCCAAAGCGCGCCGCCTTCGACGACTGCCGTCCCCGCCGTGGCGTTCACGTAGATGCCTTTCATCAGCGAGAGGTCAATCATCAGGCCGCCTTCGACGACGCTACGGCCGCCCACGTTGTGGCCGCCACCGCGCACTGAAATCGCGAGCCCGTTGGCGTTGGCGAAGCCGACCGCGTCAGCGATATCGGCCATGCCCCGGCAGCGCGCGATCACGGCCGGCCGCCTGTCGATCAGCCCGTTGTGGATTTTCCGCGCCTCATCGTAACCAGGTGCTCCAGGCTGGAGGATTTGGCCAGTAATGGTCTCGGAGAGTTCCGTCGCAGCTTCCATTTGCTCCTCCCCGGCTGACGCAGTCTTGCGCCGCGCTAAGCCCCTCAGCCTCGCACAATATGAACATAGAACAGTCGCGAGAGCCATCGGGACCGGCCGCGGATAGCGGAAAGGGCGGGCGCTGAGGCGGACGTCCGCGTGCCTTTGATCCATGACTTCTGCTTGTGGCGCTCAACCGAAGTCTGGAATAGCGCTCGGGATGTCCGCTCTTGAGAGATAAGCGGACATCGCGATCGCGGTGCTTCGGGGCCGAATCTGACCCAAGGCGGACATCCAGTCCCGAGTATTGTCGCCGGGGTGAGTTCATTCCGGCGGTGTTGTGCCACCCAACCGCGTTGGCGCACGCAGGCTACCGGTTCATCCGGGCTGGCGCGAACAGTAGCAACGAACTACCAGATGCGCATGACCGAGGCTCGAACCAACCGCAGGCTCGCGGCAATCCTCGCAGCCGATGTTGTGGGATACTCCCGCCTAATGGCCAGCGATGAGACGGGGACGCTGGCCGCCCTCAAGCGCTACCGCGAAACGATCTTCGATCCCGCTGTCGCGGAACACGGGGGCCGCATCTTCAAGCTAATCGGCGACGGGACGTTGGTGGAGTTCCCTAGCGTGGTCGACGCGGTCAAGTGCGCCGTGGCAATCCAGACCGGCGTGCCGGCTGCTCAACCGGCCGGGGAATGCATCAAGCTGCGGATCGGGATCAATCTCGGCGACGTCATCGTCGAAGGCGACGATATCTACGGCGACGGCGTCAACATTGCCGCGCGGCTTGAGCCGTTGGCGGAGTTGGGCGGCATCTGTGTCAGCTCGATCGTCAATGAGAGCGTCGGAAACCGGCTCAACATCTCGTTCAACGACAGCGGCGAGGTCCAGGTCAAGAATGTCGATCGCCCGATCCGGGTATGGAAGTGGCATCGGGACAGTAACGAAGCCGGAGAGGGCGATCCGGCATCACCGCCGCCCGGTCCTGTGAAGGAAGTGCCGTCGATTGCCGTGCTGCCGTTCGACAACATGTCCGGCGATCCCGAACAGGACTATTTCTCCAACGGGATGACCGAGGACATCATCACAGATCTGTCGAAAGTCCCTGGACTTCTGGTCATCGCGCGGAACTCGAGCTTCGCCTACAAAGGCAAGAGCGTCGATATTCGCAACGTCGGACGCGAGCTTGGCGTTCGTTCGGTTCTGGAAGGTAGCGTCCGTCGCGCCGCGGGGCGTGTGCGGATCAATGCTCAGCTCATTGACGCCGCCAACGGTGGGCATTTGTGGGCGGAACGCTACGACCGCGAATTGACGGATATTTTCGTGGTCCAGGACGAGGTGACCAGCCAAATCGTCGCCGCTCTCAGGGTCACGCTCACCCCGACCGAGACGAACCTGCTCGCGGTCAGCGGGCCGAAGAGCATCGACGCTCACGACCTCCTCCTGCGCGCCCGCGCAATCATGAACGGGACGATCCGGAATCGCGATATGCTCGAGCAGGCTAGCACACTGCTCCGGCAAGCCATTGAACTCGATCCCACCTATGCCGAGGCCTACGCGGTTCTTTCGGTGCTGCACTCCGTCGACTACCAGAATCATTGGAGTGAGCATCACGACCGTTCGGCCATCGAAGCCCTGCACTTTGCAGATCGGGCGATCGCCATGAACGCGAACGAGCCGATGGCTCACTATGCCGCCGCTGTCGCATCCGTCATGGGCAAGGACCTGGAGCGCGCCCGGACCGAGGCGGAAGCCACGCTGGCGCTTAGTCCGAACTTTGCCCTGGCCCACGATAGTCTGGGCGTAGTCAGCATGCTGTCCGGGGAACCGCTGGAAGCGATCCCGCATTTCGAGCGGGCCATGCGCCTCGACCCGGCCTACAGCCCTCAACTCGTCCACTTCCTCGGAATGGCATACCTGATCGCCGGAAAATACGCGACGGCCGCCGCCTATTTCAGGGAGCGCATTGTTCTTGTTCCGGAATCGGACTTTTCACGTGCATACCTCGCGGCGGCGCTGGGGCAAATGGGCGAAACCGACGAAGCCCGACGGGTCTGGAGAGAACTCAAGGAAATCAATCCGAACTACTCGTTCGAGGAGCATGTCGGCCGGCTTCCTTTCAAGGTCCAGGCGGATGTTGACCGGATCAGGGAAGGGCTTGCAAAGGCTGGACTGCTCTGAACCGGGGACCCTGGCAATCGCGCCCGTCTGCTCGGGGCGCTAATCAGAAGTCGCCGCGTCCGGAATTATGTCCGAGTTTGGCGCATTTCGGAAGTGCTATCGGCCTTCGGCGACTTCCGAAGATCATCAGAAAACGGACTCCGGTCGGCCGATGAACAGCGTGCTCAATAGGGGATGGCCCTGGGCCAACTTCTATTGCAGTCGCGATATCGTCGAATGCGAAACCGCGTAGGAGCGCCCGATCTCAGCCAGCGGCTCGCCTGCCTCGCAGCGCTCAAGCGCTTCTCTCCGTTGATGGGGCGTGAGCTTTGGGTTCCTGCCCATCCGAACCCCGCGCACCTTGGCGCGCTCGCGTCCTTCGCCTGTCCTCGTTCGGATCAGCTCTCGCTCAAACTCGGCTCGGCCAGCAAGCACCGTCAGCAGCAGCCGCCCGTGAGGCGTTGTCGTGTCTGCCCAAGAACCGCGGAGCGATCAAAGCAGGTGCCTCGATTCGGGAAAATCAACGCCGAAACACGAAGAAAAATGCGATCCGGAATTCCCGTGGATTTGACCGTGCTGACACGAGCGGCGAGCACGAACCTCGCCGGCGCTTCCGGATCCGAAGTCCGAATTTGTGACCATGACTTACTTCTTCAAAGGAGGGGCGGACGGTCTGATCGACGTTTTCGCGAATGGCTGCTCTGTCGTTCGGGTCAAACGCTACCTCGGCTATGACGACACGCTTCGGGGCTACGTAAAGTTCAAGATCGGGCAATACCGCGACCGCATAACGCGCGAGACTACGGTGAGAATTACGCGGGCTTGCGTCTCGACGAATTTGGCCGATTGCGAACCTTCGCTTCAGTCGATCCCCGCGGAATGAAGCATATAGGAGCGAATGGCCGGTGGCGACACCGCGTCGGAAGCGGCGGGTGGAACGGAGACACGACCGACGATCGGGCGCCTAAACCCGCCATCGGTCTAATGACGGATATTCCTCTACGCGCTAGCCCCTTGATCCCTCTCCATCCGAGCGCATCACGCACGTCAGCTTACGGCTTGTCGTCCGCCACGGGTTCTCCCGTTTCCCCCGGCCTAATCACGGTCATCCGCCAGGGTCCGGCGGTGGCGCTTGTACGACGACCGAGCTTGAGGCCGGGGCGCCAGCGTCGTCAGGATGCGCCAGACCGACCACAACCCTTAGCGGCTACCTGCTTAAAGCCTCGCGCCCCTCCGCCTGGAGATCCGTGGCCCTTATTTTGGTGCCATCCCATCCGGATCGAACGTCGCCAAATAGGCGAGCACAGCCTTGATCTCCTCGTCCTTTTGGAGGCCGAAGAATGCCATCTTGGTGCCCTCCACTACCCCCTGCGGGTCGTGGAGGAAGGTCGTTAGGGTCGCCTCGTCCCACACCTTGTCCTGACCGAACGCGACAAGCTGCTTGGAATACCTCGTGTAGTCCGGAAGGCTCCCAGGCTTTCTGCCGAACAGGTCGTTCAGATGGGGACCCGGCTTCTTGAACTTCGTCGGCGCGCCTATCGCGTGACATCTCTGGCAGTTGACGAACACCTTCTCGCCAACGGCAACGAGATCGTCCTGTGCTGCCGCCGGCCCGCCGCTGGCAAAGAGGGTTGAAGTCGCAATTACGGCTAATGCGCAACACGGGCCAATGACATGCATGATCCGGCCCCGCTTCAAGGAAACAAGATAGGAAACCAGAGCGACAGCGGCGTCAATGGCACCCGCTACCGCTAGGGTCTAACTGTCTGAAGGGGATAATTCCCAGAAAAATTGGCGGCGAACCTCGCTCGGCAACGGCGGCGGGAACGCGCAGAAGAACCGTACTGTTCGCGCCGGTCTGGTGGATCGTGCTTCTTGCCATCCTGTCGGGGTCATTGCCCTTCGCGGGCCCGGGGTATGACTCGGTTGCCGAGGTAAGAGGCGCAGTTGAACGTGCACAGCTCGTTCCAGCCCCCACGCACTGAAGCCGCCGGTCCCTACCTCCGGCGTCAACATCCTGTCTTCGATCGGCCGTAGTCCTCGCGCTGAAAGAAAGCAGGCGGAGCGCCACAACGGAAAAATATACGGCTTACCGCCAGACGTAGAACCAACATGACAAATTTCGGAAGATGACAACACCTACTGGGAGGCTTGTTATGGTTGCTGGCAGGTCGCGGTCGGAGAACCGGAAGACATGGGAGTCGGCGGCACCGGGGTGGGCGAAGTGGGAGCACGAATTTTCGGCTGGCCTATCAGGCGCGACGGACATGCTGCTCGATATGGCCGGTATTGAACCCGGCATGCGGGTGCTTGACGTGGCTTGCGGCGCAGTGCGTCACTGGATTGCCGGGTCCTGGTGCCGCGCAGCGCTATATGGACGCGATGCCGCGTGGTCACATCTTCGGAATTCATTCCCGTCGGGCGACAAAAAGATATTTGGGAAGCGCAGGAGCGCACCCATCGCCAGCGGCGGGGCAGGTCGAAGATTTCATCTCGGGTGGAAGGCGACGGGCGAAATCTGCTTAATTGGGCTCTGTCCCCGGAAACTAATGACAATTGGAAGCCCACCATCGTTCTGACACCGACTGTCCGGAATGGGCGCAGAAGAATCCATCGGATGCGATTCGGCGCCGAGGCACAGGATTGCGGCGTGCGCTTCCGCCTTTGGGCGCCGAAACACGCGCACGTTGAGCTGAAGATTGGCGGCGACGAAAAAGCCCATCCGATGCGGGCGGAAGCGTATGGCTGGCATAGCCTTTTGACGGACGCGGCGCAGGCCGGCTCGCGCTACCGCTTCGTGCTTCCCGACGGAACTACGATCCCGGACCCGGCCTCGCGCTTCCAGCCGCTCGACGTGCACGGGCCGAGCGAGGTGATCGATCCCAGCGCATATGATTGGCACGACGCGGACTGGCGCGGACGTGAATGGGAAGACGCCGTGCTCTATGAGCTTCACATCGGCGCTTTCACGCGAGAAGGGACGTTCTGCTCAGCGATCGAAAAGTTCGACGCATTGGTCGAACTCGGCGTCACCGGGATCGAGTTAATGCCGGTCGCGGATTTCCCAGGCAAACGCAATTGGGGTTACGATGGGGTGCAGCTCTTCGCGCCGGATTCAAGCTACGGCCGCCCGGAAGACCTGAAGGCGATGATCGACGCCGCCCACTGCCGCGGCCTGATGGTCTTCCTCGACGTGGTCTACAACCACTTCGGGCCGGAGGGGAACTACTGGCCGGTCTGTGCCCCTATCTTCACCGAACGCCATCATACTCCATGGGGCGCGGCAGTAAATTTTGACGCGGAGGGTTCGACCGTGGTGCGCGAGCTCGTTGTAGCAAATGCGCTCTTCTGGATCGACGAATACCACATGGACGGGCTCCGGCTCGACGCGGTCCACGCCATCCTCGACGAGAGCCCGACGCACATTCTGGACGAGATTGCGCTTCGGGTGCGCGCCGCCCCTGGCGGTCGCCGCATCCACCTGATGCTCGAAAATGAGGAGAACCGCGCATCGCGGCTCGTCCGCGATCCGGACGGCGCGCCGCGCGAATACACCGCGCAATGGAACGACGACCTGCATCACGTGCTTCATACGGCCGTCACCGGTGAGAGTGCCGCCTATTACGAGAGCTATCACGGCGACACGGAAAAGCTGGGCCGCTCGCTGGCCGAGGGCTTTGCCTATCAGGGCGAGACGCTGCCGCATCGTGGGACGGCGCGTGGCGAGCCAAGCGCGGGCCTGCCCCCGACCGCCTTCGTCGGCTTCATCCAGAATCACGACCAGGTCGGAAACCGCGCCTTCGGCGAGCGGCTGACGGCGATCGCGCCAAGCGAGGCCATGCGCGCCGCCGCCGCAATCTGTCTCCTTTCGCCGCAAATTCCGATGCTTTTCATGGGCGAGGAATGGCGGACGGCGCGGCCGTTCCTCTTCTTCTGCGACTTCGGGCCGGAGCTCGCTGCCGCAGTCAGGAAAGGTCGGCGGGCGGAGTTCGCGCGCTTTCCGGAATTTCGGGACCCGGCGGCGCGGGAGACAATTCCCGACCCGACTGCGGAAGCGACGTTCCTTGCCTCCAAGCTCGACTGGGAGGCGGCGGAAGAGGAGGTGCCTGCGGCGCGGCGCGACTTCTACCGGCGGGTACTTTCTGTGCGCCGGGCGGAGATTGCGCCGCGGCTTCGCGGCATCGGCGGGCATGCCGGGCAATACGCGGTGCTCGGACCGCAGGCGGTGCGCGTCGACTGGACGCTCGGAGACGGATCGGCGCTGACGCTGATGGCGAATCTCAGCGTGGCGTCGGTCGCGGCTCAGGCCGCGGAGGGCCGAGTAATCTGGCAGGAAGGGGAGACGACGCCGCAGGGGCTGGCGCCGTGGACAGTGGTGTTCACGAGCCGCGACGGGGGCGAGCGTGGCTGACGACGGCAGGACGGTCCCGCGCGCGACGTACCGATTGCAGTTCAACACGGCGTTCGGCTTCGCCGAGGCGGCGCAGCTCGCACCCTATCTCGCCGAACTCGGCGTCAGTCACGTCTATTGCTCGCCCTACCTTAAGGCGCGCCCCGGGAGCACACACGGATACGACATCGTCGACCACAACGCGCTCAATCCGGAGCTCGGTTCGGAAGCCGATTTCGCAGCGATGACCGCTGCGTTCCGAAAACATGGCCTTGGGCAGATTCTTGATTTCGTACCGAACCACATGGGTGTCGGCGGCGCCGACAACCCGCTCTGGCTCGACGTGCTCGAATGGGGGCCGGACTCTGCCTTCGCCGGCTGGTTCGACATCGATTGGGACCCGGAGCGTCGTTATTTGCAGGACAAGGTGCTGGTGCCGTTTCTCGCCGACCAGTACGGCGCGGTGCTAGAAGCTGGGCATCTCGTCCTGAAATTCGACGCGGAAGAGGGGAGCTTCGCGGTATGGGCCTACGATACGCACAAGCTGCCCGTCTGCCCGCTCCACTACGCTGGCATCCTCGGCGACGCGCATCCGGCGCTTGATCAGCTCGGCGACGCCTTCGCCCACCTTCCGACCTCCCGTGTCCATGTCGGCAGGCGCGCCGGCGAGCTTAAGGCGGAGCTTAGCGCGCTCGCCCGGTCGGATGCCGACGCGGCGGCCGCGATCGCGAGCGCCGCGCAAACGTTCAACGGCGTCGCCGGCGACCTCGACAGCTTCGGCCGCCTCGACGCGCTGATCCAAGCGCAGGACCTGGCGGCCGGCGTATTTTCGCGTCGCCGCCGACGACGTCAACTATCGCCGCTTCTTCAACATCAACGACCTCGCTGGAATCCGCATGGAGGTGCCCGAGGTCTTCGAGCGCGCCCATCGGCTGATCTTCCGCCTCCTCGATCAGGGCGCACTCGAAGGTATCCGTCTCGACCACATCGACGGGCTGCTCGACCCGAAGGCCTATTGCGTGCGGCTGCGCGAAAAGGCTCCCCGGCCGTTTTACCTCGTCGTGGAGAAGATCCTCGCCCCGCATGAGAGCCTGCGCGAGGACTGGGACGTCGACGGCACGACCGGCTACGAGTTCGCCAATCTCCTGACCGGCGTGCTAGTCGATCCCGCCGGCGAGGAAGGGCTGAGCGCAGGCTACACCGCGTTTGCTGGCCCCGGCGGCGACTTCAGCGAGATCGTGCGCGACTGCAAGCTCAGGATCATGGACGACGAGATGGCAAGCGAGCTGATCGTGCTCGCCCGCGCGGCGGGACGTGTGGCACGCTCGCACCCGCGAACCGCCGACTTCACCAACAACGTACTGCACAGGGCGCTGAAGCAGGTCATCGCGTGCTTCCCCGTCTATCGGACCTATGTCGACCAGGACGGCGCATCGGATGCCGACCGGCGCGACATCGACTGGGCAATCGCCAAGGCGCGGCGCTACGACGCGGCGCTCGACCCAAGCGTATTCGATTTCCTGCACAAGCTCCTTACCGCCGACCTCGTGGCGGAGCCACGCTCGGGCTTCAGCCGCGTCGCGGTAATCAGCACCGCAATGCGCGTCCAGCAATACAGTGGGCCGGTGATGGCCAAGGGCCTCGAGGACACGGCGTTCTACCGATACAATCGGCTGCTCGCGCTGAACGAGGTGGGCGGTAGCCCGGAGCGCTTCAGCGTCAGCGTCGCGACTTTCCACGGTGCCAACCGCGATCGCGTGAGGCGAACGCCGCATGCGCTTTTGAGCACTTCCACACATGATACCAAGCGTGGCGAGGATGCGCGCGCTCGGCTTGCCGTTCTTTCCGAGTTGCCACAGCATTGGGCGGCGCAGGTAGCGCTGTGGAGCCGCATGATCCGCGCGCCGCAGGCGTCGATCACAGAGGAGTTGCCGCCAGACCGCAGCGACGAATACGCATTCTACCAACTTCTTCTCGCGGCGTGGCCTCCGGCGCCTTTTCGAGCGTACTCGACTTCTGACGCTGTCGCAGCATTTCGGCTGAGGATTGAGGGCGCGATGCTGAAGGCGTTGCGCGAAGCAAAGTTGCGCACGAGCTGGGCGGCGCCGGACGAAGCTTACGAACAGGCAACGCTCGATTTCGTCCGCCGTGCGCTCGACACCTCGCGGGCAAATCCGTTCCTGGAAAGCTTTCAGGCCTTCCTTGCCCGCATCGCGCCGCTTGGTGTGCGAAACAGCCTCGTTCAAGCAGTGTTGAAGCTCACTGTCCCGGGCGTGCCCAACATCTATCAGGGGGCGGAGCTGTGGGATTTGAGCCTCGTCGACCCGGACAACCGCCGACCTATCGACTTCGACTGCCGCCGGGATGCTCTGGAGGACATCAAAACCCGGACGCACCAGATATCCAAATTGCTGAAGAACTGGCACGACGGTCGCATCAAGCTCTTCCTCGTCACGGAGCTCCTGCGGCTTCGCCGGAAGTATCCGGCGCTGTTCGATACGGGTTCCTACGAGCCGCTTGACGTCGCTGGTCCGGACGCCGACCGGGTCTGCGCATTCTTGCGGGAGGCGGAGGGCGCGCAAATGATCGTCGCTGCGCTCCTTTTCTCCACACGAGGCGACACCGTCACTGGAACCATCGCGTTACCGGAGACACTCGTCGAGAAGCGATGGACAAGTCTCTTTGATGGGCGCGCGGTCGAGGTTGGCGAGGGCGTGCTCGATATCGCAGATCTCTTCCCCGAGCTCCCGGTGTGCGTGGTCGTCGCGAGAACGCTTGCTGCTGTCTAACTCAACGCGCGCGACGAGCTCCGCTTGGAGATAACTCAACGCGCCGATCCCGACGACCTTTGGACACGCTGATGTCGCCTTTTGGCGCATTCCGGCAGTGCTGTCGGCCCTCAGCGACTTCCGAAGATCATAAGAAAGCGGACTCCGGCTCAATAGGGGATGGCCCTGGTCCAATTTCTATCGCAGTCGCGATATCGTCGAATGCGAAACCGCGTAGGAGCGCCCGATCTCAGCCAGCGGCTCGCCTGCCTCGCGGCGCGCAAGCGCTTCTCTCCGTTGATGGGGCGTGAGCTTTGGCTTCCTGCCCATCCGAACCCCGCGCGCCTTGGCGCGCTCGCGTCCTTCGCCTGTCCTCGTTCGGATCAACTCGCGCTCAAACTCAGCTAAGCCAGCAAGCACCGTCAGCATCAGCCGACCATGGGCAGTTGTGGTGTCTGCCCAAGAATTCCGAAGCGATGAAAGCCGGCGCCCCTCTCTGCTATCGCTGCAAGCGTGTTCAACAGATCCTTGTCGATCGTGCAAGTCGGTCGAGACGTGTGACAAGCAGCACGTCGCCTTTCTGGAGGGCGCCGAGAGCCCGTCGCAATTGCGCCCGATCCATAACCGCTCCACCGACCTTTTCTCGGAAGATGCGGCTGGCGTCGCCTGCCTTGAGCTCGGCGACCTGGCCTTCGACACTTTGCCCGTCGGTCGAGACACACGCGTAGCCGTAAGTGGTCATGAAATTGCGCCTTACTTTCGCACACGATTTACGCACAGCGTAACCCATTGACAGTCAACAACCAAGAGAGCTGTGCAAAAATCAAGAATTATGCAC
>CAVRGJ010000012.1:0-6944 GCA_963720705.1 uncultured Alphaproteobacteria bacterium
TTCAACGCTTGCCACGATCGGCTACGTCGTCCTTCTCATCATTCTGCTCGGCTTCGCCGCGATCGTACTGATCAAGATCCTGAACGGCACGATCCCGCTCAAGGGCCTGATCACAGAGATGGATGGCGACAAGGCGAGCCTGTCGCGCTTCCAGTTCCTGATCTTCACGTTCCTCGTCGCCGGCCTCTTCCTGATGCTCACGATCGAATTGGGCGGCTTCGTCGAGATTCCCGATACTGTGCTCGGGCTCCTCGGCATCAGCGGCGGAAGCTACGTCGTCTCGAAAGCGCTGAGCTCACAGCAGTCTCAGAAAAAGGATCAGGCTGAAGCGCAAGCCGAAATTGCGAAGACCCAGGCCGCGAAGGGCACTTGACGTGCGCGCCCGGCGAAACTGGAGCGCCGCGCGCTCCGCAGCAGCCGCGGTGCTGCTTGCCGCCCTCTTCGCGTCGCCGGGCGCACACGCGCAGTCCGACCCGAACGATCCGAATTCCTGTGCGGACCTTTGGCAGGCGATCGGCCTTCCGATCCCTGACGACGATGCCGGCAACGTGACGGTGCCGGTCTGTCACACCGCCTTTGTGCTCGCTCACAATTCCGCCACCAGGACGCCGGACTGGGTGATCGAGCATGTGACGCGAGAGATTGCCGATGGGACGGCGACGCGGCCCGGCGTGACGTTCCAGCCGGAGACACTCCTTCCAGACGCAACGCCGCATGCCGTCGATGACGACTACAAGGGAAGCGGCTTCGACCGCGGCCACCAGGCGCCCTCCGCAGACTTCAAAAGCTCTGCCGATCTGATGGCCGAAACATTCGTCCTCTCAAATGTGGTTCCGCAGGTGGGCAGGGGCTTCAACCAGGGAATCTGGCGCAAGCTTGAGGCGCTGGTCCGCGACGTCGCCATCAATCGCGGCGAGCTCTACGTGATCACTGGGCCGATCTATCAGGAGAAGAAGGCGATCAAGATCGACCCTGGCGAAGATGCCTGCGGTGCCGAC
Source organism: uncultured Alphaproteobacteria bacterium (assembly GCA_963720705.1). GTDB lineage: Bacteria > Pseudomonadota > Alphaproteobacteria > Rhizobiales > Afifellaceae > DASWJZ01. The sequence goes on from CAVRGJ010000012.1 coordinate 999, forward strand.
TTTTCCCTGAAGCCGCTGGAGCCCAAGGTGATCGGTGCGAGTGAGGTCGCGGTTCCCGCCGCGCTCTACAAGATTGCATTCGATCCGACGCTCGGCCGGCTGAACGCTTATTTGTTACCGAATGTCGATCATCGCGGCCTGCAGAGCCGCAGCAGTGACGTTCAATATCTGGAGAAATACCGCGTCACCCTGGCCACGATCGAGCAGTTGACCGGCTGGGAGTTCTTCACGGCTTTCGACAAACACGAGCGCGGCGTTCTGGAGAACGAATGCGCCGCGACGATGCTTCATTGAGCCGGCGCTTCGGGATTCCCTGAGATCGGCCGCTCTGGCAGCGCGCCGGCGGCCCTTAGGCGCTTGCGCGGCTTCGCTGCTGCAAGTCGTCGCCCGCGGCTTCCAGATAGGCCCTGAACGCGTCCTCCGGCATGGGCCTGCCGAAGAGATAGCCCTGAAATGCCTGGCAACCGAGCTGCCTGAGCAGCATGGCCTGCAGCTCGGTCTCGACGCCTTCCGCGATCACCGAAATCTTGAGGCTCCGCGCGATGTTCATGATCGTCTGCACGATTTCACGATCGCTCAAATCGTGTTCGATGTCGCGCACGAACGAGCGATCGATCTTTAACGCGTCGATCGGGAGTCGTTTCAGGTAGGAGAGCGACGAATATCCGGTGCCGAAATCGTCGAGCGCGAAATGAAGGCCGCAGGTCTGCAGCCTTTGCATCACAGCGTTGACCGCCTCAAAATCGTCGAGCATCACGTGCTCGGTAATCTCCAGCGTGAGATGATCGGGCCTGACGCCGGATCGCGTCAGAGTGCGCTCCACGATATCGGCGAACTCCATGCGGCTCACTTCGCGCGCGCTGACGTTGACGGCAAGCGTCAGATCACGCGTCTGGGGATCGCTCTCCCACGCCTTAAGCGTCGCGCACGCCGCTTCCAGGACCCAGTGGTCGATCGACCCCATGAACGCGCTCCGCTCGGCGAGCGCGATGAATTCGCCGGCGGAGATCAAACCGCGCGTGGGATGATTCCACCTGAGCAAAGCCTCGGCACCGAAGCACTCGCCGCGCCCGTTGACCAGGGGCTGGTAGTGGAGAAGCAGGCTGCCCTCCGCCGGCGCGCGCCGCAGCTCGGACGTCAGTGCAAGTCGGTCGGCGGCGGCGACCTGCATTGTCTCCTCGAAGAATCGCAAGGTGCCCCGGCCTGCCGCCTTCGCCTCGTACATCGCAAGGTCGGCGTGCTTTAGAACCGCGTCGGCATCGTGATCGGCTGCGGAGAACACGACCGCGCCGATGCTCGCGGTCGTCTGGAACGTGTCGTCGATGTTGTGGAACGGCTGGTCGATCGCCGCGAGAATGGACTCGCCCACCTGGTTCGCGTGCGCCCTCGTGTCGCTCGTCGTGTCCCCGGTTTGATCCAGGAGAACCACGAACTCGTCGCCGCCGAGCCTCGCCACCAGCGCATGCGGATCGATGCATTCGCCGATCCGCTTGGCAATCTCGCACAAGAGGAGGTCGCCGACGTGATGTCCCTTGGTGTCGTTCAGCACCTTGAAGTGGTCGAGATCCACGAACAGGAGCGCCCGCGGGCGGTGCCGGTCGGCGTTGAACGAAAGAATACGATGCAGGCGGTTGCTCAGGAACACGCGGTTCGGCAGATGCGTCAGCGTGTCGAAATAGGCGAGCTCGTAGATCTTCGCCTCCGATCGCTTCTTCTCCGAGATGTCGACGAGATAGCCGTGCCACAGCGTCGAGCCGTCAGGTTCGCGCTCCGGCGCCGAGTGGGCGAGCACCCATTTCTCGGTGCCGTCCGGGAGGCGCATGCGATATTCGCACTGTAGCGGCGTCAGGGTGTCGCGAGAGTGTAGGACCGTGCGCGTGACGCGATCGAAGTCGTCGGGGTGGATGAGGTTGCGGTAGGCGGTGGAATCCTCAGAGACATCCTCTGGGCGGACTCCGAGCATGTGATAGAGCCCGATGCTCGCATAGGGCATCGAGGTCTTGCCGTCCGCCGTCATGCGATTCTGGTAGAGACAGCCCGACACGATCGACGCGATCTTGTCGTAGCGGTCCTGCAGCTGCAGACGGCGCATCGTCTCGGTGACTTCGCGGACGTTTCCCTCGTAGTAAAGCGGCTTGCCGGACTTTCGGTCGCGCACGAGGCGCACGCTCTCCTCGATCCATATCCGTTCGCGAGACTTGTGCCGGTAGACTTCGGAGACTGCGCTGGTCACGCGGCCCTTCCGCAGGAGCTCCGCGTTGATGTCGGCGCGGCGGTTCGGTTCGACGTACCACTCGGTTGCGATATCGCCGCAGTTGTGAATGAGCTCCTCTTCCGTTTCGTAGCCGTTCAGCCGCACGAGCGCCGGATTGGCGCTGATCATTCTGCCGTCGAGCGTGGAGCGGAACACGCCCTCGCTGATGCCTTCGTAGAGAGCGCGAAAGCCCTGCGCCGAATGGCGCGCCGCGACGAGGGCGCGTTGGCGGTCGTAGGCAAGCAGCGCGCAGCCGATCGCGGTGAGCGCGCATCCGACAAGCAGCCATTCGTGCAGCCACGCACTGCCCGGCGCGCTTTGCGCCGGCGCGCTGGTGAGTGCAGCGCCTTGCAGCAATGCGAGCGCAAGCAGCAGCCCGCCGCAAACCGCGCCGGATACTACCAACGGGAACGCGGACGCGCTTGCGTCCTCGGACCGGGCGTCCGATCTTCCGGCCGGCGAACCGTCGGTCGTGCCAAGGCGCATTCGCGTTCTCGCTTCTCGCTTGGTGGTTGCGGTCGCCTGCTGGATGCTCACGGTATTCTCATTGCCTTCGCTGGCTACGGTTGCAGGAAATCGAAAAGAGACACTTAATTCGCTGGCATGATTGCGCTTTTGTTACGCACGTTTAGCATGCAGATGAGCGCAGAGCGCCACACGTGGTTGAGTTTGTCAGAGGACGTAAGATACAACCGCTAGGTGGCAAGCCGGGCTTGTCAGGAGGCTGCGGCGCGCGCGGCCGTAGGTTCTCGCCATTTGCCGCGGCGCGTACCATATTGCGCCGATGCGGCAGAAACGCACCGATTCCGCGCGGTCGAAGAGCCCAAGCGACCGCCGCGCCGAAGGCTTTTCCGAAGCTCCGCAGGCGCGTCTGGACGGTCAACCGATGCCGCCCGGGCCGGTGTCGGCGTGGGCCGACGCGATTTCCAGGAGCGCGGAGGAAAAGCCGAAGCGGCAAGTGAAGGGGCGCGGCGATCCGACGCTGTCCGACCGCTCGATTCCGCTGGAGCCCGCAAAGCATCGCACACCGGCGAAAGACCGCGGCGAGAAGCCGCTGACAACTGCGCGCGGCACCTCGATGGGCGGGCGTGCCACCGCCCGCGAGCGCGCCGGCGCCGGGCTGATGCCGGTACCCGGCCTCGACGTGACGCTGGAGGAAGCGGAAGCCACGCCGCAGGGCGCGGTGACGGCGACGGTGCAGGCGCTTTCCGACCTTATCGAAAAGGGCCGGCCGGAATTCCGCGACCACACCTGGGTGCCGCATCGCCCGCCCCGGCCGGAGAAGAGCGAGGGCGGCGTTGCACTCAGAATCGTCTCCGAGTTCGAGCCGAAGGGCGACCAGCCCGCCGCCATCGCCGAACTGGTGCAAGGCATATCGGAAGCCGGCGAGAACATGCAGGTGCTGCTCGGCGTCACCGGCTCCGGCAAGACGTTCACGATGGCAAAGGTGATCGAGGCGACGCAGCGCCCGGCTCTGGTGCTCGCGCCGAACAAGACGCTCGCCGCGCAGCTCTACGGGGAGTTCAAGAGCTTCTTCCCGGAGAACGCGGTCGAGTATTTCGTCTCCTACTACGATTACTATCAGCCCGAGGCTTACGTCCCGCGCACCGACACCTATATCGAGAAGGAATTGTCGATCAACGAGCAGATCGACCGCATGCGCCACTCCGCGACGCGCACGTTGCTCGAACGCGACGACGCGGTAATTGTTGCTTCAGTTTCATGCATTTACGGCATCGGCTCCGTCGAGACCTATACAGCGATGACGTTCGGCCTGGAGGTCGGACTTGCCATCGACCTGCGCCAGGTCGTCGCCGACCTGGTGGCGCTGCAATACAAGCGCACCGACATGAACTTCATCCGCGGCTCGTTCCGCCTGCGCGGCGATACGCTGGAGCTTTTCCCCGCGCACTTGGAAGATCGCGCCTGGAGAATCTCGTTCTTCGGCGACGAGATCGAATCGATCCAGGAGTTCGATCCGCTGACCGGGCAGAAGACCGGCGACCTGAAGAGCGTGAAGATCTACGCCAACTCGCATTACGTCACGCCGAAGCCGACGCTCGCGCAGGCCGTAAAAAGCATCCGCGAAGAGCTGACCTGGCGGCTCGCGGAGTTGGAGAAGGCCGGGCGGCTGCTGGAGGCGCAGCGGCTTGCGCAGCGCTGCCAGTTCGATCTGGAGATGATCGAAGCGACGGGCTCGTGCGCGGGAATCGAGAACTATTCGCGCTATCTGACCGGCCGCAAGCCGGGCGAGCCGCCGCCGACGCTCTTCGAATATCTGCCCGACAACGCGCTCGTCTTCGTCGACGAGAGCCACGTCACCATCCCGCAGATCGGCGGCATGTATCGCGGCGACTTCCGCCGCAAGGCGACGCTGGCGGAGTATGGCTTCCGCCTGCCGTCCTGCATGGACAATCGGCCGCTCCGCTTCGAGGAATGGAACCTGATGCGCCCGCAGACCGTCTGCGTCTCGGCGACGCCCGGCGGCTGGGAGTTGAACCAGACCGGCGGAATCTTCGCCGAGCAGGTGATCCGCCCGACCGGGCTGATCGACCCACCGGTCGAGGTGCGTCCGGCGAAGAGCCAGGTCGACGATCTCTTGGGCGAGGTGCGCGAGGTCGCGGCGAAGGGCTATCGCTCGCTGGTCACCACGCTGACCAAGCGCATGGCGGAGGACCTGACCGAATATCTGCACGAGCAGGGCGTGCGCGTGCGCTACATGCATTCCGACGTGGAGACTCTGGAGCGGATCGAGATCATCCGCGACCTCCGCCTCGGCGCGTTCGACGTGCTGGTCGGCATCAACCTTCTCCGCGAAGGCCTCGACATCCCGGAATGCGCGCTGGTCGCGATCCTCGACGCCGACAAGGAAGGCTTCCTGCGCTCCGAGACGTCGCTGGTCCAGACGATCGGCCGCGCGGCGCGGAACGTCGACGGCAAGGTGATCCTCTACGCCGATAGCATCACCGGCTCGATGGAGCGGGCGATGGCGGAGACGAACCGCCGGCGCGAGAAACAGGTCGAGTACAACGTCGCGAACGGCATCACGCCCGAGTCGATCAAGCGCTCGATCCACGACATTCTCGACAGCGTCTACGAGCGCGACCACGTGCGCGTCGACACCGGCCTCGCCGACGAAGGCATGATCGGCCACAATTTCGAAGCGCACATGGCCGACCTGCAGAAGCGCATGCTGGAAGCTGCGGGCAATCTCGAATTCGAGGAGGCGGCGCGCCTCCGCGACGAGATCAAGCGCCTGCGCGAGACCGAGCTTGCCATCGCCGACGATCCGCTCGCACGGCAAAGCGAGGTCGAGGGGAGGGCCGGCGCGTTCTCACGCGGCGGCAAGCCCGGCGCACCGACCGGCCGGCGTGGAGGCTCTCACTCCCCCCTCGCGGGGGAGGGCCGGGGAGGGGGGAAGGACGCTACCGCCGCGCCCGGCCGCATTTCCGGCCCCGCCGGCTTATCCCCGCGCTCCCTGGCGCGCAGAAACACGCTCGACGAGATGACGGTCGGCCGGACGGAAATTCCGCTGGGCGGCCAGCGCCCGATCAAGCCGGAAGAGCCGCCCGGCGTTACCTCGCGCGAAAGAATTGGCACCGGCTCCTACGAAGACGCGACCGAAGAGCGCCGCCGCAAAGGCCGCTCGAAGAAGAGCGGCCGGCCGGGGCGGTAGCCGCTCTGCCAACCGG
>CAVRGJ010000013.1:0-19511 GCA_963720705.1 uncultured Alphaproteobacteria bacterium
GGAGCAGATGGTCGAGGCGGGGCTCCTGATCGCCGGCGCAGACATCCCGGTCTCCTTCGACCGCTTCCGCGACCGCATCATCTTTCCGATCACCGATTTCCGCGGCCGCGTCATCGCCTTCGGCGGACGGGCGCTTTCGCCCGACGCGCAGGCGAAATATCTGAACTCGCCGGAGACGCCGCTCTTTCACAAGAGCCACGTGCTCTATAACGGCCAGCCCGCGCGCGCCGCTTCGCGCAAGGGTGGGCACGTCGTCGCCGTCGAAGGCTATATCGACGTGATCGCCTGCGTCGCCGCCGGCTTCGAGGCGACGGTCGCCCCGCTCGGCACGGCGCTCACCGAAGATCAGCTGAGAATGCTCTGGCAGATGGCGGACGAGCCGGCGTTGTGCTTCGACGGCGACGAAGCGGGGCTGAAGGCGGCGTTTCGTGCCGTGCACCTTGCGCTCGCCGAGCTGAAGCCCGGAAAGAGCGTGCGCTTCGCACTCCTTCCCGGAGGGCAGGATCCCGACGATCTCATCCGTGCCGAAGGGCCTGAGGCGTTCAGAAAGATCCTCGAGGCCGCGAAGCCGCTGGTCGACATGCTGTGGCTGAGCGCCACCTACGGGCTCGACCTCGCGACGCCTGAACGGCGCGCGGGCGTGGAGAAGGAGCTCCGCGCGGCGGTCGCAACGATCGCCGACATGGATGTCAGGCGGCACTACGAGACCGCCGTCAAGGAGCGGTTGGCGCTACACTTCGGCGCCGCGCGGCGGCCCCAGAATCAGTATCGCGAATCAGTATCGCAACGACCGACGCCGCCCGGGGGAGAGGCGGTTCCAGCCCGCGCCCGCCGGCCCATCGGCAAGCCTGCTCGCCAATCCGCTCGTTCGCGGCGGGCGCAGCGCCGGCCCAAGCCTCGGCGACGCGATCCTCGTCGCCGTCCCGATTCTCTACCCCGAGATCGCGGCGGAGCGGCTGGAAACGCTGGCAGCCGCCCAATTTGCCGGCAAAGAGCTGACGGCGCTCGCCGCCGCCCTTGCCGCCGAGCTTGCGGAAAGGCCGGGAATTTCAGCTGCCGAGTTGAGAAGCGCTCTTGAGCGCTCCGGCCATACCACTGAAATCGCTGTGGTTTTTGAGAAGCTGCGTGGCGCGGGGACTGGGCTCGCTCGCAAGCGCCGGGGCCGAGCACGCCGCGGCCGTCTTCGACGATGCTGCCCACTTGCGTCTTCGCGCGGGCGCGTTATCTATCGAGCGTCAGGCGGCAGCGACGGCGCTCGGCCGCGAGGCGAGCGACGTGCATTTGGGCCGTCTGCGGGATATCCAGGAGCAGGACCAACGCAGCCTTCGTCCCGATCGGCATGACGAGACGGAAGGGGCGGTGATCGTGCACCCGTTCAAGCGGCGCTGACGGCAAGAAGCCCGGTTTCGGGGTCGCCGCCGGACGCCGTGGGCGTGAAGCGAGGCAGCGGAGGCGGCGTGGTTAAGGCGGCCTTTACAGGAACCGCCCTACGACCGCGGCATTCCCATAAATCGGCTGGCGCGCGCAGGCCGACCGATACGCGAGAGACGATGGCGACAACCACTCAGACCGCAGTCGAGACCAAGGAAGAGGCGCCGGAGGCGCAAACCCACGACGGGCCGCTGCTCGATCTCTCCGATGCCGCCGTCAAGAAGATGATCAAGGAGGCGAAGAAGCGCGGCTACGTCACCGTCGACGAGCTGAATTCCGTGCTCCCCTCCGAAGAGGTCACCTCCGAGCAGATCGAAGACACGATGGCGATGCTCTCCGACATGGGGATCAACGTCGTCGAATCCGACGAGCCCGACGAGGGCGAGCCGGAGGCCGCCGACGAGGAGGCCGAGGAGGAATCGGAAGGCCGCGAGCTGATGCCGGCGGCAAGCACTGCCGTCGCCAAGAAGGGCAAGGGGCGCGAGCCCTCGGACCGCACCGACGACCCGGTCAGGATGTATCTGCGCGAGATGGGCTCCGTCGAGCTCCTGTCGCGCGAGGGCGAGATCGCCATCGCCAAGCGCATCGAGGCCGGCCGCGAGGCAATGATCGCGGGGCTCTGCGAGAATCCGCTCACCTTCCAGGCGATCATCATCTGGCGCGACGAGCTGAACGCCGGCAACGTGCTCCTGCGCGACATCATCGATCTCGAGGCGACCTATGCCGGCCCCGACGCGAAGGCGCCGGCTGCCGTTGCGCCCCCGCCCGGTGCGCCGGTCGAAAATGGCGACGCGACGAAGGCGGCCGCCGCTCCCGCCAAGGCGCCGGCCCCCGCAAGAGCCGAAGGCGAAGACGGAGCGGAAGAGCCGCTTCCGAACGACATGGATGCCGACGACGACGACGACTACGAGAACAACCTTTCGCTTGCCGCCATGGAGGCGGAGATCAAGCCGGCGGTTCTCGCGACCTTCGACCGCATCGCATCGAACTACAAGAAGCTCCGCCGCCTGCAGGACGCGCTCGTCGGCGGCGGCTCGAAGACGCGCGCGCTGACGCCGGCGCAGGAGCGCCGCGCCAAGAAGCTGACCGACGAGATCGTCACCGACGTGAAGTCGCTGTCCTTGAACCAGGCGCGCATCGATTCCCTCGTCGAGCAGCTTTACGACATCAACAAGCGGCTGATCTCGTTCGACTCCAAGCTCTTGAGGCTCGGCGAGAGCCACGGCGTCGACCGCTCCGATTTCCTCACCCACTATCGCGGCCACGAGCTCGACCCGCATTGGACGCGCCGCATCGCGCGCTTCTCGGCCAAGGGCTGGAAGTCCTTCTGCCAGAAGGAAAAGGAGACGATCGGCAAGATCCGCACCGACATCCGCCAGCTCGCGGCGGAGACCGGGCTGCAGATCGTCGAGTTCCGCGGCATCGTCCACAAGGTGCAGAAGGGCGAGCGCGAGGCGCGCCAGGCGAAGAAGGAGATGGTGGAGGCGAACCTCCGTCTCGTCATCTCGATCGCCAAGAAATACACGAACCGCGGCCTGCAGTTCCTTGATCTGATTCAGGAAGGCAACATCGGGCTGATGAAGGCGGTCGACAAGTTCGAGTACCGCCGCGGCTATAAATTCTCGACCTACGCGACGTGGTGGATCAGGCAGGCGATCACCCGCTCGATCGCCGACCAGGCGCGCACCATCCGCATCCCGGTCCACATGATCGAGACGATCAACAAGATCGTGCGGACGAGCCGCCAGATGCTGCACGAGATCGGCCGCGAGCCGACGCCGGAGGAGCTCGCCGAAAAGCTGCAGATGCCGCTCGAGAAGGTGCGGAAGGTCCTGAAGATCGCCAAGGAGCCGATCAGCCTCGAGACGCCGATCGGCGACGAGGAGGATTCGCATCTCGGCGACTTCATCGAGGACAAGAACGCCATCCTGCCGATCGACGCGGCGATCCAGTCGAACCTCCGCGAGACGACGACGCGCGTGCTCGCCTCGCTGACGCCGCGCGAAGAGCGCGTGCTCCGCATGCGCTTCGGCATCGGCATGAACACCGACCACACGCTGGAAGAGGTCGGCCAGCAGTTCTCGGTGACGCGCGAGCGCATCCGCCAGATCGAGGCGAAGGCGCTCAGGAAGCTGAAGCACCCGAGCCGGAGCAGGAAGCTCCGGAGCTTCTTGGATAGCTGAGGCTCAGCGCGAGAGCGCGAGCGAAGACAAAGCGGCCGCCCTGGGCGGCCGTTCGTTCTTGTAAGCGCCGCTACGGCTCCACCAGCTCCACCCGCCGGTTCTTCGCGCGGCCGTCGTCGGTGGCGTTGGAGCCGACCGGCGCGAGGTAGCCGACGCCGGCGGTCTGCAGCCGCGCGGCGGCGATCTTGTAGGTCTTCGCAAGATCGGCCGCGACCGCGGCTGCGCGGCGCTTCGACAGGTCCATGTTGTAGTCGAAGCCGCCCTGGCTGTCGGTGTGGCCGACGATGATCACCTTGAGGTCGGGCTGGTCCTTCAGGAGCTTGGCGATCTCGTCGAGCGTCGGCCGGCTCTCCGGCTTCAAGACCGCCTTGTCGGTGTCGAAATAGATGCCGTAGAGCGCGATGTGCCCGCTCTCGCCGAGCCCCTTCGCCATCGCGGCGGCGTCGACCATCTTGTTCGCGATCGCGCCGACCTCGGTGACGACAAGCTCGGCCGTGATCTCGTCGTTGTTCTGGCTGACCAGCACCGTGGCGTAGGTCTCCGCGCCGTTCTCTCCGGCCTTGTGGCCCGCAAAGTAGCGGTAGTTGAAGCCGTCGACCCACATCTGCGGCACCGGCAGGACGTCGAGCGCCTCGCTGAAGGGGATGCCGCCGCAATCGTCGACGTTGCAGGCGAGAAGCGTCTCAAAGCCGGCCTTCGCGAGCTGCGTCTCGAAATTGCGTGAGACTTCGAGGATCGAGGGGCCCGCGCCGGTGCGGTAGGCGATGCGGGTGACCTTGCCCTCCGGCCGCTTCTCGCCTGTCGGCTGGCCGTCCTTGAAGGGCGCGGTCTGCAGCCGCGTCGCGTCGAAATCCTTCGCGTCGTAGCCGGTGATCACGCTGCCGGCGAAGCGGCCGATGCCGGGATAGTCGTGCGAGCCCTCCACGTCGCCGTCTGCGGCGCGCGCGAAAGGAGCGGAAGCCGCGAGCGCGAGCATGATCGCGATGGCGAGCGAGACGAGGGAGGACCGCCGCATAGGTGTGTCTTTCTTGAATGAAGGGCGGGGCATTCTCGCCCGCCGTGAGCGGCGAGGACAAGAGCCTCAAACGCCGCGGACGCTTATCTTGGCGTGTCTTGGCGCGGCGATGGCGCCGAGAATTTCGCGGCGCACGGCGTTCGAAGCGGCACGTGACCTGCGCGGCGGCGCGCCCGGCGGCCGCCGATTGTTGTTCAGGCTGCGTCGGATTGCGGGAGCGGCAGCTCCTCGGCCGCAGGCATCTCGCCGTCGCCGACCGACGGCAGGATGACCCCGGAGAAAAGCAGCGGCTCGAACTCATCCGCCGGCACGGGACGGCTGAACAGGTAGCCCTGCAACGTGTCGCAACCATAGGCCTGCAGATAAATCAGCTGGCTCGGCTGCTCGACCCCCTCGGCGACCGCCGTCATGCCGAGCGAGTGGATCATCGTGACGATCGCCTGGAAGAGCGCCGCGTGTCCGCGGCTCTCGGTCATGCGCGATACGAAGGCGCGATCGATTTTCAATGTGTCGAACGGCAGGTCGGAGAGATAGCTCAGGGCGGAATGCTGCATGCCGAAATCGTCGAGCGCGAAACGCATGCCGCTGTCGGCCAGCCGCTGCATCGTGCGCGCGGCTGCGGAAGCGTCGTGCAGGATGGCGCTTTCGGTGAGCTCCAGCGTGATCGCATCTGGCGTAAGTCCTGCGTCCGCGACGATCGCGGCGATCTTCTTGTCGAGATCATCCTCGGCGAGCTGCACCGCGGAAAGGTTGACCGACACCGGAATCTTGACGCCACGGTCGCGCCAGGCGCGCGCCTGTCGGCACGCCATCTTGAGCACGTGTTCGCCGATCGCGCCGATCTGCCCGCTCTCTTCGGCGATCGAGATGAAGTCGCCGGGGCTGATCAGCCCGCGCGTCGGATGCTGCCAGCGGACCAGCGCCTCGGCTCCGACCAGCTTGTAGCCGTGCGCGCCGACCTGCGGCTGGTAGACGAGGAAGAGCTCGTCCCTGTCGATCGCGTGGCGGAGGTCGCTCTCCAAGCTCGAGCGCGATACGGCCGCATCCGTCATTTCGGCATTGTAGAACTGGTAGCCACCGCCGGGTGCGTGCTTCGCCCGATGCATGGCGGTCGTCGCGTAGCGGATGACGGCGTCGGTATCGCGAGTGTCGCCTGGGGCCATGCTCACACCGGCCGCGACTTTGAAGGGCACATCTGTCTCGTCGACGCGCAAGTCGGTGGCAAACGTTGCAAGAAGCTGCTCGACCGAATGGATCGCAGCCGGCTCGTTGGCGATTCCGGCGCGCAGCACCAGGAACTGGCCGCCGCCGATATGCGCGATCGTCTCTCCCGCGGTGATCGCGTCGGACAGCCGGCGTGCGGCTTCGCGGATCGCGGTGTCGCCGGCCTCAAGCCCGAGCGTGTCGCGAATACCTTGGAGCGCGGTGATCTCCACGCAGACGACGGCGATGGTTTCCCGGGAGCGCTCTGCCTGGCCGATCGCCTGGTGGAGACGCTCGGTGAACAGCGAGAGATTCGGAAGCCCGGTCGTTGCATCGTGATCGGCGAGGTGGTCGCGCTGCGCCTCGGCTTTCTTCAATGCCGAGATATCCATCCTGAGGCCGGCGCTGCCGCCGTTGCTCATCCGCCGCTCGCTTATGAGCACCCAGCGGCCGTCGGCGAGCCTCTGAACGCTGCTGCCGGCGAGCTCGCGGTGGTTCTCAAGCCGCGAGCTTATCCACTCCGACTCTTTGCCCTTGGCGTCCGGGAAGATGCCGAATTCCACGGCCGCACGCACAAAGTCCTCATAGGAAACGCCCGGCCGCACAAAGTCGGCCGCTTCGGCGTAGAGCTTGCGGAACGATTCGTTGGCCATGACGATCCGGTCTTCCGGATCGAAAATCACGAAGCCTTCGGAGATGCTGTCGACGGCGTCCCTCAAAAGAGCCTCGGCCTCCTCGGCGCGCCAGAAGGCCTCCACAACGGGCGTCTGATCGGTCGCCGTCCCGCGATAGCCGCGGAACTCGCCATTGCGGTGGAAGACCGGTACGCCGCTCATCGACACGTGATGCCGCGAACCGGAAGCCGAGGTGAACGAGAAGAGGAAATTGCGAAACGCCTGCCGCGCCTCGCGGTCGGAAAAATGCGCCAGCCAGTGCTCGTCCTTCTCCATGTCGGCGCCGGCGAGCTCCCACGGCGTCCTGCCGAGGCTCGTCGTCGGGTCCGCCCATTCTGCCTCGCCGTAGCGGTTGGAGAAGAACGTGTAGCGGTGCGCTTCGTCGGTCTCCCAGATCCAGTCGCCGGAGACTTCGACGATGTCGCGGAAACGCTGGTCGCTGTCGTGCCGCGCGGCCCGCGCGGCGGCGGCGGCAAGCTCGCGCTCGATCGCCGGCACGAGCCGCGACAGGTTGCCCTTGAAGATGAAGTCCGCCACGCCCTCACGCATGAGCGCCACGGCGTTCTCCTCGCCGATCGAACCGGACACGACGATAACCGGCACGTCCGCGTCGACCGTTCTGACCGCCTGAATGATCTCGGAGAAATTCTGCTGCGGGAGATTGTAGTCGGAGATCACGATGTCCCACGCGCGTTCCTGCAGCGCTTCCTTCACGCCGACGGTCGTTTCGACGCGACGAAACGTCGGCTCGAAGCCGCCGCGCCGCAATTCGCGAACGAGCAGCTGCATGTCGTCGTCGTAGTCCTCTACGATCAGGACGGAGGGTTGCTTGGTCGCGCGCGGCTCCATCTCAAGCGGCTCCGTTTTCATGCGGGCACGGCCTCGTTCAGCGACAGCCAATAGACGCCGAGCTGACGCGCTGCTTCCAGGAATTCATCGAAATCGACCGGCTTGCGGACGTAGCTGTTGCAGCCGAGCCGGTAGCCGGTGATGATATCCTTTTGCTCCTTCGAAGACGTGAGGATCACGACCGGAAGCAGGGCCGTGCGCGCGTCTTGGCGAATGCGCTGCAACACTTCGAGGCCGTCGACCTTGGGAAGTTTCAGGTCGAGCAGCACCAGTCTCGGCATCGGGCGCTCGCCATCGGAACCGTCTCCGAACAGGTAGTCGAGCGCCTCCGCCCCGTCGCGCGCGACGATGATCTGGTCGCCGGTCCGGTTGCGCTCGAACGCGCGCAGCGTCAGCGCCTCGTCGTCGGCATTGTCTTCGACCAAGAGCAGGCTCATCTCGTCCCCTATCCGTCAAAGCGCAGAGGGCCCTTTCGGGACTTCAAGCGACCATGCGTCGCGCCGAGGCGACACGTGTTCAATCTTCTTGGTCCGCTCCGCCCGGAATCATGCGCAAATTGGTAGGTGAGAAGCTTCACCGAACGGATAATCCCGTTGCTAAATTCCTACCGAGACGAGAAGGAGTTCTTTGAAGCGCGTAGACCTTGGCGGGAAAATTTGCGACGGTCGGGAGTTCCGGGCACGCGACCGGCCGGACCCATGCAATCCACCCTGACGGAAGGACGATAGATGCCAGAGACCGGCCACGCGGCGGATGTCGACGCGCTCGGCGAGATCATGCTCGTGCAGGGCACGATGCAGCGGCAGTTCCTGCGCATTCTGATCCGTCGCCTTGCCGGCGACGTCCAGGCATTCAACGCCGAGCTCTTTCTGGCCGAGATCGATCTCTTGCGCGAAGGCCTCGAATCCGGCCGGGACCGCACCGCGCTCCACGGCTTCGCGCTGAAGGAATGGCAGCGGCTCTCCGAGATGGCGCTCGATGCGATCGCCTCCACGCGCGTGAAGACCGGGACGCATTAGGGCGCTCTCGGGCCAATTCGAGCCGGATCCGCGGCTGACCTGCCGATTTTCTGCCCAAACATCGCCTTCTCCCGATCTTCATTTTTCGTTAAGGATAACGTCGAACCGCGTAGTTGAGGTTGCGTTGTGAGTATTCGGCCACGTTATGGCTCGAACGGCGTCCGCCGCAGATCGGCGTATGATCAAGCCGCCGAGGAGAGCGGCTGGTTCAGCTGGCGCGACATGCGGCCTGTGCTCTTGAAGAGCGCGGGGATTGTCGGGCTCGCCGGCGCGATCATGGCGGTTGTCTCCAGCAACGCGCTTTTCGTGGATCCGGGTGGACCGGATCGGCCTTCGCGTCACGCTGCAAGCGACGATCGAAACGAGCAGGCGCCGGGCGTGGTTATCGCGACCACCTATGCCCCCACAGAGATCGCTCCGGCAGAAGTCGCGCCGGCAGAAGTCGCACCGGCGGAAGTCGCGCCGACCGAGTCGGCGGCGACGAACGAGGGCGTGCCGACTGAGAGCACTGCCGCCGTCGTGCTGCCGCCGGCCGAGGTCTCGCAGCCCGAAACGACCGCGAGCGTAATTCCCGCCGAGCCGCGACCCGCACGCCCGGTGGCGCCGCCGCAAGCCGTGGAAGCCGCGCCTGCTCCAGTAAAATCGCCGCCGGCATCTGAAACTCCGGATGCGCCGCCGCCTGACGCGGTCGCGCAATCGCCCGCGGCGGCTGGAGCTTCCGAAGAGGCCGCAGCAGACGCCTCGGCAAAGGACTCGAGCGGCCAGGTGTCGGCTCTCTGGCCGAAGGATTCCGTCGTTTGCCCGCGCGACTGGCTGGTGACGCCCGCGGCCGACGGCAGCGCCCGCAAGCCGGCCGGTTGCGAGAGCATCGCCTCCGTTGTCCAGCCGGAAGCAGACAACCTTCAGCCGCTCCACGCTGCGCTCCCCGAGAAGGTGCTCGACCTTGTCGCGCTGGCGCCGACAATTCCGGTGCCCGGCAAGGACGCCGAGCCGAGCTCTGCGCCGGAAGCAAGCGCCGCCGCCCCGGAGCCGGAGCCAAAGCCGATGCCGGTCCGCGCGAGCCGCGCGTCCGACTGGCCGGCGGAGCCTCCCCCCGATTGCGGCGACAAGCACGCCTACTGGCACTTTGTTAAGGGGCACCACGGCGCGAAGGAGTGGTATTGCAAGTGAGGCATTGCCTGCGCTTCTGCGCCGAGGGGAACGAAACAAAAGCCGCATTCGCTTAGCGGCCTCGGTGGATCGACGGTCGTTCGGCGGCTAGGTTCCGGCGAAGCAATCGAGCCGGAGCCCTGGGCTTGAGCCCCGCCGACGTTTCAAAGACGAGCCTGGACGATGCGGACGCCGCCGAGCGGCCGTTTCCGCTCGCCAGGAACTATCGCCGCCGCGTCCTCCCCATCATGGCGCTCTTCGTCGTCTCGCTCGTTCTTCTGACGGCGCTTTCGGTCAGGCAGGCGGTGCGCGCGATTCATCTGGAATTCGCTTCGCGCCTCGTGGACGAGATCGCCGCGGAGATCGACAGGAAGAGACCCGAGGCATGGAAGGCGATCCTCGCCGGGACGGCGGACGCCGCAATGCACGCAAGCCTCGCTGCGTCTCTCGGCGAAGCCGTGTCCGAGCGCAGCCTTCCGCAATTGAAGGTCTATGCGCCGAACGGGGAAGCGGTCTTCAGCACCGATGCGGCCGAGATCGGCCAGATCGAGGAGAATGCCGCGCTCGCCGCCGCGGTCGATGAGGGCGAGCGCACGCTCTTGCCGCACGCGGAGCCCGACGGCACGCGCTACAACGAGTTCTACGTTCCTTTGAAGAGGGCGGATGGTTCGGTCGGACTCGTCATGGAGCTTTACTGGCCGGCGGGCGACCTCCGCGCCATCCTGGCGCGCGCGCTCGTGCTTCCGACGCTCGTGCCGGGGCTGCTCCTTCTCGGCCTTCTCGTCGTGCTCGGATATCTGATAAGGCGCGCGCAGGCGGGCATCGACTTTCGCGCCGCGCGCGTGCGCGAGCTTTCCGCGCGGCTCGAAAGCTTCATGTCGTCGAGCGCCGTCGGCGCGGTGCGCGCGGCGCCGGAAGGCGGCGACGTGCCGCTCAAGCGTGTCGAGGTCTCGCTGCTCTTCTCCGACGTCCGTCGCTTCACCGATTACTCCGAGACGGAATCGCCCGAATCCGTGGTCGCATTCCTGAACCGGCTGATGACGCTTCAGATCGACTGCGTGGCGCGCCACGGCGGCGACGTCGACAAGCTGATCGGCGACGCGCTGCTCGCGCGCTTCGAGGGCGAGGCGAAGGAGCGTCGCGCGCTCGCCGCGGCGCGCGACATCCAGGCTGCTGTCGAGGCGTCGGAATTGCCGCGCGGAGTCGGCATCGGCGTCTACACCGGCCCGGCGATCCTCGGCCCGATCGGCCCGGAGGCACGCCGCGACTTCACCGTGATCGGCAATTCGGTGAACATCGCCTCGCGCCTTTGCGCGGGCGCCGGACGGGGAGAGATCGTCGCCAACTCGGCGACGCTCGCGAAAAGCGGCGCCGCGGAGGGCTTCGGCCCGGCCGAGGCAATTCATGTGAAGGGGAGGGAGCACGCGGTGGAGGTCAGGCGGTTCGCGGCGGCGCATGCCTGAGAGCCCCCGCCGCCTGACGGCGCGGGTTTCTGCTGAGAGGACGGGGCGCTCCAAGACCACCCTCGAACAGGAAATTTGCTGGCGCTCTCGAAGCGCCCCGTGCGGCTTTTCCGGTTCCCAACTCGTCCACTCTTCCTTCTTCGACAGCGGCGCTTCCGCGCCGCCTGAAGAACCATGCAGCCGACGACATCCGGCAGAGCGCTCGTAGTGGCGCTCGGGGGACCCTTCCGGGACCGGCCGGGCCGGCGCCCTTCCGGCGGGCACCGTCGCGGACCGCCCGCTGCTCCCGAAATGCTCCGGTTGCGCACCCGGCCTCTCATGAGCAGCGGTGACATGGAGATTAGCAGAGGCGGAAGGGGCGGGGATAAGTCTGAAGCTGAGGATCGCACGGCAGAAATTTCTGCAAATCAGGCAGAGTGAGACTTGCCACTATGTTCCTTTTTTGTTCTACTCCGGCTGCAGTGAATGGGAGGCTGGTACGTGCTGCACGATCCGAGGCGAAATGGGGAGGGGCGAAACGCCGAGGCCTTCATGCGGTGCGAGGACAATCTCGCCTTCATGTCGAAGCTCGAAAGCGGCTCGATGAAGCTGATCGCGACTTCGCCGCCTTACAACATCGGCAAAACCTACGAGCGCCGCACGCCGCTCGAGCGATATATCGAAAACCAGGAGCGAACGATCGCAGAGTGCGTTCGCCTTCTCCATCCAGGTGGCTCGATCTGCTGGCAAGTCGGCAACCACGTGCAGGAAGGCGAAATCTTCCCGCTCGACATCGTGCTCTATCCGGTCTTCCTGCGCCACGGTCTGAAGTTGCGCAACCGGATCGTCTGGCACTTCGAGCACGGCCTGCACTGCTCTAAGCGTCTCTCTGGTCGCCACGAGACGATTCTCTGGTTCACCAAGGGCGACGACTACACGTTCAACCTCGATCCGATCCGAGTTCCGTCGAAATATCCAGGCAAGAAGCACTTCAAGGGGCCGAAGGCCGGTCAGCTTTCCGGCAACCCGCTTGGAAAGAACCCTGGAGACGTCTGGATATTTCCAAACGTCAAGAACAACCACGTCGAGAAGACAATTCATCCCTGCCAGTTTCCGGTCGAGCTAGTCGAGCGTCTAGTGCTCTCGCTGACCAATCCCGGGGACAACGTGCTCGATCCCTTCATGGGAGTCGGGACGACCGTTGCGGCCGCCGTCATGCACGGCCGCTCGGGATTCGGATGCGATGTCGTGCGGGAGTACGTCGACGTCGCGCATGACCGCATTGGTCACGCTCGTGCAGGGACGCTCAAGACGCGTCCGCGGGACCGACCGGTCTACGATCCAAAGCTGCCCTACGGGGGCCATCGTTGAGGATTGCGACGTACTACTCGCATCTCAACGGGCTCGAGTTCTTGTTGGTCCATAAGCCGAAGCTATGGCGTGAAATCCAGGCGGTCGTCTCCAGCGTTGATGCCGCCGCTTGTCGGACCAAGGTCTCAAAGGAGGTTCGAACAAGGGACAAGGTGCTCTATTCGCCAATCGATATGAACCGGGCTATGAGCGCCGGCTTTCGCAAGAAGAAGTGGGCTGAACGTCGCGCATCATACTGGGTGACGTCCGATGCTCGGCTGATCCGAAAGACAATGCATATGCCGCCAGCGCAACAGAAGGATGAGATCATTGCCGCGGGCGCTACGCCGATTTTTTCGTTCAACCAGACGGATTTCGTGAAGGAACGCGTCGCGGTCGAAGTGCAGTTCGGCAAGTATGCCTTCGTTGCGTACGACCTCTTCGTGAAGCACATGGCTTTCTACGTCGGCGACATTATCGATGTCGGCGTTGAAATCCTGCCCATGAAGGAATTGCAGCAGGAGATGTCGTCCGGCGTCGCCTACTATGAAGGCGAGCTCTACAATCTGATCCGAGAGGGCCGCGGGGTGCCGGCTGTGCCCCTTGTTCTCGTCGGTGTTGCTCCGTAGCGCTAGCCAGCCTACCGCGAAAACGCCTTGTATTTAATCCGATGCGGCTCGGTCGCTTCCGCCCCTAGTCTCCGCTTCTTGTCTTCCTCATACGCCTCGAAATTCCCCTCGAACCATTCGACGTGGCTGTCGCCTTCGAAGGCGAGGATGTGGGTGGCGAGGCGGTCCAAGAACATGCGGTCGTGGCGAGATCACGATGGCGCAGCCGGCGAAATCTTCCAGCGCCTCCTCCAGCGCCGCCAAAGTTTCCGTGTCGAGGTCGTTGGTCGGCTCGTCGAGGAGGAGCACGTTCGCGCCCGACTTCAGCATTTTTGCGAGATGCACGCGGTTGCGCTCGCCGCCGGAAAGCTTGCCGACCGGCTTCTGCTGGTCGGAGCCCTTGAAGTTGAAGGCGGAGACGTAGGCGCGGGAGTTCACCTCGCGTTTTCCGAGCGTGATCACCTCCTCGCCGCCGGAAATCTCCGCCCACACGTTCTTCGCGCCATCGAGCGTGCGGCTCTGGTCGACATAGCCGAGGATCGCGGTGTCGCCGACGCGTATCGTGCCTTGGTCCGGCGTCTCCTGCCCGGTCAGCATTCTGGCGAGCGTCGTCTTGCCGGCGCCGTTCGGGCCGATGATGCCGACGATGCCGCCCGGCGGCAGCTTGAAGGAGAGGCCGTCGATCAGGAGCTTGCCGTCGTAGCCCTTAGAAAGATGATCCGCTTCGATGACGACGTCCCCGAGCCGCGGGCCGGGTGGGATCACGATCTGCGCCTCGCGGCTTTGCAGTCGCGCCTCGTTGGCTTTCAGCAGCTCGTCATAGGCCTTGATGCGCGCCTTCGATTTGGCGCGCCGCGCTTCCGGGCTGCGGCCCATCCATTCGCGCTCGCGCTCGATGACCTTCTGCCGCGCCGAATCCTCCGCCTTCTCCTGCTGCAGCCGCTTCGCCTTCTTCTCCAGATAGGCGGTGTAGTTGCCCTCGTAGGGGACGCCGCGGCCGCGATCGAGCTCCAGAATCCAGCCGGTGACGTTATCGAGGAAATAGCGGTCGTGCGTGACGATCAGGACGGCGCCGGGGAAAAGCTCAAGATGCTTCTCCAGCCAGCCGACGGTCTCCGCGTCGAGATGGTTGGTCGGCTCGTCGAGGAGGAGAAGGTCGGGCTCTTCCAAGAGCAGCTTGCAGAGCGCCACGCGCCGCTTTTCTCCGCCCGAAAGGGTTGCGACCTTGGCGTCGCCGGGCGGGCAGCCGAGCGCCTCCATCGACATCTCGACCTTCGATTCGAGGTCCCAGAGGTTTTTGGAATCGATCTCGTCCTGCAGCTTCGACGCCTCCTCCGCCGTCTCGTCGGAGTAGTTCATCATCAGCTCGTTGTAGCGGTCGAGGACCGCCTGCTTCGCCGCGACGCCGAGCATGACGTTGCCCTTCACGTCGAGCGAAGGGTCGAGCTCCGGCTCCTGCGGCAGATAGCCGACGCGCGCGCCTTCCGCCGCCCAGGCCTCGCCGGAAAATTCCTTGTCGAGCCCGGCCATGATCTTGAGGAGCGTCGACTTGCCCGAGCCGTTCGGGCCCAAGACGCCGATCTTGGCGTCCGGATAGAAGGAGAGGTGGATGTTCTCCAGGACCTTCTTGCCGCCGGAGAAGGCCTTGGTCAGGCCCTGCATGTGATAGATGAACTGGCGCGCCATCGCTGCCGCAAATCCTAGGAAGCTTCAGGGAATGACGGGCTACTTAGGAGATGCCGGCGCTTTTCACAAGACGACGCGACGGTCAAGGCCGCTCAGCTCGTCTGCCGTCACCTCTTTCAAGAGCCACCTGGAGATCGGCCACATCGCCTTGAAGTGTCCGATGCAGAAGTCGACGAAGCCCGGGGTTTCGGCGATCGCGGTGTCTTCCGTCTCGAAGCCCGCGAAGAGCCCCTCGTTGAGCAGGTATTCGGCGCGCTCGTGCGCCGGATCGAAGCCGCGCGGCACGCTTTTCCGCGTCGCGCCGCCGATCGTGTAGGGGCCGGCGTCGCGCATCTCCTTGATGGCTTTCGCAAGCGCCTTTCCGGCGCGCGGGTCGACGACGGCGGCGCGGAAGGCCTCGAGCTGCGCCTTCTCGAACCTGTGCATGCCGGCGCCGAGGATCAGCTGGTCCGGGAGCCAGGCGGAAGAAGAAGCCGGGCGAGGCCCAGCCGCGCTTGTCGCCGTGCCAGAACCAGAGGTCGACGTGGTTCTTGTAGGGCCGCTTGTCCTTGGAGAAGCGCACGTCGCGATTGATGCGGAAGAGCGAGCCGTTGATCTTCGGCTCGAAGGCGACGCCCGGCGCGAACTTCTGCAGCCGCGGGCCGATCGCCGCAACGAAGGCGAGCGCCGGCGTGACGTAGTGCGCCTGGTAGGAATCGCGATGCGCGTCGAACCAGGCCTTTTCGTTGTGCCTGGTCAGATCCCGGAGGAATTTCGCCGTCTCTTTCGGAAAGCCTTGAAACGTGGACATCGACCAATCTCCCCGGAGCGCATCCGGGCGGATTGTATTTCGGAGCCGCATCACAGGCTATGGCGGCGAGCGGGGGGCGCCTAGTCCTGAGAAAGCGCTTCGCGCCGCACGCGCCAGACCATCAGGGGGCCGGCGTCGAGCGGCACGCGCTCGAGCCATGGCGCGACGGCGCCCTCGGAGAGCTGCTTCGCGAAGGGCGCCGGCTCGGCGGCTTCCGTCCTGGCCCAGTCGGGGCAGACGACCAGATAGTCCGGTGCGTGCCGCCGCACCACCCGCCGCATGTCGGCTTCCGAGCCCTTGAAGGCGTCGATACCGGCGACGATTCCTTCAACCGCGCGATGGAAGCCGCCGGCGATGATCGAGTGATGCGTATAGAGAAGCGTGTAGGCGCCGAGATCGATCGGCGCGAGGACGAGGCCCGGCGGCAGGCCGTCGAGCGCGGAGACGCTGCTCTTCAAGAGGCAGTCTGACGCGGGGTGCACGGCGGTCTCGCGCGCCGGAACCAGCGCCCGGACGGCGAGAGCCGGCGCGGACCAGACCGGCGCCAGGAAAGCGAAGGCGGTGAGCGCCGCGATCGCAGCGTGAAGCGGCGGCGATTGCCGCTCGCGCAAGGTCTCGACGATCCGCCAGACGGCGACGGCGGCGACTGGCGGCACGAATGCGGAGACGATGTAGAGGCCGCGCACCTGAACGAGCGATATCGCAATCCCCACGAACAGCGAGCCGGCCGAGATTGCCATCCAGCGCCGCAACGCACCGGTCGAGCGAAACGCGAGGAACGACGCCGCGGCGGCCGCGAGGACGAGCGGGCCGAAGGCGCGTGTGACGGCATCCGATCCGAGAGCGAGCCGCAGCCAGCCGGGGCGCGCCTCCAGAATGTCGCCGAGCCAGATGGATCGATAGGGTTCCGGCACGATCTCGTAGGGGCCGGCGAGACAGCGAGGGAAGGCGATCGCGAAGATGGCGATGACGATCGCGCCGCCCGCGCCGGCCGCGATGAGCCGGCGCTGCGGCGTTGCAAGGCTGCGCGTGACGCGTGAAAGCGTCGCGGCGAGGAACGCGCTGCCGACAGCAAGGAACAGCCATGGCACCGAGAGCGTGTCGCAGGTCGGCTTCATCCAGAGCGACGGCGCGGTCTGAAGTCCGAACGCAAAAAGCGACGCCGCGGCGAAGGCGGCGGAGAACCGCACCATCTCTCGCGTGGCGCTGTCGTCGAAGACCCACGCGAGCACGTTGGCGACGCCGATGAGCGCCACGAAGGGGAGCGTCTCCAGGCCGACCGCCAAAGAGAGGGCGCAGAAAATGCCGCTAAGCTCCGGCGCCCGGCGAACGCGTCCATGGAACGCGAAGAGCACCGCCGACGCGGTGACCAGGACCACCTGCAGCGCGTGATGGTCGATGCGGCCTATGCGGAAGACGTATTCGAACGCCACCGTCTGGCAGGCGACGAGGACCGCGAAGAGCGCTGCCCAGGGCGGCGCGATCCGGCGCATCGCCATGACGACGATCGCGAGATAGGCGAGGAGGAGCAAAGGCGGCCAGGCGAGCGCGACCCAACCCTCCGCGGCGTGCCGGCCGAGAGATCGGCGTCAGCGCCCAGATGGCCGCGGCGAGCGGCAAATCGGCGAGCCGCGACCAATGCATCAACACACCCTCAGGCGGCAGGTAGCGATATTGGTGCGTGTCGAACCACGATTGACCGTCGAGAAGGTCGCGGACGCTCAGGAGCCGCATCACATCGTCGCTGTCGGGAAGAACTCCGTCGAGGACGAAGACGGCGTGCGGGAGCTGCGGAAGAAGAAAGACGACGACCCAGAGGGTGGCGACGAGCAGGGCGGTCAGCGGCAGAGACGCAAAGACCAGCTTCGGCGTTTCGGATCGGGCGGCGGCGAGAGCGGCCTCTCGATGCGACATGGCTCCCTCTTCCGTGCGCATGGGGCCGCAGCGACCGCCGATCATCGCCAAGGTTTCCGCGATAGCCGAGATTTATCGGCCTCGGCTTAAGGTAGCCTTAAGCAGCCGCGCGGGCGGCATGACGTGCCGCCGGTTTACCGCTTCTCAATCCCGATCTGGCAGGTTTTGCCGGGATTTCAGGAGCGGACATGTCAGAGACTCCGGCGGAGTCAAATCCGGTGCACGCGGCGCTTCACGACGTGGAGTGGCACTTCGCCAAGCGCGCCGATCGAGCTCTCGATCGTGATGCCCTGTCTCGACGAGGCGGAGACGCTCGGCGTCTGCATCGACAAGGCCAAGTCCTTTCTCTGGCGGACGGGCATCGCCGGCGAGGTCGTCATCGCCGACAACGGCTCCACCGACGGCAGCCAGGCGATCGCCCGCGCGCGCGGCGCGCGCGTCGTCGAGTCGAAGGCCCGCGGCTACGGCGCGGCGCTGATCGCCGGCATTCGCGCCGCGCGCGGCCGCTACGTCATCATGGGCGACAGCGACAATTCCTACGACTTCGCCAATCTCGACCTCTTCGTCGAGAAGCTGCGCGCCGGCAACGACATGGTGATGGGGAACCGCTTCCGCGGCGGCATCGCGCGCCTCCGCCATGCCGCAGCTCCATCGCTATCTCGGCAACCCGGTGCTCTCCTTCGTCGGGCGGCTCTTCTTCCGAAGCCCGATCGGCGACTTCCATTGCGGGCTGCGCGGATTTTCGCGCGACGCGATCCTCGCGCTGGAGCCTCGACGCGCCGGGCATGGAATTCGCCTCCGAGATGGTGGTGAAGGCGACGCTCGCGGGGCTCAAGATCGCCGAGGTGCCGACGACGCTCTCGCAGGACGGGCGCTCGCGTCCGCCGCATCTGCGAAGCTGGCGCGACGGATGGCGGCACCTGAAGCTGCTGCTCGAGTTCGCGCCGCATTGGCTCTTTCTCTATCCCGGCGCGGCGCTCGCCAGCATGGGCGCGCTGATCGCCGCCGCGCTGGTCCGCGGCCCGCTCGACCTCGGTCCGGTCACGCTTGATTCCGCGACGCTGCTGATGGCGGTCGCCGCGATGCTGGTCGGGACGCAGCTCGTGTTTTTCTACGCGGTCGCGAAGACGGCGGCCGTCGTCGACGGGCGGCTGCCGATGTCGCCGCGCCACGAGAGCCTGAGCGCGGTGCTGAGCGTCGACCGCTTCTGTCTCTCGGGCGGGGCCTCTTCGCTGCCGGCTTCCTGATCGCCGCTTTCGTCGTCGCTGAAATGGATGGTGACCGGCTTCGGCGATCTCGACCCGGCCGTGAATATGCGCCTTGCGGCGCTGGCGGCGCTCGGCATGGCGCTCGGCGTGCAAAGCATCACCGCCGGCTTCCTGATCGGTCTCGTTCGACGCGTGAAGCGCGCTTCGGACGCTGCCGCGGCCGCGCCTGCTGGCGACACTAAGGCGGAGACGGAGGCTTCCGAACAAAGGCGGCGGGTCGGCTAAGTCGGTTTCCTGAATCGGACCGAGCGCCGGTCAGCCGGCTTTGCCATCGATTAACGAACGCGGGCGAATTCGGGAGCCGTGCCGGATTTTGTACACGTTCGGGCGTTAGGCGGCACTGGACGCAGGGGTCGACGCACGATGAAAATCCGTACACACAAGGATGTCGCCCTCTACGCGGTCCTGATCACCGCAGTCGCGGTCGGTTCGACGGCGAGCTTTGTCTATTTCGCCACCTACCGCATTCCGTATCCCCCGGTTCAGCATTTCGCCATGCTGCTCGCCACCGGCCTGCCGTTCGTTATCGCGCTGCCGATCTCCGTCATCGCGCTTGAGATCGTCCGCTACATCGCGAACGCGGTGTACAGGGTCGAGGAGTTCGTGAAGTTCGATTCGCTCACCGGTGCGCTTGCGCGAGCCTACTACATGGAAAGCGTCCGCAGGCAGTTCAGCACGGGCGGCGCCCTGATGCTGATCGACGCCGATCACTTCAAGCTTGTGAACGACCGCTTCGGCCAAACGTCGGGGACGAGGCGCTGAAAGGCATCGGGGCGCGCTCAATGCCGAGGCGCCCCTGAAACTGCCTCGTCGGCCGCATCGGCGGCGAGGAATTCTCGATCTTCATGCCCGGCGCCGGCCGCGACGAAGCGGAGGCATTGGCGCGCAACATCTGTGGCACGATCAGCGCGACGGGAAGAAGGATTGCGG
>CAVRGJ010000014.1:0-17580 GCA_963720705.1 uncultured Alphaproteobacteria bacterium
AGATCGTGCGGACGAGCCGCCAGATGCTGCACGAGATCGGCCGCGAGCCGACGCCGGAGGAGCTGGCCGAAAAGCTGCAGGTCACCGTCGTCGAAGGTGCGGAAAGTTCTGAAGATCGCCAAGGAGCCGATCAGCCTCGAGACGCCGATCGGCGACGAGGAAGATTCGCATCCCGGCGACCTCATCGAGGACAAGAACGCGATCCTGCCGATCGACGCCGCGATCCAGAGCAATCTTCGTGAAACAACGACGCGCGTTCTGGCGTCATCACGCCGCGCGAAGAACGCGTGCTCCGCATGCGCTTCGGCATCGGCATGAACACCGACCACACGCTGGAAGAGGTCGGCCAGCAGTTCTCGGTCACCCGCGAACGCATCCGCCAGATCGAGGCGAAGGCGCTCAGGAAGCTCAAGCATCCGAGCCGAACCAGGAAGCTTCGGAGCTTCTTGGATAGCTGAGGCTCAGCGCGAGAGCGCGAGCGAAGACAAAGCGGCCGCCCTGGGCGGCCGTTCGTTTTTGGGAGCGCCGCTACGGCTCCACCAGCTCCACCCGCCGGTTTAGCGCGCGGCCGTCCTCGGTCGCGTTGGAGCCGACCGGCGCGAGGTAGCCGACGCCGGCGGTCTGCAGCCGCGCTGAGGCGATCTTGTAGGTCTTGGCGAGATCGGCGGCGACCGCTGCGGCGCGGCGCTTCGACAGGTCCATGTTGTAGTCGAAGCCGCCCTGGCTGTCGGTGTGGCCGACGATGATCACCTTGAGGTCGGGCTGGTCCTGTCAGGAGCTTGGCGATCTCGTCGAGCGTCGGCCGGCTCTCCGGCTTCATGACCGCCTTGTCGGTGTCGAAATAGATGCCGTAGAGCGCGATGTGCCCGCCGTCGCCGAGCCCCTTCGCCATCGCGGCGGCGTCGACCATCTTGTTCGCGATCGCGCCGACCTCGGTGACGACAAGCTCGGCGGTGATCTCGTCGTTGTTCTGGCTGACGAGCACGGTCGCGTAGGTCTCCGCGCCGTTCTCTCCGGCCTTGTGGCCGGCAAAGTAGCGGTAGTTGAAGCCGTCGACCCACATCTGCGGCATCGGCAGGACGTCGAGCGCCTCGCTGAAGGGGATGCCGCCGCAATCGTCGACGTTGCAGGCGAGAAGCGTCTCAAAGCCGGCCTTCGCCAGCTGCGTCTCGAAATTGCGTGAGACTTCGAGGATCGAGGGGCCGGCGCCGGTGCGGTAGGCGATGCGGGTGACCTTGCCCTCCGGACGCTTCTCGCCGGTCGGCTGGCCGTCCTTGAAGGGCGCGGTCTGCAGCCGCGTCGCGTCGAAATCCTTCGCGTCGTAGCCGGTGATCACGCTGCCGGCGAAGCGGCCGATGCCGGGATAGTCGTGCGAGCCCTCCACGTCGCCGTCTGCGGCGCGCGCGAAAGGAGCGGAAGCCGCGAGCGCGAGCATGATCGCGATGGCGAGCGAGACGAGGGAGGACCGCCGCATAGATGTGTCTTTCTTGAATGAAGGGCGGGGCATTCTCGCCCGCCGTGAGCGGCGAGGACAAGAGCCTCAAACGCCGCGGACGCTTATCTTGGCCGCGGCGATGGTGCCGAGAGTTTCGCGGCGCACGGCGTTCGAAGCGGCACGTGACCTGCGCGGCGGCGCGCCCGGCGGCCGCCGATTGTTGTTCAGGCCGCGTCGGATTGCGGGAGCGGCAGCTCCTCGGCCGCAGGCATCTCGCCGTCGCCGACCGACGGCAGGATGACCCCGGAGAAAAGCAGCGGCTCGAACTCATCCGCCGGCACGGGACGGCTGAACAGGTAGCCCTGCAACGTGTCGCAACCATAGGCCTGCAGATAAATCAGCTGGCTCGGCTGCTCGACCCCCTCGGCGACCGCCGTCATGCCGAGCGAGTGGATCATCGTGACGATCGCCTGGAAGAGCGCCGCGTGTCCGCGGCTCTCGGTCATGCGCGATACGAAGGCGCGATCGATTTTCAATGTGTCGAACGGCAGGTCGGAGAGATAGCTCAGGGCGGAATGCTGCATGCCGAAATCGTCGAGCGCGAAACGCATGCCGCTGTCGGCCAGCCGCTGCATCGTGCGCGCGGCTGCGGAAGCGTCGTGCAGGATGGCGCTTTCGGTGAGCTCCAGCGTGATCGCATCTGGCGTAAGTCCTGCGTCCGCGACGATCGCGGCGATCTTCTTGTCGAGATCATCCTCGGCGAGCTGCACCGCGGAAAGGTTGACCGACACCGGAATCTTGACGCCACGGTCGCGCCAGGCGCGCGCCTGTCGGCACGCCATCTTGAGCACGTGTTCGCCGATCGCGCCGATCTGCCCGCTCTCTTCGGCGATCGAGATGAAGTCGCCGGGGCTGATCAGCCCGCGCGTCGGATGCTGCCAGCGGACCAGCGCCTCGGCTCCGACCAGCTTGTAGCCGTGCGCGCCGACCTGCGGCTGGTAGACGAGGAAGAGCTCGTCCCTGTCGATCGCGTGGCGGAGGTCGCTCTCCAAGCTCGAGCGCGATACGGCCGCATCCGTCATTTCGGCATTGTAGAACTGGTAGCCACCGCCGGGTGCGTGCTTCGCCCGATGCATGGCGGTCGTCGCGTAGCGGATGACGGCGTCGGTATCGCGAGTGTCGCCTGGGGCCATGCTCACACCGGCCGCGACTTTGAAGGGCACATCTGTCTCGTCGACGCGCAAGTCGGTGGCAAACGTTGCAAGAAGCTGCTCGACCGAATGGATCGCAGCCGGCTCGTTGGCGATTCCGGCGCGCAGCACCAGGAACTGGCCGCCGCCGATATGCGCGATCGTCTCTCCCGCGGTGATCGCGTCGGACAGCCGGCGTGCGGCTTCGCGGATCGCGGTGTCGCCGGCCTCAAGCCCGAGCGTGTCGCGAATACCTTGGAGCGAGGTGATCTCCACGCAGACGACGGCGATGGTTTCCCGGGAGCGCTCTGCCTGGCCGATCGCCTGGTGGAGACGCTCGGTGAACAGCGAGAGATTCGGAAGCCCGGTCGTTGCATCGTGATCGGCGAGGTGGTCGCGCTGCGCCTCGGCTTTCTTCAATGCCGAGATATCCATCCTGAGGCCGGCGCTGCCGCCGTTGCTCATCCGCCGCTCGCTTATGAGCACCCAGCGGCCGTCGGCGAGCCTCTGAACGCTGCTGCCGGCGAGCTCGCGGTGGTTCTCAAGCCGCGAGCTTATCCACTCCGACTCTTTGCCCTTGGCGTCCGGGAAGATGCCGAATTCCACGGCCGCACGCACAAAGTCCTCATAGGAAACGCCCGGCCGCACAAAGTCGGCCGCTTCGGCGTAGAGCTTGCGGAACGATTCGTTGGCCATGACGATCCGGTCTTCCGGATCGAAAATCACGAAGCCTTCGGAGATGCTGTCGACGGCGTCCCTCAAAAGAGCCTCGGCCTCCTCGGCGCGCCAGAAGGCCTCCACAACGGGCGTCTGATCGGTCGCCGTCCCGCGATAGCCGCGGAACTCGCCATTGCGGTGGAAGACCGGTACGCCGCTCATCGACACGTGATGCCGCGAACCGGAAGCCGAGGTGAACGAGAAGAGGAAATTGCGAAACGCCTGCCGCGCCTCGCGGTCGGAAAAATGCGCCAGCCAGTGCTCGTCCTTCTCCATGTCGGCGCCGGCGAGCTCCCACGGCGTCCTGCCGAGGCTCGTCGTCGGGTCCGCCCATTCTGCCTCGCCGTAGCGATTGGAGAAGAACGTGTAGCGGTGCGCTTCGTCGGTCTCCCAGATCCAGTCGCCGGAGACTTCGACGATGTCGCGGAAACGCTGGTCGCTGTCGTGCCGCGCGGCCCGCGCGGCGGCGGCGGCAAGCTCGCGCTCGATCGCCGGCACGAGCCGCGACAGGTTGCCCTTGAAGATGAAGTCCGCCACGCCCTCACGCATGAGCGCCACGGCGTTCTCCTCGCCGATCGAACCGGACACGACGATAACCGGCACGTCCGCGTCGACCGTTCTGACCGCCTGAATGATCTCGGAGAAATTCTGCTGCGGGAGATTGTAGTCGGAGATCACGATGTCCCACGCGCGTTCCTGCAGCGCTTCCTTCACGCCGACGGTCGTTTCGACGCGACGAAACGTCGGCTCGAAGCCGCCGCGCCGCAATTCGCGAACGAGCAGCTGCATGTCGTCGTCGTAGTCCTCTACGATCAGGACGGAGGGTTGCTTGGTCGCGCGCGGCTCCATCTCAAGCGGCTCCGTTTTCATGCGGGCACGGCCTCGTTCAGCGACAGCCAATAGACGCCGAGCTGACGCGCTGCTTCCAGGAATTCATCGAAATCGACCGGCTTGCGGACGTAGCTGTTGCAGCCGAGCCGGTAGCCGGTGATGATATCCTTTTGCTCCTTCGAAGACGTGAGGATCACGACCGGAAGCAGGGCCGTGCGCGCGTCTTGGCGAATGCGCTGCAACACTTCGAGGCCGTCGACCTTGGGAAGTTTCAGGTCGAGCAGCACCAGTCTCGGCATCGGGCGCTCGCCATCGGAACCGTCTCCGAACAGGTAGTCGAGCGCCTCCGCCCCGTCGCGCGCGACGATGATCTGGTCGCCGGTCCGGTTGCGCTCGAACGCGCGCAGCGTCAGCGCCTCGTCGTCGGCATTGTCTTCGACCAAGAGCAGGCTCATCTCG
Organism: uncultured Alphaproteobacteria bacterium; assembly: GCA_963720705.1. Taxonomy (GTDB): domain Bacteria; phylum Pseudomonadota; class Alphaproteobacteria; order Rhizobiales; family Afifellaceae; genus DASWJZ01. The sequence goes on from CAVRGJ010000014.1 coordinate 4,633, forward strand.
TCCCCTATCCGTCAAAGCGCAGAGGGCCCTTTCGGGACTTCAAGCGACCATGCGTCGCGCCGAGGCGACACGTGTTCAATCTTCTTGGTCCGCTCCGCCCGGAATCATGCGCAAATTGGTAGGTGAGAAGCTTCACCGAACGGATAATCCCGTTGCTAAATTCCTACCGAGACGAGAAGGAGTTCTTTGAAGCGCGTAGACCTTGGCGGGAAAATTTGCGACGGTCGGGAGTTCCGGGCACGCGACCGGCCGGACCCATGCAATCCACCCTGACGGAAGGACGATAGATGCCAGAGACCGGCCACGCGGCGGATGTCGACGCGCTCGGCGAGATCATGCTCGTGCAGGGCACGATGCAGCGGCAGTTCCTGCGCATTCTGATCCGTCGCCTTGCCGGCGACGTCCAGGCATTCAACGCCGAGCTCTTTCTGGCCGAGATCGATCTCTTGCGCGAAGGCCTCGAATCCGGCCGGGACCGCACCGCGCTCCACGGCTTCGCGCTGAAGGAATGGCAGCGGCTCTCCGAGATGGCGCTCGATGCGATCGCCTCCACGCGCGTGAAGACCGGGACGCATTAGGGCGCTCTCGGGCCGATTCGAGCCGGATCCGCGGCTGACCTGCCGATTTTCTGCCCAAACATCGCCTTCTCCCGATCTTCATTTTTCGTTAAGGATAACGTCGAACCGCGTAGTTGAGGTTGCGTTGTGAGTATTCGGCCACGTTATGGCTCGAACGGCGTCCGCCGCAGATCGGCGTATGATCAAGCCGCCGAGGAGAGCGGCTGGTTCAGCTGGCGCGACATGCGGCCTGTGCTCTTGAAGAGCGCGGGGATTGTCGGGCTCGCCGGCGCGATCATGGCGGTTGTCTCCAGCAACGCGCTTTTCGTGGATCCGGGTGGACCGGATCGGCCTTCGCGTCACGCTGCAAGCGACGATCGAAACGAGCAGGCGCCGGGCGTGGTGATCGCGACCACCTACGCTCCCACAGAGATCGCTCCGGCAGAAGTCGCTCCGGCAGAAGTCGCACCGGCGGAAGTCGCGCCGACCGAGTTGGCGGCGACGAACGAGGGTGTACCGACTGAGAGCACTGCCGCCGTCGTGCTGCCGCCGGCCGAGGTCTCGCAGCCCGAAACGACCGCGAGCGTAATTCCCGCCGAGCCGCGACCCGCACGTTCGGTGGCGCCGCCGCAAGCCGTGGAGGCCGCGCCTGCTCCAGTAGAATCGCCGCCGGCATCTGAAAACCCGGATGCGCCGCCGCCTGACGCGGTCGCGCAATCGCCCGCGGCGGCTGGAGCTTCCGAAGAGGCCGCAGCGGACGCCTCGGCAAAGGACTCGAGCGGCCAGGTGTCGGCTCTCTGGCCGAAGGATTCCGTCGTTTGCCCGCGCGACTGGCTGGTGACGCCCGCGGCCGACGGCAGCGCCCGCAAGCCGGCCGGTTGCGAGAGCATCGCCTCCGTTGTCCAGCCGGAAGCAGACAACCTTCAGCCGCTCCACGCTGCGCTCCCCGAGAAGGTGCTCGACCTTGTCGCGCTGGCGCCGACGATTTCGGTGCCCGGCAAGGACGCCGAGCCGAGCTCTGCGCCGGAAGCAAGCGCCGCCGCCCCGGAGCCGGAGCCAAAGCCGATGCCGGTCCGCGCGAGCCGCGCGTCCGACTGGCCGGCGGAGCCTCCCCCCGATTGCGGCGACAAGCACGCCTACTGGCACTTTGTTAAGGGGCACCACGGCGCGAAGGAGTGGTATTGCAAGTAAGGCATTGCCCGCGCTTCCGCGCCGAGGGGAACGAAACAAAAGCGGCATTCGCTTAGCGGCCTCGGTGGATCGACGGTCGTTCGGCGGCTAGGTTCCGGCGAAGCAATCGAGCCGGAGCCCTGGGCTTGAGCCCCGCCGACGTTTCAAAGACGAGCCTGGACGATGCGGACGCCGCCGAGCGGCCGTTTCCGCTCGCCAGGAACTATCGCCGCCGCGTCCTCCCCATCATGGCGCTCTTCGTCGTCTCGCTCGTTCTTCTGACGGCGCTTTCGGTCAGGCAGGCGGTGCGCGCGATTCATCTGGAATTCGCTTCGCGCCTCGTGGACGAGATCGCCGCGGAGATCGACCGGAAGCAACCCGAGGCATGGAAGGCGATCCTCGCCGGGACGGCGGACGCCGCAACGCACGCAAGCCTCGCTGCGTCTCTCGGCGAAGCCGTGTCCGAGCGCAGCCTTCCGCAATTGAAGGTCTATGCGCCGAACGGGGAAGCGGTCTTCAGCACCGATGCGGCCGAGATCGGCCAGATCGAGGAGAATGCCGCGCTCGCCGCCGCGGTCGATGAGGGCGAGCGCACGCTCTTGCCGCACGCGGAGCCCGACGGCACGCGCTACAACGAGTTCTACGTTCCTTTGAAGAGGGCGGACGGTTCGGTCGGGCTCGTCATGGAGCTTTACTGGCCGGCGGGCGACCTCCGCGCAATCCTGTCGCGCGCGCTCGTGCTTCCCGTCCTCGTGCCGGGGCTGCTCCTTCTCGGCCTTCTCGTCGTGCTTGGATATCTGATAAGGCGCGCGCAGACGGGCATCGACTTTCGCGCCGCGCGCGTGCGCGAGCTTTCCGCGCGGCTCGAAAGCTTCATGTCGTCGAGCGCCGTCGGCGCGGTGCGCGCGGCGCCGGAAGGCGGCGACGTGCCGCTCAAGCGTGTCGAGGTCTCGCTGCTCTTCTCCGATGTCCGTCGCTTCACCGATTATTCCGAGACGGAATTGCCCGAATCCGTGGTCGCATTCCTGAACCGGCTGATGACGCTTCAGATCGACTGCGTGGCGCGCCACGGCGGCGACGTCGACAAGCTGATCGGCGACGCGCTCCTCGCGCGCTTCGAGGGCGACGCGAAGGAGCGTCGCGCGCTCGTCGCGGCGCGCGACATCCTGGCCGCAGTCGGGGCTGCGGACCTGCCGCGCGGAGTCGGCATCGGCGTCTACACCGGCCCGGCGATCCTCGGCCCGATCGGCCCGGAGGCACGCCGCGACTTCACCGTGATCGGCGATTCGGTGAACATCGCCTCGCGCCTTTGCGCGGGCGCCGGACGGGGCGAGATCGTCGCCGACTCGGCGACGCTCGCGAAAAGCGGCGCCGCGGAGGGCTTCGGCCCGGCCGAGGCGATTCATGTGAAGGGGAGGGAGCACGCGGTGGAGGTCAGGCGGTTCGCGGCGGCGCATGCCTGAGAGCCCCCGCCGCCTGACGGCGCGGGTTTCTGCTGAGAGGACGGGGCGCTCCAAGACCACCCTCGAACAGGAAATTTGCTGGCGCTCTCGAAGCGCCCCGTGCGGCTTTTCCGGTTCCCGACTCGTCCACTCTTCCTTCTTCGACAGCGGCGCTTCCGCGCCGCCTGAAGAACCATGCAGCCGACGACATCCGGCAGAGCGCTCGTAGTGGCGCTCGGGGGACCCTTCCGGGACCGGCCGGGCCGGCGCCCTTCCGGCGGGCACCGTCGCGGACCGCCCGCTGCTCCCGAAATGCTCCGGTTGCGCACCCGGCCTCTCATGAGCGGCGGTGAGGGGAGAATAGCAGAGGCGGGGAGAGCGGGGATAAGTTGGTGTTCACGTTGAGTTGACAACGCCGACGGTGACAGCGGTGATCGGACTAAACTATGCTCTCGAAATATCTAGGAATGAACCTAAGCAAGTTTCCATACTCTCTAAAATCCGCGCTTTTAAATCCGAGCGATCTCAAGGTATTCGCGTCGCGACTATTCCTCCTCTGGCCAGTGGTCGCTCTGTCGAATAGGCGCCTTTCTCGCTCAGTCAAATTGTAGTTCCTAATCTGGTATGGCTGGCTCCCGTGCACCTTGAGGAACGGTAGGGCGCGAGCGGCTAGCCTGCCTATCTCTCCGCCGACCGGCGCGGAGGCAAAAATGCCACCGACGGTGATCATCCGTGTTGTGTCGCGGTACGCGACACGGAAGAAGGGGAAGAATTTCCCCTCGGCACGGGCCAGAAAAGAGCTAGTCAGGCTTCGCATCAAGACGGTAAATGCAGTGGAGGGATAACTCTCCTCCGCGACATCCTTCTCAGTGAATCCACTTACGAGATAGCCAAAGTCTTCGGACAGTGACCCCAGTCGTTCGCTTAGCCCCAGCCGCCGCCACCTCGCCGGCAATTCCCCCGAAACCGTAATGAACAAGAATGTTCCCGGCTGAACTCGTGCCCCTACGTCCGCGATGTCAGACACCACCTCTTGGCTCAGGCCCCAATCGTAATCCAGCCAGAATACTTCTTCGCCAGAACTCCCATGTGTGACAATGAAATCGGAGAAATTACCTGGAACAACACGGATGAACGTATATGGACTGTTGAATTGAGACCGACGAAACGTGTTCCCGTCCTGTTCTAGGCTTATCATACGCGATATGCCCAGAAAACGATGCACCAAGACGAAGTCGAAGAACCTTATCCCGCCCATTCCAATATATGTATAGCTCTCCAAAGGAATACCCGCCGAACTAGAAATCTTCAAAAAGTCGATCAACATGCGCCTCTCGATTTGCTTTGCAGGGCGCAGCTCGTACGGAATATAGGCGGCGGTCGAGCGTGACATCTATCACTTCGCTTCGTTCTTCAGGAAGTAATCAAAGGTATACCGACCGACCTCTGATCCCGACATGCTTCCTTTTCCAAGGAATTTGGCAATACGCTCGACGTCCGACCGCTTTGCATTGTATTGAATGCGAATCTCGCGTTCCTTCGAAGCGGTCGGTGCCTTGAAACTTCGCTTGTTCGCCACCGACGCTGCTAGTGCGCTTTGCCCTGAACCGGAAACCCGTCGAACCTCTTCGGGGTCGTACTCCGTCCCTTTGCCTGAGTAGCGCTGATCAAGGAATCGAGTAACCTCCTTTCCGAGGGTTACCATTAGGTGCTTGGCTTCTTGCCATATCGCGCTTTCCTGATTGACGGACGCTTTTGTTGTGGTCCAAGGAAGGGCCTCCGGGTCTGCTGCGACGAAGAAGACGAGCCCGAGGAAGGGGCGATGTTTCGGCTGGAATAGGGGCAGCATTGGGCTGCCGCTCCAGCCAGTAAGGGGGGTCGTGTCAGCGTATATTACAGTCCGGCCATTGCAGAAGACAAACCACCCAGAGTTCTGTTGTTTGAAGAGTCCATCGGCACTCGATATGCCAGCAGTGATACTGCAGGTGACGCTGTCGCGCTTGAATGACTGATGCGCGTAGTTCTTTCCAATCGAGAAATCCGCGCCCGCGATAGCTTCGCCATTGAGGCTTACTCGGACGATGCGATCGAGAAAATACGAGTATGTCCGCGATATCTTAGCAGCAAGCTCCGCGAGAAAGGTTTTGTCGGCGATTCGCCGCCTAACGTCTGTATGCAGCCTCTGTATAGTAATTTGCGTGCCGCCCTTCGTCTTCGTTGGGTTAAGGGGGCGGATGGGTATGGTCCACGGAACGGTCGGATCAGCCGCCCAACGGGGGACATCCAAGTCCATTTCAAAGCCGCCCGACACGTGGTCCGACCGCATTCTGACACGCTCGCCTATTTTGAAGAGCGCGCGCTTCAGGCCAATGCCATAAACACTCAGGCGATCATTGGGATCGACATCGGCGGCTCGCTTCCCGAAGCGAAAAACCTCCTGCTCCGCCGCCGCCAAAGAAATTCCGCCTGCGTTGTCGCTGATTCCAATCTCAGTCGCGGAGACTGATATCTCTATGGTCGCCGAGGGAGTCCGGACTTTCGAGAGTGTTTGTGCGTAGTCGGCAGCAGTTTTGAGGGATTTGGCGCGTGGCTCCATGGCTGCGTTAATGGAGTTGTCCACGATGTCAAGGATTGCGTCAGCGAGAGTGATGTCTCGAGTTATTAGTTCGATGAATAGGCGCTTCTCCGGATTTGCCGCAGCGAAGATTACCTCATTCATCCCCGCATCCCCAGCCGTCGGTTGCTAACGATCGATATGCCAAAGGAAATGATCCGGTTTTCGCGACACACTCTCTGTTCCCTTGGGAGTATGCACCGGGAGTTCTATTGAACGGAAGTTGTGGTCCCCGCCAAGAAAGCGCTTGTAGCGCTCCTGTGCAAGCTCAACGTATTCTGAAGAGGTCTCAGCCCCAATGAAGCGGCGGTTGTCCGCTAGTGCAGCGATTCCAGCGCTGGCCACTCCGGCAAATGGATCGAACACTAGGCCGCGCGGCGGTGTGAGGGCTCTGATGAGTCGTTGAACCAAGGCAACCGGGAACTGGCAGGGGTGCCCTGTCTTTTCGATATGGTTCGCTTTCACGTTGGGAATATCCCAGACGTCAGCCGGGTTCTTGCCGCGCGGATTGCCGCTGTATTCGCCCTTCTTGGGACCCCGGTAAGATCGCTTGCCGGGATACTTCTGCGGCACTCGAACCGCATCAAGATTGAAGGCGTAGCCGTCGCCCTTTGTGTACCAGAGGACCGTCTCATGCCGGCCGCTGAACCTCCGCTGCTCGTGCATCCCGTGGCCGAACTGCCAAATGATCCGGTTTCGAAGAGTAAGTCCCTCGAGGTTTGCAAACACGCCATGAGCGACGAAGTCGAGAGGGACGAGAGTGCCTTTTCGAACGTGACTCCCGACCTGCCAGCACAGACTTCCGTTGGGCTTGACCATGCTCACGATCGACGGGGCGATCTCTCTGTGATCGCGCTCGAAGTCGTGGACCGAGTAAGATTTGTCGTACGCTTTCCCCATGCAATAAGGGGGGGAGGAGACGCAGAGGTCGGCGATACCGTTCGGTAGCGCCGCCATCAGGTCGCGGCAGTCGCCGTGGTAGAGGACGAACCGTTCTCCCTCTTCGACCGCCCGACAGGCTTTCTTGGTAGACGTAGTAATCATTTCACGCGACCCCCGGCTGAAGAATAGCCGGGTCCGGTGTCCAGATCTACCGAAAAACGAAGCGTCTTCGCCCTACCGCGAAAACGCCTTGTATTTGATCCGGTGCGGCTCGGTCGCCTCTGCCCCCAGCCTCCGCTTCTTGTCTTCCTCGTACGCCTCGAAATTCCCCTCGAACCATTCGACGTGGCTGTCGCCTTCGAAGGCGAGGATGTGGGTAGCGAGGCGGTCGAGGAACATGCGGTCGTGCGAGATCACGATGGCGCAGCCGGCGAAATCTTCGAGCGCCTCCTCCAGAGCCGCCAAAGTTTCCGTGTCGAGGTCGTTGGTTGGCTCGTCGAGGAGAAGCACGTTCGCGCCCGACTTCAGCATTTTTGCAAGATGCACGCGGTTGCGTTCGCCGCCCGAGAGCTTGCCGACCGGCTTCTGCTGGTCGGAGCCCTTGAAGTTGAAGGCGGAGACGTAGGCGCGGGAGTTCACCTCGCGTTTTCCGAGCGTGATGACTTCCTCGCCGCCGGAAATCTCCGCCCAGACGTTCTTCGTGGGATCGAGCGTGCGGCTCTGGTCGACATAGCCGAGAACCGCTGTATCGCCGACGCGGATGGTGCCCTTGTCCGGCTCTTCCTGGCCGGTCAGCATCCTGGCGAGCGTCGTCTTGCCGGCGCCGTTCGGGCCGATGATCCCGACGATGCCGCCGGGCGGCAGCTTGAAGGAAAGGCCGTCGATCAGGAGCTTTCCATCGTAGCCCTTGGAGAGATCCGTCCGCCTCGACGACGACATCGCCGAGGCGCGGGCCGGGCGGAATGACGATCTGCGCGTCGCGGCTTTGCAGTCGCGCCTCGTTCGCCTTCAGAAGCTCGTCATAGGCCTTGATGCGCGCCTTCGACTTGGCGCGCCGCGCCTCGGGCGAGCGGCCCATCCACTCGCGCTCGCGCTCGATGACCTTCTGGCGCGCCGAATCCTCCGCCTTCTCCTGCTGAAGCCGCTTCGCCTTCTTCTCCAGATAGGCGGTGTAGTTGCCCTCGTAGGGGACGCCGCGGCCGCGATCGAGCTCCAGAATCCAGCCGGTGACGTTATCGAGGAAATAGCGGTCGTGCGTGACGATCAGGACGGCGCCGGGGAAAAGCTCAAGATGCTTCTCCAGCCAGCCGACGGTCTCCGCGTCGAGATGGTTGGTCGGCTCGTCGAGGAGGAGAAGGTCGGGCTCTTCCAAGAGCAGCTTGCAGAGCGCCACGCGCCGCTTTTCTCCCCCCGAAAGGGTTGCGACCTTGGCGTCGCCGGGCGGGCAGCCGAGCGCCTCCATCGACATCTCGACCTTCGATTCGAGGTCCCAGAGGTTTTTGGAATCGATCTCGTCCTGAAGCTTCGACGCCTCCTCCGCCGTCTCGTCGGAGTAGTTCATCATCAGCTCGTTGTAGCGGTCGAGGACCGCCTGCTTCGCCGCGACGCCGAGCATGACGTTGCCCTTCACGTCGAGCGAAGGGTCGAGCTCCGGCTCCTGCGGCAGATAGCCGACGCGCGCGCCTTCCGCCGCCCAGGCCTCGCCGGAAAATTCCTTGTCGAGCCCGGCCATGATCTTGAGGAGCGTCGACTTGCCCGAGCCGTTCGGGCCCAAGACGCCGATCTTGGCGTCCGGATAGAAGGAGAGGTGGATGTTCTCCAGGACCTTCTTGCCGCCGGAGAAGGCCTTGGTCAGGCCCTGCATGTGATAGATGAACTGGCGCGCCATCGCTGCCGCAAATCCTAGGAAGCTTCAGGGAATGACGGGCTACTTAGGAGATGCCGGCGCTTTTCACAAGACGACGCGAGCGGCTGATCCGACCGATTCGCGACCGGCGCCCCTTGACCGCCGAGGCGTTGCGCTCGGTCAGCCGCCAGTCGCGCCTATGAGCCGGGGAAGGGTCGTATTCGCGACCGGCACCGGCGCGTCGGGCCACGCGAAGTCCAGCGAAGAGAAGGAATTGCTGTCCTCCGACTTGCGGACAAAGACCTCTCCCGGTCTTGGGCTTGCGGCTCCCGCTCCACCCAGGAAGGTCTGCGCAAAGATTTGCTGCAGAGCCACCGGCTCATCGTGAATCCCCGGCGCGATGCCGGGAGCCTTGATGGCCAGCAACGTGGAATAGTCGTCGATCTTGTCCCGCTCGCTGAATTGTTCGGGCTTGCTGCTCACGTAGCGCCACGCGGCGAGACGCGATCCATGGTCGCCGTGAATGATGATCGTGGCCTCATCGTAGATGCCGAGGCTCTTCAGCTCGCTGAAGAGCGATTCCATCGTGTGCGCCGAACAGATCAGCTGATTTAAATAGCGCGGATAGAGGCCGGCTCGCTCCTCCCGCGTGTAGATATCGTCGTCGCCGAAATCCTCTTTCTCCCAGTGCAACGGATCGAGCAGGGCGCAGTCGCGCCCGTAGAGATAGCCGTAGTGCGGAAAGATCAGGTGCACGTAGAACGCCCGTCCGCGTGAGCGATCGGCAACGTCGGCGCGAAACCGCGCAAGCAGTTCCTGGCTTATCATCGGCGCGACCTGCAGCGCCTCGCGGCCGATCAAAAGCTTTCGTACCAGCGCGCGCAAGCGTTGCGTCGTGGAGAGCGACGAGCGCTGGACCGCGTCGAGCGAGAAGGGCGTTGCGGTGAAGCAGCTGTCGACCGCGGACGATTCCGAGCACATGTCCAGCCAGGCACTTTGGTAGACGCGGACCGAATACCCCTCCGTCTTCAGGGTATCGAACCACGTGTTCTGCTTCATCACCGCCGAATAGGGCTGCTCACCCAACAGATGCACGACATTCGGCCCGCGGTCCCCGTTCACGAGCGAGGCGAGCGAGTATTTTGTCTCGTCGTAGCGGCTATAGGCGTGGCTGTAGAGCGCGAAATCCTTGTAGGTCGCCGCGACGATCTGCCGGGCTTCCTGCGAGGCTTCGAAATCGGGCGGCAATCCGGCGAGCCCGATATGCTCGTCGAGGACGATGTGGATGACGGGCGGCAGATCCTTCAGCTCCGCCGACGACTTGCCCGCTTTGAATGCCATCGCGGGCACTCCGCTCGGAAGCGCGACGCTCGCGACAACCATGGTTCCGAAGACGGCGATCACAATCGTGTCGAGATGCCGGCGCAGAAGCATGCAGATTAGACAGATGATCCCGAAAAGCATGAGCCCGACCGCCGCAAGCACGACGAACGGGTGGCCGGTCGCGGCTCCGATCCGATTGGACTCCGCGACGAACATGTCGGTCACGTCCTGTCTGCAGAAGATGTATGCGAAGAGCGTGAGCGCGATCAGCGGGGGGGCAAGCGTTCGTCGCAGCCGTGACACCGCGCCGATCGCCACCCCGAAGGTGGCCGCGACACCGATCAGCATGAGGCTCTCGGGCAGAACGAGGCTGTATCCGTAGAAATTCAAGAACGGCACCACGATCGCCAAGAGGATCAGAGCCGGGGCGGCATAAGGCGCGACCCGGGCAAAATAGCGCGCAGCGGCCGCGCGCGGCTCAGACGCTTCGGTCATACCAGAAGAGCTCCCGGCCGGATGCCCCGAGCACCGTCGAGCGCTCGATCCGGGCAACGTTGTTAAGCGCTGTGGCGAAGAGGTCTCGGTCGTAGGGGTGGACACTTCCGCGGTGGGCGATCATGCGCTGCACCTGCATATCGTGCGGCGGCACGAATTCGATGAGCCCGCGCGGTGCGAGACTTACGGTCCAAGCGATGGCCTTCGGCAGCGGGACGTTGGCGCTGAATACCAGGTGATGGATGATGGCGAGCGCCATGACCGCATCGGCGGACGAGCGTTCGTGCATGCCGGCGCGCTCCGCCTGATCCCAGCCCTGGCTTGGGCTCGGATTGGCAAGATCGCAAACCAGAGGCGTGAAGCGCGCGCCGGCGTCCCGTGCGGCGCGGAAGGCCGTGTCGACGGCGGCGGTGTCGCCATCCCAGCCGATGGCACGTTCGGCTCCCGATTGGAGAGCGAGCAAAGGGTATTCGCCCGTGTTGCAGCCAAGCGCCCAGAGCATTTTCGGCTGCAGCGCACCGGCGAATGCCGACACTTCAGCATGCTTGGCCATGCGCTCTTCGTCCGTGTAGCTGCAGGTCGCGCGGTAGTCGGCCCAGCGGCTGCGGACCCGCTTCGGCGCAAGCGATTCGAGCCAAGCGCGCATGGCACCCAAGACGCGAAGAAACCTTGCGCGGGGAAGAGTTGCGGCAACAACGCTGGCGTCCTTGGCCGCGACCGCGGTCTGCGCAACGTCTTCGAGCGCTGAATGCGCCACGACATGAAGGAGGATGCGGCGCGACAGGAACGCGCGCCAGGGCAACAGCCGACGGAGGTCCGATGTCTTTATCCCCTCGAGAGCGCCGCGATACCACGCATTCGGCATCACCCCCGTCATCGTGCAAAAGAGCAGCGGATTGAGGAACTGCTCGCAGAATTGCCGATAGCCGGCCCAGATCTCACCGTCGCGGTAGGGGCGGAAGGAGAGAACGTCGATGAAGATCGGTTCCGTTCCGAGGAACTGGATGTTGTAGGCGGAGGCGTCGCTCAGCGTGAGACCGGCTTCCATCGCTTCAAGATGCAGATCGAGATGGTGCAGCCCCGCCGCGCGGAGCGCTTCGAACGACCATTCGTAGGGGTACGAAACGAAGGGAAGCTGCGGATGCTCCAGCACGCGGCTCGCGCCGGCGAGGCCGACCGTTGCGGGTGGAGCGGAAAACGCCTCGAAGGCGACGATGCGTCCGGTGTCGGCAAACCGGTCGAGCAGCCCGGTCCGCAGTGCCGCCGTGAATTCCGCGTCGTGGTCAGGGGCGACGGTGCGCAGTATGCGGTTGCCCAGCCGGTGAACGCCGCCGGCTGGATCGCGGTGCGAACCGGCAACCGGCAGCGCTGGCGTCATTGGACGTGTCGGCGCCGCCCGATGCTGCGGAAGAAGTCCGTGACGCGGCGCAGATAGAGTTTGCCGACGACGAGGACACCGGCGACGCCGCCCAGCATGAGCTGCAGCAACATGCTGCCGGTGCCGGGATCGAGGTAGGCATAGGCGGGAGTGGCCGCCGATGCGGTCAGAAAGATCGCACCGAAGGCGACCGGTTCTGCAAGCATCCGCGTCGAAGGGATTCTACTCACGACGTGCCTCGTCTCTCTATTCGCTATGGCGACGTTGGTGTTCCTCTTTGGCGAGCCGGTTGGTTTCGCCCGCGTGATTCAGGCGACGACCGGAGTGGCGCCACCTTTCCAAGAAATTTCCACGTTCGATCAACTTCTCCGAGTCCGAATTAAAGGTGCGTTAATTTGCCGGCTGAAACGCACGCAGAGCGTGTCGATTGATTAACAGAGTGGAGAGCGGTCGGGTCTGCGGCCCGGTCTTCAGCGGCGGCAGCCGCGCGTTAAGTCGGGATTAGGAAAGGCGAGCCGGGATTCGGCACCGTCCGGTCAGGTGGCAGCTTTGCGTTGCACGGGTGCGCACAACCGGGTCGCGTTCCTAGGGCCTATCCGTGCGTCGCCACTTCCTTCAGTAGCCACCTGGAGATCGGCCACATCGCCTTGAAGTGTCCGATGCAGAAGTCGACGAAGCCCGGAGTTTCGGCGATCGCGGTGTCCTTCGTCTCGAAGCCCGCGAAGAGCCCCTCGTGGAGCAGGTATTCGGCGCGCGCGTGCGCCGGATCGAGGCCGCGCGGCACGCTTTTCCGCGTCGCGCCGCCGATCGTGTAGGGGCCGGCGTCGCGCGTCTCCTTGATCGCCTTCTCAAGCGCCTTTCCGGCGCGCGGGTCGAGAACGGCGCTGCGGAAGGCGTCGAGCTGCGCCTTCTCGAATCTGTGCATGCCGGCGCCGAGAATGAGCTGGTCCGGCGCCAAACGGAAGAAGAAGCCGGGCGAGGCAAAGCCGCGTCTGTCGCCGTGCCAGAACCAGAGGTCGACGTGGTTCTTGTAGGGCCGCTTGTCCTTGGAAAAGCGCACGTCGCGATTGATGCGGAAGAGCGAGCCGTTGATCTTCGGCTCGAAGGCAACGCTCGGCGCGAACGTCTCAAGCCGCGGGCCGATCGCCGCGACGAAGGCGAGCGCCGGCGCGACATAGTGCGCCTGGTAGGCATCGCGATGCGCGTCGAACCAGGCCTTTTCGTTGTTCCTGGTGAGATCG
>CAVRGJ010000015.1:0-111069 GCA_963720705.1 uncultured Alphaproteobacteria bacterium
ATGAAAACGCTATCAACGCCGCGAGGATATTCGCGGCGAACGGCTGGGCCACCGGCCTCCTGGTGACATCCGGAGCGCATATGCCAAGGGCGCTCGCCGCCTTTCGCCGGGCCGGACTAAACGTCGCACCGGCAGCGACCGACGTCGATGCGTTGACGACGGACGTTGGCGGGGTGTTTCGATTCCTTCCCGCCGCCGACGCGCTCGAAAGGACGACGACGGCGGTGAAAGAGATCGTGGGCGGTTTAGTCTACCGCTCCCGAGGCTGGGAATAGCTCGCTCGCCGGATCACCGGAGAGCGGCGCCTACGGCTCTACGGTAAAGCCCGCCGTTAATGCGAAGCGGGCGAGATTGCAGAAGCCCATCCGCGCATAGATGAAAGGCGGAGCCTTGGACGGATCCTGTTCGGCTTCCGCCACCACCCATCCCGAATATCCCGCATCATGGAGAATTGCGAAGAGGGCCGGGAAATCGATGCAGCCGTCGCCGGGCATGGTGAAGATGCCGTCGAGCACGGCCTGCATGAAGCTCTCGTCGCTCGCCCGCGCCTGCTCCAGAACCGCGCGGCGGCTGTCCTTGCAATGAACGTGCACCACGCGCTCGACATGGCGCCGAAGCAGTGCGACCGGATCGCCGCCTGAAAAGATCGAATGGCCGCAGTCGAAGAGAAGGCCGACCGCCTCGCCGGTCGCCGCCATCAACCGGTCGACCTCCTCGTCGGTCTCAACGATTGTCCCCATGTGATGGTGGAAGGCCATGCCAACTCCGAAGTCGGCCATCCGTTCCGCAAGCTCCGTAAGGCGCCTGCCGTAGGCGGCCCAGTCCCCGTCGCCGAGCTTTGGCCGCTTCGAGATCGGCGCGAAGAGGTCGCCTTCCGACCGTCCCGAAGTGTCCGCATAGACCACGTGGCGACAGCCCATCTCCCGCAACAACGAGAGATGCGGCAGCACGGCGTCCCACTCCGCCGCGGGCTCTTTTTCGTGGATACGCCCGTCGTACCATCCCGAGATCAAAGCAAGGCCATGGCTCTTGAGGAGCGGCTCGAGCACGTACGTGCTCTTCGGAAACTTTCCCCCCATCTCCGTCCCGGCGAACCCCGCCTCGCGCGTCTCCGCGAGGCAGGTTTCGACCGGCGTGTCACCGCCGAGCGCTGGGAGGTCGTCGTTCGTCCACGTGATCGGATTGATGCCGAGCCGGATCGCCATTCGCGCTCCCCACGCGGAAAGGAGACATATCGACAGGGAAATATCAATCTGTACAGTCTGTCGCGTGGAGACAGGGCCGGGGCGTATGCAGTCAGAAATTCGCGTCGTCGTCCACCAGGACGACGTCGGCATGAACCATGGGGCGAATGCCGCCTTCCGCGACCTGACGCGCCTTGGGATATGCACGGCCGGCTCCGTCATGGTCCCGTGTCCGTGGTTCCCCGAGATCGCCGAGATGCAGGCGCGCGATCCGAACCTCGACATCGGCGTCCATCTGGTTCTCACCTCCGAGTTCAAACCCTATCGCTGGCGGCCGCTGACCGGCGCATCGCAAGCGTCGGGTCTCGTCGACCCCGACGGCTACTTCTGGCCGACTGCGCGCGAGGCTCGCGAGCATGCTGATCCGTATGCAGTGGAAACCGAGCTTCGCGCCCAGATCGACGCGGCGAAGCATGCCGGCATCGATATCACCCACATCAACTCGCACATGTTCACGGTCCTCTGCCCGAAATTCATCGACATCTACACGCGGCTCGGCCGCGAGGAGCGCGTGCCGGTACTGCTGGTGCGCCAGGACGCCGCCTACGGGTCGATGGAAAAGGGGCCTGCCGTCGATGCGGCCATCCGCGCTGCCGACGGAGAGGGCCACCCGGTGTTCGACCGCGTGCTTGAGACCCCGTGGCAGCGTGGCGTGTCGGTTGAGGCGGACTACGACGCGCTCCTTGGTTGTCTCGCCCCCGGCCTCAATTACATGGCGCTCCATTTCAATCAGCCCGGGGAGATCGCCGCGATAGAGCCGGAACCGGCCGATATACGCACCGAGGAATACGCGCTTTTCCGCAGCGCGCGCATACGCGACCGGCTCAAGTCAGACGGTATCGAACTGATCGGTATGCGAGTATTGCGCGACGCGCTCCACAGCAGGTCTGGCTCTGCAACGAAAGCAAACTCGCCTGCCGCCCGCGCGGCGGTCTAGAACTGCAGTCCGGCTCTGGTTTCGCGCTCGGCGGGCTAGGGCGGGAAGTGACACCTCGGCAGGCCGGCATGCCGAGGCGCCGAAAGCGTGGGCGCCGGGAGGGAGGGCTGTAATGAATATGCATCGAACGCGCGCCTTGTTTCGCGCCGGCGCAATCGCGCTCGGCGTGACAGCGGCGTCTCTCGCCGCGACCGTCGCCTCGGCGCAAATCAAGGAGGCGAAGGACGTCCACATCATCTTCGTCACCCACGGCCAGGCGGCTGACGTCTATTGGTCGGTGGTGAAGAACGGGGTCGAGGCCGGCCAGAAGGTCATGGGCAGCCAGGTCGATTATCATTCGCCCGACACCTTCGACATGGTTCAGATGGCGCGCCTGATCGACGCCGCCGTGGCGGAGAAGCCCGACGCGATCGTCGTGTCGATACCTGACACGACGGCGCTCAAGGATTCGATCATGAACGCCAAAGCGGCCGGCATCCCGGTCGGCGTGATCGACACCGGCATCGATCAGGTGAAGGACTGGGGCCTCGACCTCTGGGTCGGCGGCGGTTCCGAATACGATAACGGTCTCCGCGCCGGCGAGATCATGGGCAAGGAAGGTGTGAAGTCGGCGGTGTGCGTTAATCAGGAGGTCGGCAACGTCTCCCTCGACGACCGCTGCAACGGCTTCAAGGACGGGCTCGCAAAGACCGGCGGCAAGATCGAGGTGGTGGCGGTAACGATGGACCCGACCGAGTCGGCCGGCCGCGTCGAAGCTTTCATCACTGCGCACCCGGACACGGACGGCGTCCTCGCGCTCGGACCGAGCGTCGCCGATCCGATCCTGCAGCGGCTGCGCGACAACGGCATGATCAGCAAGATCAAGATGGGCACCTTCGACCTATCACCGGTCGCGCTTGAGGCCGTTGACAAGGGCGACATGCTCTTTGCCATCGACAGCCAGCAATATCTGATGGGCTATCTCCCGGTCGTCTTCTTCACCATGAAGGCGATGTACGGAACGCTCCCGACCGACAACGTCATGACCGGCCCCGCCTTCATCATGAAGGGGCAGGGCCAGCACGTCCTGGCGCTGAGCAAGCAGGGAATCCGATAGAATAGGCATTTGGGGCCGGCCGCCGACGGCCGGTCCCAGACCCGCTTCGGAACACGGGGGACAAGCTTGGCGATCGCGCTCGACGAAAGATTGCGACCGGCCTCGCAGCTGACCCGGCTGCTTCGGCGCCCCGAGTTCGGTGCGCTCGCCGGCACCTTCCTCGTTATTCTCGCCTTCGCCGTATTCGCCGGCAATTCCGGCCTCTTCACCTCGCGCGGCATCATCAACGTGCTGCAAGTCTCCGCCGAGCTCGGCATCCTGGCGACACCGGTCGCGCTTCTGATGATCGGCGGCGAATTTGACCTCTCGATTGGGTCGACGGTGGGTTTCGCCGGCGTCGTGGTCGGTCTCGGCGTCACCGAGTTCCACCTGCCTGTCTCGCTCTCGGTGCTGATCGCGTTCGGCTTCGCGCTTTTGATCGGCTACGTGAACGGGCTCCTGTTGATCCGCACCAAGTTGCCGTCCTTCATCGTGACGCTCGCGTTCCTTTTCATCCTACGCGGGCTGACCCTCGCGGTTACCCGCGGCATCACCGGAAGGACGCAGATCCCCTACATTACCGAGGGTGTCAAAGACACTTGGATCGTCCACCTCTTTGCCGGATACGCCTTCGGTGATCTGTTCCGCTGGCTCGGCGCGATTGGCGTGATCGGACTTCGCCCCGATGGCCTGCCTAATGTTCCCGGCGTTCCGGCGTCGGTCCTCTGGTGGGTCGGCCTGACGGCGATTGCGACTTGGGTGCTTCTGAACACGCGCTTCGGCAATTGGATCTTCTCCGTCGGCGGCGACGCCAACGCCGCCCGCAACATCGGCGTGCCGGTCTCGCGCGTGAAGATCATCCTTTTCATCCTGACCGCCTTTGCGGCGACCCTTTTCGCGACGATCCAGGTGCTGAGTGTGGGCTCCGCCGACACGCTGCGCGGAACCCAAAAGGAGTTCGAGGCGATCATCGCAGCCGTCATCGGCGGCTGTCTTCTGACCGGCGGCTACGGATCGGCGATCGGCGCCGCCTTTGGAGCGCTGATCTTCGGCTTCGTTCAGATGGGAATCTTCTACACCGGCGTCGACACCGACTGGTTCAAAGTTTTCCTCGGCCTGATGGTTCTGATCGCCGTGCTCTTCAACAACTATATCCGGCGCAAGGTGACGGAGGCGCGATGAGCTCCGACAGCACGATCGTCGAGCTTCGCAACGTCTCCAAGCGCTTCGGCTCGGTGATCGCGCTCGAAGACATATCGCTCAAAGTGAGGAGCGGCGAGGTCTGCTGTCTTCTCGGCGACAACGGCGCCGGCAAGTCGACGCTGATCAAGATATTGTCCGGCGTGCATCCGCCTGATTCCGGCGAAGTCTCGTTCGACGGCCATCCGGTGCATTTCTCCAGCCCGCGCGATGCGCTCGATCTCGGCATCGCCACGGTTTACCAGGATCTCGCCACCGTTCCGCTGATGTCGATCATGCGGAACTTCTTCATGGGTCGCGAGCCAGTGAAGGGATGGGGACCTTGGCAGCGCTTCGACCGGCGCTTCGCGAACGTCGTCACCAACGAGGAGATGGCGAAGATCGGTATCCACATCCGCGACCCGCATCAGGCGGTCGGGACGCTTTCGGGCGGCGAGCGCCAGTGCCTCGCAATCGCCCGCGCCATTTATTTCGGTGCGCGCGTGCTCATACTTGACGAGCCGACGTCGGCGCTTGGCGTCAAGCAGGCGTCGCTTGTGTTGCGTTACGTCGCCCAAGCGCGCGCCAACGGTCTCGCGGTGATCCTGATCACGCACAACGTGCAGCACGCTTATCCGGTGGGCGACCGTTTCATGCTCCTCAATCGCGGCCGCTCGATGGGCTTCTTCGCCAAGAGCGAGGTCACCCGCGACGAGATCACGACAATGATGGCGGGCGGCACGGAACTGCGCGATCTCGAGGAGGAGCTTGAGCGCATAACGCCGTCGCAGCCCGAGGCGAGGGCGGCAGCGCGCTAGGGCGCTCAGTGCGTCCGTCGGCGCCACGTCGATCGCCGACCTTGCCGCCAAGCTAATCGGAGCAGCCACCGCAGCTGGTCGCTCTGCGCTTGGCTTTTCTCCGCAAACTCGTGTAGAAGCCTGCGCATGCCCCACTGACAGGTAGGTTTTCTCCACCCCGACCGTCTCGACGGGAGAGGTGCGCCCGCTTTGGTGCGCCCCCGCGAGACGGGCGGCTGCCGCCCGGCGGCCGTCGGCTCTTGCCGAGGGGAAATATGCCAAGGCACTCGAAAGACGCGCAAGACGCGAACACCCGCTCGCAGAACGAACCCTCAAGCCAAGCCGAATGGCTCCGCCGCAGGAAATACGCGGAAGGAATTGCCCGCGCCGAGTTCGGTCGGCACTATTGGAACGAACGGCTCGACCAGGAGCTCCGGGAAGCGCTGGAGCGGCGGCCGCCGCGACAAAGGAAGTAGGGTCCAGGCGCGTCGAATCGCTCAGCCACGCTGGCGGTCGCTCGCGTCTTCAATCTTAGAAGCCGATCGGATTGTGCTGGCACGCCTTAGGAGGATCACGGATGATAAAGGGGCTGATCACCATTCTTGTCGGCGTCTACGCCGCAATCGGGGTTCTGTTGATGATCGTAGAACCTCGGCCAACTGTACAGCAGGATCTGCAAGCGTCGCGGACCGGAAAGTATTGTGGAAACAGAAGCGTTATAGCCCATCTAATCATGTGGCCAATCCTGCTTAACTACTACTACGGGGGCGGTTTCGATCGGTGCCTGGCGGGCTCCGATCAGCCGACCAATAGCTAGACACATAGTGAGAGCGACGCCGCGGCGGCCCAGGCCTCCGACGCCTGGAGCCGGCCGTCGGCCGCTCCAGACGTCTGGCCGTCCTCGTCCCACGCTGGCGCGCCGCGGAATTTTTGCGGCGCGCCAAGGAAGCCGGCGACGCGTTCGTCAAAGGAACCGGCGCGATACTTCAACTCCGCCGGGCGCGTCCTTCTCGGACGACGAGCCCTGTGCGAGACTTACCGCAGCAATCACAAGGAGCTGGCGATGGCGGGTACACCGATGCTCGTGGCGTTGATGGCGTCATTCCTTCTCTGCGATGCGGCGACCGCTCGGGCGGAGGACCTGCCCGACGAATTGTGGGCGCCGCAGGCGCAGCCGGCGACTTTCCAGATCGTGGAAGTCGTGCACGTCGAGGGGCAACGTCCAAAGACCATCTCTTTAGCTGACAGCCTCCTTGAGCAGAACGTCGGCGCCGGCGCCGGGGCGGACATCTATTGGCAAGCCATCGCGAACAATCCTTCAGAGTACCTCGCGCCCTCGCAAGAGATGGAGGCGATATCGGAAGACGATCTTATCGCGTGGGGAACGGCCGTATGCGTCAGCCGCGAAGGCATTCTGCTCACGAATGCTCACATGATCCAGGATGACGACCGCAGCGGCCTGATTGCCGGCATCGATGCGCCCTTCGTGCAGGTCGTCAATGAGCTGAAGGACCGGTTCGGCGACTACCCCGACCGGCAGCAGCTCCTCCTGCTAAGGGAATGGTATCTGAACCAGAGCACGGGAACCGGCAAATTCAAGGAAGTGCAGGTCGTCCTCAAATACTCCGAACCGATGCAGCTGACGGCCGACGAGACGATGCAACACGTGCTCGCGCACGAACTGTTCCCCAACGTTTCGGGCCTCGTATTCGGACCCGGCCCCGAGGACCTCGTAAGGCAACCGCTTACCGTGCGCGCGGTCCCTCTTGCCGCCGGGACTCCGATACCGGGAAAGGATATCGCCGTCCTGAAGGTCTCGCCGGATGCGGATGATCCGGTCGATCCGCGCGATCGCCTCATCTGCCTGCCGCTTGGAGACTCGGATGCCGTCATACCCGGCAGCTTTCCGATCCAGGCGCTTGGATACCCGGGCGCTGCGTTCGATCCATATCTCATGAACGAAGGTGCGGGCTATCGCGTGAACAGCCAGGATGGTCAGATCGACCAGCTGCGGGAGATGCAGGGCGGTTGGAATGCCTTCGAGATGACCGCGCTCATCTATCACGGTCACAGCGGGGGCCCGGTCATCGACCGCCATGGGAACATTGTCGCTCTCAATGTGGGCGTGGCCCAAGAGAATCCGAATGTCGAAGTCTTTGGGCGCACACTCGCCGTTCCGATCAATCTTGTGCGGGAGTTTCTGCGCCAAGCGGGAATCGACGCGCTTGACCCGGGGCCGCTGGTTGAGCGGTGGAACGATGGGCTCCGCGCCTTCGCCAAGGGCGACTACGCCACCGCATTCAGCGACTTTTCTATCATCCTCTACCGGCAGGCAGCCCCCTTCGAGCCGACTTCCGCCTCGAACGTCCGGACGGATATGTTGACGCCGCCCAAGACCGCGCGCCTCCTTCCAACGGCCGCGCAGGCAAGCAAGCCGCCCCCGCCGGTTGAAAAGTATCTCAGCCCCTACGTAGAAGACATGTGGCTTCGAAGTCTTCGCTTGCTCCCGTGAGCGCATTAGGCGGGAGTTCGCTCGGGCCGGCCGGCAGGCACACTGCAACCGCCGGCCCGTATTGGGTCGAGGCTTTCTTAAGCGTAATCGTCCGCCGGTGGCGACAGCATCGACGATGCTCTATTTCCTCTTGAGCGCGGCCGATCCGCCGCCCGGGACCCCAAATGGAGCGACCATGCAGCTAGGCATCATCGGGCTCGGACGGATGGGCGCCAACATCGCGCGCCGGCTTATGCGCGGCGGCCACGAATGCGTCGTTTTCGACATCCGGCCGCAATCGGTGGCGGCGCTTGCGGGCGAAGGAGCGGTCGGCGCGACGTCGATCGCTGACCTCGTCGCCAAGCTGAAAGCCCCGCGCGCCGTCTGGATGATGCTGCCGGCGGCGATCGTCGACGAAACCATCGAAGAAGTGTCCGGCCACCTCGCGGCCGACGATGTCCTGATCGACGGCGGCAATTCCTACTACCGCGACGATATCGTACGCGCGAAGGCGCTCCTCAAGAAGCGCATCCACTACGTCGATGTCGGCACCAGCGGCGGCGTCTACGGCCTTAAGCGCGGATTCTGCCAGATGATCGGCGGGGAGGACGCACCGGTGAAGCGCCTCGACCCGATCTTCGCCACGCTTGCGCCCGCGATCGATGCGGCGCCGCGCATTCCCGGGCGCGCCGAGCGCGCCACCACCGCCGAGCACGGCTATCTGCATTGCGGGCCGAGCGGTGCCGGCCATTTCGTCAAGATGGTCCATAACGGCATCGAATACGGCCTGATGGCCGCCTACGCCGAAGGCATCAACATTCTGCGCCACGCCAATATCGGGGCGAAGACGGCCGAGGTCGACGCGGAGACCGCGCCGCTCGCCGATCCGGAGGCCTACCGCTACGATCTCGACGTCGCTGAGATCACCGAGATGTGGCGTCGCGGCAGCGTCATCTCCTCGTGGCTTCTTGACCTGACGGCGGAGGCGCTACTGAACGATCCCGGCCTCGCGGCGTTCAAGGGCCGGGTCTCCGATTCCGGCGAAGGACGCTGGACGGTGAAGGCCGCGATCGACGAAGGCGTGCCGGCGCCGGTGCTGGCGACGGCGCTCTTCGAGCGCTTCGCCTCGCGCGGGGCCGCCGATTTCGCCGACCAGTTGCTCTCCGCGATGCGTGGCGAGTTCGGCGGCCACGTCGAGAAGCCGGCGGACAAATAGCGTGACCAAAGACACCGCGCCGTCCGATGCCCTGGTGCTTTTCGGCGCCAGCGGCGATCTCGCGCATAAGAAGATCCTCCCCGCGCTTTACGCGATGTGCCGGCGTGGCAAGCTGAATGTCCCGGTCGTCGGCGTGGCGAAATCCGGCTGGAGCCTCGACGATCTGAAGTCGCACGCGCATGACGCCGTGCACGGTCTGCCGGACTTCGACGCCGAGGTCTTCGCGCGGCTCACCGGGCTCATGCGCTACATCGACGGCGACTACCGCGATGCTGCGACTTTTCGGCAGCTGCGCTCCGCTCTCGACGGCTGCCGGCACCCGCTCTACTACCTCGCTATCCCGCCGAACATGTTTCCCGACGTCGTCAAGGGCCTCGCCGATTCCGGTGGCGTGGAAGGGGCGCGAGTCGTTATCGAAAAGCCCTTCGGTCGTGACCTTCAGTCCGCCGAGGCGCTCGACAAGACGCTGCACGCGGCGCTGCCGGAAGACGCGATCTTCCGGATCGACCACTATCTCGGTAAAGAGCCGGTGCAGAACCTTCTCTATTTCCGCTTCGCCAATTCCTTCCTCGAGCCGATCTGGAACCGCAACTTCGTGCGCGGCGTCCAGATAACGATGGCGGAGAGCTTCGGCGTCGCCGGCCGCGGGCGCTTCTACGAAGAAGTCGGCGCCATCCGCGACGTGATCCAGAACCACATGCTGCAGATCGTCGCCATCCTGGCGATGGAGTGCCCGGTCGGCGAGGCGAGCAACTTCGTGCGCGATGAGAAGATCAAGGTGTTCGATTCCATCCGACCGCTGCGCCCCGACGAGCTCGTGCGCGGCCAGTTCCGCGGCTATCGGAACGAGCCGGGCGTCGCGCCGGACTCAAGCGTTGAGACCTTCGCGGCGCTGCGCCTGCATATCGATTCCTGGCGCTGGCAGGGCGTGCCGTTCCTGGTGCGGGCGGGAAAGGCGCTGTCGGTGACGGCGACGGAAGTCACCGTCGATTTCGACCATCCGCCGAAGCTCGTCTTCGGGGCGAGCCGGCCGCGGCGGCCGAACTATCTCCGCTTCCGCCTCAGCCCCGACGTGGTGATCGCACTCGGCGCGCGCACGAAAAAGCCCGGCGAGACGATGGCCGGCGAGCAGGCCGAGCTCAAGGTCCTGCATCGAAGCGGCGACGAGATGAGCGCTTACGAGCGGCTGATCGGCGATGCGATGATGGGCGACTCGACGCTCTTCGCACGTCAGGACAGCGCCGAGGCGCAATGGCGCATCGTCGATCCGATCCTAGGTAACAGCACGCCTCTCCATGAATACGATCAGGGCACAATGGGACCGGCCGAGGCGACCGAAATCGCCAAGGGTGTCGGCGGCTGGCATGAACCGGGCGCGCCGGACGGAGCGCCCCAGTGAGCACCAAGCGCAAGAAGACTTCCTGGCCGGCGAAACGGCTGCGCTCCGCTCCGCCCGGAAAACGCTGGAAGGTTCTCGCGATCGATGTCGGGGGAACGCACGTCAAAGTCCTGCGGAGCGGCATGTCAGAGCGCCGTCGGTTCGATTCCTCCCCCGATCTGAGCGCCAAGGAGATGGCATCCAAGGTCCTCGAACTGACTCGGGACTGGGACTACGACGTCGTGTCGATCGGATATCCCGGACCCGTCGTTCACAACCGTCCGGTGGCCGAGCCGCACAATCTCGGCAAAGGCTGGGTCGGCTTCGATTTTCACGGCGCCTTCGGGCGGCCGGTGAAGATCATCAACGATGCCGCAATGCAGGCGCTCGGCAGTTATACGGGCGGTCGCATGCTGTTTCTCGGACTCGGCACGGGCCTGGGCGCGGCGATGATCGTCGATGGGGCGGTCGAGCCGATGGAGCTGGCGCATCTGGAGTTCCGGCACGGAAAGACGTTCGAGCATTATCTCGGCCGCGACGGCCTGAAACGCATGGGCCTCAAGAAATGGCAGCACGCCGTCGCCTCGGCGGTCGAGCATCTCACAGACGCGCTTCAGCCAGAATATATCGTTCTCGGCGGCGGCAACGTGGAGAAGCTGAAGACGCTGCCGCCGCATGCGCGGCTCGGCGACAACGAAAACGCGTTCCTCGGGGGATTCCTTCTCTGGGACGAGCGCCGGCGTCATGCTTGAGCCGATCGACGTATCCGCTGGCGCTGCGCCCGGCGGCCCCGGCATCGCTCCGACCTGGACCAGCAGCGCCAAGGACATGGTCGGCTCGGCGCTCGGCCACTCGCGCGTCTGGTTCACGCTCGGCTTCGGCATTCTGAACGAGGTCTATTACCCGCGTGTCGACCTCCCGCAGATCCGCGATCTCGGGTTCATCGTCGCCGACGGCCACGGCTTCTGGGTCGAGGTCAAAAGGCTGCAGAACTACACGCTGCGTCTGATGGCGCCGGGCACGCCGGCCGTCGAGATCGTGCACACGCATGCGCGCTTCACGCTGACACTTCGCGTCACCCCCGATCCGGACCGCGATGTGTTGGCGATCGAAGTCGACCTCGCCGGCGATGCGGAGCTCTCCCCCTACGTGCTTCTCGCGCCGCGGCTCGGCACCGACGGCACGCGCAACATCGCCACCGTCCGTAGCCAGGGTGGACGCCGGCTGCTGACCGCCGAACAGGGCCCCTTTGCATTGGCGCTCGCCGCCGTCGACGCCGGTCAGCGCGACGCCTTCGGGATGGTTGGCGCCGGCTATGCCGGCGAGACCGACGGCTGGCAGGATTTTCACTTGAACGGCGCTCTCACCCGGCAATACGCAGCGGCCGGGCCGGGCAACGTCGCCCTCGTCGGCGCGCTCGCCAGGAACGCGGTCCTTGGATTGGGCTTCGGCGACACGGCGCAGGCGGCCGCGACGCTCGCGATCTCAAGCCTGATGCAGCCCTTCGACAATCTGGTGCAGCAACAGGTCGCCGACTGGCGTCGATGGCACGAGCGCCGCAAGACACGCTCGATGCTGCCGGACGAGCCGTCGATGGAGCTCGCCGATCAGCTGCTGCTCTCCTCGATGGTGCTGCGGTCGCACCGCGACAAGACCTATCCGGGCGCAATGGTCGCGAGCCTCAGCGTGCCATGGGGGAATAGCGGCGACGACCGCGGCGGTTATCACCTGGTGTGGCCGCGCGACCTGGTGGAATGCGCCACCGGGCTCCTCGCGCTCGGCGCCGAGCATGAAGCGCGCGAGACGCTCCGCTATCTGATCGCCACGCAGAAGCCGGACGGAAGCTGGTACCAGAACCAGTGGCTCGGCGGCACCGCCTATTGGCAGGGCATGCAGCTCGACGAGACGGCGTTTCCGGTGCTCCTCGCTGCAGCGCTCGCCGAGCGGCAAGCGCTGCACGGGATCGACGTGCGCGACATGGTGTTGCGCGCGCTCACCTATATCGCCCGCACCGGACCGTCGAGCACGCAGGACCGCTGGGAGGAAAATGCCGGCATCAACGGCTTTACACTTGCCGCAAGCATCGCCGCTCTTGTCGCCGGGGCGGAGTTCCTGTCGGAGCCGTCGCGAGGCGCAGCGCTTGCCGTTGCCGACTTCTGGAACGCCAACATCGAGGCGTGGACCACGGTCGAGGGAACGCCACTCGCGAAAACCGTTGGCGTGGAGGGCTATTACATCCGCATCGCCCCGGCGGAGGTGCTGCGCGATCCGGCGGTGCTCAAGGGCAGGTTCGACATCCGCAACGTTCGCGACGCGAGTTTTGTCTCCTACGACGAGGAGGTCAGCGTCGATTTCCTCCAACTCGTCCGCTTCGGGCTCCGCGCCCCGACCGACGCGATCGTCCGCGACAGCGTGAAGGTGGCGGATTCGATCTTGAAGACCGACACGCCGAAAGGGCCGGTGTGGCACCGCTACAACGGCGACGGCTATGGCGAACACGATGACGGCGGTCCGTTCGACGGCACCGGGCGTGGGCGCGCATGGCCGCTGCTCTGCGGCGAACGCGGCCATTATGAGCTCGTCGCGGGCAACGATCCGGCGCAGTACCTCCGCGCCATGGCGGCGATGACGGGTCCGTGCGGGATGATGCCCGAGCAGGTATGGGACAGCGAGGCGCTGCCTGCGCAAAGACTGTTCCCGGGTGAGCCGACAGGATCGGCGATGCCGCTCGCCTGGGCGCACGCGGAGTTCATCAAGCTGATGGTCTCGCGCCACCTCGGATATCCGTTCGACCGGCCGGCGGCCGCCTGGCGCCGCTACGGCGGACGTCGACCGACGATCAGATATTCGATCTGGTGCCCACACGCGCAGATCGCGCGGGCTGCGCGCGGCGGAACTCTGGTAATCGCCCTGCCGGCACCCGCTCGCGTCCATTGGGGCGTCGACGGATGGCAGAAGGTCAGCGAGGGGGAGACGAAAGGGGCCGGGCTCGGCTCGCACGCTTTCGAGATCAGCCTCTCCGGCCTCGCGGACGTGCGCCGCGTCGACTTCACGTTCCAATGGCGCGACACGCAGGCATGGGCGGGCGCGGATTTTCGGGTGGAGGTGGAGGAGTAGCGCCCACATCGCCGTTTGCCTCAACGACTTTGGCTGTGA
The DNA here is from genome assembly GCA_963720705.1 of uncultured Alphaproteobacteria bacterium. Classification (GTDB taxonomy): domain Bacteria; phylum Pseudomonadota; class Alphaproteobacteria; order Rhizobiales; family Afifellaceae; genus DASWJZ01. Next base: position 13,474 of record CAVRGJ010000015.1, read on the forward strand.
TGCTCTGGATCGATCCATTTTTTTCTTGACATCGCACAGTGCCCGCCTATTCTGGATCGATCCAAGCAATCAGAGGGTGCGAACATGCCTGCCTCCGTTCGAGTGTTCGCCATCACCGGCGCATTGGTCGTCTGCTATTGCCTTGCAGTCTCTTTTGGTCCGGAATTCCTATTCCGCGGAGGATCGAGAGCAGACAACGACCACGTTTCCGCTCAAGCGCAATTTCCCGCGCCACTGCAAGAATTGAAGACCGTTTCCGCGGCACCCGGCGTCGCGCCTTCGTGTGCAAGCTGCGTGCAGGCGGCGTCTCGATAGCGACCCCGTTCTCCGCTCAGTGCCGAGCGGTGAAAAAGGGGGCCTATGTTTGGGAGGTCGGGGTCATGGCCGAAAAAGTTCGTCTGGGGCTCATCGGGACAAGCTGGTGGGTGGACCTCATGTACGCCCCGAGCCTCATGAGCCATCCTGCTGCCCGCGTCGTTGCGGTGTGCGGCCGAAACGCGACGCGAGCAAGCGAGGTCGCGGAAGAATTCGGCGGCGCCAAGGTCTTTACCGACTACCGCCAGCTTATCGCATCGGGCGAGCTCGACGCGGTCGTTGTCGCTGCACCCGATGACCTGCATTACGAAATGACCATGGCCGCGATCGACGCCGGTCTGCACGTGCTTTGCGAAAAACCCCTGGCCGGCAACGCCTCGCGTGCGCGGGAGATGTTGAAAAGGGTCGAGGCCGCTCGGCTGAAGCATATGGTGCTCTTCACTTGGCGATGGCAGCCGCATTGGCGCTACGTGAAGCACCTGATCGAGAGCGGCTTCATAGGGCGCTGTTATCACGCCGAGTTCCAGTTCCTCGGCGATTTCGCTCTCGGCAGCGAATATAAGTGGCGGTTCGACGGGAGGCGTTCCAACGGCATTACCGGCGACCTCGGGTCCCATATGATCGACTTCGCGCGCTGGTATTTGGGCGAGGCAAGAAGGGTCACGGCTGATTTGCCAACGTTCATCGATCAATCGGCGACGGCCAATCCCTCGCCGACTCCTGTGAATGACGTTGGATTGGTCACGCTCGAATTTGCCGGCGGTGCGCGTGCCCAGATCCGTGTCTCAGCGGTAAGTCGGCTGGGCGACGAAGGCGTTCGGATCGTAGCCTCCTTTCACGGGGAGGCGGGCACCCTTGAGGTTCGACACACCTACTTTGGCGTCGACGCCGGCGCAGTAATCCGCGGTGTGCGAAAGGACGAGCCGTCCTTCGCCCGGCTCGAAGTGCCGGCTCAGTTTCTTGAAGGAGGTGTTAATCCACAACAGCTCTTCGACCCCTATGTCAAACAGTCCGCCGGGCCGCGCGCCTTCGTAGACGCCATCCTCGCAGATACGCCGCCATCGCCCGGGTTTGACGTCGGTGTGCGTGTGCAAGAAGTGGTCGACGCCGCGCTGCGGTCAAACGCCGAAAAACGCTGGGTGAGCCTGGCTGGCGCGGGGGCGAGCTAAGCCTTCTTTCTCCGCTTGCTCTTGCTCTCGAGCGCAGCCCGGCGGTCGATCCCGACTGCGTTCCTCGGCGGCGCCGTTGAGGCGCGCACAGCCAAGCTTACCGGTAACACGACGTGTCGGGGCGGCCCATCGCCAAAAAGGATGCGGGCGGCGGTGCGCCCCTTTTCGATGATGGGATGCGCGACCGTTGTGAGCGCGGGCGTGCTCAATCGCGCCTCGGGGATGTCATCGAATCCCACGACCGAAAGATCGCCGGGGACCGCGATATTGCGGCGGCGTGCCTCCTCGATCACCCCAAGTGCTTGTATGTCGGTCATCGCCAGTACCGCCGTCACGTTCGGCGCTCGATCGAAGAGCAGGCGCGCACCTTTTATGGCGTTGGCCACCGTATCGGCACCGCACTCCACGATAGGAATTTCATCGGTTGAAAGCCCGACCTCGGCCAGAGAATCGGCGTAGCCGGCGAGCCGATCATCATCGATCGCGAAACCGCGCAGAAGCCTGTGCCGAGCTTCTTTGGGGCCATGGAAGATCGGTTCCAGGCTCGCCGCCGGCGTGCGCGTGGTCCCCTGTCGCAAGACGGAGAAGATCGCGAAACGTCGATGCCCAAGGGCGACCAAATGTGCCGCGGCCATTCGCCCGCCCCCGCGGTCATCGATGCGCACGAAATTCGTATCCGCGTCGCCCTCTAGGTCAACCGCGACGAATGGCAGTCGCCGCCGGCGCGCCTCAACAAGAGCAGCGTCCTCCAGCTGATGTAGGATGAAGCCGTCGACAAGGGCGTTCTTGATTCCCCACGTCTTGTCGGGACCGATGCCGGAGATCACCGTGATGCTGGCGCCTCGTTCGTCGCAGACTGTTCCGACGCCCGTGAGAAATTCGCGGAAATAAGGGGCGCTGAAGGCGAGAGAAACGCCATAGGCGCCAGGCGGAGTAACGCCGATGGCGTTCACCTTGCCGAGCCGCAGCAAGCGCCCTTGCGGATTGGGTCCGCCATATCCGAGCTCGGTCGCAGCCTCCAGCACGCGCTTGCGGAGAGCTTCTCTTACGAGCTCTGGATGCGAGAACACATTCGAAGCAGTACCCCGCGACACCCCGGCGGCGCGTGCGACATCAACCAATTTGACCATAAGTGACGACGCTCATCTTCCTCATGCGTCGTAGCTTAGACGATTCCTCTGGATCGTTCCAATCCAACCGCCATAGACGTTTCCACACGCGAATGGTCAAGGTTCAGCGCGGGCAACGAGGCGGTCGATTCCGGCAAACAACACGTCAGCAAATGGGCGCTCGGCGAACCGATCTAGGCGTCCACCTTCAGATCGAACTTCTGCGCGTCGACCGGCTTGGCGCTGCGCAATTCGGCCTGATCGGCCGGCAGGCCGCCGAGCACGACGCGGGCGGCGACGCCGATGTTGTGCACGATGTCGGCGATCTCTTTCTCGCTGTGCTCCGGGTGGGTGGCGACCATCACCGTCCGGTCCAGGATCTCCAAAGACCGCGCGCACATGTCCTTCGAGTAGGCTTTGCGACAATCGGCGTTTGCCGGCATCAGATAGGGGTTCATCGCTGGATGCGAAGCACCGGCGCCGATAAGCACCTGGTCCCATTCGGTGTAGGTGTGGCGACCGGTCTTTCCGACGACGACGCTCGGAAAGATCTTGACGAAGCGCGCAGCCGCGTCGGCGGAAGGAAGAGTGTACATCACCTGCGTCGAACAATCGTGATCGGCACTGTTCATCGGCGCCGGCCGGAGGCCGAGGTTGTCGAGCGAGGCCGTGCCCGCAAGAATCTTCTTTTTCTCAGCGCGCATCGCCGACACCATGCCGTCGAGGCGGTCGAGCTGAACGTTCAGCATCGCGCCCATCAGCTCAGACGCGCGCGCGCCGTTCGAGGAGAAGGGTTTCGCCTCGTCGCTGCGCCCGTGCCAGTAGAAATGACAGGGGTCGATCGCGCAGCGCGCCCGTTCGGCGACGCGGTCGTCGTTGACCGAGACACCGCCGCCCTCGCCCGACGTCATGTTCTTGTAGTAGTTGAAGCTGAACGCGCCGATGTGGCCGATGGATCCGAACTTCCGTCCCTCATAGCCCCCGCCGACGCCTTGGCAGGCGTCCTCGATGACGATCAGGCCACGGCGCTCGGCGATTTCCATGATGGAATTCATGTCGCACGCGGCGCCCCACATATGCACCGGCACGACCGCCTTGGTGCGCGGGCCTATCGCATCTTCAACCGCCCGCGGATCTATGGTCACGCTTTCGTCGACATCGACGATGACCGGGATGGCGCCGGCCGCGAGAACGGACGTCGCCGTCGCCATATAGGTATGGGCCGGAATCAACACTTCGTCGCCCGGACCGAGACCGACCGCCGTCATCGCCGCAGCAAGCGCCTGCGAGCCGCTGGCGGCGAGCGCGAAGTGCTTGACGCCAAGATATTCTGCGTAGCGCGCTTCGAACCGATCGCACTCACCGCCAACGCCGTAGCGGAAGAGCGCATGATTGCGGATGACCTTGGTGACCGCGTCGACTTCTTCCTGGCCGGCGATGTACATGGCGTTCTTCTCCCGAGCGACCCTGTCGCGGCGCGACCTTAATCAGATGGCCTGCGCCCGGCAAACCGATCGCATGATCCTTCGCCCGCTCCGCAAAAAGGTGACGGACGCGACCGTTTAGTGTTTCTTGCCCGCCCACACGGAAACCTGACGATGCCGCAGCCTTACGACCTGATTATCTTCGACTGCGATGGCGTGCTGGTCGACAGCGAGGTGATCAGCACCCACACGCTACTCGACACGCTCGCGGCGCACGGGCTCGAGGTCGACATCGGTTACGTGTGCAAGACCTATCTCGGGCGCGCGATGTCGGTGGTGAAAGACGACTACCGCCGGCGACTTGGCCACGACCTCGATGCCGGCTTCGAGGACAACTTCCTGACGCGGCTCTTCGCCGCCTATCGGCGCGAGCTCTCTGCGATGCCGGGCGTCAAGGAGCTTATCGCCGGTCTGACGGTGCCCTATTGCATGGCGACCAGCAGCAGCACGACACGCGCCGCCGTTTCGCTCGAAGTGAGCGGGCTCCTGCCGTTCTTCGACGGCAAGATATTTTCCGCCTCGATGGTCGCGCACGGAAAGCCGGCGCCCGATCTTTTCCTCCATGCCGCGCACTCGCTTCGCGCCGAGCCGGCCCGCTGTCTCGTCATAGAGGATAGCGAGGTCGGCATTCTCGCGGCGCAAAACGCCGGCATGAAGGTGTGGCGCTTCGTCGGCGGTAGCCATTTTGCGGGCCGGGCGGTGGCGGTAAACCAAGATTCGGACATCCCGGCATTCGCTAGTATGGAAGCCATGGCGATGGCGCTTCGCTGAGACTAGGCTTAGGGCGTGCAAGACAAGGTTCATAATCCGCGCAAGAAGGGCGGCAAGGGCGAGATCGCAACCGAACGCCTCGATGATGCCGCGCGCGCCGGCTGGCTCTACTATGTCGCCGGCAACACGCAGGACGAGGTCGCGCAGAAGCTTGGCGTGTCGCGCCAGACAGCGCAGCGGCTGGTCTCGATGGCTGTGTCGGAGCGGCTGATCAAGGTGCGCCTCGACCATCCGATCGCTCGCTGCATGGAACTGGCGGCGCGGCTCAAGGAGAGGTTCGGGCTAGAGCTTTGCGAGGTCGTGCCGAGCGACCCGTCGGCGCGCCTGGCCAGCATCGGTATCGCGGAAGCGGCGGCGGCCGACATGGAGCAGCGGCTGAAGTCGCTGCATCCGATCGTCGTCGCGATCGGCAGTGGGCGGTCGCTGCGTGCCGCGGTCGAGCAGCTGCCGCCGCTCGAATGTCCGCACCACAAGATCGTGTCGCTGGTCGGCAATATCGCGTCCGATGGATCCGCGTCGTTCTACGATGTGATCGTGCGCTTCGCCGATGCGGTGCAGGCGCCGCACTATCCGATGCCGCTTCCGGTCATTGCATCGACGGCACATGAGCGCGATCTCTTTTTCGAGCAGCCGTCGGTCAGGCATGTCGTCAGCCTCGCGATGAGTGCGGACGTGACCTATGTCGGTGTCGGCGACCTCGGTGACAGCCCGCCGCTGCTCCAGGACCGCTTCATCACGGACAAGGAACTGCGGATCCTGAACAAGGCCGGCGCCGTAGGCGAGATCGTCGGGTGGGCGTTCGATGCTGAGGGCAATCTCATTGAAGGGCTGACAAATGACCGCGTTGCGAGCGTCAGGCTGGACCGACCGGCGCAGCGGCTGACGGTCGGGGTCTCGATGGGCGAGGTCAAGGTGCGAGCGATCGCCGCCGCGCTGAAAGGCAAATGGCTGTCGGGGCTTATAACCGACGAGTACACTGCCGAGCGACTTCTTTCATAGCCCGCGGGCCGCATCCGCACCCGCACTGCGCGCAAAATCCGATTGACATGAAAGTCGCCTGGTGCGAGCATTTGCCTGCGATAAGGGCAAATGCCCAGATGCAAGGGAGGACTTCATGAAGATGGCCCTTCGCGCCCTCTTGGGTGCGTGCGCTATTGCTGCGCTGACGGCCGGCGCTTCCGCCGAAACGACGCTGACCATCGCGACCGTTAACAACGGCGACATGATCCGGATGCAGAAGCTGACGGACGACTTCACCGGGATGAATCCCGACATCAAGCTCAATTGGGTCACGCTCGAAGAGAATGTTCTTCGGCAGAAGGTGACGACCGACATCGCCACCAAGGGCGGCCAGTACGACATCCTGACCATTGGCACCTACGAAGTGCCGATCTGGGCGAAGCAGGGTTGGCTCGTCGCGCTCGACAATCTTGGCGCCGACTACGACGTCGACGATCTCTTGCCCGCGATCCGCTCCGGCCTGAGCGTTGACGGCAAGCTCTACGCTGCGCCGTTCTACGGCGAGTCGAGCTATGTCATGTACCGCAAGGACCTGATGGAGAAGGCCGGGCTGACGATGCCCGACAAGCCGACCTGGGACTTCGTCAAGGACGCGGCCGACAAGATGACCGACCGCGCCAACGGCATCAACGGCATCTGCCTTCGCGGCAAGGCCGGCTGGGGCGAGAACATGGCCTTCCTGACGACGCTCGCCAATTCGTTCGGCGCGCGCTGGTTCGATGAGAAGTGGCAACCCCAGTTCAACACGCCGGAATGGCATGACGCCATCCAGTTCTACGTCGACCTGATGAAGGCCGACGGTCCGACCGGCGCCTCGTCCAACGGCTTCAACGAGAACCTGACGCTCTTCCAGCAAGGCAAGTGCGGCATGTGGATCGATGCCACGGTCGCCGGATCGTTCGTCACCGATCCGAAGAACTCGACGGTCGCCGATAAGGTTGGCTTCGCGCTCGCCCCGGACAAGGGCCTTGGCAAGCGCGCGAATTGGTTGTGGGCCTGGTCGCTGGCCATTCCTGCAAGCTCGGCGAACGCCGACGCCGCAGAGAAGTTCATCGGGTGGGCGACGAGCAAGCACTATCTGGAACTGGTCGCGAGCAAGGAAGGTTGGGCCAACGTTCCTCCAGGCACGCGCACCTCGCTTTACAACAACCCGGACTACACCAGCGCAGCGCCTTTCGCGGCGATGACGCTGGCCTCGATCGACGCCGCCGACCCGCAGCACCCGACGGTCAAGCCGGTGCCCTATACCGGCGTGCAGTTCGTCGCCATTCCTGAATTCCAGGGTCTCGGCGACACGGTCGGGCAGATCTTCTCGGCGGCACTCGCCGGGCAGTCGAGCGTCGACGACGCCTTGAAGCAGGCGCAGGACGTAGCCACCCGCACCATGACCAAGGCCGGCTACATCAAGTAAGGTTCCTCCCGAGGAGGGGCTGCCCGGACCGCGATCTACTCCGGGCAGCCTCTCGATCTCGCCGGGCGAAATGCCCGGCGCGCTTCAAAGAATGCCGTGGCCGTCCGACCGGTAATGCAGGGGGAGCGGCGGCCGCCCGTGCAACTGAGCCGCCCAAAGAGGCGTGCCGCACAAGGGGAGGGGAGCATGGCGACTGCAAATACCCGCCGCCTGGCGCGCACCATGCTGGTGCCATCCGTGGCAGCCCTCTTCGTCTGGATGATCGTGCCGCTGGCGCTGACGCTGTGGTATTCCTTCCAGACCTATAATCTGCTCAACCCGATCAACAACGGCTTCGCCGGCTGGTCAAACTACTATTATTTTCTCACCGACCCGTCGTTCTTCCAGGCCTTCGGCAATACCCTGATCCTCACCGTCTCGGTGCTCGCGATCACCGTGATCGGCGGGACTATTCTCGGGATGCTCCTCGATCAGGCGATCTTCGGGCAGGGCATCGTCCGCATCCTCGTCATCTCCCCGTTCTTCGTCATGCCGACGGTTGCCGCGCTGGTGTGGAAGAACATGCTCCTCGATCCGAATTACGGCATCTTCGCCTGGATCGCGACAAGGTTCGGCATCGCTCCGATCCCGTGGCTGGAAAACTATCCGCTGTTTTCCATCATCGTCATCGTGTCGTGGGAGTGGCTGCCGTTTGCGACGCTCATCCTTCTGACCGCGCTGCAGTCGCTCGACGAGGAGCGCAAGGAAGCGGCGGAGATGGACGGGGCCAACTTCATCAGCATGTTCATCTACATCGTGCTGCCTCACCTGGCGCGTGCCATCACCGTGGTGATCCTGATCGAGACGATCTTCCTTTTGTCGGTGTTCGCCGAAATTCTCGTCACGACCAGCGGCGGTCCTGGCTACGCGTCGACCAACATCGCTTACCTGATCTACCATCAGGCGCTGCTCGACTATGACGTCGGCGGCGCCTCCGCGGGCGGCGTGGTGGCGGTGATCCTCGCCAACATCGTCGCTATTTTTCTGGTCCGTATCGTTGGCAAGAACCTCGACGCCTGAGGGGAAGTGGACATGGCCCGCGCCGTCACGCCGCAAAGAAAATGGACATTCACGATCCTGGCCTGGGTTGTGGCTCTGCTCATCTTCTTCCCGATCCTGTGGACGATCCTCACCTCGTTCAAGACCGAGGGCGACGCCATCCTCTTTCCGCCGGCGTTCCTGCCGCCGCACTGGACGCTTGAGAACTTCTTCGAGGTTCAGTCGCGCTCCGACTACTTCAAGCATTTCTTCAACTCGGTGGTCATCGCCGGCGGCTCGACGCTGCTCGCTCTGCTCGTCGCCGTGCCGGGCGCCTGGTCGATGGCGTTCTCCCCGTCGCGGCGCACCAAGGACATTTTGATGTGGATGCTCTCCACCAAGATGATGCCGGCGGTCGGGGTGCTTGTGCCGATCTATCTGATCTTCAAGAACCTGAACCTGCTCGATAGCTTGACCGGCCTGACCGTCATCCTAGCGCTGATCGACCTGCCGATCGTCATTTGGATGCTCTACACCTATTTCAAGGAGATCCCGGTCGATATCCTCGAAGCGAGCCGCATGGACGGAGCGGAGCTGTGGAAGGAGATCGTCTACGTGCTCCTGCCGATGGCGGTGCCCGGCATCGCCTCGACAATGCTCCTCAACATCATCCTCGCCTGGAACGAAGCGTTCTGGACGCTGAACCTGACGGCGGCAAAGGCTGCTCCGCTCACCGCCTTCATCGCGTCGTATTCGAGCCCTGAGGGCCTGTTCTGGGCGAAGCTCTCGGCCGCCTCCACCCTCGCCATCGCGCCCATTCTGCTGCTCGGCTGGTTCAGCCAGAAGCAGCTCGTCCGCGGCCTCACCTTCGGTGCCGTGAAATGATCTCCGCCGCCAACTCGGGAGCCTGGTGATGGGCCGCATCGTTCTCAAGAACGTCCGCAAGATTTTCGGCGAAGTCGAGGTCATCCCCACTGTCGATCTCGAAATCAACGACGGCGAGTTCGTTGTCTTCGTCGGCCCGTCCGGTTGCGGCAAGTCCACGCTGCTCCGCCTCATCGCCGGGCTCGAGGACGTGAGCGGCGGCGCCATCGAGATCGATGGCGTCGACGTCGCCAGAGAACCGCCTGCCAGGCGCGGGCTGTCCATGGTGTTCCAGTCCTACGCCCTCTATCCGCACATGACCGTGCGCGGCAACATTGCCTTCCCGCTGAAGATGGCCGGACAGCAGAAGGATGTTATCGAGGCCAAGGTGCAGAAGGCGGCGTCGACGTTGAACCTGACCAGTTATCTCGACCGGCGGCCGGGCCAGCTCTCTGGCGGCCAACGCCAGCGCGTCGCCATCGGTCGCGCCATCGTGCGCGAGCCGAAGGCGTTTCTCTTCGACGAGCCGCTCTCCAATCTCGACGCGGCGCTGCGTGGCCAGATGCGCCTGGAGATATCCGAGCTTCACAATACGCTGAAGACGACGATGGTCTACGTCACGCACGACCAGGTCGAGGCGATGACCATGGCCGACAAGATCGTCGTGCTGAATGCCGGGAGAATCGAGCAGGTCGGAACGCCTCTCGAATTGTACGATCACCCCGCGAACCTGTTCGTCGCCGGCTTCATCGGCTCGCCGCGCATGAACCTGATCGAAACGCCCGCCGGCATGAACGGCGGCGCGGCGACGATCGGCGTGCGGCCGGAGGATATCGACGTCTCGCGTGAAAAGGGCCAGTGGCGGGGCAAGGTCAACATTGCCGAGCACCTCGGCTCGGATACGTTCTTCCATATCGATGTGGATCGGATCGGCCGGCTGACGGTGCGCACCCCGGGCGAATTCTCACTGCGGTCGGGCGAACCGGTATGGCTGACGCCGAAGCCGGACCGCATCCATCGCTTCGACACCGAAGGGCGCGCGATCAAGAGCTAGTACCGAGGACAAAAGATGTATCTTGAGAAGCTGAAGCTGGACGGTCGCGTCGCCGTAGTGACCGGCGCCGGGCAGGGGATCGGCGCCGCCTGCGCCCGCGCTCTCGGCGAGGCCGGGGCAATCGTCATCGTCGCCGACATGGCCGCCGACAGATCAGAGAAGACGACCGCCGATCTCCGTGGCGTCGGCATCAAGGCCTATTCTGCCGCGCTCGATGTCACGAAATCGAAAGATGTCGATGCGGCGGCCGACCGGATCGTGAAGGAGCACGGCCGCGTCGATATCCTCGTCAACAATGCCGGCGTGGCGAAGAGCGACGTGCGCGCCGAGGACACAAGCGATGCGCACTGGCGCTTTCACATGGACGTCAATCTCGACGGCGTGTTCTGGTGCTGCCGCGCCTTCGGCCGCCACATGCTGAAACAGGGCTCGGGGTCGATCGTGAATATCGGCTCGATGTCAGGCTTCATCGTCAACAAGCCGCAGCCGCAATCGTTCTACAACGCCTCAAAGGCGGCGGTCCATCATCTGACGAAATCGCTCGCTGCCGAATGGGGCAAGCGCGGCGTGCGCGTCAACGCCGTTGCGCCGACCTATATCGAGACGCCGCTCACCTCCTTCGGCATCAACGAGAACCCGGAGATGTACAAGGTGTGGCTGGAGATGACGCCGATGGGGCGCGTCGGCCAGCCCGAGGAGATCGCCTCCGTCGTTCACTTCCTCGCTTCCGACGCGGCGAGCTTGTTGACCGGCTCGATCGTCCTCGCGGACGGCGGCTATACGTGCTGGTGAGGCAGGTTCAGGCGGCCGTCTGGTCCGTGTCCGGCAGGGCGTCCGTGAGCCGGAAATATCCGATCCGATAGTTTGTCCTTCATGTCACGGTGGCGGCTGCGCGGTATTCGGCGCGGTCCCAGAGCCGACCCTCCATGATCTCGCGCAAGATCGCGACGGCGTCCCAGATATCTGCAAAGCCGAGATAGAGCGGCGTAAGTCCGAAGCGCACGACGTTCGGCGCGCGGAAGTCGCCGATGACGCCTCTGTCGATGAGCGCGCGCATGATCGGCCAGCCCTCGGCATGCGCGTAGGCGATCTCGCTGCCGCGTCCGCCGGGACCGGCCACCGAGACCAGCGTGAAGCCATGGCCGGGCAATTCCTGCTCCATGAGTGCACGGAAGATTTCGAACTGCCGCATCGCTTTCTCGTAGAGCGTCGGCATCGAGACCTGCAGCATCAGATCGACGCCTTCCTCCAGCGCCGCAAGGCTTAGGATCGGCGGCGTTCCGACTACGAAGCGGCGGATGCCGGGCGCCGGCTCGTATGAATCCGAGAAGGCGAATGGATTCGCGTGGCCGAGCCAGCCGGTGAGCGCGGCGCGGGCCCGTTCCTGATGGCGCTTCGCGACATAGAGGTACGCCGGCGCGCCCGGCCCGCCGTTCAGAAACTTATAGCCGCAGCCGACCGCGAAATCGGCGCGGGCCGCCGAGAGATCGGCCGGTATGGCTCCCGCGGTGTGGCACAGATCCCAGATAACAAGGGCGCCCTTGTCGTGCGCGGCCGCGCCGATTGCCTCCATGCCGTAGGTGTAGCCCGTCGCATAGTGCACGTGGGTCAGAAGGACAGCGGCCGTGTCGCCGTCGATGGCGCTCGCAACGTCATCCGGCGCGACGAGGCTCAAGCGGTAGCCGTCGCCGAGCTGCGCCACCAGGCCCTCGGCTACATAGATGTCGGTTGGGAAATTGCCGCGCTCGGAGAGGATCGTGCGCCGTTCGGGCTTGAGCGCGAGCGCCGCGGACAACGCCTTGTAGACGTTGATCGAGGTCGAAATCCGCGACGATCGTCTCGCCCGGTTCCGCGCCGATCAGTTGGCCGATCTTGTCGCCGACGCGGGCCTGCATTCCGATCCAGTCATGCGTGTTCCAGCTTCGGATGAGATCGCGGCCCCATTCGGCTCCGATCACGTCCGCGATGCGGCCGGATGTCGCTTTCGGCAGCGGCCCTAACGAGTTGCCGTCGAGATAGATGACGCCGTCGGGCAGCACGAAATTGTCGCGGAAGCACGCGAGCGGGTCGTCACGGTCGAGAGCTTCAAGGTCGGCGCGCGTCATCGGCATGCGCCGACGATAGCAGACACGGCGCATCCCGGAAGCGCTGAGAAGGCGGCCTATACGCCCGCGGCGAGGGGCGTCCGGTTCGCGGGGTGCGAACCGGACGCCATGTCATCAACTCACTTGCGGGGAAGCGCGTCGCGCCAGGCCATCACTTCGAGCTCGACCCGCACTGCTTCCATCACCGGCACGACGGGGCGCGCCTCGAAGGTGAAGGCCGGCAGCATCGAGCAGAACTTGTGGATATCGAGCGGGTCGTTGCAGTCCAAGAGCATGTAGCCTCCCCAGTCGCCCACCCGTATGACGAACATCTCGATCTTGAAGCCATCCGGCGCCTTCCACTGCGTGAAGACCTCGAGAATGCGTTTCTGGGCATTCTCGTATTCGGCGGGCGATCCCTGCGGGCGCTCGTTCCAGCTGATGACGTACTTCATTGGCGGTCTCCATGGTTCACTGCTTAAGCCGTTGAAAACCGGGATGTTTCCGGCGATCGCCCAGGTCTGGGCGCCGGCGGTCCGGTCTCAGGCTTGCAGGATGCCCGCTCCTGCTCGGGCCGACATGGGGTGAATTCCCTATGCCGCGGAGGCGGCCTGCTGCATCAAGCCGCGTTCAAGCGCGAAGAGCGCCGCGCCGGCGCGGGTGGCGACGCCGATCTTGGAGTAGAGGTTCTGGATGTGGTTGTCGGCGGTCTTGGGCGAAATATCGAGCCGGCGGGCCGCCTCCTTCGCCGTATGCCCGGCCGCGATCAGCCGAAGAACTTCGATCTCGCGCGGCGTCAACCCGGCGAGGCGCTCGCCGCTCACCCGGCGAGATGATTGGCCGGCGGACGCGAGGACGGCTTCGGCGGCCTCCGGGCAGAGCTTTCCGTCCTTCACCAGAGCACGCAGTTTTGCCGCTGCCGCGGCATTGCTCAGCGCCGGGCGGTGCGGCCGCTCCTCACGCGCGGTCTGGAATGCTTCGGCGGCGGCAAGCACGCGCGCGGCGGGCGAAAGGTCACTGGCGCGGGCGTAGCGATGGTAGCCGCTGCCATCGAGGCGCTCGTGGTGACGCAGCACCAGCGCCGCAACGGCCTTGCCTTCGCCGCCGAGCGACACGAGGGCGCGCTCGCCGTGATAGGGATGAAGGTGCGCGGCGTCGGTCTCGCGCTCCGCTCAGCGCGCCGGCGCGCATCCAGGTGGAGACCGGCACCGCTAGTTCGCCAATATCGTGCGTATAGGCCGCCCAGCGGATGTCGCGAATGTCGGAGGCGGGAAGCCCCATCTGCTTCCCCGCCGCGTCGGCGAGCGCCGCGACGGCGCGCGAATGCCCGAACGTGAAGGGCATCCGCATGTCGATCATGTCGGCGATCGCGAGATAAGCTTCCTCGGCGGCCTCTTCGTCGAGCAGCGCATGCGGCAGAGGTTCGAGCGTCAGGATCGTCTCGCGGTCGACCGGCTGGTCGAGCCCGAGGAGCATCTGGCCGGCGTCCGCGAGAAAGAGGTCGGCGAGCTCCGGCTCGTAGGCGCCGCCGCGGCGCTTCCCGATGATCGCAGCCATCTTCTCGGCGCCATGCGCCTCGTTGAGCGCGATCACGTCCTGCGCGAGCGTGACCATTCGCACGGGAAGCTTGACCTCATCGCCCTTCAAGTGCCGCGGCAGCCCATGCCCATCCCAACGCTCGTAAAGTTGGCTGAGGCTTTCCTGGGTCTCTCCCGGAAGTCCGATACGCTCCGCGATCCTCTTGGCGACCTCGCAGTGGCCGGCGAGGATTGGAACGCTGGCGTGCAGCGCTTCCGCTACGCCCTCGTTGACGGCGCGCGCCAGCACTTCCGGCGGCGCGTCGGCGAGGAGGCGCTTCAGAGCGCGGGCTATTGTCTCGCCGAGCTCCGACATGTTGCCCATGTCCGTGCGGGCGAGGTCCTGTCGGAGCGCGATCTCGTCACCCAGCGCCGCGGCCAGCAGATGCGTGTCGGCGTTGCAGCCGATGTAGCGGAGCAGGGCCTGGTGATAGACGTTCCGGCGCTCGCGCTCGGTCGAGGCCGGCGGCATCGGCGAGACGCATCGCGAGCACGCACGATCGCGCCGCAAAGTCTTGCGACTGGCCCGTTGCCAGGTCCGTCGCGTAGGCGAGCACCATCAGAAAATCTGCGCGCCGATAGCCCGGTGCCGCCATTGATTTGGTTCCCCTAAGGACGGCGAGAGCATAGCGCCAAACGCGGCGCGATTAGCAACTCCGGCGCGAGGGCCGAATCGCGAGGGGCCTGAACCGCTTATAAGAACCGGACGCAGATCGGTGTGCCGGTTTCGGCGACGCTCCCCGTCGGTGTGAGCTTTCCGGTCGTCTTGTCGATGCGGAACATCACGACGTTGTCCGACTCCTGGTTCGCCGCGGCAAGGAATTCGCCCGACGGATCGACCGCGAAGTTCCGCGGGATCTTGCCCCGTGTCGGTTCATGCCCGACCAGCGTCATCATCCCCGTCGCCGGATCGACGCCGTAGATCACGATGGAATCGTGCCCACGGTTCGAGCCGTAGAGGAATCTTCCGCTCGGATGCGCCTGCACCTCCGCACAGGTGCTTTCTCCCTTGAAGTCGGCGGGGAGAGTCGAGAGTGTTTGGATCTCCGTCAGCGTCCCCTTCTCGGGGCCATAGCGGTATGAGGTCATCGTCGAGTTCAGCTCGTTGATGAGATAGGCGAACTTTCCGTTCGGATGCATCACGAGCTGGCGCGGGCCGGCGCCGGGCCTCGTCTTGACGACGGGCTGGTCCAGGTTCGCCGTGAGCTGGCCGCGCTCGGCGTCGAAGCGGTAGATCATCACCTTGTCGCCGCCGAGCTCCGGCACGAAGGCATAGCGATTGTCGGCGGAGAGCTCGACGGCGTGCGCGTGCGGCCCGGCCTGGCGTTTCGGGTCGACGCTCGATCCTTCGTGCTGGATGACGCACGACGCGTCTTTCAGCGATCCGTCGGCTTCGATCGGCAATACGCAGACGCTGCCTGATGCGAAATTGGCGACGAGCACGTTCTTCCCGGTCTTGTCGACGATCAGGTGGCAGGGGTCGGTGCCGTGGCTCGCCTTGGTGTTGAGATAGGTGAGGGCACCCGTCTGCGGATCGATGCGGAAGGCGCTGACCGCGCCGCTCGCCTTCCCCTCGTATTCCTTGAACTCGTTGACGCAGTAGAGGAATTTTCGCGCGGGATCGAACGCCAGATAGGACGAGTTGCGCACGCCCTCCTTGACCGCGACCGGCTCGAGCGCGCCGCGTGCCGCGTCGAAGCGGAAGAGGTAAATGCCTTTCCCCTTGCCTTGCACCACCTGACCGGTGCCGAAGAGGATCGGCTCGCTGTAGGTCCCGACATAGACGAACGGACGCGTCGGCATTCAGAGCTCCAAATTCCAGTGTGGTTCCCCTCCCCCTCGTGGGGAGAGGGGTTAGGGGAGGGGTTTCTCCGCGTCGCAAACCTCGTTCCACACCCCTCACCGAAGCCCTCCCCACAAGGGGGAGAGGGCTTCGTGCGTCGCGCGTCGACTATTCGACGTTGATGCCGACCTCTTTGCAGATGCCCTTCAGATAATCCATCGCCGCCACCGTCTCCGCCACGAACTCGTCGGTGGCGGTGACGTTGCGATAGACGCCGGGGGCGTTCGAATTCGGCCCACGCGACACGCCCGGAACGTCTTCGAGCTCGATCGAGACGGTGCCGTCGTAGCCGACGTCCTTCAGCGCCTGGAACATGGCGACCCAGTCGATCTTGCCCATACCGGGACGCCAATGGACGTTGGTGACGCCGTCGTTGTCGGAGCAGTGGAGGTGGATGATGTGCTTGCCGAGCCGATAGACGGTGATGTTCGGGTAGTCGCCCATCGGAAACGTATGGCTCGGATCGAAGTTGATACCCATGGCCGGATGGTCGACGTGCTCCAAGAGCCGAAGCGCGCCATCGTGGTTGGCGAGATAGCGCCCAGGATGCGGCTCGACCGACATCTTGACGCCGGCCTTGCCGCAGGCCTCGGCGCAGCGGCGAAGCGCGTCGACATAGTCGAGAAAATTCCGGTCCCAGTCGACGCCGCGCGGAACGTTCCGCGTCGCGTATTTCTGCACCAGCGGTTTCGTGGTGATGCGCGGTATTTCCACCGTGTCGCGCATCGCGAAGGGGTGCGACGACACCATGTTGATGATCGGCGAGCCGAGGGCGGCGCCGACCTCGACCGCCTTCTGCCAGTCTTCGACCGCGGCGTCGCGCTTGGCCTTGTCGCCGCTTGAGAGGTCGTGCGGCGTGTGCACGAACTGTGACAGCGAGATGCCGGAGTTCTTCAGCTCGGCCTTAATGTCGGCGATCTTCGCCTTGGTCCAATAGTTCTGGAGATAATCGCGGTTCCAGGCGATCAGCTCGATCGCCTTGAAGCCGCAGCCGGAGATGCGGCGAATGCAGTCCTCGTAGGGCGGCTCCCATTGGAACGGCCAGGACGATGCTCCGAATTTCATGCATGGTTCCTTGCGTTTGAGAATGCGCGGAAGGCGCAGCCCACCTTGCCATCGGATCAAAGCGCCTCGCCGAGAATGTCGCGGATGAAGGCCGGATGGCCGGCTGTGAGGCCGGCGTCGACCGGGAGCACTGCGCCGGTGACGCCGGAAGAAAGCGGCGAGGCGAGAAAGAGCGCTGCATTCGCGACTTCGGCCGGTTCGACCAGTCGGCCGAGTGCATAGAGGTTCGTGAGGCGCTCCCGGATGCCGGGATCGCGCGCGAGCCGGTGGCCCCAGGCCGCCGTCATGACCGAGCCCGGGCAGACGGCGTTGGCGCGAATGCCGCGCGTGCCGTGCTCCACCGCGATCGCCCGGCAATAGGCGAGCATGCCGGCTTTCGCCGCCGAGTAGGCGGGGTTGCCGAAATGCTGGAGTGCGTTGACGCTCGAAATGAAGACGATGCTCCCCGCGCCGCGCTGAAGCATGCGTTCGAGCACCGGGGTGGTGACGTTGAACGCACCCGTCAGGTTGAAGGCGATATCGTCCTCCCAACCTTCCTGGTCGAGCGTTCGCATGGACTCCCGCACGGTGCCGCCGGCATTGTTGACGAGGATGTCGGGCGCGCCCGCGGCTTCAAAGAGCGCCGTCAAAGCGGCACGCGTTCCGCGTGCGTCCTTGAGGTCGAAAACGGCGCGATGCGCGGCGTCGAGGTCCTGCATCTGGCCGGCGTCCAGGTCGCACGCACTTACGGTTGCGCCTGCATTGCGGAAGGCTGCAACCAGCGCGCGGCCGATTCCGCCTCCTGCTCCCGTTATGATGACGTGCTTTTTGGCAAGTGCGAACATCCGGCCTCCGGTCGCGCGACGCGGATCACGCTAGAACGCCGCTTGCGCGGGTGGCAACTTGCTCCGACTTGCATGCATGCGCCCGTCCCGAAATCGATTGTCGTTGCCGGCCGGCAAGATTGCTGAAAGAATTCCCGTTCGCGTTGGACCAAATTCCGCGGAACCGATCCTGGAGGGTGAACCGATGACCGAGCGAAAAGAATTGGAATACACTCTGCAGCAGGCTTCTCTCCAGCAATTGCTGCGGGGCAAGATCGACAGGCGCGAATTCCTCGAGCGCAGCCTAGTCGCGGGCCTCGGCATGGCGGGCGTTGCTGCCGCCACGAAGACCGGCATCGGTTCCGCCTTCGCGCAGGATCGCCCGCTCACGCCGACGTTCTATCAGTGGATCCAGGACCTTCACCCCGGCATCCCGGCGGTGAACGCCAAATTCCCCGGCATCAACTACCAGATCGCGCCGGTCGAAGGCTTCGGCATCGAGCGCTTCGTGGCCGAGGCGAAGAACGGCGAAAGCACCTGGGACGTCTATGTCGGCCAGACGCCGTTCGTGGAAATGTCGGCGATGATCAAGGCCGACGTCATCGAGCCCTGGGACGCCTACATCCCGAAAGACGTGCTCGACGACATCATTCCCTCGATCCGCGCTGAGAACACCATCGACGGCAAGCTCTACGGCTGGCCATTCCTGTTGGATGTGATCGGAACCGGATGGCATTCGGGGCTGACCGGGAAGGCCGGCGTGGCCGACGCGGCGCCGGAGACTTGGGACGATTTCCTGGCCGCCGGGAAGAAGATCGTCGATTCGGGGGCCGCTCCTTGGGGTGCTACCTTCAATTCGCACGGGTGGCGGTCGCTTGCGCCGATCACGCACAGCATGAGCACCGACGTCTACACGTCGGAGGGCTTGTTCGACTTCACCAGCGACCCGGCGATCGAGGCGTTGAAGCTGATGAAGCAGATCATGACGATGGCCAATCCCGATATCCTGCTGGAAGGCGCGTCGGATGCCGGCGTCAACGGGACGCCGGACGAGGTCGCCTTCGCCGCCCAGCGCGTCGGCCTCTACTTCAAATACTTCAATGCGCCGCTCCGCATGGCAGCGAACTGGGATGATCCGACGCTGTTGCACCTCGGGCCGCTGCCGAAGTTCGCCAACGGCGAAGGCTCGACCGTGTTCTGGACGACGGGCTGTGCGCTGTTCAAGCACGGCAAGAACAAGGACAAGGCGGCCGAGTACATCAAGGCGCTGACCTACGACGCGCAGATCTGGAAGAACTCCATTGTCGGAACCCCGAGCGGCCATCCAGGCCAGCTGCCGCCTTACAAGTCCATCTACGCAGACTGGGACGCCAACAAGCCGGATTGGATGCCCGCCTTCGTGGCGCTTGTCCGCGGTCAGCTCGATCGGGCAAAGGCGATCACCAACAACCTTTTCGGCCTGCAGCAGTTCGTGATCGGCAAGCCCATCTGGGAGACTTACCTCAAGGGCGACGAGCCCGATCCGAAGGTTGCGATGCAGAAGGTCGTCGACGCAGTCCAGGCCGAGGTGAAGAAGGGTTAGTCGTCGGGCCAAGGCAGGGATTGGGGCGGGTCATCCGCCCCGGTCCTCGGCTCTCCTCAAACGGAACGCTCGGTCCTTAGTCAGAGCATGGCGCAGACGATCGCATCCGACCAGGCGGGCCTTTACCCGAGCCGACTGGGCGGCCGCGCAACGCTGTTGCGGCAGGGCGCGGGCGCGTGGCTGTTCCTGGTGCCGGCATTGGCATTTTTCGCCGGCTATCAGGTCTGGCCCATCGTACGCGTCCTCTGGCTGAGCTTTACGGATTACCAGTTCCTGACCAACGATCCGGCGAACTGGGTCGGGTTTTCGAACTATGCCGAGGCGCTGCGTGATCCGCTCATGTGGAAGAGCCTCGGGCGGGCGGCGCTTTTCACGATCATGTTCCTGCCCGGAACGATCATCCTGCCGCTTCTCCTCGCAATCCTCATCGACCGAGTCACGCAGCCGCGTCTCGCGACCGTCTATCGCGTCGTGCTGCTCATTCCGGCGGTGATTCCGAGCACCCTCATCTTTGTGCTGTGGAAATGGATGTACAATTATCAAGTCGGTCCCATAAACCACTTCCTCGTCAACACGACCGGCCTGTTCACGCTGCAGAACGCGCCTCAATGGCTGGGCGGGACGCCGCTGACGCTTCCCTCCATCGCGATCATGGAAGTGTGGTGGGGCCTCGGCTACCACACGATCTTCTTCCTCGCCGGCCTGGCCGCGATCTCGAAGGAGCTGCCGGAAGCCGCCCGCATCGACGGGGCAAGCGAATGGCAGGTTTTCTGGCACGTGACGCGTCCGCGTCTCGCCCCGATCATGATGATCCTGATCGTATTGCGCTTCGGCACCGCGATGGCCGTCATCGACGAATATCTGATCTTCGGCGGCTTCAACCGCGCCTCGCCGACCTATACCTGGACGATCTTCATGTACGATCAGGCGTTCAAGACCGGCCTCTGGCGGCAGGGATATGCCGCGGCCATCGGCATGATCGGCGCGGTTGCGATGATGATCGTCATGGTCTTCCTGATCCGCATCTTCCGTCCGCGAGGCTGACCGGACCATGACGCTCGAAGCTGTCAACGATGGTGTCGTTTCCTCGAGCTCCCGCGTCGCGACGAGCCCAGGCCCCGTCGGGGAGAGGCGCGCGGCGATTGTCCGTCACGTGGTCATCAATTTCTTCATGGTCATCATCATCCTGCCGCTCGCTTGGGTGCTGATGATGTCCATCAAGTCGCTGCCCGATTCCATGCGCGGCGATTTCTGGCCGCGGAAGTTCGACTTCGGCCACTATTCCTACGTCTTCGAGCGCATCCACACGCTCCCCATAAACCTCTTCAACAGCATCTACGTCACGACCGCCACCGTGCTGATCACGACGATCTGTGCGGTGCTCGCCGGCTATGCGCTCGTGCATCTGAAGACGAAGGGCGCCGGCATCGTCGTCGTCGTTCTGCTCGTGTCGCTCTATTTCCCCGTGCGCGTGGTCTCGATCATCAGCATCTACGAGACCCAGCATTGGCTCGGCCTGATCAACAACACCAGCGGCCTCATCCTGCCCTACATCACTCTTCAGCTGGCGATCAGCGTCCTCATCATGCGCAGCATGTTCCAGCTGGTGCCGCACGAGATGATCGAGGCGGCAAGGATCGACGGTGCCGGCCACTGGCGGACGTTGTGGATGATCGGCGTACCGATGGTGCGCAACGGCCTCGTCGTTGTCTTCATCGTCAATTTCGTCACGGCCTGGGGCGAGTATCTGTTGTGCCTGACGCTCGTCGACGACGAGGCGAAACGCACCATGCCGGTCGTCCTCGCCGCTGCCCAAGGCGGCCAGGGCCAGTGGGCCTGGCCGAACCTTGCCGCCGTCTACGTGATCGTGGTCATGCCCGGCATTATCGCCTTCACTTTCGCCCAGAAGCTTTTCTTCAAGGGACTGGCGGAAGGCGTGGTGAAGGGGTGATGCGTCGGTGATCTACGAGATATGCGTGGATTCGGTCGCCGGCGTGCGTGCCGCCGCGGCTGCCGGGGCCGACCGGGTCGAACTCTGCGCCGATCTTCTTGAGGGCGGCATCACGCCGAGCCGCGGCCTGATCCGGCAGGCGCGGACCGTCGCGGATATTGCACTGAACGTGATGATCAGGCCACGCGGCGGCGACTTCCTGTTCGACGACGATGAGTTCGCCATCATGGAAGCGGACATCGACACCGCCAAAGCCGAAGGTGCGGACGGCGTCGTGATCGGCCTTTTGCTCGCCGACGGCGCGGTGGACGCCGAAAGGACGCGCGCCCTGATCGCCAGGGCACGGCCACTGTCGGTGACCTTTCACCGCGCGTTCGACATGACCCCGGATGCGTTCGAGGCGTTGGAGACGCTGATCGATCTCGGCGTCGATCGGGTGCTGACCTCCGGCCAGGAAGCGACGGTGCTCGAAGGGCTGCCGCTCATTGCCGAGCTCGTGCGGCGCGCGGGCGAGCGCATCGTGGTCATGCCGGGAGGCGGCATTACGGCCCGCAGCGTCGAGCGTATCGTCAGCGGCGCGCGAGCGCGCGAGATTCACTTCGCCGCCTTGGAGCCCGCGACCAGCGGCATGCAACATCGCCGAGAGCACGTGTTCATGGG
Organism: uncultured Alphaproteobacteria bacterium; assembly: GCA_963720705.1. Taxonomy (GTDB): domain Bacteria; phylum Pseudomonadota; class Alphaproteobacteria; order Rhizobiales; family Afifellaceae; genus DASWJZ01. Next base: position 35,253 of record CAVRGJ010000015.1, read on the forward strand.
CGGCGAGCTTCGCCCGTCCGAATACGAACGCCTGGTGACTTCGGCTGCTTCCATCCGCTCGCTGATGAAGAAGGCGTCCGGCTGAGGTCGATGGGTGTCCCGGAAGCCGACGCTGCGGTGCTGCCTGGCGGGTCGTTGCGCCCGCTTCCACGACGAACGTCGCCTGGTCGGCGAGGCTAAAGAGGAGGGTGACGCGTGAGTTACCGCGCAATCTATGCCTATGCCTGGGACGTCGCCGAGACAGGCGTGGCGGAATTCATCGAAGAAGTTCGCGCGCTCGGCCTCGACACGGTGACGCTCGCCGGCGCCTATCACGCGGGAAAATTCCTGCGTCCGCACGGCAAGCGCGGCAAGGTCTATTTCCCCGAGGACGGCACCGTCTATTTCCGCTTCGACTCGAAGCGCTACGGCGCCATCAAGCCAGTCGCGAACGCGATGCTCGCCGAGCGCGACGTGTTCCGCGCGCTCTGCGACAGCGGGAAAATAGCCACCAACGCCTGGCTGGTGCTCCTGCACAATACGCGGCTCGGAAGCGCGCACCCGGAGGCCACGGTGAAGAACGCCTTTGGCGATGCGTATGTCTATAGTCTCTGCCCGTCTTCATCGGCGGCGCGCGAATACGCCGTGGCGCTCTCAAAGGATGTCGCCGACAATTATCCAATCGTCGGGCTGTCGTTGGAGACGCCGGGCTTTCTGCCGTACGCCCACGGCTTTCACCACGAATTCGCCCTGCTCAGGCAGAACCGCTGGCTCGACGCGCTGCTGGGTCTCTGCTTCTGCGACCATTGCCTGGCGCGCGCAAAGTCGACCGGGGTCGACGCCGTCGGCCTCAAATCCCGCGTTGCCGCAGACATTTCGGCCTATCTCGACGATGGTGTCGATTTTCCCGATGACATGGCCGAGGCCTTCTGGCTCGCCGATACGCGAAGCGGCGGCGAAATTGCCGCCTTTCTCGATTTTCGCTGCGAGGTCGTGACGTCGCTTGTCGCAGAGATCCGTGCTGCCGTCCGCGCCGATGCGACGGTCGCTGTCATTCCCTCTGTCGCGCGACCGACGGCCGGCGCCTGGTACGAAGGGAGCGACCTTCGTGCGCTCGGCCAAGCCGCAGGGATTGTCGAGGCATGCTTCTACGAGTCGAGCGCCGCGCGCGTCCGTGCCGATATCTTCGACGTGAAGCGAAGGGTCGGCGGCGCCGGAAAGCTCCGTGGCATTCTGCGGCCGTCGTTTCCGGACCTTGAGACCCGCGGCGAAGTCGTCGCCGCGGCGACGGCGCTGCGCGATGCAGGAATAGAGGAGATCGCCTTCTACAATTACGGGCATCTCCGCCGCGCGAACCTTGAATGGATCGCCGATGCGATTTCCGCCTTCAGCGCGCCCGCGCCTTGAAGACCGGCTTCAGCGTCTCGTAGAGCGCGCGGAACTCCGCGTAGCCGCGATCGTAGACGTCGGCATTTGCGGGATTAGGCTGGAGCTTCGCGCCGCGCCGCGAGAGCTTGGCGACATCCCCCCAATCGCTCGCCGCGTTCGACGCCATCGCCGCGACCCACGCCGCGCCGACGGCCGAGCCGTGCGCATTCTCCAGCACCGTGACGGGCGCCTTCAGCACATCCGCGACGATCTGCATCCACACCTTGCTCTGCGAGCCGCCATCGGAGGCAAAGAAGCGCTTCGGCGCATGGCCGATCTCTTCGAACACCTCGACGTGGTGGCGGAAACCGAAGGCGATCGCTTCGAGCATCGCACGCCAGAGATGCCCGGCGCCGTGACCGAGGCTGAGCCCGGTGAACGTGCCGCGCGCAAATGGGTCGTGGAGCGGCGTCTTCTCGCCGAGGAAATAGGGGAGGACGCTCACGCCATCGCTGCCGGCCGGAACATCAGCCGCGAGCGCGTCGAGCTTTGCATGCGGCTTTCCGTTGACGTCAGGGGCAAGCAGCGCCGCAAGCCAGTTCAGCGCCGAGCCCGACGCCGCCATGCAGCCGTTCGGCGCGAAGAGCTCTGGGACGATGTGATAGTCGAGGAAGAGACGCGGATCGGGGCGCGCGGCATCCGCCGCCATGATGATGTCGCCGGCGCCGCCAAACTTCAGCAGCACGTCGCCCGGCTCGACGATGCCGGCCGCGAGCGCAGAAGCGATATGGTCGGCCGCGCCGCCGAAGACCGGCAGGCCTTCGGGCAAGCCCGTTGCTTTCGCCGCTTCTTTCGTGACCGCGCCAAGCGCGTCGGATGGTGCGTGCGGTGGGGGAATCGTGGCGCGCGGCAAGTGCGTGAGCGCGGCGAGGTCGTCGGCGATCTTGTTGTCGGCGAGGTCGATCAGCCCCGCTTCGAGAGCCCAGTTCTGCTCGACGCCACGCACACCCGTCAGCTTCCAATTGACGAAGTCGTATGAGCCGAACACGGTCGCGATCTTCGCGAAAGCCTCCGGCTCGTGCTTCTCCAGCCAGCGCGATTTCGCGGCGATGAGCTGCTGATTGATGCCGTTCCCGCAGCGCTTCAGAAACGCCGCTTCGTCGACCTCCGCCGCGATCTCCGCGACCTCCGCGGCGCTGCGCCCGTCGCTCTGCTGAATGCTCGGGCGAAGCACGGCGCCCTTTGCATCGAGCGCGACGAAGGCCGGCACCATGCCGGTGACTGAGATGCCGGCGAGCTTTGTTGGGCTCGGCATGTGTCATCAACTCGCTGAGTACCGCGCAGGAATTCGCCCACCATTCCGCCGGATCCTCTTCTGCCCATCCGGGGTGCGGCGAGGAAAGTGTTGTCGGGCGCGACGCGACCGCAATGATCCTGTCGGGCAACGCAACCAGGAGGCCGATCGTCGATGTCGTCCCGATGTCGAGACCGATGACCAGGGCGCCGGAGTTCTTCGCCATCGGTCAGCGGAGCGTCGCAACCCTGTCCATGAAGCGCTTCACGCGCGCGCCGTCGACGGGGTTCCAGGTGTTGCCGTCGACCTTCAAGTGCGTGCCGATCACGCAGCCGTCGGCGATCGCGAAGATGTCGGCGACGTTGTCGATTGTGACGCCGGTATTGGCGAGGACCGGCAGATCGGGCACGGCAGCGCGCACTTTCTTCAGGTCCGAGACCTCCGCCGACTGCCCGGTCAGCGGGCCGGAGACAAGGATCGCGTCGGCGAGCGAGGAGAAGGCCGCGCTCTTCGCGCGGAGCTCGATCGGGCGCGTGTCGAGCGAGGTCGCGAACTCGGCGTTGACGTTGAAAAGGATTTTCAAATCCGGCCGGCCGAGACTGCGGCGCAGCGTCAGCGCGTCGGCGGCATTCGGCTGCCAGAGCCCCATATCGGAGGCGAAGAGCCCGGTCATGATTTCGCGCGCGAACTGCGCGCCGGTCGCGCAGGCGACGGCGACGGAGGCGGAAGCGTCCCAGAGATAGTTCACGCCGAACGGAACCTTCACGACGGGCTTCACGGCGGTAATGACCGCCGTCATCGCCGCAATTCCCGCCGGCGTTGCGGTGAAGCGATAGGGGCGGTCGTTCTCGTTGCCGAACATGATCGCGTCGACGCCGCCGGCCTGCAGCTTTTCCACGTCGGCGACGACGCCGTCGATGAGCTTCGCCATGCCGCCGTCGGCATCGTAGAGCGGCGTGCCCGGCAGCGCGCCTAAGTGCGCCATCGCGATCACGACCTTCTGCCGCGCGCCGAAGAAATCGAATACCATAGAGGCTCCTATGAGGCCGCCCGGGCGGGTCCGCCATGTGGCCGGCGAGTTTTGGCCGTGGCGAAGCCCGTTTGCAAGGACGGGCGCCCGAAGCCGGGTAAAGCAGGGGCGGGGCGGATGAGCGTTTTCGATCTGAGCGGCCGGCGCGCGCTGGTGACCGGCGGCGCGAGGGGGATCGGTGCGGCGATCGTGCGCGCGCTCGCCGAGGCGGGCGTGCGTGTCGCGGTCTGCGATCTCGACCTCGCCGCGGCGAAGGAATTGGCGGGCGCAGTCGCCGGCGGGGCGCTCGCGATAGAGATCGACGTCCGCCATCGCGCCTCGGTGGAGAAGGCGCTGAAGGCAGGCATCGAGGGCCTCGGCGGTCTCGACATCCTCGTCGCCAATGCCGGCGTCTCGACCATGCGCCGCGCGCTCGATCTCACCGACGACGACTGGGACTTCAATATGGACGTGAACGCGCGCGGTGTGTTCCTGGCAAACCAGATCGCCTGCCGGCATTTCCTCGCGACGCAGACGAGGGGCGTCATCGTGAACACGGCGTCGCTCGCGGGAAAGGTTGGCGCGCCGCTGCTTGCGCATTATTCGGCGTCGAAATTCGCAGTGCTCGGTTGGACACAGTCGCTCGCGCGCGAGATGGCGCCGCTCGGAATCCGCGTCAACGCCGTCTGCCCCGGCTTCGTCAAGACCTCGATGCAGGAGCGCGAGATCGTCTGGGAGGGTGAGCTGCGCAGCATGACGCCGGAAGCGGTGCGCGCCGAATACGTGTCGCTCACGCCGCTCGGCCGCATCGAGGAGCCGGAGGACGTTGCGAAGGTCGTGCTCTTCCTCGCCTCCGACGCCTCCGGCTTCATGACGGGGCAGGGGATCAACGTCACCGGCGGCGTCAGGATGGACTAGGGAAACCGCGATTGCCGTCATTGCGGGGCTTGACCCGGCAATCCATTCCGCCCTCATCCTGAGATGCTTTTTCACCCCGTGCTTCGAGGCTCGCTTCGCTCGCACTTCAGCATGAGGGGGTGAAAAAGCCTCGAAGGGCGGAATGGATGCCCGGATCAAGTCCGGGCATGACGACATCTGGTTTGGCGTTGGTGATGGCGGTTGCGGAACCGGAAATGAAGCTCACGAGCCACGGCCGCTACGACTACCTGCCGATTGCCGGCCGCCCCGTCTATGACTGGCCGAACGGCAAGCGGCTCGCCGTCTATCTCGGGCTGAACCTCGAGCATTTTTCTTTTGGCGAAGGCCTCGGCGCCGAGCTTGCGCCGTCCGCCCACCCCGACGTCTTGAACTACGCCTGGCGCGACTACGGCAACCGCGTTGGTGCCTGGCGGCTTCTGGAACTTTTCGAGGCGCAAGGCTGGCCGGTGTCGCTCCTCGCCAACAGCGCGATGTACGATTACGCGCCGGAACTTGTCGCCGCGTTCCGCAAGCGCGGCGACGAGATCGTCGGTCACGGGCGCACGAATTCAGAGCGCCAGGGTGATCTCGAAGAGGCGGCGGAGCGCACGCTGATCGAAGAAGCAACAGCACGCATCGCCATGGAGGAAGGGAAGCCGCCGGCGGGCTGGCTCGGGCCATGGATTTCGGAGAGCCCAGTCACCCCAGATCTGCTCGCGGAAGCCGGCTACACCTATGTGCTCGACTGGTGCATGGACGACCAGCCGATCTTCCTGCGCGTGCGCGGCGGCGGCCGCATTCTTGCCGTGCCCTATCCGCAGGAGGTGAACGACATCCCGGCGATCGTCGCGCGCAAGGTCGGGGCTGATGAATTCGCCGACATGATCGTCGACGCGTTCGACGAGATGCTGGAACAATCCAAGACCGCGCCGCTCGTCATGGGAATCGCGCTCCACGCCTATCTCGTCGGCCATCCGCACCGGCTGAAGCACCTCCGCCGCGCGCTGGCCCACATCGCCGCGCGCCGCAACGACGTCTGGATCACGACGGCGGGGGCGATCGCAGAACATTGCCTGGCGCTGCCGAAAGGGATTGTGCCCGGCGGCGCTTAGCTCTCCGACGCGCAGCACGAATTGCCCGTTTGCATCGGCGGGCATGGGGCCGTGCCGTAGGAGCAGAAAACGCAGCAGTCGCCTTCGAGCGGAGCCAGCAACTCGCCACAGCTCGGGCATTCGAACCGGACAACACACGCATCTTGCGGCATGGCCTCAGTCGTCGTCTGCGCCTTGCACTTGGGACATGTGATTGTGGATTCCAGGATCATTTTCGCTCCGACGCCAAACATATAGGAGCCGAAGGCCGGACGCGACATCCGAGGGCTAAGACGCGAGCTTCCCGTCCCGAGCCACGATCTTCCCGCGCTTCATCGCCAGCATTCGCGGCGGGTGCGTGGCGACGGCCTCTGCAACGGATTCGGCGCGCACCGCCACGAGGTCGGCGGCGCATCCTTGCGCGAGCCCGTAGTCCTTGAGCCCGAGCGCTTTCGCCGGCGCATTGCGTCGCAAGGTCGAGCGCGACTTCCAGGTCTTCGTCGGCGCGGAAATCTTGCCGGTAGCCGATCAGCGCCGCGCGCTCCAGCATGTCGCCGTTGCCGTAGGGCGACCACGCGTCACGGATGTTATCGGAGCCGGCGAAGACGGTCACGCCCGCCGCGCGCAGCCGCTTCACCGGCGGCATCGGCACCGGGCCAGGTCCGTTGGTCATGATGGCGACGCCCGCTCTCGCCAGCGCGGCGGCGGTGCGGCCGAATTCCGTGTCGTCGACCGTGCCGAGCGCGAAGGCGTGGCTGACCGCGACCTTGCCGGTGAGGCCGGCGGCCTCAGTCCGCGCCGAAATTTCGCGCAGCTCGGAGCAGCCGAGCGGCCCGAAATCGTGGAGATGGATGTCGAGCCCGACCCCGTGCTTCTCGGCGATGCCGAAGATTGCGTCGAGCTGCCCCTTCACGTCGTTGTCGATGCCGGCCGGATCGAGCCCGCCGACGAGATCGGCGCCTTCGCTTATCGCCGCGTCGAGAAGGTCCGCGACGCCGGGCTCGATCACGACGCCGCTTTGCGGGAAGGCGACGATCTGAATGTCGAGAAGATCGCGCACCTGCTCGCGCACCTTCAGGAGCGCATGCAGTCCTTCGAGCTTCACTTGCAAGTCGATGTCGACATGCGTGCGAAGCGCGATAGTGCCATAGCCGACGACCTGCTCGATGAGCCGCATCGCGCGCATCTCGACCGGATAGGCAAGCTCGCGCCGGAGCGTCTTCTCCGCCGCGATCCGCTTGGCGACGGTATCGCCGGGCCTGTGCGGCACGAAGGGGAGGCCGAGAAGCGTCTTGTCGAGATGGATGTGGCCCTCGACCAGACCGGGGAGGACGAGCGCGCCATCGAGCGCGATCAGCTCTGCGCGTTCGGCTCGCGCCGCGCCGGTCCCAGCGATGCGCGCGATGCGTCCGTCTTCGATCTCGATATCGGCTCGGCGTCCATCCGGAAGCCGGGCATGGGAAAGAACCGTCGCGCCCGTCACTTCATCTGCCGCCACGCCCAAGACTTCATGCAACAAGCCGAACGCGCCGCGCCGCGACGAGCTTGTAGAGCGGGTCGCCGTAGAGCTTCCATTCCTCGTGCGCGGAGAAGGTCAGGCTGATGTCGTGCTCGTCGTCGCAAAGCACGGCGGCCGCCATGATCTCCGGCCAGTCGGGCGTGGGGATCTTCCGCCACTCGTCGAGCATTTTCGCGCTCGGCAAATCGGGGAAGCCGATCTTCGGGTAGAGCGCGGCGATCGCCTGCCAGAAATAGCGCAGCACCAAGTCGGGATCGGGAAGCACGGGCCGCAGAATCCGCAGCCAGTGCGTCCCGGTCAGTGCGTGAAGCGCGCAGAAATCCATCGTCCCCGCATAGAGCGCGAGCGACGCGGCGGCGACCTTGTCGTGCGTCTTCGGTCCGATGCGAAGCTCGTCGACGACGCCGGAAAACTCCGGCTTTTTCGCCATCGCCCGCATGAAGTGCCAGAGGAGGTCGATCTCGACGTGGACGTCGGTGAAGGCCTTCACCTCCTTCAGCCCGACGAGAACCTCTGCCGGATCGTCGGTGATGGGCGCAGCCCCCGTCGCCGCGCAAAGCGGCAGATAGGTTGCCGCCCAATAGCCGAGCGCGGCGCCGACCTCCGCCTCGTCGTCTCGCATGAACCCGTAGGCGAGCCGCATGAAGGCGTGCAATGCGCTCGCGGCAATTCCTGGAACGAGCGTCGGCAGGTATTTCGCGCAGGCGTCGCGGATTCCGAGCCGCGCGACTTCTTGCGCGAAGAAGGCGCGATAGTCGCCCTCGCGGTTGCGATCGCCGAGCGCTTCCGTCCAGCGCGAGCGGTCGATCGGCCGCACGGCCGACGGCATCCGCACGAGCCGGCTCACGTCGCGATAGATCGCAAACCAGCCGCCAAGGCGCGCATCGGTCGCACCGAGCTGCTTCAGCGCCACCAGCATCATCGGCAGGTGGTTCGCCATGAATGGGTGGAATTCGGCGCTGAACTCGCGCGCTTCGACCAGCAAGCGCTCGAGATCGCGCTTCTGCGCCGCCGCCGCACGGCGCCCGCTCGACACCGACACGAGTGCCATGGCGTTCCTCCTGTCCATGGGGATGACATGGCGTTCGATATCGTTAGCGCAATTTTGCCGCGCGAGACAGTCGGCTGTCCACCGCATCTCCGCGGCTATCGACGGTTGCAGAATGGAAGCCGGCGACACTCCGGGTCGCCCGCGGCGCCGAGCCGCGATGCACAAGATCCCCTCACGCGTTGCGCAGCATTTCGGCATCCGAATTCTTCGCGCTCCGAAGGCGCGCCCCGGCGGACATCTTACCGCCCCCGCCGATAGACATTCGCGCTTGCGGCGGCCTATGTTGAGCGCCTTGTGCGCTGCCGAAAGATGGTGTCGATCGTGGCATCTGGGCGGCGGCGAAGACAGGAGGTTCACATGGGATGGCGATTGAACGTTGCGGTCGCCGCTGCGGCCGCGGTCTCTTCCCTTATGGGGTCCCCGGGCCATGCGCAGGACAAGCCCTATGCCGGAATCACGCTGAACATCGCCTCGCAGAACGACCAGTTCGCCGCGGTGATGGCGGACCTCGCGCCACAATTCACGGAGAAGACCGGCGCGACGGTGAAGGTCGACATCCTCTCCTACCCGGATCTCCTGACCAAGATCACCACCGACTATGTCGGCCACACCAAAGGCTACGACATCGCCACCACCGATATCGTTTGGGCCGGCCAGCTCGCCGAGAGCGGATGGACGGTCGAGCTCTCCGACCTGATCAAGCGCGACGCCGCCGAGATCAACGTCGACGACATCTATCCGATCCTGATGGACGCGCTCGGCAATTACGGCGGCAAACAGGTGGCGTTCCCGTTTGCCGGCTACGCCAACGTGCTCGCCTACCGCACCGACCTCTATGAGGCGGCGGGGCTGCAGCCGCCGGCGACGATGGAAGACCTCGTCGCTGACGCTTTGAAGCTGACCGATCCCTCAAAGCCGATCTACGGCTTCGTGGCGAACGGCCAGAAGGGCCCGGCCGTGGCGCAGGACTGGATGCAGTACAATGCCCAGATGGGCGGCTCGATCTTAGGTGCCGACGGCAAGCCGGCGCTGAACTCCGACGCCAACGTGAAGAGCCTCGAAGTCTACAAGGAGCTTTTCGACAAGGCCGCGCCGCCGGGTGCTGCCGACTACGACTGGGGTGGGCGCGAGGAGAGCTTCCGTCAGGGCCTCGTCGCCAACATGCAGACCTGGTCGGTCGGCGCCGCAGGTTACGGCGACCCGGCGCAATCGAAGGTCGTCGGCAAATACGGCATCGCGGTCGCGCCTCCCGGCGAAGGCCAGCCGAAGAAATACGGCGTCGGCGGCTGGGGACTTGCGATCAACGCCGATATCGACGCGAAGCAGCAGGAGGCGGCGTGGGCGTTCATCAAGTGGATCACGAGTGCCGCGGTCCACAAGGACATGAACCTGCGCGGCGCAAGCAGCTATCTCAGGATCAGCGAGACGCATGACGCCGATCTTCTCGCCAAGTTTCCCTTCCTGCCGGTGATCGACGAGACGTTCGTGAACGGCAACGGCGACTATCGCCCGCGCATCCCGCAATACCCGCAGATCCAGGACATCCTGGGTACGGCGGTGAACGCGGTTCTCGTCGGCAACGTCGAGCCGAAGAAGGCACTCGACGACGCGCAGGCGGAAGCGGCGAAGCTCTTCTGAGGCGGGGCCGGATTGGCGGCCGCGCCAGCGGATACGATCGAAAGCGGCCGGGCCTCGCGTCCGGCCGCGTCCGTTCGGCACGTGCTCTCCTTCACACGCCGCCGTCAGCTCTTTCTCCTGATGTTCGCCGCGCCGGCGGTGCTCTACGTGCTAGCCGTCGCCGTCTGGCCGATCGCGCAAGGCTTCGTCTATAGCTTCTACGACTACAGTTTGCTCAGGCCCGAGGCGCGCGCCTTCATCGGGCTCGAGAATTATCGCGCGCTTTGGACCAACGAGGCGGCGCGCAATTCAATCCTGACGACCGTGATCTTCACCGTGGCGGCGGTGACGCTCGAGTTTGTTCTGGGCCTCGGGCTGGCGCTGCTCCTTTGGCGCGACAACGCCTTCCAGCGCACTTGCCTGGCGCTGCTTCTGATACCGGTGACCGTGACGCCGCTCGTCGTCGGTCTCGTGTTTCGCGCGCTGCTGGCGCCCGACTACGGCATGATCGGCTACTTTCTGGCGCAATGGGGGATATCCTCTCCACGCGGTTTCTTTGGCGACCCTTCGACGGCGCTCGGCACGCTCGTCTTTGTCGACGCGTGGCAGTGGACGCCGTTCATGGCGCTGATCCTGCTTGCCGGGCTGAAGTCGCTGCCGACCGACGTGCTCGAAGCGGCGGAAGCCGACGGCGCCACGCCGGCGCAACGCTTCCGCATCATCGTCTTTCCGATGCTTCTGCCGGCGGTCTTCCTGGCGCTGGTGCTGCGCACGATGGACGCGTTCCGCGCCTTCGATATCTTCTTCGCCACGACGAACGGCGGCCCTGCCGACGCCACCGACGTCTTGATGATCTACGCGGTGAAGCAGGGCCTGCAATTCTTCAACATCGGCTTTGCCGCGGCGATATCGAACATGATGATCGCCTGCATCGCGATCTTTTCGGTCGGCTTCGTCCTTCTGATCCGGCGTGCCGACCGCCGCGTGAACGAGCTCGCCCGATGAGCCGGCGCATCCCGACCGGCGTTCTTCTCGCCGAGCGCGCGGCGCTCGTCGTGATCATCGGCATCTTCCTGGTGCCGGTCGCCTGGCTCATCACCACCGCCTACAAGCCGGGGCGCGACATCTTCAGCTTCCCACCGACGCTGATGTTCACGCCGACGCTCGATCATTTTCGCGGCGTCTTCCACTATTTCGATCTCATCAGCCTGCTGAAGTCGAGCCTCATCATCTCGCTCGGCTCGGTGGCCCTGTCGCTTTTGATCGGCGTCCCCGCCGGCTATGCGCTGGCACGCGCGCGGAGTTGCCGCGCCGTCGTCGTCGCCTACTTTTTCCTCGCCGTCCGCACCGTGCCGCCGGTCGCGACCCTGATCCCGTTCTACCTGATGATGCGCGACATCCATCTCCTCGGCACGTGGTGGGCGGTGATCCTGATCAACGCGACGCTGAACTCCGCCTTCGTCGTGTGGATGATGTTTTCCTATTTCCGCTCGCTGCCGAAGGAATTGGAGGAGGCCGCGCTGACCGACGGCTGCACACTGCCCGGCAGCTTCTTCCGCGTGGCGCTGCCGCTCGTCGTCCCCGGCATCGTCGCAAGCGCGCTTCTTTGTGTCATGTTTGCTTGGAACGACTTCATCTACGCGGCCTTCCTGACGCGCGCGGAGACGAAGCCAATCTCGGTGGCGCTGCTTGTGGCCTACGGCACGAAGGATATTACCTGGGGCACGCTCGGTGCGCTCGCGCACTTCTCGACCATTCCGATTGTGCTGATCGCGCTCGCCTTGAACCGCTACTTCGTGCAGGGGCTGACGAAAGGCGTCTCTTAGTGAAGCGCCAGAAATCTATTCCGCCAATCCCAGCAGGCTCGCTCCTTGCATAAGCCTGTCACGAAGCAGTGGCGCCATGCCATGCTCGAAGAAGACACGCATCCGGAAACCTGGCTCCAGCTCCAAGCCGCGGCTCGCGATCGGTCGCGCTTCTGCCGGGTGTCCGGCGAGTGCCAAAGCGAATGCCTGGTAGAAATACGCCGTGCTGAATTTCGTGTTGACGCGTGCCGCGGCAGCGAAGGAGGCGGCCGCATCCTCGTAGCGCGCTTCCAGAAGGGCCGACTGTCCTAGCGCCATGTGTGCCTGGAATGCCATGGGGTCAAAAGGGCTCAGCCGCAGCGCCCGGTCGGCGAAGGAAATTGCTGTTTCGGGGTGGCCTGCTTTCGAGTTGGCTTGTGCCCCCAAATAGAGCGCCGTGGCGCACGAGGCATTGATTGACAAGGCGCGGTCGATTGCGTCAAGCGCCTCTTTTTCATCTTCGCTGTCGTGTCTCGCAACCATCGACAACGTAAATCCGGCGACGGCCAACGCGGTCGCGTCGTCGGTGTTGCTGGCGATTGCCATGCGCGCGTGCCTAAACGCGGCGGCCTTATCTGTCTCATCGAAACCGCCGCGCGCGAAGCACAATTCGTAGCACCAGGCGATATGCGCATGGGCGGCCGCGTAGTCCGGGTCCAACCGCAGCGCCTCATCCAATAACGATCGTGCGATTTTCGCATCTGCGGGCATTTGCGCCGCGACGTGGGGCAAAGCGCGAAGATAGAGATCATAGGCGTCGAGGTTCTCGGGGCGCTTGCGGCGCGAGCGTTCGATCTCGGACTGCCGAAGGCTCGGCTCGACGATGCCGACCACGCGGTCCGTGATCTGATCCTGCAGGTCGAAGACGTCCTCGAGCGCCCCGTCGTATTTGTCCGCCCAGAGATGCGCGCCGGTTTCGGCTTCGAGAAGCTGTGCTGTGATCCGTACGCGGTTGCCCGACTTGCGCACGCCGCCTTCCAACACGTAGCGCACGCCGAGCTCGCGCCCGACCTGCCGCACATCCACCGCCTTGCCTTTGTAGACGAAGGTCGAATTTCGCGCGATGACGAAGAGCCATTTGATGCGCGACAGGCCGGTGACGATGTCCTCGACCATCCCGTCGGCGAAGTACTCCTGCTCCGGGTCGCCGCTCATGTTCTGGAAGGGCAAGACTGCAATCGAAGGCTTGTCGGGCAGAACCGGTCGCGACGAAGCCGCATCAGGTTCCGCGCGCGCGGCTTCCGTCGCGCTCCAACCCGGCGTCACCTGGTAGGCGCGCACCGGCCGAGCGATGTTCTTCAACGTCTGCTCGCCAAGATCGACGAACCGTTCCTTGATCTTGTCGCGCACCTGGCGGTAGGCATCTTCCGACACGCAGACTCCGCCGGGCTCGCAAATCCCCTCCAGCCGGGCCGCGACATTCACGCCATCGCCCATCAGATCGCCGTCACTCTCCTCGACAACATCGCCGAGATGCAGGCCGATCCGAAATTCGATGCGGCGCTCAGGCGGAAGGCCGGCGTTGCGCTCGACCATGTCGCTTTGCACTTCGAGAGCGCAGTGCACGGCGTCGACGACGCTGCGAAACTCGACGATCGCTCCGTCGCCGGTGCGCTTGACGAGGCGTCCGTGGTGCACCGAAATGGTTGGGTCGATCAGATCGCTCCGAAGGGCGCGAAGCCGCGCCAGGGTGCGGTCCTCGTCTGCCGCCGTGAGCCGGCTATAGCCGACCACGTCCGCCACTAGAATCGCAGCGATTTTCCGCGTCTCGCTCATCGGCCCTCGCGCCGGTGCAGGGTAGCACAAAGTGGCGATGAGAGCCGTCGCCGCTCCAGAAAGGCACGTGTCGCGCCGGGTGAACGCGGACTCGGCCTATACTCCGATCGCCACGCCGGTGCCCGGATCAAACAGGTGCAGGCGCTCTGCGTCGATCTCGATCGCCAGACGCTCGCCAGCCTTGACAGGTGCGCGTCCGTCGATGACTGCGCGCACGCGGGCTTTGCTCCGCTGCCTGGCGAGTGCATCCTCCTCGGCTTCCACTACCTGGTTTGATCCTAGATGCGGCGGCGGTGCGTCGACGTCGAGATGCACGAGCAGCGTCGCGCCGAGGTCTTCCGCGAAGGCGACGGTCCCGGCGAGGCCGCCCGAGGTGCCGACGCCGAGGCAGCTCAGCGCCTCCGGGCGGAAGCCTGCGATCAACGTTCTGTCGCGATAGCGGAAGAGGCCCGGCTTTCGATCGAGAAGGGCCCTTGGAAGCGGCATGCGATGCGGACCGAGGACGAGCTCCGAACGGCCGCCTCCCGTCAGCCGCGCTTCCAGAAGATTCATCGCCGGCGAGCCGATGAAGCTCGCGACGAAGAGGTTCGCCGGATCGTGATAGAGCGAGCGTGGTGTGCCGAGCTGCTGCAAGACGCCGTGATTGAGCACCGCGACGCGGTCGCCCATCGTCATCGCCTCGACCTGGTCGTGGGTGACGTAGATCGTGGTGACGCCGGTGATCTTCTGGATGCGGGCGATCTCCGCGCGCATCTGCACGCGGAGCCGCGCGTCGAGATTGGAAAGCGGCTCGTCCATCAGGAAGGCGCGCGGCTCGCGCACGATCGCCCGCCCCATGGCGACGCGCTGCCGCTGGCCGCCGGAAAGCTGTTGCGGCTTGCGGGCGAGAAGCCCGTCGAGCTCCAGAACCTCTGCCGTGGCCTTCACCTTGGCCGCAATTTCCGCCGCGGCAACGCCGCGGACGCGCAGCCCGAAGCCGATGTTCTCTTCGACCGTCAGATGCGGATAGAGCGCGTAGCTCTGGAAGACCATGGCGATGTTGCGCTCGCGCGGCGAGAGGTCGTTCGCCACCTCGCCGCCGATCAGGATGCGGCCCGCAGAGATGTCCTCAAGGCCCGCCACCATTCGCAGCGCCGTCGACTTGCCGCAGCCCGATGGGCCGACGAGCACGAGGAATTCGCCCTCGCCGATCGCCAGATTGAGCTCGCGGACAGCCGTGTGGCCGCCGGGATAGCGCTTGGTCACGCCCTCGAAGAGGATTTCAGCCATGGCTGCGACCAAATCCCGGCGATTGAGAAAGATCAAGGCGGACGCAGCCTTGTCGCGCAGCACTTCGCGATAGAATCCGGTTGCCACATGATTCGGGACTGAAATGCCGCACTTTCTGCCGATCGCCTTCCTGCTGTTCGCCGCTTCCACCTCGGGCGCCTTCGCCGCGAGCGAGCTTGAGCGCGGCCGGGCGATTCTCGAAGAGAATTGCGGCCGCTGCCACGCGACCGGCGAGGAAGGGGCAAGCCCGCTCGCAGCGGCGCCGCCGTTTCGCGAGCTCGGGGCGCGCTATCCGGTCAGCGATCTTGAGGAAGCGCTGGCGGAGGGCATCGTGACCGGTCATCCGGCAATGCCGGAATTCTCATTCGATCCCGATGAGATCGACGCCATCGTCGCCTATCTCGAAGCGCTGCAGCCGAAATGATCCGCCGCCGGCGAGAGGTTCTCGATGTTTAGGGATCTCAGCTTCGGCACGGTGGTGATTTCGATCTCCGTTTTTACCCAGACCCTCGGGCTGGTGCTGCTCAGCAACGCCATGCCGCACATCGTGCGCTGGGGTCGCCTGCACCGGCACGGCTTCGGCAAGACGATCGCAATGGTGGCGACGGTCTTCGGGCTCTTCCTGATCCACACGGTGGAAATCTGGAGCTGGGCCGGCGCGTATCTGGTTCTCGGCACGCTGCCGAACTTCACCGACGCGCTCTACTTTTCCGCCGTCACCTTTTCCACGCTCGGCTACGGCGACATCGTACTCGCACCCGAATGGCGGCTTTTCGGCGCGCTCGAAGGCGTGACCGGGCTTCTCCTGATCGGCTGGTCGACCGCCTATCTCGTCTCCGCTTCCACGCGCTACGGCCCGTTCCGCGTCGGCGAGCACTTCTGACCCGAGCGCCCGCCGTCGATCGGGTCAGGCGATCTTGGCGTTGATCGCGTTCAGAAGCGCGTTGCCGAAGAGCGGCTTCTCCACGATCGGCATGCTGGCCGCCGCAGCCCGGCGTCGCACATCGGGTGTGGCGCTGCTTGCAATCAGGATAGCCGGCAAGCTGACCGAGCGATCGCGCAGCGCGGCGACAAGGTCGAGGCCGTTCATGCCGGACAAGTTGAGATCGACGACGAGACAGCCGGACGCCGGGAGATCTTTCTCCGCAAGAACTTCTGCGGCGCTCCGGAATGGCGTGACGGCAAAGCCCTCAAGCTCCAGCGCGAATTTAAGCGCGCCGAGGACGGCGGCGTCGTTGTCGACAACCACCACCATCGGCTTCGCGCCATCGGAACCGGCAAGCTGCATGCGCGCCTCGGCTGAATCCTGCGAATCTCGCAGGAAGCGCCGGAACCGCTTTGATTTAGCGCAAGCGCGCGGAGGACCTCAGCCCGCCAGACCCTCGGCGAGGAGCGCCATGCGGACGAGGTCGGAAAGGCTCTTCGCCCGCATCTTGGTCATCAGATTTGCCCGGTAGACCTCGACGGTGCGTGGGCTGATCCCGAGATCGTACGCGATTGTCTTGTTCGGGCTGCCGCTCACCAGCCGATCCAGCACCTGCCGTTCGCGCGCCGAGAGCGTCGCCAGGCGCTCGGCGACGGCGGCCTTCTCCGCATCGACCTCGGCGTTGGTCGTGCGCCGCTCGACCGCAGCGCGAACCGCCGCCAGCATGACCTCGTCGACGAAGGGTTTTTCGATGAAGTCCGACGCGCCGAGCTTCATCGCCTCCACGGCAAGCGCGATATCGCCGTGCCCGGTCATGACGATGACCGGCGTGCGGCGGGCGGATTCTTTCAGGTTGCGCAGGAGATCGGTCCCGGACATCCCGGGCATGCGCACGTCCGTAATGATGCAGGCGGGTTCATCGGCCGGCGGAGCGGCGAGAAATGCTGCCGCCGATTCATAGGCGCGCACCGCGATCCCGGCTGTGTCGAGGAGGAAGGTCAGTGAATCCCGCATGGCGTCGTCATCATCGATGACGCAGACGTAGGCGTTATTCGGCATCGTGGGCGTCCTCCTCGGCGGCGCGCAGCGTCAGGCGGAAGATGCTGCCGCCCCCGGAATTGGGCTCGACCCAGAGCTCGCCGCCATGCGCCTCGACAATCGTGCGCGAGATGGAAAGCCCGACGCCCATGCCGTGCAGCTTCGTCGTCACAAATGGCTGAAACAGCCTGGCGGCGACATCCGGCGCGATGCCGGGCCCGGTATCCGCGACACTTGCCTCCACGATGCCCGCCCCCACCGGCATCGAGCGAAGGGTAAGTTCCCGCCGCGGCGAGCCGGCCTCGGCCATCGCCTCGATGGCGTTGCGCATGAGGTTGAGAAAGACCTGCTGGACCTGGATTTTGTCCGCATAAACCCGGTCGGCCCGGTGATCGAGCTCGAAGCGGACGCGGACGCTGTGTTGCTTGGCCCCGACCAGGGCCAAGGCGCTCGCCTCTTCGATGAGCTTCGTCAGGCTCTCCTCTTTCATCTCGGTCTCGCCGCGCGCCACGAAGTCGCGCAGCCGCCGGATGATCTCCCCGGCGCGTAAGGCCTGCTCGGCGGCCTTGTCCAAGGCCTCTCTGACACGCGTCGATTCAGAATCGGTACGACCTGCAATCAGCCGGTTTGAGCCCTTCAGGTAGTTGGCGATGGCGGAAAGCGGCTGGTTCAGCTCGTGCGCCAGCGCCGAGGCCATCTCGCCCATCGCGGTCAACCGCGAGATATGGACGAGCTCCGACTGCAGCTCCTGCAGCCGCGCTTCCGTCTGCTGTCGCTCCGAGAGATCGCGAATGAAACCGGTGAAGAAGCGCTCCTTGCCGGACCGCATCTCGCCGACGGCAAGCTCCATCGGGAAGGTCGAGCCGTCCTTGCGTTCGCCGACCACGACGCGGCCGACGCCGATGATGCGGCGCTCGCCGGTCTGAAGGTAACGGTTCAGATAACCGTCGTGGCTTTCCCGGTAAGGCGAGGGCATGAGAACCTTCACGTTCTTGCCGATTGCCTCGGAGGCTGAATAGCCGAACAGGCGCTCAGCCGCGCTCGAGAAGGACTGCATCGTGCCGACTTCGTCGATGACGATCATCGCCTCGGGGATGGTGTCGAGGATCGAGCGAAGATGCGCCTCGCGCGCCTTGGCATCTGCCGTTGCGCTCGCCGCGCCGCGCCGCACGCGCAGGAGCCATTCGCCTCGGAAGGAGACGGCGGCCCCGACCAGGATAAAGATGACAAGATCGGCGAACACTCCGCCCGGGGGATGGACCGAGGGGATCGTCGCAATCCCCGCGCCAAGGATCGTTGCGACCAGCCCGGGCCCGATGCCGCCCAAAGCGCTTGCGGTCAGCACGGCGGCGATCAGGAAGAGGAAGAGCGCGTTGGCGTTGACGAATGCGCTTGCCGCGAGATGCAGCGCGACCGCTACAGCGACGGCGACGACCGAGACGGCGTAGCCAAAGGCCGAGTCGCGGTTGAAAAGAGCCCTGGGCCGGCGGGACAAGCCGGCAAAATGTCCCCCAATCGGCGTGTTGTCGTGCATTCCGACCTCTGGGGCCCGAGGGCGAATTCAGCCCGCCACTCAGGCCGACCTCCGTGACTCTACGTAGGGTAAATACCCGAATTTTCCCTGGCAAATACCTCGATTATCCGTTGCAGCATCCTAAGCGGAGGATTTGTCATGCTGCACTGGCGAGGCGAAACAGCGAGCGCGAAGGTCGTCCCGTTTCCGGCCGTAAACGGTGCTGGGAGCCGCAGGTCGGTCTGCGATCTGCTCGACATGATCGGAAGCTGCATGAGCTTCAGCAGGAATGCCGAGATCTTCGGAGAGGACGAGCCGGCGAGCTACTTCTACAAGGTGGTGAGCGGAGTGGTGCGCATCAGCAAGCTCCTGAGCGACGGCCGCCGTCAGATCGGGGCTTTTTACCTGCCGGGTGAAATCTTTGGGCTCGAGACGGAGGCGGCGCATGCCTTTTCGGCGGAAGCGATCTGTGACTCCCAGGTTCTCGTCGTGAAGCGCAGCACATTCCTCGCCGAGGCGGCGCACGATTGCGCGATCGTTACCGAGATCTGGACGCAGACGATGACTCATCTGCACCGGGCTCAGAATCACATGCTGCTGCTTGGCCGCAAGAACGCGCAGGAGCGGATCGCTGCGTTCCTCCTGGAGATGGCGGCGCGTCTGTCGCGCTCAGGTGAGGTCGAGCTTCCGATGTCGCGCCAGGACATCGCCGACTACCTAGGCCTCACCATCGAGACAGTTTCGCGCACGCTGACGCAACTTGAGCGCGACGGGCTGATCGGGATTCCGGCCTCGCGGCGGATCGTTTTCCGCGACCGTGCCGCGCTCGACCTGATGAACGATAGCCTCGCCGCCTGAGCGACTGCGACGGAGGAGAGGGATGACCGGGGTGAGAACGGTTTTTGCCGTTGTTCCCGCGGCGGCTGCTGCCGAGGGTGCCGTCGCGGCCTTTCAGGCGCTTCCGCTTGCCGACAATGCGCGTTTGGTCGGGCTCCATGTCGCGCCGCTCGCGATTACGTATGGTCTTGCCACCGACATGGCGCTCGCCTCCTTCATCGAGGCGCAAATGGCCGCCGCCGACGACGAGCGGAAGGCGGCGGAAGCAGCTTTCGCCGGCGCCGCCAAGAAGGCCGGCATCGCCTTTGAGTGGCGGGCCGAAAAATCGCCCGACAACCTCGTATCGCCACACGCCGGCGCGATGTCGCGCGCCGCGGACTTGGTCCTCTGCCCACAGCTCCCGAACGAAGCCTCCATCGGCCGGCATCAGCTTGAGGAGGTGGTGTTCACCTCCGGGCGCCCGGTGATCGGGCTCCCCGCAGGCTGGTCGTTCCGCAAGCTCGGCAACCGCGTGCTCATCGCCTGGGACGGCGGCCGTGAAGCGGCGCGTGCCGTGTTCGACGCGTTGCCGATCCTGGTTGGCGCAGAAGCGATCCGCATCGTCTCCGTGCAGGGACTCGTCAGCGACCCGGTGCGCCAGTTCACGCCCGGCGACGACATCGCAGCAACGCTCTCGCGCCACGGTGTGCGCGTGGAGACGGCGATGGTCAGTGCCACCCACCGCAACGTCCGCGATGAGCTCAAGGCGCAGGCGCTCGATTTTGCCGCCGATCTAGCAGTGATGGGGTGCTACGGGCATTCGCGCATCCGCGAGCGCATCCTTGGCGGCGTTTCGCGCAGCATGCTAAGGGAAATCCCGTTTCCGCTCCTGCTCGCCAATTGACGGGAAAGCACGATGGTGCTCGACGGCTCGGCCGATCGGCTGCGCCCATCCGAGCCGCTGCCGCCTGAGCCGGATCGCGGCGCCGCCGCCGTCTCCTCAAGCGGCCGCGTGGCGTGGCATTCGTTGTCGGCCGAGGCGGTCGTAAAGCGGCTCTCGACTGCGGGCGCAGGGCTCTCGGCGGCGGAAGCCGAGGCACGACTTCAAAAGTACGGTCCGAACGCGCTTCCTGAGCCGCCACGCCGCACGGTGCTCGGCATTTTCCTGGGACAGCTTAAGAGCCCGCTCGTCTATCTGCTGCTTGCCGCGGCGGCGGTATCGATCGCGCTCGGCGAGTTCGCCGACGCATGGTTCATCGGCGCCGTCCTCGTCTTGAACTCCGCGATCGGCGGCACGCAGGAATGGCGTGCCGAGATTAACACTGCCGCGCTTCGCTCTTCGATCACGGCGACGAGCCGTGTGCTGCGCGACGGCGCGGTCAAGCTGATCGAAAGCGGCGGTCTCGTGCCGGGCGACGTAGTGCTGCTCGAAGCCGGCGACCGCGTGCCCGCCGACGCGCGCCTTCTCCAGGCGTTCGACGCAAGAGCGGACGAATCGGCGCTGACCGGCGAATCCTACGCGGTTGAGAAGTCCGCGCGCCAGGAGCTTGAGCCGGAGACGCCGGTCGCCGACCGCTCGACCATGGTGCACGCCGGCACCAGCGTGCTGACCGGGCGCTCCGAGGCCGTGGTGATCGCGACCGGGGTCGAGACGGAGATCGGCCGGATCGCGCGCGAGCTTGCCAAGGCCGCGCCGCCGCCACCGCTGACGCAACGGCTCGAGCGGTTCAGCCGCAAGCTCGGGCTGATCGTGATCGGGATGATGGCCCTCATCATCGCCGGCCAGCTCTTCAACGGGGCGTCGCTGCGCGAGACCTTTTTCGTTGCGGTGGCGCTTGCCGTCGCCGCCATTCCGGAGGGCTTGCCCGTTGCCGTGACGGTGGCGCTCTCGATCGCGACGCGGCGCATGGCACGTCGCAACGTCATCGTCCGCCACCTCCCGGCCGTGGAGGGGCTCGGGTCCTGCACGGTGGTGGCAAGCGACAAGACCGGCACGCTCACCGCCAACGCGCTGACCGCCAAGCGCCTTTGGCTTCCCGATTTCGGCGAGGCGCAGGTCGGAGGCGAGGGATACGATGCGCGCGGCGACTTCCACTTCGATGCCGCGGAGGCCGGCGCCGCCGGCCTGCCGGCGATTGCGGAAGCGGCCGTCTCGGCGACGCTCTGCAACGATGCGACCTACCATCCTGCCGGCGGCGATTCGGGACGAAGCGGCGACACGCTCGACGTGGCGCTCCTCGTGCTCGCGGTGAAGGCCGGACTTCAGCTCCCGAATATTCGCGCCGGGGCCGCGCGCATCGGCGAAATCCCCTTCGCGGCGGAGCGGCGCTTCGCCGCCACGCTGAACACGCACCACGACGGCCTCAGGCTGCATGCCAAGGGCGCGCCCGAAGTCATCTTGCCGCTTTGCGAAAACGGCGGCGCGGATGCGCATCTTGCGGCAGAGCGCATGGCCGAGGAGGGGCTGCGCGTGCTCGCCATTGCGGCGAAGGCGGTGACGCACGAGGGGCCGTTCGCGACGTCGGATATCGAGGCGGAGCTTGGCGGGCTCAGGCTGCTCGGGCTCGTCGGATTCATCGATCCGCTCCGGCCCGAGGCGCGCGAAGCGGTGGCAGCGTGCCGGCACGCGGGAGTTCTCGGTCAGGATGGTGACCGGCGACCATCCGGTGACCGCGCTTGCCATCGCGCGCGAGCTCGGGCTCGCGGAGGACATGAGCGAGGTGACGACCGGCCGCGAGATCGTGGCGCTCGCTGCGTCGCCGGAGGAGCGCCGAGCGCGGCTTGCGGAGGCCAAGGTCTTCGCGCGCGTCGAGCCGACGCAGAAGGTGGATATCGTCGAGGCGCTGAAAGCCGCCGGCCACATCGTCGCCATGACCGGCGACGGCGTGAACGACGCGCCGGCGCTTCGGCGCTCCGATCTCGGCGTCGCCATGGGAAAGAGCGGTACCGACGTCGCCCGCGACGCCGCCGACCTCGTCATCGCCGACGACAATTTCGCCTCCGTCGTCGCCGGCATCCAGGAGGGGCGCGCCGCTTACGCCAACATCCGCAAGGTCATCTACCTCCTGGTCTCCACCGGCGCGGCGGAGGTGGTGATCTTCCTGCTCGCGACGCTCACCGCCCAGCCGCTGCCCTTGAGCGCCGTGCAACTCCTGTGGCTGAACCTCGTGACGAATGGCGGGCAGGACGTGGCGCTCGCGTTCGAGGGGCGTGAGGACGGACTGCTGCGCCGCGGCCCGCGCCCGGTGAACGAGCCGATCTTCGACCGGCTGATGATCGCGGAAAACGTGGTCTCGGGCCTGGCGATGGGGGGAATAAGCTTCGCCTTCTTCGTGTGGGCGCTGTCTCAGGGCTGGAGCGAGTATGACGCGCGCAACGCGCTTCTCTTCCTGCTCGTGCTGTTCGAGAACGTGCAGGTCTTCAACTGCCGGTCCGAAACGCGTTCCGCCTTCCGCATCCCGTTTTCCAACAACTGGCCGGTGGTGATCTCGGTCGTCGGCGCGCAGGCGGTCCATATCGGCGCCGCCTTCGTCCCCGGCATCAGCGACGTGCTTCAGATGCACCCGATCTCGGTTGAGCTCTGGCTGGCGCTGGTACCGATTGCGCTGTCGCTGCTTCTGGTGATGGAGTTCTTCAAGCTCGCGTGGCGCGGATATGCGGGAACCGGCGCGGAACCTCAGGGCGAACGCACGGAGACGACGCGGTAGGTATGCATGTGGCCGTGCTCGTCGCGGATCGAAACGTATTCGCCGAGCGCGAATTGCTCGCTGCCGAGATGGTAGGCGTTCTCGTCGTCGCTCGTTATGTCCTGATCGTAGTCGAAATACCAGGCGCCGCCGGGCTTCCTTGCGAGCCGCCCGACCATGTCGTTTTCGCCCTCGCGGAAACGATGCACGCGGCAAAGCTCCTTGTGCTTCCGCCAAAGCTCCGGCGATAGCCGGCGGTTGTCGTCGAGCGGCGCCAGGAGATCGTAGCCGGTCGCGTTGCTCCCTTCCGGATGGCCGGGCTCGCGGGCGAGTTCCAGGCGAATCTGGCGGAATTCGGGGGGCAGAGAGGACATGCGTTCGTTCCTTGATGCTCTAGCTAAACCTTAGTTCGGGGCGGGGCATTCCCATTGATCGGCGTCAATTCGGCGAGCCGGTCAAGGGGGAGGGGGCCGCGCAGGTCCGGAAGTGTTGTAAGCTCGGAGGATGATCGACAAGCTCGAATTCCTGCTGGCGCTCGCCAAGGAGCAGCATTTCGGGCGCGCGGCGGAGGCCTGCGGCGTGTCGCAGCCGACGCTCTCGGCGGGGATCAAAAGCCTCGAGGACACGCTCGGCGTCCTCCTCGTGCAGCGCGGCTCGCGTTTCGGCTCTTTTACACCGGAGGGCGAGCGCGTGCTCGGCTGGGCGCGGCGCATCGTCGGCGACAGCCGGGCGCTCCGCCAGGACATCGAATTGTTGAAGCATGGCCTTTCGGGGCATCTCAAGATCGCCGCGATCCCAACCGCGCTCGCTATCGTCGCCGACGTGACCACGCCATACCGCGAGAGGCACCCGAACGTGCGCTTCACCATCCTGTCGCGGAACTCGATCGAAGTTCTGGCGATGCTTGAGAATCTCGAGATCGACGCCGGCATCACCTATCTCGACAACGAGCCGCTCGGCCGCGTCAACTCGGTGCCGATCTATGAGGAGCGCTACCGCCTCGTCACGTCCGTGGAAGGCCCGTTCGGCGACCGCGAGAGCGTGACCTGGGCGGAGGTCGGCACGGTGCCGCTCTGCCTCTTGACCCCCGACATGCAGAACCGGCGCATCATCGACGCACTGCTCGTCGCCGCCGGCGCGCGCCCGCAAACGACGCTCGAATCGAACTCCATGATCGTGCTCTATTCGCACGTCAGGACCGGGCGCTGGGCGAGCGTCATGCCGGAAAAGCTCGCCTCGACGCTTGGCCTGACCGACCGCGTGCGCGCCATCCCGATTGTCGAGCCGGACGCCACCCACACCGTCGGCCTCGTCGTGCCGCACCGCGAGCCGATGACGCCGCTCGCCCTGGCGCTCGTCGCGGAGGTCAGGAAGGTTGCCGCAACGTCGCTCAACTGAGGCTCGAAAGACGGCGGATCGATAGAAATATCCTATCAATCGACCGTCTAGCTTTATTGATTTCATGCCGATTTTCGTGCTTTTGATCGGCTTCTACGATCAAGGACCGCCAAATGTCGGGCGATAGCCACGACGCGCTCGTTCGCGAGATCATCGACGCACATAGAGGCGTCGAGGGCGCGGCGCTGCCCATCCTGAACAAGGTGCAGGAGGCGCTCGGCTACGTGCCGGACTCTGCCCTGCCGATCGTCGCTAAGGCGCTCAACATCTCGCGCGCCGAGGTCTATGGCATCGTCACCTTCTATCACGACTACCGCCGCGAGCCGGCCGGCCGCCACGTCGTGAAGCTCTGCCGCGCCGAAGCCTGCCAGTCGATGGGCGGACGCGAGGTGGCGGAGCAGATGCGCGAGCGCCTCGGCGTCGACTTCGGCGAGACGTCGCCCGACGGCCGGGTGACGCTCGAAGCCGTCTATTGCCTCGGGCTCTGCGCCTGTGCCCCGTCGGCGATGATCGACGGTGAGGTGGTTGGCCGCATCGATCACGAAAAGGCCGAGCAGATCGCCGCGGAGGTCAACCGATGACGACGCGCGTCTTTGTCCCGCGCGACGCCGGTGCGATCGCGGTCGGCGCTGAGCGCGTGGCGCAGGCGATCGAGCGCACCGCAGATGAGAACGGCGCGAAGGTCACGATCGTGCGGAACGGCTCGCGCGGCCTCTATTGGCTGGAGCCGCTGGTCGAGGTCGAGACGAAATCCGGCCGCGTCGCCTATGGGCCGGTCGCGCCGGAGGACGTGAAGGGGCTTTTCGATAACGGCTTCCTCGACGGAAAACCCGGCCCGCTCTTCCTCGGACCGACGGAAGAGATTCCGTTCCTGAAACGCCAGACGCGACTCACCTTCGCGCGCTGCGGCGTCGTCGATCCGCGCTCGCTCGATGACTACCGCGCGCACGAGGGGATGAAGGGCCTCGAGCGCGCGCTCAAGACGCAGCCGGCCGAGATCGTCGAACAGGTGAAGGCGTCGGGATTGCGCGGCCGCGGCGGCGCCGGCTTCCCGACCGGCATCAAGTGGGAGACGGCGCTGAAGGCGCCGGCAGAGCAGAAATACGTCGTCTGCAACGCCGACGAGGGCGACAGCGGCACCTTCGCCGACCGCATGATCATGGAGGGCGACCCCTTCCTATTGATCGAAGGCATGACCATCGCCGGCCTTGCGATCGGCGCGACCAAGGGCTTCGTCTACCTCCGCTCCGAATATCCGCATGCCGAGATCGCGATGAACGCGGCGATTGCCACGGCGCGGCGCGCCGGGCTGCTCGGCGACAACGTCGGCGGCTCCGGCAAAGCCTTCGACATGGAAGTCAGGATGGGCGCCGGCGCCTACGTCTGCGGCGAGGAGACCGCGCTTCTCGACAGCCTGGAAGGCAAGCGCGGGCAGGTGCGTGCCAAGCCGCCGTTGCCAGCGCACAAGGGCCTCTTCGCGAAGCCGACCATCATCAACAATGTGCTCTCCTTCGCCGCCGTCCCCTTCATCATGGCGGAGGGCGCGGAGAAATATCGCGACTACGGCATGGGCCGCTCGCGCGGCACGATGCCGATCCAACTTGCCGGCAACATCAAGCACGGCGGGCTTTTCGAGACGGCGTTCGGCGTGACGCTCGGCGAGCTCGTGAACGACATCGGCGGAGGGACCGCAAGCGGCCGTCCGGTGCGAGCCGTGCAGGTGGGCGGGCCGCTCGGCGCCTATTTCCCGCCGTCGCTCTTCGACACGCCCTTCGACTACGAGGCGTTCACCGCCAAGGACGGGCTGATCGGCCACGGCGGCGTCGTCGTCTTCGACGATACGGTCGACATGGCCGAACAGGCGCGCTTCGCCTTCGAGTTCTGCGCGATCGAATCCTGCGGCAAGTGCACGCCGTGCCGAATCGGTGCGGTGCGCGGCGCCGAGGTGATCGACCGCATCGTCGCCGGCGAGGGCGTCGCGGAAAATCTCGCGCTCGTCACCGACCTTTGCGAGACGATGAAATTCGGATCACTCTGCGCGCTCGGCGGGTTTACCCCCTTTCCGGTGATGAGCGCGCTGACGCATTTCCCGGAGGATTTTCGTCCGTCGCCCGTCGCCCGGGCCGCGGAGTAGGAGCGATAGCCATGAACGCGCCGGCCGACATCACAACGCCGATCGAGCAGCCCGACTTCGGTACGCCGGCCTCGAAATCGGCAAAGGCGGTGACGCTGACCATCGACGGTCGCGCCGTGACGGTCCCGGAAGGGACGTCGATCATGCGGGCGGCGTTGGAAGCCGGCTTGGAGATCCCGAAGCTCTGCGCCACCGACATGCTGGATGCCTTCGGCTCCTGCCGCGTCTGTCTGGTCGAGATCGAGGGGCGCGCGGGGACGCCGGCCTCCTGCACCACGCCGGTTGCCGAGGGAATCGTCGTCAAGACGCAGACCGAGCGGCTCGGCCGCATACGCAAGGGTGTGATGGAGCTTTACGTCTCCGACCATCCTCGCGGCTTCGCCATCGAGGCAGGTACCGGCGGGAGCGAGTTCGACAAGGTCGTGAAATCCGTCGGCTTGGCCGAGAACCGCTACGGCGCCGACGGCCGCAACCACGTGGCGCCGGGGAATGGCTCGCTCAACATCGACTACATCGCGCGCGACGAATCGAACCCGTATTTCACCTACGACCCCTCGCAGTGCATCGTCTGCTCGCGCTGTGTGCGCGCCTGCGAAGATGTCCAGGGCACCTTCGCGCTGACCATCGATGGCCGCGGTTTTGACAGCCGCGTGGCCGCAGGCATCTCGGAGACGTTTATCGCCTCCGAATGCGTGTCCTGCGGCGCCTGCGTGCAGGCCTGTCCAACCGACGCCCTGCGCGAGAAATCAGTGCTCGAGATGGGCCGGCCGACCCGCTCCGTGATCACGACCTGCGCCTATTGCGGCGTCGGTTGCACATTCAGGGCGGAAATACGCGGCTCGGCCGTGGTGCGCATGATGCCAGACAAGGCCGGCAAGGCGAACGAAGGCCATTCCTGCGTGAAGGGCCGCTTCGCCTGGGGCTACGCGACGCATAAAGACCGCATCACCAAGCCGATGATCCGCGCCAAGACCACCGATCCCTGGCGCGAGGTGAGCTGGGAAGAGGCGATTCCGCACACGGCTTCCGAGTTCAAGCGCCTGCAGAGCCACGTACGGGCGTGACGCCATCGGCGGCATCACATCGTCGCGCTGCACCAACGAGGAGACCTACCTCGTGCAGAAGCTGGTGCGCGCCGCCTTCAAGAACAACAACGTCGATACCTGCGCGCGGGTTTGTCATTCCCCCACGGGGTATGGCCTCAAATCGACCTTCGGCACCTCCGCCGGCACGCAGGACTTCGTGTCGGTCGAGAAGGCCGACGTCATCGTCGTGATCGGCGCCAACCCGACCGACGCGCATCCGGTCTTCGCCTCGCGCATGAAGAAGCGGCTTCGCGAGGGCGCGCGCCTGATCGTCATTGACCCGCGCAAGATCGATCTCGTCGAGACGCCGCACGTGAAGGCCGATCATCATCTGCAGCTGATGCCCGGCACCAACGTCGCCGTCATCAACGCGATGGCGCATGTCGTCGTCACAGAGGGCCTGATCGACGAGGCCTATGTGCGCGAGCGCTGCGAGCTCGAAGATTTCCAAGGCTGGGCGAAGTTCATTGCCGAGGAGCGGAACTCGCCGGAAGCTCTGGAGAAAGAGACCGGCGTTCCGGCGGCGGAGGTGCGCGCCGCAGCGCGGCTCTACGCGACCGGCGGCAATTCCGCGATCTATTACGGCCTTGGTGTGACCGAGCATAGCCAGGGCTCGACCATGGTCATGGGCATGGCGAACCTTGCGATGGCGACCGGCAATATCGGCAAGGAAGGCGTCGGCGTGAACCCGCTCAGGGGCCAGAACAACGTGCAGGGCGCCTGCGACATGGGCTCCTTCCCGCACGAGTTCCCGGGCTACCGCCACGTCGCCGACGACGCGGTCCGCCAAAGCTTCGAGGCGCTGTGGGGCTTGAACCTCTCCAATGAGCCGGGGCTGCGCATCCCGAACATGCTGGACGAGGCTGTCGACGGGAATTTCAAGGGTATCTACATCCAGGGCGAGGATATTGCCCAGTCCGATCCCGACACGCAGCACGTGACCGCCGGGCTTGCGGCAATGGAATGCGTCGTCGTGCACGACATCTTCCTGAACGAGACGGCGAAGTTCGCGCATGTCTTCCTGCCGGGGTCGTCGTTCCTGGAAAAGGACGGCACCTTCACCAACGCCGAGCGCCGCATCAGCCGCGTCCGCAAGGTGATCCCGCCGCTTTCCGGCTTGGCCGACTGGGAGGCGACGCAGGCGCTCTCAAACGCGCTCGGCTATCCGATGAACTATTCGCATCCCTCCGAGATCATGGACGAGATCGCGGCGCTGACGCCGACCTTTAAGGGTGTCTCCTTCGACAAGATCGACAGGCTCGGCTCGGTGCAATGGCCGTGCAACGACAACGCACCGGAAGGCACGCCGGTCATGCATGTCGGCAAGTTCGTGCGCGGCAAGGGTCGCTTCATGCTGACGGAGTTCGTGCCGACCGACGAGCGGACCGGCGCGCGCTTCCCGCTGATCCTGACGACGGGCCGGATTCTGACGCAGTACAATGTCGGCGCGCAGACCAGGCGCACCGCGAACATCGCCTGGCACGACGAGGATGTGCTCGAGATTCATCCGCTCGACGCGGAGAACCGCGGGATTCGGACCGGCGACCTCGTCGCGATCCAGAGCCGCTCGGGCGAGATATCGCTTCGTGCTGTGATCAGCGAGCGCATGCAGCCGGGCGTCGTCTACACGACCTTCCACCACCCGATCTCGGGCGCCAACGTCGTCACCACTGAATTTTCGGACTGGGCGACGAACTGCCCCGAATACAAGGTGACGGCCGTGCAGGTACGCCGCACCAACGGCCCCTCGGCGTGGCAGGAACACTTCGAGGAAGAGGCGCGCACGATGCGTCGGGTCGAGGCGCACCTCGACGCCGCCGAATAAGGAGCGCGGCTCTTGTCGGAGAAGCTCGAGAAGCTCGTCCGCATGGCGAACCAGATCGCCGATTTCTTCCGGCCCTATTCGGAGGAGAAGGCGGTTGTTGGCGTGCAGGAGCATCTTCGCTCGTTCTGGACGAAGCGCATGCGTAAGGAATTGGCCGACTACGCCGCGGCAGGCGGGGCGGGGCTTCACCCGCAGGTGCTTGAGGCGCTTCGCCGCGAAGCGGCAGCCGGATGAACGACCCCGCCGACGACGGCGAGCGCGAGCATAAGGCGCCGCCGCCGCTTCGCCGCGCTGAGAATGTCGCCTACCGCTCGGGGAATTCTTCCACCGGCACCCGCGCCGTGCCGGAAGAGACGGCGATCGCGCTGACCTACGACGGGTCGACGCAGGCGGTGATGATGGCGACGCCCGCCGACCTCGAAGACTTCGCCCTCGGCTTCAGCCTGACTGAGGGAATCGTCGGCGCGACATCCGAGATAAGCTCGTTGGAGATTGTTCCCGAGGCCGCCGGCATCGAGTTGCGCATGTGGCTGGCAAAGCCGCGGGGTGAAGCACTCGCCGCACGCCGTCGACATTTCGCCGGGCCGACCGGCTGCGGGCTTTGCGGCATCGACAGCCTCGCCGAGGCGGTACGGCCGCCGGCTAAAGTGAAAGGTGACCTCCGACTCGGCGCG
Source organism: uncultured Alphaproteobacteria bacterium (assembly GCA_963720705.1). GTDB lineage: Bacteria > Pseudomonadota > Alphaproteobacteria > Rhizobiales > Afifellaceae > DASWJZ01. The sequence continues at coordinate 65,082 of CAVRGJ010000015.1, forward strand.
CAAGAGATTGCGGGCGCTTTGAAATCGCTCGCCGCGGCGCAGCCGCTGAACCGCGAGACCCGCGCGGTCCACGCCGCCGGCCTGTGGCAGTCGGGAAGGGGACTTTTGCTCGCACGCGAGGACGTCGGCCGGCACAACGCGCTGGACAAGCTGGTCGGCGCGGCAGCACGTGCCGAAACGAGCACGGCCGAGTGCGTTTTGCTTCTGACGAGCCGCGTCTCGGTCGAGATGGTGCAGAAGGCGGCCGTTCTCGGCACGCCGATCCTGGTGGCTGTTTCAGCGCCAACAGCGCTCGCGATCCGCATGGCGGAAGACGCCGGCATTACACTCGTCGCCATCGCCCGCGACGATGGCTTCGAAGTGTTCTCACATGCGCGGCGTGTCGCCCCGTCGGCTACTGCAGCGTTGACGACGGCGTGCGGAGCAGCCGGCGCCGCAGGAGCTCCGGGTTGATTCCGCCGTTCGAGTTGTTGCTTCCGCTCGAGTTATTGCTGCCGCTCGAATCATTGTTGCCGCCCTCGTTCCCGCCGCTGCTGACGCACTGGTAAGAGTTCGGGCCCGTCTGCTGCGATTGCGTGCCGCGCGGGCAGACGCATTCGTTATGCGAAACGCGCCCGCCTTCGCAGGTAAGTTCCGGGGCGGAGTTGACACAGCGATAGGCATTGTCGCCGAGCGATTGACGGTCCGTGCCCTCGGGGCAGCGGCACTCGCCATGGCGGACGCGCCCGCCCTCGCAGCTGATGTCGGGTTGCTGGGGCTCTACACAACGATAGGAATTGTCGCCGGTCTGCTGGCGGTCGGTGCCCTCCGGGCAGTGGCACTGGCCGCTGCCGCACACGCCCGCCTTCGCAGGTGATTTCCGTCTGTCGTGGCGACGACAACTATAGGCATTGTCGCCGGTCTGGTGGCGGTCGGTGCCGTCGGGGCATTGGCACTCGCCGCGTAGCACGCGCCCGCCTTCGCAAATGATTTCCGGCGGTCGAGCGCGACGCACGATAGGCGTTGTCGTCGATCTGGTGGCGGTCGGTGCCGTCCGGGCAGTGGCACTGGCCGCGTGCACGCGCCCGCCTTCGCAGGTGATTTGCGGCGGCCGCGGCGCCACGCAGCTTGATAGGCATTGTCGTCGGTCTGCTGGCGCTCGGTGCCTTCAGGGCAGCGGCATTCGCCGTGCACGCACGCTGCCGCCGTCGCAGGTAATTTCCGTCGGCGTCGGCGCGACGCATTTGTAGGAATTGTCGCCCGTCTGTTGCTGCTCCGAGCCCTCAGGACAGAAGCATTGGCCGCCGCGCACGATGCCGTCCACGCAGACGAGTGGGGGCGCCATGCAGATGTAGGCGTTCTCGCCAGTCGACTGCGCGACCTTGCCCTTCCGGACAGGCGCACTTGCCGTCGACGAACTCACCTCCGGTGCAGGTCTTCTCCGGCTGGCGGATCATGATCGGTCCTGACGTGCCGGTCGTCCTGTGGGTTCGAATCCTCGACGCTCGCATCCGGCCAGACCATCTCCTTGCGGTGGATGATGCGCCGCTCCGTGAAGTCGGCCGGGATGTCGATGACGACCTTGAGCGTCGCCGATGCGCCAGGCTCAAGCGTCAGCTCATCGGCGTTGCATTCGTAAGCGCCCTCGCCGGTCGACCGTGCAGTCGAGGCCGGGGGTCATCGAGGTGGCGCTCGCGATATGGACAGCCGGGAGCAGGGTGCCGCGCAGGCCCGCCGCGCCCTTGAAGACCCGGCCGCCGCGATTGTCGATCGTCACGTTCAGCGTGCACGGCTGTCCGAGCTCGCAGACCGTTCCGCCGAACGGCGCAAGATCGGCCGCGAGCACAGGCGTGGTGATGCAGAACGGCCCGTCGTTCGCCGGCTTGTCATCACCTGTGAAGACCGGCGCCCCGAAGAACGGAAACGGATCACTCCAATCGAGCGTCACGCAGTTCTTTACGGTCGGCCCGACCACCGGATTGGGCAGGCGTACGCGAATATGGACACCCTTCACAGTGAAGGGCGGTATCGTCATCGTGCCGAGCGTGCAGATTTCGTTCGGGCCGATCTTCTGGCACATGATCGCGCCCGACGTGCTGTCAACGGTCGAGCCCGGCGGGATTAGGTCTTTGAACGCCGCACTGCCGACGAACGGCGCGGGGCCATTGTTCACGATCGAGACGAGATAGTCACAGATTTTGCCCTCGTAGCACGCGGTCGGGCCGGTCTTGGCGGCGGCGAGGTCGAAGCCCGCGCCGATATTGGTGTCGCTGCAGGCATCGTTGGGCGCGTTGACCGGCGGCGCCGGCTTATCGAAGCCATTCGACAGGAACACGCAATTATGCACCGTCTTCGCACCCCCTGGAATCGGGTTAGGGAGTTGAATCGTGACGGCGACGGCGATGCTGGCGCCGGCGGGAAGCAAGGTGGGGGAACCGGGCACGAAACACGTAAAAAGGCCCGGAAATACCGGATTGCAGGCGAACAGCGAGGGGCCCGAACTGAACCACGTCGCGCCGGGCGGCATAATATCAAAGAACTGAACGAGGCCGTTGTAGTCGTCCGGTCCGTTGTTGGTGTAGGTGACCGTGTAGGTGCAATGACCGCCAGCGCTGCAATGCGCCGGGCCCGCCTTGGTGATGGTAAGGTCGTGGAATCCGGCGAAAGGCTTGATCGGAACGGTGGCGCAGGCATGGTCCGGGAAGACGTCCGGCGTGCCATCGTCGGCGCCCATACGACTCCAGTCGATGTCAACGCAATTCTGAATATTCTGTCCGACCATGATGATGGACGGCTTAAGGATGACGATGAAGAGCCGCGACGCATTCGCCGCCATCGTGATGCCGTCTTTTTCGCACGCGGGACCACCGCTGCCGATCGAGCAATTGGTCCCGCTGACGAAGCTGGTCGACGGCGGCAGGGTGTCCTTCAAGACAAGGTTGCCGGTGAATGTGCCCGGGCCATGATTCGTGACCTTGATCACGAAGATACAATCCGCGCCGGCGACGCAGGTCGCAGTCGAGGACGTCTTCTCGATGCCGAGGTCAAAGCCCCCGGTGACCGGCGTGTCGATGCAGGATTTGTCGTTGGTGTCGCCGGGACCGTCGTCGGTTCCCATCTCAAACCAGTCGATGGTGCCGCAATTCTTCACCGTCGGCGTCGGAATTACGGCGGGAAGCAGAATGATCAGTTCGAGGGTCGCGGTTCCGCCGACCCCGAGCGACGCAAAGCCGAGTGTGACGCAGTCGACATTGGGCGCGGAAACAGTGCAATGCCATCCCGGCGACGAGGAGGAGAGCGTCGCTCCCGTGGGCATCGTGTCGTGGATTGCGACAAGGCCGATATACGGCACCGCGCCGAGGTTGGTGACCTTCAGGGTGTAATGGCAGACGACGCCCTTCTGGCATGTCGCCGGACCGGTCTTGACGATGGCGAGGTCGCTGCCGAAATGCAGCGGTGGCGGATCGGGCCAATTGCCGCCGGGCGGGAACGGCGCGGGATCCCACCCGGTGTCGTCCAGTTCTTCGGGCGGCTCGTAATCTTGCTCCAGGTCCGTATCACCGGGCGCTTGATAGTACTGCGCGGTCAGCGCCTGCTCGACCTCGGCCGACACGGGCTGATAGACATCGACGTCGCCGACCTCTGTCGCGTCGCTCTTCGCCGTATCTCCGTCAGCATCGACGACGTAGGAGGAGTCAGGACCGGTCGCCGGCGTGGCGGGGCCTTGCGCCGGGTAAGGCTGCGAGGCCTGCTCGGGATCGACCTCACCGAATTTCGTCGCGGCGACGCCCTGAAGGCCGTCCACGTCCGAGGCGTCGCTGTGCTTGTGGGTTTTCGAGTCGACACAAGGGCCGGCAGCTGAGCAGAGCCCGTCGCCCGTCACCCACACCGTCCCGTCGACGCTGTCGAGATCGACTTTGCCTTTCGAATCGTAGCCCGGACCGAAGGCGACGCCGCCCGCGGCGTTGGCGCGCAGGAACGGCACGCCGTCGTCTTTGCGGTCATATTGGCCGACATCGTAACGCCCGACCGGCTGCCATTTGCCGTCGTCACCGAGTTCGTAGCGGAGCACCCGCGCTTCGTGCGGGAAAGCGAAGGGCGCGGATTCCGCGAAACCGAGATTGCGCACGCCGCCGCGCTCGGCGAGGAGCATCACCGGGGTGTCACCGGCCGTGGAGATCGCGATGTCGGCGACCGGATTGCCGCGGCCGGCGCGCGCGATATCCTGCGGTGCGCTGAAAAAATCCGGAAGGAAGAACTCGCGCCGCACGTCGCCGCGCGCGAAGTCGCCGTTGTCGCCGATTCCGATCGACCACACCGAGTTGCGCTGCTCGTCGCCCGCCGCCGCGTATTCGGGATTGCCGAAGGCCTGCGATCCCCAGACCGAATAATAGAGGCGGACGTCCTTGGTGAGCGGGTCCTGCATGACCCCGAGGCCGAAGACGCGCCGGCGGAAGTCCGCGAAATTCCAGCAGGAGGGCGTACTTGCGAATGCGCCCTCAGCGCAATCGGAGACATGGGCCGCGGAGGTGGGATCGAACTCAACCGGCGCGAGCGACATCTCTTCGCCGGTTGCGGCCTCAGTAAAGTTCGGCCGGGCCGTCGCACCATGGTCGTAGTGGCCGAGATCGAGCCCGTCCTTGGTGCGTAGCCGATGGATCATCCCAGTCTCGAGATCGGAGACGAAGAGCTGATCGTGCCAAGGATCGTAGGCGATGTTGCCGAGGCCGGCGCCGGTATTCTCGCGCCCGTCGAGGACGACGTCGGCGAGGATCGACGGCGCGTAGTCCTTCTGTGGATCGAGCATGTAGACAGAGCTCGGCCCGCCGCCGTTTGCGCCCCACATGCCGGGCATCCAGTCGGAATTGTCAGTCGTGCGATGCAGGCCGAAGGCCGACGTCGCGGCGAGATAGACAGCAGGAATCTCAGCTCCGCCGATAGCTACGCCGAACACCTGGCCGACCTGCCCGGCGGTGACGGTCGGGCCCCCCGGCGCGTCGATACGTGCGCCGGTCGGCGCTTTGCCAGGCGTGCGGAGATCGATGACGCTGCCGACGACACCGTCGGTGTCGATCGTTTCCACGCTGTTGTCGGTTGTCGTCCCGGAAAACTGCGTCAGGAACGCTTCGCCCGGCTGCAGGCCCTCCTGAGCCCGGACGCTTGCTAAAGACGAAACTGAAATGATCGCGGCGGTCGCCAAGGCGACACAGGAACGTCGGCACCGCGACCGAATGCTCATGTGTCAAAAGCAGCCTCAGGGAGAGAACGTCTCCCCTCGCGAAGCGTTTACGATAGCAGGACAGATGGCGCGCGCAAGGAGAACGAGTTCTTCGCGGTGCTTTCGCGAGCCGTTCCTACGCCAAGCTGGCCGTCTTGGCGCTTGCAGCACGGCCTTCGGCGGGTCCGAGATCCCTCGCGAGGCCTGTGGATTGAAGCAACGCCTCGAGGTCGCGCAGATCCTTCTCGGTCAGATCGACGAGCGGCGGCCGCACAGGCCCCGCCGGGCGCCCGATGCTGGCGAGGCCGGCTTTCACGATGGCGACCGCATAGCCCTTTTTCCGCCCGCGTATCTCGATGTAAGGCAGGACGAAATCGCGGAGCCCGCGGCGAATGACGGCGGCATTCCCGTCTTGAACGGCGCGATAGAAGTCGGTCGCGAAGCGCGGCAGGAAATTGAAAATTGCAGAGGAATAATTCGGAACGCCGGCGGCGTGGTAGGGCGCAGCAAACGTCTCGTGCGTCGGGAGGCCGCCCACGTAGAAGAGGCGGTCGCCGAGCCGCTCGCGTATCTTGACCAGGCGCTCGATGTCCCCGACGCCGTCCTTGAAGCCGACCAAATTGGCGTTCTCGTCGCAAAGGCGCGCGAGCGTATCGGCCGCCAGGATCGAGTTGTCGCGGTTGTAGACGATGACGCCGAGGCGCGTCGACTTGCAGACGGCGGAGACGTGGGCCTCGATGCCCGCTTGCTCGGCGGCGACAAGATAATGCGGCAGGAGCAGGATCGCCGAGGCGCCGGCGCGCTCCGCTGCGCTCGCGAACTCTCTTGCCAGGCTCGTGCCATAGCCGCAGCCGGCGATCACCGGCACGCGTCCGTCGGTCTCGGAGACCGCCGCGCGCACGACGCGCTCGAATTCATCGAGGCCGAGGGAGAAGAATTCACCCGTGCCGCCTGCCGCGAACAACACCGCCGGCTTGAAGCGGAGCAGCCAATCGATGTGCGCGCGATAATTGTCCTCGTCGAAAGAATAGTCGGCGCGGAAGTGCGTGACCGGAAATGTCAGCAGGCCGCTTCCGACGGCGGCAGAGAGCTTGGAATACGAATCAGGCATCGCCCTTAAAGTCCCATCCTTGAATTACCGGCTCAGGTTCCGGCGAATCCGTAAAGCGCCGCCGGATTGTCGGCGAGAACCGCGTTCCGCTGCTTCTCGTCCGGCACCCAGTCGAGCAGGAGATCGAGCAGCATCGCGTCGTCGGGGAGCTCGCCCTTGACCGAGAGGTGCGGCCAGTTCGACGCCCACAGCATGCGCTCCGGCGCGATCTTCACGGCGGCCTTCGCGATCGCGCCGACATCGGGGTAAAGGGGAGGGCCGGCCTTCGAGACCTCGTAGGGAGCGGAGAGCTTCAACCAGCAGAGCCCGCTTTCGAGCAGCCTGGCGAGCGCACGAAAGCCGGGGTGGTCCACGGTCACCGGCTCGAGGAACTTGCCGACGTGGTCGATGACGAGCGGGCAGGGGAAGCGCCGCAGCTCTTCTTCGCGCTCGCGCAAGAGCCTGCCATCCATCTGCAGCTGAGTATGCCAGCCGAATGCCGCCACGCGCGCCGCGATCAGCGGCAGATCCTCCCACTTCAAAATCCCGCCCGGCAGCATATGGAAGCGCGCGCCGCGCACGCCCGCCTTTGTGAGCCGGTCAAGCTCGGCGTCGGTGACGGATCGGTCGACGATCGCCACGCCCCTGGCGTTGGGGGAGAGTTCGGCGAGGCCTGTCACCAGCACGCTGTTGTCGGTGCCATAGGCATTTGACTGCACGATCACCGCCCGCTCTATGCCGAGGCGCTTCTGCAGCACTTTGTAGGCCGCAACCGTTGCCCAGGCCGGCCCGGGCGACGCCCCCGCCATCACCGGCACGGCGGCATCGAAGATATGAAGATGCGTGTCGCAGGATCCGGGCGGCGGCTTCAGTCGCGGCGCTTCTGCCGGCATTCTTGTCCTCCCTTCAGGCCGATCGCGCAAATAGCCTGGCCGCAAGCTCTACGCACCGCCGATCTGCAGTGGATGGCATACGGTGTCAGTGCAGGTCATCGTATGACATGACCATTTGAATTGCAAGGGAAGCCCCAGGGCGCCGGCGGTTTCGCCAGGCCGGCATGGACGATGTCCTCCCGCGCGACTAGGCGATGCCGAGCCGTTTTGCCGCATTGGCGATGTGGCGACTCATCGCCCTTCGCGCGGCGGCGGCATTCCCCTTGCGGATCGCGTTCAAAATTGCAGTGTGCTCGCGATAGGTCACCGAGGCGCTCCGATCGGGATCGCGTTTCCTGCGCGTCGCGATAATGCTCTCGCGGATCTGGAACGAGATGAAGCGGATGAAGGCGGCGATGAACGTGTTGCCGGTGGCGAGCGCGATCGCGTGGTGAAAGTCGAGATCGGCGTCGACGGAAGCGGCCGTCGACCCCGGCACCTGGCGCAGGTGCTCGAGCGCCGCGTCGAGCGCCCGCAACGATTTCTCGTCGCGTCGTTCCGCCGCCATGCCGGCAGTGTTGATCTCAAGCATGGCGCGCAGCTCGAAAAGGTTGCGGAACAGCGACTTGTCGGCGAGAGACTCCTGGTCGATCCGAAGCGTCGGCTGCTGTCTGGCGTCGGCGACGAACACGCCGGCGCCCTGTTTCGACCGGACGATGCCTTCGCTTCTGAGCCGCGCCACCGCCTCGCGGACGACTGTGCGGCTGACGCCGAACAATTCCGCCAGTTCCGGCTCGGTCGGCAGCCGGTCCCCCGGCTTCAGCCGTCCGCTTATGATATCCTTCGAAATGTTCCCGGCAACGCGCGCAGGAAGGCGCATTCCGGGGTCGATTTGTCGCGCTCGTAAGGCCATTAGCTCACCAGTTTGAGCCCGAGAATCGTGCTCGCATTCATAGTATCGCAGTCTAATGGTCATCCTAGCAATTGCAGTCGAGGCGTGCCGGCGGGCGATCGGGAGGTCCCGGCCCGGCCGAGGCTCAAAACCCTTGGGCGATCAGCGTCCGCCGAGCACTTCCGGGTTGACGACGAGGCTCGGGTCGAGCCGGCCGTCGAGGCCGGCGAGCACGTTTTGCGCCGCCGCGACACTGAGCCGTTCCGCCGATTCTCGGGTGAGGCCGGCAATATGGGGGCTCAAAATCGCACGCTCGCACGCCAAGAGCGGGTTGTCGCGCCGTGGCGGCTCCTCGTCGAACACGTCGATGCCGGCGCCCCGGATGCGGCCCGCGTTGAGCGCTTCCGCGAGCGCTGCCTCGTCGACGAGACCGCCGCGGGCGGCATTGATGAGAAGCGCCGTCGGCTTCATCAGCGCCAGCTCAGCCGCGGCGATCATGTTCTCGGTCTCCGCGGAGCGCGGCAGGTGAAGCGAGACGACGTCGGCGCCGCCGAGGGCCGCCCGCCAGTCGCCAACCATGGTCACGCCGAGGGCAGCCGCGTCCGCGGCGGAGACATAGGGATCATAGGCGATAACCCGCATCCCGAATGCGAGCGCGCGAGCGGCGAGGACTCGGCCGATCCGGCCGAGTCCGACGATCAGCAGCGTTCGCCCCGCCAACTCGAAGGCTTCGAGCTTGTTGCGCTCCTCCCACGATCCGGCGCGGACCGCGCGATCGTTGACGATCGCATTTCGGGCAAGCGACAGCATGAGGAAGAAGACGTGCTCGACCACCGCCTCGGAATTGATGTTGCCGACGAGGGCGACCGGAATGCCCTTCTTCGTCAGTGCCGCGATCGGAAGGTTGTCGTAGCCGACGCCATGGCGCGAGACGACCTTCAGCCGGTTCGCCGCCTCGACCGCCTCGACCGGCAGGGGAGAGGTGCGGATCAGGAGCGCGTCGGCGGCGGAGAGGTACTGCACGAAGCTGTCTCGGCTGTCGTCAGGCATCTCGCTGATCTCGAGATCAGCGCGCGAGCGCAGAAGCTCCATTCCGCTTCTATGGATGCTGCCTGAAATGAGAACGCGCGGCATTGGTTGGCTTTCCAATTCTCGACGCTTAACCCCGGAGCACTTCCGGCTTGAATGCGAGGCCGTGTCCCGGCCTTTCCGGCGCCAGCACGCGGCCGGCGATCACCGGTACGCTTTCGATCCACAGATCGTCCAGCCACCCCATCTGCTCAAGCCACGCGCCGTTCGGGATCGAAGCAAGGACCTGCACGCAAAGCTCCGGGTAAAGATGCGGCGCGAGCTCCATTCCCCAGGTGTCGGCGATGGCGGCGATCTTGCGGAGTTCCGTCAGCCCGCCGCGCGCCGGGTCGGGCTGCAGGATCGGCAACCTCGGGTTCGCCAGAAACGGCTTCAGATCGTAGCGCGTAAAGTGGCTTTCGCCGCCAACGATGCGGAGGTCGAGCGCATCGGCGATACGAAAATAGCCCTCCACGTCCTCCGCCGGCACCGGCTCCTCCATCCAGTAGACGTCGAGGTCCTCGAACTTCCGGCCCATGCGGATCGCAACGTCCGCGCTCCAGCCGCGATTGACGTCGACCATGATCTCGACCTTCGGACCAAGCGCATCGCGCATACTCCGCACGTTCTGCAGATCCTCGTGCCGGTCGAAGATATGCGCGACCTGCATCTTGATCGCGGAGAACCCCTCCTTCACGAAGCGCCTGGCTTTCTCGACCATCCCGTCGCCACCAAGCCCGCGAAGGCAGCCGCTCGCATAGGCTGGAATTTCGGAGCGGAAGTGCCCCCAGAGCCGGTGCAGCGGCATCCCGGCCTTTTTGCCGATCGCGTCCCAGAGCGCGATATCGACGGCGGAGATCGCCATCAGCACGATTCCCATCCGCCCGGCGCCGTAGGTAGCGCGATAAAGATCTCGCCAGATCGCCTCAACCTCCGTCGCGTCGCGCCCCATGACGAGCGGTGCTATCGCTTCCTCAAGGCATGTCGCGAGCGTGCGCAGCATCGGCTGCAGCATGTGGACGTAGCCCATGCCGACGGTGCCGCCTTGCGTCTCGATCTCGACCACAACGATCTCGCGCGGGCGCGCGACCTTTGTCTTGCCGAAGATCGGCGGGTCGACCCAAGGCACGCGGACCTGGAGGACCCGCACGTCCCGGATCGTCATGTCGATCATGGGTTGGTCGCCAACGCGGGAGGCGAGGCTTCGTCTCCCAGCGCCGGCCTCCGTCAACCCGGCCCGCCCGCCGGCTCGGGCAGCACCATGTAGACGCTCTTGAATTCGCTGTACTCGTCGAATCCGTTTTGACCGATCTCGCGGCCGGTGCCGCTTTGCTTGTATCCGCCGATCGGCATTTCCGGCCCGCCTTCGGCAAAGCCGTTGATCCAGGTTCGCCCGGCGCGAATGCCGCGGATCGTGCGCAATGCGCGGCTCAGGTCACGGGTCCATACACCGGCGGAGAGCCCGTAGATGGTGTCGTTCGCCATGCGCACGGCTTCCTCCGCCGTGTCGAAAGCAAGCACAGTCAACACCGGCCCGAAGATCTCGTCGCGCACGATCGACATGGACGGCTGCGCGCCGGCGAAGATGGTCGGCTCGTAGAAGAGGCCGCCTGTGCCGAGGCGGTTTCCGCCGGTGACGATCTCGGCGCCGGCTTTGACACCGGCCGCGACATAGGTCTCGACCTTTTCAAGGTGCAGCGGCGAGATCAGCGCCCCGACATTCGTGCGCTCGTCGAAGGTATCGCCGACGGTAATCTTCTCGGCGCGATCCCTGAGGATTGCGAGCATTCGGTCGGCCACCTGCCGCTCGACGATGAGGCGGCTGCCGGCGATGCAGGTCTGTCCGCAATTGTCGAAAATACTGCCGGCGATCTTGGCGGCGGCGGCGTCGAGATCGGCGTCGGCGAAGACCACCTGCGGGCCTTTGCCGCCGAGCTCCAACCCGACGCGCTTGATGGTGGCGCCCGCCTTCGCGGCGATCATGCGCCCGACCCGGAGCGATCCGGTGAACGCGATCATGTCGACGCCGTCGTGTTCGGCAAGCGTCTCACCGACCGGATCGCCGAGTCCGGTGACGACGTTGAAGACGCCGTCGGGCATGCCGGCTTCGCGCGCAAGCTCCGCCAGCCGGATCGTCGCCCCCGACGTGAATTCGCTCGGCTTGACCACGACGGTGCAACCGGTCGCCAGCGCCCATGGCAGGCGCTCGCAGGCGATGATCAGCGGATAGTTCCAGGGCGTGATCACGCCGACGACGCCGATCGGCTCGCGCAGCACGATGCCGAGCGCATTCGGCCCGTACTGGTCGTGCGTCGAGCCCTCTAGGCAGCGCGATGCACCCGCCGCGAAAGACCAGCAATCGGCGGCATAGCCGACCTCGCCGCGCGTGCCGGCGATGGTCTTCCCGACCTCAAGCGATTCGATGGTCGCGAACTCCTCGCGGTGTTGGAGCAGCAAGTCGCCCACCTTGGCGATGATGCCGGCGCGTTCCGCGCCGGGCATGCGCGGCCATGGACCCTGGTCGAACGCCGTGCCGCGCCGCGGCGATCGCGGCTTCCACGTCAACGGAGCCGGCCTTCGGCCACTCGCCGACGATGACGCCCGGCCAGACCGGGCTCTCGCGCTTGAACGTCTCGCCCGAGCGGGCGTCGACGCTCTTGCCGCCGATCAGCATCTTATATCGGCGCGGCTCCAGCAGCCGTGCATCCTCGCGGCGTGGCTCGATGAAGGCGGCGCCCATGATCTCCTCCCGCTCTTGTAAGCATCTCTCTGGTCATCATATGACAGGATGAAAAGACATTCCAGCCCGCACTTACTTCAAATTCGCTTGGCCTTTTGCATTCATCATATGACCATGCTACCATATGTCTTGACGCGGCGGTGCGAGAGCGAATTCCGAGCGCTCGAAGCGACCAACTGAGCCCGTCACGAAAAACAGCCGGAGAGAGGCGCGGGGGCGATCCGCCCCAGCTCTCTAGCGCCGGTGCAAAGGGAGGATATCGGGATGACGGACAGAACGTGGAATCTGACAAGGCGCCGGCTTCTGACCGGTAGCGCAGGGCTCGCTGCTTCGACTTTGATCGGCGGCGCGCTGGCGCGGCGCGCGAGCGCGGCGGACATGCCGCACTTCGTGACTTCGATCCGGTCGCTGACCAACCCCTACCACGCGGTCTGGAAGGACGGCGCCGACGCCTTCTCGAAGGCGATGGGCGCAGAGTCGACCGTCCTCGTCACCGAGGGCAACAGCGAGAAGGGGCTCTCGGACATTCGCGCGATCATTGCGCGCACCGGCGGCAAGATGATCCTGAACGTCGATCCGAACGACACGCCGGACGCCCGGCCGATCGTCGAGGAATGCAACAAAGCCGGCGTCTACGTGGTCACCCACTGGAACAAGCCCGCCGATCTGCACCCTTGGGATTTCAATCCCTATTACGTCGACCACATTGAGTTCGACAATCTATGGTCGGGTGTTGCGACCGCCGAGCTCCTGTTCAAGGCGATGGGCGGCAAAGGAGGGTTCATCGCGCTCGGCGGCGTCGCGTCGCAGACCGCCGCGATCCTGCGCACCAACGGGCTCAAGGATACGGTCGCGAAAAACCCCGACATACAGATGCTGGACTTCCAGGAGGCCCACTGGAACTCAAACGAGGCCTATGACCTGACCTCTTCGATGCTGACCCGCTTCGGCGACGGCATCAAAGGCATCTGGGCGATGAACGACAACATGGCGATCGGTGCCCTCGAGGCGCTCCGCAACGAGGGCCTTGCCGGCAAGATTCCGATCACCGGGATCGACGGCGCCAAAGCGGCGGTCGAAGGCGTAAAGGCGGGCGAGCTCACCTGCACGATCTCGTGGGATCCTTTCTGGTCCGGCGCGATGGGACTCTCGATCGCCTTCCACGCCCAGCAAGGCAAGTTCGATCCGGCGACGGAACCGAAATCACATCGCGAATCCTTCGGCACCGGCATCCTCGTGACGGCCGACAATGTCGAGGCGTTCTACAAGGACAACATCGAGTCGCAGCCGAAGCTCGACTATGATGACCTCTGGGGCCGGGTAACCGGGCAAATCCCAAGCTGACCGGCGTTCCGCCGCAAGGCGGTACGGATCGGCCGCGACCGGCGTCGCAGACTTTCCGCCGCCGGTCGCTGCCGCTGTCGGCCACTACAAGAAGAGCCTTCGAAGGGGAGGAGGCGTCAGAGATCGTGGAGTCGCGCGCAGCATCCGTCGAATCGGGCGAAGAGCGGGCCGGCGCGGTTTCCGCGCAGGCCGCGGCCAACGCGACGTTCAAAGAGCGCTATCGCGACGTCGGTCGGAAGCTCGCGCCCTGGGCCCCGGTTCTCGTGCTGATCGGGCTCTCCGCGGCGATCGGCCTCGCCAACCCTGTTTTCTTCCAGACGAACAACTTCATTCGCCTGGCAAACGCGTCGGCGGTGCCGCTTGTCGTCGCATGCGGCCTGACCTTCGTCATCATTCTCGGCGCGATCGATCTTTCGGTGGAGGGAACTTTGGCGATCAGCGCCTCGGTGGTGGCGCTGCTCGTAGCTAACGACACCAACTCCAACGCCTATGGGCCGATTGCGGCGGTGCTGGCGATCCTCGTCGGCGCCGCGATGGGGCTCGTCAACGGGCTCGTGCACGTCAAGCTGCGCATCCCCTCGTTCATGACGACGCTCGGCATGTGGTTCGTCGGAGCGGGCGTTGCGACCGTTCTCCTCGGCGGCGGCCAGGTGCGCGTGCTCGATCATGGCATCCGCAGCATCGCCTTGACGCGGCTTTTGAACATCCCGCTGCCGGTCTGGATCGCGGTCGCGGTGATGCTTCTGGCGCTTGGCATCGAGCACTACACGCGCTTCGGCCGCTATGTGCGCGCAATCGGCGGTGCGGAGGATCTGGCGGCGCTCTCCGGGATCAATATCGCTCGGGTGAAGATCGCGGCGTTCACGCTCGCCGGGCTTACCTTCGGCATCGGCGGCGTGTTGACGGCAGCGCAGCTTGGCGTCGCCACGGCGGAAGTCGGCAACGGCCGGCTGTTTTCAGCGGTGACAGCGGTCGTCGTAGGCGGGACCGCGCTGACGGGCGGGCAGGGCGGCATCTTGAACACACTGATCGGTGTCGCGATCGTCGCGGTCCTCAACAACGGTATGGTGCTCCTCGGCGTGCCGCCGACGGTGCAGCAGGGCGTCCTCGGCCTGCTCATCATCGTCGCGGTGGCGCTCTCGCTCGACCGCGCGCGCCTGCGCATCGTCAAGTAGGCGCCCATGCTTTCGACCCGCGACCTCAGCAAGGATTTCGTCGGCGTTCAGGCGCTGAAGGGCGTCAGCATCAACATCGGCCTGAACGAGGTCGTCGGGCTGGTGGGCGAGAACGGCGCCGGCAAGTCGACGCTGATGCGCCTCTTGGCCGGCGTCTATCGCCCGACCTCGGGTGAGATCATCCTCGACGACCACCCCGTCGACTTTCGCAGCCCGCGCGAGGCCAACGATCACGGTATCGGCATGGTTTTTCAGGAGCAGTCGCTGCTCCTCAATCTGACCGTCGCGGAGAACATCTTTCTCGGCCGCGAGGCCGCCTTCTGCCGGGCGGGGCTGATCGACTGGCGCAAGCTCAACGCCGCGGCGCGCGCGCAGCTTGAGAAGGTCGAGGTCGACATCGACCCCCGCAGCCGCGCCGCCGAGCTGAGCTTTGCGGCGCGTCAGATGGTCGAGCTCGCCAAGGCGCTCGCGCTCGAGGAGATGATCGACCGCCACTGCATCATCCTGCTCGACGAGCCGACATCGGTGCTCGAGCGCAAGGAGATCGATCTTCTGTTCGACCGCGTGCGCGCGCTGAAGCGGCGCGCGAGCATCGTCTTCGTCTCGCATCGTCTCGACGAGGTCCTGGCGTTGAGCGACCGCGTCTACGTCATGAAGGACGGCGAGGTCGTCGCCGATCTCGAAGCGGCCGGGAGCTCGGTGTCGGAGCTCCACCAGCTCATGGTCGGGCGCAAGCTCAACGCCGAGTACTACCGCGAGTCGCGCCAGGAAGCCTGCGAAAGCGATGTCGTTCTCGAGGCGGCGGGTCTCACGGCGCCCGGCTATCGCAACGTCGATTTTCAACTTCGTCGCGGCGAGGTTCTCGGTATCGCCGGCGTCATCGGATCGGGGCGCGAGGAGCTTGCGCGCACGCTTTTCGGCATGCATCCGCACGCGTCCGGCACGCTCCGTCTCGACGGAAGAACGATCCAGTTCAAATCGCCGACCGACGCGGTCGAATCCGGAATCGGCTACATCCCGCGCGAGCGCCGGGTCGAGGGGCTGGTGCTGTTCCTGTCGGTGGTCGCCAACATGACGCTTGCGCGCTTGCCGCTGGTGCCGGGCTTCGGCGTCATCCAGCACACGACGGAAAGGGAGATCGGGCGGCGCTGGATCGACCGGCTGAGGATACGCACGCCCTCGGCCGAGACGCTTTGCGTCAATCTCAGCGGCGGCAATCAGCAGAAGGTGGTGCTCACGAAGTGGATGAACGCGGGCTCGCGCATTCTGATCCTCGATCATCCGACGCGCGGGCTCGATGTCGGCGCGAAGGAGGACGTCTACGAGCTCATTCGCGATTTGTCGGCGGCAGGCGTCGCGATCGTGCTCACCTCCGACACGCTGGAGGAGACGATCGGTCTCAGCCACCGCATCCTGGTTATGCGCGACGGCGAGATCACCGCGCGCTTCGACGCGCCGCCGTCGGGAAAGCCGACGCAGGTCAGTCTCATCCCGCATATGGTGTGAATCGAACCGCGGACTGACGTGAGAGAGGGAGAAGAGAGTGTCGTCGATTGCCGAAAGCCTCGTTGGAAAAAGCTGGATGACGCAGGTCAGGCAACTCTATCGCGCTGCGCCGGCGCTGATCCTGGTGCTTTTGGTGGTCGTCATCGGTGTGCTCAACCCGGTGGTGATCTCGCTCGATACGCTGACCATCGTGCTTGCCGACACCGCAGTGCTTTTCGTGCTCGCAACCGGCGTCACGTTCGTGATCATGCTTGGCGGCATCGATCTTTCCATCCAGGCGGTCGGATCGCTGGCGAGCGTTATCGTGGCGGAGATCATCTCCGGGCTGGGCTTCTGGAGCTTGCCGATCGCGGTTCTTGTGGGCACCGGCTGCGGACTCTTGAGCGGCATCGTGCACGTCTATCTCCGCATCCCCTCCTTCATTGCGACGCTCGCGACGAGCGGTGTCTATGTCGCCGCGGCGCTGGTCATCTCCGACAGCCGCGCGGTCACGCTCAACGAAAGCGACCGCGCCGTGGTCGAATGGATCCATGGCACGACGCTCGGCGTTCCTTCGGTGATCTTCCTTGGCGCGGCGGTCGCGATCGTCAGCATGCTAATCCAGCGCTACACGGTGTTCGGGCGCTACAGCAAAGCGATCGGCGCCGGCGAGCAGGCGGCCTGGGCCTCCGGCGTGAGGGTCAACCGGCACAAGGTCATCGCCTTCGCACTTTCGGGGACCTTTGCCGCGCTTGCCGGCGTGATCCTGACGGCGCGCATGTCGAGCGGTTCGCCCGAGCTTGCCAATCAGTTGCTGCTGCCGGCGATCGCCGCGGTCATCGTCGGCGGCACGGCGATCACCGGCGGGGTCGGCAGCGTCGGACGCACGCTCGTCGGCGCGCTGATCGTCTCGCTGGTGCGGATCGGAATGACCTTCGTCGGCGTCGATATCTTCGCCCAACAGATCGTCTTCGGCGTCGTGCTGATCCTCGCCGTTGCCGTCACCATCGACCGCAGCAAGATCGCCATCGTGAAGTGAGTTGCCGAGGCGGCAAGAAAAATCTCCCCGGGGCGAGAGGTTGCAGCGCCACCGGGGAGGCTCCTCGGGAGGAAGAGTCTTAGGCGTGGATTATCCGGTCTTGCGAGCAAGCGCCGCCATCGCCGCCTTGTGATCGACGACCTCGCCGCGCGCCGGATAGTCTTCGGCGATCACCACGTCGAGGCCCTTGATCACCTCGCCCATGTTCGGGCGCGTGAACGGCATCGTCTGCACGGAGGCGAAATAGAGGGTGCCGTCCGGCCGCACCAGGAACATGCCCGGCTCGGAGAAGAGCGGCGGCTCGACCACGCCCGTCGGCGTCGGCTTCGGTCCGCGCTGTGAAGAGATGAAGAGCCCCCATTCGCGCGCGTTGTCCAAGCTCAGCGAATATCCGATCTTGAGCTTGTCGAGTCCCCATTTTTCGACAGCCATCCGCGCTCTGTCTTCCCCGTCGGACGAGATCGCGATCGGCTCCACGCCGCGCTCCCGAAACGCGTCGAGGCGCCGCTGCACGTCGGGCAGGTAGGAGCCACAAATCGGGCAGTGAAAGCCGCGATAGAACACGATCAGACTGAATCTCTGCGGCTTTTGGTCCGCAAGCCGCCAGGGCGCGCCACCGACCATGACGTCGAGGCGAGGGACCGGCTGCCGCGGGATGAGGGGCTGAAAGTTTGTCATCGCTCCGGACCTTCTCCGCTGCTTCTTGAATTGAGCGCGCCGCGGCTGGCGCGGGTCAAGGCCGAGCCTACCAGGCTCCGATGTTTCCCATCGTGGCCCACGGTTCTTTCTTCGGCAACGCCGGGCCCTTCTGGATCAACTCGATCGAAATCTGATCCGGCGTTCGGATGAACGCCATGTTGCCGTCGCGCGGCGGGCGATTGATCGTAATGCCCTCCTTCATCAGGCGCGCGCAAGTGTCGTAGATGTCGTCGACCTCAAAGGCGAGGTGGCCGAAATTGCGGCCGCCGGTGTAGACCTCCGGGTCCCAGTTGAACGTGAGCTCGATCGGTGTGCTCTCGTCGCCCTCCGCGGCCACGAACACGATCGTGTAACGCGCCTTTTCGTTGGTGACGCGGCGTGTCTCACGCAGACCGAGCTTTGCGAAGAACGCGATCGATTGGTCGAGATCGGTGACGCGGATCATCGTATGCAGGTATTTGGCGCCCAAGTTTTCCCTCCTGCCGCTTCGGAGCTGTACGCCGAACGGATTGTGTGCCGAAGAACATCATATGACATGATGAGTGTCAAGTTTCAGACCCGCAAATCCGCGTGAGCCGAATGGCACGGGAGGCGGCGGAGGAGGCCGGTGCGGGCCTCGACGAATCCGACTGCGCGCCGGCGCTTCGTTTCAGGCGGTGGCGCGGATTTTTGCCAGCCGCGTTGCCTGAGCCTCGTTCACCGACCCCGGCGGAGCGCGGCCTTCGAGAACCGCGGCGCATTGACGGACCGTCTCTAGCGCCTGATGGGCGGTGGATTCAGGCGTCAACCCTCCGATGTGGGGCGTAGCAATGACGCGTGGATGCGCCGCCAAGCTCGGCGCCGGCATCTGATCGGCGGCGCGTCCGACGTCGAGCGCGGCGCCGGCGATCCGCCCCTCCGCGAGCGCCGATTCAAGCGCGGCTTCGTCGACGAGATTGCCGCGCGAGGCGTTGATGAAATACGCGCCCGGCTTCATCTGGCGGAACGCGCGCGCGCCCATCATGTTTTCCGTCTCCGCATTGGCGACCGCGAGGCAGACGACGAAATCGGCGAGCTGGAGCAGGGTCGTGAGATCGGCGCTTTCGACGCCGGGCGGCATGTCGACGGCATAAGGGTCGCTTGCCACGACGCGCATGCCGAGGGCCCGCGCAAGCAGCGCAAGGTGTCTCCCGATGGCGCCGAGGCCGATGATGCCGATCGTGCTTCCCTTGAGCTGCCGGCCCATGCGCGGCTCGGGCCGACTGCCGCTCCTGTAGACAAGGGCAGCGCCGACGATGTCGCGCGCAAGCGCGACCATGTAGCCGACGATGAGCTCGGAGACGGCGGCCATGAAGCCCGGGCTCGCGTGGGTCACGAGCACGCCGTTGCGGGAGGCGGCGCCGACGTCGATGTTGCGGATGTCGACCGCGACCCGCACGAACGCCACGAGGTTCGGCAAGGCGTCGAAAATCTCCGCCGGCCCTGGCGTGGCCCGGTCCGATACGATGATCGCGCAGTCCTCGGCGAGTGCGATGATCTGGCGCGGCGTCAGAGGGGTATCGCTTTCATTCAAGAGCACGGTGCCGAGCTGCCGCAAGCCAGCGAGCGCCTCGTCGCCGTAATAGTTCGCCCGGGCAGTCGCCGTCGAGGTCAGCAGCAAAGTCGGCAAGCTTGCGATTCTCCAACCATGTGGGTGTGGGGGCCGCTCTTAATCAGGTCATCATATGACATGACTAGTAGCATTGCAATTTAGCAAACAGGCCGGCAGACGGGCTTCGAACGAGAGCGCGTGCCTATCTGCCGTTGCAGCGTCTGGAATCTTTTCTGAAAACAAGGGTCCGTTCTTGCTCCACGAATCTTCTGGTGATAATATGACCATGTCAATCACACACTAAGCCAATCGAAAATGGGAGGGTGCTTCAATGAAGGGTGTGGGTCTTGGCGGAGCCTTGCTCGCCACGGCGCTATGCGGAGTGCCGATACACGCCGCCGACGCCGAAGATAATGTCGTAAAGATCGGTGTCGTCGGAGCCGAGTTGGGCGGCTTCGTCTCCGCCGGCAACACGATCGGCGCTGCGGTGAAGCTCGCCGTGAAAGAAATCAACGACGCCGGCGGGTTCAAGGTCGGCGACAAGACCTACAAGCTCGAAGCCTATTATCGCGACGACCGCACCAACATCGACACCGCCATCGCGGCGGCACGCGAGCTCGTCAACGACGTCGGCGTCTCGGCGATCTGGGGCACCGAATCGCACGACTTCTCGGTCGCGATGACCAAGATCACCGGTCCGGCCAAGGTTCTTCAGTTCACCGGCAACAGCTCGCTCGGCGGCCTGCTCGACGACGCGTCGGTGGCGCCCGGCGGTCCTGAGCACTACGCGTTCCAGACCGAGCCGCAGGAATTTGAGCGCAGCGGCAGCACGGCCAACGGCGTGTTCAAGCTGCTTCCTCCGCTGATGGATCCGAAGCCGACGAAGTCGGTCATCCTGGTGGCCGACGACCTTGGCGGCCAATACCTGACGAAGCACTACATCCTCGCGCTCGAATTGCACGGCCAGACGGTCGATCGCATCTTCTATCCGCCGGACACGACCGACTTCACCGCGCTTCTGACCCGCATCAAAGGCGAGAAGCCTGACATCGTTCACATCTGGTACAACCCGGACGAGACCCTGGTCGCGCTCCCGCAAGCGATTCAGCTCGACGTCGCGCCCGCTTACTTCGTTATCGGCGTCGATCCCGGCGTGTGGAAGGACCGCAAGCTCACGGCGCCCGTTCCGGTGACGATCAGCTGCATCGCGCTCTGCTGGGGCCAGCCCCCGTCGCAAAAAGTGACCGACTACTTCAACCGCTACTTCGGTCTTGGAGCGCAGCAAGGTCCGCAGGCCTCGGTCTCGCTGCTCTACTATGACTACGTCCACTGGTACGTCGAGGCGCTGACCGCGGTCGGCAAGGTCGACGATCCCGACGCGGTCGTGGACTATCTGCTCAACTCAAAGCATGACGGCGTGCTTGCGCAGGTTCCGCTTCAGTTCAACGCGCACCACCAGGTGATGGGCGTCGCGACCGAGGTGTGCCTGGTCAAGCCGAACACCTCCGACAGCTTCGACTGCGCACTCGAGCAGCCGCCGGCGACTCCTCCCCCCGGCGACCCGGGCGGCTAGACGCGCAGGCGTAAAGAACGGGAAACGGGCGATCTGAAATTCCAGGAGCGTCCGTTTCCCGTTTGCGCCTTTTCCTCTATCGTCTTCGCTCCGAAGCGGGCTCCGTTGCAGTTGGCATGTAACGCGCCGCGACATAGAGCAACTGCAGTTGGTCAGTGATGGAAATATTCATTCAGCAGCTCGTGAATAGCCTCTCTCTCGCGAGCGTTATTATTCTGATCGGCATAGGTATTACGATTATATTTGGGTTGACCGGCATCATCAATTTCGCCCACGGCGAGTTCCTCATGGTCGGCGGGATGGTGACCTGGGCGCTGGTGAGCCACGGGGTCAATTTCATCGTTGCGCTGCTTGCGGCCGCCTGCATCGTAGCGGCGCTCGGTTTTGCACTCGAACGCGGCATCTTCCGCTTCACGCTGGCGCGGCCGATGAACGGCTTCATCGTCTCGCTCGGCCTGATCGTGCTTCTGCAGCACGTCGTCATCCGCATCTGGAATTCACACCAGAAGAGCATTCCCGATCCCGTCGGCATCGTCTGGGAAGTGGGCGGCGTGCGCATCATAGCGATGCGCGTCGTGGTCGTGGCGGTGACCGCGCTCGCCGTTGGGCTGACCTTCTTCGCCATCACGCGCAGCCGCTACGGCCTCGCGCTCCGCGCCAGCGTCGCCGACCAAGAGACTGCCGCGCTGATGGGCATTCCCGTGCGTCGCTACGTAACGGCGGTCTTCGCCTACGGCAGTTTCCTCGCCGGGCTCGGCGGCGCGATGATGATCGCGCTTTTCCCGATCACGCCCTTCGTCGGGAGCGTGGTCGTGGTCAAAGGCTTTGCCGTCGCGCTGATCGGCGGACTCGGCAACGTCACCGGTGCGGTGGTCGCCGGCCTGATCCTTGGCCTCGTCGACGGCCTCAGCGCCGGCTACGGGATTCCTGAATGGACCGACGCCTATTCGTTCGCGATGATGATCCTCATTCTCCTCCTGCGGCCGCAAGGACTGCTCGGCGGGACGGAAGGGCCGCGCAGTGTCTAGTGAGGCGACAGGGGAGACGAACGGCCTCGCGCGCGTCGCGCCGGTCCGCATCGAGCGGCAGCCGGTCGCCGGGCTGACCCTCGATCGGATCGTGGTTGCGGCAGTGATCGCGATCGGCCTCTTGGCGATCCCGTGGCTCGAGCCGAGCTATCGCTTCCTCTCGGTCGCGATCTCGACCGGCACCGCAGCGATCACGCTCTACGGGCTGAGTGTCCTCTTCGGGCAGGCCGGCATCCTGTCGATCGGCCACGCCGCCCTGATGGGTGTCGGCGGCTACGCGGCGGCGATGCTCGCGGGACGTTTCGGCTTCGGGTTCTGGGCGGGGATACCGTTCGCGATGATTGCTTCGGCGCTCGTCGCGGGCTTTCTTGGCCTTTCCTCGCTCCGCGTTGCGGGCCACCACTTCATCATCATCACCTTTGCCTTCGGCTCGCTGTTCAGTATCGCGCTGACAAACGGCGGCAGCTTCACCGGCGGCGCGACCGGCCTCGACCTCGATCCGATCGGCACGCTTTTCGGCATCAACTTCGACAAGCTTCGCAACTATTACCTGCTCGTCGCAGTGATCCTCCTGATCAGCATCCTGATCACCTATCTGATATCGATCTCTTCCTACGGCCGGACGCTCCGCGCGATCCGCGAGAACGAACCGCTGGCGCAGGCCGTCGGTATCAACACGCGCATGCACAAGCTCGGCGCCTTCATGCTGAGCGGACTCTTCGCCGGCATGGCCGGCATCCTTCAGGCCTACTACCTTCGCCACATCTCGCCGACGCTCTACGGCGCGTTCCCGAGCGTCTATCTGGCGCTGATGGTGATGGTGGGCGGCCCGCGCATGCTCTTCGGGCCGCTCGCCGGCGCGACGATCGTCAACTTTCTGCCCGAGATATTGAACCTCGACCCGGTCGATTCGCGCATCGCCTACGGCATCGGCCTGATCGCGGTGATCATGTTCCTGCCGGGCGGCGCGGTGGCAGGGGTCATGGACATCTATCGCTGGCTCTGGGCGCGTCGGCGGAAGGCGTGAGCATGCCGGGGCTCGAGGTCAAAGGGCTGCGCAAGGCGTTCGGAGGCGTCGTCGCCCTGGCGGGGATCGATGTCTCGATCGCGCTCGACGAGATTCTCGGCATCGTCGGGCCGAACGGATCGGGCAAGACGACGCTCTTCAACGTCATCACCGGCGCGCTTTCGCCGACCGCCGGAGAGATACGCTGGCTCGGCAAGGACATCACCGGCAAGCCCGCGTTCGAGATCGCGCGCCTTGGAATCGCCCGGAGCTTCCAGCAGGCGATGGCGTTTCCGGAGCTCCCGGTGCACGAGAACGTGCGCATCGCCTGGGAACACGGGAGCCGCGCCTCCGCGTCACCGTGGAAATCATCCGACGCGCTCCTCGATTTCGTCGACCTTTCGGCATTCCGCACGGCGACGGCCGGGACCTTGCCGTTCGGGAGCCTTCGCAAGCTCGGTATTGCCGTTGCGCTTGCGGCGAACCCGCGCCTGCTTCTCCTCGACGAACCAGCCGCCGGTCTGAACGACACGGAGATGGAGCAGCTCGCCACGCTGATCGCTCAGATTCCGGCGATGGGGATCGGCGTCTGCGTCATCGATCACGACATGGATTTGATCGTATCGCTGTGCGGCCGGCTCGTGGTTCTCGATTTCGGCACGAAGATCGCCGAGGGGCCGCCGGCAAGCGTGCTCAACGATCCCAAGGTGCTTGAAGTGTATCTGGGGACCGAAGCATGACGCTGTTGGAGGTCCGCACCCTCGACACGGCCTACGGCGCGATCGCCGTCAATCGCGACGTCTCGCTTCGCGTCGAGGAGGGCGAGATCGTCACCATCCTCGGCCCGAACGGCGCCGGCAAGACGACGCTGCTGCGTTCGGTTTCGGGACTGCTTCGGGCGAATGCCGGATCGATCCTGTTCCAAGGCAAAGAAGTCGCCGCCGAGACGGCAGACCAAAGGGCCAACCGCGGCATCGTGATGGTGCCGGAGGGGCGCCGCATCTTCTCCTCGCTGACGGTGCGCGAGAATCTTCGCCTTGGCGCCTACGCACGGAAGGACCGCGAGGCGGTCGAGGCTGATATCGAGCGGATGGAGGCGTATTTCCCGATCCTCGCCGAGCGGCGCCACCGCAAAGGCGGCCAGCTCAGCGGCGGCCAGCAGCAGATGCTGGCGATCGCCCGCGGCCTGATGGCGCGACCGCGCATCCTCTTGCTCGACGAGCCGTCTCTCGGACTCTCGCCGCTCTTGGTCAAGGAGCTGCGCGAGGTGATCCTGGAAGTCCGCAATCGCTTCGAGGCGGCGGTGCTGCTCGTGGAGCAGAACGCGGGGCTCGCCTTCGCGGTCGCCGACAGGGGCTATCTCATGAACAGCGGGCGGATCATCGCCACGGGAACGACCGAAGAGCTGCGCGACGCGCGGCTCGTGCGCGAGCTCTATCTCGGCAGCGGACGCATCGAGGCGGCGCGCTCCAAAACGCAGGCGCCGACGGCCGAGCCGCGCCCGAATCTTGGCACTTCGGTTCGGTGATGGCCGCGCGCGGACCCTCGCATGCACGCGTACAGGGCGCCGCGGCCGCGCGCGAATCCGGGATGAAGATCCGGCGGATCGGCCGCGCTGCCCATCTGCCCGCGCAGGTCGCCGGCGAGATCGCTGCCCAGATCATGTCCGGCCGCATCAAGCCGGGAGAGCGCCTGCCCACGGAGCCGCAGCTCGCGAGTCGCTTCGGCGTCAGCCGCACCGTCGTGCGCGAAGCCATCGCGCGGCTTAGAAGCGAGGGGGTCGTGCGCTCGAAGCAGGGGGCCGGCGTCTTCGTCATCGAAGCCGGCTCGCAGCCGACGCTGCGCATCGACCGCGAGCTTCTGCACGACCGCTCGCACTTCAGGAATCTGTTCGAGCTCCGCGCGATGCTCGAGATTCACACAGCCGGCCTCGCCGCCGAAAGGCGGGACGAACCCGCGATCGTCGCGATCGCCGCCGCGCTTCAGCACCTGCAGGGCGTGCCTGGCTCCGACCCGGCTTCCGTCGATGCCGATCTCGATTTCCACGGCGCTATCGCACAGGCCACGGGCAACACCTTCATCGCCGCCTTCATCCGGTTCATCTCCTCCCAGATTCGCGAGAGCATCGTGGCGACGCGCCGTCACACCGATCCGGAAAAGAGCGTACGCACCACCTACGCGGAGCACGCGGCGATCTACGAGGCGATCCGCCAGGGCGATCCGGCTGCGGCGCGTCGCGCGATGCGCAAGCATATCGCCCACGCAATGGTCCGCCTCGGCGTCTAGAAGGCGCGCTCCGGGTCGTGGCGAGCACGGTCCAGCGCGAACCGATCCCCGCGGGGAACGCGCAAAACGTCAGAAGCGTAGGCGGTCGGCCCCGTCGCGCCAGACGCAATCAATACGAGTGGTCGGCACCGGTTTCGAACACCGGCAAACTTGAAATGGCTGAATTCGACGGAGTTTGAGCGATTCGTCGGGGCCGCGTGGAAAGCGGCTTTTAGTACTTTGTAGGTTGAATGGTGGCTAACGTGAAGTCTCCATGGGGCCCGAAATGCACCTCAGCGATGGCTGGTCGCTGCTTTGCCGCGTCGACGCGCGGCTTTGCGCGCTGCCGCTCGAGAGCGTGGTGGAGACCACGAGACCGCTCCCGATCGAGCCGGTCGTCGGAGCGCCGGAGTTCGTTCGCGGGCTCTCGATCGTGCGCGGCGTCGCAGTCCCCATCGTCGACGCCGAGCGGCTGCTTGGCGGCGGCAGCTCGACGCCGACACGCTTCGTATTGCTGCACGTCGGCGAGCGGATGGTCGGGTTGGCGGTTGAGGCCGTCGTTGGAGTTCGTCAGATCGGCGGCGCTTCGCTGCAGGAATTGCCGCCGCTCCTGCGCAGCGCCGACGCCAACGTCTTATCCACGATCGGCACGCTCGATTCGGAACTCCTCGTCGTCCTGCAAGCGATGCGGATCGTGCCGGATGCGTTTTTCGCTGCGGTCGACGCGAAAGCCCTCGCCTCGTGAGCGCTGCGCTTGCAACAAGCGAGGTCGAGCGCTTTCGTGGCATCGTCGCGTCAAGGCTCGGCCTTCAATTCGAGGACGCGAAGCTCGGCTTTCTCGCTGAAGTGTTGCGCAAGCGCTTGGAGGCGGCCCAGCGGGAAAGCGGGGTCTACCTCCATCAGCTCGAGACCGACGTAAACGGTGCTGACGAGACTGGCGAGCTGGCGCGCGAGCTGACGGTCGGCGAGACCTATTTCTTCCGCAATAACAGCCAATTCCGCGCGTTCGCGGAGGTCGCGTTACCGGATCGGCTGCGGGTGCGGCGCCCGAAGAAATGCCTGCGCGTGCTCTCGGCCGGCTGCGCGTCCGGCGAAGAGGCCTACACGCTCGCGATCATCCTGCGCGAAGCGCTGCCCGATCAGTCTTGGGACATCGCCATCCGCGCCGTCGATATCAATCCGGGGGCGCTCGAGCGGGCGGCAAGCGGACGCTTCAGCGCCTGGGCTCTCCGTGAGACGCCGCCCGAGATAAGAGATCGCTGGTTCCGCCCTGCGGGACGCGATCTTGTCCTCGCAGACGAAATTCGCAACGCCGTGACCTTCGAACGGCGCAACCTGACCGCAAATGACCCGGACCTCTGGCGGCCGGGTTACTACGACGCGATCTTCTGCCGCAACGTGATCATGTACTTCTCGCCGGAGAAGATGCAGGCGGTGGTCGCACGGATCGCGTCTTCGTTGGTGCCGGGCGGGTATTTCTTCCTCGGTCACGCCGAGACGCTGCGCGGGTTGTCTCAGGACTTCCATCTGCTCCACACCCACGAGACCTTCTACTACCGGAGCCGCGGCGAAGGCGAAGCGCCAGCCCCCGCGGCTTCCACATTTCCGGTTCCAGGTTCTGCCGTCGCGCGAAGGAGCGCGGAAATCGCGGCCGCACAGGACCCGGCCGCCTGGTTCGATACGATCGCCAAGGCATCGGAGCGGATCCGCGCGCTCGGCACGCCGCCCGCGGCGGTTGTTCCGCCGTTGATCGCCGCGGCACCGAAATGGAACCTCGCGCGCGTACTCGACCTTCTGCAGCTCGAACGCTTCGCGGAGGCGCTCGATCTTGTCCGCGCGATGCCGACCGAGGCCTCCCACGACCCCGACGTGCTCCTGTTGACTGCGGTTCTCTTGGCGCACGCAAGCCAGCTTGCGGCTGCCGCGGAGGTCGCATCGCGGCTGCTTGCGAAGGACGAGCTCAATGCCGGCGCCCATTATGTTCTGGCGCTGTGCAGCGAAGGACTTGGCGACCGCGATGCCGCCATCGGCCACGACAATTTTGCCGTCTATCTCGATGCCGAGTTCGCCATGCCGCGCCTGCATCTTGGGCTACTCTCCAAGCGCGTGAACGACCTTACAACGGCGCGGCGCGAGCTCTCGCAGGCGCTGATGCTGCTGCGGCGCGAAGACGCGTCGCGGCTTCTCCTTTTCGGCGGCGGTTTCACGCGCGACGGCCTCGTCGCGCTTTGCGAGGCCGAGCTCGCAAAAATCGAAGGCAGATCATGATCAGCGAAAGCGTCCATATCTCCGAGCGTGCGGCGGCGCTTCGCGCCGCTTTCGACCGAACGTTCGTCGAGGCGCAGCACTACAACTCGGTCGCAACCGCGGATTTCCTGTCGATCCAGGTCGGCGGCGATCCCTACATGCTTCAACTCTCGGAGATCGCCGGCTTCTTCGCCGATAAGAAGGTCACGCGCCTGCCGAGCCGCGTCGGCGAGCTGAGCGGCGTCTCCGGTTTCCGCGGAACGATGCTGCCGGTCTACGACCTCGCAGCGCTGCTCGGCTATCCGATTGCGAAGTCCGCGCGCTGGATGGCCATCACTGCCGAGGTGCAGGTCGCGCTCGCGTTCGATTCCTTCGACGGGCACTTCCGCTTTGCGACGGATGCCATCGCCGCGCGCGACGGCACCGATGCCAAAGGCCATCTTCACCAGGTCGTGCGCTCTGAGGAATTCGTCCGACCGATCATCGATATCCCTTCAATCGTTGCCGCGATCCGTGAACGAGCTCCGATCGCCGGCACAGCCCAGGAGCACTAATCCATGGATCGTCACTGGACATTCGGTCAAAAGATCGTCGCGGGTTTTGCAGCGATGGTGGCTTTGACCATCGTGATGGGCGTCGTCTCCACCGTCGCGCTTCGCACCGTCGTCGCGAGCAAGGACGACGTCATCACGCACAATTCGCCGCGCCTCGTGCTCGCGGAGCGGATGTACACGTTGCGCGAACGACAAGGCAAGGCCAACCGCACCTATCTCCTCACCGGCGATCCCCAGGATCTGAACGACCTCACGTCGGCGCGCGGCGACTTCGATGCGATCGTCGATCAGTTGCGGCAGCGCCGCGAGACGGATGAAGGACGGCGGGCGGTCGACGCTATCGTGCAAGCCGAGGCCGAACACCGCCAAGCGATCGACCAGGTCGTGGAGATGCGCAAGGCAAACGCCGACACGGCAACCATCGTCCGCGCCTTGAACGAACGCGTCGAGCCGAAGCGCGTGGCGGTGAACAACGCCATCAGCGACTTCATCACGCGCGAGAACAGTCTGCTGGCTCAGTCGCGCCAGGAGTCCACCGATACGGCAAACACTGCGGTCAATTCGATCGTCGCCATGGCCATCCTCGGCGTCATCCTGGCCGGGATCGTCGCCTTCTATCTGTCGCGCGCCCTGAACCGGCAGATCGGCACGGCCGTCAGCCAGGTGCAGAGCTCGGCGGCGGAGCTGCAAGCGGCCGCAAACCAGCAGGCCGCCGGCATCAAGGAACAGGCGACCTCGATGACGGAGATCGCGACGACGATCAGCGAGCTGATGGCGACCGCAAGGCAGATCGCCGAGAGCGCGCAGCGCGTCTCGCAGATTGCGGAGCAGACCGCGTCATCGGCGGAGACCGGCGACGGCACGGTTGGAACCGCGCACGAACTCGATCACCGCGATCCGTCGGCAGGTCGATGCCGTCGTCAATCACATGCTGACCCTCGGCAAGAAGTCGCAGGAGATCGGTTCGGTGCTCGACATCGTCTCCGAGCTCGCCGAGCAGACGAACATCCTTTCGATCAACGCGACGATCGAAGCGGCCGGCGCCGGGGAAGCCGGGAAGCGGTTCGCCGTCGTCGCCGACGAAATCCGCAAGCTCGCCGACCGCGTCGCCGAGTCCGCCAAGGAGATCCGCGTACTGATCGACGACGTCAGGAGCTCGGTCAACACCACGGTGATGGCGACGGAGACCGGCTCGAAGGCGGTCGACTCCGGCTCGCAGCAGTTCGGCGACGTCGCGGCCGCGTTCAAGCAGATTGCGCGGCTCGTGGCGACAACGACCGAAGCGGCGCGCGAGATCGAGCTCTCGACCAAGCAGCAGAGCACGGCCGTCGAGCAGGTCAATCTTGCGATCGCCAATGTCTCGCAGGCGACCAAGGAAAGCGAAGCGAGCACCGGGCAGACCCTGCAGACGGTGTCGCAGCTGGCGTCGCTTTCGAAGGATCTGCTGCGTCTCGTGCAAACGCGCGCGGCGGCCTAGCCCTATGGCGCAAGACCCCTACCGCTATTTCCGGGTCGAAGCGCGCGAGCTTGTCGATCAGCTCGGCCAGGGGCTGCTCGACCTTGAAAAAGGCGGCGGCGGCGAGATGGTGGCGCAGCTCCTCCGTCTCGCCCACACGCTGAAGGGCGCCGCTCGCGTCGTCCGGCAGCCGGCGATCGCCGACAGCGCGCACGCCATCGAGGGACTGCTCGATCCGTATCGCTCGGGGAGCGACGGCATCGACCCGGCGTTGATCAACACTGTTCTGAAGCACATCGATCAGATTTCCGAGGGCGTGGCGGCGCTTTCGACGCCCGAAGCGGCAAAGCCGGCGGAGCCGGGCAAGCCCGTTACGCCGGTGGAAGATGCGGTGCGCACCATCCGCACCGAAGTTGAGGAGGTCGACGCGCTCCTCGACGGAGTGTCGGAGGTCTTTGCCAGCCTGAATGCGCTACGCGACAGGCTCGGCGCAGTCGAGCGCGCCCGCCATGTTGCGGAGCTGCTCTCTGGTCAGCTCGCGCCGAAGGCCGCCAATGCGCAGGCGGCGGCTGCGCTCGCCCGCGCCGACCGGGTCCAGGCGATGGCCGAGGAACTCCGGACCACGGTCGGCGGGCTGGAGCGCAGCCTCGGCTCCGCCTGCGACAGGATGGATCGGGAGCTGCACCAGATCCGCGACGTCGCCGAGCAGCTGCGCCTCGTCCCTGTTGGCGTGCTCTTCACATCGCTCGAGCGAACTGCTCGCGATGCCGCACATGCGCTGGCGAAGTCCGTGAATTTCGAAGGAAAAGGCGGCGACGTCCGCCTCGACGGGCACGTCCTCCACACGGTGCAGGATGCGCTCGTGCAGATCGTCCGCAACGCCGTCGCGCATGGCATCGAGACGCCGGACGTGCGCGTCGCGGTGGGTAAGTCCGCGGCCGGGTTGGTATCGATCGGTGTGGAGCGGCGTGGCCGCCGCGTCGTCTTCCGCTGCCATGACGACGGGCGCGGCGTCGATCTTGAAGCTGTGCGCGCCGCGGCGCTCCGAAGAGGTGCCTCCGTCGGCAATATCGGCGAGCTCGACGTCGGCGGGATCGTGAGCCTGCTGCTGCGCGGCGGCCTCACCACGTCGACGTCCGTCACCGAGGTGGCCGGCCGCGGCATCGGCATGGATGTCGTCCGCGAGTCGATCGCGCGGCTCGGCGGTCAGGTCACGGTCAAGACCGATGCCGGGCGCGGAACGACGTTCGAGGTCGAAGTGCCGCTTTCTATCGCGGCGGTCGATGCGCTCGTCGTCGAATGCGCCGGCACAGTCGCGACCATTCCGCTCGACGCCGTGCGTCATACGCAGCGCGTGGTGCAGCGCGACATTTCGCGGAGCGCGCAGGGCGAGACCATCGTCTTCGAGGAAAAGGCCATTCCGCTCGCGCCGTTGTCGCGCACGCTCCGGAGCGGCGCGGCGGCCCGCGGAACCCGCGAGTCGGCTGCCGTTGTCGTCGCCGGAAGCGCCGGGCTCGCGGCGATCGCCGTCGACCGGCTGCTCGGCTTCTCGAACATCGTCGTGCGTGCGCTTCCCGAGTTTGCGCCGGCAGACGCGATTGTCGCCGGCGCCTCGCTCGATGCGGAGGGAAATCCGCAGATCGTGCTCGATCCGGACGGCCTTGTCGCAGAGGCGCTCGGCGACGCGACGTTCGCCGACGAGGATGCGTTGACGTCGACGCCGATCCTGGTGATCGACGACTCGCTAACCACGCGGATGCTGGAACAGAGCATCCTTGAGTCAGCGGGTTATCAAGTAGACCTCGCCAACTCCGGGGAGGAAGCGCTCGAGATGGCGCGCAAAAAGGAATACGCGCTCTTTCTGGTAGACGTTGAGATGCCGGGCATAGACGGGTTCACGTTCATCGAGCGCATCCGGGCCGACGCCGGCCTCCGCGACATTCCGGCGATCCTGGTCACCTCGCTCGCGTCCCCGGACAACATCAGGCGCGGCGAGGAAGTCGGCGCGCAGGGCTACATGATCAAGAGCGAGTTCGATCAGGCGCAGCTTCTCGCGCGCATCAGGCAGCTGGCGGCGTAGCGATGGCAAAGATACGGGTCGTCATCGTTGAGGACTCCGCGACGATCCGCGGCCGGCTCCAGGAGATTCTAGGGTCGGATCCGGAGGTCGATCTCGTCGGCGTCGCCGTCAACGGAAAAGAGGGTATCGAGCTTTGCGATGCCCTCAGGCCTGACGTCGTGACGATGGACATGATGCTGCCCTTGATGAGCGGTCTTGCAGCCACCGAATACATCATGGCGCATTGCCCGACGCCGATCCTGATCGTGTCGTCCTCCACGAACCGGGGCGAGATATTCAAGACCTACGAGGCGCTCGCCGCCGGCGCCGTCGACGTTCTGGAGAAGCCGTCGGGAAGCGAGCCGGAGGGCGACTGGGAACGACGCCTGCTCTCGACCATGAAACTTGTGTCGCGCATCCGCGTGATCACGCATCCGCGCGGGCGGCTCGCGCCGAGCCCGCGCGTGCAGCCCGTCGTGCCGCGTCCGGTCCGGCGAGCCGGCCAACCGAATATCGAGGTCGTCGCGATCGGCGCCTCGACCGGCGGACCGGGGGCGATCGTTCAGGTGCTGCGCGCGATCCCGGCAGGTTTCGATCTTCCGATTCTGCTCGTTCTTCATATCCACGAGTTGTTCGCGCCCGCCTTCGCAGAATGGCTCGACGGGCAGACCGCCATCCCCGCTGCCTTTGCGCGCGACGGCGAGCAGGTGCGCTCGCACGCGGGACGAGTCGTGATGGCGCCGGCCGATCAGCACATGATCGTCAGGAACGGCCGACTGATCCTCAACGCCGATCCGATGCGGCATTCCTGCCGCCCCTCGGTCGACACGCTCTTTGAATCGGTCGCCCGCGAATACGGATCGAGCGCCGCGGCGGCAATCCTGACCGGCATGGGGCGCGACGGCGCCGCGGGTCTGCTCGACATCCGCAAGGCCGGCGGCATCACCATCGCGCAGGACGAGGCGACTTCAGTCGTCTACGGCATGCCGCGCGAAGCCGTCGCACTTGGCGCGGCGAGCCAGGTGCTGCCGCTCGCCGAGATCGGCCCGGCGCTAGCCGCACTCGCTTTCCAAAAAGCGGAGGCCGTGGCGTGAACCGGCCCGTGCTCATCGTCGACGACAGTCTGACCGTCCGCATGGACCTGTCGGCGGCTTTCGAGGAAGCCGGCATGGCAGTGCTCGTCGCGAAGACGATCGCCGAGGCGCGCGCGATCCTGGAGAAAGAGAACATCGGCGTCGTGGTGCTCGATGTCCTCTTGCCCGATGGCGACGGGACGGACCTGCTGACGGAGATTCGCTCCCGACCCGAACGGCGGGAAACGGCGATCCTGATGCTGTCGACCGAGGCCGACGTGAAGGATCGCATCCGTGGATTGCGGCGCGGCGCGGACGAGTATGTCGGCAAGCCTTACGACGCGAAGCATGTCGTCGCGGCCGCGCGAAGGCTGCGGCGTCCAGGCAAGCCGCCGAGCGGGGGGGAAACTTCCGTCCTTCTGATCGATGACAGCCTGACCTACCGCGAGACGATGGGTGATCTCTTCTGCGACGCCGGTTTTACCGTCCTGCGCGCCGCGAGCGGAGAGGAGGGGCTCGGTATGGTGGCCGTTCACCGGCCGAGCGTCGTCATCGTCGACGGCAACCTGCCTGGCATGGACGGCGCGACCGTGATCCGCCGCATCCGGCTCGATGCCGCGCTGCGCGGCATTCCCTGCATCCTGCTCACGGGCGCGGATGACAAGGGTGCAGAGCTCATGGCGCTCGAGGCGGGCGCCGATGCATTCCTCAGGAAGGAAGAGGAGGCCGAGGTCATTCTCGCCCGGACGGCGGCGGTTCTGCGCGGGGCGAGCCCCACCGTGAGTGGCGAGATTGGCAGCCTGCATGGACCCCACAAGGTGCTCGCCGTCGACGACAGCAAGACTTTCCTCCACCAGACCGCGGACGTGCTTCGCGAGGAGGGCTACGACGTGGTCCTCGCGCAGTCGGGCGAGGAGGCGATCGAGTTGCTCGCCGTGCAGCCGGTGGACTGCATCCTGCTCGACCTCATGATGCCCGGCATGGGCGGCAAGGAGGCGTGCCAGCGCATCAAATCCACGCCCAAGCTTCGCGACATCCCGCTGATCTTGCTCACGGCTGTCGAGGATCGCGGCGCGATGCTCGACGGGCTGAGCGCCGGTGCCGACGACTACATTTCGAAGTCGAGCGAATTCGAGGTTCTGAAGGCGCGCGTGCGAGCCCAGATCCGGCGCAAGCAGTTCGAGGACGAGAACCGCCGCATCCGCGAGGAGCTTCTGCGCAAAGAGCTCGACGCTGCCGAAGCGCGCGCGGCAACGGAGCTTGCCGAGACGCGCGCAGTGCTCGTCGCCGAGCTTGAGCAGAAGAACAAGGAGCTGGAAGCGTTCAGCTACTCGGTCTCGCACGATCTTCGCGCGCCGCTTCGCGCGATCGACGGCTTCAGCAAGGCGCTGATGGATGATTGCGCCGACAAGCTCGACAACAGCGACATGCAGCACCTCAATCGCGTGCGCGCGGCCGCGCAGCGCATGGGCGAGCTGATCGACGACATGCTGCAATTGTCGCGCGTCACCCGGCACGAGATCACGCGCCGGCGAGTTGACCTTTCGGCGCTTGCCCGCGAGATCGCGGCCGACCTCAATCGTCAGGAGCCGGAGCGGAGCGTTGAAGTCGTCATCCACTCCGACATCGCCACGGAGGCCGATGCGGGCCTCCTGCGAATCGTGCTGGAGAACCTTCTCGGCAACGCGTGGAAATTCACCCGCAAGGCCGAGAATCCGCGGATCGAACTTGGCGTTCAGGAAGGCAGCGAGCCCGCATTCTTCGTTCGCGACAACGGCGCAGGCTTCGACATGACCTTTGCCCAGAAGCTCTTTCGCCCGTTCCAGCGGTTGCACTCCGAGGCTGATTTCCCGGGGACCGGAATCGGACTTGCGACCATCCATCGGGTGATCGAGCGGCACGGCGGCCGCGTTTGGGCGGAGGCGGCGGTCGGGGAGGGCGCAACGTTCTTCTTCTCGTTGCCGAGCAAGCGGAAATCGATCCTTGCCGCCTAGGGTCCGAAGCGCCGGTCAGCTTATGTTCGCTTGGGGCCAGACTCCGACCCTTAAATTGCTTTAGGTGCGGGCGCTCGCGAAATCTCCATCCTGCCAGCCTGCCGCTTGCGCTTGAACCATCCTGTCGCGGCCGGGCGAACGATTGCACCGCTACGTCCAGGTCTTTGTATCGCGATCGGCCTCAGCCATCTTGGGGAAGTCCCTCGACAGGAACGCCGGCCTTCGCTGCCTCGCGCTCAATTTCGTCCAGTATATAGGCAACCAGGAAACATGCGCCGGGATGGGCCATGGCAATCTGAGCAGCATGTTGGGCAGCGCGCAAAGCTTTGCCGCCATCGCGCGCCTCCGCGACGACGCGCTCAATATCCTTGCGGACAAGTTCCCGGGCAGCCCGCACGAACCGTGTCCCCTCCGCGTCGCTGAGATCAATAGCCCGCCGAAAAATTGAAAAAATGACAATCGCACGACGCAAGTTGTCACCACATCGCGCTCGCTGGACTACGTCGCTAGGCGACGAGATGGCCGTCGCCAACGTCCTGAAGCTTCACCCGTTCGACGGTCGAACCTGCGGGCCGAATGACGCTGGTGAGTTCGCTTGCCGGTTCTGGCAAGTGCTCGCGCCGTCGCGTCGGATCGGCAATCGGCACAGCATCGAGCAGGCGCCTGGTATAGGCATGCCGGGGGTCTTCGAATACCTGTCGGCGCGTGCCCATCTCCAAAATCTGCCCTTGATACATGACGGCCACTCGGTGAGCGATCTGCTCGACGACGGACATGTCGTGCGTGATGAAGAGATAAGCGACGCCCTCCTCATCCTGGAGCGATTGGAGGAGGTCGAGAACGCGAGCACGCACGGACACGTCGAGCGCGGAGACGCTTTCATCCGCGACGATCACCTTTGGTGACAAGGCAAGCGCACGGGCGATCGCAATCCGCTGGCGCTGGCCGCCGGAAAATTCGTGCGGATGGCGCCGCATCTGTTCGGGCGTGAGCCCGACGCGACGAAAGAGAGCGGCGACTCGCGCCTCGATCTCTTTGCCGCCGGCAATCCGATGAACGACGAGCGGCTCCGCCACAAGCCGGCCTACCGTCATCCGCGGGTCGAGCGAGCCGTAAGGATCTTGGAAGACCATCTGGATATCGCGGCGAAGGGCCTTCATTTCGCTCGCCCCAAGCGCGCGGGCCGAGCGCCCTGCGACGCTGATTGCGCCCTCCCAGGGGACGAGGCCGAGCAATGCCTTGCCGGTCGTCGACTTCCCGCTCCCGGACTCGCCCACGAGCGCCAGAGTTTCACCCCGTCCGAGCCGGAACGAGATGCCTTCCACCGCATGCACGCGTGCGCGAGCCCGAAGGATTCCGCCCCTCACGTCGAAGCGCACCGTGAGACCGTCGACCTCAAGGACCGGCAGCGCGGGGCTCGGTGCAACGGGCTTGGCGCGATTGGCGCGAAGCGGAACGTCGGTTCCCTGCATAGCGCCAAGCCGTGGAACGGCGCTCAAGAGCATTCTCGTATAGTCCGCCTCCGGGGCGGCGAAGATGCGCTCGACCGACCCGGTCTCTACGGCCTGCCCCTCGTTCACGACGACGACGCGATCAGCCATTTCGGCGACGACGCCCATATCGTGCGTGATGAGAATGAGCGCCATGCCGAACTCACGCTGCAGGCTGCGAATAAGGTCGAGAATCTGCGCCTGGACGGTAACGTCGAGCGCCGTCGTCGGCTCGTCGGCGATCAGGACCTTCGGGCGGCCGGCAAGCGCAATGGCGATCATCACGCGCTGGCGCATGCCGCCGGAAAGCTCATGGGGATATTGACGGAGACGCCGCTCGGGGTCGGGAATACGTACGGCGGCGATCGCTTCCAACGCGCCCGCGCGCGCTTCGCGTTGCGAGACATGGCGATGCGCCATGATCGTTTCGGTGATCTGCCGTCCGATCGTGAGGACAGGATTGAGCGACGTCATCGGCTCCTGAAAGATCATGGCAATTTCGCCGCCGCGCACCTGGCGGATCGCCCGCTCCGGAAGCGTGAGCAGATCGCGACCGCCGAGCCACACCTCGCCCTTCGCGACGCGCGCGATATGCTGCGGCAGGAGCCGCATGACGGAGAGCGCCGTCATCGACTTTCCGGAGCCCGACTCGCCGGCAATCGCTAACGTCTCGCGCTCCGCCAGATCGAACGAAAAATCGTCGACGACAATGCGTGGCCCGGTCGGGGTCGCAACTTCCGTGGTGAGATTGCGGACCGAAAGCACCGGCGCGGGTCGTGCCCCGCGGAATAATGCGCCGGCTCCGATCGCCTTGGCCTCTCGCGTTCGGTCTTGGCCGGCGCGCTCCAATT
This sequence comes from uncultured Alphaproteobacteria bacterium, assembly GCA_963720705.1. Taxonomy (GTDB): domain Bacteria; phylum Pseudomonadota; class Alphaproteobacteria; order Rhizobiales; family Afifellaceae; genus DASWJZ01. Next base: position 101,849 of record CAVRGJ010000015.1, read on the forward strand.
CCGATGCTTTCAATCGAATACCAGGCGCGGAAAGTAGAGCGAGACCACCCAATTCGGCTGATCGACGACCTCGCTGATCCGTAAGTCGGCGCAAACCGAGCAGAGCATGTAGGCGTCGACGGGCGCCATCCCGTGCCGCGCTGAAAGGAGGTCGATCATGTTGCTGACCGCGGCGCGCGCACCTTCCATCAGATCCGGTCCGATGCCGGTCGTCACGTCGTAGCCCTTCGCGTCGAAATGGCGGGTTACGGGGCCTGGCGTGGTGAAGCGTGGCGTTGCGAGATTCGCGTTCTTCTCCAGATCGAGCGTGAGCACGGCTCGCATCGGGCTTTCGATCGCGGTGCCACACACCTCGCCGTCCCCTTGCGCGGCATGCGTGTCGCCGACTGAAAACAATGCGCCCGAAACCTCGACGGGCAGGTAAAGTGTCGTGCCTGGCGAGAGGTCGCGAATATCGAGGTTTCCGCCGACGCGCCGCGGAGGGACCACGGAATGGAGACCCGGCTCACCGGGCGCGACGCCGATCGTGCCCGCAAACGGCTTTGTGGGGATGCGCGCGATCGATGAAAAGACGGCCGGCATCTTGCCGGCACTGTCGAGCTTCCAGATCTTCAGCGCCGGGTCAGCGAACTGATCTGCGAGCAGCCCAAAACCCGGGATGTTCGCCGTCCAGCCAAAGTCGGAGGCCGCGAATTCGTTGATCGTGACCTTCAGAGCATCGCCGGGCTCCGCGCCCTCGACGTAGACCGGCCCGGTGACCGGATTTACCCGCTCAAAGTCGAGCGCCGCGACATCCGCAAGAGTGCTCTTGGCGGAGAGCTGTCCACCGGATGCATCGATGCACTCGAACTCGATCGTCGTCCCGGGCGCCACTCGTTCGACCGGGGACAGCGAATTGTCCCAGCCGAAGTGATGGTGGCGCCCGTGGATCGTGTGGCGCGATGCGTAGCTACTGGGCATCGGTCGCGTATACGTACTCGTAGTTCACCGGAATGTGGATCGGGTCGTTGAACAACGCCGGATCGCCGCCGATGCGCGGCGTATGCATCGTGAAACGCACCTCGTCGAAAACGGGGACCCATGGCGCGTCGTCCATGATCTTGACGAAGATCTGACGCCACATGTCGTAGCGCTCATCCTGCTTCGCCGGATCGATGATCGAATCGGCCTTCTGCGCCTCCGCGTCGCGGTCCTTGTTGCAGTACCAGGACCAGTTCCAGCCTCCCGGCACCGCGCCGCTGCAGCCAAGGATCGGGCCGTAGAAATCGGAGGGATCCGGGAAATCGGCGATCCAGGCCATGCCACCGGACCACACCATCGGCGCGGTGTTTTCGGTACCGCCGGCGGCGATCACGTTCGCCTGGTCGAGGATCTTGAGCTGCACGCGGATGCCGACCGCCGCGAGATCCTGCTGGATCGCCTGCGCGATGCGCGGATTCGGGTCGATATTGTTGGCGTAAAGCTCGGTGTCGAACCCGTCGGCGTAACCGGCGTCCGCGAGCAGCTTCTTCGCCTGGGCGGGATCGAAGGCGTAGCCCTTGTAATCCTTGTCATAGCCAGGGATGCGCGATGGCAGCGGCTGGTTCGACGCGATAGCCCGTCCGTTGATCAGTTTGATGATGCGGTCCTTGTCGATCGCCATGTTCACGGCCTGCCGCACATGGACATCGTCGAAGGGCTTCATCTGGACGTTGATCGCGACGTAAACGGTTTGCAGCTGCGGCCCGGAAGCGACGTTCTTCGCCTGCTCCGGATCGCCCATGACCTCCGCGAATTTTGCAGGCGGAATACCGTCGCCGAGCACATCGATCTCACCCTGCTGCAGGCGCAGAAGCGAGACCACCGGCTCTTGTCCGATCTGGAACACGATCTTGTCGAGCTTCGGCACTCCCGGCCAGTAGTAGTCCTTGTTGCGTTCGAGGACGATCTGTTGGCCGAGCGTCCAGTCCGACATGTAGTAGGCGCCGCTCCCATCCGGATGGTGTCCGTAGTCGGCGCCCCACTTCTCCACGTCCTCCTTCGCGACGACCGAGGCGAAGTTCAGCGCGATTTCGTGCAGGAACGTCGCGTCGGGATTCGCGAGCTCGATCTTGACCGTATAGGGGTCCACTGCCGACACGCCCGTCAGATGATCGGCCTTGCCGCCCGCCACATCGTCGTAGCCTTGGATCGAATGATAGAAGCCTGCCCCCGGGCTCTGCGTCTTCGGGTCGGCCGTGCGATCCAGCGAATAGACGACGTCATCCGCGGTCAGCTCGCGCCCGTTGTGGAATTTGACCCCATGGCGCAGCTTGAAGGTGTAGGTCAGGCCGTCGCTCGAAACGTCGAAAAACTCGGCGAGATCCGGTCGGAGCGTCGTGGTGCCGGGCTCATAGTCCATGAGCCGGCTATAGAGGCTCTTGATGATGGACCAGTTCTGCCAGTCATAGCCGATGGCCGGATCGAGGGTGGCCATGTCGTCCTTGAAGGCGACCACCATCTGACCGCCTTGCTTGATATCGTCGGCGTTTGCGAAGGATCCGAGGCCAAAAGCGGCCAGCGCGAGACCTGCATAACAAAGGTGTCTCATATCCCACCCCCTATCTTAGGTAGCCACAAACAGTTCAGCGGACCTTGATGCGCGGATCAATCAGCGGCGCAATCAAGTCTGCGAGAAGATTTCCGATGACGATGGCGCAGGCGGAGACCAGCGTCACCCCCATGATGATGGGGATATCAATGCGCTGAATCGCTTGCCACGCAAGCTGCCCAATTCCGGGCCAGCCGAAGACGCTTTCCACCACAACCACGCCGCTCATGAAGTAGCCGATGTCGATGCCGATCATCGCCACGATCGGCAAAAGTGCGTTTGGCAGCGCGTGGGCGAACAGAACCTGAAGCCGCGCCAGCCCTTTTGCCCGGGCCGTCCGCACGTAATCCTGGCGCAGCACCTCGAGCATGGAGGAACGCATCATGCGCGCGTACCATCCGGCGCCGAGGAGCCCGAGCGTCAGCGATGGCAGCACGAGCTGGCGAAACGTGCCGTAGCCGCCAATCGGAAACCACCTGAGCTCAACCGCAAAGAGATAGAGAAGCAGGATGGCGACAACGAATTGGGGAGCCGAGACCGCGATAAACGAAAGGACCATCAGCACTTTGTCGACAGCGCGTCCACAATTCAGGGCGGCGATGACGCCGAACGTCAGCCCGAACGCCAGCTCGCACAAGATGGCGCCCAGCATCAAAAGGAAAGTCGCGGGAAGCCGCGACACGATCAGCGCGCTGACTTCGCTCTTCTGCACATAGGAGCGCCCGAGATCGCCATGCGCGAGCGACGATAGGTAGCGCCAGGTACTGCTGGTAGAGCGGCCGATCGAGTCCAAGCTGGTGACGAATGTTCTCGACGACCTCGGCGCCTGCGCTTCTGCCGGCGATCTGCCGCGCCGGGTCGGCCGGCAGGAGATAGAGCAGCACGAAGGTGACAAGGGTTATGCCGATCAGAATCAGCAACGACTGAAAGAGCCGCCGGCCGAGGTAAGCGGCCATCAGTAGCGGCCCTTCTGGGTAGGATCGAGGATTTCCCGGAGTGCATCGCCGACGAGGTTGAAGGCGAGTGCGAGCAGGATGATGCTGAGGCCGGGCACGAAGACGAGCCAGGGCGCCGACGTGAAATAGGTCTGGTTCTCGAAGATGATGTTTCCCCAAGAGGGGATAGGCGGTTGAACGCCGACACCGAGGAAAGAGAGAGTCGCCTCAAGGAGGACTGTGGTCGAAATTCCGAGCGTGCCCCAAACGATGATTGTGGGGACCAAATGCGGAAGGACATGACGAAAGAGTATGCGCATACGACCCGCGCCGATCGCACGCTCCGCATCGATGAATTCGCGCTCGGCGAGCGAACGCGTCTCCGTATAGATGATGCGCGCCACCTGCACCCAGTTCACCAGCGCGATCACGAGCGCCACGATCAGAAGCGATGGGTGGAATATCGCAGCGAGGACAATCGCAAGAAGCAGCGCGGGGAACGCCATCATCAAGTCGGTGAAGCGCATCAGGATTGCCGCTATCCAGCCGCCGAAGAACCCCGCGATGATGCCGACGAACGCGCCGATCGCCACGGCAATCCCGTTCGCAATCACTCCGATCATCAGCGAAGTGCGCGCCCCGAATATCAGTCGCGATAGGAGATCTCTTCCAAGAAGATCGGTGCCGAGAAGGAAATGCCCGTTCGGCGGAAGCGGAGCGCCCTCAAGCGTCAGCCCGTCGAAGAATTGCTCGAAAGGATCGAAGGGCGCCACAAGCGGCGCAAGCACGGCGATCGTCGCTACCACTACGATCACGGTGACGCCGAAGACCGCGAGCGGCCGTCGCCACAACCTCGTGATCACACGATCGTCGCGCGGCGTGCCCTCGGCCGATGCGATTTCGCGGCGGTGAAACTGGGCTAGCGACATTCGCTCTTAGCGGCTGGAGGTCCGAAACTTCGATCTTCGCCATGCAGCGCCATTTGTCCATGCCAGCGTCTATTCCAGCCGACGAACTCCGCGCCGCTGACGGTCATGCGGGACCGGATGCCCGCCATCTGGTGGTTTGGGCTTTAGGAAGGCCGGGCGCTGGGCTCGGGAAATGCTCTGGACAGGCGATTGGGCACCGTCCGGCAGTGGCAACAAGAATTCTGCGGCTCAGCTCCGTTCAACGTCATGCGGTGTCATGAGGCTAAATTCGTCGCGCATCCATTCCAATATCTGTACCAGGAACTCCGCGACGGTTCGCGCGCCGGCAGCGCGGCGGAAGGCGTCACATACGCGCTGCCGGAAATAGTCGGAGGTCACGATCAGCTCGACCGTGAGCCCGTCGAGCAATGTCGGCATGTCTTCTTCGCGGATCGTCGGCTCGATGCCTCCGACCTGAGGACGAAGCCTTGCCAGGTTCCGATGCTCCTCAAGGAACGCGTCAACCATCGACTGATCCTGCAGTCGCACTGTGGCCAGGCTCTTCAGGACGCGCTCTTCGACCTTTCCCCCGCCGATCTCGGCGCTCCGCTCCAACAGTTTCAGGGCGAGGGGGGCGTGACCATGGGTGAACGCGATTAAGTCGATTGCATTGAACAGTCCCTCGACCTTCTCCGCGTCGCCCGCTTCGATTGCGCGCTGCATGAGCCGCGGCAGTAGCTGCGGCGCGGCCCCCGGCCGGTGCCGGTCGAAAACGATCTCCGGCCATCTCAGGTGGCTGGCAAAATTGTATTCTGCGACCGTCGTGCGCATCAGCCAACTATCGGAGACGAAGAATTCTTCGGCGAGCGCGGCGTAGCGGTTGAGGTCGTTTTCCTCGATAGCCGGCAGGCGGTGCAGGATGTGAAAGAGAACATAGATCACGGACTGTCTGAACCACGGGCAGCCCTTGTCGAAGAGCCGTTCCAGGAGGGCAAACGTGGCGACCGGATCGACCTTGGCGCCGTGATAGATCAACGCGCGCTCGCCAAGCAGCATCAGATAGAGGTCGAAGGACAAATCCTTCTGACCGAGTATCTCCGCAATGGCGCCGACGCCGTGATCGGGGTTTTCGAGGCAGGCAAGCCCAGCATGCCATGCCTGCCGAAAACTGTCCGCCCGGGCGAAGGTCACGCCCAGTTCCTGGAAATTGAGCGGCTGGTAGGCCGGCTGCCGTCGCAACACCCCGGCCACGGGCCGCGCCAGCAGTCTGAGCGTTGGGCCACGCCCCAGCATCCTGGCGAGCGGTGTCGAAAGGACCCTCTCCATTTGGACGCGCCAGATCGAGGCCAAACGATCGAGCTGCTCACGATCGCCGCGGCAGCCGTTCAAAGCCGCCAGCGAGAACTCGGCAAACGTTTCGGTGGCGAAAGCGTCGGGCACGCCGGGAAAGCGGATGATGTCCTCGCCGATCGTCATCAGCATGTTCCAACCCGCTTCGCGCTCGCGGTACCAGAAGCGGTAGAGCATCGGCATGAGCAAGCGCCTGACACCCGGCGTCCGGTCGCGCGCCGCCATCAAGAGTTGATCGGTGAGGCCTTTGGCTTCCGCCGTGCGGATCGCGATGTAGCGGGCGTTGAGGACCGCTGCGGAGGGCTTGTGCCGCACCGCCGTCACCTCACCCTGAGCAGCTCGGCGACGACACGGCCGACGAGGCGGTCGGCAGAAGGCTCCGCGGCGAGTAGACCTGCGGTAACACCGTCTCTCTGGCGGACATTCTCGGTCTTCGACAATTCCAGAATGGCGGCCTCGTTGCCCGCCTCAACCAACGCCAGCGTCAATTGACGGGCATCGTCGAGATCGCTGCCCGAATGGTCGTGGCTGGAGCGCTTGTCGAACAATCCATCGCGAACAAGCGCCAACGCTTCATCCCGGAATCCGCCCTCCAGAAGATGAGCGATAACATGCCGCAACGCATAGGGTTCGCGATGAATTTCCCAGCCACGGCAATGCGCTAGTATCCGCTCGCGACCGGACGCGAGGTCCACCTTGAATCGGTCGAAGCCACGCGGCGGCGCGATGAGCCAGTCGCCGATCGACTTGTGGGCGATCCGATAGACGCCTCCTTCGCCGAGGTCGGGTTCCCAGACGACAAAACAGCCAAGCTTGCGGAGGAGCGGCAGCAGCACGCCCTCCCAGTCGAGACCGCTGATCGAAGCCAACTGAGGTCGGGTCAGCGGCTCTCGTGCAACAAGCAAGACACTGAGAAGGAGCCGCGCATCGCCGTAGCCTTGGGCGTCAGGGAACCGCGCTTCCGCGCGGTTGTGATAGAGGCCGGCGAGCGATTTCGGCAGGCGGTCAATCTGATCCGCGGCGAGGGTGCCGGCGGATAACTCGTCGAGCACCATTTCGGCATAGCGAAAGTTGCCGGCGCTGCGTTCAACCAATGCATCAAGAGTACGCACGCCCGCCGCGACGCCGCCGGCAAGAGCTGCCCTGAGCTTTGGTGCGGAGAGACGCTTGCCGAGATAGTTGCGCAGGTCCTCCTGCTGCTTATCGACGGATTCGCCGAGCAGACATTCTTCGGCCGATTGAAAGAGCGGCAAGACGCGATCATGCGGGCGCGTCGTCGCCACGAGCTTGAGCCATCGCGGAAAATTGGGCATCGCCTCTGACAACAGTTGCGGGATGGATGTCCCGCCGGGCGCGGCAGTCTCGACGGCCTCGTCGAGCGCGTCGACAACGATGTAGCGCGGGCCGTCCATGTCCATGACGCTGAGCGGTTCCAATATGCCTTGCCACAGCATGGCGCTTGGCCGGCCGTCACTCTTCAGAGCCCGCACAAGGTCTTCGCTGCTTCGCAGGCGTGCTCGATAAGCGGGTACCGTTCCGCACAGCATCGCGGCGAGGGAGCGGATAAACCGCCGTGGGTCGACCGTGTCCTCCCGCTGCGAATTGCAGAAGTGGTAGGCCAGGATGCTGTCGCCGGGATTGCGCCGCAGGAGCTCGGCCACCAACGCCGTCTTGCCGCTTCCCGGTTCAGCCTCGACGAGGAGACAACGGCTGTCGCTTGCCAGCCAGTCATTGAGACGCGTCATCACCCAGTCGCGGCCGACGAAGCCGAGAGCCGCGGTTTGCTCCTCCGGGAACGACAGTCGATCATGCGAAAGGTTGTCGACGAAGATCCGATAACGGCGGCGGTCGGCAAGGCCCTCGCGGACCCAATGCAGGATTTGCTCCAGCCCCTCCTGGTAGGCCGTTGGTGAGCTGTCCCAGTTCGTCAGGTCGATCGGCTCATAGTGGTTGATCGCAAGCGGCGGCTCGCAGTCGATCACCGTGACGGAAATCACAGCTTTCTTCATACGGACCGCGAGGATCAGTTCGTTGTGGCAAACGCTGATCCCATCCGCGTTCGCCACGTCGCTTGCCAGCCGAACCGAATGCGGGCTGAGCAGCGCAATTACGAGTTTGCAGCTCTCAAGAGCAGTCTGTAGCGGCGTCCAGAAATCCTGCGCGTCGGGCTTTATGTGGTCACTATCGAGCCAGACTTGAAAGCCTGCCGCCTCGAGCGACGCCCTGATCTTCTTCGCGATCTCCGCGGCATCTCCCCAGCCATAGCTCTCGAAGACGATGGCGCTGGGTTGCGACTGGTCGCCTCGGTGAATTTCGGAGATCACACCAGCCATCTGCGCCTAGCCGAGCCACGTTGGCCACCGCGACGCTACCGGGGTCTTCGCCGATCCGGCAAGAGCATCCACGCAGCATCCGGAGGTCAGGTATGGCTCTTCAGCGGCAAAAACAGCTCCACCGAGAGCCCGCCCAGAGACGCCTCAACAATAAGCTGCCTCCCCGTGCCGGTGTCCAAGCCGCAAGACACACCAGAGTCTACAGGAGAGAACTTGGCGCTGTTTGAAAACGCGTCCAAACTGCACTGGCGAAGCCCATCGGAGCCCTCCGTGATGACCTTTGACAAAGCCGCGGCGTCGTCGGCGATGTCTTTTGTCACGCTCTCATCTTGAAGCGGTTTCAGCAAAGCGTCCGTCAACAGCTCCACGAATCCGACGTTGTCGATTGCCGCCTGCACAAAGGGAGGAGGCTCGCCGTCGAAGGAATTTGCGTACGAGGTGGCGACGCTTATCGGGTCGGGGGTCGTGTGCGCCGGCGGCGATATGTAGAAGATACAGACCTTTTTCCCCTTGTGCGCGATGAGGGTGACAATGATCAATTCATCGGCCACCACCTCCGCAGAGTTGAGGACTGCAGAACACTCTTTTCGTGCAGTGGCGGCGCGAGACGGCGATGAGAGAGGCATCAGCAAGCATGCTGCTATGGCCGTGGTGGCGACTGCGAGTGCAATTCTGCGCGAAGAAAATGACATATGCCCCCCGTGAACTGACTGCCACAAATCTCGAAAGACCCGGTTTCGAATGGGTCGAGCATACCCATCGGATTCAATCAAAAGAAATAGTCCCGAAAACTTCGAGCCTCAAGCAGGCCAGCATAGCAAGAGCCTGCATGGTCGATGGACAGCCGGCGGCGGCTCGTCTTCACGCACGACATGGCGCCGATCTTCGGCCCCTATCTCTTTGCTCCGCTGGAGAGGCTCGCGACTTCAGTCTCACGGCGCACGCGGGTGTTCCAGTCCGGTCACGTGAATGTCTACGTCGCGCTTGTCGGCGTCCTTCTTGTCGCGATCCCGTTTATTTCGTTCTTCTGAGGCGAGGAAGGCTCGGCCGGCTGAACGCAAGGAACTCAATTGCGGCGCGGAAGCCGGCAGGTTGAAACGAGCAGTGGTGGGTCCGCCAGGACTTG
>CAVRGJ010000016.1:0-112930 GCA_963720705.1 uncultured Alphaproteobacteria bacterium
GAACCTGGAACCAGACGGTTATGAGCCGTCGGCTCTAACCATTGAGCTACGGACCCGATGCGAGGCGCGGGGAGGGCGGGCGTCGCCGCTTCCCGCTTGAAAACCACGGCGCCCGGTTACGCGTTTCCGCCCGGGCCGGCAAGCGCCGTCGGGAGTGTGTGGCGCTTAGCACCTGACGCGGTGGCGGAACCCCCGCGCGTTCCGCTAGATGGAGTCGCTCCCGCATCGAATTCCAAGGGAACGCCATGATCAGGCTCGGCGGCCATGGGCTACCGGTTAAGGGCGACGACCCCTACGCCTTCGCGCGCGCCCATGTCGCCTTCGGCTACGGCGCCGCCTATTGCCCGCCGGTCAGGCTCGCCGACGCGGCGCGGGTCGCCGACATCCGCAAGGCCTTCGAGGCGGTCGGCGTGCCGATCGCCGAGGTCGGCATCTGGCGGAACCTCGTCACGCCCGACAACTCCGTCAGGCGCGCGAACCGCGACTATGCTGCGGAGCTTCTTGCGATCGCGGAGGAGGTCGGCGCGCTCTGTGCCGTCACCTATATCGGCTCCTACAAGGCCGGCTCCGACTATGCGCCCGACCCGAAGAATCTCTCAACGGCGGCGTTCGACGAATGCGTGGAGACGGTGCGCTCGCTGATCGACGCGGTGAAGCCGAAGCGCGCAAGGTTCGCGCTGGAGATGATGCAATACAGCCTGCCGGACAGCGTCGATTGCTACCGCGACCTGATCCGCGCCGTCGATCGCCCGGCCTTCGCCGCACATCTCGATCCGGTCAACCTCATCCTGACGCCACGGCAATATTTCGACAGCGGCGCTCTTATCCGCGAATGCTTCGAGAAGCTCGGAGCGTGGATCGTCAGCTGTCACGCCAAGGACATCGTGCTCCATCACCAGGCCGCGCTGCATTTCGATGAGATTCTGCCGGGCGACGGCGCGCTCGACTACCGCACGTTTCTCCGCGAGCTCGACCGCTACCCGGATGTGCCCCTGATGCTCGAGCATTTGCCCGACGCCGACTATGCGCGGGCGCGCGACCGTATTTTCGCGCTCGGCGACGAGATCGGTGTCGGTTTCGTCGGCCGCGGCATGTGACGGGTCCCGCCCGCGCGGGCAGGCGGCCAAGGATCGCGTGAAGCGCGGCGTCAAAAGGGGGAGAAAAGCTCGCCCGGTCGCGATTCGCGCAAAATGCCGTAATCTCGGGCGATGGCGAGCGGGGCGAAGGACGCGAGGATCGAACGATGAAACTGGAAATTCGCGCTATCGTGCTTGCGACAGTCATCTCCCTGCCGCTCGGCATATCGCTTGCTGCGGCCCAAGGCGCTGAGCCGCAAGGACGCGAGCGGCTGCTCTCGGTGTCCGGCGAGGGGACGGTCCGGGCCGAGCCCGACATGGCGCTGATCACGCTCGGCGTCGTCAGCGAGGCAGCCGCCGCGAGCGACGCGCTGCAGGCGAATTCCCAATCGATGAACGGAATCGTCGCAGCGCTCAAGGACGGCGGCATGGAATCGCGCGACCTGCAGACGTCGGGCTTCTCCGTCGAGCCGGTCTACTCGCAGCCGCCGCGCAACTACGACGGCTCGGAGCCGTTCAAACCGGAAATCGTCGGCTACCGCGTCAGTAACAATCTGACGCTTCGCGTCCGCGCACTCGACCGCGTCGGCGCGCTGCTCGACCAGGTGGTGACGCTTGGCGCGAACTCGATCTCCGGTCCAACCTTCACCGTGGAGGACCCGACGCCGTTCGAGGACCAGGCACGTCAAGCCGCGATCCGCGACGCGATCAGAAAGAGCGCGCTCTACGCCGAAGCCGCGAGCGTCACGCTCGGGCCGATCTTCCGCATCGACGACGGCTACGTCTCGCCGCCGCAGCCGATCGCCCCAGGCGGCGTCATGATGCGGATGGAGGCGGCGCCGAGTCCGCCGCCGATCGAAGCGGGCGAGCTGAGCTTCGATGCGAACGTCTCCGTGTCCTGGATGCTCGCGGACTGAGGCGTCTGGCCATGCCTTCTCCTCGTCGTCATTGCCGGGCTTGACCCGGCAATCCATCCCGCAGCGGTCGCAATCGTCTCGAGGCGTATTGGAATGGATGCCCGGATCAAGTCCGGGCATGACGACAGGATTTGGCGTCGTGCGTCATCTCAATACCCCGGCAGCACCAGCACCTTCGGCCGCTCCGGCAGTGTCTGCGCCGACACCTTGATCTCCGGCGAGCCGGAAAGCTCGACGTCGAATTCTGTGCCAAGGCGGGCAAGGAAGCGGCTCAGTGTCGCCGGCGTGAAATAGTGCATCGGTAGAATGAGACGCGCCTTCAGGACCTTCAGCGTCTGAAGCATCGCGTCCTGGCTCATCGTGTAGGACCCGTCGACCGGCACCATGACAACGTCGAGCTGACCGATCTGGCCGAGATCTTCGGGGTTGAGGATCTGATGGAGATGCCCGAGGTGACCGATGCAAAGGTTCGCCACCTCGAAGATGAAGATCGAGTTGCCGTCCGGCTCGACCGCACCGAAGCGGCGGATGTCGGTGGTGACGTTGCGGATCAGGACGTCGTCGACCGTGAGGTGATAGACCGCCTTGCCGCCGGCCGGGTTCCAGCCGCGCAGCACGTACTCGATGCGCGGATCGGGGTTGTCGGTGTAGTGCGATGGATGCGCGTGGTTCATGGTAACGACGCGCGGGATTACGCCCTGACCGGCGTAGCCCGCGTAGTCGGTGGCGATGGTGACGCCGGCCGGCGTCGTTATCAGAAACGTCGCGTGCCCGACGAATCGGATTGTCACCTCTTCCGCCGCCGGCGCTTCCAGCCCCTCCTGCGCTTTCACATAGGCGACCGGCACCGTCTTCGGCAGGGACTGCGCAACCGCGAGGCAGCGGCTCTCGGTCGTCTGCGCGAGCGTCTGAGGCACGAGAAGTGCGAGGAACGCGAACGCAGCGGCAAGCCGAACGAGGACAATCATGCGGGCCTCCGCGGGCGGCGGTATTCTAGCGCACTTGCACCGCACCCGCGCCCCGAATACCGCGCGAGAGGCAATGTCACGGGTCCGCCGGGGCTCGCAAAAAAATGAACGCGACCGACGCCGGATTTTGCCCGCGTGTGCGTTTCAGGACTGAGCGCCGAGGCTCCGTCTAAACCAGAGCCCGAGGAGACACCGCATGCGCCGATCCGTTTCGATCCTGGTCGCGGCCGCGATGGTCGCCGCCGCCGCCGCTGCCGGGGTTGCCCCGGCCGAGGCCTTTGTCCGCGCCGCGCCCTTCGCGGTTGCGACATCGACGGGAATCGTGAAAGCCGACAATTGGAGGTACAATCGCGGCTATCGACGCCACTACGAGCGTCGTAACTACGCCTATCCTCGTCGGTATCGCGTGACGCCGTTTTACTTCCCGTTCCCGTTCGCGTTCACGCCCCGCTATTATTCCTACCGATACCAGGATTGCTTCCGCACTTGGGACGGACGCGTCTACTGCCGCCACTATTAGGCGGCGCATGAGCGATCGGCACCCGGTCGCGGCTGCCGGTCGCAAGCTTCGACGCGGGTGGCTCAGCCCCCGACGAGACGTGCGAGATCGTTGAACGACGAGTTCCACCCCATCCCGTGCATGTCGCGGTCCTTGTTCTCCGCAAAGGTCTGCTGCGTGAGCGTCATCAGCGTGCCGCCGGCCTTGGCGCTGAACTCGACTGTGACCTCCGTCTCGTGGCCGCGCTTTCCCTCGTTGTGCCAAGCCCACGTGAAAACCAGCCGCCGCGGACGGTCGATCTCGCGGTAGACGCCGCTCACCGTACGCTCAACGCCGTCCGGCCCGAGCATCGTCGTCAGCCACTTGCCGCCGACCCGCGCGTCGATCTCTTTTCGCGGGATCGTCATGTTCTCCGGCCCGAACCATGCGGCGATCTGTTCCGGCTCGACCCAGGCGGCGAAGACCTTGTCGGGCGCCGCCTTGAACTCGCGTTTGAGCCTCAGGATGCGGTCATCGCTTGCGAGGGCTTCCATCTTTCGTCTCCCGGTGTTGGTTTTCGAGATGCCGCGCGAGGCGATCGAACGAGGCGTTCCAGAAGCGGCGCTGGCGCGTCGCCCAGTCCTCGACGGCGGCAAGCGCCTCCTCGCGCACACGACAGACGCGCCACTGCCGCTCCACCCGCCGCTCGATGAGCCCCGCCGATTCGAGAACAGCGATGTGACGCGAGATGGCGGGTCCGGAGATCGCGAACGGGGCGGCAAGCTCGCCCACCGTCTTCTCACCCTCCGAAGCGAGACGCTCGAAGATCGCGAGGCGATGCGGATCGGAGAGGGCGGCGAAGACACCGGCGAGGGCGTCGGGGGTAGAGACCTGCGTGTTCATTATTTAATGAAATCATTAAATAATGAACACGTCAAGCGTTGGACGCGCTAGGTCTCGACCTCGGCCCAGAGCACGATCAGGCAGGCGCAATCGAGCGGCATTTCCGGATTGGTGTAGATCATGCGCGTGTGGCGGCCGCGCGTCTCAAAGACTTCAGCCAAGAGATGCGACGCGCCGTTGAGAACCTTCGGCGTGTCTGTGAAGTTCGGCGCGACGTTCAGAACGCCTTCGAGGCGGAAGATGTTTTTCACGCGCTCGAGGGTGCCGAGTGCCGACTTGAGCTGCGCGATCGCGTTGAGGGCGCCGAGTTGGCAGGCGCGATAGCCGTCTTCGGCCGAGAGGTCCGCGCCGATCTTTCCCTTGTAGAGGAGATCCCCGGCGATCCAGGGGAGCTGGCCGGACATGTAGAGTATGCCGTTGACGATGGTCCACGGCTCGTAGGCTGCGACGGCCCCGGCCGCCGGCGGCAGCTCCAGCCCGAGTGAGCGCAATCTCTCTTCGGCGGTGGCGCCGGTGGCTTGAGCAAGCTGCATCGTCGTCCTCCCTTCGGGGGAGTCGTGCCTGCTTCACGGGGATTTGGCAACGAGCGCGGCGCCGAAGCGCGCGCGAGAAAATAACCGTCGCGACGGCCCGGGACGAGAGGGGGGCGGGTGATCGTCTCCGAGGCCGTCGCGACGGCTGTCCGGTTTAGCCGACCGGATTCCCGTGCGGGCCGCTTGGGTCCGCGTTGTTCTATTCAGCCTGCTGCAGCGGCTGTGCCGTAACGCCTGCTATCGTCATCGCGTCCATGCGCATCAGCGTCGAGGTCGATCCGAGGCGCGTCTCGACGATCACGCTTGGCTGGACGTCCGGCTCATAGGCGACGTCCATGCATTCGTCTTGGGTGTCGGCCGACTTGTCGGCGCAGCCGAGCGGAACGGGCAGGTCGCCCTTGACCGCCATCGGCACGCTCACAGATGCAACGACCGGCATCGCGGAGACAACGTTAAACGCGGCGTCGATGCGCCAGCGGGCATAGCTCGCTTCGTCGGTCGGAAATACGGTCCCGGCCTGAGCCCCGGTGGCGAGGCTCGCGACGACAAGCGCTGCAAATGCGAACACTTTCTTCGTCTGAGAGGCCATTTGACGCTCCATAAAGCCCCAGCCGGGCTTTTTGTTGCCTACCTTCGTATGGGACTATTGCTTCAACTCTCATACGCGCGGGGGCGAAAATGGTTTCGCGGTTGCCCAAATGTTGCTTCGATCCGACAGTTAACGAAACAAATGCAGCAGGAACGCCGGAGGTTCCGAAATTGGCGGAAGCCGTCGGCAAAGCGGCCGCACGCCGGGAATGAAGACGGCTAACAAGGGAAAGGACGAGCGAATGCATCGATTTGCGAGCGCGCTGACCACGGCGGCCCTGGTTTTGTGCGCCGGAATCTCTACGGCCGCAGCGGCCGGAAACGCGGCGGCCGGAAAGGCTCTCGCGGAAGCTTCCTGCGCTTCGTGCCACCTCGTTTCGCCCGATCAGAAGAGCGCAACGACCGAGGCGCCGCCTTTCACCACGATCGCGAAGAGGTCGCCTGAGGAGATCGAGGAACTCGACGCGTTCCTCGCCGCGCCGCATCCGCCGATGCCGCCGGTCAGCCTGACGCGGCAGCAGATCAGCGACATTCTCGCTTACATCGTCAGCTTGAAGGAATAACCGGAAGACGCGTGTTCAGGCGGCGTTCGGTGGTGCGCCGTTCTTCTGTTGCCGCGCGGCAATGCCGTAGAGGCGCCGCCGGCGAGTGAGCTCGTCGCGCACGTCGTCGAAGCAGAGCCCGATTCCGTCCAGAAGCACGACGAGATTGTAGACAAGATCGGCGGCTTCCGAGACCGCTGCCGCGCGCTCGCCGCGCACAGCCTCGATGGCGAGTTCCGCCGCTTCCTCGATCATCTTCTTGGCTTGCTGCGGTGCGCCGGCGGAGCGGAGCTTATTCGTGCGTGGAAAGCGCAAGGGCTCGCTCACCGCCCGCTTCAGATCGCTCTCAAGCTGGCGGATCGGATCTGTGGAGCTTGATTCGGCTTCTGAGGATACGGCCATCGCATCCGTTGATATCGGTTTCGGGACAACGCGTTGCCGCATGGAACCCCTTCACTGGCCTTACTGGGCGAGCAGGAACGAAATATGTCCAGCCCAATCCCTAACGAAAGGTTAACGGCCGACCCCGGCCGAGGGCGGGATATCTACGCCGGCGCGCCATGGCTTGATGTCGAGGATCGGCGTCTTGTCGAGGCAGTCGAGAGCATCGACCTCAAGCCGCCCCGCCTCCAGATCGCAACCGAGGAGCGCGACGACGTGAAGGCCGATCGGGTTGGGGCGGACCGGCGAGCGGATTGCAAAGACGCCTGCCGGCTCCGGACGATGTTGCGGCGCCTGGATCAGGAGATTCCGCCGGGCACGGTCGAACCACGTGAGCACAACGATCGCATCGCCCACTTTGAGATTGCTCAGGCCGGGCCGCCACGGCGCGTCGATCTCAAGCCACGCTTGGCCGCCCCGCTCGCGCGCGGCGCGGAGGTTCTTCGGGCAGTCGTCGCGCGTCGTCCACGGCGTTCGTGCCCGCCCGATGAAGACGAGCTTGGCATCGTCGGCAACGCGCGCCGGGTCGATCGTGGCCCGGATTTCACCGGGCCGGTCCTTCTCGTCGCGATCTTTCGGGTTCATGGCAGGGAGGCTTAGCGCCGCTTTGCCACACATGCCAGGATACGCGGCGTGCAAAGAGAGGCTCTTTTGATGCGCTTCGACATTTCGGAGATCGCGCCGGAGTTCCAGGATTTTTCCGTCGCTGTCGTCGTCGCGGAAGGACTGGTGCTATTGCCAGAACGTTCGCCGCCGCTTGAGGCTTTCATCGCGCAGTCCGAAGAGGGCATTCGTCGCGCCTTTGGCGCAATCGAGCTTTCCGAGATCCCCGGTGTCGCGGCGTGGCGGCGCGCCTACCGCGCCTTCGGTATCAAGAAGACGAGCTACCGCTCAAGCGTCGAACGCCTGGTGAAGAACACGCTTGCGGGCACGCCGCTGCCGCGCATCAACCCCTTCGTCGACGCCTATAATGCAGTCTCGCTCGCACACGTCCTTCCCGCCGGGGCCGACGATCTCGACCGCGTCGTCGGCGACCTTGCGTTCCGCTTCTCGCGCGCCGGCGACGATTTCCGCGACATGGGTGCGCTCGACGCGAGCGGCGCGCCGCTTGCCGATCCGCCGAAGCCGGGTGAGGTGGTCTATGCCGATTCGAAGAAGGTGCTCTGCCGCCGCTGGAACTGGCGGCAGGACGCGCGCTCCGCGATCCGAACTGAGACCAGGCGGGCCGTCGTCACCGTCCAGGCGAACGGCGTCGGGGATGTGGGGCGGGCGGCAGCCGAACTCGTGGCCTTGCTCGGCGCGGAATGCGGCGGGCGCTACCGGGTGACGGTGCTTGACGCCAAAAATCCCGTGGCTGAACTCGCGCCGCTTTTGTAGCTGAGCGCCGGCCACCCCATCTTGACGGGGCCGCGTAACGATATAAAGATATCTGTATATCGTTCTTGGGCCCGGGCGCATGGCATTTTCCGTCGACCACGTCGTCAACCAGATGAAAGCGGCCGGCGACGAGACGCGCATCCGCCTTCTTGCGCTGCTTCGGCGCGGCGAGCGCACGGTGAAGGAGCTGACCGAAATTCTCGGCCAGTCGCAGCCGCGCATCTCAAGGCATCTGAAGGTGCTCGCGGAGGCGGGACTGGTGTCGCGCAACCCCGAAGGGTCGTGGGTCTACTACCGGCTCTCCGACGAGGATGCCGACCGCGCCGTGGCGCTTGCAATCGTGAAGGAGCTCGACCCGCGCGATACGCGGCTAAGGCGCGACGGCGAGCGCCTGGCGGCACTGCAGAAACAGAACCGCACGGTCGCCGAGCGTTATTTTGCCGAGCACGCCGGCCGCTGGGACGCGATTCGCTCCCTGCACGTGCCCGAGCGCCAGGTCGAAACGGCGATGCTCGAGCGTGCCGGGGCGGGGCCGTTCCGCGCCATGCTCGACATCGGCACCGGCACCGGCCGCATGCTGGAGCTTTTCGCCGGGCGCTACGACCGTGCGCTCGGCGTCGACCTCTCGCCTGCGATGCTTGCCGTCGCCCGCGCCAACCTTGAGCGCGCCGCCGTTCAGAACGCCCGCGTCAAGCTCGGCGACGTCATGAACCTGCCGGTCGTGCGCGACAGCTTCGACCTTGTCGTCATCCACCAGGTGCTGCACTTTCTCGACGAGCCGGCGCGTGCCATCGCCGAGGCCGCGGCGGCACTCTCGGCGGGCGGGCGGCTCATCGTCGTCGATTTCGCGCCGCATCAGCTTGAGCATCTGCGCGATGCGCAGGCGCATCGGCGCCTTGGCTTCAGCCGCGCCCAGATGAAGCAGTGGATCGCTGCGGCAGGGCTGCGCGTCGAGGCGGCGGAAGATCTCGCGCCGGAGGCGGAGTTCTGGCGGGCTGACGGTCACCATCTGGACCGCCTTCGACCGGCGCGCCGCTGCGGCCGACCGCGGCACGACCGAGGCACGGCGGTGAGCGGCGCCGAGGCGGCGGCGCGGCCGCCGGAAATCTCCTTCGAGTTCTTTCCGCCGAAGACGGAGGCGCAAGAAGCGGCGCTCGACGATACGGTGCGCCGCCTCGCGCGCTTCCGGCCGCGCTACGTTTCGGTGACCTACGGCGCGGGCGGGACCTCGCAGCAGCGTTCGCTCGGCACGGTTGGACGCATGCACAAGTTCGGTCTTTCGACCGCCGCCCATATCACCTGCGCCGGTGCGAGCCTCGATACGGTCGAAGAGGCGATCGGCTGGTTTCGTGCGATCGGCATCGAACGCTTCGTGGCGCTTCGCGGCGACCCGCCGGGCGGTCTCTCCGAACCGTACGCGCCACATGCCACCGGTTTTCGCGACACTGCCGAGCTTGTGGCGGCGCTGAAGCGCGCCGGTGCGGCGGAGGTCTCCGTATCAGCCTATCCTGAGCGCCATCCGCAGAGCCCGGATTGGGAGACGGAGATCGCGGTGTTGAAGCGCAAGGTCGATGCCGGCGCCGACCGCGCCATCACGCAGTTCTTCTTCGACAACGATCTTTTCGAGGCCTATTGCGAGCGCGTCCGCCGTGCCGGGATCGACATTCCGGTCGTTCCCGGGATCTTACCGATCCACCGCTTTTCGGCGGTCTTGGACTTCGCGAGCCGTTGTGGCGCGACGATCCCGGAGCGACTGGCGCGCCGCTTCGAGGGTCTGCTCCCCGATTCGGAGACACATGGACTCGTCGCCGCGGCGGTGGCGAGCGAACAGATTTCCGACCTCGTCGCACGCGGCGTCGAGGCGCTTCACATTTACACGTTGAATCGCGCCGAACTCACCGAAGCGATCTGCCGCGTGCTGGGGGTGGAATTGGAGACGGGGGTCGCCGCCGCTTGCGCCGCCTGAGGCGGCGCGCTCAGAGGACCCCGAAGACGATCGCTCCGATAAAAACAAACGCCGCGCAGACCGCGACAACGTTCAGAGGTTTTATGAAGGTCATCGGGTGGCCTCCCTCTGCTTCCATGGACGCATACTAACGCCGAAACGGCGCAATCAGAACAGGAAATATGTGGTGCACCGCGAAAGAGTCCAGACGCCGCTAAAGCTCGATTTTAGTTTTAACCAATTTTGCCAATTGCTTAACCATGAAATACCAGCCGGAAATCCCTCCACAGCCGTTTGATCTGGCGCCAACTTCCGGAATCTTCAGGAAGGCCCGCTCGTCGACGGCCGATTTGCGGATTTTTGTTGTTTTTCCGACGATTGCGGCACGCCGGCACCGCTGCGACAGCACTCGCGGCTCTTGCGGCGCCTCCACGATCAACTTCGGACTCGAGTACAGGTGGCGACGTTGGCGATGTCGTCGTCGCTGAGGCTCCCGCGACGATCGGTATCTGCGAGTCCTTGCGATCGCCTGTTTTGAAGGCGTGCGGTTGCTTCGTGATGTAGCGCCGTCGCGGCCAGGCAGATTGCCCCCGCGTCGAACGGGGTGGTGAAAGTTATCGCGAACGCTGAAGTCGGCAAGCCTTGTCCGCACGTTTTGCGAGGCTCTATCAATCTTTAGTGCGAGTCGTCGATCGGCCGAGTTGGTTTTGCAGTGGGCCGGATGCGAGAAGGAGGCCCAACTTATCGATACATTCCAATCCGGGCAGCGCGCAGCACTCGCTTTGCGTCCCGATTCCCCCGTCTATTGTTTTCGGCCGAAAGTGCTTGCGGCCGACGCGCGCATGTTCGTTGACGCCTTTCCGGGCAAGACCGCCTACGCGGTCAAGACCAACGGCGAATCGTTCGTGCTGCGGACGCTGGCGGAAGCCGGCATCAAGACGTTCGACGTCGCTAGCCCCGGCGAGTTCGCGGCGGTGCGCGCCGTCGCGCCCGACGCGGAGCTGCTCTACATGCATCCCGTCAAGGCGCAGTCCGATATTCGGCTGGCGTTCGAGCGCTACGGCGTGCGCGTGCTCGCGCTCGACCACGAAGACGAAATCGCCAAGCTTCTGCGCATCGTACGCGCGCTCGATCTCGATCCCGCCGATATCACGTTGTTCGTGCGGATGAGAACGAAGGGCGCTGCGGCCTACGAGCTGTCGCGAAAATTCGGCGCCGCGCCATCGCACGCAGTCGAACTGCTGCAGCGCATCGACAGAATCGGCTTTCGCGTCGGACTCTGTTTTCACGTCGGCAGTCAGATTGAGGATGCGGACGTCTATCAGCGGGCGCTCGCTTCGGCGGACTGGGTACGGAACCGCGCCGGCGTGGCGCTCGCCGGGCTCGATATCGGCGGCGGGTTCCCGGCACCCTACGGACACGACCCGCGCCGCGCTGCGGCGGCACTGCCGAGCCTGCCCGAGCTCATGACCGAGATTCGTGGGGCGATAGAAGAATGGGGCTTCTTCGACTTGCCGCTGATCGCCGAGCCCGGCCGCGTCATCGTCGCGCGCTCGCTTTCCGTCATCGTGCGCGTGCTTCTGAAGAAGGGAAGGCGGCTCTACATCAATGATGGCATCTGGGGCTCGCTCTCCGATTCCTGGACCGGCAAGATCACGCTCCCCGCACGCCTCATTCTCGATCCGGCGCGGCGCAGACGGAGCGGCAATCCGAACAAGCTCGTGGCGTTCCGCGTGTGTGGCGCCACGTGCGATTCCGTCGACATCCTGTCGCGGCCGTTCTGGCTCCCGGAGACCGTCGACACCGGCGACTGGATCGAGATCGGCCATATCGGCGCCTACAGCCTCGGACTGCGCACGCGTTTCAACGGTTTCTACCCCGACACCTTCGTCGAGGTGACGACGCCGTTCGAGGACGAGGGCGCAGAAGGCTTTGCAGCGATCGAGACCATGGCCGACTAGGGAAGGGGATGATGAAGAAGATCGACCTTGAGAAGGCAATGACGGTTCGCGGCACACTCTATCCGGCGCCGTTCGATACGCCGTGCCGCAAACGGGTCCGCACCAAGCTTGGCGACGCCGCCGGGCTCGACCAGTTCGGCGTCAATCTCTGTAGGCTGCCGCCCGGCGCGTGGTCGAGCCAGCGTCACTGGCACACGGAAGAGGACGAGCTCGTCTTCGTCGTCGAGGGCGAGGTAGTTCTGGTCACCGACGCCGGCGAAGAGACTCTCAAGGCTGGCGACAGCGCCGGCTTCAAGGCCAACGACAGCGACGGCCATCACTTCCAGAACCGCACGCAGCGCGACGCCGTGCTCCTCGAGGTGGGCACGCGGCGGTCGGGCGACATAGCCTACTATCCCGACATCGACCTTGAGGCACGCGGTGCGGCTTATCTCCATCGCGACGGCACGCCATATCCGGATAAGCCGCGCGCTTCCTAAGGCCGCACGTTTTTGTCGCTGGGCGGTTCCGCTTGTCCAACAGAGGGCGCTCGGGCAGGTTCGGCCTGAAGGTGGGACATGCCCAAGGCGTCGCGCGCCGGCCATCGGTTTCTTGCGTCGACAAAGTCGGCGGCGTTGGCGTTGGCGGCGCTTCTTGCCGCGCCTGCTGCGGCTGCAGAGTTTTCGGCCGGCGGTTATTCTTTCTCCGACGAGCTCGGCGGCTTCCGTCTGCTCTCCGCCTCCGGCACCGGCACCACCGACGATCCGGCGATCGTTACCGAAGAGCTGGTCGACGTTGCGCCGATTACGCTCGTCATCCGTAACCACGACCTCTTCCGCAACAAGGGTGGCATCGGCCAATCCGAGCTCACGCTCGTGAAGCATGTCGTCAATCGTTCGAAACGCGTGTGGGCCGGCTTCGAGTTTGAGCTGCAAGAAGTGCTCCACAAGCCGAGCGATTACGGCGACGGGCTCTCGTTCAAGCAATTCGCGGCGGCGCCCTCTGACGTCGCCTCCGATGCCTTCGCCAAGAACGAGCGACTGTTCGAGCCCTACGACCGGATCGAGTTCCTGGACGGCCACGTCGACCCCGATGCGAGCGCGATGTTCCGCGTCACGATCACCGACCCGACGCCGGTCGCCGAATATTATCTCTTGCAGGACCCGAAGGTTCTCTCAGCCGGGTTGCCGCAAGCGGGGCGGAGCCTCGCCGCACGATAGCATCGGACTCGCCGGTGCCGGGGCGGACTCTTAGAAGAGCAACGGCACCGTCGCGGCGAGCAGCAAGCCCATTGCGATGTTGAATGCGCGAAGCGCGCGGTCGCCGCGAAGGAGATGCTGCATCGCCGCGCCGAAGCCGAGCCAGAGCAGCATGCAGGGCGTCCCGGCGATGATCTCGATTAGCCCGAAGAGTGCTGCCTGCACGTAAGCCGGCGCCCCATCGGGCTGAATGAAGCTGACGGTGCCGGCGCAGATCAGCCAGGCCTTCGGATTGACCCACTGAAAGAATACCGCGTCGAAGAAGCCGATCGGCCGTTCGCGTGCCGCTGCCTTGCTGCGGCTCGCCGTTGCGATCTTCCAGGAGAGCCAGAGAAGAACGGCAACTCCGGCGACGCGGAGCACGAAGAGCGCGCGCGGATTGTCGGTGAGCGCCGTTCCGATCGTAACCGTCAGGAGCGCAAGCATGAAGGCGAAGCCGAAGGCGACCCCGAAAAGATGCGGCAAGCCCCGGCGAATCCCGACATTCGCGCCGGTCGCCGTCAGCATGACGTTGTTCGGGCCCGGCGTGATGGTCGTCACGATGGCGAAAAGCGTGAACGCGATAATGGGCTCGAGGCGCATTGATTAGGGCATATAAGTCAATCTTACTGACCCATATGCCTCAGATGCGGCGGGAGCAAGCAGCGCGCTACGGGCGTTGCCTCGGATACGCCATCAGATCGATGTAGGGCCGCGGGCCTTTTTCGCCGTGAAACAGAAGCGTTCCCGATGAAGCTTGCAGTCCCAATCACGATTCTGGCCGGCACAATTGCGATGGCGCTGGCGTCAGAGCGCGCCCTACCGCAGACGACGCCGACGCCTCCCGAGCCTGCAGCGCCCTCGGAGCCGCAGGGTGGTGAATCGCAGCCCGCGCCCTCCGAGCCGCCGGCTCCCACCACAGCGACAATCCAGGTGACAGTGGAGAATGTGGAATCGGACAGCGGTACGGTCTGGGTGGCGCTGTGCACCACGTCGCTTTCGGTCGAGGGCTGCCCTTACCAAAAGAGCGCTCCAGCCTCGGCTGGATCGACGCGGATAGCGTTCAAGGACATTCCGCCCGGCGTCTACGCGGTCGCCGGATACCATGATGTGAACGGCAACGGCGTGTTCGACAAGTTTCTCGGTGTGCCGCGCGAGCCGTACGCGCTGTCGGGCACCGCCGGGGAAGAACTCGTTCCGCGCTTCGACGACGCGGCGCTTGAGATGAAGGCAGGCGAGAACGACGTCACGATCCGCATGAAGCGGCTCGGCGGCTAGTCGGGCCGCTTGCGCTTGGTCGCGAAGCGGGCCGTGGCGCCGAGCCTCTCCGTTCTCAGATTACATACGAGGCGAGCGGCGCAAACCCGTTGAAAGCGACCGACGAATAGGTCGTCGTGTAAGCGCCTGTCCCTTCGATCAGAACCTCGTCGCCGATCGTCAGCGAGAGCGGCAGGTCGTAGGGGATCTTCTCGTAGAGCACGTCCATGGAATCGCAGGTCGGCCCGGCGACGACGCAGGGACCCATCGCGTCGTGATCGTGGGGCGTCTTGATCGGATAGCGGATCGATTCATCCATGGTCTCCGCCAGGCCGCCGAACTTGCCGACGTCGAGATAGACCCAGCGTACCTTGTCTTCACGCGACTTCTTGGAGATGAGCACGACCTCGGCCTTCAGAACGCCGGCATCGCCGACCATGCCGCGGCCGGGCTCGATGATCGTCTCCGGGATGCGGTTGCCGAAATGTCGACGGAGCCCGCGGAAGATTGCGCGGCCATAGTCGTCGGCCGCGGGCACGTCCTTCAGATACCGGGTCGGGAAGCCGCCGCCGAGGTTTAGCATCTGAAGCTGCATGCCGCGCTCAGACGCCGCGCGGAAGACTTGCGCCGCGTCGCGGAGCGCGCGGTTCCACGCCTTGAGGTCGGTTTGCTGCGAGCCGACGTGGAAAGAGACGCCGTGCGGCACGAGGCCGAGCGCCGCCGCGTGCGCCAAGACGTCGACTGCTTCGCGCATGACGCAGCCGAACTTGCGCGAGAGCGGCCATTCCGCGCCGGCGCCGTCCGTGAGAATCCGGCAGAAGACCTTGGCGCCGGGTGCTGCGCGCGCGATCTTCTCGACCTCCTCGACGCAGTCGACGGCGAAAAGGGTCACGCCGAGCTCATGCGCGCGGAGAATGTCGCGCTCCTTCTTGATGGTGTTCCCGTAGGAAATGCGCTCCGGTCCCGCGCCGGTCTGAAGCACCATTTCGATTTCGGCAACGGAGGCGGCGTCGAAGGAGGAGCCGAGCGAGGCGAGGAGGGAGAGCGAGCTCCGGCGCCGGATTGGCCTTCACTGCGTAGAAAATGCGGCTGTCCGGCATGACGCGGGCGAAGGCTTCGTAGTTCTTGCGGACGACTTCGAGGTCGACCACGAGGCACGGGCCTTCGGGTCGTCGCTCGTTTAGGAACGAGCGGATGCGGTCGGTCATCATCGGGCGATATCCCCGTTTCCAAGCGTTGCAGCCCGGGAGTCCTGCGCCGGCCGCCGCCCGCGATGGAAACGGGTCGGAAGCCCCTGGATCCCCCAACCGGCAAAAGCCGGGTGGTTCGCGCCGAACGGCTCCATGGGAACGGACGAGTCCGTACCTGTAAGCCATCGCTTGGAAGGGGAAGGTCCCGATCCGCACGTCCGGCAAAGAGAGTGTGTGCCTCTTCAGTGTCGCCGGCCTTTGGAAGGGCAGGCAGAGACCAAAAAAGCCCGCCACCGTCGTTGCTTTAAGCCGCCCGTCCAAACCCTTGGGCGACCACAGGCACGTGCGAATTTGGGCAAGTCGCGATCTATGCGCTTCGTCTTGAAAGCGCAAGGAAAAACTGCGGTCGGCTGCAGAATTGGTGGAGCTGAAAAAAAGAAGGGGCGGCCCGGGCCGCCCCTCCGATCGCCCCCCGATCGGACGAAGTTAAATTCTGGTTCAATCCCCGCGCGCTCAGATTGAGCGTCGCGTCGAGGAGTTTTCTACATCAACCGAATTGTAGAGTCCCGCCCGTCACCGCCGCATCGAATCCATTTTCAAGACCTGTGCCAATGCGGCAACACCCTGATTTCGCGTCCGAACTCGGCGCGAGAGACGATTGGCGCTCGTGCGAAGAGGGCGCGTTCGTTTCGAAGCCCTTAACTTGCGACGGCCTTGCCGGCGTCAGCTGTTCAAGATTCGACCGGGGCATGAACGAAGCGGCGACGAATCGGAGAGCCTGTGGATATTCAGGGCCTGTTCTCACACGATGTGGTGCCTTCGCCGCCACGCGCCACAAACATGACCTGCGGCGGCGCTCAATCGGCCAGCCTCGCCGTCGCGGTTCTTAACAGGCGCGTGCCAAAGCGGCACAGATCGCGTCACTTCCCGAGGCTGACCCCGTTCAGGCTGGCGACATGGTCGGAGAGCATCGGCAAGTAGTCGCCGCCTTTGCCCATAGCCTCGGCGCTTGCGAGGTAGCCCTTCACAACCGGCGCGACGACGTTCGCCGAGCCCGCGGCGTTGGCGAGGTTCATGAGATAGCGCAAATCCTTATGCGCGTTTCTGATCGTGAATTTGTGGGCGTCCCGGTCGCGCTCCACGACGTATTTCATGAACGTGTCGTAGAACCCACAGCTCATCCTCCCGCCGCCGATGACGGCGTGGAACTGCTTGGGCGAGATGCCGGTGCGCGCGCCGAGCGCGAGCGCCTCCGAATAAATCGCGGCATAGCTGATCGAGACGAAGTTGTTGATGAGCTTCATCGTGTGGCCGGCGCCGACCGGGCCGACATGCACGATCTTTCCGGCAAAGCACTCGATGACCGGCTTCGCCTTGGCGAAGATATCGTCCGCTGCGCCGACCATGACGTCGAGCGTTCCGGCCTCCGCCTCTTTCGGGGTTCGCGAAAGGGGGGCGTCGACGAGCGCCGCGCCGACGGCCTTCAGTTCCTCCGCAAGCGCCGCGGTCGAAACCGGGTCGGCGGTGGAAGAATCAATCACGATGAGGCCCGGCTTGGCGCCAGCGAGAATGCCGTCCTTGCCACGCACCACGCCCTCCACCTCGGGGCTGCCGGTGACGCAGATCACGATCAGATCGGCGGCTCCCGCCATTTCGCGCGGCGACTTCACCTCGCGCGCGCCAAGGCCAACGAGCTCGTCGACCGGAGCACGGTTTTTGTGCGGCATCACCAGAAGATCGTTCCCTTTGTTGAGAATGTTCTTCGCCATGCCGCGACCCATCAGGCCGAGGCCGATGAAGCCGACTACTCGCTTCGCCATATCGGTTCCTTCTCTAACTCTACGCAATTGTCAGGCGGCCGGTCGTCCGGCCGTAAGGAGCAGGACCCGCTCGACTCAGGCAGCACGCTTCAAGTCGAAGGTTCCGCCGCCCGACTGGTTGCAGGTGAGCGTGTCGGGCGTGGACAGCCCGCAGATTGCGGAGCGTTGCTGTTGCGTCGCCACCGAAATCCACTGGAGGTTCACCACGTCGCCGGCGACCGAGTAGGTGCCCTGCGCCAGGACCTCGTTCGTCTGGGTGAAACGCGAGGTAAAGGTGCCGCTCGCGAAGGTCGCCACGAAGACACCGTCGGTGGAAGTCCAGGTGCCGTCTACTGCGGAGGGGCCGGCGCCGGGCGGCGCCGCCGCTACGGGTGTTGAATAGTCGACCGTCTGGCATCCGCCGGCAATGAGGGCGGAAGGCAGCGCCAGGAGCAGCGCGCCAAAAGCTGCACCGCGGATCATGGGGGCCCCCTCGAAGTCGCAAAAAATGGATACGCCGCACGCACTCAGGGTAAAGAACCGCGCCCTTTTCGCCAAGCGTCGAGCGACCACGGGCCGGAGCCAAAGGCCGTCAGCAACAGGAATCCGCCCGCGATCGCGAGATCCTTCATGAAATGAATGACTTGGTCAGGATCGCCGATGTTCCGGTGAAAGAAGAGGGCAGTAAGGATCGAAAAGCCTGCCAGCGCGAACCCAGCATAGCGTGCGAAGAGGCCGAACGCGACCAACAGCCCCCCGCCGAGCTCCGTCAGGATGACGAGGGGGAGGAGGACGCCCGGCACGCCGTAGGATTCCATGTACGCGGCCGTGCCGGAATAGTTCGCGAGCATCTGCCAGCCGTCGACCACGAAAATGAGGGCGAGGAGCAGCCGTGCGGCGAGGATCACGAGGGCCTGAAGATTCTGCATTTCCTGCGTTCCGCTCTACATTCCTCGAAATGAGCCGCGCCTTCGTCAAGGAGACCGACGAGGTCCCCGACCTCCCGGACCGTCCGCTAAGCCCGCACCCGAATTTTGTCACGCGGCGCGGACTCGCGTTGATCGACGCTGAACTGGAACGCCATCGCGCCGCACTTGCCAATGCAATTATTGCTGAGGACCGCGCCGCGATCGCCGCCGCCTCGCGCGAGATACGCTATTGGAGCGCCCGTCGCGCGAACGCCGAGCCGCAGCCTCCGCCACCCGACACAGAAGCGGTGCATTTCGGTTCGCGTGTCACGATCGAGCGCGATGCGCCCGCGGGAGGCGCTGCCCGCAAGCAAACGTTCACCATCGTAGGAGAGGACGAGGCCGATCCCGCCTCAGGTACGCTCTCTTATGTGTCGCCGCTCGCTCGCGCGCTCCTTGGCAAATCCGTCGGCGACACAGTGAAGGCCGGACAGGGAGAAGCGGAGATCGTGCGGATCGAGGTGCCAGGCGAACAGTAAATGAAAAGCGCCGCCCAGATTGGGCCGCAACCTTCTCACGCGATTGCCATCGCTCTGTTGTCGTTTCGACGCGGTCTTTCGGGAGAGTGCGGTGTGGGGGACGCGAGCCAGGAGGAGGCATCGGTGACAAATGCATCGCGTTGCCTGTCGCGCGCGGCCCGTTACGCAAAGCTCGCAGAGCGGGCCGAGGACCCTGAAATACGCCGCGCATGTCGTGCGCTTGCCGAGATCTGGCGAGAGATCGAGCCGCACGCCGCGGATTTCGACCGTGTGCCCGATCCGCTCTCGAAGCAGCGCATCTATGAACTGATCGACGCGGTCGCCGCGGAGCAGCGGAAGGTCGCGTAGAAAGAGCGGCCACGAGGGTCGCTCCGCCGGGTGAAGACTTCGGAGCCGGATACCGACTCCGAAGAGTCGTGTACTGCGGCGGGCCTGGGTCGCTATCGCTTCATCTGGCTATCGATTAGGCGCCGGTCGTGCGGCTCGATTCGAACAGGAACCAGATGCGGTTTTCCGCTTCGTCGATCCAGGTCTCGATGAGGCTTGTCGTCGCCACGTCGCCGTGCTCGTCGCAGAGCTCATGCGTCTCGCGCAAGCGCCCAACGAGCTCCATGTTGTCATCGCGAAGCTCAGCAAGCATGTCCATCGGCGTGACGTAGGCGGCGTCGTTATCGGCGACGCGCTGCAGCTTCGCGATATGGCCGATCGACCGGAGCGTCATGCCGCCGACCTTCCGCGCCCGCTCGGCGATCGCGTCGGTCGTGCCGAAGATCTGCGCCGCGTGGTCGTCGAACATGAGATGCAGGCTGCGGAAATGCGGGCCGGAGACGTGCCAGTGGAAGTTCTTGGTCTTCAGGTAGAGGGCGAACATGTCGGCAAGGAGGGTGGTCAGCGCGCCGGCTATGTCGGCCGTCGCGTTCGCGCCGAGGCGGTTCGGAGTCTTGAGCGGCGCCGTCGCCCGGGCCTTCGCGTCACTCGCGTTCTTCGCACGCTTTGCTTTCATGGATTCATCTCCTTGCAGAGGACCTGGCAGAACAAGCCGGCGGCACTTCAAACCACAGCGGGTCAGAGCGGGATAGTCCCGAAACGCCGGCTAATCGTTTCGGTTCCGCCGCGCCGTCGTCCTTGATCGCTGGCGGATCGGCGGATGAGCGGTTATAGCCACACGCCCGATCGGCGCCCAACCCATGCGCGAACCGCACCACCCACTCCTCGGCCTTCTTCTAGGGCTCCTCGCCGTCGTCCTCTTCGCCGCGTCGCTGCCGGCGACGCGGGTTGCGGTCGGCGCGCTCGATCCTTTCTTCGTGACGGCCGCGCGCGGCACCGCCGCCGGGCTTCTCGCGGCAGGCGTGCTCCTTGTCCTGCGCCGCCCCATCCCCTGGCGCGAACTGCCGATCCTTGCCCTCATCGCCGCCTGCCTTGTCGTGGTGTTTCCCGGCATGATGGCGGTCGCCATGACCGCGCTGCCTTCCGCGCATGGCGGCGTGATCCTCGGCCTCCTGCCGATCGCGACGGCCGTCGCCGCGGTCTTCGTCGCCGGCGAGCGTCCGTCGCTCTTCTTCTGGGTAATGTCGCTCCTCGGAGCAGCGCTTGTCGTCGCATTCTCGCTCCGCGACGGCGGCCTCGTTCCGGCCCCCGCCGACCTTCTCCTGATCGTCGCGGTCGGCGTCTGCGGCACCGGCTACGCTTTCGCCGGAACATTGTCGCGGCGGATGCCCGGCTGGGAGGTGATCTCCTGGGCGGTTGTGCTGAGCCTCCCCATCGTAGTGCCGCTGACGATCGTTCTTTGGCCCAAGAATGCCGTCGACGTGCCTTGGGCATCCTGGGCCGGTCTCGCATACGTCGCCTTCGTCAGCCAGTATCTCGGCTTCTGGCTGTGGAACAGCGCGCTCGCGATCGGCGGCGTCGCGCGGATCGGTCAGCTGCAGCTTCTGCAGCCCTTCGCGACGCTGGCGATCGCAGCGTTGGTGCTCGGCGAGACCGTCGACATCCGCATGATCGTCTTCGCGACCGCCGTCGTCGTGGTGGTAGCGATCGGTCTTCGCGCGCGTGTCGGAACCCGTACCGTGTCGGCGCCGCTCATCAGCGCCGCGGAAGGGGGCTGATCCTTTGCCGGCGGACGATTTGGGCCGGTGGGATTTCTGGGTCGATCGCGGCGGCACCTTCACCGACGTCGTGGCGCGCGATCCGGAAGGCCGGCTCACCGCGACGAAGCTTCTTTCTGAGAATCCCGGCGTCTACGATGACGCGGCTGTCGAGGCGATCCGTCGGCTGCTCGGGGTCGCACCGGGTGCGGCGATCCCGAGCGCGCGGATCGGCGCGGTGAAGATGGGGACAACCGTCGCCACCAACGCGCTTCTTGAGCGGAAAGGGGAGCGCACCGCGCTCCTCATCACGCGCGGGTTCCGCGACGCGCTCAGGATCGGCTATCAGGCGCGCCCCGACATCTTCGCCAAGAAGATCGTGCTCCCCGAGCTGCTCTACCGGCGCGTGGAGGAGATCGACGAGCGGGTTCGTGCCGACGGCACCGTCGAGGCGGCGCCCGACCAAGACGCGGTCCGCCACATCCTCGCGGCTCTCTACGCCGACGGTTATCGCTCGCTTGCGATCGTCTTCATGCATGCCTGGAAATATCCGGCGCACGAAGCCATCGTTGCGAATATCGCGCGGCGATTAGGCTTTCCGCAGGTCTCCGTCAGCCACGAAGTATCGCCGCTCGTAAAGCTCGTTGGGCGCGGCGATACGACCGTGGTCGACGCGTATTTGACTCCGATCCTGCGCCGCTACGTGGACCAGGTCGCCGCCGACTTGGGTGTGGCGGCCGATCCTTCGAGCCTCGCCCGGCGAGCCGCGAAGCACGCACCGGATAGCGCGCGGCTCATGTTCATGATGTCGTCGGGGGGGCTGACTGCCGCGCATCTTTTCCAGGGCAAGGACGCGATCCTCTCGGGACCTGCCGGCGGTGTCGTCGGCGCGGTCGAGACGGCGAAGATGGCCGGCTTCGAGCGCGTCATCGGCTTCGACATGGGCGGCACGTCGACCGACGTCTCGCACTATGCCGGCGAGCTAGAGCGCGCGTTCGAGACGGAGGTGGCGGGCGTCAGGATGCGCGCGCCGATGATGCGCATCCATACCGTCGCGGCGGGCGGCGGCTCGATTCTCCACTATGAAGCGGGGCGCTTCTCGGTCGGGCCCGACAGCGCCGGCGCCGATCCCGGCCCCGCCTCTTATCGACGCGGCGGGCCGCTCACCGTTACCGATGCGAACGTCATGGTCGGAAAGCTCATGCCGGAGCATTTTCCGGCGATCTTCGGCCCGAAGCAGAAGCAGCCGCTCGACGCGGCAATCGTGCGCGAGAAATTTGCCGCGCTCGCAAAGGAGGTCGGCAAGACGCCGGAGGAGGTCGCCGACGGCTTCCTCGCCGTCGCGGTCGAGAACATGGCGAACGCCATCAAGAAGATTTCCGTCGCACGCGGCTACGACGTGACGCGCTACGCGCTTGCCTGCTTCGGCGGCGCCGGCGGACAGCATGCCTGCATGATCGCCGACCGGCTCGGCATGGAAATAGTGCACATCCACCCGCTGTCGGGCGTGCTTTCCGCTTATGGGATGGGACTCGCCGACATCCGCGCAAATCGCAGCCGAGCGTTGGTGTTACCGCTCGTTTCTGAATCGGAACCGGAGCTACAACGAACGCGCGCGGCGCTCGAAGCTGACGTTCGCGCGGAGCTTGAGCAACAGGGCCTAAGCGGATCCGGCGTTTCAATGTCGGCGCGCGTCCATGTCCGCTACGACGGCACGGACATGGCGCTTCCGGTGCCCTTCGCGCCGTGCGCCGAAATGCGCGGCAGCTTCGAGGCGGAGCACCGCGCGCGTTTCGGCTTCATCTATGACGGCAAGCCGCTCGTTGCCGAGGCGGTCGAGGTCGAAGGCGAGGGCGGCGGCGCCGATATTTCCGAACCGGATTCACCGCTGACGGAAGCCGATGCAACGCCAACGAAGACAACAAAAGTCTTTTCCGAAGGTGCACGCCATGAGGCCGGAGTTTACCCACGCGACACGCTCGCGCCCGGCAACCGGATCGCCGGCCCGGCGCTGATCATGGAGCCGCATCAGACGATCGTGGTCGAGCCCGGCTGGGCAGCGGCGGTGACCGCGAAGAACCACATCGTGCTCCGCCGCGCCGTCCCCCGTGCCGTCACCCACGCCGTCGGCACGGATGCCGACCCGGTGATGCTTGAGGTCTTCAACAACCTCTTCATGTCGATCGCCGAGCAGATGGGCGTGACGCTGCAGAACACGGCCTATTCGGTGAACATCAAAGAACGGCTGGATTTTTCATGTGCGCTTTTCGACGCGACCGGCGCGCTCGTTGCGAATGCGCCGCACATGCCGGTGCATCTCGGCTCGATGGACCGCTCCGTCGACATCGTGCGGCGGCTCAATCCCGATATCGCACCGGGCGACGTCTATGCGCTGAACGCTCCTTATAACGGCGGCACGCATTTGCCTGACATCACGGTGGTGACGCCGGTGTTCGAGGAGGGGCCCGGAGCCGCTCGCTCGGCCTTCGAGGCTCCGCTTCGCTCCGCACCTCAGGATGAGGGGAGGAGCCGACGTGAAATCCTCTTCTGGGTCGCCTCGCGCGGGCACCACGCCGATGTCGGCGGCACGGCGCCGGGCTCGATGACGCCGCTGGCGACGGTGGTCGACGAGGAAGGCGTGCTGATCGACAACTTCAAGCTCGTCGATCGCGGGCGCTTCCGCGAACGCGAGCTGCATGCGCTTCTGACCGAGCATCCTTATCCGGCCCGCAACCCGACCCAGAACATCGCTGACCTGAAGGCACAGATCGCCGCGAACGAGAAGGGGGTCGCGGAGATCAGGAAGATGGTGGCGCAGTTCGGTCTCGACGTCGTTCAGGCCTACATGCAGCACGTACGCGACAACGCGGCGGAGTCGGTCCGCCGCGTCATCGAAACCCTGAAGGACTCCGAATTCGAATATCCGACCGACCAGGGCTCGGTGATCAAGGTCAAGATCACGGTCGACAAGAAGGCCGCTCCGCGAAGGTCGATTTCACCGGTACTTCGGAAGCGAAGCCGAACAATTTTAACGCGCCGGCGCCGGTGACCCGTGCGGCGGTGCTCTATTCCTTCCGCGTGATGGTGGAGGGCAACATCCCGATGAACGCCGGCTGCCTCGAGCCGATCGAGATCGTTATCCCCGAAGGCTCGATGCTTGCGCCGCAATATCCGCGCGCCGTCGTCGCCGGCAACGTCGAGACCAGCCAGCACGTGACGAACGCGCTCTTCGGCGCGCTCGGCGCATTGTCCTCGGCGCAGGGCTCGATGAACAACCTGACCTTCGGCAACGACAAATATCAGTACTACGAGACGATCTGCTCCGGCTCGCCGGCGGGTGTTTTCAATTCCGGCGAAGGCTTCGACGGCACCGACGGCGTGCACACGCACATGACCAACTCGCGCCTGACCGACCCGGAGGTTTTGGAGATGCGCTTTCCGGTGCTGCTCGAAGATTTTCATATTCGGCGTGGGCCGGACGAGTGGCCCGGCGCGGGCGAAGTCGCCCCCCTCCCGAAGTCTGCTTCGCAGCCTTCGACCTCCCCTCAAGGGGGAGGTTACAAGAGCCCGTCCACCGGACTTGATGCGGGCTCCGGCGGCCACGGCAAATGGTCGGCCGGCTCGGGCACGCTGCGCACGCTGCAATTCCTCGAGAAGATGGATTGCGCGATTCTCTCCTCGCACCGGAAAGTGCACCCGCATGGGCTCTTCGGCGGCGAGCCAGGAGAACTCGGCGCGACCTTCGTCCGCCGCAACGACGGGCGCCTCGAAGAGCTTGAAGGCGCCGACCAGACGGTGCTCGAAGTGGGCGAAGCCGTGATCGTGAAGACGCCGACGGGAGGCGGGTTCGGCGAAGCGAGAAGTAGATGAGGGCGCGCCACCTCTTCCGATGGGCGAGAGGCGTGTGCGCAGCGATCCTTCCGCACTCACGTAGCCATCTGCCATCTGCAATCCCTATATTTGAGCCGCCCCCTTCGACCCCGGAGACGCCCGATGTCCCAGACAGCCGCGAACTCGAACGTGAAGACATCCGCCTCCGGCTTTGATCTCACGCCGCTTCCGGCCGCGGAGATCGATCGGCTTGCGCAGAAGCTCACGCCGGAGGAGCGCCATATTCTCTTGGATCATGGCACCGAGCGGCCGTTCTGCGGCGTGCTGCTCGATAACAAGGAGAAGGGGAACTACGTCTGCCGCTTGTGCGCCCTGCCGCTCTTCCGCTCCGGCGAGAAGTTCGAGTCCGGCACGGGCTGGCCGAGTTTCTATCAGCCCTTCGACAACGCCCACATCCGCGAGATCGTCGACCGCTCGCACGGCATGACGCGGACTGAGATCCGCTGCGCCCGCTGCGACAGCCACTTGGGCCATGTGTTCCCGGATGGGCCACCCCCGACGGGGAAGAGATATTGCATGAACTCGGCAGCGATGGAGTTTGAGAAGGCGTAGCCGAAGGATGCCCCTCTCCCGCAAGGGGGAGGGGAGCGCCGCGGCGCCCCCCGCGCCCGGTCTGGCCCCTTGCGTCCCTAACCGCTCTTCCCCATCTCCCGCCGCTTCTGGCGCGGTTCTTGCTCCGCTAGGATCGTGGAGCGAATCGAACGAAAATGCCTGTCGTCACAGGCCTTTGTGTGCGCCGGCCGGCCGGCGCTCAGGGCTTTTGGGCCTTTGACCCGAGCCGGAGCTGAAACGAGAATGCCGATCTACAGCGTCCGTCACGTCACCACCTATCGCTACCGCCAGCCGGTGGCGTTCGGCGAGCATCGCATGATGCTCTCGCCGCGCGAGGGGCATGACCAGCGGCTGCTGTCTTCTTCGCTCAAGATCACGCCGGAGCCGGCGAGCCTGCGCTTCTCCGACGATGCGCTCGGCAACCGCGTCGGCGTCGCGCGGTTTTCCGGTCGGAACGACACCCTGGTGTTCGAATCGAACATCCGCGTGGAGCTCTGGCGCTCGCATCCGATGGGTTTCAACATCGAGGATCGTGCGCTTCAGCTTCCCATCACCTTCGAGGCGGACGAGCTCGAAGACCTCTGGCCTTATCTGACGCCGCGCCATCGCGATCCCGAAGGCGCGCTCGGCGCCTGGATACGCAGCTTCTTGCGCGCGGGCGGGCCGACGCCGACGCTTGAGCTTCTGACCGCGATGATCGACGGCATCCACCGTGGGCTGACTTATGTGCGGCGGCACGAGAAGGGCATCCAGAACCCGGCCGAGACGCTTCACCGCGGCTCCGGCACCTGCCGCGATTTCACCGAGCTGATGATCGAGGCGCTCCGCGCGCTCGGGCTGCCGGCGCGCTTCGTCTCCGGCTATCTCTACGTGCCGGATCGCGACAGCCACGAAGTGCATGGCGGCGGCTCCACGCATGCTTGGGTCGAGGTGTATCTTCCCGGCGCCGGCTGGATCGACATCGACCCGACCAACGCCATTCTCGGCAATGACGGGCTGATCCGCGTCGCGGTCGCGCGCGAGCCGAGCGAGGCGTTGCCGCTCTACGGTTCCTATTCCGGCTTTCCTTCCGACGACCTCGGTATGGAAGTCATGGTAAAGGTGGCGCTCGAGGAGGCCGGCGAGGCGGAACTTGCCGAAGTGCTTCGCGCTTAAGGAGATGCATGCAGATCCGCGCCGGCTACGAGATCGAGTACGAGTGTCCGCAGCCGACGCCTATGCTGCTCGTGCTTTCCATCCACCCCTCGCGCTTTCCAGATCTCTCCACGCCGCACCGCATCCGCTTCGAGCCTCATATCTCGTCGAGCAATTACGAGGACGGCTTCGGCAACATCTGCACCCGCATCACCGCGCCGGCCGGGCGCATCAAGATCGCCGCCGACTTCCAGATCGGCGACGCCGGCACGCCGGATATCGTGGCGCCCGAGGCGCAGCAACTTCCGATCGAGAGCCTCCCGGAGGAGGCGATCGTCTTCCTGCTCGGCAGCCGCTACTGCGAGACCGACGCGCTAACCGCGATCGCCTGGTCGCTGTTCGGCAACAGCCCGCCGGGTTGGGCGCGCGTGCAGGCCATCTGCGACTACGTCCACGAGCGCATTACCTTTGACTACATGAAAGCCAATCCGCAGCGGACCGCCTGGGGCGCGAACCATGAGCGAACCGGCGTCTGCCGTGACTTCGCGCATCTCGCCGTCACGTTCTGCCGCTGCATGAACATTCCGGCGCGCTACTGCACCGGCTATCTCGGCGACATCGGCGTGCCGCCGGATCCCGAGCCGATGGATTTCTCCGCCTGGTTCGAGGCCTTCCTCGACGGCCGCTGGTACACCTTCGATGCGCGTCACAACCATCCGCGCATCGGCCGCATCCTGATGGCGCGCGGACGCGACGCGACCGATGTCGCCATCACCACCAGCTTCGGCCCGAACACGCTCGCCGGCTTCAAGGTTCATACCGACGAAGTGAAGGCTTGAGGCCGCGTGAGCCTGGATCGCCGCTGCCGGGACGTGTATCTGGTTCCGGCTTCGCGGCCGAGCGGCACGTCGAGCGCCATCCATTGAGGAGTTAAGACCGAATGGTCACTCGTGGCTTCACCGGCCGGGCGCGACCGCCGGAAATCGCCGAGCGCCTGCCGCCCGGCCAGTATCTCGAACAGGAGTTTCCCGTGCTCTCGGCCGGGCCGACGCCGCGCGTTCGCACCGAGGACTGGTCGTTCACGCTGAAGGACGGCCCGAAGCCGGTGATGACGTGGGACTGGGCGGCGTTCAACGCACTGCCGCAGTCGAAGATGACGCGCGACATCCACTGCGTAACGAAGTGGTCGAAGTTCAACACGCCGTGGGAGGGCGTGCTCGTCGACGATATCTTCGCTGAGGCCGGCATCGTGCCGCCGACCGCGTTCACGCTCGCACATTCCTTCGACGGCTATTCCACCAACGTGCCGGTCGCAGACCTCGTCGAGGGCAAGGCGATGGTTGCGCTGAAATACGAGGGCAAGCCGCTCCACCCCGAGCATGGCGGGCCGGCGCGGCTCCTCGTGCCGCATCTTTATTTCTGGAAGTCGGCGAAGTGGGTGAACGGCCTACAGTTCACCAAGAACGACGAGCCCGGCTTCTGGGAGCTGCGCGGCTACCACATCTACGGCGACCCCTGGCGTGAGCAGCGCTTTACCGGCGACTGATCTTGGCGATCGAGGGGCCGATCCGCTGGCAAGAGGCGAAAATCGTCCGCGTCGTTCCGCGGACGCATCGCATCAAGAGTTTCTTCTTCGCGCCCGCGCGTCCGTTCGCTTTTCGCGCCGGACAGCACGTCGATGTCCGGCTGACGGCGCCCGACGGCTATCAGGCTGAGCGCTCCTATTCGATCGCCTCGGCGCCGGAGGATGGCGCGACCTTCGAGCTTGCCATCGAGCGGCTCGACGATGGCGAGGTCTCGCCCTTCTTCCACGACGTCGCGGAAGTCGGCGACGGGATCGAGCTGCGTGGGCCGATCGGCGGGCATTTCGTCTGGTCGGTCGATGACGGCGGCCCGATCCTTCTCATCGGCGGCGGTTCCGGGCTCGTTCCGTTGATGGCGATGATCCGTCATCGCGCTGCGCGCGCATCCACGACGCCGATGCTCCTTCTTCTTTCCGGACGCACGTCGGAGGAGCTTCTCTATCGCGACGAGCTTCTCGCGCTTGCCGAGAAGCGCGACGACTTCGTGCTTGCATTCGCGCTGACGCGCGAGAAGGCGTTCCGCAACGGCGACTACTCGCGAAGGGTCGATGCGGCGATGGTTGGCGAGCTTGTTGCGAAGCTTCCCGCGCCGCCGCGCCGCGTCTTCGTCTGCGGCTCAAATCCGTTTGTCGAAGCGGCAGCGGGCGCAGCGATAGCGGTCGGCGTCAAAGCCGAGATCATCCGTACCGAGCGCTACGGCGGCTGACGGCGCACTCGGCGTTAGTTGATTTTCAACACCGGCAATGCCACCTCTTTCCCGCCAGCCGGCCGGACGGCCGCCTCGTCGCAAGACGGGGAGGAAAGTCCGGGCTCCATGGATGGACGGTGCCGGGTAACGCCCGGCGGGGGCGACCCCAGGGAAAGTGCCACAGAAAGCAAACCGCCCGCCTTCGTGATCGCGGGAAGGCCCCTAAAGGGCCGCCTCGCGCGGAAAAGATGAAGGCGGGGAAGGGTGAAAGGGTGGGGTAAGAGCCCACCGCGGACCCGGCGACGGGGACGGCACGGCAAACCCCACCGGGAGCAAGACCAAGAAGGGATAGCGTGAGCTTCGGCTCAGCCTCATCCAGGCCAGCTATCCGGGTCGGTCGCGCGAAGCGTCGGGTAACCGCCGCTCCAGATGAATGGCCGTCGCGTCGTTGAGCTTGCTCAGCGGCCTTACAGAACCCGGCTTACAGGCCGGCTGGCGCTTCTCTCATATGACGCGTGCCTTACGGCAGCGCGTCGAGCAACTTCTTCAGCGTCTCGATTGTGGAACGGTCGGCGACGCCGTCCACGCGCGCGGGACGGAAGTGGCGCTGAAAGGCGGCGACGACGTCCTCGGTGCGCTGGTCGAAGGCACCGCTCATTTCGATCCCGTAGCCATAGAGTGCGAGCATCGCCTGAAGCGCCTCGATCGGCGCGCCTTCGTCGCCACGCTGGAAGAAGCGCCCGTCGCCGATCGCGACCGGCGCGACGAAGTGCCCGACGCCCGCGGCCGCGAGCGTGTCCCACGGAAATCGCTCGCCCGGATCGAATTTTCGGCCCGGAGAAACATCGGAATGCGCGAGCACGCGGTGCGGAGGAATTTCGTGGCGCGATAGGATCGCGCGGCAGAGTGCGATCAGGGATTCGATCTGCGTGGTCGGAAAATCCGGCAGGCCCGCCGGATGCCCGGCGTTCGCAATCTCGATTCCGATCGAGCGCGAATTGATGTCGCTCGACGTGCCCCAGCGCGCTTCGCCCGCGTGCCACGCACGCCGTGCCTCCGGCACGAGCGAGAGCACCCGCCCGTCCTGATGCACGAAGTAGTGCGACGAGACCTGGCTCTTCGGATCGCAAAGCCAGCGAAGCGCCTGCTCGTCGTCCGGCATGCCCGTGTAGTGGAGGAGCAGGATGTCGATCGGTCCCTCTCGCCGCTCGCCGCGATTGGGGGAGGGTCGCGCTTCGATCTTAAGGGCGCTCATGATTCCCGTTCCGCCCTCATCCTGAGGTGCCTTTTCACCCCGTGGTTCGAGGCTCGCGCAGCCTGTCCTTGGTCCGGCCAAAGGCCGGACCCGAGGGCTCGCACCTCACCGTGAGGGGTGAAAAAACCTCGAAGGATCATGCGCTCTTCCGCCTGCGCTCGATCTGATCCCAGGCGGCGTTGATCGCGGCGAGCCGGTCGTTTGCGATCCGCGCGAATTCCGGCGGCACGCCGTGCGCCATCAGTCGGTCCGGGTGGTTCTCAGAGACGAGTTGTCGATAGTGGCGGCGCAGCTGCTGATCGTCCCACGACCGGTCGGCGCCGAGGACGACATAAGGGTCGGCACCTTCGTCGACGGCGTGGCGTGCACGGATCGTTGCGAAGGTGCGATCGTCGAAGCCGAAGATGTGCGCGACCTCCTCCAAATAGGCGAGCTCGCGCTCGTGCAGCGCTCCGTCGGCGCGCGCGATGTCGAAGAGCCCGTCGAGCACCGCTTCGAGCGCCGCGGGATCGTCGGCAAATCGCTGCGCCACGTCGCGCGCATAGGCGTCGAAGCCGGCGACGTCGCGCTTGGCGAGGTTGTAGACGCGGCTGACGTTCCGTTCTTCGCCGGGCGGGATTTCGAAGATGCGGCAAAAAGCGTCGACCTCCGAGCGGCTGACCACGCCGTCGGCCTTCGCCATTTTGGCGGACAGCGCGATCATGGCGATGGCGAAAGTCACCTCACGCCGGAGCTCTGCATTGGTCACGCCGGCGAGCACGGTGCGCAATCCCGAGATCGCTGCGCCGACCCGGCCGGCGCCGCCCGCCATCGTCGCCGCAATGCGCGAGAAAATGCCCATGCGACTTCCCTAGCTGCGTCGGCCGAGAGTGGAAAGGGTCGGGGCCGCAGCGGGAAATTTGTCGCCTGCGGTTGGATTTAGGCGGCTGCGCTTACGCTGCGTTTACCCTGTTCGCCCACTCTCTCCGGATGCGCTCCACCTTTTTCGCTTCGCGCGCCCGCGCACCGGCCTGCCGCTATGTTCCATTGACCACCCATAAAATCCCATGATACTCCATATTGTCCCGGCCGATGAGCCCGGTCGCGTCTGCTCGGTAAGCCGCCGAAAACGGCGGAAATCCGCGCGGGAACGAGGCTTGAGCCGGTGGCGCCATCCGCGTGCGGAGACGCTGCCGGAAACCGCGGGAACGAGGGGCGATGGACGGTTTTGTGGCCACATTCGTGAACCGGCTCGACCAGAAGGGTCGGGTTTCGGTTCCGGCCCCCTTCCGAGCAGTGCTGGCGCGCGAGGGCGAGGACGGCCTCTACTGCTACCCCGCGCTCGACCGGCCGGCGATCGACGGCGGCGGGGCCAAGCTCAAGCAGGCGATTGCCGATCGTCTCGGCGTCTTCGAGACCTTCTCGGAGGACCACGAGAGCCTGGCGACGGCCTTCTATGGCGAGAGCCGCGTCCTGAAGATCGACCCGGACGGCCGCGTCGTGCTTCCGGAAGAGTTCCGCGCCTATGCGGGGATCGCCGAGACGGCGGTCTTCGTCGGCCAGGGCTACAAGTTCCAGATCTGGGAGCCCGAGCGCTTCGCTGTGCGCCAGCGCGAGACGCGCGCGCATCTGCGTTCGGTTACGCGCGGGCTCGGCAAACAGAATTCCCCGGCTTCGGGCAGGGGAGACCCGGCATGATCGCGGGCCGCAGCGCGAACGAGGCTGCTGGCGGACCGGCTCGCCACATTCCGGTCCTCCTGCCCGAGATGCTTCAGCATCTCGAAGTCGTCGAAGGCGGCCGCTACATCGACGGCACGTTCGGCGCCGGCGGCTACTCGCGTGCCATCCTGGAGCGTGGCGGCACCGTGCTTGCGCTCGACCGCGACCGCGCCGCAATCGAAGCCGGCGCGACGATGGTGGCGGAGTTCGGCGGCCGGCTGATCCTCGTCGAAGGCCGTTTCTCCGATCTCGACGCGCATGCGCGCGCCGCCGGCTTCTTCCCCGTCGACGGGGTCGTCCTCGATGTCGGCGTCTCGTCGATGCAGCTCGACGATGCGGCGCGCGGCTTCTCCTTCCGCCACGACGGGCCGCTCGACATGCGCATGGGGCCGGGTGGCGCCGACGCGGCTTCCGTTGTGAACAGCGCCCCGGCGAAGGAACTCGCCGCCATCATCCGCGTCTACGGCGAGGAGCGGAAGGCAGGGCGGATCGCCCGTGCCAT
Source organism: uncultured Alphaproteobacteria bacterium (assembly GCA_963720705.1). GTDB lineage: Bacteria > Pseudomonadota > Alphaproteobacteria > Rhizobiales > Afifellaceae > DASWJZ01. The sequence continues at coordinate 32,027 of CAVRGJ010000016.1, forward strand.
CGAGAAGGCGCGTGCGGAAGAGCCGATCACGCACACCGGACGGCTCGCGGAGATCGTTGCGGCGGCGGCCGGTCCGGCGGGCGCCTCGCGCATCCATCCTGCGACCCGCACCTTCCAGGCGCTTCGCATCTTCATCAACCGCGAGCTTGAAGAGCTGGCCGAGGCGCTCGCCGCCGCGGAGGCGGTATTGCGCGAAGGCGGCCGGCTCGTCGTCGTCGCGTTCCATTCGCTCGAAGACCGCATCGTGAAGCGCTTCCTGCAGGAGCGCGCGCGCGAGGCGCACGGCTCGCGGCATCTGCCGCTGGCGAAAACCGAGCCCCCGACCTTCCGGCTGGCCACGCGCGGCGCCGTCGAGCCCGCGCCGGCGGAGGTCGAAGCCAATCCACGCGCGCGCTCGGCGCGGCTTCGCGCAGCGGTGCGCACCGGCACACCCGCCCGCGCACTCGATTTCGAGGCGGTCGGCGTGCCGCGGCTCGTCGGCGTCGCCGGACCGGAGGCATACCAATGATCCGCTGGCTACAGATCGTCTGCGTCGTTGCCGCCGCCGGCTCGGCCGTCTTCGTGTTTCAGGTGAAGTACCGCGCCGAAGCGGTCGCGGAGCGTGCCGCTCAGCTGCAGCGCGATCTCGACCAGGAGAAGGAGACGCAGTCGCTGCTAGCGGCGGAGTGGAGCATGCTCATCCAGCCGGCGCGCGTGCAGGCGCTGGTCGAGCGCCACAACGATATCCTGAAGCTTGAGCCGCTCGATCCGAAGCAGATCACTCGCATCGAGAACCTCCCGATGCGGCCGACCGGCCCCGCGCCGGACGATGAGGCGGCGCTTTCTGCGATCCTCGAAATGCCGACGGACGTGCTGAGATGAGCGCGACGGGCGCTTCGACCTGGCGCCACCAGCGCGCCGCCGCCCCGCCGGCTCGCGACCCGGAGCGCCGCGGCCGGCTGCGCGTCGTGCTCGCGATGCTTGCCTTCGGCCTGCTCTATACTGCGCTTGCCGCGAAGCTCGTGCTTCTCGGCGTCGGCGGCAAGGACGTGACGGAGGACGGGGCGAGCTTCGCACGCACCGCGTCGCAGGCGCGCCCCGACATCGTCGACCGCAACGGCGAGACGCTCGCCACCGACATCCGCACCGCGTCGCTCTACGCCGAGCCGCGCTACGTCATCGATCCCGACGAGGCGACTGAGCTTCTGGTCTCGGTGCTCCCCGACCTCGACCGCACACGTCTCAGACAGGAGCTCGCGAGCAATTCCAAGTTCGCCTACATCAAGCGCGAGATCACGCCGCGCCAGCAGGAGGCGATCCACAAGCTCGGCATTCCCGGTATCGGCTTCCGCGTGGAGAACCGGCGCTTCTATCCCGGCGGCCCCGCCGCCGCGCACGTGCTCGGCACCGTCAACATCGACAATCAGGGGATCGCGGGAATCGAGAAGCATATCGACGAGTCCTTCCTGAACGACATCCATGCCGCCGGCTTCGGCGCCAACAACAATCTCGAACCGGTCAAGCTGTCGCTCGATCTTCGCGTACAGCACGTCGTGCGCGACGAGCTGCTCCAAGCGATGGGACGCTACAGCGCGATCGCCGCGATCGGCATCGTGCTCGACGTCACCACCGGCGAAGTGCTCGGAATGAGCTCCGTGCCGGATTTCGACGCCAACAACCGCGACGACGCGCTCGACAAAGACAAGATGAACCGCGCGATCGTCGGCGTCTACGAGATGGGCTCGACCTTCAAGGGCTTCACCACCGCAATGGCGCTCGATTCCGGCGCCGTGAAGATCACCGATTCCTTCGACGCCACGCACGGCCTGACCGTCGGCGGCTTCACCATCGACGACTTCCACGCCAAGCACCGCTGGCTGACCGTGCCGGAAATCTTCATCTACTCATCGAATGTCGGCGCTGCGCGCATGGCGCTCGCCACCGGCCTGGAGGGCCAGTACGACTATCTGAAGCGTTTCGGGCTGCTCGACACGCTGCACACCGAGCTGCCGGAAGCGGGTGCCCCGATCGTCCCAAAAATGCCTTGGCCGACGGTCACACGGGTAACCATGGCTTTTGGACACGGGATATCCGTCTCCCCGATGCAGACGGCGGTGGCGGGCGCGGCGCTCGTCAACGGCGGCTACTACATCACGCCGACTTTCATGCCGCGCTCGGCCGAGGAGGCCGCGCAGATCGCGCGTCCTATCCTCAAGCCGGAGACGAGCCAGCTGCTTCGGTATCTCTTCCGCCTGAATGTGCTGAAGGGCTCCGGCCGGCAGGCGAACGTGCCGGGCTATAGCGTTGGCGGCAAGACCGGGACGGCGGAGAAGGTCGAGAACGGCCGCTATTCGACAAACAAGCGGCGGAACGCGTTTCTCGCGGCGTTTCCGATGGACGCGCCGAAATATCTGGTGCTCGTCGTGCTCGACGAGCCGAAGCCGGAAAAACCGGGAATGGGCGCCACCGCTGGGACGAACGCGGCGCCGACCGTCGGCAATATTATCCGCCGCATCGCGCCGATGCTCGGCGTCGAACCGAAATCGTTCGATCCGGAAGACGATCCGGCGATGGCGCTCGCCTTCGCGCAGTGAGGAATCGGTATTGAGCGAGGAAAGGCGCTATGGCCCGCGCCGGTTGGCGTCGCTTCTTTCAAATGACGTCCAAATCTCGGACGAAGACGGGAATGTCTGGATTCAGGGTCTGACGTCCGACAGCCGATCGGTCGGGCCTGGCATGCTCTTCGCCGCGCTCCCCGGCACCAAGGCGGACGGCGCTCAGTTTGTGCCCGCTGCGATCGAAGCCGGTGCCGCCGCCGTGTTGGTCGGCAGGCAGAAGCTGGAAGGCAGCTACTCGGTTCCGCTTATTCGCGTCGACGATCCGCGCCGCACGCTGGCGCTGATGTCGTCGCGGTATTTCGCGCGTCAGCCGCGCACGGTTGCCGCCGTCACCGGCACCAACGGCAAGACCTCCGTCACCGTCTTCCTCAGGCAGATTTGGGCGATGGCCGGCCACAAAGCGGCGAGCCTTGGAACGATCGGCCTCGTCGCGCCGCATAAAGTCGTCGCCGGCAACCTGACCACGCCCGATCCTGTCAAGCTGCACGAGATCCTTGCCGATCTCGCCGGCGCCGACGTGACGCATCTTGCCGTGGAGGCGTCAAGCCATGGCCTCGAGCAGCGCCGGCTCGACGGTGTGCGGCTATCCGCCGGCGCCTTCACCAACCTGTCGCGCGATCATCTCGACTACCATCCGTCGCTGGTAGCCTATCTGAATGCCAAGCTCCGGCTGTTCGACACGCTTCTGCCGAAGGGCTCGGCGGCGGTCGCCGACGCCGACCAGAGCGAGGCGGAGCGCGTGCAGAAGATCGCCCGGGCGCGCGAGCTCGACTATTTCAGCGTTGGGCGCAAAGGCGAGACGCTGCGGCTCATCTCCGCCACACGCATGCACGACGGATCGCGATTGCTGGTCGAGGCGTTCGGCGAGAAACACTACGTGCCGCTGCCGCTCGTCGGCGAGTTCCAGATATCGAATGCGCTCGTCGCTGCGGCGCTCGCGATCGCCACCGGCGTCGAGGCAACGAAAGCGCTCCTGAGCCTCGGCGAATTGAAGGGCGCGAGCGGACGCCTCGAACTCGTCGGCGTGCATCCCTCGGGCGCGCAGGTCTTCGTCGATTATGCCCACACGCCTGATGCGCTCGCCAACGCGCTGAAGGCGCTCCGTCGGCACGCGGCGCGCAACCTCGTGGTCGTCTTCGGCGCCGGCGGCAACCGCGATCCGGGCAAGCGCCCGCTGATGGGAGAGGCGGCCGCTGCCGTCGCCGATCGCCTCATCGTCACCGACGACAATCCGCGCAACGAGGATGCGGCGGCGATCCGCAAGGCGGTCATCGGCGGCGCGCCCAAGGCCGAGGAGATCGGCGACCGTGGGACAGCGATCCGCGCCGCCGTCTTAACCCTTGGCGAGGGCGACATTCTGCTCATCGCCGGCAAAGGTCATGAGACGGGGCAGACGGTCGGCGACAAGGTGCTTCCTTTCTCCGACCAGGAGGAGGCGAAGAAGGCACTCCGAGCAGCGGGAGCCCGAGCGTGAGCGCGCTCTGGACGACCGCGGATTTCGTCGCTGCCTCCGGCGGCTGGCTGCACGGCGGCGCTCCGCCGGAGATCACCGGCGTATCGATCGACACGCGCACCATCGGGCCGAACGAGGCGTTCGTCGCGATCCGCGGCGAGAATCGCGACGGGCATGATTTCGTGGAAGCCGCGCTCAACTCCGGGGCGGCGCTTGCCATCGTTGCGGAGGAGCGGGCGCAAATGCATCTCGCGCCGCTCCTTGTCGTTCCCGACGATCCGCTCGCGGCCTTGCAACGGATCGGCACAGCCGCGCGCTACCGAATGCACGGGTCGGTCGTTGCGGTGACCGGCTCGGTCGGCAAGACCGGCACCACGGAGATGCTCCGGATCGCGCTTTCCACACTTGGCCCCACGCATTCGCCGGTCGGCTCGTTCAACAACCAGTGGGGCGTTCCCTTGACGCTCGCCCGCATGCCGGAGGCGACACGCTACGGCGTCTTCGAGATCGGCATGAACCACGCCGGCGAGATTCGCCCGCTGACCAAGCTCGTCAGGCCGCATGTTGCGATCGTCACCGCGGTCGGTCCCGTGCACCTCGAATACTTCAAGAGCGAAGCGGGGATCGCCGAGGCGAAGGCGGAGATTTTCGAGGGCCTCGAGCCCGGCGGTACCGCAGTCCTGAACCGCGACAACCAGTGGTTCGAACTCCTCGCCGAGCATGCGTGGGCGCAGGGCGCGCAAATTCTTTCCTTCGGCGAGCACCCCTCCGCCGATGTGCGGCTCGAACGAGTCGCGCTCAAGGAGGACGGCTCCGCCGTCAGCGTCGAGATTGGCGGTTCGCCGGTCGCCTATCGGCTCGGCGCGCCCGGCCGCCATCTCGTACAGAACTCGCTCGCCGTGCTCGCCGCCTGCCACGCGATCGGCGCCGACCTTGCGCGCGTGGTCCTGGCGCTTGCCGAATTCCGCGCGCCGAAGGGCCGCGGACAGCGGCTCCGCCTCTCCCATCCCTCCGGCTCCTTCACGCTGATCGACGAGAGCTACAACGCCAACCCCGCTTCGATGCGCGCGGCTTTGGCGCTTCTCGGCCAGACCAGCCCGGAAGGACGCGGGCGCCGGATCGCCGTCCTCGGCGACATGCTGGAGCTTGGTCAGGCGGCAGCGCCGCTGCATCGCGCGCTCGCCCCGGCGGTGGCGGAATCGCACGCCGACCTCGTCTTTCTCGCCGGGCCGCTGATGGCCGACCTTTGGCAGGACTTGCCGGATCAGCGCCGAGGGGCCTATTCCGAGAAAGCTGCAGATCTTGAGCCGATTCTTCTGGAGACGGTCGGACCGGGGGACGTGGTCATGATGAAGGCCTCGCTCGGCTCCCGGCTCGGTCCGGTCGTCGAGGCCGTCAAACGCTATTTTGCGGGGGAGGCGGAATGACGTCGGCGCGGTTGAGCGGGTGCGCCAGATGCTGACCTATCTCAGCCAACTCGGCGGCGAGATTCCGGTCTTCAACGTCTTCCGCTACATCACGTTCAGGACCGGCGCGGCGACGATGACCGCGCTGCTCTTCGTCTTCCTCTTCGGCCCCGGCATCATCCAGGCGCTGAAGCTCAGGCAGGGCAGGGGCCAGCCGATCCGCGCCGACGGCCCGCAGACGCATCTCGCCAAGGCCGGCACGCCGACCATGGGCGGCCTGATGATCATGTCGGGCGTGCTCGTCTCGACGTTGCTCTGGGCGAGCCTTTCGAATGTCTACGTCTGGGCGGTGCTTCTCGTCACCACCGGCTTCGGCTTGATCGGCTTCTACGACGACTATCTGAAGATCACGAAGGCGGCAGCCAAGCACGCCTTCTCAGGCAGGGTTCGGCTCGGCCTCGAAGCTCTGATCGCCGCGGCGGCAGTGTTGATCATGATCTTCTTCGGCGATCAGAAGCTCCACACCTCGATCGCAATGCCTTTCTTCAAGGACGCGGCGATCAACCTCGGCTACTTTTATGTCGTGTTCGGCGCCTTCGTGATCGTCGGCGCCGGCAACGCCGTGAACCTGACCGACGGTCTCGACGGGCTCGCCATCGTGCCCGTCATCATCGCCGGCGCGAGCTTCGGGCTGATCGCCTACCTCGCCGGCCGCGTCGACTTCGCCGAATATCTGCAGATCAACCATGTGCCGGGCACCGGCGAGCTCTCGGTCTTGGTCGGCGCGATGATGGGGGCGGGGCTCGGCTTCCTCTGGTTCAACGCGCCCCCAGCCGCGATCTTCATGGGCGACACCGGGTCTCTGTCTCTTGGCGGCATGCTCGGCGCGATCGCCGTCGCCACCAAGCACGAGATCGTGCTTGCCATCATCGGCGGTATCTTCGTTATGGAAGCGGCCTCCGTCATCATCCAGGTGGCGTCGTTCAAGATGACCGGCCGCCGCGTCTTCCGCATGGCGCCGATCCACCATCACTTCGAGCAGCTCGGCTGGACCGAGCCGCAGGTGGTGATCCGCTTCTGGATCGTCGCAGTCGTACTCGCGCTGATCGGCCTCTCCACGCTGAAGCTGAGGTAGGCGCTTGGTCCCGCTCACGCATCTCAACGGCAGATCGATCGGCGTCTTCGGACTGGCGCGAAGCGGGCTTGCGACCGTGCGTGCGGCAGTCGCCGGCGGGGCCGCCGACATCGTCGTCTGGGACGACAAGGCGGAGGCGCGCGACAATGCGGAAGATCTCGGTGGGATGGCCATCCCGCCGGAGCATTGGCCCTGGGAGCGGCTCGAGAGCCTCGTGCTTGCCCCAGGCGTCCCGCTCACCCATCCCGCGCCGCATCCGATCGTTCAGTTGGCAAGGACGGCGGAAGTCGAGATCATCTGCGACGTCGAGCTTTTATGGCGCGAGGCGCAAGGCCTCGCCCGCTTCGCCGCCATCACCGGCACGAACGGCAAGTCGACGACGACGGCGCTTCTCGGCCATGTGCTCGCGGTCGCCGGCCCGGTTTCCGTCGGCGGCAATATCGGCCGCGCCGCGCTCGACCTCGAGCCGCCCGGCGACAGACGCACCTATGTGCTCGAAATGTCGTCCTACCAACTCGACCTGACGCGCCGCTTCCGCCCCGACGTCGCCGTCTGGCTGAACTTGACCCCCGACCACCTCGAGCGCCACGGCGATCTTCGCGGCTACGCCAAGGCGAAGGCGCGCATTTTCGTCAACCAGCGTTCCGAGGACACTGCTATCGTCGGCATAGACGAGCCGCCGATGAACGCCGTCGCCGCGGCGCTGAAGAGCCCGGGTCGCCCGAAGCTCGTCACCGTCTCGGTCGGCAAGAACAAGGGCGCCTCCCTCTACGTCGATGCGACCGGCGCGCTGCATGAGGAGGACGGGCGGAACGGCAAGAACGGCGTCTCCTTCGCCAATCTCCCGACGCTTCGCGGACTGCATAACTGGCAGAACGCAGCGGCGACTTGGGGCGCGGCGAAGGCGCTCGGGCTCTACGGCGGCATCATTCTCTCGGCGATGGAGAGCTTTCCCGGGCTTGCGCATCGCATGGAGGTCATCGGCCACCGCGGACCGGTCCTCTTCGTCAACGATTCGAAGGCGACCAATGCCGACGCCGCGGCGCGGGCGCTCGTCACCTTCGATCCGATCTACTGGATCGCCGGCGGGCAGGCAAAGGAAGGCGGGATTCTGAGCCTCAAGGAATTCTTTCCCCGAATCGCCAAGGCTTATCTGATCGGCAAGGCAGCAGACGAGTTTTCCGCCGTGCTTTCGGGTGAGGTGCCGCACGTGATCGCAGGTGATCTTGAGACTGCCGTCAGGATGGCCGCGGAGGATGCCGCGCTCGACACGCGTCCCGAGCCGACGGTGCTCCTCTCGCCGGCCTGTGCGTCGTTCGACCAATTCGCCGATTTCGAGGATCGCGGCGAGGCGTTCCGTCGCGCCGTCGCCGCGCTCGATCAAACGCCGATGGAGCAAGTCGCATGATAAGCCGCGCGCATCGCTCGCCGCTCTCCGACTGGTGGTGGACGGTCGACCGGCCCATGCTCTCGCTCGTCCTTATCCTCTATCTGAGCGGCTTTGTGCTTTCCTTCGCGGCGAGCCCGCCGGTGGCCGAGCGCCTCGGGCTCGACAGCCTGCATTTCGTCTTCCGCCACGCTTTCTACGCGCCGGTCGCCGCCGCTTTGATGATCGCGATCTCGTTCCTGACCCCGCGCCAGGTGCGGCGCGTCGCGCTGGTGCTCCTGTTCGTCTGCCTCGCAATGATGGTCGCCGTGCTTTTCATCGGCGAGGAGATCAAGGGCTCGCGACGCTGGCTCTTCGTCGTCGGCATGTCGATCCAGCCTTCCGAGTTGATCAAGCCCGCCTTCATCGTCATCACCGCCTGGCTTTTCGCCGAAGGCAGCAAGCGGCCGGACGTGCCGGGAAAGCTCCTCGCGGTTGCCCTTCTCGTCATCACCGGCGCGCTTCTCGTCGCGGAGCCGGACCTCGGTCAGACCGTGTTGATTGTCGCCGTCTGGGGCGCTCTCTTCTTCCTTGCCGGCGCGAACACGCTGATCTTCGGCGGCCTTGCCGGTCTCGCCGCCTTCGGGCTGCTCGGCGCCTATTATGTGTTCCCGCACGTCGCGGGGCGCATCAATCGCTTCCTCGACCCCGACTCCGGCGACAACTTCCAGATCATGACGGCAATGCAGTCGTTCCAGCGCGGCGGCTGGTCCGGCACCGGGCCGGGTGAGGGGATCATGAAACGCGTGCTGCCGGATTCGCACACCGACTTCGTCTTCGCAGTGGTCGGCGAGGAGTTCGGCATCATCCTCTGTCTTCTGATCGTTGCGCTCTTCTCGCTCCTCGTCATGCGCGGCCTTGTCCAGGCGCTTCGGCGAAGCAGCGCATTCGAGCGCATGGCGATCGCCGGGCTCACCACGCAGATCGGCTTCCAGGCCTTTATCAACATGGGCGTGAACCTGCATCTGCTTCCGGCCAAGGGCATGACATTGCCGTTCATCTCCTATGGCGGCTCGGCGCTTCTTTCATCCGCGGTAACGATGGGATTCCTGCTTGCGCTGTCGCGCCGCTACGCCGACGCGCGTGTGACGGTGGTGCCGCGCGAGGCGCTCGCCGCGGAGGCTTGAGACATTGGCACGGCGTGCGCTCTTGGTCGCCGGCGGCACCGGCGGCCACCTGTTCCCGGCGCTGGCGCTCCGCGAGGTGCTGCTTCGGCGCGGATGGGCGGTCAATTTCGCCACCGACGCGCGGGTCGGCGAGATGATCGCGGGCGTGCCGGCCGAAGAGGTCCACCGCATCCAGTCGGCGAGCATCGGCGGCGGGACGCCCACAGACAAGCTCCGCTCGCTCATGACCCTCGCGCGGGGGGTTCTTCAGTCGCGCCGGCTCTTGAAGCGCTTCCGCCCGGCGGTGGTGGTCGGGTTCGGCGGCTACCCGACCGTGCCCCCGGCCGTTGCCGCGCGTCTCGCCCACGTCGCGATGATCGCGCACGAGCAGAACGCCGTCGTCGGGCGCGCCAACCGGCTGGTCGTCAATCTCGGTGCGACGCTCGCCACCGGTTTCCGCAACCCAAAAGGCAGCGCCCGCGCGCGCCATTGCGTTTATGTCGGCAACCCGGTCCGCAAGGCCATCATCGAGGCGGTGCGGCTCTATCAGCCACCGGCGGAGGACGAGCTGTTCCGCCTGCTCGTCTTCGGCGGCAGCCAGGGAGCGCATGCCTTCTCCGAGCTCATTCCAGGCGCGCTTGCGCTGCTTCCGCCCGACATGCGGCTCCGCATCGTGGTGACGCAGCAGGCGCGCGCCGAGGACGTGAAGGCGACGCGGCAGGCCTATACCGGCATGGGCGTCAAATCCGATGTCGCGCCGTTTTTCAATGACATGGGCGAGCGTTTGGCCGACGCGCATCTGGTCATTTGCCGCGCCGGGGCATCGACCGTCGCAGAGCTGGCGATTATCGGCCGGCCGGCGATCCTTGTCCCCTATCCGCACGCGCTCGATCACGACCAGGCGGCGAATGCACAGGTGCTCGCCGAGGCGGGCGGCGCCTGGCTGATGCCGGAAAAAGAGCTGACGGTGTCGACGCTGGCCAGGCGTCTCGGTACGCTGTGCGAGGCGCCGGAGGAGCTGGAGCACGCTGCCGCGGCGGCGCTTTCGGTCGGGCGCGTCGACGCCGCCGAACGGCTCGCCGACCTTGTGGAGGAGGAGGCCGGGGAGCTCGCCGCGTGATTCCCGCCTCGTCCTGCCCGGAGCTGCGCTATAGGAGCGGGCCGAGAAGGCTTTGCGCCTTCTCCAGGAGTACAGCCTTATGAAACTGCCGCGCGACATCGGTCCCATCCATTTCGTCGGGATCGGCGGTATCGGGATGAGCGGCATCGCAGAGGTGCTCGCCAACCAGAACTATCGCGTGAAGGGCTCCGACGTTGCCGACAGCGCCAACGTGCAGCGCCTGCGCGACCGCGGCATCGAGGTCGCGATCGGCCACGCGGCGGAGAATCTCGGCAACGCGGCTGTGGTCGTCGTCTCTTCGGCGATCAAGCGCGACAATCCCGAGCTGTTGGCGGCGCGGGCGCGTGGACTACCCGTCGTCAGGCGCGCCGAGATGCTGGCCGAATTGATGCGGCCGAAATCGGCCATCGCGATCGGCGGCACGCACGGCAAGACGACGACCACCTCGCTCGTCGCCGCGCTTCTCGACGCCGGCGGGCTCGATCCGACCGTCATCAACGGCGGCATCATCAACACCTACGGCACCAACGCGCGCATGGGCGCAAGCGACTGGATGGTGGTGGAATCGGACGAGTCGGACGGCACCTTCGTGAAGCTTCCCGCCGACATCGTCGTCGTCACCAACATCGACCCTGAGCATCTCGATCACTACGGCACCTTCGATGCGCTGCGCGAAGCCTTCCGTGCCTTCGTCGAGAACGTACCGTTTTACGGCTTCGCGGTGATGTGCCTCGACCACCCGGAGGTGCAGGCGCTCGTCGCCAGGATCGAGGACCGACGCATCATAACCTACGGGCGCAATCCGCAAGCGGAGGTGCGCTATCGCGATCTGAAGTTCGAAGGCGAAAGGATGCATTTCGCCGTCGACCGACGCGACCGCGTCACCGGCGAGACGGAGACGATGGAGGACCTGGCGATCATCATGCCGGGCGAACACAACGTGTCGAACGCGACCGCCGCCGTCGCGGTCGCGCGCGCGATCGGCATCGATGCAGCTGCCGTCAGAAAGGGGCTCGCGAGCTTCGGCGGCGTCAAGCGGCGCTTCACGCATACCGGCGATTGGAACGGCGTCGCGATCTACGACGATTACGGTCATCATCCGGTGGAGATCGCCGCGGTGCTCCGCGCCGCGCGCTCCGCCGCGAGCGGTCGGCTCGTCGCCGTCGTTCAGCCGCATCGCTATACGCGGCTGAAGAATCTCTTCCCCGACTTCTGCACGTGTTTCAACGAGGCGGACACCGTCATCGTCGCCGATGTCTATCCGGCGGGCGAGGCGCCGATCGAGGGGGCAAGCCGCGACGCGCTTGTCGAGGGCCTGCGTTCCGGCGGGCATCGCGACGTGCGCGCGCTGGAGAGCGAGGAGGCGCTGCCTGCGCTCGTCGCCTCGATCGTCGAGCCGGGCGACATGGTCGTGTGCCTCGGCGCCGGCTCCATCACGCGCTGGGCGAACGCGCTGCCGCAAGCGCTGGCGAAGTTGGGGAAGAAGGGATGAGGCCTTCGCGAGACCTACGCGGGCTTGCACCAACCTTCTCCCTCCAGGGGAGAAGGTTTGGCGCACGTCCGTAGACGTTCTACAGGCCGCAGCACATGCCTGAGCACCTCCTCGACCGGTTGCGCACAAACCTCGCTGGCTTTCGCGGCACGTTGCAGGCCGATCAGCCGCTTGCGCCGATCGTCTGGTTCCGCGCCGGCGGTCCGGCGGAACTTCTGGCAATGCCGGCGGACGCCGAAGACCTCGCCTTATTGATGCGCGGTTTGCCGGAGGAGATACCGGTGACCGTCATCGGTCTCGGCTCGAACCTGCTTGTGCGCGACGGCGGTGTCGACGGTGTCGTCGTGCGGCTATCGGCGCGCGGCTTCGGCGGCGTCACGATCGACGGCAGCCGGGTGACGGTCGGCGCTGCGCTGGCAGACAAGCGCCTCGCGGCACAGGTGCTTGAAGCCGGCATCGGCGGCTTCGCCTTCTATCACGGCATTCCCGGGCGCCATCGGTGGCGCGCTCCGAATGAATGCCGGCGCGAACGGCGTCGAGACGCGCGAACGCCTGATCGAGGCCGTGGCGATCGACCGGCGCGGCGAGCGTCATGTGCTTTCGAACGCCGACATGGGCTACACCTATCGGCATTCTTCGGCGCCGGAGGATTTGATCTTTGTCGAAGCGACTTACGCGGGGGTGTTCGAGGATCGCGAGAAGATCCGCGCGGAGATGGATGCGGTGCAGGCGCACCGCGAGAAGGCGCAGCCGGTGAAGACGCGCACCGGGGGCTCAACCTTCAAGAACCCGGAAGGCGCGAAGGCCTGGCAGCTGATCGACGCCGCCGGCTGCCGGGGCCTAAAGGTCGGCGATGCGCAAGTGTCCGAGATGCACTGCAACTTCCTCATCAATACCGGAAAGGCGAGCGGTCACGACCTAGAGCTTCTTGGCGAAACCGTCCGCGCTCGCGTGCTCGAAACATCGGGCGTGAAGCTTGAATGGGAGATCAAGCGGATCGGGAAATTCGGAGGAAGCGGCGAGGTGGAGCCGTTCCTGCGGCGCTGGTGACAGCGCGGGAACTTGCCGAAATGCCATCTTAGGCGTATGTATATCCCGGCGGGATATACAAAGAGATTGGCGATGATAGTGAAATCGAAGATATTCAAGACCAACCGCAGCCAGGCGGTGCGAATTCCAAAAACGGTCGCATTTCCTGAGGGCGTAACGGAGGTGGATATCGTGCGGACGGGCGACCGCCTCGTCATCACCCCGGCCGGAAAGAGTTGGAAGGACTATTTCGAGAATGGTCCGTTCGCCAGCGAAGATTTCATGGCCGAGCGCGAGGACGGCCCGCCGGAAGAACGCGAGCCGCTCTGATGTTCGAGTACATGCTCGACACCAACATCTGCATCTACGTCACTAAGGGTCGAGCCCGGCAACTTTCCGAACACTTCGAGGCGCGAGCCAACGCGATTTGCGTATCAGCAATAACGCTTGCTGAGCTCTGGTACGGCGTGGAGAACTCAAGCCGTCGCGAAGCGAATGCCGTCACGTTGATGGAATTCATAGAGCGCGTTGGTGTAGTACATTTCTCACCGGAAGCCGCCAAGCGCTATGGTGGGATCCGCGCGACCCTAAAGCGAGCCGGAACGCCGGTCGGCTTTCACGACATGATGATTGCGGCGCACGCACTGGCGGAGAATCTGACCCTCGTCACGAACAATCGTCGCGAGTTCGATCGCATTCCGGGTCTGCGCGTGGAGAACTGGGTTTCGTAGTGAAGCTTGTTCGCGACGAGGGTGTGGCCCATCAGAATGCGGAAGGACTATCCGGGTAGTACCGCTCTGAGGGCAACATCCACTCCCGTACCATTTCGATAGCAGTCTCCAAGAGAGCTCCCACACCCTCTGCTGGCCCTACCAATCTCCGAGGCGGATCATTTTCACGTCTGCCCTCAATGCCAGCCGCATACACGAAGACCTGCCCGTCAACTGGAGGATCGACAAAAATCTGGAAGCATTCACCCGCGATGCTCGACAGATATGCGAATCTCACCTCTCTCTCACCCCAATCGCGCATAAGGACGAGGCGATGTCTCCGCGCCCAGTCGTCAATCTGCGTATCCAGCTCGGAAAATCCCATTGCCTGACCGTGTTCGCGCCCGCCGCTTAGCCTGTGACCGCTCCGGAGCATAGGCAACCTCCAAGCCGGGGCGCCTGATTAGTTAACGCTTTCTCACCAATTTCCCGCCCAACCTCGGCGCCACGAATCGCTTTTTCGCGCGAGGGGTAAGCGTCATGGCGAGGAAGAAGCACGTCGCAGTGTTGATGGGTGGCTGGTCGGCGGAGCGGCCTGTCAGTCTAAATTCGGGGCGCGAATGCGCCGACAATCTCGAAGCGGCCGGTTACCGCGTCACCCGCGTCGACGTTCAGCGCGACATCGCGGATGTGCTTTCGAAACTGAAGCCCGACGTCGTTTTCAACGCGCTGCATGGACCCTACGGCGAGGACGGCGCGATCCAGGGTCTGCTCGAGATCCTCGACATTCCCTACACGCATTCCGGCGTGCTCGCCTCCGCGCTTGCTATGAACAAAGAGAAGGCAAAGAGCGTCGCCGCCGCGGCAGGCATTCCCGTCGCAGCGCACAGGATCGTTTCGCGCTTCGAAGCGGCGAGAGAGCACGCCCTTGAGCCGCCCTATGTGGTGAAGCCGATCACGGAGGGATCTTCGTTCGGCGTCATCATCGTGCTGGAGGATCAGGCGCATCCGCCGCAGTCGCTCGGCCGCGACGACTGGGCGTTCGGCGACCACGTGATGGCGGAGCGCTTCGTGGCGGGGCATGAGCTCACCTGCGCGGTCATGGGTGACGAGCCGCTCGGCGTCACCGAGATCGTACCGCTTGGGCATGGCTTCTACGATTACGACGCTAAATATGCCGAAGGCGGATCAAAACATCTCTGTCCGGCACCGATTAAACCCTTTGTTTACCAAAATATTCGCACGCTGGCACTTGAAGCGCATCGTGCCGTCGGTTGTCGCGGCGTCTCTCGTTCCGACTTCCGCTACGACGAGGCGGGATCGGGCGAAGTCATCTGGCTGGAGGTCAACACGCAGCCCGGCATGACGCGCACGTCGCTGGTTCCCGAACTCGCCGCGCACGCCGGGCTGAGCTTTCCGGAGCTGGTGGCCTGGATGGTGGAGGACGCGTCGTGCAGACGGTAAGAGAAGCGAGGTTTGGGGAGCCGACATTTCTCGGAGCCCTTGATCATGCGCTCGGCCGGGTTCTGCGTCCGCTCGCCAACCTCTTGCCGCGCCGCCTGCGTCGTGCCGCCGAGAAGATCGAGCGCGACCGGCGACGGCGGACGGGCCAGATGGCTGCCGCCGGCTTTCTCATCGTCACGCTGCTCTATGCCCTGACGGTCGGCGGCCAGATCGGCCGCCTTGCCGATTCCATTCTCGTCGCCGTCGGCTTCGGCATCGAGGATGTCGAGATCACCGGCGAGAACGAGACCTCGCAGATTGCCGTTCTGGAGAAGCTCGAGATCGGCGGCTCGCTGATCTCCTTCGACGCCCGGAAGGCGCAACAGCGCCTCGCCGAGCTGCCGTGGGTCGAGCGCGTCGTTGTGCGGAAGTTCTACCCGAGCACGCTTTCCGTCGAGATCACCGAGCGCAAGCCGTTCGCGCTTTGGCAACGCGACGGCAACATCGTCGTCATCGACAGGAGCGGCACCGCGATCGTGCCGCTCGAGGAGGGGCGTTTCGCCAAGCTGCCGCTGATGGTGGGCGGCGGCGCCAACCAGACCGCGCCCGATCTTCTCGGCGATCTTCTCGCCGAGCCGTCGATCGTTGCGCAGATGCGCGCCGCCGTGCTCGTCGCCGGACGGCGCTGGGACCTGCATCTCGATCACGGCGTCACCGTGAAGCTGCCGGAGAAGAACGTCCGCCAGGCGCTTGCCGAGCTGGTCAAGCTCGACGCCGAGGAGAAGCTCCTGTCGCGCGACGTCGTCGTCGTCGATATGCGGCTCCCCGACCGGGTGACGGTGCGTCTGCCGGAGGGGAGGTCGCTCGACGACGTGACCTCGGATGGCGCTCCGCCATTGAAACAAGGCAAGACGCGCACGTGAGCGGCCGCCGAACCCACGGCCCGGCCGGCGTATCGAGGGTGAAGCCTCTCGGCGGACGACGCTCTGCCACTGTGAGCGTACTCGACGTCGGCTCGACCAAGGTCTGCTGCATGGTCGCGCGGCTTAAGCCGCGCGACAGCGAAACGCTTCGCCGTCGCATGCATTCCGTTGAGGTGCTGGGCTTCGCCGCAACTCGCTCGCGCGGCATCAAGTCCGGCGTCGTGGTCGATCTCGACGAGGCGGAGAAGGCGATCCGGCTTGCCGTCGACGCGGCGGAGCGCATGGCCGAGGTGACGGTCGGCAGCCTCATCGTAAATCTCTCTTGTGGACGGCTGAAGAGCGAAGCCTTTTCGGCGAGCGTCGACATCGGCGGCACGGTCGGCGAGAGCGATATCCAGCGTGTGCTCGGCGCGGGCGGGGCGCATTCGGTGAGCGAGGGGCGGATCGTGCTCCACGCTTTGCCGATCGGCTATTCGCTCGACGGCCATCGCGGCCTTGCCGATCCGGTCGGCATGCTGGGCCAAGCGCTCGGCGTCGATATCCACGTCGTCACCGCCGACGAGGCGCCGCTCAGGAACCTCGAGCTTGCCATCAACCGCTGCCACCTGGAGGTGGAGACGGTCGTCGCCACGCCCTATGCGTCGGGTCTCGCCGCGCTCGTCGACGACGAGGCCGAGCTCGGTGTCGCCTGCGTCGACATGGGCGGCGGCACGACGACGCTTTCCGTCTTCCACGACGGCGAGTTCGTACACACCGACGCAATCGCCATCGGCGGCCAGCACGTGACGCTCGACGTCGCGCGCGGCCTTTCCACCAATCTCGCCGACGCCGAGCGCATCAAAGCGCGCCACGGCTCGGCTCTGTCGTCGACCTCCGACGAGATGGACATTCTGACGATCCCGCCGGTTGGCGAAGACGAGCGCGACCACCCGAACACCGTGCCGCGCTCCGCGCTGACCCGCATCATCAGGCCGCGCGTCGAAGAGACGCTGGAGATGACGCGCGACATGCTGACGAAGTCGGGCTTCGCCGATCAGGTCGGAAAGCGCGTTGTGCTGACCGGCGGCGCGAGCCAGCTGACCGGCCTTGCCGAGACGGCGCGCCGCATCTTTGGGCGGAACGTGCGCGTCGGGCGGCCGCTCGGCATCCAGGGCCTGCCGGAAGCGGCGAAGAGCCCGGCCTTCTCGGCCTCGGTCGGTCTCGTTCTTTATCCGCAGGCGGCGCGCATCGAGCAATTCCACGCCCGCACTCCGCGGCGCACGGCGGCAACCGGGACGGACGGATATTTCGCGCGGGTAGGGCGCTGGTTCAAGGACAGCTTCTGACGAAGCGAAGGCGGAACGAACGGATCAGGTGGGCCGCGGCCGGGCCTGGCGGAAAGGCGGAAGAGGACGCAACGATGAGTATCAACCTGAAGATGCCGGACATCACGGAACTGAAGCCGAGGATCACCGTCTTCGGAGTCGGAGGCGCCGGCTGCAATGCCGTGAACAACATGATCGAGGCGGGGCTGCAGGGGGTGGAATTCGTCGTCGCCAATACCGACGCCCAGGCCCTGACCAACTCCAAGGCCGACCGCATGATCCAGATGGGGGTCGCCGTCACTCAAGGGCTCGGCGCCGGCTCACAGCCTGAGATCGGCCGCGCCGCGGCCGAGGAAACGATCGACGAGATCACCGATCACCTTAACGGCGCCCACATGGCCTTCATAACCGCCGGCATGGGCGGCGGGACCGGCACCGGCGCCGCGCCGATCGTCGCGCGCACCGCCCGCGACGCCGGCATTCTCACCGTCGGCGTCGTCACCAAGCCGTTCCAGTTCGAAGGCCAGCGCCGCATGCGCATCGCCGAGGCCGGCATCATCGAGCTGCAGAAGCATGTCGACACGCTTATCGTCATTCCGAATCAGAACCTCTTCCGCGTCGCCAACGACAAGACAACCTTCGCCGATGCCTTCGCCATGGCCGACGAGGTGCTCTATTCCGGCGTCGCCTGCATCACCGACCTGATGGTGAAGGACGGCCTGATCAACCTCGACTTCGCCGACGTGCGTTCGGTGATGCGCGAGATGGGTAAGGCCATGATGGGCACCGGCGAAGCTTCCGGCGACAAGCGCGCCATCGAGGCGGCGGAGAAGGCGATCGCCAACCCGCTGCTCGACGATGTCAACATGCGCGGCGCGCGCGGCCTCCTGATCTCCGTCACCGGCGGCCGCGACATGACGCTCTTTGAGGTCGATGAAGCGGCAAGCCGCGTGCGCGAGGAAGTCGACAGCGACGCCAACATCATCTTCGGCGCCACTTTCGACGAGAGTCTCGAAGGCATCATCCGCGTCTCAGTGGTGGCGACGGGAATCGACGAAGAGCACGTACAGGAGCAGATCGCACCGCCGACCGCCGGCATGGCGGAGCTTGCGCGCCGCCTGAAGACGGTCGCCCCGGCTACAGCGCCCGCGGCCGCCGCCGCGCATGCGCCGACGCAGCAGCCGCAGGCGCAGCAGCGGCGCGCTGCCGACTATGCGCTCGATGGCCTTGAGCAAGAACTTGCGATCCAGCCTCCGCCACGCCAGCAGCAGCGCCCGGCTGCGCAACCACAAACAAGGCCGGCCGAGCCCGCACGCGCGCATGCCGATCCGGCCGTGCGAATCGGCCCGTTCCGGCCCGACCCGGGGCTGGTCGCATCGCGGCAGACCGGTGCGGACCAAGAGCAAGAGCGGCTGGAGGACGCAATTCGCGCCGCCGCTGCCGCGAACTTCATCCCGCCCGCAGCCCAGCGCCCCGACCACATGCAGCCGCGTATGCCGCGGGTGGAGGATTTTCCGCCCGTTGCCCAGCGCCAGATGCGTGCCAGGCAAGCGCCGCCCCGTCCGGGCGAGGAGGAGCGCCGCCCGCGCGGGCTTCTGGCCCGAATCGCAAGCGGGCTCGGACGCCGCGAAGAGGCGGAATACGAGGAAGAGCACGAGCCTGAAATGGAGCGCGCGCCACGCCCCGCCCCGGCAAATCCGCCGATCCAGCAGGCCCCGCCGCCGACCCCCGCCTCGGAATTTGCCAAGCAGCCGCAGCCGCGGCGCATGGGTGAGCAGACGGCAGCCGCCGGCTCGCTCGACCAGCGCGGGCGGCCCGTGCCGCTCGATCCGAGTCGCGACGAGCATCTCGAAATCCCGGCATTCCTGCGCCGGCAGTCGAGCTAGGCGACAGCAGCGCCGCATGCGACAAACGGCCCGGCGCGCGCGGCGCGCCGGGCTTTTTAGTGGCCGGGCGCTACCGCCGGCTATGCGTAACAATGGGTAAAAATCGTTGATTAGACGGCCGCGCGGGCTGTCGGTAGCGTCCCCACCAACGAGGCAGGCAGTCAGACGGATTCGGGCAACAGACCCTAAGGGTGGGCCTGTTCGTCGTTCTGACCTCAGGGGGCGATGCATCTTTATGGCAGGTTCGAAGGAACGTGGGCAGCGGACGCTTAGGCGTCGCGTGACTCTCAGCGGAATAGGCGTTCACAGCGGCTCGCCCGTTTCGGTCACCCTCTGCCCTGCCGACGTAGACAGCGGCGTAAGCTTCCTTCGCACCAACGTTTCGAATTCCCCCGACATCGAGATTCCCGCCCGTTCCGACGCCGTCGGCGCAACGGAGCTTTGCACCGTGCTGGGCGATCCGAACGGCGTCTTTGTGGCGACCGTCGAACATCTTCTCGCTGCGCTCTCCGGCCTCGCAATCGACAACGTCTTGATCGAGATCGACGGGCCGGAAGTGCCGGTGATGGACGGCAGCGCCTGGGATTTCGTCGACGCTATCGATCAGGCGGGCGTTGTCGCGCAGGGCGCGCCCCGCCGCTTCATCCGTGTCGACAAGCCGGTCCGCGTTGAGCTTGGCGGTGCCTTCGCCGAGTTCCGCCCGCTTGGGCGCTTCCGCCTTGAGGTCAGCATCGATTACGACTGCCCGGTCGTCGGCCGGCAGGCGCTCGGCATCGACATCACGCCGAGGAATTTCCGGCAGGATGTCGCCCGCGCCCGCACCTACGGCTACATGCGCGACGTGGAAAAAATGTGGGCGGCCGGCTTCGCGCTCGGCTCCTCGCTCGAAAATTCGGTCGTCATCGGCGACGGCGCGGTGGTCAACCCTGAGGGGCTTCGGTTCCCCGACGAGTTCGTGCGCCACAAGGTTCTCGACGCGGTTGGTGACTTGGCATTGGCCGGCGCCCCGATTCTCGGCCTCTATCGCTCGCACAAGAGCGGCCACAAGTTGAACGCCATGGCGCTTGCCGCCCTGCTTTCCCGCCGCGACGCCTGGTCGCTGGTTTCCGAGCAGGCCGAGCGGGAGACCCGTCAGGAAGGCCACGCGGAGCTCGGGCAAGGGCTGGCGGTGCCGGTCTTCGCGCCGGAAGTGCTCTGATGGAGCCCCAAACGGCGCTTTAGCCACAGCCCGGCCATCATTCAGTGGTGAACGGCTTTGACAGCCGCGCCGCCTCCTTTATGGGACGGGGCGCGCTTAGTGGAACTTGGACCGCATGCCCGCTCGGATTATCGCCGTCTTGAGGTCTCGCCGCGCCGCGGCGCGGATGCTCGTGCCGGCCGCCGCGCTTCTCCTCGTCGCCTGCGGCGGCAAGAAGCCGGAGACCGAGGTCAATGTCGACCCGCCCGATGTGCTCTACAATCAGGCGCTCGCCAACCTCGACGCCGGCGACGCGCGCCAGGCCACAAAGAAGTTCGACGAGATCGACAAGGAGCATCCCTATTCCGACTACGCGCGGAAGGCGATGCTGATGTCGGCCTACCTGAACTTCCATCGCGCGAAATACCAGGACGCGATCAACGACGCCGAGCGTTACGTGACGCTCTTCCCGGCCAGCGACGACGCCGCCTACGCGCAGTACCTGATCGGCGAATCCTATTTCCGCCAGATACCCGACGTGACGCGCGACCAGGACATCGCCAACAAGGCGATGGATGCGATGAATGTCATCGTGCAGAAATATCCTGAATCCGAATATGCCGACGACGCGCGCCACAAGGTTGAGGTGGCGCGCGACCAGCTCGCCGGCAAGGAGATGCAGATCGGCCGCTACTATCAGGAGCGCCGCGAATACGTCGCCGCCGTGAACCGCTTCAAGGCGGTGGTCGAGGACTACCAGACGACGCGGCATGTCGAGGAGGCGTTGGAGCGGCTGACGGAGAGCTACCTCGCGCTCGGTCTCGTGCAGGACGCACAGACGGCCGCCGCCGTGCTCGGGCACAATTTCCCGGACAGCGATTGGTATAAGGACGCCTACAGGATCCTCGGCGAAGCCGGCGTCGTTCCTGAGGAGAACAAAGGCTCCTGGATTTCCCGGGCATTCGGCCGCGGCTAGACTTCGGCCCGCCATGCTGGCGAGTCTCACCGTTCAGGACATCGTCCTCATCGACCGCCTCGCAATCGAGTTCGGCGGCGGGCTGACCGTGCTGACCGGCGAGACCGGCGCCGGCAAGTCGATCCTCCTTGATGCGCTCGCTTTGGCGCTTGGCTCGCGCGGCGACGCTTCGCTGGTGCGCGCCGGCGCCGAACGCGGCCAAGTGACGGCCGTGTTTGAGCCTGCGCCGGGCCATCCCGTCTTCGCGCTTATCGCCGAGAACGGTATCGCCGCCGAGGGTCAGCTCATCTTGCGGCGCGTGCAGACCGCCGATGGCAAGACGCGCGCTTTCGTCAACGACCAGCCCTGCGGTGTCTCGCTGATGCGGGCGATCGGCGCACGGCTTGTGGAGATTCATGGCCAGCACGACGAGCGCGCGCTCGTCGCCGCCGAGGAGCACCGCCGGCTGCTCGACGCCTTCGGCGGGCTTGAGCCCGACGCCGAGGAAGTCGCCCGCTGCTATCGCGCCCTGCGGGCGCTCGAGGCGGAGGCGGTCGAGCTCCGCGCCAAGATCGATTCCGCCGCCCGCGAGGCCGACTATCTCCGCGCCTCGGTGGAGGAGCTTGAGGCGCTCGCGCCGGAATTCGGCGAGGAGGCGGCGCTCGCCGAGCGCCGGCAGTTCCTGATGCGCGCCGAGCGCATCGCGGCCGACCTGAACGAAGCACATGAGATTCTCGGGGGAAGCGCCTCGCCAATTCCGGACTTCGTCGGCCTCGCGCGGCGGCTTGAGCGGAAGGCGGGGGAGCTTCCCGGCCTGCTCGAACCGACCGTCGCCGCGCTCGGCGCGGCACTCGACAATCTGGAAGAGGCGCGCCGCGGGCTCGACGCCGCCATTCGCGCTTGCGAATTCGATCAGGGCGAGCTGGAGCGCACCGAGGAGCGGCTTTTCGCGCTGCGCGCCGCCGGCCGCAAGCACCAGGTCGCGGTCGACGACCTTCCGGCGGTCGCGGCGGAGTTCTCTGCGCGCCTCGCCGACATTGATGTCGGCGGCGAGCGACTGAAGACACTCGAAGCCTCGGTTGCCGCGGCGCTCGCAGCCTACGCCAACGCGGCGCTGACGCTGTCGAAGCGGCGCGCCGAGGCGGCGAAGGCGCTTGAGGCCGCCGTCAACGCCGAGCTGCCGGCGCTGAAGCTTGAGGCGGCGCGCTTCATCGTCGCGTCGCGAGGCGGACGCCGCAACGATCTCGCCCGAAGGGCTCGACCGCATTGCGTTCCACGTGCGCACCAATCCCGGCACCGAGCCGGGCCCCTTGATGAAAGTCGCGTCGGGCGGCGAGCTATCGCGCTTTCTCCTGGCGCTCAAGGTGGCGCTCGCCGATCGCGGCTCGGCGCCGACACTCGTCTTCGACGAGATCGATGCAGGCGCAGGCGGCGCCGTTGCCGAAGCGATCGGGCGGCGGCTTGCGCGGCTTGCGGAGCGCGTGCAGGTGCTCTCCGTCACGCATGCGCCGCAGGTCGCCGCACAAGCCGACGCGCACTTCCTCATCACCAAATCGGCGGTCGACAGGGGGAAGCGCGTGGCGACCGGGGTCGAGCCGGTGGTCGGCCGCGAACGGCGCGAGGAGATCGCCCGCATGCTTGCCGGCGAAACGATATCCGACGAGGCCCGCGCCGCGGCGGAGCGGCTGATCAAGGGCGCCGCGTGAGGCGCGCGAAGACGGTGACGCCGACGACGCCCGTCGAGGCGCTGACGCCGGACGAGGCTGCAGCAGAGCTTGAGCGTTTGGCACACGAGATCGCCGAGCACGACAAGCGCTATTACCAGGAAGACCAGCCGACCGTCTCCGACGCCGACTACGATGCGCTGAGGCAGCGCAATCTTGCCATCGAAGCGCGCTTCCCGGAGCTGATCCGCGCGGACTCACCGTCGAAGAAAGTCGGCGCCAAGCCGAGCGGCCGCTTCAAGAAGGTGCGGCATTCGATCCCGATGCTTTCGCTCGGCAACGCTTTCTCCGAAGAGGACGTGGTCGACTTCATGGCGCGCGTGCGCCGTTTTCTGAAATGGCCGGAGGAGAAGCCGCTCGTTTATGTCGCGGAGCCGAAGATCGACGGTCTCTCTGCCTCGCTCCGCTATGAGGATGGCGAGCTCACCCTCGGCGCGACGCGCGGCGACGGCACGGAGGGCGAAGACGTCACCGCTAATCTCCGCACCATCGCCGAGATCCCGAAGCGCTTGCCGAAGGGGGCGCCTGCCGTCACCGAGATTCGCGGCGAGGTTTACATGACGCACGCCGACTTTGCGGAGTTGAACAGGCGCGAGGCGGAGCGGGGAGGGCGCACCTTCGTCAATCCGAGGAATACCGCGGCGGGGGCGCTCCGCCAGCTCGATGCGAAGATCACGGCGGAGCGGCCTCTGCACTTCTTCGCTTGGGGCTGGGGCGAGATGAGCGCCATGCCGGCCGACACGCAGTTCGGCATGATCGCCACGCTGAAAAAGTGGGGCCTCCCGGTCAATCCCAGGATCAAGCGGATCGAGAGCGCGGAAGAGGCGCTCGCCTTCCACCGCGACATGGAGGCGGTGCGCGCGTCGCTCGGCTACGACATCGACGGCGTTGTCTACAAGGTCGACGATCTCAAGCTGCAGGAGCGGCTCGGCTTCGTATCGCGCGAGCCGCGCTGGGCAATCGCGCACAAATTCGCCGCGGAGCGCGCAACGACGGTGCTCGAAGCAATCGAGATCCAGGTCGGCCGCACCGGCGCGCTGACGCCGGTGGCAAAACTCCGCCCGGTCACCGTCGGCGGCGTCGTGGTGCAGAACGCTTCGCTGCACAACGAGGATTACATCAAAGGTATCGGCAATGATGGCGAGCCGATCCGCGAGGGTAAGGATATCAGGATCGGCGACACGGTGATCGTGGAGCGCGCCGGCGATGTCATCCCGCAGATTGTCGACGTGATCCTCGCGCAGCGGCCGGCCGGTGCGAAGCCTTACAAGTTCCCGAAAAAATGCCCCGAATGCGGCAGCGACGCCGTGCGCGAGATCAATCCCAACACCGGGCGCGAGGACTCCGTCCGCCGCTGCACCGGCACGCTGATCTGCCCGGCGCAGGCGGTGGAACGCCTTCGCCATTTCGTCGGCCGCGACACGTTCGATATCGAAGGGCTCGGCTTCAAGCAGGTCGAGGCCTTCTATCGCGACGGGCTGATCAAGCATCCGTCCGATATCTTCAAGCTCTCGTCGGAAATGCTCGAAGGTCGCGAGGGCTACAAGGAAACGTCCATCAACAACTTGATGCGCGCGATCGATGCGCGCCGCGAGATCGAGCTCAACCGCTTCATCCATGCGCTCGGCATCCGCCACATCGGCGAGACGAATGCGCGGCTCCTTGCGCGCCACTTCGGCAACTTCAACGCGCTCCGAAAGACCGCCACCGCCGCCGCGCACGGCGACGAAGCGGCGCTCGCCGAGATCGACGGCATCGAGGGGATCGGCCCGGTGGTCGCCGAGGCGATCGTGCAGTTCTTCCACGAAGACCATAACCAGCAGGAGCTTGATCGCCTTCTGAAAGAGGTGACACCGCTGCCCATGGAGGCGGTCGCCGGCGACTCGCCCGTTGCCGGCAAGACGGTGGTCTTCACCGGATCGCTTCAGCGCATGACGCGCGAGGAGGCGAAGGCGATGGCGGAGCGCCTCGGCGCGCGCACCGCCGGCTCCGTCTCAGCCAAGACCGACCTCGTGGTCGCCGGGCCTGGCGCCGGCTCAAAGCTGAAAAAGGCCGCCGAGCTCGGCATCGAGGTCATCGACGAGGACACGTGGTTCGAGCGGGTGGGGGGCTAGCGCGCCGCCGCCGCAGCTTTCGCCCTTGTTTTCGGCGCGGCCGGGCGTTGCAATATAATGCTGTTTTCTCGCGTGTGAGGTTTGCAGATGCGTGCGGTGGTTTTCGCCCTTGTCCTCTTCGCCGCTTTCGCCGCCCGGGCGGCCGTGGCCGATGACCCTTCAGACATCGTCAACGACATCTACAGGCACTACCTCGATCCGCAGCTCAGCATCACGCCGATCGAAGACAACCCGGCGATCCTGACCAAGCGGCTCAACAAGCTCTTCGGCGACTACAACGCGCGCTCGAGTTCCGACGAGGTCGGCATGCTCGATTTCGATCCGTTCATCTCCGCGCAGGATTACGAGATCAAGGACGTCGCGATCACCTCCGAGACTGTCGCCGGTGATAAAGCAACGATCGTCGTGGAGTTCACGAACTTCGACTACCAGACCGAGCTCACCTATAGCTTCGTGCGCGAAGGTGGCGCCTGGAAGATCGATGACATTGCCTCCGGCAATCCGGACGATCCCTGGGTTCTGAGCAAGATATTGAAGGGCGAGTAGAACGCGGCCGCTGCCGGCGGCGCCCGCGCGCACGTGCCTTCAGCGGCTCTACCGCCCGGGATACGGCCAGGCGCTGTTTGAAAGACCCGGCGTGGCGAACGCCGGAGCCTCGCCAGATGGCATTCGCGCTGCGCGCTTGTTGAACGGCCCCGAGGCGACGGCGCCGATCTGATCGGGCTCGATGCCGATGTCGAGAAGAAGCTCCGGCGGCAACGCCCTGAGATCGTGAATCGCCGCCCGCCTGCGGCGCGTTTCCAGGAATTTCGAGAGGGGGTTCATGGCTGTTCTCCTTGAATCTTGTTCATCAAAATCGACTTCCAATACCCTTCCTGACGATATATTTATGCGAGACAGCCTCGGTCCGCCAACGCGTGGTGTGCAGGGCTACATGAATAGCGTTCATACTCGAGGTGCTTATGTCGGAAGAGCGGCTTTCCCAGCTTCCGCCGCTCCACGCGCTCCGGAGCTTCCACGCGGCGGCCCGCTTCGGCCGCTTTCGCGAGGCCGCCGACGCGCTCGGCCTTTCCGAATCTGCGATCAGCCATCAGGTTCGTAAGCTCGAGGACTATCTCGGCGTGCGGCTCTTCGATCGCGCCGGAAACGCAGTCAGACTGACGCTCGCCGGACAGACCTATTTCGAGGAGATCGACCCGGCCTTCGCGCGCATCCGCCGCGCCACCGAAGCGCTTGGCGGACCTTGCTGCCGCGTCTCGCTCACGCTGACAACGTCGCTCGCCACGCTTTGGTTGATTCCACGGCTGGCGCAGCTGGAGGCCGCGCTGCCGGAGGTGAATGTGCAGATGGTGCCGACCGGCCGGGTTGTCGACCTGAGGCGCGAGCAGATCGACTTGGCGATCCGTTACGGCAAGGGCCAGTGGCCCGGCTACGCCGCACACCATCTGTTCGACGAGCAGGCGTTTCCGGTCTGCCGCCCCGGGCTGCTCTCTGACGGCGTGGATCCCCAGGCGGCGCTCGGCACGGCCCGTCTGATCGTCGATGCCTCGTATCGGGAGGAGTGGCGCGAGTGGGCGCGAGCACACGGCCTCGAGCCGCCGTCGCTTGACGGCGCGCTGGCACTCGAGGGCTCCGAACAGATTCTGCGCGCGGCGGCCGAGGGGCTGGGTGTGGCGATCGGCCGGCGCCCCCTGGTCGACGGCTGGCTCGCCGACGGCGATCTCGTCGCGCCGTTCGGCACGGCCGATGAAAGCGGCTGCGCCTACTATCTTCTCTATGCCGACGCGGAGGAACTGAGCGTCCCGGCGCGCCGCGTCGCGCGCTGGCTGGTCAGCATCACCCGCGGCCCGGCCGCCGCCAAGGAGCTGTTCGCCTGAGAGCCCGCCTCTTTGGCTTGCCAAAAGCATGTATGCCTATTATATGGTCCATGCACCATCTTTGAGGCAGCATGATTGGTGGGGCGCCCCGGAAAGTTCCGGTGGTCTTTTATCGGACGGCCGCGGGAAGCGAGGTGGTCCGCGACTGGCTGCGACGGCTTGATGCGGAGGATCGCAGCGCCATCGGCATGGATTTGATGCGACTGCAGTTTCGCTGGCCGGTGGGGATGCCTCTCTGTCGCGCTCTCGGCCACGGCATTTGGGAGCTGCGCAGTGACTTGAAAGGGAATCGGATCGCACGTGTCTTGTTCGCCTTCATTGATGAGCGTCTGGTCGTGCTGAACGCCTTCATCAAGAAGTCGCAGAAGACTCCCCCCGCTGAGATTGAAACCGCGCGAAAGCGCATGCGTGAGTTCACGGATTAGGAGGCAGGATGGCTCGCAAAAGCAAACGGCGGTCTACGGCTGAGCTTGCCGCACTCGACGATTTCCTCGCAGAGGAAGGGACCCTCGAGACCTTTCAGGCGGCGGCGATCAAGGAAGTGCTCGCGTGGCAGATCACCGAGGCAATGAGGGAGCAGAAGCTTTCGCGCAGGCGGCTGGCAGAGCGCATGGGCACCAGTCGCAGTCAGATCAGCCGCCTGCTCGACCCGAAGGACGGCAACGTCACGCTCGCGACCTTGCAACGGGCGGCGGAGATGGTGGGTCGAAAGGTGCGGCTCGAACTGGTTTGAGCGCTACGAGCTAGGTTCAGCCTACGATCGGACGGCAGGCCGCTTCGAGCCAGACGCGGTCTTCGCTTGAGAGCGTCGGCCAGCCGGAAAGCGCGCCGAAGACGCGCGCGTGATAGGCGTCGAGCCAGGCGAGCTCGGCTGGCGACATCAGAAGCGGATCGATCAGCCGCCGATCGATGGGGCTGAGCGTGATCGTCTCGAAGGAATGCATCGGCCGGTCGCCGCCCGGGACCGGATCCGCCTCGCGCACGACGACGAGGTTCTCGATGCGGATGCCGAAATCGCCGGCGACATAGTAGCCGGGTTCGTTCGAGATGATCATGCCGGGCTCGAGCGGCGCGTGGCCGGTCTTGGCGATCCGCTGCGGCCCCTCGTGCACGGAAAGATAGGCGCCGACGCCGTGGCCGGTGCCGTGGTCGAAGTCGAGGCCCGCCTGCCAGAGCGCGTGGCGCGCGAACGGATCGAGTTGCGCCCCGGTCGTCCCCTTCGGGAAGCGCGCCGAGGCGATCGCGATGTGGCCGCGAAGCACGCGGGTGAACCGGTCGCGGAAAAGATCGAGCCGCTCGCGCGACGGTTCGCCGATCGGGACGGTGCGCGTGACGTCGGTGGTGCCGTCCTGATACTGGCCGCCCGAATCGATCAGATAGAGGTCGCCGGATTCGAGCCTTCGATTGGTGCGTTCGGTGACGCGGTAATGGTTGATTGCACCGTTCGGGCCGGTCGAGGAGATCGCATCGAAGGAGAGATCGGCGAGCGGCGTGCCGGACTCCGCTGCGGTCTCGGCGCGGAAAGTTTCGAGTGCCTTCGCCGCATCGATTTCGGTGAGCGACCCTGGCGCGCTCGTCTCGACGAAGCGGAGGAAGCGCACCATGGCGACGCCGTCGCGAACATGTGCCGCGCGCGCACCTTGAAGCTCGGCCGCGTTCTTTTTGGCCTTCGGCAGTGCCACCGGATCGGCGGATTCAACGATCGTGCCGCCGCCATCTTCGACGAGCCGCGCGACGGCCTCCGCCGATCCCTGCGGGTCGAAGAGCACCGTCCGCTTCTCGCCCCCGAGACCCGTCAATCGCGCGGAGAAATCGCGGGCTTCACGCACGTCGGCGAAGCCCTCCAGCCGGTCGCGCATGGCGTTCGACAGCTTGCGCCCATCGATGAAAAGCTCCGGGCGGCCGCCGGCGTGGAGTATGGCGAAAGCGAGCGGCGAGGGCGTATGCCCAATGTCGTTGCCGCGGATGTTGAAGAGCCAGGCGATCGACGCCGGGTCGGTTAGGATCGCCGTGTCGGCGCGCTTCTCGGCGACGATCTTGCTCGCCTCAGCGATCTTCTCTTCGACCGGCTTGCCGGCGAACGCCTCGGGCTGCTCGAAGACGGCGGCGATCGGCGCTCCGGGCCGGTCGCTCCACGCCGCGTCGAGCGGGTTCTCCTCGACGGCAACGAGCTCTGCGCCGACTGCCTCCAAGCCCTTCCTGATCTGGCGCACCTGCGCGCGTGTCATCAGCCAGGGGTCGAAGCCGATCCGCTGTCCCTTCGCGACGTTCGCCTTCAGCCACTCGCCGACCGAGGTCTCCATCACCGCGACGGGCGCGAAGACTTCCGTGTCGACCTGCTCGGGCACCTGCAGCGTATAGCGCCCGTCGACGAAGATCGCCGCCTTGTCGGCAAGCACGACGGCGGTTCCGGCCGAGCCGGTGAAGCCGGTTAGCCAGGCCAGGCGCTCCGATGCCTTCGGCACATACTCGCCCTGGTGCTCGTCGGCGCGCGGCACGATGAAGCCGTCGAGCGAAAACTCCTTCAGCTTGGCGCGGAGCAATTTGGCGCGCTCGGCGCCTTTGGTGGGGTCGGCGGTGTCGGCATAGCTTTGGAACATGGCGCGCTCCTTAGCATGGGGCCGATCGCGATTGCCACGCGGGGTTCGGGTTTCAGGGCTTGTTGAGGACCAGCACCGACCAGCCGTCGAAAATGCGCGCGGCGGCGAGCCGCATTCCTTGCGCCCGATAGGCGGCGGCTACGCGCTCTCGCTGATGCGGCAGAAGCCCCGAGAGCACCAGCGTCCCACCTTTCGCAATGAGGGGGACAAGACGCGGTGCCAGCCGAGAAAGTGGCTCGGCGAGGATATTGGCGGCGACGAGGTCGTAGGGTGCGCCATTGCGGACGCGCGCCGAGTCGACGCCCGGTCCGAGTGCGAGCCGCACGTGGCCCGCAACGCCGTTCAGCCGCGCATTGTCTCGCGCGACGGCGACCGCCACGGGGTCGATGTCGGTCGCGACGATCGGGCGCCGGAGCACTTTCGCCATGGCTATCGCGAGAACGCCCGAGCCGGTGCCGAGATCGAGCGGCCGCGCGAAGCGGCGCGTGCGCATGAGCCGGTCGAGCGTGACGAGCGTCCCGGTCGTCGTTGGATGGTGGCCGGTTCCAAAGGCCCGTCCGGCGTCGATCTCGATCCGCATCGCCGCGGCCGGCACGCGCCACCGGTCATGGCTCCCGTGCAGGAGGAAGCGGCCTGCGGCGATCGGCTTCAGCTCTTTGAGCCCGGCGCTCACCCAGTCCGTCTCCGGCAGCGCCTCGACGTCAAACGGCACGCCAAAGGCATCGGCGCCAAGCCAATCGCGCAGCCGTGCCGCGATCTCTTCCGCGGCGCCATCCTCGAAATAGGCGTCGACCGACCAGAGCCCGTCGCTCCGCTCGTCGAGCGACACGACGACGCCCGCATCGCAATAGTCGCGCTCCAGGAAATTCGAGATGCGCCGCGCCTCGGGAAAGGCGGCGGTGAAGGTTGCCCTGAGGGTCAATCGCGGAATCTCCAATTCTTGCGACACATCAATTCGAGCCGGCCGACGAGCCTGCATAGACGGTCCGATTGCCGAGGGGACGGCATGGCGAAGCATATCGTTATCATCCAGGGGCATCCGGACCGAAGCCCGGAGCGGTTCTGCCGCGCTTTGGCGAGCGCCTACGAGACCGGCGCCCGCGCCGCCGGGCACGAGGTGCGGCAGATCGACGTCGCGTCGTTGAAATTCGAACTGCTGCGCTCGCAGGCCGAATGGCAATCGTCCGCGCCGTGTTCCGACATCCTGCTCGCGCAGGACGACATCCGCTGGGCGGAGCACCTCGTCATCATCTATCCGCTCTGGCTCGGCGGCATGCCGGCGCTGCTCAAGGGCTTCCTCGAGCAGGTCGCAAGGCCGCACTTCGCGGTTCCGGACCTCGAGAATGCGAAAGGATTTCCGCCCGTTGGACTGCTGAAGGGCCGCTCGGCACGCATCGTCGTGACGATGGGGATGCCGTCGTTCGTCTACCGCTGGTATTTCGGCGCGCACAGCCTGAAGAGCCTTGAGCGCAACATCCTGAAATTCGTCGGCATCAAGCCGATCCGCGAGAGTTTGGTTGGTTTGGTTGGGGTGAAGAGCGACACGGGACGCAAACGCTGGCTTCAGAAGATGGAGGCGCTGGGAAAAGCGGGGAGCTGACCCAGATGCTCTCCTGGCTAAGCCGCCTCGACGAAGCTGAATCCACGACCCGCTTCTGACCGGCCTTGTCGAAATCGACCGTGAGCTTGTTGCCGTCGACGGCAGCGACGGTGCCTGGCCCGAATTTCTGGTGGAACACACGGTCGCCGTTCGCAAAGCGCGCCGATTCCGCCGATCACGCTCCGCGCCACCAGTTCGCCTTCGATCGTCACCGGCTCGCGTTCCACGCGCTTGCGCGGATCGGCCTTGCCCTTGTTGGTCTGCGCCCGCTGCCAGCCCGGCGTGCGGTAGGCGGAGTTGAAGGGCTCCATAGTGTCGAAGCGCGACGTGCCGTAGCCGCCCATCCCGCCGGCGCCATAGCCGCCGTAGCTTGCCGGCTCCGACACGTCGACATGCGCTTCGGGGAGATCGTCGAGGAAGCGCGAGGGCACCGTCGACTGCCAGAGCCCGTGCGTCCGGCGGTTGGCGACGAACCAGATTTTTGCGTGTTTGCGCGCGCGCGTCAGGCCGACATAGGCGAGCCGCCGTTCTTCCTCGAGGCCCGCTTTGCCGTTCTCGTCGATCGTGCGCTGCGAGGGGAAGAGCCCTTCCTCCCAGCCGGGAAGATAGATGACGTCGAACTCCAGTCCCTTCGCCGAATGGAGCGTCATGATGGAGACGGCCTCATCGTTCTCGCCGCGCTCGGCATCCATCACCAGCGAGACGTGCTCAAGGAAGCCGGCAAGCGAACTCGTATTCGCCGAGGTTGTTGATGAGCTCCTTCAGGTTTTCCAGCCGCCCGGTGCCTCCGCCGAGCGGTCCATCTGCCACATCTCGGTGTAGCCGGATTCTTCCAGAATCGTCTCGGCGAGGTCGATGTGACTGCTCGTTTCCACCAGGCTCGACCAGCGCGAAAAGCTCTTCAGCAGATCGGTCAGCGCCTGCCGCTGCTTCGCCTTGATCTCCTCCGTCAGCACAAGCTCGCCCGCCGCTGCCATCAGCGGGATGTTGCGGGAGCGCGCGTGGCTATGGATGAACTGGATGGTGGAGGCGCCCAAGCCGCGCTTCGGCGTGTTGACGATGCGCTCGAAGGCGAGGTCGTCCGAAGGGTTTGCCGTGGCGCGCAGATACGCGAGTGCGTCGCGGATCTCCATGCGCTCGTAGAAGCGCGGGCCGCCGATGACGCGATAGTTCAGCCCGAGCGTGATGAAGCGGTCTTCGAACTCGCGCATCTGGTAGGAGGCGCGGACCAGGATCGCCATGTCGTTGAGCGAGACGCCCTGCCGCTGCAGCTGCTCGATGTCCTCGCCGACGGCGCGCGCTTCCTCCGACGAATCCCAGCCGGAAGTGACGAACACCCGCGTCGCCCATGTCGTTGGTGTCGGTGAAGAGCGTCTTGCCGAGCCGGCCCTCGTTGTGCGCGATGAGGCCGGAAGCGGCGGCGAGGATGTGGCCGGTCGAGCGGTAGTTGCGCTCAAGCCGGATCACGATAGCGCCGGGGAAATCGCGCTCGAAGCGCAGGATGTTGTCGACCTCCGCGCCGCGCCAGCCGTAGATCGACTGGTCGTCGTCGCCGACGCAGCAGATATTCGGCTTCGGGTTGCCCTGCGCGAGGAGCCTGCAGCCACAGATACTGCGCGACGTTGGTGTCCTGGTATTCGTCGACCAGCATGTAGCGGAAGCGCTTCTGGAAATCGGCGAGCACGTCCGGCTGGCCGCGGAAGAGCCTCAGGCATTCGAGCAGGAGGTCGCCGAAATCGGCGGCGTTCAGCGTCTTCAGCCGCTGTTGGTATTCGGCGTAGAGCTCGCGGCCCTTGCCGTTCGCATAGGCGTAGGCCTCGCCGTCGGGAATCTTCTCAGGCGTCAGCCCGCGGTTCTTCCAGCCGTCGATGGCGGCGGCGAGCTGGCGCGCCGGCCAGCGCTTCTCGTCGATGTTGTTGGCGGTGATGATCTGCTTCAAGAGCCGGATCTGGTCGTCGGTGTCGAGGATCGTGAAGTCGGAGCGGAGCCCCACCATCTCCGCGTGGCGGCGGAGAATCTTCACGCCGATCGAATGGAACGTGCCGAGCCACGGCATGCCTTCGGCGCGGCCTTCTCCGATCAGGCTTGCGACGCGGCAGCTTCATCTCGCGCGCCGCCTTGTTGGTGAAGGTGACGGCAAGGATTTGCGAGGGGAAGGCGCGGCCGGTCGCGAGGATATGTGCGATCCGCGCCGTCAGGACGCGCGTCTTGCCGGTGCCGGCGCCCGCCAGAACAAGGAGCGGCCCGTCGGTATGCTCGACCGCCTTGAGTTGCTCCGGGTTGAGCTTTTCGAGCCACGGCGGTTGTCGCAACGCTGCCCGCGAGCGCGCGCGCGGCGATGCCGCCCGGTGCGGGGCGCGTCGGAGGTCGTCGGCGGCGGGCGAGTTTCGGTCATCTCGGGAGCGGGAATTCGAAAGCTTGGCGAGAACAATAGGGCAACGAGGCGGCTGATGCGAGGAGCGGCCGAGCCTCCTGCCACCTGCCGGATATGGGGTGGGAAACCGGCGATTTCCCGCGCGTCAGCGCCCGCCGGTCACATCGAGGACCGCCCCGGTCACATAAGAGGCGGCGTCGGAGAGAAGCCAGACGACGGCCTCGGCGACTTCCTTCGCCGTGCCGACGCGCTGGATCGGGATTGTCGTGCGCAGCCGCTCCGGTCGTCCGGCATCCCCGCCGCTCGCATGAATTTCCGTGTCGATCAGCCCCGGCCTGACCGCGTTGACGCGGATGCCTTCGGCCGCGACTTCGCGCGCCAGCCCGATCGTAAAGCTGTCGATCGCGCCCTTCGACGCGGCGTAGTCCACATATTCGTTCGGCGCGCCGCGCCTGGCTGCGACGGAGGAGAGGTTGACGATCGCGCCGCCTTTTCCGCCGCGTGCCGTCGACATGCGCTTCACGGCTTCGCGCGCGCAAAGGATCGAGCCGAGCACGTTGGTGTTGAGAATCCGCGCCACGCCCTCTGCCGTGATGTCGGCGATCCGCGCCTGCTTGTTGATGGCGCCGGCGTTGTTGACGAGTGCGGTGAGGGGACCGAAGGCATCGTCGCACGCCTCGAAGAGTTTCAGCACGTCCGCTTCGCGCGAGACGTCACCTTGCGCGGTGATCGCCTTGCCACCGGCTTTCTCGATCGACGCGGCAACGCGTTCCGCAGCCGCCGCGTCGCGCGCATAGTTCACGACGACGCAATATCCAGCGGCGCCGAGTAGCTCACAGGTCGCCGCCCCGATGCCGCGGCCTCCCCCGGTGACGATGGCTGTCTTCTTCATTGCGCCTCTCTCCTGTTGGAGCGACCCCGTGCCACCCGTGGCGCGCGCGCGCAAGGCGAGGGAGCGCAGGGCTGCCTTTCGCGTTAGGCTTGGGAAGCTCTGGAAAGAACCTGGAGGCCACCATGTCGGAGACGGTGCAAGCCCATCATTTCGCCCCCGACGACGAGATTCCGAACAGTTCGCTGCCGCTGCTCCTCTATCCGCAGGCGCTGACGCCGGCGCTTCGGACGCCGAGCGCAGCGCAGGCGCTCTTCCGCGAGAACGACTGGGTCGGAAACTGGGTCGACGGCGTCTTCGACTATTGGCACTTCCATGTGACCGGCCACGAGGCGCTGGCCTGCGTCGTCGGCGAGGCCGAGATCGGCTTCGGCGGTGACGGCGGCATCAAGGTCACGTTCCGCGCCGGCGACGTGGTCGCGATTCCGGCCGGCGTCGGTCACAAGCGGCTCTCGGAGAAGCGCGGCGGTTTCACCGTGGTCGGCGGCTATCCGCCCGGCCAGAGCGGCCGGATCACACGGCCGGGCGAATATCCGCTTGGCGAGGCCAAGCGCCTGATCGCTGCGCTCGCAGTGCCGAAGGGCGATCCGGTCTCCGGCCCCGAAGGCGCACTGATCGAGGCTTGGCAAATCGGCTAGGCGGCTTCCGCTGCGGGAAACTGCCGCGCCACCGGCATGTGGTTTCGGGCTTGTGCGGCAGGCAGACCGTGGAGGATTAGTCTTCTGCGGGGTTGACGCGACGGCGGCCGCCCGTGCAGGAGCAGAGAGCCGACCCCGGAGCGTCCGAACCCTGGATCGCTCCGCCGAGCCCGGCATTTCGCCCTTTTTCTCGGCGTCTTCGAAGTTGGAAGGACTTCTTTCGTGACGGACATCCCGGCCCAACCAGACCAACTCGCGGGTGGGCCTGGCCCGTCCGATGTCGATGCCGCTGCGCAGGAACGGACGCTGAGCCTTCCCGTCCTTTGCGTGCTCGCATGCCTCATCGGCATCGTCGCCGCGCTCGGCGCCGTCATCTTCCGGGCGATGATCGCGCTCGTCCACAATGCCTTCTTCCTCGGCGTCTTTTCCGCGACCAGCGACGCCAACCACTTTGACTACACGAACCCTTGGGGGCCGTTCGTCATCCTGGCTCCGATCGTGGGTGGACTGATCGTGGTCTGGATGGTGCAGACTTTTGCGCCGGAGGCGAAAGGCCACGGCGTGCCGGAGGTGATGTACGCCGTCTATCACAACAAGGGTGACGTGCGCGGCGTCGTCGCCGTGGTGAAGTCGATCGCCTCCGCGATTTCGATCGGAAGCGGAGCGTCGGTCGGACGCGAGGGACCGATCATCCAGATCGGCGCGTCGTTCGGCTCCACGCTCGCGCGCGCTCTCGGGCTTCCGGCCTGGCAGAAGATCACGCTCCTGTCGGCGGGCGCGGGCGCCGGCATAGCGGCGACCTTCAACACGCCGCTTGGCGGCGTGATGTTCGCCGTCGAGCTTCTCCTGCCGGAAGTCAGCAACCGCACGTTCCTGCCGGTCGTGGTGGCGACCGCAACGGCGACCTCGATCGGGCGCCTCGCATTCGGTCTCGACCCCGCCTTCTACGTTCCCGCGGCGGCCCTACCGCCGTCACCGCCGGTCAACCCGATCGAGCTGACCGGCTTCGTCCTTCTCGGAGTCTCTGCGGGCTTGGTATCCTGGGCGTTCATCCGGGTGCTCGCGTTCTGCGAGGACTTCTTCCCGACGCTACCCGGCAACGCCTATACGCAAAACGTGATCGGCATGCTGCTGATCGGCCTGCTCGCCTACGGCTTCTACCTCGTCACCGGTCACCTCCACACCGCCGGCGTCGGCTATGCGACCATCCAGGCGATCCTGGATGCGACGCCGTGGACCGTATTGCTCCTGGCGGCACTTTGCGTCGGCAAGCTCCTTGCGACGACGATCAGTCTCGGCGCCGGCGCTTCGGGCGGCGTCTTTTCGCCGTCGCTCTTCATCGGCGCAACGCTTGGCGCCGGTCTCGGGACGCTTGGACAGATCATCTTTCCGAACTCGACCTTCTCGGTCATCGAATATGCCGTGGTCGGGATGGGCGCGCTCGTCGGCGGCGCGACCGGAGCGTCTATGACGGCGATCGTGATGATCTTCGAGATGACGCGCGACTACAACGTCATCGTGCCGTTGGTGCTGACCGTAGCACTTGCCGTCGGAATCAGGCGGGCGCTCATCGCGGACAACATTTACACCGTCAAGCTCAGGAACCGCGGGCGTCCGATCCCGACGATCCGGCACACCAACATGTACCTCGTGCAGCAGGCGCGCGACCTGATGAGCCGGAATTTCATTGTGCTCCCGATCGATACCCCGATCGGGGAGGCGCTCAACACGGTGTCGGGGAAGCCCGGCACCCACATCGTGGTCGCGGACGAGGGGCGCATCGCGGGCTTCGTACGCTTTGCGGCCGTGCCCTACGCGCCGGCGGCAAACGGCGTGCAGACGCTCCGCGACATCGTGTCCGACGACTTCGTCATCGCGCCGGAGACGAGCATCCTGAACGCCATCATCTCAAGGATGAGCCGCCGTTCGCGGACTTTCGCGATCGTAGTGAAGCCGGCCGGTGCCGTGCCGCGGCCGGACGACGTGGTCGGCGTGATCGACTCGCCGGAGATCGCCTCCGCAGTGGTCCGCAACCACTATTCTTGACGCTCCGCTGAGACTGGCGGCGCAATCCGGCCCAATTCCGGGTGCACCGCTTCGACGGCCCGGCCTCATCATCACAATTTGTGATTTCAGGCTGGCGCTTTGGACAGCATTGGAGTCTTCTTGCTATTTTCGGCGCGATCAACGGAGCATTCTACCTCATGACATCCGCCGCAGCGGCACGGCGCAACGAGAACGGAATCGGGCTCGCCGTCGCGGTCCTGAAGCAGCGGTTCGGCGAGCGCTTGTCGGAGGCGTCGTCCGTTCGTGAGCAGCACGGCCACACCACAACCTGGCTCACGAACCAGCCGCCCGACGCCGTGGTCTTCGTCGAAAGCGCGGAGGACGTGCAGGAGGTCGTGCGCGTCTGCGCCGATCATCTGACCCCGGTCATTCCTTTCGGCACCGGCTCGTCGCTCGAAGGGCATCTGAACGCGCCGTTCGGCGGAATCTCGGTCGACCTTTCGCGCATGAACCGTATCGTTTCGGTCCACCCGGAGGATCTCGACTGCGTGGTGGAGCCGGGGGTAACGCGCAAACAGCTGAACGCGCATCTTCGCGATTCAGGCCTCTTCTTTCCGATCGATCCGGGTGCCGACGCGAGCCTCGGCGGCATGGCGTCGACGCGCGCCTCCGGCACCAACGCCGTTCGCTACGGCACCATGAAGGATAATGTCCTGAACCTGACGGCCGTGATGCCCGACGGCTCGCTTTTGAAGACCGCGAATCGCGCCAAGAAGACCGCCGCCGGCTACGATCTGACGCGGCTTTTGATCGGCTCGGAGGGAACGCTCGGCATCATCACCGAGCTGACGCTCCGCCTGCAGGGGATCCCGCAGGCGATCTCGGCGGCTGTGTGCAGCTTTCCCGATGTCGAGTCGGCCTGCCGAACCGTCATTGCGACGATCCAGTACGGCATCCCGATGGCGCGGATCGAACTCCTCGACGCGTTGCAGGTCCGAGCCAGCAACATGTACTCGCACCTCGATTTGCCGGAGAGCCCCGCGCTCTTCCTGGAGTTCCACGGGACGCCCGCCGGCGTGAAGGAGCAGGCCGAGGAGTTCGGTGCGATCGCCGCGGAATTCGGCGGCGACCGTTTCGTCTGGGAAACGCGCGAGGAGGATCGCCAAAAACTTTGGCAGGCGCGCCACGATGCTTATTTCGCCGTGAAGGGGCTGCGGCCCGGCGCCACGATTTTTGCGACCGATGCCTGCGTGCCGATTTCGCGGCTCGCCGACTGTGTCGCCGAGACCCAGGCGGATCTCGTGCGTCTGAACCTGCTTGCGCCGATCGTCGGCCATGTCGGCGACGGAAACTTCCATGTCCAGGTGCTCGTCGACCCGAACGATGCGGCCGAGACGCACGCCGCCGAGGAGCTCATACGACGGCTTGCGGAGCGCGCCATCGCGATGGACGGCACCTGCACAGGCGAGCACGGGATCGGACAGGGCAAGATGGCGTTTCTCGAAAGCGAGGCCGGCTCGGCGCTTGGGATGATGCGCGCGATCAAGACCGCAATCGACCCCCTGAACATCATGAACCCGGGGAAGATCGTGCGACTGACGGCCTAGGCCGCCAAAGGAGAGATTGAGCTGAGCAAGTTCTTCATCATTGCCGGCAGTCTCATCATCGTGATCCTTTTCACGGCTCTGATCGGGCCGCTTTTTGTCGACTGGACGTCCTATCGGCAAACTTTCGAGCGTGAAGCCTCGGCCTATGTCGGCCGGCCCGTCACCGTTGCCGGGAAGGCGAGCGTGCGCCTGCT
This sequence comes from uncultured Alphaproteobacteria bacterium, assembly GCA_963720705.1. Lineage (GTDB taxonomy): Bacteria > Pseudomonadota > Alphaproteobacteria > Rhizobiales > Afifellaceae > DASWJZ01. The sequence goes on from CAVRGJ010000016.1 coordinate 70,813, forward strand.
GCCGACGCCGGTCCTGAGCTTCACCGACGTCAATGTCGGCGACCCGGCGGCGCCGGACGTGAAGATGGAACGCTTTCGGGCGGAGGTGGAGCTGGCGCCGCTGCTGCGCGGCGAGGTCCGCGTCATCCACATGACGTTGGAGCGGCCGGTCTTCCATTTCGATGTCGCCAGCCTCGCCGAAGGGCACGAGTCGCTTGCCGGCACGTGGCGGGTCAACGCGGAGAAGATTTCGCTCGAGCGGATGGAGATCGCCGAGGGAAGCGCGACTATCACCGACAGCCGCAGCGGTGAGGAATGGGACGCGAAGGACATCAACGCCACGGTCGAGGCGAACACGCTGATGGGCCCCGGGAAACTGGAGGCCGATTTGAAGCTCGACGGCAAGCCGATGTCGCTCAGCGTTGCCTTCGGCCGCTTTGCCGACGGCGTCGTGACTGCCAAGGCCACCGTCCGTTCGCCCGACTATCCGGTGACGCTGGCGACCGACGGCAAGCTCGCGCTCGCTGCCGGTGAGCCGCCGAAATACGAGGGCACCGCGACCATCGCCGGTATCGAGCCGCTGAATTCGGAGACGCCCCGTTCGCCCTGGGCCGATTTTCGCGCAAGCGGCGGTTTCGCGCTTGAGTCGACCGACCTGAGCGTGGACGCGATGCAACTCTCCTACGGCGCCACGGAACGCCCGCTCATCATGCAGGCCTCTGGAAAATTCGATTTTGCCGGCGCGCCGCGCTTCGAGCTTTCGCTGACCGCGCGCCAGATCGATCTCGACCGCACGCTCGGCGGCAGTACGGACGTGCCGGTCGCGATCGAATCGGCCGTGCACGCTCTTGCTGAAAAGCTTCCGACGCTTCCGCTTCCCCCCATTCCCGGCGTTTTGCATCTCGAGGCACAGGGCGCCGTCATCGGCGGCGCGGTGATCCAGAACGTCGCCGCCGACCTCTCGACCGGCGACGCTGCGTGGCAGGTGGACGGCTTTTCGGCGGTGCTACCGGGCGAGACCGAGATCGACCTCAAGGGGAAGCTCGGCGTCGTCTCCGACCTAACGTTTGCCGGTCATGCCCGCATCGCTTCGCGGCGGCCGGCGGCCTTTGCCGGCTGGTGGCGGGGCGAGGTCGGCTCGGCGACGAAGATTAGCAGCTTCGCGCTCGATGCCGACGTTGACTTGAAGCCGGACGAGCAGCACCTCGCGAACCTCTCGGTTGCGACCGGCGCGGGGACGATGCACGGCGACGTCGACGTCCGGCGCTTTCCGCAATCCGGGCGCTACTTCGTGACCGTCGATCTCAGCGCCGATCGCGCCGATCTCGTGGAGACGCGTGCGCTTGCCGAGCTTCTCGCCGGGCAGTCAGCGGAGAACAACATCGAGCAGATGACGCTTTCGCTTAGCGCGGATGTGGTGAGCGCCGGCGGCGTTGACGCACACTCTGTCGCGATCAAGGGCGGATTTGAGGGCGGCCAGCTTGATCTCACCCAGCTGTCGGTCGCCGACCTCGCGGGCGCAAGCATCGATGCGCGCGGCAGCATCCGCGATCCGCTCGGGAAGCCGTCGGGCACCATCGAGGCCTCGATCAAGGCGGATGACTTCAGCGGCGCAGCGGATTTTCTCGCGAGCCTTGCGCCGGGGAGCCGGATCGCCCGCCGCCTGAAGGACGTCGCGCCGATCCTTTCGCCCGTCGTCGCCGAGGTGTCGGCCGAGGCCGGCGCGTCGGGCGAAAAACTCTCGCTGACGCTGACGGGAAGCTTTGCCGCGACGCATCTGACACTGGAAGGCGATGGCACGGGGTCGCTCGACGACCTGTCGACGCTTTCAGGATCGCTCAAGCTTCACGCCGACGGCGAGGACAGCGGCACGGTGCTCCGGCAGATCGGACTCGGCGCGTTGCCCGTTCGCTCGGGCCCGCTCAAGCTCGACGCGGACTTCAAGGGCGCGCTTGCCGAGCAAGGCAAGCTGAAGCTCACCGGCTCCGTCGCCGGCGTCGACCTCTCCTATGACGGCACCACGGCGCTCCACGACGGGGAGCCGGCGGTCGCCGGCGCGTTCAAGGCTAAGAGCGCCGACGTCGATCCGCTGCTGCTCCTCGCCGGGATCGCTGCCCCGGGTGTGGGAGAGGGGCACGCGGCCTCCGGCTCGGGCCAGCTTGAATATTCGGGCGGCAAGGTCAGCGTCGTGATCGACAAAGGCACCTTCGACGGCGCGCCCATGAGCGGCACGCTCGGTGCGACGTTCGCGTCGAAGATGCAGCTTTCGGGAGAGCTCGATCTTGCGGCCGTTTCGGTCCCTGCGCTTGCCGGGCTTGCGGTCGGGGCGGCGCCGGGCGTGGGCGACACCGGCTGGAGCGACACGCCGTTCGCGAGTCCGCTGCCCGAAGGCGTTGCGCTCGACCTGACGCTTAACGCTGCGACGCTCGACGTCGGCGCGCCGCTTGCAGCGACCGACGCAAAGCTCGCCGTGCAGCTCGCCAACGGCAAGCTGCAGCTCGATCTTGCCTCGGCGGTTTTCGCGGGCGGGGCGCTGAAGGGAGCGATGAGCGCCGCAATCGGCGGCGGCGAGGTGGAGTTGTCGCTGCGCGGCAGTCTCAGCGGCGGCGCACTCGAAGATGTCGTCTGGGAACGCTCCGGCCTGCCGATCGCGTCGGGAAGGCTCGACACATCGTTTGAGCTGGCAGGGCGCGGACGCAGCACCGCCGGCGTCGTCGCGACGCTGTCCGGAAGCGGCTCGTTTGCGATCGACGCCGGCCGCCTCAATGCCTTGAACCCGGAAGCGCTGACCGCGGTCATGGCAATCGCGGAGGGAAAGAAGGAGCCGGACGAGACAAAGGCGCGCGAGACCTTCGCGTCGCTCTTCGGCTCGGGCGCCCTTGACGTCGGACGTGTGGCGGGAACGTTCGCGGTTTCCGCCGGGATCATGAGCATCCCGACCGTTTCGCTCCAGGCCGGGGCGACGTCGGTCCTTGCCGATGCGACGTTCGACCTGAACCGGCTCACGCTGCAAAGCCAATGGGCGGTCAGAACCGGCGAGGTCGGCTCCGACCAGGTGCAGCCCTACGTGCCGATCCGCTTCTCCGGCGATATCGACAATCCCGACCGGCAGATCGATCTCGATCCGCTTTTGAACCTCATGCGCAGCCGCTTCTTGCAGCGCCAGCTCAGCGAGCTTGAAACGCTTGAGGCGGAGCGCAAGCGCGTCCAAGCGGAAGAAGCGGCGCGGAAAGCGGCGGAGGAGCAGGCCGCAACCCCGGACGTGCCGGCAACGACCGGCACGACGCCCGATACGAGTGCGACGCCTGATACAGGCACGGCGCCGGCGCCCGACGCCGGCGCGGCGCCCGCCCCGATCGCGGCGCCGCCCGCGCCGGAGCCTCCCGCGGTGGCGCCGCCGATCGAGCTCGTGCCCGAGCCGACGCCGACACCTCAACCCGCGCCGGCGGCTGCGCCTGAACCCGCCCCGGCTCCGGCTCCGCTTCCGCCGCCAGCCTCGTCGCCAGCGCCTTCGCCGGCACCGCAGCCGTCGGCGCCAGCCAAGCCGGCTCCCGTGTACCGCATGCTGCCGAACGGCACGATCATCAAGATACGATAGGGCGGCCCTTCAGATCCGCGAGCACTGCAAGCCTGAGCGCGGAGGAGAGGTTTTCGCCCGCCCGCGCCGCATCGATCCGCACGATCAGCTCCGCAAGCGAGACGCCGAGCCCGTCCGAGATCCGCTTCAGCTCGCTCCAGTATTCGTCCTCGAGCGAGACGCTCGTCGCGTGCCCGTTGAGCTTGACGGAGCGCTTGCGGATCATCTTCCGCTTTCAGCCGCGCTCGTCCTCGTCCGCCGCGCGGCGATGCATGTCGAGGCGCTTCTCTTCGAGCGCGCGGACCAACTTGGCTTTCTCCGTCTCGGCTTTGGGCCGGCCGTGCGCGGTCCGGTTCGCGGCCGCCGCGTCGTCTTTCGCGGCGCGGCGCTTGCGCTTGCGATGAAGGCGGAGGTTGACGACGTCGCTCATACCTAACGCGGCCCGATCATGTTCTCCGGCCGCACAATGTCGTCGAACTCTTCCGGCGTAACGAGTCCCATCCCGACCGCTTCCTCTTTCAGCGTGGTGCCGTTCTTGTGCGCGGCCTTGGCGACCTTGGTAGCGTTGTCGTAGCCGATCTTCGGCGTCAGCGCGGTGACGAGCATCAGCGAACGTCGCATGAGCGCGGCGATATGATCCTCGTTCGCTTCGATCCCGGCGACGCAATTGTCGGCGAACGAGTTGCAGGCGTCGCCGAGGAGCTGGATCGACTGCAGCATGTTGTAGGCCATCACCGGCTTGTAGACGTTGAGCTCGAAATGCCCCTGGCTGCCGGCGACGCTGAGCGTCGTCTGGTTCCCCATCACCTGTGTGCACACCATGGTCATCGCTTCCGACTGCGTCGGGTTGACCTTGCCGGGCATGATGGAGGAGCCCGGCTCGTTCTCCGGTAGGCTGAGCTCGCCGAGGCCGGAGCGCGGACCGGAACCGAGAAGACGGATATCGTTGGCGATCTTGAAGAGCGAGACGGCGAGCGAATTCAGTGCACCGTGCGCGAATACGTAGGCATCGTGCGCCGCAAGCGCCTCGAACTTGTTCGGCGCAGTGCGAAAGGGGAGGCCGGTGATCTCCGAGACGATCTCGGCGAAGCGCTCCGGGAAACCGGGCGGGCAATTCAGGCCGGTGCCGACGGCCGTGCCGCCTTGTGCCAGCTCGAAGAGGTATTCGGTTGCCTCCTTGATCCGCCGCACCCCATATTCGAGCTGCGCGACGTAACCGGAGAACTCCTGGCCGAGCGTCAGCGGCGTCGCGTCCTGCGTGTGCGTGCGCCCGATCTTGATGATGTGCGCGAATTGCGCCGCCTTGCGGTCAAGCGCATCGCGGAGCTTACGCACCGCGGGAAGGAGGTTCATCACGATCGCTTCCGCGGCCGCGATGTTCATAGCCGTCGGAAACGAATCGTTCGACGACTGGCTCATGTTGACGTGGTCGTTCGGATGCACCGGCTGTTTCGACCCGAGCGTGCCGCCGAGCATCTCGATCGCCCGGTTGGCGATCACCTCGTTGGCGTTCATGTTGGTCTGCGTGCCGGAGCCGGTCTGCCAGACGACCAGCGGGAAGTTGTCGTCGAGCTTGCCGTCGATCACCTCTTGCGCCGCCGCGGCAATGGCATCGGCGAGGCGCGCGTCAAGCTTGCCGAGGTCCTTGTTGGTGAGCGCCGCAGCCCGCTTGATGATGCCGAAAGCCCGAATGAGCACGAGCGGCATCGTCTCCCGGCCGATACGGAAATTGATCAGCGAGCGGGCGGTCTGCGCGCCCCAGTACTTGTCCGCCGGAACCTCAAGGGGACCGAAGGAATCGGTCTCCGTCCGCGTCTTCGTCATCCCGCTCCCCGCAGCCTTTTGGAAGGCCTCCCACTCGGAAAATGCTTCTGTCACCGACCCATCAGGGACGCAAGGCGCTCGGGCGGAGGCGCGCGCGACCGTCAGCCGTTCTTCTTGCGGAAAGCGTCGAGCGAGACGACGTCGCCCGTGGCGGCATCTGCCGCCGGCGCCTCATCGGCGCCCTTCGCCATAGGCGGGGCGGGGACAGCGTCTTCCTCGACCGCCTCCAGCACCGCAGCGTCGGGCGTCGCGTCGAACTTCACCTGGAAACCGGCATGCGGATCGACGAAGCTCGATATCGCGCGGAACGGCACGTAGAGCGTCTCCAAGACGCCCTTGAAGGAGAGGCCGACCTCGAAGGCGGCATCGTGCACCGCGAGGTCCCAGAACTGGTGCTGCAGCACCACGGTCATCTCGTTCGGATATTCGGCAATGAGGCGCGGCGAGATGCGCACACCCGGAAAGCGCGTTGCGAAGGTCACGAAGAAATGGTGCTCGCCGGGAAGGCCGGCCTGCGCCACCTCCGTCAGCACCTTCTTGACGACGCCGCGTAGCGCCTCTTGGACGAGCACGTCGAAGCGGATCAGGTCTTCTGCCATTGGCGCGAACCTAGTGGCAGCTTCGTGCGCTTGCAACAAAGGAGGGGAAGTGGAGGCTTCTGTTGCCAGGTGCCTCCGAACCCCGCCTGAGAGTGCTACCCCTCAGGGCTTGAATTCCGATACCCAGACCGCTTACGCGGCGAGGGCCACCGGAGCATAGTTGTCATTCGCAACTATATGTTTGGCCCGATAACGGCGGGTACCATACCGAGCGAAAAAGCGACCTTTACGCCCTCGTCGATCCTGTTTCGCCCCCATCATCAGCCCTGCGTGGCTGGCAAAGCAGGGTTCATGGTGGAGGCGCCGGGTACTGCCCCCGGGTCCGATAGGTTTATTACGTAGCCCGTTTATCGCCGTAGCCGGGTTGCCCCGGCACTGGGAATATAAGGTTTTCCCGCCGCCATTAAAAGCGGCTCGGCCCGGCCTCGTTTCCCCGATCTTCTCGCGAGGGAACGCCCCCGCATAGGCGTCGGGCAGGAATCGCACTACATTTCTCCCAATGCGCCAATATCTCGACCTTCTTCGCCGCGTGCTCGACGAGGGCGTAAAGAAATCCGACCGGACGGGGACGGGGACGCTTTCCGTCTTCGGCCACCAGATGCGGTTTGATCTCTCCGACGGCTTTCCGCTTGTCACGACTAAAAGGCTGCACGTGAAGTCGATTGTGCATGAGCTTCTGTGGTTCCTCGCCGGCGATACCAACATCCGCTACCTGAAGGAAAACGGCGTTCGCATCTGGGACGAATGGGCGGACGAAAACGGTGACCTCGGGCCGGTCTACGGCAGGCAGTGGCGGTCGTGGGCGGCGCCCGACGGCCGCGTCATCGACCAGATTTCCGATGTCGTTACGCAGATCCGCAAGAACCCGGATTCGCGCCGGCTGATCGTCACCGCCTGGAACCCGGCCGACAACGACAAGATGGCGCTCGCGCCTTGCCACTGCCTCTTCCAGTTCTACGTCGTGGAGGGAAAGCTCTCCTGCCAGCTCTACCAGCGCTCTGGCGACACCTTCCTCGGCGTGCCCTTCAACATCGCCTCCTATGCGCTGCTGACGATGATGGTGGCTCAGGTGACCGGGCTGCAGCCGGGCGAGTTCGTGCACACCTTCGGCGACGCGCATCTTTATCTGAACCACCTCGACCAGGCGCGCGAGCAATTGCGCCGAGAGCCGCGCAGGCTGCCGACGATGCGCCTCAACCCGGAGGTCCACCGCATCTTCGACTTCGTCTACGGCGACTTCGAGCTCTTGGGCTACGACCCGCACCCGCACATCAAGGCGGAGGTTTCGGCCTGAGCGCGAAGCCCGGCGCGATCGCGACGCGACCGATTGCGCTCGTTGCCGCCGTCGCGGAAAACGGCGTGATCGGCGTCGACGGCGGCCTGCCGTGGCGCGTGAAATCCGACATGCGGAAGTTCCGTGCGATCACGATGGGAAAGCCCGTCGTCATGGGGCGAAAGACCTTCGAATCGATTGGGCGCGTACTCGACGGCCGCGACGTGATCGTGGTGACGCGGCGGCCCGGATTCGGCGGCGCCGGTATCCTGGTCGCGGCAAGTCTTAAGGAAGCGCTGGCGCTCGCGGAAGCACGCGCGGCCGCGCGTGGCGCCGAAGAGATCTGCGTCGTCGGCGGCGGTGAAGTGTACCGGGAGGCCCTGCCGCTCGCCGAAACCCTTTGCATCACGCAAGTCGCGGCAAAGCCCGCCGGCGATACCTGCTTCCCGGAGATCGCGTCGGAGGACTGGGTGGAGGTTTCGCGCGAGCCGCTTCCGGCGAGCGAAGGCGACACGGCGGCGGCCGTGCACGTCGTTTATCGAAAGCGCCGTTAAGTCTTCCCGCTCTTTCCGAAAACCCTTGCAGCGCGCGGCGTTGCCAGCGATGGCCCGCGTCCCTATAACCCGCGGCACGCGTCGCGGGGGGCCGCCGACGAGAAGGAGCACGGATGCCCTGGAGCAACAATTCCGGCGGGGGCGGCTGGAAAGGTGGAGGCGGAGGGCCGTGGGGCTCGGGTCCGCAGCAACGGGGCCCGCAAGCCCCCGATCTCGAGGAGCTTCTGAAGCGCAGCCAGGATCGGCTGCGTAACGTGCTTCCGGGCGGCGGGCGCAGCAACGCGCTCGTCGGTGTGCTCATCGTAGATAGCGATCGTCCTCGTCTGGGCCTTCAACAGCCTCTACATGGTGCAGCCCGACGAGCTTGGTCAGGAACTCGTCTTCGGCAAGCCGAAGCAGGGAGTGGCGACGCAGGGGCTGCATTTCATCTTCTGGCCGGTCGAGACCGTCGAGAAGGTCTCAACCCGCGTGCAGCGCGAGTTCTTCGGCTCCGACGCAGCGCGCCGAAACGCTACCGACACGAGCCTCATGCTCTCCGGCGACCAGAACATCGTCGACGTCAATTTCACGGTGCTCTGGCGGGTGAGCGATCCGAAGAAATATCTCTTCGATGTCAGCGAGCCCGACGCCTTCCTGCAGCGCGTCGCCGAGAGCGCCATGCGCGAACTCGTCGGCCGCTCAACGGCAGAAGAAGTGCGCACGGAGCGTCGCGCCGAAGTCGAAGAGGGCGTTCGCGATCTGCTTCAAAAGACGCTCGACACCTACGATGCGGGCATCACCATCGTCGGCGTCCAGCTCGAACGCGCCGATCCGCCAGCAGAGGTCGCCGACGCGTTCGAGGAGGTGCAGCGTGCACAGCAGGATCTCGACCGCTTTCAGCGCGAGGCCGAGCAATACGCCAACAAGCGTCTCGGCGACGCCCGCGGCGAGGCTGCGCAGGTAACCGAGACGGCGCAGGGCTACAAACAGCAGGTCGTGGCAGAGGCGGAAGGCGAATCGCAGCGCTTCCTCTCCGTCCTCGCCCAATACGAACAGGCCAAGGACGTGACCCGCACCCGCCTCTATCTGGAGACGATGGAAAGGGTGTTCCGCGACTCCAATAAGATCATCCTGGAGGGCGGCTCCGGCGTGGTTCCCTATTTGCCGCTCGATCAGTTGCAGCGGAACAGGCCGCCGCCGGTCGTCCAGTCGGCGCCCGCGAGCACCCAGACCCAGACACAAGCGGGAGCGGGCCAATGAGACGCGCTTCCGTTGTCCTGATCGGCCTCGCGGTCGTCGTCTTCATTGTCTACTCGTCGATTTTCATCGTGAACCCGCGCGAGCAGGCGCTGGTGCTTCGCTTCGGCGAGATCACACGCGTCATCCAGAAGCCCGGCATCTATTTCAAGCTGCCGACGAACTTCGTCGACACCGTTCAGATCATCGAGAACCGGCTGCTGAGCTTCGATCTGGAAGACATCCGCGTGCAGGTGCGCGACGGCCGGCGCTACATCGTCGACGCCTTCGTCGCCTTCAAGATCACCGATCCGCGCAAGTTCCGCGAGAATGTGTCGGGCAGTCTCGACATCGCGCGCGAGAACATGCGCACCCGGCTCGATGCGGCGCTCAGGCGCGTCTACGGCCAGCGCAGCTTCGAGGCGGCGCTTTCGGAACAGCGCGGCGACATGATGCTGGAGGTCAGGGATCAGCTGCGTCCGCTTACCGCCGCAGTTGGCATCGAGGTCGTCGACGTTCGCATCAAGCGCACCGACCTTTTGCCGGAAGTCTCGCAGCAGACGTTCGAGCGCATGCGCGCCGAGCGCCTGGCTGAGGCGGCGCAGCTTCGCGCGCGCGGCACCGAACTCGCCGCCCGCATCCGCGCCGAAGCCGATCGTGAGGCTGTGGTGACCGTGGCGGAGGCGCAGCGCGAAGGCGATATCCTGCGCGGCCAGGGCGAAGCGGAGCGGAGCCGCATCTTCGCCGATGCCTATCAGCGCGATCCGGGCTTCTTCGAGTTTTACCGCTCGATGCGGGCCTACGAGCAGGCGCTGCCGGCGAGCAATACGTCGCTGGTCCTCTCGCCCGATTCGGAGTTCTTCCGCTTCTTCAAGAGCGACCTCGCCGGCACGACGGCGGCCGGCGCCACGCCTGCTCCGGAAGGCACTTCCGAGAGCATGTCGCCGGAAGCCGGCACGCCTGAGAACGCGCCCGCGGAGCCCAGCGCCAACACCAACGCGGAGGGAACACCGCCGGAGACGGCGCCCGCCACTCAGTCGCCGGCACCTGCGGCAGAACCGCCCACGCCTGCGGCAGAACCACCCGCGCCTCCGACCGAAGCGCCGGCTCCCGCCGCTCCCGCCCCGGCGCAATGAGCGAAATCGCCACGGCGCTCGGGCTTGTTCTTGCATTGGAAGGGGCGCTCTACGCCCTCTTTCCAGATTTGATGAAGCGCATGGCGCAGCAGATCATCCAATCGCCAGGAGACACGCTCAGGGTCGCGGGAGTAGTATCCGCCGCAATCGGCGTCGCGCTCGTGTGGTTGGTGCGCGGGTGAAGCAAATGTGAAGCGGCGGGCCGTGCATTCGCCAGGATTTGCGTCAAAATCCCGTCGCCTCGGCGGAGAGATTCGGAAATGAGCTTTGGTTTGATCTGGCGGGGGGCCCTGGCAGCGGGGCTGATCGCGGCCTCGGTGTCGGCAATGGCTGCGCCGGCCGGGCCGTCGCAAGGCTTGCGCGCGCATGCGCGTGCGATCCCCGTGCAGCAGAGCGAGCCACCGGCGGCGGAGCCTGTCGCCCCGCCCGAAGCCACCCTGCCGCCGCCAATCTTGCCGGCGCCGCACCTGCCGGGCGACAACCCCGTTGTCACCCTCCCGCCCAAGGAGGAACCGACGGAGAAGGCGGCCACGTCGGTGGCTCCCGGCATCCCCGTCGACAGCAACGGCGCTGTTTTCTCCTTTGCCGACCTCGCCGAGCGGCTGCTCGATTCCGTCGTCTACATTTCGACCTCGCAGCGCGTCGCCATTTCGCGGCGGACGCCGACGCCGGACGCGCCGAGCGGCCAGGATGCACCAAATGACCAAAGCGCGCCTGGTGGCCAGGATGCGCCGGGCGGCCAGGATGCTCCGCCGAACTCGGCTCCGGGCGACGACTTCTTCGACAACCTCTTTGACGACAACAGCGGCGACGGTGCGCAGGCCGTGCAGTCGCTCGGCTCCGGGTTCATCATCGATCCGTCCGGGCTGATCGTCACCAACAACCATGTGATCGCCGACGCCGACGAGATCGTCGCCAACCTCGCCAATGGCGAAAAGCTGGAAGCCAGGGTCGTCGGTATCGACGACAAGACCGACCTTGCGCTTCTGAAGGTGGATTCTCCGACGCCCTTGAAGGCGGCGGTCTTCGGCCGCTCCGACAAGCTGCGCGTCGGCGACTGGGTGTTGGCGATCGGCAACCCGTTCGGGTTCGGCGGCACGGTCACCGCCGGCATCGTCTCGGCGCTCGACCGCGACATCAATTCCGGTCCTTACGACCACTACATTCAGACCGATGCCTCCATCAACCGCGGCAATTCCGGCGGGCCGCTCTTCAACATCGAAGGCGAGGTGATCGGCATCAACACTGCGATCATGTCGCCGACCGGCGGATCGATCGGCATCGGCTTCTCGGTGCCCTCCGAGATTGCCGTTCCGGTGATCGAGCAGCTGCGCCGCTTTGGCACGGTCAGGCGCGGCTGGATCGGAGTGCGCATCCAGGACGTCACCGACGACGTGGCCGAGGGCCTCGGCATGGACCACGCTACAGGCGCCTTCATCGCCGGGTTGACGGAGGACGGTCCGGCGGCGAAGGCCGGAATCAAGGAAGGCGACATCGTCGTTGAGTTCAACGGCCGGAAGGTCGACACGATGCGCGCGCTGCCGCGGCTCGTCGCCGACACGCCGCCCGGCAACACCGTCGACGTAATCGTGGTTCGCGACGGCGAGCGCGTCACGCTCTCGATCGAGGTCGGCCTGTTAAAGGACGAGCCGGTGCAGAAGGCGGCGCTTTCGCCCGACGAGCAGCAGGGCGATTCCGCGACGCCTCCCGACGACGCAGCGAAGGCGTTCGGCCTGACGCTCGGCGCTATCACCGACGAGGCGCGGAAGTCGTTCTCGATCGACAGCAATGTGGAAGGCGTGCTTGTCGCCGAGGTCGATCCCGGAAGCGAGGCGGATGCGAAGAGCCTGAAGCCGGGCGAGGTCATCGTGCAGGTCAACCAGACCGACGTCTCAACCCCGGACGACGTGGTCGCCCGCATCGAAGAGCTCAAGTCGGCGGGCCGCCGCTCCGTGATGCTGCTCGTCTCCGGCACCGACAACAAGCTTCGCTTCGTGTCGCTTCGCTTCGAGGACGCGCCGTAGTTCAAGCTTCGACGAATTCTTCGCGGCAAAAGCCCTGCAGGAAGAGTATCCCGCTCAAATCGGCGTGGTCGATCTCGGCGTCGGCGACGGCGCGCAGCGCCGGCTTCGCGCGGTAGGCGACGCCGAGCCCCGCTCGCCGCACCATTCCGGCATCGTTGGCGCCATCGCCGACGGCAAGCGTCTCCTCCGGCCGGAGACCGAGGCGCGTGGCAAGTTCCTGCAGCGTCGCCTCCTTCGCTTCCGCCCCGAGGATCGGCTCGGCGGCGTGGCCCAGGAACCGTCCGGACTCTGAAAGAAGCGTGTTCGCCCGCGAATCGTCGAAGCCGATCCGCCGCGCCACCGGGTCGACGAAAGCGGTGAAGCCGCCGGAGACGAGGGTCGTGTGTGCGCCTGCGGCGTGCATCGTGGCGACGAGCACGCGCGCGCCGGGGGTGGTCGTGATCCGCTCGGCGAGAACCTTCCCGACCACGTCGACAGGGAGGCCGCGAAGCAGTGCGACCCGCTCGCGCAGCGCCGGCGCGAATTGGATTTCGCCGCGCATGGCACGCTCGGTGATCGCCGCCACCCGATCGCGGAGCCCAAGCTCGGCGGCAAGCTCGTCGATACATTCCTGTCCGATCATGGTGGAATCCATGTCGGCGAGGAGGAGCTTCTTGCGGCGGGCCTCCACCGCGATGACGTTCACGTCGAGCGGGCGCCCGGCGAGGACACGTCGCGCCGCCTCGCGCGCCGCACCGGCGTCGCCTGCAAAGGGAACGTCGCAGGCCGCGCCTGGCGAAAGCCATCTTGGCGCGCCGGACTCGGCGCCGGCCGCGTCAAGCGCCTTCCGCGCGCGGTCGACGTCGTCTGCGCCAAGCGGCGCCTTCGCTTCGGCGGCGATGAGCGATAGGACATGGCGCATGGAGATTTCGCTAAGCGCTGTCGGGAAGGCGCGCGCGGTGCTGATAGCCGGCCCGACCGCGAGCGGCAAGTCGGCGGCGGCGCTTCGGTTGGCCGAGGCGTCGGCGCGCGAAGGCCGTGCGGCGTGGGTCGTCAACGCCGACGCGATGCAGGTCTACGACGCGCTTCGCGTCGTGACCGCACGCCCGACCGTCGCCGACGAACGGCGCGCCCCGCACCGGCTCTACGGGCACGTCCGGGCGGACGTCCGCTATTCGGCGGGCGCCTGGCTTGCGGACGCGGAGGCGGTGCTGAAGGAGGCCGAGCGGGTTGGCGCTCTCGTGATCCTGACCGGCGGGACCGGCCTCTATTTCAAGGCGGCGACGGATGGCCTTGCCGCAGTTCCCGCCATTCCGCGCGAAACGCGCACGCGCTGGGCGGCGCGGCTACGGAATGAGGGCGTCGCGCAGCTCTATGCGCACCTCGCCGAGCTTGATCCCGTCTCCGCTGGGTCTATTCGCCCGACCGACCCGCAACGCATCGTAAGGGCGCTCGAAGTGCTCGACGCGACCGGCCGGCCGCTCGCCGACTGGCAGAGATTGGCGGCCGCGCCGCCGCTTGTTACAGCGGCCGCGCCGCGCTTCGTGCTCGAGCCGGAGCGCGCCGAGCTCTACCGCCGCATCGAAGCGCGCTTCGACCGCATGGTCGAAGCCGGCGCGCTTACAGAGATCGAGGCGCTCCTTGCGCAAGACCTCGATCCCGACCTGCCGGTGATGAAGGCGATCGGCGTTCGCGCGTTCGTGGCGCACCTTCGGGGCGAGACTTCGCTCGACGCCGGGATCGCCGCGGCGAAGACGGAGACGCGGCGCTATGCCAAGCGACAGTCGACCTGGTTCCGCCACCAGATGCGGGATTGGCCGCGGCTTGCTGCTTGAGGCGCCTCGGGTTCAGCCCGTGCGCGCTTGTCGCCGCACCTCGACGACCGGCGAGGCCATCTTCGTCGGCTGTTCCGCTTCCGCCGTATCCGGCTCGGCGTAAACAAGATGGCGGATGTCGGCGAGCGGCGCCGGCCGACCGAAGAGATAACCCTGCGCCTGCGCGCAGGCCTCACTGTCGAGGAAGGATCGCTGCTCCTCGTTCTCGACGCCTTCGGCGAGCACCGGGATGTCGAGGCTGCGGCCAAGGCCGAGCACGGCGGTAACGATGACGGTCGCCTGTTGCCGCGAGCCGATCTTGTCGACGAAGCTCTTGTCGATCTTGAGCTTGTCGAACGGAAACGCCTGCAGCGTCGACAGCGACGAATAGCCGGTGCCGAAATCGTCCATGGCGATGGCGACGCCGAGCGCCTTGATCCGCCGCAGCATGTCGAGCGTGCGCTGCAGGTCCTCGATGAGGGCGCTTTCGGTGATCTCGAGCTCCAGCCGGTGCGCCGGCATGCCCGTTTCGAGCAGGATCTCGTGGATCAGCTCCGGCAGGTTCGCGAGCTTGAACTGGATCGGCGAGAGGTTAACGGCGACGGTATAGGGCTTGGTCCAGTTCGCCGCTTCCTTGCAGACCTTGCGCAGAATCCATTCGCCAAGATGCAGGATAAGGTCGGTCTCTTCGGCGATCGGGATGAACTGCGAGGGGCCGATATAACCGTGCGTCGGGTGGTTCCAGCGTGCGAGCGCCTCAAAGCCGATGATCTCGCCGGTCGCGATCGAGGCTTGCGCCTGATAGTGCACCTCAAGCTCGTCGTTCTCGAGCGCCTGGGTGAGCTGCTGCGCCAGGATGCGACGCTCGCGTACCGTCTCGTCCATGTCGGGCGTGAAGAAGCACGCGCGGGCGCGGCCGTGCTCCTTGGCTCGGTAGAGCGCGAGGTCGGCATTGGCGAGGAGCGTGCGCGTGGCGTCGCCGTCGCGCGGATAGACGGAGACGCCGATGGTGAGGCCGACATGGAACGGCTGACCGCCCAGAAGCACAGGCTTGGAGAAGACCTCCAACAACTTGTCGGCGAGCCGCGCCGCGGAAGCCGGCTGCTCGCGGCCGGTCTGCACGATGACGAACTCGTCGCCGCCGAGGCGTGCGGCGAACTCCGTGTGCGAAAGGAGCGCCGTGATGCGCGCCGCCGTCGCCTTCAAAAGCTCGTCGCCGGCCGCGTGGCCATGCACGTCGTTGATCTCCTTGAAGCGGTCGAGATCGACGATTAGCAGCGCGAGCTGGCCGTCGCGCGCCTTCATGGAGGCGATGTCGTTCTCCAACCGATCCTGGAAAGAGGCGCGGTTCGGAAGTCCGGTCAGCGTGTCGAAATGCGCGAGGAAGAGGATGCGCTGCTCCGCCGCCCGCCGCTCGCGCAGATCCCGCACGGCGAAGATCCTGCGCACCGCGCCTTCCGCCTCGGTGTTGCGCGAGATGACTTCGACCGGGATCGGGCCGTCGTCGGTTCGTAGCTGCGCCTCGAAGCGATCCGCTTCCCTGTCGCCGTTATAGTCGAGGCACTGCCAGATCGGCGTGTTGACGAGCCTTTCCGCGCAGATCGGACCGACCAGCGAGCGGATGCTCTCGTTGCAGTCGAGAATCGTCGTGCCGTTGGTGAGGATGAGCCCCTCGACCGACGCATTGGCGATATTTCTGAGCTGCGTCTGCGCTTCCTTGCGCGCGCCGCGGGCGATCATGGTCGTGGCGACGCCGGTTCCGACGAGCAGCATCACCATGGCGCCGACGAAATAGCCGAGGATAGTCGGGTCGACGGACTTCGGCGGAATCGGGATGGTCGTCGACGGCGAGATCGTGATCGCCGCCATGCCGACGAAATGCATGATGGAAATGCCGCCGGCGAGAAGGAGCGGCGCAACGATCTGGACGTTCCGCCCCTCGTTTCGAGCGCGGCTGACTGCCAACGTTGCGGCGGCGACGCAGAGCACCGCGCCCATGAAGAGGAGCGTCGGGTTCCAGGTGATCTTGCCGGCAATGCGAAGGCTCGCCATCGCGGTGAAGTGAAGTCCGACAGCCGCCAAGCCGACGACGCCGCCGCCGATCAGCCCCGCGGGGCCAGGTCCATAGGCCGCGATCACCATGCCGATCGTGGAAAGCAGGACGGCGACGAAGAACGCGCCGCCGGTCATCGCCGGATCGTAAGCGAGGCTGATGTTGGGTTGGAATGCGAGGAGCGCCACGAAGTGCGTGGTCCACATGACCGTGCCGGCGGAGAAGCCGGCGAGGAACAGCCAGCCGCTGCGCCCCTGGCCGTGCATCTCGCGCGCCTGCGCAAAAAGGAAGAGCGTAATGAAGCTCCCCAGTGCGCAGATTGCCATCGCAAGCAGAACGAGTTTCGGATCGTGGCTTTGCAGAACCTGGTTGCCGGCGAGGAACACGGGGGACCCCTCAAAAATGCGATAACTTTTCAAGTTGAATAGACGCGAAAGCCGTGAAGACGAGGTTAGGTGGCAAACTTAACAAGGCGTTTCACGGCATGTGGAGCGGTGGGGCGGAGGCGCTGCA
Organism: uncultured Alphaproteobacteria bacterium; assembly: GCA_963720705.1. Lineage (GTDB taxonomy): Bacteria > Pseudomonadota > Alphaproteobacteria > Rhizobiales > Afifellaceae > DASWJZ01. The sequence continues at coordinate 87,353 of CAVRGJ010000016.1, forward strand.
TCGGCTTTTGCCGCACGAGACCCGGACGAGCGTCTGGACAACGCGGTCAAGCGACGGCCCGCCGCGAGGCGATGCGATCGGAAAGCAGCCGCACCACCTCGGCGGTCGGTCGCGGCAGGCCGAAGAAATAGCCCTGCACTTCGGTGCATCCCTCGGTTCGCACGCGTTCCAATTGCTCGGCTGTCTCCACGCCTTCTGCAGTCGTCGTTATGCCCAGGCTCTTGCCGAGCGCTGCGACGGCGCGGACGATGGCGATGCTGTCCTCGTGCTGAGCCAGGTCGCGGACGAAGGAGCGGTCGATCTTGATCTTGTCGAAGGGGAATTTTCTGAGATAGCTCAGCGACGAATAACCGGTGCCGAAATCGTCCATCGAGATGCGCGTGCCGAGGTCGCGCAGTTGGTGCAGAGTGGCGAGCGTCCCCTCGCTGTCCTGCAGGAGGACAGTCTCCGTGATCTCCACTTCCAGCCGATTGGGGGCGAGACCCGATTCCGCAAGCGCCGCCGTCACGACGGAAACGAAATTGTGGCTGCGTATCTGCACGGGCGAAAGGTTGATCGCGACCTTCACATCTTCCGGCCATTCGACAGCTTCCATACAGGCCTGACGCACGACCCACTCGCCGAGCGGCACGATGAGTCCGGTCTCCTCGGCGACCGAAATAAAGTCGGCGGGCGCGATGGGGCCGCGGATGGGATGCTGCCAGCGCAACAGCGCTTCGAATCCCTCGATCCTGCCGCTGGCGAGATTGACGATCGCCTGGTAGTGGAGCTCGAATTCGTTTGCCGCGATCGCCGCTCTTAGGTCCGCCTCAAGTGCCCGGCGCGTCTGCATGCGGGCGTCCATCTCCGGCTCAAAGAAGCGATAGGTCGCGCGGCCGTCGCTCTTTGCCCGATAGAGCGCCATGTCGGCGTTCTTCATGAGCCGGTCGGTGTCCACGCCGTCGCCGGGTGCGATCGCGATCCCAATGCTTGCATTGACCGCCACTTGGTGGCCGTCGAGATTGCACGGGGTCCCGACTGCTTCGACGATGCGGCGGGCGAGCGCCGTCGCTTCGGCCGGCTGGCCCGCGCCGCCCATTTGCACGATGGCGAATTCGTCGCCGCTCAGCCGCGCCACCATATCGGTTTCGCGCACGCAGCTGCGCAATCGACTCGCGACCTCGCAAAGCAACAGGTCGCCGACATGATGGCCGACGGTGTCGTTGATGTTCTTGAAGCGGTCGAGGTCGAGAAAGAGGATGGCGACGCCGTCGTCCGTACCGAGACCGGCGAGCGCTTTTTCGAGCTGGTCGCGGAAGGCCACGCGGTTCGGCAGGCGTGTCAGCGAATCATGGCGGACCATGAAGGCAATCTTCGCTTCCGCTTCGCGCCGGTCGGTGATGTCCTGATGCGTCGCGACCCATCCGCCGTCGCTGAGCGGCACGTAACCAAGCAGGAACACGCGGCCGTCATCCTGCTCGACGATCGTCTCCGCGGGCTCGCCGCGCTCGACGATCTCCGCCAGGCGCGCGAGCAACGCCGGTTCGCCCATCGACGGATTGTTGCCGGCGGCAATTCGGTTATCGATGATCTCGTTGAGGCTCATGCCGGGTTGGACCTTGTCGTATGGAATCCGATAGAGGTCCGCGTAGCGCGTGTTTGAGACGAGCAGCCGCCGGTCGGGGCTGAACATGCACAGGCCCTGCGACATGTTGTTGATCGCCACGGAGAAGCGAGCGATCTGCATATCGCGGTCGTGTTCCGTAGAGCTGATTGCCGCCGCCGCATCGGCGAGAGCGCGCTTCGCGCGGTCGTAACTGACGGTGAGGTGGCAGGCGGCGGCAACGACCGCGAAGGCGAGCAGCCAGCAGACCGCGAAGGCGATAAAGTCGAGGCGAGGCGAGGGTGGAGAGAGGATGTAGGCGGAAGCCGCGACCGCCATCGCGGCGGCGCCCAGCAGAAATCCGGCGATGCGGGCACGGCCGCTTGCGAGCTTGCCGGAGCCGGCCGCGTCTCCGCCCCTGTTAAGCATTGCTGAGCACACGCTTTTCTTGCGTTTGTCGAATTCGATGGATAGGCGGAATCCGCTGAGGAAGTCGTAAAGCTTCGAGCGAGAAAGCAAGCATGGCGGGTCACGCTTTCTTGGCATTGATGCGCTATCGGTCGTTCCGCGCTGCACGCCGCCCGGCAATCTCGACGCTTGACCGCAACAAGTGCGCGCCGCTAAAAGACCAGTGCCATGAAGCGTGAGCTTATCGTAAAGTTGCGCACCGCCGGGGCGGCTCGTTAGAGTCGCCGCGATCGGTGGTGCGCGTCGCAAGGGTCCCGTCGGGGCCCTTTTTTGTTGTCCCGGGACGAACGCGCCCGAATCTGGAGTGAGGGGAATGCCAGAGCAGATGACCGGCGCCGAGATGGTGATGCGCGCCTTGGCCGACCAGGGGGTCGAGCACATCTTCGGCTATCCGGGCGGCGCGGTGCTGCCGATCTACGACGCGCTGATCCAGCAGGAGAAGGTGCGGCACATTCTCGTCCGCCACGAGCAGGGCGCCGGCCATGCCGCGGAGGGCTACGCCCGCTCATCCGGCAAGCCGGGCGTCGTGCTCGTTACCTCCGGGCCGGGCGCGACCAACATGGTGACGCCGCTGACCGACGCGCTCATGGATTCGATCCCGATCGTCTGCATAACCGGTCAGGTGCCGACGCATCTGATCGGCAACGACGCCTTCCAGGAATGCGACACGGTCGGCATCACGCGCCCCTGCACCAAGCACAATTGGCTGGTGAAGGACGTGAACGACCTCGCGCGCGTCCTGCACGAGGCGTTCTACGTGGCGACGACGGGACGGCCGGGACCGGTCGTCGTCGACGTTCCGAAGGACGTGCAGTTCGCCAAGGGCACCTATTGGGGCCCGAAGGAGGTGCGCCGCGCCCACACCGGCTACCGTCCGCCCGGCAAGGGCTCGGCCGAGGCGATCCGCCACGCCGTGGCGCTGATGGCGCGCGCCGAGCGCCCGGTCTTCTATACCGGAGGCGGCATCGTTAATTCTGGGCCGAAGGCGAGCCAACTCCTGCGTGAGCTCGTCGCCGCCACCGGCTTTCCGATCACCTCCACGCTGCTCGGCCTCGGCGCTTTTCCCGCCTCCGGCAGGAACTGGCTCGGCATGCTCGGCATGCACGGCACCTACGAAGCCAACATGGCGATGCACGATTGCGACTTGATGATCTGCATCGGCGCGCGCTTCGACGATCGCATCACGGGCAGGACCGATGCGTTCTCTCCAGGCTCGCGCAAGATCCACGTCGACGTCGACGCGTCCTCCATCAACAAGAACATCCGCGTCGATGTCCCGATCGTCGGCGATGCCGGGCAGGTGATGGAGGACATGCTGATCGTTTGGAAGAAGGAGGTCGGCAAGCCGCGCGAGGCGGCGACGCGCAAATGGTGGGACCAGATCGACCGCTGGCGCGCGCGCAACTCGCTCGCCTACCGTTCCTCCGAACGCGCCATCATGCCGCAATACGCTATCCAGCGCCTTTATCAGGCGACCAAGGATCGCGACGTCTACATCACCACGGAGGTCGGCCAGCACCAGATGTGGGCGGCTCAGTTCTACGGCTTCGAGGAGCCGAACCGTTGGATGACCTCCGGCGGCCTCGGCACTATGGGTTACGGGCTGCCAGCCGCGATGGGCGTGCAGGTCGCGCATCCGAAGAGCCTCGTCATCGACATCGCCGGCGACGCCTCGGTACTGATGACGATGCAGGAGATGTCGACCGCCGTTCAGCACGATTTGCCGGTTAAGATTTTCATCCTGAACAACCAGTACATGGGCATGGTCAGGCAATGGCAGCAGCTGCTCCACGGTAACCGCCTGTCGCACTCCTACACCGACTCGCTGCCCGACTTCGTCAAGCTCGCCGAGGCTTATGGCTGCGTTGGCTTGCGCGCCGAGCATCCGAGCGAGCTCGACGGTGCCATCGACGAGATGCTGAAAGTGAAGAAGCCGGTCATTTTCGACTGCCGCGTTGCCAATCTGGAAAACTGCTTCCCGATGATCCCGTCCGGCAAGGCGCATAATGAGATGCTGCTCCCCGCGGAGGCGAGCGACGAGGCCGTGGCCGGGGCAGTCGACGAAGCCGGCCGGGTGATGGTTTAGGAGGAGAGGGGAGATGAACAAGATGACAGCAGAACCGCAAGGCGAGCCGCCGCTGACGCCTCCCGCCTCCGCTTACTTCATCGAGGACAGGCACGATCCGAAGGAGACGCATACGCTCTCCGTCGTTGTCGACAACGAGCCGGGCGTTCTCGCCCGCGTCATCGGTCTTTTCTCCGGGCGCGGTTACAACATCGAAAGCCTGACCGTGTCGGAGACGCAGCACGAGCAGCATCTTTCACGCATCACGGTTGTGACCACCGGAACGAAGGCGGTGCTCGAGCAGATCAGGAACCAGCTCGACCGCCTCGTTTCCGTACACCGCGTGACCGATCTCACCGCGCTTGCGCTGGTGCGAAACCAGGATAAGCCGCTTGAGCGCGAACTGGCGCTGGTCAAGGTCGCCGGCACCGGCGTCGAGCGGATCGAGGCGTTGCGCCTTGCCGACGCCTTCAAGGCCGAGGTCGTCGACGCGACGACCGGGCACTTCATCTTCCAGCTGACCGGCCGCACCTCGAAGATCGAGCAGTTCGTCGCCATCATGCAGCCGCTCGGCCTGGTCGAGGTCTGCCGCACCGGCGTCGCCGCTTTGGGACGCGGCAAAGAAGCAATGTAAGGGTATCGGCGCTCTAAGTTCTTGTTGTGTTCTCTTTGTCTAGATGCTATATAGGTTTTGTCTAGACGGAGTGCCGGCGATGGCCTTCCATATTCGCGATCCCGAGACTGATCGGCTGGCGCGCGAGCTCGCAGCGCTTCAAGGCGACGGCATTACCAATGCCGTGAAATCTGCACTTGAGGCGAAGCTTGCCCTGGAGCGCCGCAAAGTTCCCCTCCTGGAGCGGATCAAAGACATCACCGACGAGATCGCCGCGGCGCCCAAAACTGGGCTGAAGGCCGACAAAGCATTCTACGACTGGCTCTCCGGAGAGGAGGATGTCGAGGATGTTCGTTGATGCCTCTGCGATCGTCGCGATTTTGACGGGAGAGAGCGGGCGGGACCGACTCGCGGATCGCCTCGACGAAGCGCGCGGTGCGACGACTTCTCCATTGGCAGTGTTTGAAGCCGTGGTGGCCATCGTGAGAAAAGAGAAGATCGCCGTGGCTCGCGCCGCTGTGCTCGTGCAAGACTTTCTCCAGCGCGCCAAGATCGACGTTGTGTCGATCGAGGCCGATATGGGCAAAGCAGCCCTGGAAGCGTTTGATCGCTTTGGGAAGGGACGGGGCCACAAGGCACAGCTGAACCTGTGCGATTGCTTCGCCTATGCGATGGCGAAGCAGCGCGGCGTGCCGCTGCTCTACAAGGGCGACGATTTCTCCCTGACCGATCTCGCCTGAGTGCGGGCGGATGGAGGTCTCCCCGCAGCAGGACGCAGCGCTTCAAGCCGTCGCGCGCTGGCTGAAATCGCCGATGCCGCAGGTCTTCCGCCTGTTCGGCTTCGCGGGCACGGGGAAGACGACACTCGCCAAGAAGATCGCCGACGATTGCGGCGGCGAGGTGCTTTTCGCCGCCTTCACCGGCAAGGCCGCGCAGGTGATGCGGAACCGCGGCTGTGCCAACGCGCGCACGCTTCACTCGCTGATCTACCGGCCACGCGGCGAGAAGGCGGAGAAGGAGACGGGCGAGCTGCAGCCCGCCTTCGCGCTCAATCGTTCGAGCGAGGTCAGGAAGGCGAAGCTCGTCATTGTCGACGAATGCTCCATGGTCGACGCAAAACTCGGCGGCGACCTCCTTTCCTTTGGCACCAAGGTGCTCGTGCTCGGCGATCCGGGTCAGCTCCCGCCCGTGAAATCGGAGGGCGGCGCCGGCTTCTTCACCGAACACGCGCCGGACGTCATGCTGACCGAGATCCATCGGCAGGCGCGAGAAAACCCGATCATCGCGCTTTCGCAAACCGTGCGCGAGGGCGGCCGGCCGGACTACGGCAGCTACGGCGGAAGTCGCGTCATCACGCGTGACGAGATCGAGGCCGACGACGTGCTTTCCGCCGATCAGGTGCTCGTCGGCCGCAATCGCACCAGGCAGAATTTCAATCGCCGCATCCGTGCGCTGAAAGGCTTCGAGGATTTGCTTCCCGCCGCCGGCGACAAGCTTGTGTGCCTCAGGAACAGCTCGGAGAAGGGGCTTTTGAACGGGGGGCTCTGGCGCGTGTCGTCGGTCGGCACGCGCGCCGGGCAGGCGATCAGCATGCTGGTGAAGTCGGAGGACGAGGGGCCGCACGGCGCCTCGGCGAAGATCCGAGTGTTGAAGGCGATGTTCGAGGAGGGGCCGGAGGCCGTGCCCTTCGACCGGCGCCGCCGCACCGACGAGTTCGATTACGGCTACGCGCTGACGGTGCACAAGGCGCAAGGGTCGCAATGGGACAACATCGTGCTCTTCGACGAGAGCTTCGCTTTCCGCGACACGCGGGACCGTTGGCTCTACACCGCGATCACGCGGGCGGCGGAGGCGATCACCATCGTGCGGTGAAGCTGCAACGCGTCCCCGCCTGCTTGTGGCGAGGGGTCTCGGGTCTACGCCGCAGCCCGAAAATCCTTTGTCACTTCGCCGGCTGCCCGCGCGTCCTCCTCATAGCGCTCGATCCGCCACGGCTCCTTCAACCCCGCTTCGTACCATTCCTGCATCGCCGGCAACGTGAGCAGCCGATCGACATAGGCCGATGACTCGGCGTCGAGCTTCAGCCCGTAAGTCTGCGCGCGGAACGCCACCGGGCAGAAATACGCGTCGACATTCGTGAAGCTCTTACCGGCGAGGAAGGGGCCGCCGAAGCGGTTGAGGCCGTCGCTCCAAAGCTCGGCGATGCGCGAGAGGTCGCCCTGAAGTGCCGGCGAGACGTCGCGCATCTTCACCCGCACGCCGCAGTTCATGCCGCAGACGGTGCGGAGCGTCGCAAATCCGGAATGCATTTCCGCGGAAGTCGAGCGCGCCCAACTGCGCGCCTTCGCGTCCTTCGGCCAGACGCCGCCGTGCCGCTCGTTGAGATACTCGGCGATCGCAAGCGAATCCCATACGGTCGTGTCGCCATCGATCAGGCAGGGCACCTTGCCGCTCGGCGAGAACTTTCGAAATTCTGCGCTCCTTGCCTCGAACGGCGGAAACGGCGTCAACCGCTCCTCGAACGGAATGGCGAGCGCCCTCATCAGCACCCACGACCTGAGCGACCACGACGAGTAGTTCTTGTTGGCGATGAAAAGCTCGTACATACCCCCTCCGAACCCGCGTCGGCACAAGGCTTTGTCCGAGAGAGCCGGCCGGCGCAAGCGCAATAGGAACCGCGGCAACAAAGGCGGGAGACGATGACCACGAAAAGCCCGGCGAACGATCCGCGGTCGGGAGTGCCAAAGCCCGCGCATCCTCGCGAGCGGCGCGAGCCGCTCCCCTGGCAGCAGCCGAAAACGACCGAGGAAGATCCGCTAGCGCTTGCGCACGTGCAGGCGATCCTGGCGTCGCCGAACTACCGCCTGGCGGACGAGGACATTGACTTTCTGCATCGTTATGACGCGCGCGGCGTGCGCCTGCAGCTGGACTACCAGAAGGCCGAACTGCTGCTCGCAGAGCATGGCGTTGAGCATACCATCGTCGTCTTCGGCTCGACTCGCATCTGCGAGCCGAAGACGGCACGGCGCAAGGTCGAATCCTTGCGCGCGTCTCTTGCGGCCGATGCCGGGAATGCGGAACTCGCGAATCGGCTTGCCGTTGCCGAGCGCATCCTCGCCAAGAGCCGCTATTACGACGTGGCGCGCGACCTTGGTCGCCTCGTCAGCGAGGTCAATCGAGACCGAGACAGAGATCAGATCGTCATCATGACGGGCGGCGGCCCGGGAATCATGGAGGCCGCCAATCGCGGCGCCTTCGACCTCGGCGCGAAATCCGTCGGCTTGAACGTCAGCTTGCCGCACGAGCAATATCCGAACCCCTACGTGACGCCCGACCTCTGTTTCAACTTTCACTATTTTGCGCTGCGCAAGCTACATTTCCTGCTGAGGGCACGGGCGCTCGTCGCCTTCCCGGGCGGCTACGGCACCTTCGACGAACTGTTCGAGGTGCTGACTCTGATCCAGACGCGGAAGATCGAACCCATACCCGTGGTCCTCGTGGGTCGAAGCTACTGGCAGCGCGCGGTGGATATCGGATTTCTCGTCGATGAAGGCGTCATCGACCTGGAAGACCGCGAGCTGTTCTGGTTTGCAGAGAGTGCGCAGGAGATCTGGGACGGCATCTTGCGTTGGTATCGCGCAAGCGGAACGCCGCTTCATCCCGAGCGCGCGTGAGACATGATGCCAGAAGCCCGCCCGCGCGTTGAAATCGCAACGTTGGCGAGTTCGCCGAACCAACGGGGGAGATTGTCGTGAAATTGTCCTTCCACGGCGCCGATCGCGGCGTCACCGGCTCGTGCCACCTGGTGGAGTGCGCCGGCCGCAAGATTCTAGTCGATTGCGGTCTCTATCAGGGCGGGCGTGAGATCGAGGAGGACAACGCGGAGCCCTTCGGCTTCGACGCGGCGTCAATCGACACGGTGCTTCTGACGCATGCCCATTTGGACCATTGCGGGCGCCTTCCGCTGCTTGTGAAGCGGGGCTTTCACGGCGAGATCATCACAACCGCAGCTTCGCGCGAGCTTGCGAGGCTGGTGCTTCTCGATGCGGCAAATCTGCAGGAGGAGGAGTCGCGCCATCGATGGCGGAAGGCGGCGCGGCACGGCCGTCGGAAGGCCGACGGCGAGCCGCTCTATTCCGTCGTCGACGCGCTTGCGACGTTCGATCTCTTCGGGCGCAACGCCGATTATGGAAAGCCACTCGATCTTGCCGCCGGGATTCGTGCCACGTTCCTCGATGCCGGTCACATCCTCGGCTCAGCGAGCGTATTCCTTGAGCTTCAGGAGGGCGATCAGCATCGCAGCGTGCTGTTTTCCGGCGACCTTGGGAACGCTGGCCGGCCGCTCCTCCGCGATCCTGCGACCCCGCCGCCAAGCGACGTGGTCGTGATGGAATCGACCTACGGCGACCGACTGCACAAGCCGCTTCCGCCGTCCGTGGATGAACTTTACGCCGCGGTCGGCGATGCTTTTTCGCGCGGCGGCAACGTCATCATCCCGACCTTCGCCTTGGAGCGCGCGCAGGAGCTTCTCTACTTTCTGCGCGAAGGCATCGAGAAGCACGCACTGTCGCGATCGATTCAGGTGTTCCTCGATTCGCCGATGGCGATTTCGGCGACCGAAATCTTCAGGCGTCATCCGGAATGCTTCGATTCGGAGACAATGACGCTGTTCCGGGAGGGACGCGATCCTTTCGGCCTGCCTGGACTCCACTTCGTGCGGGAGACGGCCGAATCGATCGCGCTGAACAGGATCACCGGCGGCGCCATCATCATGGCCGGCTCCGGCATGTGCACCGGCGGGCGCGTCCGTCATCACCTGAAGCACAATCTCTGGCGCCACGATTCCAGCGTGATCTTCGTCGGCTTCGCCGCGAGGGGCACGCTCGCCCGGCAGATCATCGACGGGGCAAAAGAGGTAAGCATTTTTGGCGAGCGCATTCCGGTCAAAGCCCGCATTCACACGATCAACGGGTTCTCCGCCCACGCCGACCAGGCCGAGTTGCTCGCCTGGCAGAGGCAAACGCACGCAAGCCGCACGTTCCTCGTCCACGGCGAGGAGGAAACGATGCGGCACTTCGCTGCCAAGCTCGCGTCGACGCACGTCGAGATGCCTTCCACCGGTCAGACGGTCGAGCTCTGAGCCGGTAATCCGCTCCTTAAGCCCTGCGCGCCATAGCGGAATTGGATCGGCGAGAAGTGCGATTCGGCGGGCATTCTCGTCCTCGCGGCAACCCAGAGTCGGCGATGTTGCTGCGAATTGGTGGAATCGAACGAGCCGGGCTGTCGATCGTGCCGCGCGGCAATATCGCAGCCGTTCATTGTAATACGACCAGAAACGTCTACTTTGCTGGCAACAGACGTACGTTTTCGTACGCTTGCCAAACAATCGTTGCGGCCGATCGGGAACCTCCTGTGCAGCCTCGCCGAACTCACAGGAGCTCCCATGCCGAATGCCAGCCCTTCTCAAGGCGAGTGCAACCTTGACGCCCGCTCGCTGACAACGCGCCTCGCGGAGTATCGCGAGCCCAACGAGATTCGCAGCATTGTGGAGATTGTCATAACGGCGGCGCCGCTTGTCGGCGTCTGGGCCTTGATGTGGGCGTCCGTGCATTTCGGACATGTCTGGCTTTGCCTGCTTCTCGCCGTCCCGGCCGCGGGCCTGCTCGTGCGGCTCTTCATGATCCAGCATGATTGCGGTCACGGCGCCTTCTTCCGGGCGCGCGCCGCCAACGACTGGGTCGGACGCGTCTTCGGTGTTTTCACGCTGACCCCCTATGACTGCTGGCGCCGCTCGCATGCGATCCACCACGCGACATCCGGCAATCTCGACCGGCGCGGGATCGGCGATGTGGAGACCTGGACGGTGCGCGAATATCTGTCGCGCTCGCCTCTACGGCGGTTCGGTTACCGTGTTTATCGCCATCCGCTGGTGATGTTCGGCATCGCCCCCGCCTATCTTTTCGTGCTGCAGCACCGAATTCCGCTTGGGCTGATGCGCAGCGGCTGGCTGCCCTGGGTCAGCACCATGGCGACGAATGCCGGCATCGCTCTCTTCGTCGCGACGCTCGTATGGGCGCTCGGTGTCGGTCCGTTCCTGCTGGTGCATTTGCCGATCACGCTGCTCGCCGCCTCGATCGGGGTCTGGCTTTTCTACGTCCAACATCAGTTCGAGGAGACGACTTGGGAGGGTGCGCGGACGTGGAGCCTCCACGAGACGGCGCTACACGGCAGCTCCCACTATGAACTGCCCGCGGTGCTGCGCTGGTTCACCGCCAATATCGGCGTGCACCATGTCCATCACCTGTCGAGCCGCATCCCGTTCTATCGCTTGGGCCGAGTGCTTCGGGACAACCCGGAGCTCCGCGGCGTGAGCAGGCTGACGCTGGCTGAGAGTTCTTGGTTGCGTGCGTCTGGCGCTATGGGACGAGGCCGAGCGGCGGCTCATTTCGTTTCGCGAGGTGCGCGCCCGCTACGGCCGCGCCGAACGCGTCCCTCATGCCGCGGCCCGGCCCCCTGTCTCGGCGCAATAACGAGCCGATCTCGAAGCGGCATATCTGGACCCGCTTCCGCGGCACCCAAGCTGCTGGCCCTAGGCGGCCGTCGCAACGGCCGCCTACATGGAACTACGGTCTCACACCCATCTCTGTGAGAGCGTCCCGGCAGGTCGGGGCGAGTCTCGGCCAATGCACTTCAAGGCAGAAAAGCACGTTGCCGTGGCCGACCGGCAAATTCGGACAGAGCAGCCGGAAGTCGATCGCACAGGAACCGCCCGCGATTCTCATCTCTTGGCGGAAGGTCAGCCTCGGCTCGGTCGCGGGCGGCTCCGCGGCGCCCGCTGCGGGAGCGCTCGTTTCTCCGGTGGCACCGGCTAGACCGCGCCCGGTTGCCCGGTCCGCCGCCGGAAGCTAGAACCCCGCAGCTTCATCGAAATGACGGCAAGTCGGATAGGCCGGCTGAACGAGCGGGAAGGGTAGGACATGCGCGTTTATTACGACCGCGACGCGGACGTGAATCTGATCAAGGGCAAGAAGGTGGCGATCGTCGGCTTCGGTAGCCAGGGCCACGCGCATGCGTTGAACCTGCGCGATTCCGGCGCCAAGGACGTCGTGATCGCGCTCCGCGAAGGCTCCGCCTCGGCCAAGAAGGCGGAGGCCGCCGGGCTCAAGGTCATGTCGGTGGCGGACGCCGCCAAACAGGCCGACCTCATCATGTTCTGCGCTCCCGACGAGCTGCAGGCCGACATCTACCGCGACCACGTGGCGAAGAACATCCGCGACGGCGCGGCCGTCGCCTTCGCGCATGGCCTGAATGTCCACTTCAACCTGATCGAGCCGAAGGCGAGCGTCGACGTGATCATGATCGCGCCAAAAGGGCCGGGCCACACTGTCAGAAGCGAATACCAGAAGGGCGGCGGCGTGCCATGCCTGATCGCGGTTGCACAGGACGCGACCGGCAACGCCCACGACCTCGCGCTCTCCTATGCCTCTGCCATCGGCGGCGGCCGCTCCGGCGTCATCGAGACGACCTTCAAGGAAGAGTGCGAGACCGATCTCTTCGGCGAGCAGGTGGTGCTTTGCGGCGGGCTCGTGGAGCTGATCCGTGGCGGTTATGAGACGCTCGTGGAGGCCGGCTACGCGCCTGAGATGGCCTATTTTGAATGCCTGCACGAGGTGAAGCTCATCGTCGACCTGATCTACGAGGGCGGCATCGCCAACATGAACTACTCGATCTCCAACACCGCCGAGTTCGGCGAATACGTCTCCGGCCCGCGCATTATCACCGAAGAGACGAAGGCGGAGATGAAGCGCGTGCTTCACGACATCCAGACCGGCGCCTTCACCTCCAAATGGATCGGCGAGGTGAAGTCCGGCATGCCGATGTTCAAGGCGACGCGGCGCATGCACGACGCGCATCCGATCGAAGAAGTGGGCGAGAAGCTCCGCGCCATGATGCCGTGGATCAAGGCCAATAAGCTTGTCGACAAAGCCAAGAACTGACACGCGGGCGGCGCTGTATCCTCCTCAAACGAGAAAGGCCCCGCCGAGGCGGGGCCTTCCATCGATTCGTCGCTGAGCGCTGCTCAGTCGAAAGGCGCGACGCACGTGGTGCGCTTGCCGGGCGCATAGGCGTAGGTGTCGGAGTCCTCATCATAGCTGTTGTAGTGACCTTCGCACCACGCGACGTGCTGCGCGTCGTCTTCATCGTCATACGCGTCGTCGGTGCTGTAGATCGGGAGCTCGACGACGAAGCCGTCATCGTCATCACCCCAATCGGAGTCACCGTAGCCGATGCTGAAATCGAATGCGTTTGCGGGAGCCGTGGTCCCGGCGACTGCGAGCGCGGTAAAGAGGGCGGCTGCTCCGGCGATCAGAAGCTTTCTCATCGTGATCTCCCCAATTTGGTGCCGCGTGTCGTCGGCGGTGCACCCCTGTAGACCTCGTTTGGAAGACGCTGCGGTCTTCCGGCTGATCCGCGCTGCGGGTCGCTCCCGCCTGCTTCGGTGACGGCGGTTCTAGGGAGGGTCCGCTTCAGCGTGCTTTCGTCGAATGAGGAAAATGGTTTCGCCGCGCCGCGATTGTTTCCGCCGGGCCGCAATTGTTTCTTCTGGGCAAGGCGCCTCTGTTCGACTTCCTGCGCTTGGCCGCAGGCCGCTGAACGCGAATGATTTCTGCGTGACGTCGGGGGTGCAAAGGCCGCGGAATTCCTCCGCGGCTAGCCTGCTTGGCCGTCTTACGCTACGAGCCGCGGATGTTGAGCCTCCTTGAAATCGCGGCGCTTCTTCTCGTGCTCTCCGCCGCCTTCGCCTGGATCAACGTGCGCTTCATCGGCCTTCCGCAGACGATCGGCCTCTTGGTCATGGCGCTCCTCGTCTCGCTCGCGTTGATTCTGATCGACCGCCTGTTTCCCGGGTCGAACCTGCGTGAGACGGTGACGCAGGCGGTCGCGCAGATCGATTTCTTCGACACGCTGATGCGCGGGATGCTCGCGTTTTTGCTCTTCGCAGGCGCGCTCCATGTCGATTTCGGCCTTCTGAAGAACGTGCGCTGGCCGGTCGGCGTGCTGGCGACGATCGGCGTCCTGATCTCGACCGCGCTGGTCGGCGGGAGCGTCTGGCTTGCCGCCGGGGCGCTTGGCGTGGAGCTCCCGCTTCCCTGGGCGCTCGTATTCGGCGCCCTGATCAGCCCGACCGATCCGGTCGCCGTGCTCTCGCTTCTGAAGTCGGTGCGCATACCCGAGCGGCTGGAAATGAAGATCGCCGGCGAGAGCCTATTCAACGACGGCGTCGGCGTCGTTGTCTTCGCGGTGCTTCTTTCCGTTGCCGCGCAAGGCGGCGAGCCGGACCTCGTGGCGGCGGCCGAGGTCTTCCTCGTGGAAGGGGTCGGCGGCATCGTGCTCGGTCTCGTCGCCGCCTTTATCGCCGTCCGCGCCATGCAGGCGATCGACGACTACTCGACCGAGATACTGCTTTCGCTCGCGCTCGTGACGGGCGTCTATGCACTCGCCTCGGCGCTGCACACGTCGGGGCCTCTTGCCGTCGTGGTGGCCGGACTGCTTGTCGGCAACCGCGGCGCGGCCTCGGCGATGAGCGAGACGACGCGGCGGCATCTTTTCGAGTTCTGGGAGGTGATCGACGAGCTCCTTAACGCCGTCCTCTTCCTCTTGATCGGCCTGGAGGTTCTCGTCATCGGCATCCACCCGACGTTTCTCGGTTTGGCGCTAGCGGCAATCCCACTTGTGCTTTTCGCACGCTTCGTGGCCGTCGTCGTGCCGCTCGGCATTCCGGCGCTTCGCCGTGCCTTCTCGCGTGGCTCTGTGCCGGTGCTGACCTGGGGCGGCGTGCGCGGTGGAATTTCGGTGGCGCTTGCGCTTTCAATTGCGCCCGGACCGTTCCGCGAGCCGATTCTCGTAGCGACCTACTCCGTCGTCATCTTTTCCGTCATTGTTCAGGGCTTGACCATCCGCGGCCTCGTTCGCCGCCTCGACTTCGAATGAGGGACCATGCCGCGCCGCTACGAGATCCTTGACGTCTTCACCGATCGGCCGCTCGCCGGAAACCCGCTCGCCGTAGTGCTCGACGCGGAAGACCTCGAGCGGGAGGCGATGCAGGCGATCGCTCGCGAGTTCAATCTGTCGGAGACCGTGTTTGTGCTTCCGGCACAAAATCCCGCGCACACCGCTGCGGTTCGCATCTTCACGCCGGCGCGCGAGCTCCCCTTCGCGGGCCACCCGACCGTAGGCGCTGCCTTTTGCCTCGCGGCGCGGCGGTTCTCCGGTCCGGGTGACCACGACGCGGTGATCGTACTGGAGGAGGAGGTCGGTCTCGTCCGCTGCGGGGTGAAGCTCTCCGATTCGATCGGGTTTGCGGAGCTGGACTGCCCGAAGCTGCCCGCGCGGGCGGGTAAGGTGGAGCCCAAGGAATTCATCGCCGCGGCGCTCGACATCTCACCCACCGATATCGGCTTTGAGAACCATGTGGCGAGCGTCTGGTCGGCGGGTGTCCCCTACCATTTCGTCCCGGTCAGGAACATGGAGGTGCTGGCGCGCTCCCGCCCGAGCCGCACCGGCTGGTCGCGCGCCTTCGGCAGCGACGGCGCGTTCCTTTACACGCGCGAGACGGAAGGCCACGACCACGCGTTTCGCGCGCGCATGTATGCGCCCGAGCACGGTATCGACGAGGATCCTGCGACCGGCTCGGCCGTCGCCGCACTTCCGGGCGCCGTGCATGAGTTCGACGCCATGACCGACGGCGACCACGCCGCGATCATCGAGCAGGGCTTCGAGATGGGCCGTCCGTCGCTGATCCGCCTGGAAGTCACCGTCGCAGCAGGCGCCATCGCGGCGGTCAGGATCGGCGGCAACGCCGTCCGCGTGGCGGCCGGGACGCTGGCGGTTTGACGGTCCAAAGCTCAGGACCGCCAGTCCGCGAAGCTCGAAGCCGCGCCGCGGCCGGGTTCCTTTCCGTTGCGAAAAGCGGTGGAAGCCGGTAGAAAGGCCCGCGAGTTATCGAGGGCCTTGGCCGTGCGGTTTGCAGATTTGCCGCGCTCAGACCTCCCCGCGCTGAAAGCGCGGAGCCTTCCGCTCGCCCTCGCTCTCCTTCTTAGGCGCCCCTGAAGCGCCGGCAGCCCGGGCTCGGGAATCGAGCCGCGCAGGGCGGGTCTTCAGGGGATGATAAAGAAAACCTGAGATGCGATACGCGGCTCCGCGCCGCCACATTCCAAAAGGACATGAGGAAATGAGCGCAACTGAGAAAGCGCAAAGAGACAGCAACCGCGTCGTGATCTTCGACACCACGCTCCGCGACGGCGAGCAATGCCCCGGCGCGACGATGACATTGGAGGAGAAGCTCGAGGTCGCCGACATCTTGGACGAGATGGGCGTCGACATTATCGAGGCCGGCTTCCCAATCGCTTCGCAGGGCGATTTCGAGGCTGTCGCGGAGATTGCGAGGCGCGTGAAGAAGGCGGTCGTTGCCGGGCTCGCCCGCGCGATTTCCGCCGACATCGCCCGCGCCGGCGAGGCGGTGAAGCACGCCAAGCACCCGCGCATCCATACCTTCGTCTCCACCTCGCCGATCCACCTCGCGCACCAGATGCGCAAGGGCGAGGACGAGGTAGTCGAGATCATCCAGGCGACCGTGGCGCAGGCGCGCAACCTCGTCGACAACGTCGAATGGTCGGCGATGGACGCGACGCGCACCCCGATCGACTATCTCTGCCGCTGCGTCGATCAGGCGATCCGGGCGGGCGCGACCACGATCAACCTGCCTGGACACGGTCGGTTACGCTACGCCGGAGGAATACGGCGCGATGTTCCGCATGGTTCGCGAGCGGGTGTCGAATTCCGACAGGGCGGTCTTCTCGGTGCATTGCCACGACGACCTCGGGCTTGCGGTGGCGAACTCGCTCGCCGGCGTCGAGGCCGGCGCGCGGCAGGTCGAGTGCACGATCAACGGGCTCGGCGAGCGCGCCGGCAACGCCGCGCTCGAAGAAGTAGTGATGGCGATCAGGACGCGCGGAGACGCGCTGCCCTATACAACCGGCATCGACGCGACGCAGCTGACGCGCGCCTCGCGCCTCGTCTCGGCCGTGACCTCGTTCCCGGTCCAGTACAACAAGGCGATCGTCGGGCGGAACGCCTTCGCGCACGAAAGCGGCATCCACCAGGACGGCATGTTGAAGAACGCCAACACCTACGAGATCATGACGCCGGAATCGGTCGGCGTCTCGAAGACATCGCTCATCATGGGCAAGCATTCCGGGCGAGCCGCCTTCAAGTCGAAACTGAAGGAGCTCGGCTACCAGCTCGGCGACAATGCCGTGGAAGACGCCTTCAACCGCTTCAAGGCGCTCGCCGACCGCAAGAAGCACGTCTACGACGAGGACATCGAGGCGCTGGTCGACGAGGAGATCGCCTCAGCCCACGACCGCATTCGTCTTCTTTCCGCGACGGTCATCGCCGGTACGATGGGGCCGCAATCGGCCACCATCACCCTCGACATCGAAGGCGAGCACAAGACGATCCAATCCACCGGCAACGGCCCCGTCGACGCGATCCTGAACTGCATCAAGGCGCTCGTTCCGCACGAGGCGCAGCTTGAGCTCTATCAGGTGAGCGCCGTCACCGAGGGCACCGACGCGCAAGCCGAGGTCTCCGTGCGCCTGCAGGCCCAGGGCAGGACATATACCGGCCGTGCGGCGGACACGGATACGCTGGTCGCCTCCGCCAAGGCCTATCTGACGGCGCTGAACAAGCTCGTGGCACGGCGCGACCGCATCCACGCTCAGGCGGCGCAGACGGCGTGAGATCGCGGCGGGGGCGATGCTTCCGCCACCCTCATCCTGAGGTGCAATGCCGGCACAAGCCGGCATTGTCGCAAAGAATCATCCAGAAATCGCATACGGCGCAGCCGCGTGCTTCGAGGCTCCCCGGATCAAATTAGGGGTCGCTCCTCAGCATGAGGGAAGTTGGTGGCCTCCCAGGAGCGACCGACACCGCATCGGAATGGATGCCGCGGTCAAGCCGTGGCATGACGACGAAGTGGTTGCGATTCGACGACGCGGATTCTTCAGTCGGCAGGAGCCGGCGGCATGACGCGGATGGATCCGTCCGCCGCCGCTTCATACGCGGCCCGACTTCCGCTCGTCGACGCGGCGCGCGGCGTCGCCGTCGCAGCGATGGTCGTCTATCACTTCTCTTGGGACCTTCGCTATTTCGGCTTCCTGGCCGCCGACGTAGAGAACGATCTCGGCTGGCGGCTCTTCGCACGAACGATCGCCGGAACGTTCCTCTTCATCGTCGGTGTCAGTCTCGTTCTTGCCGAGCGGAAAGGATTCCGGCCGCGGCGCTTCCTGCGCCGGCTCGGCGTGGTCGCGGCGAGTGCTGCCGCCATCACAATCGTGACCTGGTTCACGTTCCGCGACAGCTTCATCTTCTTCGGCATCCTCCACAACATCGCCGTGACAAGCGTGCTCGGGCTTGCGTTCGTGCGCGCCCCGGTCGTGGTTACGATCGCCGCGGCTGTCTTCGCCTTCGCGGCGCCGTCTTTTCTCGCAACGCCGCTCTTCGATCATCCCGCTCTCGTCTGGATCGGGCTTTCCACAACGCTGCCGCGCTCGAACGACTTCGTGCCGGTTCTTCCCTGGTTCGGCGTCGTGCTCGCCGGGATCGCGACGGAACGGTTGTGGTCTCGCTTTGGGGCAGATCGCCTACGGCTCTCAAGCCGGGTGAGGGTTCCGCCGGCTCTCCTCTTCGTCGGCCGCCACAGCCTGATCATCTACCTTCTGCATCAGCCGTTGCTCTTCGGAATCGTCGATCTCGCGGCGCGGCTTTATCCGCCCGACTATCTCGGCTTCGAGCCGGCCTATATCGAGAACTGCACCGCGTTTTGCGCCGAGTCGGAGGTGGACGCGGAGATTTGCGGGAAAACCTGCGCCTGCGTTGCGGAGCGGGCGCAGGCAGAAGGCCTTTGGCGTGACCTGATGCGGCAGAATCTGAGCGCGGCGGAGGAAATGCGCTACTTTTCTCTGGTCGATGCCTGCCGCGCCGCCGCGGAGGAGCAATAGGTGCCGCTTGAGCCCCGGCGGTGACGAACTTGTCACCGCCCGTGATTGGCTCGGATGCCGGGCGCGGGCGCAAGATGATGAGCCGGCCCGAGTTCGCCCAACGGATGCAACGGGGCGCGGCGAGGCGTTGTCAGATCCGTTCAGGAGGAATTCTCGATGCGTATGGTCGTCGGCCTTTCAGCCGCTCTTCTCGCGTTTTCCGCGAGCCTTTCCTTCGCGGCCGACCCCGCGATGGTGATGGATTCCAGTATGGGCAAGATCTTCTCGGATTCGAAGGACATGACCCTCTACACCTTCGACAAGGATGAGAAGGACAAGTCCAACTGCTACGACCAGTGCGCGGTGAACTGGCCGCCCTTCACGCCCATGGCGGACGCGATGGCGGAGGGCGATTGGACGATCATCGATCGCACCGACGGCACCAAGCAATGGGCCTATGACGGCAAGCCGCTCTACACCTTCATCCAGGACAAGAAGCCGGGCGACATGACCGGCGAGGGAAAGGCCAACGGCGCCTGGCACGTCGCCAAGGCCGAGTAGCTTCCCGTAAGAAGGGGCGGCGCTTGGCGCCGCTCATTCGGCCCCGACGCGCGCCGCCGGGGCCGGCTCTCCGTCCGCTCCGACAACGTGAACGACGCGCTGCGGGAAGGGGATGGTGATACCCGCGGCCTCGAGGCGCTTCTTTCCGGTTTCGGTCAGCTCCCAGCGCGTGTCCCAGAATGTCGCGTTTGGCGCCCATGCGCGGAGCTGTAAGACGACGGCGCTGTCGCCGAGCGACAGCGGCACCACAACTGGCGGAGGCGTGCTCAAGACGTTTGGGTTCTCCGTTGCCATTTCCCGAAGCACTCGCCGTCCGGTCGCAACGTCGTCCTCGTAGGCGATGCCAAACTCGATCAGCACGAGCCGCGTGGGATTACGGCTGTAGTTCGTAAGCGTCGTGTTCCAGAGCTGCGAGTTCGGCACGAATTTGAAGATGCCGTCCCATGTCGTAATCCGCGTGCAGAAGAGGCCGAGCTCGTCGACGGTTCCGGCGACGTTGCTCGTCTCGATGTAGTCGCCGACGCCGAAGGGCCTGAGCCAGAGGAGCATGATGCCGGCGGCGACATTCGACAGCGTGCCTTGCAGAGCCAGGCCGATCGCAAGGCCGGCGGCGCCGAGCACGGCAAGCAGCGACGTTGTCTGCACGCCGAGCTGCCCGAGCGCGGCGACGAAGACCAGGATCAGGATCGCGTAGCGGACCACTGCGGCAAAGACGGGAACTGCGGTCGAGTCGACGTGGTGAGTGCGTGCAAGGAGGCGCCTCGTCATCCGCGCCGCCCAGCTTGCGACGAGGTAACCGACGACGAGCAGGACGATGCCGGCGGCGAGCCGCGGCAGGAAGTCCGACATCCACGACCACGTCAGCGTCGCGAATGCGCTCAAGTGCTCCGGCGCCTGCGTGACATCCATCGCGGCCTCCCTGCGCCGACCCGCGAATGCGGCAAGTGCCGCCGCTTGTCAAATCCGGCTGGAGCATGATCTCGAAAGGCCGGAACCGTTTTCGGACAATATCTTGCTTGAGCGAGAAGATTGAACGCGAATCCGATCCAAGTGGAATGAAACGGCTCTAGTAGGGCGCCTCCACGCGCCCGAGATTCACGTAGACGCTCTTGCGCTCGCTGTAGAAGTCGAGCGCAGCAAGTCCGTTTTCGCGCCCGAGCCCCGATTGCTTCGATCCGCCGAAGGGCATGGCGACCGGCGTCAGATTGTAGCTGTTGATCCACACGACGCCTGCCTCAAGCGCGGCGGCCACGCGATGCGCGCGGGAAATGTCGCGCGTCATCACGCCGGCGGCGAGCCCGAATTGCGTGTCGTTGGCGCGCGTAACGACTTCCGCCTCGTCGCTGAAGGAGAGCACGCTCATCAGCGGACCGAACACCTCCTCCGTGACGATTCCCATTTCGTCGCCGCAGGCGTCGAAGATCGCCGGACTCATGAAATTGCCGCGCGAGAGCGCGCCTTCCGTAAGCCGCTTTCCGCCGGTCAAAAGCCTCGCGCCATCCGCCTTGCCGCGCGCCACGTAGGAAAGCACCTTCTCAAGATGCGCGGCTGAGATCAGCGGCCCCATCTGCGTTGCCGGATCGAGCGGGTCGCCGACGCGGATTTTCTCCGTTCGTGCGACGAGCTTCTCCACGAAGGCGGCACGGGCGCGCTCCTCCACGAAAACGCGCGTGCCGTTGGAGCAGATTTCGCCCTGCGTATAGAAGTTGCCGAGGATCGCAGCGGAGACGGCGTCATCGAGGTCGGCGTCGGCAAAGACGATCAGCGCCGATTTTCCGCCGAGCTCCATGGTTACGTGCTTGAGCGTGCCCGAAGCGGCGGCCATGACGCGCCTTCCGGTCGGCACTGAGCCGGTGATCGAGATTTTCGCGATACCGGGATGCGTCGAGAGCGCCGCGCCGATGTCGCCTGCGCCAAGCACGACCGAGAAGAGCCCTCTCGGCGCGCCCGCCTCCTCAACGATCTTGGCGAGCTCGACCGCGGTGACCGGCGTCAGCTCGCTCGGCTTGAAGATCATGGCGTTGCCGGCGGCGAGCGCCGGCGCCGTCTTCCAGCTCGCGATCTGGATCGGATAGTTCCACGCGCCGATCCCGGCGCAGACGCCGAGCGGCTCGCGCCGCGTATAGGCGAAGGCGCTCTCGCCGAGCGGTATGTGCTCGCCGTGGATCGCCTGCGCGAGCCCGGCGAAGAACTCGAAGCAGTCGGCGGCGGAGCCGATATCGGCCTCTGGCGCCTCCTGGATCGGCTTGCCGGTGTCGAGCACTTCGAGCCTGGCAAGCTCCATCTTGCGCTCGCGCAGGAGTGCCGAGACGCGATGAAGCACGCGCCCACGCTCGGCGGCGGGAAGCGCAATCCAGCTCCGCTGTGCGGCTTTAGCCGCCGCCACGGCCTCGTCGACGAGGCCGGAATCTGCCGCCGCGACCTCGCAAAGCGTCTCGCCGGTCGCCGGATCGATGTCTGGAAAGCGCGGGCCGTTCTGCGGAGCACGGTCGGTGCCGGCGATGCGGGACTTGAGCAGCGGGAGAGCGGGCAAGAGAGGCTCCTCGAATGAGGGACAAGGCGGCCCCGCGGACGGGGTGCGGCGGCTTGCCTTGCGGATGCCGGGTTGCGGACACCTTGGCGCATCCCTATAAAACCGCGCGCGCCAAGGGTGTATAGCTCAGTTGGTAGAGCAGCTGACTCTTAATCAGCGGGTCACAGGTTCGAGTCCTGTTACACCCACCAAGCGCTTCAATGAGATAGCGGCGATTGGCCGCCAGGCCTCAGCCAGGATGTAAGGCAGATGTAAGGGCGCCACTGTGGATATGCCCGCATCTTCTCGCAGGGGCTTGCATTCGATCGCGAATAGCTGAATGATCGATTTGCCCGCATGAGCGGGGCGTGCGTCACCGGCATGGAATAGGCAGCCGGCCACGCGAGGAGCGAGACGAGCCCCCGAGACGACAGGCGGCTGATCTCCATAGGACCAATCGTCGATCCTGTTCTCTGATCGGGCGACTGCCTATGGAGTGGATCATGGCGCCCGAGTTTTTCCGACATCCTTTCCGCCTTTATCGCGCCGGTCGGTTGGCCGAGCTGCTTGACGTCGACGCCAGCACCATCTGGCGATGGCGCAAGAGCGGTGTCCTCCCTCCCCCCATCGAGATCGGCGGCGTGCGCGGCTGGACCGAGCAGCAGCTGGAAGAGCTCCTAAAGCGAAGGAAGCCTCGCCAAAGCGCGAGCGCGTGTCCGTTCAAACTTAGCAAATCACGAATGAATTGCCCGGCGTCCTTGGTCAGGGAAAGCGCCGGGCTCGATGAAACTCCTCGGGGGAGTCGAGACGATGTTACAAGCGCCCAATCAATCATCAAGGAGGCTTGGCGGTAGTGCCACAACCGGGATGTGCAAATGCCCGGCTCACGACGATCAAAATCCCAGCCTTCACGTGACGGCTCGCAACGGCAAGGTGCTCGTTAAGTGTCATGCCGGATGCACTCAGGACGCCGTCATCGGAGCCTCCAAGAGCCGAGAGGTCTCTGGCCTAAACGGGACCATCCCGAGCGCCAAGTCTCCGCGCAACAAGACGACGATGACGAGGAACGACGAGAGCGGATCGAAAGGCGGCGGAAGGCGCGCGCAGATTTGGAATGCGGCGATAAATCTGACGACGATGCGCGCGCATATTTCAAGGGGCGCGGCATCGAGGCCGTGCCGGCGAACGCCCGCTATCTGACGCGACAACAGGCGAGCAAGCTCACCGGCAAGCTCTTTGCGGCCGTTGTCATGCCGATTGTTAAGCCGCGTGACTTCACCACCCTCAGCTTCCCGGAGCACGACTAAAGAACGCGTCGGCGTTCAGCTGACGTTCCTCACACGCGACGAGACGGCCAACGCGAGGGGGAAGGACGGAAAGAGCCTGCAGGAAGGCCTTTGGTCTAGTCGGCGGAGGGTTCATTCCGCTCGCTGAGTTCGATCCGGCATAAGCCGCTGCTTGTCGGCGAGGGACTAGAGACCGTCCTGTCGGCCATGCAGGGACCGGGCTGCCCGGCATAGCCGCTCGCTCGGCCGGCAACATGGCGAAGATCGATCCGCCTCCGTCCTCCGAGGTCATCATCCTCGCTGATCGAGACGAGAGCGGCACCGGCATGAAGAGCGCCCGAAGCAAGCTGCGCTGCGCTGGAAGAGCGAAGGGGCGGGTCGTCGCAATTGCTCTGCCGCCAGAGGGGCTACGGCGACTTCAACGACGCGCTTCGCGCCGGTATCGATCCCGACGAATTGAAGCGCGCGATCCTGGAGGCCGATCCCAGAGGATGCCGACGATGATGAGAGCATGCGCGCCAAATCGACGCGCGCCTCGATGAGCTCGCGGAGCTCGATC
This sequence comes from uncultured Alphaproteobacteria bacterium, assembly GCA_963720705.1. Classification (GTDB taxonomy): domain Bacteria; phylum Pseudomonadota; class Alphaproteobacteria; order Rhizobiales; family Afifellaceae; genus DASWJZ01. Next base: position 111,041 of record CAVRGJ010000016.1, read on the forward strand.
GGATCTCCTACGATCGGAAGCGCGAGGCCGCGGCTGAAGAGCTTGGCATCCGCGTCAGCACGCTCGACCGTGAAGTGGCAAAGCGACGCCTCGATCTCCACGACGACGATGAAGACGGCTTCCTCGGCCCGGTGAAGCCGTGGGATGAGGCCGTTGATGGTGCCGAGCTGCTCGACGAGCTTCACGACATCTTCGATCGGCACATCATCTTCGCAAAGAAGCATGCGAAGACCGCATGCGCGCTGTTTGTGATCCACGCGCACGCCCATATGTGCGCGACGCATTCGCCCATCCTGTTCATCACGTCACCGACGAAGCGTTGCGGCAAGACCAATCTCCTCTCGGTCGTTTCGATGCTCGTGCCGAAGCCGCTGTCGGCAGCGAACGTCACGGCAGCGACGATCTTCCGCGCCATCGAGCGTTGGCACCCGACGATGCTGATCGATGAGGTCGATACGTTTTTCGAGGATCGCAATGATTTGCGCGGAGTTTTGAACTCGGGCCACAAGAAGGGCGTAGCCTATGTGCTTCGCTGCGTCGGCGACGACATCGGGCCGGCGAAATTCTCGACTGGTCTCCGAAGGTCTTTGCCAGCATCGGGCGCATCCACCCGACCCTGGAGGATCGCGTCCATCACGATCGAGCTGAAACGGAAGCTGCGGAGCGAGCAGGTCGACCATATCCCGGAGGACGACTACGCCTATGAGGAATTGCGACGCAAGGCGGCACGCTGGGCGCTCGATAACGAGGCTCGCTTGAAGGGGGCCCGGCCTGAACTCCCCGATCTGCATGACCGCGCCCGCGACAATTGGCGGCCACTGATCGCCATCGCCGATCTCGCCGGCGGCGATTGGCCGAAGATGGCGCGCGAGGCGGCTGTCGCATTGTCGGGCGTGGATGATGACGAGACGCAATCGATCCTCTTGCTTCGCGACCTGCAGAAGCTGTTCGCCCGCTACGACGACGAAAATCTGTCTTCGGCTTTCATCGCGGAACGGCTCGCGACGATGGAAGATCGTCCGTGGCCCGCGTTCGCACATGGCAAGCCGATCACGCCTCATGGCATCGCGCGGCTGCTGAAGCCCTTCAATGTGCGCCCGCGCCAGATACGCCTCTGAAAGCGGCAAGCGCGGGCAGGGCTACATGGCGGAGCAATTCCGCCATGTGTTCAAGCGCTATTTGCAGAGGACGGGAAAACATCCTCCGCATCCCCTGACAAGCCAACAAAATCAAAGGCTTACGACAAGAAAAAGCCTCTGACAGGAAGTCGGGCTGTCAGGGGGCTCAAGGCGGCCTAAGCCATTGAATTAAAAGGGATGTCAGGGGATGCAGAGGATGATTTCCCCTCGGCTGCGAACAAAGAGGCTCCGCGCCGGACGGCCGCGATGAAGATGCTGCGCTCAGCTGCACGACGACTCCGCCCCGGGCACGAGATCATATTCGGCCATGATTTCGTACTAGGCGTGATCTGTGGGCCTGCCGCGCGTCGGCATCGTCAAAACGGTTACGCAGAAAGGAGGTATTCTCGTCGATGTGCGGGCGCCTGACGGACGGGTCGTTGCGGAATGCGCAACCGCAGCCTGATGATGACGGCGCAGTGTAAGCGTAGGAGTAAAGTAAGATGGCGAAGGTTACAAAGAAGTCCACGCGGGCGGCCACGAAGGCTAGAGACGGACCGCGGGGAGAACCGATATGAGTAACCCGAAGGTCGTTGGAAGTATCGCATTGGTATTGGCCGGACTTGGCCTCTACGCATGCAGCGGCGGGTCGGAGCCCGGCGCGAAAATCGACCAGGCGAAAGTGAAGGCAGCGCTTTTGTACCTGACAAGAGAGAAGCCAGCGATAGCCGACAAGGTGGTCGTGACAGGAACCGACGCCTACCTTGGGTTC
>CAVRGJ010000017.1:0-11821 GCA_963720705.1 uncultured Alphaproteobacteria bacterium
GGGCCGAGGATCGGGCTGCCTGTGGCGTCGAACGACAATTCGATCAGCCACGCCTGCAGCTGCGGATGCTTGTGCGTCCCAAGCAGCCACTCCTTCCCCCAAAGCAGGCCCTCCACCACGTCGAGCGGCGGCGCGGAGCTTGCCAGATAGGGCAGCACGGTCCAGGCAATGAGCTGAATGGCGGAGACGAGAAGGACCGCCTCGAGCGGCCGGGCGGCGAAAGGCGCGGCAAGGCTCTGGGGAACTGGCGCTTGCCGGTTCTGGTCCGCTTCAAGCTCTTTCATTTCACGCGCTCGGTAACCTATCCTCGCCACGCGATCCGGTCGGTCTCACACGAAAGGTGCGGTTGGTGCTCACCCGCGGCTTCATCAGCATCGTCGTCCCCGTCTTCAATGAGGGGCAGGCAGTCGACTCTTTTCTAGCTGAATTGACCACGGTCGCGGCTTCGCTTCCTTTTCGCTACGAGCTTATCTTTGTCAACGACGGAAGCCGCGACGACACGCTGGAGCGCATACGGGCTCAGCGCGCGCAAAACCCCGCGATCGGGATCGTCGATCTGTCGCGAAACTTCGGCAAGGAGGCCGCAATCGTCGCGGGGCTGGAGGCTGCAAAGGGCGCCGCCGCCATTGTGATGGACGTCGACCTCCAGGATCCGCCCGCCGTGATCCCCGAGATGATCGAGAAGTGGCGGAACGGCGCCGACGTGGTGATCGCCATCCGCACCAGCCGCGCGCAGGACAGCTTCTTCAAGCGCACCAGCGCTGGGCTCTTCTACAAGCTCTTCGCCATGCTGAGCGACGTGAAGCTGCCGGAGGGATCGGGCGACTTCCGCCTCATGGACAGGCGCGTCATCGATTCCTTCCTGAGACTTGATGAGAGAGCGCGCTTCAACAAGGGCCTGTTTGCCTGGCTCGGGTTCCGGCAGGAGTTTGTGCATCACGCTCGACCGCAAGCCAACCGAAGGGGGTCGCGGTGGAGCTTTCGGAGGCTTTTTCGCTTCGGCTTTGAAAGCATTCTCTCCTTTTCGACGATCCCCATTCGCGTGTGGAGCGCGGTCGGCGGCGTAATTGCCGTCGGCGCACTCGCCTATGGCGCGTTTCTGCTGACAAGGACGTTGGTCTTCGGGCGAGACGTGCCGGGCTATGCCTCTCTGATGGTGTCGATCCTTTTCCTTGGCGGGCTCAATCTCTTCACCCTCGGTCTCGTTGGCGAATATGTCGGGCAGGCCCTGACCGAGGCCAAGCGGCGGCCGCTCTTCATCGTTCGCGAGAATCTGGAGGCTGCCCCGGAGGAGGCCTCGACGGAGGTCGCGGAGCGTTGAAGGTGCCGGCCGAGTTCTCCCGGGTCGTGCGCTTCGGCTTCGTCGGAGCGATTGCGACGGCGGTTCATGCCGTCACCTATCTCGCGCTGGTCGCATTCGTCGCGGTGATGCCCTCGCTCGCAAACGTCGTCGCCTACGGCGTTGCCGTCGTCGTCTCCATGGTCGGGCACGTCTCGGTGACTTTCCGGCTCGACTTCAACGCTCGACGTGCCGCGAAAGTCGCGTTTGCGTCGCTTCTCTCGTTCGGCCTGAACGCGTCTTTCGTCTGGCTTGTCACCCGCTTGCAATACCCGCCGGAGCTCGCCGTCATTTTCTTTGTGACGGTGACGCCCGCCGTCACCTATGCTGTGTTGAGGACATTGCTTGCGACGGACTAATCGGTCGCCGGTTTTTGGTGGGGTTGCCTGCGCGTCCATCTCGGCGTCTTTGGTCCGCGGCGCCGGCACGGTTTCGAAAGAATGCTGGAACACGCTCTTACGTCCTTCGTGACGCTTTTCGTCACGATCGACCCGCCCGGCCTCGCGCCGCTCTTCCTCGCGCTGACGGCCGGGATGAGCCGGGCCGAGCGTCAGCAGGTCGCAAATCGCGCCATCATCACGGCTTTTGCCGTCCTTGTCCTTTTCGCCGTGGCAGGTATCGGCATCCTTTCGGTCTTCGGAATCACCATTCACGCCTTCCGCATCGCCGGCGGCGTGCTTCTCTTCTACATCGCCTTCGAGATGATCTTCGAGAAGCGGCAGGACCGGAAGGAGAAGAGCGCGGAGGTCGCGCAATCCGACCATATCCGCAACATCGCGATCTTTCCGCTCGCTATCCCGCTGATCGCCGGCCCGGGCGCGATCTCCGCCACGATCCTCCTATCCGGGACCTATTCGGACGTGCTCGAGCGCGCAGTTCTGATCGGCATCGTCGCAGTCAATATCGCGGTGGCCTGGCTGGTCTTCTTTCTGGCCGAACGCCTCGACCGCTACCTCGGCGCGACCGGCCGCATCGTGCTGACGCGGCTTCTCGGCCTGATCCTAGCCGCGCTCGCCGTGCAGTTCGTGGCCGACGGCGTGATGGCGATCGCGCACCCCGCCAAGCCCTAGGCCGCATCCGCCGATGCTTGACGTCAGGCGCTACGGCAGCAGCGACTGTCGGAGCGCGTGAACCTCCTGCGCCGTCATCGGCGTTTCACGCACCTTGGCGACGGCGGCAGCGTCGAGCGGCGGCATGTTTGCGGGCGCGAGTGCGTCGTTGCCCCACTTTGAGCGTACATAGTTGACCACCGCGGCGATTTCTTCGTCGGAGAGGAAATCGAACGGCGGCATCGCATTGTCGATCTTCTGGCCGCCGACCTCGATCGGCCCCTCTATCCCGTTCACCGCGACGACGGCCGGGAAGTCGGGCGTCAGAAAGAGGTCGCGGTTTCCGGCAAGCGGCGGAAACTCGCCCGGCTTGCCCTCCCCTTCCGCCTGGTGGCAGGCGATGCAGGTGGCTTGGAAGACGTCGACGCCGTTCACAGGTCCCGCCTTCGCGGTCGCCGCCGGCGCCGCGGCAGGCGGATTTGGGCCGAGATAGGTTCCAAGATAGTCGAGGATCGCGGCGCGTTGGTTGTCGGTGATTCTGAGCCCGAAGCCCTTCATGTTGTCGAGCACCGCGTTCCAGGCGCCGCGCCTGATGCCGGCTGAGTCCGCGACCGATTGCAGGTCGTGGCAAGTCTGGCAGTGGCCGTAGATGAGATCGCGGCCCGGCCCTTGCGGCAGGTTGAACCGGTCCGCGGATCGGGCGGTCGAAGCTGAAAGCGTGACAGCGGCAACGAATAGGAGAACCAGCGCCGGTCGCACTGCGCGCAACTCCCTCAAATGTTGATTGCTCGGCGGCGGGTTCGGGGCGCCGGTTTTGTCGGCGCCCCGCGTGGATCAGGCCGCGATCTCGACGCGGTCGACGCCGTTCCATTCGTAGCCGCGCGGGTTCCAGCGCGTCAGCCCGTCCATCGGCTGGGTGCGTCCGAGCGCATCCGTCGCCCGGCACATCAGTACGTTGCTTCCTGAGGCGAGCGTCGCCTTGCTTGACCAATGGTACCAGGCCCAGGGGCTCTCCGCCGGCTTGATGTCGGCGTTCTGCCAGGTCTTGCCGCCATCGGCCGACACCTCGACCGTGGTGATCGGCGCCATGCCGTCGTTGAAGGCGACGCCGGTGATGTCGACCGACCCGGCCTTCGCGCCGTCTTCGGGAAGTGGCGAGAAGATCACGCTCTTGATCTTGTGCCCGTAGGTCGGGACGCTGTTGTAGATCGTGTAGTCGTTGGCCTCGAACTGGCCCGGTTCGACCGGCTGCAGCGGCATGCGATAGCCGACCGATTGGAACGCGCTCGGCGACTGTTCGGCGGCAAGCATCAGCACTGTCACCATCTTTACGTTCATGTTGCCGTAGAAGCCGGGAATGATGAGCCTGACCGGCCCGCCGTTCGTCGCCGGGATCGGCTCTCCATTCATCTTCAGCGCAAGAATGGCGTGCTCGAGCGCCGGATCGGAAAGCTCATAGCTCTTGGCGAAGTCGGAGCCTTCCGGCGTCGCCGGCTGGTCCCAGCCCTCGGCGGTCAGCCAATGGGCGTCCGGGCTCGGCTCCATCTTCAGATCGTCGAGCAGCGGCCTGAGAGGCGTGCCTTCCCATTCGACGTTGCCCATGCCGCCGTTCTTCCACTGCCCGCCCGCGACCTTCTCCTTGGCGGCATAGAAGCTCCGCCCGTTGCCGGCGCATTGCAGCACGGAGACGCGCGTCTCCTGTGGACGTGCGGCGAGATCGGCGATGGTCAACGTGCGCGGCCGCTGCACGAGCCCGTCGAAGCGGATGGTCCAGCTCTCGACCATGTCGGCCGGTGGCGGCGATGTCGTTGCATACCAAGCCGCGTCGCCCTGGTGCGGATAATGGAAGCGGTTGAAGAGGATTTCCTTCGGCGTGTGATCGTGCTCACGCAGCATCGCGAGCGGCGTCTCCATCACGCCGAGCTCGGCGTTGTGGACGATGAGGCCGGGCACCTTGCCGGCGATGATCTCGGCGGAGTCCGGCGCGGTGTCGGCAAAGGCGGAGCGCATGAAGGCGGGCGAGACGCCGGCGGCCAAGCCGGCTGCGCCGGCCATCAGGCCGAATTCGCGTCGATTGATAGCGAAGCGTGAGCGATGTGGGCGCATGATTTCCTCCGAGCATGTTCTTCTTGGAGAGCCGAGCGAGATCGGCTCGTTGCGCGTTTCAGCGGCGCGGCCCGGTCAAGATCGAATTTTCTGTCTTCAGGCCGTCCGCGAGCACATTATGCCGCGAAACGCGCGCGTGAAAAAGAAGAAATTCCAAATTTGGAATGTATCACTTCGTGACGCACTGAGACTCTGCCGACCGCGACTGGTTATCGCCTGGGCTTCGCACGCCTCTTGTCGAGGTGGTATGTGAGCGCTAGCGCGATGCAGTGGCGCAGTTCTTCGGTCGGCAAGTTGTCCGCCGCGTCAAGGATGACTGCGCGACGGCCTTCGAAACGAAGTGTGTCGCGGTAGAGTTCCTTGAATGTCTCGATCAGACTGGTTTGGCAGTTGAAGTAGACGGTGCAGCGACCTTCGGAGTTCTTGACGCCGTCGATACGGATCGTGCTTCCGCTCTTCGTTGCCGCGGTCAGATAGCTCGGCTGTCCCCATTTGACCGTCTCTTCCAACTCCCCGACGCCGTCCGTATTCGCCGCGACGTCGAAGATCAGTTGGCGAAGTGCAAGGAGCTTCTTCCGTGCCGCAGGCGGATAGGCGGCGAAGATCGCGGCGACACGTGGGTCGGCGAAGCGCTTCATCGGTCGACTGCACCGGCTCAGATGATCCGCTCCGGTGCGGGCATAAGGACGCCTGCGATGACCGTCCCGCTTCGGCTAAAAGGGGATCTCGTCGTCCATCTCTTCCGACAGCGTCGCGCCTGAGCGGCCGGTTCGCTCCATCGGGCCGGCGCTCCCGAACTCAGCGCCGCGGCCATTGCGATTACCGACCTCGGCACCGCCCCCGCCTCCGCTGCGGCTGTCGAGCATCTGCAATTCGCCGCGGAAACGCTGCAGCACGACCTCGGTCGTGTAGCGCTTCTGGCCCGATTGATCCTCCCACTGCCGCGTCTGCAGCTGGCCTTCGATATAAACCTTGGCCCCCTTCTTCAGGTACTGCTCCGCCACCTTGGCGAGGTTCTCGTTGAAGATGACGACGGAGTGCCACTCCGTACGCTCCTTCCGCTCGCCGGAATTCTTGTCGCGCCAGCTCTCCGAGGTGGCGATCCTGAGATTGACGACCGGATCGCCGGACGAGAGCCGCCGCACCTCTGGATCCTGGCCGAGATTTCCGACCAGGATCACTTTATTGACGCTGCCTGCCATGATCGCCTCCGCTTCTCGGCAGTCACCCTGCTCACAATCGCCGCCGCGGCGCAGCAGCAAGACCGTGTCTGTCCACAATCCGCTCGGGCGAATGCACAGGGTAACGCAAATATGTTCTTGCTATGTTCTATAAGCTCGGCGAGGATAGGAATCAAGCCTCTGCCTTGCGCGGCATGGTCTCGGAGCGGAGTGAGGGAATGGAACAGCGGTTGAGCCTGGTGACGCTCGGCGTCGCCGATCTGGAGCGATCGCTTCGGTTCTACGAAGCGCTCGGCTGGAAGCGCGGCAACGCTCACCCGTCCGTTGTCTTCTTCCAGCTGAACGGCATGATCCTGGCGCTCTGGTCGCGCTCCGCGCTCGCCGAAGACGCGGGCATTGCGCCGAACGAGCGTGGCTTCGGCGGCATTGCACTCGCCTATAACGCCCGATCGAGGGACGACGTCGATGCCGTGTTTGCCGAGGCGGAGCGCGCCGGCGCGCGCATCCTGAAGCCTGCCAAGGACACGTTCTGGGGCGGCTATTCCGGCTATTTCGCCGATCCTGACGGCCATCTCTGGGAGGTGGCCTGGAACCCGGAATGGACGGTTACGAGGAAGGGCGACGTCAGGCTCGCCTCTTCGCGCTAAGCGGATGGGGATTGATTGTCTCGCCGGACGTTCTCCGGCTTCCCCGGCGGTGCGTGCCTGTATTAGGTAGCGAACGCGGATCGTGTCGATCCGTGCGCGGCGATCTCATCCGGGACGGACATGGCAAAAGGCAACGGGCGCGCGCCCGTGAACGGCAAGGGAAAGGGCACCGCGGCTCAAAGCGGAGGCGAACGCGTTCAGTACAATTGCGCCAAGTGCCCCGGCTATTGCTGCTCCTATCCCGTGATCACCGTCACGAAATACGATCTTGATCGGCTGGCGAAGCATTTCGATCTGAGCCCCGAGGAGGCGGAGAAGCGCTTCACAAAGAGCGCGCACGGCTACAAGCGCATCATGCGCCGCAAGGCGGATGAGCATTACGGCAAGATCTGTCGCTTCTTCGATACGGAGGAGCGCCGCTGCACCATCTACACCGCGCGTCCGGCCGTGTGTCGCGCTTTTCCCGGGAGCGCGCGCTGCGGCTACTACGATTTTCTCTCCTTCGAACGCCGCGCGCAGAACGATCCTGAGTTCGTCGCGGCGACCGATCACCGCTGACGGAACATCTTCAGCGCTGCGCGAGGCAGATCCAATCCCACGGGCTCTTGAAGGTGGGGTTGCGCGGCTTGCGTAGCCCCTCCCGCGACCACGGCGAATAGATGCGTCCGATGCGCGTGACCTGAAATCCTTGCCGCGCGAGGATCGCGGTCAGTTCGTCGCGCCGGTAGTGTTTCTGCCAACTGCCGGCCTTCTCGGAGAGGCCGTCGGCTCTGAAGGTCGGCTTGCCGGTTTTTCCGGCCGGCGTGTGCTTTTGCACCATCCGCTCTGACTCAAGCGACGGCACGACGACAAGCGCGAAGCCCGACGGCTTCGTCGCCGCGCGCAACCCGCGCCATTGCGCCGCCCTCTCCGCCGCGCTGTCGGCGGTAATGACGTTCATGCAGACGGTGAGATCGGCAATCGGGCCGATGCGCTTGGCTCCGCGCGCAACATCCGCCGTGAGCCAGCGGACGTTCTTCATGCCCGCGCATCGCGCCTTGGCGCGCGCGATGATTTTCGGCGCGTGCTCAACTCCGATAACCTCCGCGAAGCGGTCCCCGAAGCGCTGGATGAAGGAGCCGATCCCGCAGCCGAGATCGACGAGCACGGCCGTCCTTGGCAGTCGCGTCGCGGCGACGAAGCGGCTCAACTGATCGCTGGTCTGGTCACGCGTGACGTCGACGACGAGTTCTTCGAAATCTTCCGCGAGTTCGTCCCAGTCGGCCCGATCCACGAATCTCTCCTTTCAGCGAGTCTAGGGGATCAGGTTAGGAGGAAGAAGCTAACGAGGTGTCATTGACGGTCTCGCTTCACAGTTGCATTTCTCGTGTACCTGCTTTCTAGCTCCTCAGCTGCGATCCGGCGGCACCGCCGCCGTCGAAAGCGAGAGCGTCGCCACCGCGCCAGGTCACCGCCACCCAAGTCCCGGCGCGACGTGTTTCAGAATCGCCTCGATGACGTGCGCGTTGTAGTCGACGCCGAGTTGGTTGGGCACGGTCAGGAGCAGCGTGTCGGCCTCGGCGATCGCCTCGTCCCCTTTCAGCTCCTCGATGAGCACGTCCGGCTCGGCGGCGTAGGAGCGGCCGAAGATCGCCCGCGTGTTCGCCTCGATCATGCCGATCTGGTCTCGGCTCTCGCGATCCCTTCCGAAATACATGCGGTCGCGATCGTCGACGAGGGCGAAGATCGAGCGGCTGACGGAGACGCGCGGGCTCCGCGCATGCCCGGCCGCTTTCCAGGCTTCGCGATAGGCGCGGATCTGCTTCGCCTGCTGGATATGGAAGGGCTCGCCGGTCTCGTCGAATTTCAGGGTCGAGCTTTGCAGGTTCATGCCGAGCTTCGCCGCCCATTCCGCCGTGGCGTTGGTCGCGGCACCCCACCAGATGCGCTCGCGCAGGCCCTCCGAATGCGGCTCGACGCGGAGCAGCCCCGGCGGGTTCGGAAACATCGGCCGCGGGTTCGGCTCGGCAAAACCCTCGCCGCGCAGCACCTGGAGAAAGACCTCGGTTTTCTGCCGCGCCATGTCGGCGTCACTCATGCCCTCAGGCGGCGCGTAGCCGAAATAGCGAAAACCGTCGATCACCTGCTCCGGCGAGCCGCGCGAAATGCCGAGCTGCAGCCGTCCGCCGGCGATCAGGTCGGCCGCGCCCGCGTCCTCCGCCATGTAGAGCGGGTTCTCGTAGCGCATGTCGATGACTGCGGTGCCGAGCTCGATCCGCTTGGTCCGCGCGCCGCAGGCGGCGAGCAGAGGAAACGGCGACCCGAGCTGTCGCGCGAAATGATGCACGCGGAAATACGCCCCGTCCGCGCCGACCTCCTCCGCCGCGACCGCCAGCTCGATCGATTGCAACAGCGCGTCCGACCCCGTCCGCACCTGGGATTGCGGTGAAGGCGTCCAATGCCCGAACGAGAGAAAGCCGATGCGTTTCATTTCTTGCCGGTGTTGGCCGCCAATTGCGCGGCGAAAGCCCGCTTGTAGGCGGGCCGCGCTTCGCCACGGGCGACATAGGCGGCGAGGTTCGGAAATTCCGCCAGAATGCCGGATGGTTTCAGCCTCTGCAGCACATGCACCATCATCAAGTCGCCTGCGCTGAAACGCCCGTCGAGCCAGTCGGCATCGCCCCCGCCTTCGCCGAGGCTTCGGCGGGCGAGAAGATGAGCGGAGAGCTGGCGCAGCCGGTCGCGGACGCGATCCTCGACGAGAGGCATGCGCTCTTTGGACCAGGGCTTGTCGCTCTCAAGGAGCTTGGCATTCGCGAATTCGAGGATCGGCGGCTCCACCGTGCTGAGCGCGGCGAACATCCATGTGATCGCGCGCGCCCGGGCATTCGCCTCGTCGGGAAGCAGCCCCGCGTGGTGCTCCGCGATATGGAACACAATCGACCCCGTTTCGAACAGCGCGAGATCGCCTTCCTCGTAGGTCGGAATCTGCCCGAACGGATTGAGCGCCAGATGCGCGGGTTGCTTCAGCGCGCTGAAGGAAACACCACGAACCTCGTAAGGCTGGCCGACTTCCTCCAGCGCCCAGCGAACGCGCGTATCGCGCGCCAGCCCGCTGCCGCCATCGGGCGAGCGTTCAAAGGCGGTGATGGTGGGGATCATCGGAAGGCTCCGGGTGAGTGCATGACAACGTCCTGCGCCGCGACGACGAGTGCGATGGATTGCAGGAGGGCGCCAGACAGCAAGCATTCTAGCGATCATCTTCGAAGGGAGCGTTTCATGCCTCACGCATCAAGGGACGGTATGACTACGTTCGCGTAGACAGATGACCGATTGGGTGGGTCGTCTGTTCGGTTGCCTTGGATCGTTGTCTCACCGGCCATCGCTCGACACGATCTTCGCACCTTTTAACTGCGCCGTGGCTCTTGGTGAAGCGGGACGGGTCGCAAATCTCTTTCAGGCAGTTCAATATTATGGAATAGCGATCGGTAGACGACGTATATCGCGTGCGGAGAGACGTTCTTGTTTTTCATAAGAGCAGCGATGTCGAACAGGAGCGACGGGCTGACGTTGATGCGCCCAATCATCTCATCGACCGGGTGGCCTTCATCGGAAAGGCGCCCGTATTCAAAGAAGGTGCAAATCCGAAACCCGACAAGGAAGGCGCATAGCTCATTTCCTGACATAACGAACTTAGTACGAAGATTGTCATCGCAGTCAGAATGCTCGCGCCTCACTATGTGATTCAGAGCGAGCCGCCGCCGTAGCCAGTATGCAAGGAATCCTGCCTGCTTGAAGTGATCTGGCGTGGTGTCGCCGTCAATGTCTATCCTAACGACATCTCGTTTCCAAAACAGGCGCGCTTCATCGGTCCGGACCGCCGACATCCAGGCATCGCAGCCATACAACTCCGCGATCTGACGATAGGCGAAGGCGATGGCAGTCCGAAACCACTCATCGCCGGGGGTGTCAGGCTGACCATTCCGGAGATATTCGAAGATGTCCGGCTGATAGAGGCCGAAATCGACGCCTTCGATAACCATTAGCTGACCCTCAAGCCGAGTGGTTGATCACTCCTTGGGGGGCTTTGGCATTCCAATCTTGTCCGCGGCGCCAGCGACTTCGCTGGAAAACGCGCGCTTGGGCTTGCGCAGTGAATTCGTGCCGTACTTCGGCAGACGATCCTTTTCAGGCAATCTCGTCACGGCCGGATCTCGATCATCTGGATGGTACATCCGGTCGAGCTTCCCGCGAAAAGTCAAATCAGCCATCTCAGTCGCCCCCACCCGCGCGAAGCGAGCCAAGATATGTCAATTCGAAGCAAGATTCTACCTTTGCGAGAAACACCAATTGTTGCATGATACTACATGCTTAATCGTCCGGCGACCGAACTTCTAAGGCGAGCTTATCCGCGGCGCGCTGGCTGAGACAGCTCCACGAAAATTGCCCGACGGATCGACAATCAGCCCCTGTGCCCCACCCGGCCCGGCCCGCTCACGACATCGTTGCGGAATGTCACCCCCTCGCCCTCGAGCCGGGCGACCTCGGCGCTAAGGTCGTCCACGGCCCGGCAGCGTCGCACGGTACAAGCGCTTGCGTATTGACATTGTAGATACGAGCGACAATATTTCCGCGCATGCGAAAGACCCGCTCTCCAGCGTCAAAAAGCCTTGCAGCCACGACCGCCGCCGTCGCGGAACGCTCGTCGACGCCCGATCCGAAAGGCAGCATCAACCTGCGCATCGAAGCGCGCACCCGGCAGCTCATCGATGACGCGGCGGCAATCCTCGGCAAGACGCGCACCGAGTTCATGATCGAGAGCGCCCGGCGGCAGGCGGTGGACGTGATGCTCGATCAAAAGCTCTTCGTGCTCGATCCCGATCGCTACGCCGCCTTCATGCAGGCGCTCGACCACCCGCCCGCGCCGGGTCCGAAGCTCAAGTCGCTGCTCCGCCGGGTCCCGGCATGGCAGAAGAAGTAGGCGACCGGCCGGAACGCCCCGCATTCCTGTCGGCCCCCGTTCCCCTGACCGGCGACCACGACGTCTCCGCCTTCGATTGCGGTGTGCCGGCGCTAAACGACTGGCTGCGGCAAAGGGCCTTGAAGAATGAAAGCCGTTTCTCGCGCACCTACGTCGTCTGTGCGGAAAATCTGGTGGTGGCTTACTACTGCATCTCGGCCGGTGCGGTGGAACGCGCCGCCGCGCCTGGAAAACTTCGGCGCAACGCTCCGGATACGATCCCGGTTTCGGTGATCGGGCGGCTCGCGGTCAGCCGCGATCATGTGGGCAAAGGAACTCGGCGCCGACCTTCTCGCGGACGCGCTCCGTCGCATAGCGGTTGCCGCGCGGAGCATCGGCATCGCTGCGGTGCTGGTCCACGCCAAGGACGAAGCCGCGAAGCGCTTCTATATGAGATGCGCCGAGTTCATCGAATATCCCGCGGACAGCCGGGTACTCTTTCTCCCGATCGAAACCGTGGTCGCGGCGTTCAACGCGTAACTCGCTCACCGCCCATCGCC
>CAVRGJ010000018.1:0-112118 GCA_963720705.1 uncultured Alphaproteobacteria bacterium
AAACCGGCGCCTCGCTCGGCGATTGCCGCAAGCGTGTTCAACAGATCCCTTGTCGATCGTGCAAGCCGATCCAGGCGTGTGACAAGAAGCACATCGCCCTTCTGGAGCGATTGGAGAGCCCGTCGCAATTGCGCCCGATCCATAACCGCTCCACCGACCTTTTCTCGGAAGATGCGGCTGGCGTCGCCTGCCTTGAGCTCGGCGACCTGGCCTTCGACACTTTGCCCGTCGGTCGAGACACGCGCGTAGCCGTAAGTGGTCATGAAATTGCGCCTTACTTTCGCACACGATTTACGCACAGCGTAACCCATTGACAGTCAACAACCAAGAGAGCTGTGCAAAAATCAAGAATTATGCACGGCGCGGTGACTTACGAGTTGCCAAGAGGACCGCTAATAGCTGTGCGTCACATCCTTCGGCCGGCACCCCCTGACGTGAACACGAGCCCCTCGCTACCGTCGCCGACAGGAGTCGGTATTGACCGAGGCTGCCTGCCGCGATCAAGGAGACCGGGGATGCAACAACGGCTGGGCGCTGAATCCGCCTCGGGACGATGGATGATCCGCAGCAGTTTGGACAACCTGATCCTCGCCTCCGCGCCTTCGTCGATCGCACGGGGCTAGTCTCCGATCCAGGAAACGCGCGCTTTGTGCGGCTGGAAGGTGGAGTTTCTTCCGATATCTGGTTGGTGGAGGACATCGGGCGCTCCTTCTGCATCAAGCGTGCGCTGCCGCGGCTGCGTGTTGCGGCCGAATGGCTCGCTCCGGTGGAGCGCAATCTTTACGAGGCGGAGTGGTTGAAGCGAGCGGCTAGACTGGTGCCTGGCTCGGTGCCGAAGGTGCTCGCCGAGGATTCCGACGCCGGAATGTTCGCGATGGAGTATCTCGATTCAGGCCGATATCGCTGCTGGAAGGCTGACCTCTTTGCCGGTCGGGTGGACCGGGCTGTCGCAAAAGCCGTTGGAAAGCGTCTTGGCGCGCTTCATTCTTTGTTTGCGCGTGAACTCGATGCGCCGGTTCGTTTCGCCACCGACGCAAACTTCTATGCCTTGCGGCTGGAGCCCTATCTTTTGGCCACGGCAAGAGTGCACGCCGATTTGGCTGAATCGATTGAGCGCCTTGCTGAGCGGACCGCCAATACGAAGCGCACCGTCGTGCATGGGGACGTCAGCCCCAAGAACATCTTGGTCGGTCCGAGGGGCCCCATGTTCCTCGATGCCGAGTGTGCCTGGTTCGGCGATCCAGCGTTCGATTTGGCTTTTTGTCTCAATCATCTGCTATTGAAGTGCCTTGCCGCGCCGGCCGCGGCGGAGGCACTTCAGGGCGCTTTTCAGGCACTCGCCGCCGCCTATCTCGCTGAGGTCGACTGGGAAGATCGGGCCGAAGTTGAATTGCGCTCTGCGACACTGCTGCCAGGACTGCTTCTGGCTCGCATCGATGGAAAGTCGCCGGTGGAATACGTGACCTTAGAGAGCAGCAAGGAACAGGTGCGTGGGATCGCGCGCCGCCTTCTCAAGAAGCCACAGCACAGCCTGTCCCCGGTGGCGGCAGTCTGGGCGCGCGAGATCGGATCGGAGAGATGAGCGCAGCAAGCGATCTTTGCATTCGCTTGGTCAAGGGGAGACGAGTTTGGGACTCCCGCGGACGGCCCACTGTCGAAGTCGAAGTGCATCTTGCCGATGGCGCTGTGGGTCGAGCGATTGCTCCGGCCGGCGCCTCGCGCGGGCGCTACGAAGCGATCGATTTGCGTGACGGCGGCGAAGCATTCGGCGGGCTTGAGCGGGCGCGCGCCCTTGCCGGCATCGCAGATGAGATTGCTCGAGCGCTTGCCGGACTGCGCGCCGATGATCAGGCCGAGATCGACAGAAAGCTCATCGATCTGGATGGTACAGGGAACAAGGGGCGGCTGGGCGGAAACTCTACGACGGCCGTTTCCATGGCAATCGCACACGCCGCTGCGGCGTCTTCCAGGATGCCGCTCTGGCGCTACCTTTCGCGTGACGGCAAGGCCCGTATGCCGATGCCGCTTGTTCAAGTTTTTGGCGGGGGCGCGCATGCCGGTAGGCGTATCGACTGAGGACGTGATGGTGGTGCCTCTCGGCGCTGCGACATTCGACGAAGCGATGGCCATGGCGGCCGAATCTATCGCCGGCCTGACCATGTCGGAGCGCGGTCTGCTCCGCGGTGTTGCCGACGAAGGTGGTTGGTGGCCGGAGTTCTCTTCCAACGAAGAAGCCTTGGAACAGGCTGTCGGAGTAATTGAGCGAGCAGGATACGTTCCGGGCGAGCAGGTCGCGCTCGCTCTCGATGTTGCCGCCACACAGTTTAGGTCTGGAAAGAAATACGGCTGGGGACGGATTTGACCGAACTCGATACGCTGGGGATGGTAGAACGCCTTGTCGCACGGTGCAGGCGCTTTCCCATCGTATCCGTTGAAGATCCGCTCGCCGAGGATGACGACGAGGGCATGCGGGCCTTCACCGAAGCGGTCGGCGAGCGCGTGCAAGTCGTAGGCGACGACTATTTGGTGACGTCGGCAGACAAGGTAGCTCGGGCGGCGGTCTGCAACGCCTGCAATGCCGTTCTCCTCAAACCCAACCAGGCAGGAACGCTGACTGAAACTCACGATGCGCTGAAGGCCGCGCGTGATGCCGGATGGCGCGCGATCGTCTCGGCGCGGTCAGGAGAAACGGAGGCACGACAATGGTTCACTTGGCCATTGGTTGGGGAGCCGACCAAACAAGGTAGGCTCCTTCGCTCGCTCCGAGCGGATGGCAAAGTGGAACGAGGCCATTCGAGTTGAAGAACAGCTCGGCGATAACGCCTCCTTTGCGGGCCGCGACGCCATCGCGGAACAAGAGCCGCCGATTCCGCCTAACCTGTGCGTTGAGATTCGAGGCCCGAGCCCGTCGGCGCCGCTGCGGTACGCCTCGAACTATTCCCCGGGTCGCATCACCTCGTGCCGGGAGTTATCGCGTGACCGTATACGCCGTTTCGCGGACCGGCTCAGGCGGCGGCACGTACGCCAAGCTCGCAGCCACAACACCTTGCATCCGTGAAGCTCGCAGCCGATCGCCTGTGGCCGCACATTTGTGTTCCGGACTAGGCCGTGAACTCATTAAATGCGCCGGCCATCAGCCGGCCGAGGGTCCGCTTTGTAGTGATGTTCGGAAGTCGCCGAAGGCCGACGGCACTTCCGGAATGCGCCGGGAACGGACATCCCGGGGCGTCAGCAAGGGTACAGGCACGAAGGGCTTGGGGAGCTGAATACGCCAAGTCAACGGAGCTGTGCTCCGGCGAGGTGCAGTCTGGGTTCGCGGTCGCGAGCCGAACATTGACTGGGTTTGTCTTTGAGTTCGCCGAGAGATCCAGCCTTGTGACGCTGCCTGCGACGAGCTGGTCATGCATCCGGCATCGTGAAGACTACGCAAGGCGTCGCGATTCCGCGCAGCAAATGTTCGCCGAGCGGTACCGAGGGGTGTCGTGGTCTCTGCGGCGACCGCGCCTGAGATCAGAACCGAGCGACCGAGCGGCCGGCAAAGGCCCTCCAACCGGCTGACCAGATTGACGGCAGGGCCGATGGCGGTGAAGTCCAGCCGGTCAGCCGCGCCGATATTGCCCCAAGTATCTCGCCGAGATGCAACGCCGGGCCGAAGAGTAGCGGCGGCAGCCCTTGCGCCTTCCGGGCCTTGTCGAGATGGGCCATTCCGGCGCGGCGGCAGCGACCGCGCGCAGCGCCGCCTCGCATGCCTCTGCCGGCGCGCCGGTAACCGGGAAGATCGCCAGCACGCCGTCGCCGATGAACTTCAGCACCTCGCCCCCGAAGGCGTGTACCGCCCCGGCGACGCGGTCGAACCAGGCGTCGAGGGCCGCGATCATGGCCGCGGGCTCCGTCACCTCGGACAGGGCGGTGAAGTCCCGCAGATCGGCATAAAGAAGCACGGCGTGAATGGTCTCCCCGGTCCCGCGACGCAGCGCGCCGGCTTGCACCCGGGCCGCACTGCGCCGGCCGAGATATGCCTCGAGGAGCGCTGTTTCCGCAGCCCGCGCCGCCAAGGTCGCTAACGGCGCCGCGGCGAACCGCGCGGCTTGGCGCAGCCGGCGAGCTCGGCGGGAACCAACGGCCGTGTCGCGGCCCAACCCAGCACCGGACGGTCCGGCGCAGTCCGACCGTGTCCTCCTCCACCGGGCCAAGCCCGGCGAGCCAGTCGCGTCCGGCTTGGTTGAGCGGACCGCCCGCGAAGCCTAGTGCCTCGATCACCGCCCCGCCCTCCGCCCGCCACAGCCACGTGCGGCTGGCGATGATCGGGTGCGGCAATGTGAGAGTCAGGGCGCCGCCGGTTAGAGGCAGGCCATCGGTCAACAGCCGGCCGCCGAGATCGGCCAGGAACCGGTCAGGGCCAGGCGCGGCGCCGGCCTCGTCCACCAGCCAGGCGAGTGACGCGGGCAGTTCCATGGGGGGACCATGCGGCCACACTCCCTAGCCTGTCATCATCGCTGCCGTTATCCGCTCCCGCCAGTCTATCCGGCCCTGGTCCCTAGACGGCCCGATCCTCGATGAGGCCGGCGCGCGTGCGAGCCAGAATTCCATGAGCGAAATTGCAGGCGGCTAAAGAGCGGCGATTTGAGCGTGAAATGTCTTCACGCGCTGGAGGGTGGCCGTGGAAGGGATCCGGGCCCGGGTCGCGGCCGGCCGCGACCGCAGCCAGCCGGCCGAGGTAATGGGCCCAGCCTTCCGAGTGGCTGGCGCATTGTTCGGCATTTGGCAGGCCGCTGTGGGTCAGGCGCACTAGGGTTCCGTCCGGCTGCTCGATCAGGTCGATCTCGACCAGGCTTGACCCCGGAGGTACCACCTCGTGCCGTCCCAACCGAAGCTATAGGCGAGGCGGTGGACCGGCACCACTTCACGGAAGAGCCGCGGGCGAAGCGAGCCCCGGTGACGTTGACGAGATACAGTCCGCCGAGCTGCGGCTCGAGCTCAGCTTCGGTTCCCATCCACCGCAGGATTTTCTCTGGATCGGTCAGGAGAGCGAACACTGCGGCGGGCGGAGCCGGGACGTGCGTCTCGCGGCGGACGACGAGGGCCTCTCGCATCGTTTTTTTTCTCCGTGTTTGCAATGGCGGGAGTTATTGCGAACGAGGCCCATCAGACCTGATGGGAGCCGTTTTGCCGGCTGGAGATCAGCTTCAGCCACGGCGGCGAATGGAACGCGCTCATCAGCGCGTACATCGCGGTCATGCCGCTCAGCGGCAAGGCATGGTCCGCGGCCGAGCACAGAATACCCGGCTGACTTCCGCCGAGAATGGCAGTGAGCAGCGCCATGATTGCGAAAGTCGGCGCGGCCGCAAGGTGCAGCCAGTCGGCTGCGCCGAGGGCGGCACCGGCGCCCTCGGCGTGACAGCTCGCGCCGCCGATCAACCTGGAGAGATGGCCTGCGCTCAATCGTTCGCACCCGCGTCGCGTTTCCGGAAGGCGGCCTCTCCGGCATCCGACACTTCGACCCACTTCGGGTCGGGCGTGGCGTCGGGGACGTACATGTCGTGCCAGTTCCACCACTTGTACGGCCGGGTCTGAGGGTAGCCCTCTGGCGAATCCTCCCACGTCTCCTGACGCCCGAGTGCCGTCATGTCGAGGTAGCTCCATATCGTGCCCATCGCCTCGTCGCCGCGGCTGTTGATGAAGTAAGTGCGGAACACGCGCTCCCCGTCGCGGATGAACGCGTTGTGGCCGTGCCATTCATCCACCCCGAAGTCGGCGTCGAAGCTATCGGTTATGGTGTACCAGGGGACTTTCCAACCCATCCGCGCCTTCAGGCGCGCGATGTCGGCCTGCGGCGCACGCGAGGCATACACGAGGGTCGTATCGCGCGCGTTCAGATGAGCGAGATGCCCGACCTGGTCGGCGCCCAGGGAACAGCCAATGCAGGCATGCTCCGGCCAGCCGTGTACGCCGGGCTCGAAAAAGGCGCGGTAGACGATCAGTTGACGGCGGCCCTCGAACAGGTCGAGCAGGCTTACCTTGCCCTTGGGCCCGTCGAACGCATACTTCTTCTCCACCGCCAGCCACGGCATTCGCCGCCGCTCGGCGGCCAGTGCGTCGCGGGTCCGGGTGAAGGCCTTCTCCTTCACGAGCATTTGCAGGCGCGCGGCCTCCCACTCCTGCGGCGATACGATTGGGGGTGTCTTCATTGGATGATGTTCACCTTTTCGGTTCAGGTCCCAGCGCCCTCCCACTAACCCGAGCGGAGCGACGAGACGCCGAAGGTAGGCTCGTGGAAGCGCGGGGCGGCCATACATTGTCTCGGCTGAAGGGTTGGTCGCGCGAGGTTTGCAGTCATGAACTTCACCCGCTTGGCGTTTGTTCCGGCTTCGATCCGACCTTCCGGTCGTTGGTCACGAGACGATTTAGGACCGGAGATCGAATGGCGGGAGTTACAAGTGTGACGGGATTTCGTTGGACTCGCTGATCACGGCAGCGGCGCGGACGCTCGCCTCGGGTGACCTCCTCGGCGCGCTCAAGCGGGTCGCCCTGCGTGACGACGCGCCTGCCCTCGCGCTGCGGGGCATCGCGATGGCGCAACTCGGCGATTTCGTGCGCGCAAAGGCTCTTTTGCAAAGTGCGGCGCGCGCCTTCGGTCCGAGAGAAGCCGTAGCCCACGCGAGATGCGTCGTCGCCGAGGCCGAGATCGCGCTCGTGTCGCGCGACCTGAGCTGGCCGCCGAAGGCGCTCGACGCGGCGCGGTCGACGCTCGAACACCACGGCGACTGGGTGAACGCCGCGCATGCGCGGCATCTCGAGGTCCGGCGTCTTCTTCTGATCGGCCGTCTCGACGAAGCCGAGCGCGCGCTCGCAGATCTCGATCCGGCGCCGCTCCCGCCCGCATCGAGAACCGCCTACGAACTGGTCGTTGCAGCGATCGCGATTCGACGCCTACGGGCCAAGGCGGCGCGCGCTGCGCTCGCTCGGGCCGAGCGGGCCGCGCGCCAGGCAGCCATCCCTGCACTGATGGCGGAGGTGGACAGCGCGTACCTTGTCCTGAACACGCCCGCGGGGCGCCTGATCGCGTGTGGCCAGGAGCGACTCCTCCTCCTGCAGGAGGTCGAGGCGGTACTGGAGTCGAAGCGCACTCGTCGTGGACGCCTGTCGCCATGTCGTGCGTGGCGCAGGCGCGACGGTCTCCCTCGCGAGACGTCCGGTGTTGTTCGCGCTCGCACGTGCGCTCGGCGAGGCGTGGCCCGAAGACCTGTCGAGAGATGCGCTCGTCAAGCGGGCGTTCCGCGCAAAGCAGGCCGATGAATCGCACCGTGCTCGCCTGCGAGTGGAAATCGGGCGGCTTCGCACCGAGCTTCGACCGCTCGCGGGCATAAGCGCGACGAAGCAAGGGTTTGCGCTCCGGCCGCGTCGCGCCGACGAAGTCGTCGTGCTGGCGCCACCCGTCGAGGGCCAGCATGCGGCGGTGATGGCACTCCTCGCCGACGGTGAGTTGTGGTCGAGCTCGGCCCTGGCGCTTGCGCTGGGAGCCAGCGCGCGCACCGTTCAGCGTGCGCTCGAGCAGCTTGCGACGGCGGGCAAGGCGCAGTCCTATGGTCGCGGGCGAGCGCGCCGCTGGATCACCGCGTCCGTACCTGGATTCACGACAACCTTGTTGCTCCCCGGTCCGCTTCCGAGTGACTAGAGTCGAAGCATGAAAACTTCAGCAGCCGAAATCCTCCGCGAGTACGGCCCTTTTCCGGGCGCCGACCACGTGAATGGCGTGACGTTCGATGGTCAGCATGTGTGGTTCGCGTCCGGAGACAAGCTGAACGCCCTCGATCCTAAGAGTGGAAAGACGGCGCGTTCGATCGATGTCGCCGCAGATGCAGGAACCGCCTTCGACGGCAAGCACCTGTTTCAGATCGCCGAGGATCGCATCCAGAAGATCGATCCGAAGACAGGGCGGGTGCTCTCGACGATCCCGGCGCCGGGTGGCGGAGGCGACTCCGGCCTCGCGTGGGCCGAAGGAGCGTTATGGGTCGGGCAGCATCGGGACCGGAAGATCCATCAAATCGACCCCGAAACAGGCGCGGTTCTTCGCACCATTGAATCCAAACGGATGGTCACTGGGGTCACCTGGGTCGACGGTGAGCTCTGGCACGGCACCTGGGAAGGCGATGAGAGCGACGTGAGGCGGGTCGATCCTCGAACGGGACGAGCCCTGGAGAGGCTCGAGATGCCGGCCGGTGCGGGCGTGTCGGGGCTCGAATCCGATGGAGGCGATCGGTTCTTCTGCGGCGGCGGAAGCAGCGGAACGGTGAGAGCCATCCGCCGCCCCGGGCCGGGCTCCACGGCGGGCAGCCGATCCAGGATCCCCTTCGAACTCCAGCACATGATTGCGGTAGCCCTCACCGGATGTTCGCCGAAGTCTTGCGCCGGCACTTAGCGAAGGTCCGGTAAGGGTCATCTTCTGAAGTCGTGCGCAGCGACCTGCGAGCACAATGACAGGTTTTGCTCCGATCCGGGACACCAGCGCGCCGCGCGGCGACCGTCCTAGAGGTCCGGCGCCAGTGGTCGCCGCTGAATAGAACCCCAAGAGCTTCGCTTCGCAATGTCCGATTAGGGTCTCAAAAATGCGAAATGAGTACCCTTCGTCGTCATGTCTTCTAACCACCCGAACTCGGACATGCTGACGTTGCCCCTTATTGCCTACGTTTCACAACTGGACGCCGTTCTCGATTTCGTCCCCCCGCGGGACTGGGCATGGACGATTTCAGGCGCAAACCGAGGCACTGATCCAAGTCTGCCGGGCGAACCTCACCCCAGTCTCTCTCAGCATCGAGAGGTACAGCTCCTACCCTTTCCGCCTGCAGGGATTCCCGCAGCCCTCGGCTAGAGGGAGGCGCTCTGCGCCCGCGTACTAGGTTCCCCTTGTGCTCCGCCTTGTGAGCACCAGCGCGTTGTCGCCGCGCCGTCCGCTATGAGGGCCATCCGGCGCCCTCGCGTATCTGCCCGGGTCGGGGAGCCACCCCGATCACGACGCAAATCCGCCCTTGACCGTGCCGGGGGATGCCCGGACTTCTGCAGGCCGCACGTCCTATGGGTCACGGTTCCGTGCGATTTATTTTGTTTCCCCGTGCCCATGCCGTTTGGCCGAGGGCTTCGCGCCGGGGCTCACAGCCAGTTTTCTGCGGACTGGCATCCGCCCCTCTCGGGTGCTCGTTCATGACCACCAGCCAACGGCAAAGCCTGCCGTTGGGTGAAGCGGAGCGGCGGTGAAGAGCGATACAAGACGCCGCTTGTGGCGGTCGTCGGCTTCGTGGTCGTTCCGAGGGTGAGGCCGTGCCGGCTATGCACACTCGAACCCGGTGGCACGCGGCTGACGATCGCGGGATGCGCCCCAAATGCAGTCGCCAACCTGGCAACTCATCTCGAGCGAAGATCGTCAGTTCGCGCGCGACTCCCCGGTGGAGAGAGCCGTCGTGCGGTCGGTTTCGGTTGCCGGGCAGCCGGACGCCGAGTAGGAATGTCGTCCTGAAGCTGCCCGCTTCTTTTGTTGACGGCCGCCCCGCTTAGCCACCGGGGCGGTTCGTCGTTTGGGGGGCAGCCTAGAGAACGACCGCTGAACGGACTGTGCCGCCGGTGTGCCGCGGCTCCTCGCATGTTGCCGCGCCGTTCCGCATCTCGTTGCAGGAACCTGCACGCTCGCGGGTTGACCGGACCCAGGAAACCGGCCATTTCCAGCGGTGGAGAGGTGGCCGAGCGGTCGAAGGCGCTCCCCTGCTAAGGGAGTAGACGTCAAAAGCGTCTCGTGGGTTCGAATCCCATCCTCTCCGCCAGCGGCGTTCAACGGCCAGCCTGACCGGATCGCCTATCGGCCGAGTCCGGCGTAAGCTTTGCGGATTCGAGAGTCACCATCGGCGGCGTTCCCTCGCCATGAGCACCATCCTCTACCTGACCACCATCGAATTCGGCCCGGGATCGCGCAAAGACCTGGTCCGCGTCTTGAGCGAGCTTGGCATCAGGCAGCCGCTTCTTGTCAGCGACCGTGGCGTCGCCGGCGAGGGGATTCTCGATGCGGCGACGCGCGGGATCGAGGCGCCCCGCTTCCTCGACGTTCCGGCAAATCCGACCGAAGCTGCGGTCAAGGCCGCGCTCGAAATGTACCGCGAAGGCGGCTGCGACGGTGTCGTCGCGGTCGGCGGCGGCTCGCCGATCGATCTCGCGAAAGGGGTGGCGCTCCTTGCAACGCACCCCGGCCCGCTTGAAAACTACGCGGCGATCTATGGCGGGCTGGCACGGATCGGCACCGCGGTCGCGCCGGTCATCGCGATGCCGACGACAGCCGGCACGGGAGCGGAAGTCGGACGCGCCGCGCTTCTGACGCTCGACGACGGGCGCAAGCTCGGCTTCATCAGCCCGCATCTCATCCCGAAGCGTGCGATCTGCGACCCCGAGCTGACCCTCGGCCTGCCCCCTCGCCTGACCGCCGCGACCGGCCTCGACGCGCTCTCGCATTGCATCGAAACCTTCCTGTCCCCGCGCATCAATCCGCCTGCGGAAGCGATTGCGCTCGACGGCGCCAGACGCGTTTGGAGCAACATCCGCCGCGCGCATTCACGTGGCGACGACATAGAGGCGCGAAACGAGATGATGATGGCGGCGCTTGAAGGGGGCTTGTCGTTTCAAAAAGGCCTCGGCGCGGTGCACGCGCTGAGCCACGCACTCGGCGGGCTTCCCGATCTGAAGCTCCACCACGGCACGCTGAATGCGATCCTGATGCCCGGTGTCGTGCGCTTCAACGCGCCGCATGTGGGCGACAAGATCGAGCGGCTGAAGGCCGCGATGGGGCTCTTACCGGAAGAAGACCTGGCGGCCGCGCTCGACCGCCTCAACATCGACCTCGGCATTCCTGCGGGACTTGCCATGCTCGGCGTCACGGAAACGATGTTTCCGTGGCTCGTCGAACGCGCGCTCGCCGACCACTCGACGCCGACAAATCCACGCCAGCCGACGGCGGAGGACTATCGGACGCTTCTCGCTGAGGCGATGGGCTAGGCCGCGACTAGCGGCGCGATATCCACTCGCGCGCGGCCCTGAGCGCCGCGGCGATCTCCTCGCGGCTCATCTCGCTGGCAAGCTCCTCGCGGTGCTGCGCTGCCATCCTGTCGCCGCGCGCTGCCGCGATGTTGAACCACTTGTGCGCCTCCACCAGATCGACCTGGCCCTCTCGCCCGGTCGAATACGCCAGTCCCAACTCGAAGAAGTTATGCGGAACGTCACGAACGCCGCCGGTCTCAATCTGCAAGCTCATTGACCGCAATCCCCATTGGTCGACGGTTCGGTCCGTCTTCGCAAACGATCTTCGGCCGCCCCGTAATCCCTAGCGTTAACGGGGAGGCTTAACGAACCGTGACCAAATGGTTCATGAGGTGTTTACGGGGACCGAATGATTTGATCCAACATCCTGGAAAGATTGATCTTTCCTCGCGTGGTAAGATCGATGAAACGTCTGCGCGTTTCATCGATCCTTCACCACGGTGGCAAGAAAGCACCACGCGCGACTGCGAAGTCCGACGCGCGCGAAGCAGTCAGCCTCAGCTCGCGCGCTGGCCGAAGAGTATCTTCTGCGCCTCTTTGTCCTTCGAGAGATCGACCGGCGGATCGCGCCGCATCTCGATCGCCTTCGCCACCGCCGGGCGCGCCAACATCCTGTCGATCCACGCTTTCACGTTCGGAAACTCGGCGATGTCGATCCCTTGCCTCTCGTAGGTCTTGATCCAGCCGATCAACGCCATGTCGGCGATCGAGTAGTCGCCTGCGATGTAGTCGCGGCCGATAAGCCGCTTGTTCATGACACCGTAAAGGCGATGCGCCTCGTCGCCGAAGCGCTTGATGCCGTAGGGCACCTTCTCCGGCGCGTAGTTGCGGAAGTGGTTGTTGTGGCCGAAGACCGGGCCGACATTTGCGATCTGCCACATCAGCCATTCCTCGGCAGCAACGCGGCTTCGCTCATCGGTGCCGTAGAACTTGCCGAATTTTCTGCCGAGATAGATCAGGATGGCGGCAGACTCGAAGACCGATATGGGCTTTCCGTCCGGCCCTTCCGGATCGATGATTGCCGGCATGCGGTTGTTCGGCGCAATCGCCAGGAACGACGGCTCGAACTGCTCGCCCTTGCCGATGTTCACGTACTTGATCTCATAGGGAATGCCAGCTTCTTCCAGGAAGATGTTGATCTTCCAGCCGTTCGGCGTCGGCCAGTAGTAGAGTTCAATGGGTTTGGTCTGCTTGTAAGCCATCCCTGTCTCCCTGCGGGTCTGCGCGTCTCGCCGTGCATGTGGCGCACGAGCCTTTGTGTTGCAATGCGAAAGGGCGTTACCCGCGCTTGAGCGCCGCGAGATAGAAACCGTCCGTTCCCGAACGGCGCGGCGTGAGTAAGAGCGATGCGCCCTCGAGCAATCCCCTCGGCGGTGCGACGCCGGGCAGCGCTGCATCCCACGCCTCGCCGATTTGGAGCGTACGAAAGTCCCGATGCCCCGCCAGGAAGCCGGCGACGCGCTCGCCGTTCTCCATCGGGAGCAGTGAGCAGGTCGCGTAGACGAGGATACCCCCGGGCTTCACAAAACGCGCCGCGTCCAAGAGCACCGCGTCCTGCTCAGCGACGCGCTTGGCAAGCGCGTCCGCGGAGACGCGCCACTTTGCGTCCGGTCGGCGTCGCCATACGCCGGTGCCGGTGCACGGCGCGTCGACCAGCACGCGGTCGGCCTGCCCGACGAGATCATTGAGCGCGTCGGGTTCGGGCGGCCGCACCTGGACATTGCGCACGCCCGCGCGCCTCAGCCGCTCGAAGATCGGCGCGAGCCGACCTTTGTCGGTGTCGGCCGCGTAGATTTGCCCGCGGTTTTCCATGCAAGCCGCGAGTGCCAGCGTCTTGCCGCCGGCGCCGGCGCAAAGATCGAGCACCTGTTCGCCGGGCTTCGCGCCGACGAGAAGCGCACAGAGCTGACTTCCCTCGTCCTGTACCTCGAAGCGTCCGCGCTGGAAGCCTTCCTCGGCCTGCACGTTCGGATGCCGGCGCGCGCCTTCGATCGGCGGTATCCGCAAACCCACCGGTGAACAGGGGGTCGGCATCGCGCCGAGGCGGGCGAGCCGCTGCAGCACTTTCTCACGCGACGCCTTCAACGTGTTGACGCGTATGTCGAGCGGTGGCCGACCGGCCAACGCTTCCCCTTCCGCGACCCACTCCACCCCAAGCGCCGTGGCAAAATGCGACGCGAGCCATTCGGGAATATCGGCGCGCACATGATCGGGCGCAGCGGCAAGGTCCGCGGCGGTGAACGCGCCGGGGACCGGCTGTGGCGCGTGTCGATCCTCGGCGAATGCGGCGGTCAACGCCGCCGGCGTCTCGCCCCACTCGAAGATCGCAACCCCGAGAGCAAGGTGCCAGGGCGTACCGCCGCCCATCCGCCAGGCGAGCGACGATCGCTTGCGCAGCGCGTCGTAGACGAGGTTGCCGATCGCCGCACGGTCGCCGGAGCCCGCGAAGCGGTGCGACAGTCCCCAATCCCTAAGAGCATCGGCTGCCGGCCGATGCCGGGATTCCAGGTCGGCGAGAACTTCGATCGCCGCGGCAAGCCGGCCGGCAAGCTTCATCAGCCCAACGCGAGGCGCAAGACGATCGCGACCCACATCACGATGAGGACAACAACGCCGATCAGGAAAACAAAGAAACGCTGCTGCACGTTGTTCGTCGTCGTGTGGATCGCAGTATGCAATACCCGCGTCGCGACATAGACCCAGGCGAGCAGCGCCATCAGGAAATCCGTCGCGCCGACAAATGTGGCGACGCCACATAAAACGTAGAACAGGATCGGCGTCTCGAACTGGTTGTGCATGTTGTTCGAGACTTTCCGCACGTCCTCCGGATAGGCGTCGGCGGAAAGCGTTATTTCTTCGATCCTGACGCGGCGCGCGCGGATCGCGCCAACGCGCAAAAGCCCGTTCCACGTCACGAGGACGAGCGTCCAAAAGACCAGCGCCATCACCGGATAGACGAGAGAGAGCGGCCCGCTCATTGTGCACCGGGATAGTTCGGGCTTTCGCGCGTGATGGTCACGCCGTGCGCGTGGCTTTCGCGCCAAGCGGAGGCGGAAATGCGGACGAACTCGGCCTTCTGGCGAAATTCCGGGAGCGTCTTCGCGCCGACATAGCCCATCGCCGCGCGCAGGCCTCCGGCGAGCTGGTGGAGCACGTTTCCCGCCGGGCCCTTATACGGCACCTGCCCTTCGATCCCTTCGGGCACGAGCTTAAGTGCGTCGCGGATCTCCGCCTGGAAGTAGCGGTCGGCGGAGCCGCGCGCCATCGCGCCGACCGAGCCCATGCCGCGATAGGATTTGTAGCTGCGGCCCTGGTAAAGATAGACCTCGCCCGGGCTCTCCTCAGTGCCGGCGAGGAGCGCGCCGATCATGGCGACCGAGGCGCCGGCGGCAAGCGCCTTGGCGAGGTCGCCCGAATACTTGATGCCGCCGTCAGCGATGACGGGCACGCCGGCCTTGTCGGCAACCGCGACAGTGTCCATGAGCGCGGTCAATTGCGGCACGCCGACGCCGGCGACGATTCGCGTGGTGCAGATCGAGCCAGGGCCGATCCCGACCTTGATCGCATCGGCGCCGTTGTCGATCAGCGCGCGTGCCGCCTCGCCGGTCGCGACGTTGCCGGCGATGACCTGGGTCTCGTTCGACAAGCGCTTCACCGCGGCGACCGCGGCAAGCACCTTTTCCGAGTGGCCATGCGCCGTATCGACGACGATGACGTCGCACCCGGCCGCAAGCAGTCGCTCGGTACGATGCAGCCCGGCATCGCCAACCGTGGTCGCGGCGGCAACTCTGAGCCGGCCCTGATCGTCCTTCGAGGCGAACGGGTTGAGCTGCGCTTTCTCGATGTCTTTCACCGTCACGAGTCCGATGCAGTTCTCGTCCGGATCAACCACAAGAAGTTTCTCGATGCGATGTTGGTGCAAAAGCCGTTTCGCTTCCTCCTGGCTGACGTTCTCCGCCACTTTGATCAGCCGCTCGTGCGTCATCAGCTCGGCGACCCGCTGGTTCGGGTCGGATGCAAAGCGCACGTCGCGGTTGGTCAAGATGCCGAGGAGCTTTCCGACCACCTGCCCGCCGGTTCCGGCGCCCGCGACGACGGGGATGCCGGATATGCGGTAGGCCGCCATCAGCGCCAGCGCGTCTGCGAGCGTCGCGTCCGGCCCGATCACCACCGGGTTCACCACCATGCCGGACTCGAACTTCTTCACCTGGCGGACCTCTTCGGCCTGCGCTTCCGGCTCGAGGTTACGGTGAATGACGCCGATGCCGCCGGCCTGCGCCATGGCGATGGCGAGACGCGATTCCGTCACCGTGTCCATCGCAGCGGAGAGGATCGGCAGGTTGAGGCTGATTGCCCGGGTCAGCCGCGTCGCGATGTCGGTTTCGGCCGGCAGCACCTCGGAGTGTCCGGGCCGAAGCAACACGTCGTCGAAGGTGAGCGCCTCGCGTCCGGTAACCACGTCGACGATGCGAGCCATGCCAGCCTCCGGGAATAGATGGCCGAATGCGGGCCGGGACGGCCGCGTCGAGGGGAATTGGCTCAGGGGTTGGCGGGGGTCACTAACACGGCGGGGGAGCGAAGGGAAAGGCTCTGACAACTCTCCGCTCACATTCTAGCGCCGACAAAGCCTTGCGCCGGCTCAGGATCAAAATGGAACCAGTTTGTCCGCTCTATGGACGGATCGGCCGCTTTGCGTGATAGGGATTCGCGTATCCCTCCCGCTTCGCATTTTTCGGCCCTGCACGTGCCCGACCGCATCCTTCTCCCGCTGATCGTCGCCTGCGCGCTGTTCATGGAGAATCTCGATTCGACCGTACTCTCCACGGCGCTGCCGGCGATCGCCAAGGATTTCGGCGAGAGCCCGATCCACCTGAAACTGGCGCTGACCTCCTACCTCCTCGCCATCGCCGTCTTCCTGCCGGCCTCCGGCTGGCTCGCCGACCGCCACGGGGCGCGCAATGTCTTTCGGCTCGCGATTGCGACCTTCACGACCGGGTCGATCCTCTGCGGCTTTTCGACCTCCATCGGCACTTTGGTCGGCGCCCGCATCATCCAGGGTGTCGGCGGCGCCATGATGGTGCCGGTCGGCCGCCTCGTGATCCTGAAATCCGTACCGAAGCGCGAGCTCGTCGGCTCGCTCGCCTGGCTGACCGTGCCGGCCCTGATCGGCCCGGTCATCGGCCCGCCGGTCGGCGGCTTCATCACCACGTATTTCCAGTGGCGCTGGATTTTTTGGATCAACATTCCGGTCGGGCTGCTCGGGCTCGTGCTCGCCACGCTCTTCATCCCGAACCTCCGCGGCGACGCGCCGAGAAGCTTCGATCTGCGCGGCTTCGCGCTCTCCGCATTCGGCCTCGCCGGCTTCATGTCCGGCTCGACCGCGCTCGGCCTCGGGCTATTGCCGAAGAGTCTGACGCTTACGCTTCTGATCGGCGGCGCGGTGCTGATCGCCGGCTACGTCGTCCACAGCCGGCGCGTCGCGAACCCGATCCTCGATCTCTCGCTCTTCAAGATCCCGACATTCGCCGCGTCGATGACCGGTGCCCTGCTCTTCCGGCTCGGCGTCGGCGCCACGCCGTTCCTGCTCCCCCTCCTGCTGCAGGTCGGCTTCGGGCTTTCTCCGTTCAAATCCGGCTCGATCACCTTTGCCTCCGCCGTCGGAGCAATCGCCATGAAGTTCGCGGCGCAACCCATCCTGCGCCGCTTCGGCTTCCGCAACGTCCTGACGTCGAACGCCTTGATCGCGGGCGCGTTCGTTGCGCTTCCTGCGACCTTCACGCCGGCAACGCCGATCCCGCTGATCATCGCGCTGCTCCTCGTCGGCGGATTCTTCCGCTCGCTTCAGTTCACGAGCGTCAATGCGTTGAGCTATGCCGACGTGCCGCCGGAGCGGATGAGCCGCGCGACATCGCTCGCAAGCGTCGCACAGCAATTGTCGCTTTCGGTCGGCATCTCGGTCGGCGCGATCACCCTCGAGTTGACCACGCGGACGAGCGGCGGTGTCATCGAGGCAAGCTCATTCGGCCCGGCCTTCATCCTGATCGGCCTTTTTTCGGTCGTCTCGGTCGTGCCGTTCCTGCTTCTGTCCCACGACGCCGGCGACGAAGTGTCGGGACGCCAGCCCGCGCCCGACCCCGTCACCGTGATGCGCGAGCGCGGCTAGCGGCCGCGGAACCCCGTCGCCAGCAGGTAGAGCTCAGGGCTGTCGGAGCGGCTTGCCGGGGGCTTAACGTGTTGGACCTTGACGAAATCGCGTTTGAGGTCGGCGAGGAGCTTGTTCTCGGTGCCGCCGCGGAAGACCTTGGCGAGGAAGGCACCGCCCGGCTTCAACACGTCGCGCGCAAAATCCGCGGCAGCTTCGCAAAGCGCGACGATGCGCAAATGATCGGTGGCGCGGTGGCCGGTCGTCGGCGCCGCCATGTCGGAAAGCACGACATCCGCCTTCTCTGCGCGGAGCGCTTGAACGATCAGGCCCGATGCGTCGGCGTCGAGAAAATCCTTCTCGATGATCACGACTCCCGGAAGCGGGTCCATGCCGAGATAGTCGATTGCGACGACGAGCGGCGCGGCGTCCGTCGTGCCGACGCGCTCAGCTGCGACCTGCGACCAGCCGCCCGGCGCCGCACCGAGGTCCACGACCCGCCCTCCCGGCTTCAGCAAACCGAAGCGATCGTCGATCTCGACCAGCTTATAGGCCGCACGCGAGCGGAAACCCTCGCGCTTGGAGCGTGCCACGTAGGGGTCGTTCAGCTGGCGCTCGAGCCATCGCTGCGACGAGGGCTTGCGCTTTCGCGCGGTCTTCAGGCGCGTTCTGAGCTCTCGCTGGCCTGACCCGCGCGTCTTCACTGCGGGCGCGCGCCCTCGGATCCCGGTCGGCCGCGAGCGCCGATATAGCCGTCGGCGCGCATCAATTGCATCAGGATGCCCTCACGCAGGCCGCGGTCGGCGACGCGCAGCCGGGCGCAATGCCACTCGCGCCGGATCGCCTCGAATACGGCGCAGCCCGCGAGCACGAGATCGGCGCGCTCGCGCCCGATACAGGGGTTCGAGCGGCGCGTGTCGTAATCCATGCCGCGGATCTTGGTCATCATCCGCTCAATATCGTCCCCCTCCATCCACAGGCCATCGACCCGGCGGCGGTCGTAGCGCGGCAGATCGAGATGGACGCCGGCGAGCGTGGTCACCGTGCCGGAGGTGCCAAGGTAGTGGAACGGTCGGCCGACGATGGCATCCTTCAGCGCATCGCGGGCGCGGAAGCGGTGAAACTCGGCGCGGACATCGTCGACCATTGCCTCGAACACGCGATCGTCAACGTCGACGCCGCCATGACGCTCGGCGAGGGTGACGACACCGACAGGCAGCGAAACCCAGGCGCGGACGAGGCCGCCGCGGCGGCGCGCCTTGCGCCGGTCGAGCCAGACGATTTCCGACGAGCCGCCGCCGATATCGAAGAGCACCGCGCCGTCCGCGGCGGGATCGAGCAACGAGAAACAGCCCTCCGCGGCAAGCCGCGCCTCGGTGCGCCGGTCGACGATCTCAAGCTCCAGCCCGACCTCGTCGCGGACGCGGCTCAGGAAGTGAGCACCGTTCTCGGCCACGCGACAGGCCTGCGTGGCGATCAGCCGAGCGCCTGCCATTTGGCGCGCACCGAGCTTCTGGCCGCATATGTGCAACGCGCCGATGGCGCGCTCCATCGCGTCGGCGCCAAGGCGCCCGTTCTGCGCCACGCCCTCACCGAGCCTGACGATGCGGGAAAACGAATCCACGACGCGGAAACCGTCGCGCACCGGTTCGGCGACAAGCAGCCTGCAATTGTTCGTGCCGAGATCGAGCGCAGCGTAGAATGGACCGCGTTCGGCGCGCCGACCATTGCGGCCGCGGCCAAAGCGATCCCCAGCCCGGCGGCTTCCGCCCTCCCCGCGCGTGAACGACGCTGCGGGGACGGTGGGCTCAGAAGCCGAAGCCCGAACGCCGCGAATTGACGCGCCATTCGCTGACGCGAACGTCTCTGCGGAGTCCGAAATCGGGCCGGGCAGTGAACCCGAATTTGCCGAGTCCGTGCCCTTGTCCATATCTGCTCGCTTTCGAGGGCCTTGGGCCCTGCGCGTTGCATGCAGGATAGGCCTTCGCTCACAGCGAAGCAAACGGCGTGCCTTGTTAGCTCGATGGCCCGGCTCGGCCGCGGAGCGGGCGCTCTTCCATCCTCACGAGGAAGAGGAACGCGAGCGCGTAGCCAGCCGCGGCAACGAGGAACATGGCGCTGAAGCGCCCAATGAGTTCGGCGCTTGCGGCGGTTCGAAGCGCTTCGCGCACGCCGCTGCCCGGTTCCGCGTGAAAGCCGAGAACGACCGCGCCGAACCCCGCCACCATCAGCGCGCCGCCAAGCTGGCGGAAGAAACCGATCGCCGCGGTCGTCGTTCCGAGTTCCTGCGGGGCGACGGCATTCTGTACTGCGACCGTGGTGACCGGCAGCATCGTCCCCATTCCGACGCTGATCAGCGCAAGCGTAGCGTCGAGGACGGCGAGTGACATGTCTCCGGCAAACAACGAGAGCACGACGCAGCCGCCGCACGCGATCAGCGTTCCGACAAGCGGGAGCCGCTTATAGTGCTGAACGTGCTGGAGGCGGCGGCCGGCGAACGTCGCGCCGCACACGACGCCGACGGTAAGCGGAATGAGCGCCAAGCCCGACTGTCCAGCCGTCAATCCCGTGATCGTCTCGAAGAAGAGCGGCAGGAACACGGTCAAACCGATAAGCGTGCCCATCCCGAAGCACGATGAGACGGTGCCGGCGCGCACGACGCGGTCGCGTAGCACCGTCAAGGGAATAAGCGGCTCTTCGGCCGTAAGTAGCCGCAGCGAGAAAAGTGCCCAAAGGACGAGCGAGCCGACGAACAAGAGAAGCACCTGCGGTGAAGTCCAGGCGTAGCGCGACCCGCCCCAGGTCAGCGCCAGCATCATCGTCACGCTTGCGGCGGTGATCAGCCCGGCGCCGAGCACATCGAGCCTGTGCCAGCGCTCGTGGCGCGGCAGGCGCTTCAACGTCCGGCTCGTCATCGCATAAGCGAGAAGCCCGAGCGGCAGGTTGATCCAGAAGATCACCGACCAATGGAGATGCTCCGCGATCACGCCCCCAAGCACCGGGCCCGCCAGGCTGGAGGAGGCGAACACCGCGGCGAAATAGGCCTGATAGCGGCCGCGCTCGCGTGGCGCGGCGACGTCGGCGACCGCCGTCTGCGCGAGCGAGATGAGGCCGCCGCCGCCGAGCCCCTGCAGCCCGCGTGCGAAAATCAGCACGATCATGCTCGGGGCGAGCGCGCAGACCAGCGAACCGACCATGAAGGTCGCGATGCCGATGAGCATCGTCACGCGCCGGCCGCGGATGTCGGCGAGCTTGCCGTAGAGCGGGGTCGCCGCCGTCGCCGCGAGCAGATAGGCGGTCACCACCCACGGCAGGTCGGCGACATTGTGGAGCTCGCGACCGATCGTCGGCAGCGCCGTCGCCACGATGGTCTGGTCGAGCGCAGCGAGGAACATCGCCAGCATGACGCCGGTGACGATCCTGCGGATTTCCGCGTGCGAGAAGGGAGCCGGCGGATCGGCGGCGCGGACGGCATCCATCGGGTTGATTGTCCTGGTGGGAGGCCTAGATACTCTAGCCGCGCGGCGTTTTCGACGCGACAGGTAGGATTTTCGGCCGCTTGAAACCGTTAAGCGCCCGATGTTAGGAAGCCGCCGGCCCTTTTGGGGAATAGTTCAACGGTAGAACAGCGGACTCTGACTCCGTCGATCTTGGTTCGAATCCAGGTTCCCCAGCCAATTTCTCCCCGACATTCCAGGGTGCCGCGCCACGGGATCTATTTTCGAAAGTCCTTGACCTTGAGGCGGGTGCGATGCTCGGCCGGGGCCAACTTAGTGAAGTCAGCGGCAGCGCCACGGTAGTAAAACTTCTGCCACTTGTCGGCCTTTGCTTTCGAGCCCGGAACCTTCAGTTCACGATTGAAGTCTCTTCGGCTCTCGCTCCACGTACGATACTCGGCTTCGAGATCCGGATCGGCTGAGAGCGGCAAGAATTCCGGCTCGAAGCGTTCGATCTCCCCGCGCCGCAGCGGAAAGAAATGGCAAATCGGCTCGTCTTTCTCGAATTCGACCTCGATCTCCGGCTGCGTGAATTTCCAATTCATCGTGAAAGTGAATGGCGACCAATCGGTCTCAACAATGCCCTGCAGCGGCGTGATCGCGTCCTTCGGACGATTAATCGGCCCCTGAACCATAAGATCGAAACCCGGTTCGGTGCGGAAGAGACACGGCACGTGGAACGTCAAAATGCCGGACCCGAAATGACTGATCGCCGGCGCCGTTGTGCCCGGTTCAACGTCGATTTTGATCGCGTCTAGTCCGACTTCGCCGTCCCACGTCGCCTTGAAGGCCGATTGGCAGAGGATCTCCCAGCCGTAGGCATTGGCTATGTTGAGCGGTAGGCAGCGATAGGAGTAGCGGTCCGGCGTGGCATCCATCCAGTCGCGATCGACGGCGGCTGCGCGGATGCCAACCGGTCGATCGTCAATCTGATAGGCGATGAGCTTCATCGGGACTCGCGTTGCCGCAAATAGCAGAACGCGGCGCCGTCTGCCCAGCCAGCTTGTCTCGGGAATTCGGCGGCGCTCCTGTCGAAACGCTTCCGCCGGCTAACTGCATTCACAGTTCGCAGCGCGACCGAGAGAGAACTCGCACTTTATGCCGACGTTGATGCAACGGCCGCTTAGGAAGCGGAGCGCCCCGCACTCCAACCGCTGGGATCGACACGAGAGACGGCGACACACTGCGTGTCGCCGTCGATAACGCGACCGGTCCCCATGCAGTGGTTGTTGGCGGCGCGCTCCCGCGAAAGCCTAGCTGTCAGAACCGGGGCCGGGACCACCGGGGCCGGGGCCAGGACCACCAGGGCCGGGGCCAGGACCGCCGGGGCCAGGACCACCGGGGCCGGGGCCAGGACCGCCAGGGCCAGGACCAGAATCACCAGGGCCGGGGCCAGGACCGCCAGGGCCGGGGCCAGGACCGCCAGGGCCAGGACCGCCAGGGCCGGGGCCAGAATCACCAGGGCCGGGACCAGAATCACCGGGGCCGGGACCAGAATCACCGGGGCCGGGGCCAGAATCACCAGGACCGGAGCCAGGATCACCGGGGCCGGGACCCTGCGGCTGGCTACTTTGGAAGCTACTCTGGAAGCTTTGCTGGAAGCCCCCCTCGTAGCCGCCGCCTTCGCCGTGGAATCGGAAGCTAAAACCGTGGGACTCGTAACCGCGGAACCTTTCGCCCTCGTTCTTGGATTTCTTTTCACCCCTTGGCTCGCAGTTCTCGACAGTCGTCGGCGGCGGCGGCGATGGGGGCGGCGGCGGTGGGGGTGGCGGTGGTGACGACGGTGACGAAGTGCTCCTGTCCGCCTCCTTTTCCGCGCGCGGTGTGCCATAGAACCGCGGGTCTGCGACGTCGCAACTCCTGTTCACCTGGAAGTCCGGTGCCAGAGCAGACTGGTCTTCATTGAACGGGAAGGACACCGCGAGGCGCCGCTGTCTGTCGACCCCCATCGACTGGCTTAGCTCGCCGTTGCGCGGAGCAACCCATATCTGACACGTATGTTGAACGCTGACGCAACCGCCGCTGCCGCAGACGTTTCCGCCGCCCTCCTGGAAGATAGCGCTTGAATCGCGCGAACCGACACTGATGTCGACGACGGTGCCCCGCACGCCGATCGTCATCGTCGGCGTCCGGATCGAATAGGCGTCATGCGGGCTCTTGCCGGTGATGAAGCGGAACGTGCCGCGGAGCGCGCTGATCGTGACCTTCTTCGCAGTATTGTTCGGATTGAAGACGAAGGTGTCGATCTTAAGCCGCGAGTTCGGGCCGATCACGAGCCGTGTGTCGTCGATGAACTTGATCTGCGCCAGGCCGTTCGGGCCGGCGACGATCTCATCGCCCATGAAGACGGCGCCTTCGAGTTCAAGAAGGCGCTGGCCGCCCGTTCCGGTCGCGTTGACCGCCGGGTCGACCCGGATTGCACTTCCGCTTTGCTCAAGAGCAACCGCTGGGACCGCGGCACTTGCAAGCAAGAGACCAACGAGCGCCCCACGAGCCGACATTCTACGCGACATGACGCGACCTCCCGACTACGCACACGCACTGCGACGACATAGGCTTTCGCACGCGAGCCGTATGTTAGTCCCGACAATTGTCCGTACGCAGGTAACAACTTCTTAAGGTTACCCGTTTATTAATAACACAAAGAGCAGGTCGATGTCTCGCGCCTTGGCGTCCCTTGCTTCGCCATTCTTTTTTGAATGCTTCAGCGATCCCTTTCCGCCACACGCGGGGCCGACGAGCGCCTCCCTAGGCTCGCTCCCAACGTCACACGGCCGGCGCACTTTACGCGGCCAACAAAGCCCGGTTACCTGCTGCCGTCGCAACGCTGGCGGCGGGGGACGGTGCGGTAATGAAGTCGGCTACAACGCGGCGACGCGATCGGCGGCGGGCGTTTCAGGTCGGGCTCGCGGGGCTTCTCACGCTCGCTGCGATCCTCGTCGGGTTCGGCGGTGACTCGCCCGTCCTCTATCGGCTAAGCTCGCTTGTCTTCGACTTTTACCAGAACTTGAAGCCGCGCGCGGAAGCCGGTGCGCCGATTGTCATTGTGGATATCGACGAGGCGTCGCTCCACCAGATCGGGCAATGGCCCTGGCCGCGCTCGCAGATCGCTGAAATCGTCGATCGCCTGGGCGAGCTCGGCGCAGCCACGATTGCCTTCGACATCGTATTTTCCGAAGCGGACCGGACCTCCCTCGGCACCGCTGCGGCGACGCTCGAGCGCGCCGGCGCAAAGGTCGAGCTGCCCGCTGATGCCGCCGACAACGACGACCTTCTCGCGGCAGCGTTCAGCCGCAATCCGGTCACCGCCGGCTTCGTGCTCACCAACGAGACCGAGGCGACGCCGCCGCCGCCAAAGGCCGGCTTTGCGTTCGCCGGCGCCGATCCGCAGACTTACCTGATGGGTTTCCGCGGCGCCCTCTCCAACCTGCCGAAACTGAGCGAGGCGGCAAGCGGGCTCGGCTTCTACAGCTTTCCGCCGACTCCCGACGGCATTGTCCGCGTGGTCCCCCTCCTTGGCCGCAGCCACGACAAGCTCTACCCGGCGCTTTCGATCGAGGCGCTCAGAACCGCCCTCGGCGCCAGCTCGTTCGTGATCCGCGCCACCGGCGCAAGCGGCGAAGCGGATACGGGACGGCCCGCGATGACCGCGCTGAAGGTCGGCAATTTCGAGGTGCCGACCGGCCCGGAAGGCGAGTTCCGCATCTATTTCTCCGGTCTTCCGAGCGTTCCGCGCATCTCCGCCGCCGACCTGCTCGACCCGGCTAAGGCGGCTACGCACGCCGACCAGATCACGGGAAGCATCGTCCTGATAGGCACCAGCGCCGTCGGCCTCCGCGACTACGTGGCGACGCCGCGCTCTGCCTCACAGCCCGGCGTCGAAGTCCATGCCGAGATCATCGATCAGATTCTGAGCGGCGAGTTCCTCACGCGCCCGGACTGGGCGCCCGGCGCTGAGATCGCGCTTGCCGCCCTTCTGACGTTGATCCTGCTGGTTGCCGTGCTGACCCTTGGGCCGATCCTTGGAGCCGGCGCCGCGCTCGTGATCATCGCGGGCGTGCTCGCGACGTCATGGTTTGCCTTCGCCAACGGCCATCTCGTGCTCGATCCTATCCTCGCCAGCGTTTCGGTGCTCGGCGTCTATGTCGTGGCAACGGCGCTGCTCCTGCTTCTCACCGACCGCGAGCGGCAATTCGTGCGCCGCGCCTTCGCCTTCTATCTGGCGCCGGCAATGGTGGAGCGGCTGGCCGAGGATCCCGGTGCGCTCGCGCTCGGCGGCGAGACCCGGGAGATCACGATCCTCTTCAGCGACATTCGCGGCTTCACCTCGCTGTCGGAGAAGATGGACCCGCAGCAGATCACCGGCCTCTTGAACCGCTTCTTGACGCCGATGAGCGACGTGCTGCTCCAATCCGGCGCGACGATCGACAAGTATATCGGCGACGCCATCATGGCGTTCTGGAACGCGCCGCTCACGACGCCCGAGCATCCGCGTCAGGCCTGCCTTGCGACGCTCGGCATGTTCAACGCGCTGGAGGAGTTGAACAAGCACGAGGCGAGCCCGATCAGGATCGGCATCGGTCTCAACACCGGCGCATGCTGCGTCGGCAATCTCGGCTCCGAACAGCGTTTCAACTATTCCGCGATCGGCAACTCTGTGAACGTCGCTGCGCGCGTGGAAGGCCTGACCAAGCAATACGGGCTCGCCATTTTGATCACCGAATTCACGGCCGCCCACGTCTCCGGATTGGCGATACTGGACATCGACCTCGTTCGCGTGGTGGGGCGGGCCGAGCCGTTGGCGATCTTCACCTTGCTCGGCGACGAAGCGCATGCCCAAACCGCTGAATTCCAGGCGCTTCGGACCGCGCACGATCACATGATCGCCGACTACCGGGGGGCGAGGTTCTCGGAGGCCGCCCGCGCCATCGATGGGCTTCGGAAGATCGCCCCGCCGTCACTCCAAAGGTTCTACGAGCTCTATTTCATTCGCGCTGAAACGCTCGCGATGACCCCGCCGAGCAACTGGGACGGCGTCTTCACCGTACTTGAGAAGTAGGCGCATCGGACGCGGACGCCGCGCGCGGCTTCTTTCGCCGTGCATTGCGCGTCGGCGTCGCCGCGGCTTTCCAGGCGTCGACGAGGGCGCCGGCGAACGTCTTCGCGTTTCGCGACGAGAACCGCTTGCCCCGTTCGAACGCCAGACGCCGCAGCAGCGCGCGGCGTTTTTCGATCGCCGCAAGCAGCTGCGCGCGGGCCTTCTCGATGCGCTTCGGAACCGGCTCCGCCGCAAGTCGCTCCGAGAGGAGCCAAAGATCGTGCTCCTCGCCAAGATGCTCCGCCGTCTCCTTCGCCTCAGCCCGCAGATTCTCGAGCGGACGCGGAGCGACGCTTCGGAAGAGACGAAGCTGCGCCGACTGATCCTTCACCCGTTTCCGCCACTCGTGCATCGATTCCGGAGAAGGATGTTTCTTGGCCTTACTCCAGCTCTTTCGGAGCCGCTTCTGGCCGCGCCGAAGGCCCTCGAACAGCGCCGCGCCGCTATCCGGCCAGTCGAGCGCGGCGACGTCCTTTAGCGCCGTTTCAAGGACGATGAGCACGTCCTTGACCTTTGTCTCGATATCAGAGGCATCCGGGGGCGCCTCTCCCCTGCCGATACGTTTTCGCAGCAATCGCAGGGCATTTTCGGGAAGATCGAGATCCAGTTCGGCAACCGCCTTCTCGAAGCTTTGCATCAACACGGTGCGGTCGCGCGAACCGGAGAGCAGGCGTCCGGCGTCGCGCCAACACCGGTTCTCCTGCGCGAAGCGTCTGCCAAGCGTAGGTGCCGCAAGCCTGGCCAGCGCGCGCAGGCGCTTGAAGCCCTGTCGCGCCTCGTGGATCGCACTGGCACGATCCGCCTCGCCCGCAAGGCCGGCGCGCACGCTGGCGATCTCCTCCTCCGCCACGCGCCGGAAGGCTTTCTTCAGATCCTCGCCCGGCTCGAACCGCCACGCCATGATCAGCGCTTCGCCCCTGCCAAATCTGTCCAAGAGCGATACGGCTGCAACGCAAGGCGCGAAGCGTAGTAGCGCGGCTCACCGGTTACCTCGCGCCCGACCCAGGCCGGAAGCACCACCTCGGTCGCTTCGCTTTCGATCTCCACCTCGGCGATGACGAGCCCTTCGTTGTCGCCGCCATAAACGTCGATTTCCCAATCATGCCCCGCATGCCGGGTCTGGAAGCGCGTCTTATGAAGCACGCTGCCCTCGTGAAGCGTTGCCAACAACTCCGCGTCGCCGAGCGGCAGCTCGTATTCAAATTCGATGCGGGAGAGCCCCGGATTGGCGCTCTTGATGGTCAGCGCCGCTTCAACGCCATCTTCGATGCGCACGCGAATGGCCGCGCGTTCGGTCGCGGCAAGATATGCCTGCCGCAGCCGTCGGCCTCTATCCGCCCCCTCGCGCCAGCCGTCGTTCGCGACGAGAAACTTGCGTTCGATCTCCTGCGGCACGGGGAGAGCATGCGTTCATGCCGCTGTCATATTCAATCCGTGGGGAAGGCTCGATTCTGCGACTTATCAACCCCGGCTGGCGACCGGAGGTTTCGCCACATGCGGCCGAAGTTGCGTCAGCCGCCGTCGGGCGCCGGCTTCTGCTCCGTAGCCCCGGTTTCCTGCGGCGCACTCGCCGAACCGGCATCGCTTTGCCCGAGCCGCCGCTTCGCCTCCTCCATGGTAACGAGGCGCGGTCCGGGTACCTGACGTTGGACACCGGGATGACGCCGCGCCGCTTCAAAAGGGCTAGGTCCTGCACCGGCAGGTAGCCTTGCAGGAACGGCTGCTGGTCGATCGCGAACGAGGCGGTTCCGTCGGCGACCGCGTTCAGCATGGTGTCGGTGATGTCGAACGTGCCGACCTTGACCGTGCGCCCTTCAAGCGCCTTTGCCGCTTCGACGGCGGGTTCGCCGGCGCTGGTCGCGCTAAGCGCCAGAATCGCGTCAATCTCTGTGTCCTCCGACAGACGGTCCGCTATGGTTTTGCCGGCTTTCTGCGGATCGGGATCGACCTGCACCACCTCGACCGATCCTGCGAAACCGTCGATGAAGCCCTTGCAGCGAAGGTCGAGCGCGACGTTGCCGAGCTCATGGTTCAAGCAGAGCGCCTTCTTACCGCCGAGGCTGCGCATCGCGTCGCCCGCGACGCGGCCGGCCTCATACTCGCTCTGCCCGACATGCAGGAGCGCGCCCAGCGAGTGGCTGACGTCGAAGCCGGAATTGATCGTGATAACCGGAATGCCGGCGGCGACTGCAGCGTGGATTGCAGGAGCGAGAGCATCGGCGTTCGGGATGGAGACGATGAGGCCGTCGGGCGCCTCCTTCACGGCCGCCTGTACAAGCGCCGCCATCTTCTCGACGTCGAATGTCGTGGGGGCGCGGTAGACCACGGTGACGCCCGCCTCCTTGGCGGCGCTCTCCGCGCCCTCCTTCACGGACGACCAGAAGCGATCCGTAGCCGCGCCGTGTGTCACGAT
Organism: uncultured Alphaproteobacteria bacterium; assembly: GCA_963720705.1. Taxonomy (GTDB): domain Bacteria; phylum Pseudomonadota; class Alphaproteobacteria; order Rhizobiales; family Afifellaceae; genus DASWJZ01. The sequence continues at coordinate 28,224 of CAVRGJ010000018.1, forward strand.
TACGAAGCGAAGCTTGTCCGCGGCATGCGCTTCGGCATGGACGACGAACAATGCTGCGACGCTGATTGCCAGCGTCCGCAATAGGCTCGGGATCATTTCCTGGCTCCGAGCGCCCCGCTCTCAACTGTTGCCTAGCACAGGAAAAGTATTCGGCAAGGCGACCGATCGCCCTTTTCGGACGAAATTGCGACCTTTGCGTAGAATACCTAAGCAATCAGTCGCCGGGCTCGTCGGACTCGTCGAGCTCTTCAGAAACCCGCGACGCTCTTGCGGCCGCCCGTGCCCACGCACGCCACGCGAACGGGATATGCGCCAGATAGGCGACCGCCGACGTCGCCAGGAACGAGAACGGGTAGCTTGCCAGAAGCGCGACCAGGAGCACGCCGATTACGAGCACAGGGAGAACGCGGTCGCGCGGGATGCGCCGCCCGAACCTCTTTCCGGAAAGAGTCGGCAGCCGGCTCACCATCAAAAGCGCGATGACGATCGTGTAGACGGCGACGACGATCGCGGCGGAGCTTAAATCGAGCGCATTGCTTCGCTGCAGGAAGAAGGGCAGCATCACGAGGCCGGCGCCGGCCGGCGCCGGAACGCCGACGAAGAAATCCCGGTGCCAGTCCGGTCGCGGCTCCTCGGCGAGGAGCGCGGCATTGAAGCGGGCGAGCCTCAGCCCCGTGCAGATGGCGAAGACGAGCGCGCATATCCATCCGAAAGAGGAGAGCGCGTCGAGCCGCCAGACGAAGACGAAGATCGCCGGCGCCACACCGAAATTGACGAAATCGGCGAGCGAATCCAGTTGCTCGCCAAAGCGCGAGGAGGCGCGAAAATAGCGCGCCAGGCGCCCGTCGATGCCGTCGAGAATGATGGCAAAGATGATACCCGCGACCGCGAGGTCGAACCGATGCTCAAGGGCCATGCGGATCGCCGTCAGCCCGGCGCAGAGCCCGAGCAGCGTGACGAGGTTTGGGAGCACAGCGGTGAACGGAACCAGGCGCCGGCGCGGCCTGCCGCGTTTGGCCTCAGGATCGACGGGGGGAAAAAGACCGGCCATCGGGCGCTAGTCCCTGCGCGCAGGAAACGGCGGCGTCGGTGGTGCGCCCGGCATCAGTGCGATCACCGTCTCGCCGGCGATCGCGCGCTGACCGGAATTGGCGACGACGGTCGAACCGTCGGGGAGGTAGACGTCGACGCGCGAGCCGAACCGGATCATGCCGATCCGCTCCCCCGCCCCGATGTTCGCGCCTTCTTTCGTCCAGCAAACAATCCGACGGGCGACCAGCCCGGCGATCTGCACCACACCGACCGAACGGGCGCCTTCGACGTCGATGACCAGCCCATTTCGTTCGTTCACCTCGCTCGCTTTGTCGAGGTCGGCGCTCAGGAATTTCCCGGCCTTGTAGGCGATGCGGGCGATGCGACCGGCGACCGGCGCGCGATTGATGTGGCAGTCAAAGACATTCATGAAGATCGACACGCGCTGAAGCGGGTCGCCGCCGAAGCCGAGCTCGGGCGGCGGGGCCGCGCGGACGACCGGCTCGACCCGCCCGTCGGCGGGGCTCACGACAAGGCCCGGAGCGACAGGCACGACGCGGACCGGATCGCGGAAGAAGATCGCCATCCAGCCGGCAAGGATCAGGAGCAGCCAGAATAGCGGCGTGAACAGAAACGCGAAAACCAGGGCGAGCGCCAACGTCCCCGCGATAAAGGGCCAGCCCTCGCGGTGGACGTTCGGAACGGCTTCGCTGATGGAACGGAGCATCGGGCGCTCATAAACAATGCCGGGTGCCCGGGGAAGCCGCCTACTCCGCCGCTTCCTCCGGGACGAAGGCCGGTGGAATGAAGGCGCGTGCCTCCTCGCGCGTGCGCCGCAGCCGCTCGGCGATCTCGTCGACCTCGCGCTGGCGCTCCCACATCGCAGCATAGAGGCCGCCGCGGGCGAGAAGCTCGCCATGCGTGCCCTGCTCGGCGATGACGCCGTCTTCAAGCACGATGATCCGATCGGCGTTCACCACGGTCGAAAGCCGATGCGCGATGACAAGCGCAGTGCGGTTATGCGCGACCTCCTCGAGCGCCGACTGGATCTCCCGCTCCGTCGCCGTATCGAGCGCCGAGGTCGCCTCGTCGAGGACCAGGATGGGCGGCCCTTTCAGGATCGTGCGGGCAATCGCGACGCGCTGCTTCTCGCCGCCGGAGAGCTTGAGCCCGCGTTCGCCGACCTGCGTGTCGTAGCCGGCGGGCAGGCTTTCGATGAAGCGCGCCACCTGCGCCATGCGCGCCGCTTCGCGGACCTCTTCGTCGCCGGCATCCCAGCGGCCATAGCGGATGTTGTAGCCGATCGTGTCGTTGAAGAGCACGGTATCCTGCGGAACGATGCCGATCGCAGCGCGCAGGCTATCCTGCGACACGTCGCGGATGTCCTGCCCGTCGATCGTGATCCGGCCGCTCGAAACATCGTAGAAGCGGAAAAGCAGCCGCGAGATCGTCGACTTCCCGGCGCCTGACGGCCCGACAATCGCGACCTTGGCGTTGGCCGGGACCTCGAAGGTGAGCCCCTTCAGGATGCGGCGCGTCGGCTCGTAGGAGAAGTGCACGTCCTCGAAGCGGATCACGCCGTCGGAGACGACGAGCGCCGGGGCGCCGGGGCGGTCCGTTACCTCGGCCGGCACTTCGAGAAGCCTGAACATCGCTTCGATGTCGGCGAGTCCCTGCACGATCTCGCGGTAGATAAAGCCGATGAAATTGAGCGGCATCGAGAGCTGCATGAGGAGCGCGTTAATCAGCACGAAATCGCCGATCGTCTGCTTCCCCGCCATGATGCCGCGCGCCGACATCACCATGCAGATCGCCATTCCGGCGCCAAAGATCGCCGCCTGCCCGAGGTTCAGCCCGGCGAGCGACACCCAGGTGCGCACGGCCGCCTTCTCGTAGCGCGCCATAGAGCGATCGAAGCGCTGCGCCTCGCGTCCCTCGTTGCCGAAATACTTTACGGTCTCGTAGTTCAGCAGCGAGTTGATCGCCTTCGAATGCGCGTCGGTATCGGAATCGTTCATCTCGCGGCGGATGGATATGCGCCAATCGCTCGCGCGGATGGTGAACCAGACGTAGAGGCTGACGGTCGCCGCGATTACCACGACGTACCAGAAGCCGAATTGATGCCAGACTATGCCGGCGGTGAGGGCGAACTCGATAACGGTCGGCGCGCTGTTCAAAATGACGTGGCGGACGATGTTCTCGATTCCCGTCGTCCCGCGCTCGATGATGCGCGACAAACCGCCGGTCCGCCGCTCCAGATGAAAGCGCAGCGAGAGATCGTGAAGATGCACGAAAGTGCGGAATGCGAGCTGCCTGACCGCGTGCAATCCGACCCGCGCGAAGAGTGCGTCGCGGATCTGCGTGAAGCCGCTGGTGAGGAAGCGCCCTACGTTGTAGGCGAGCACGAGAGCCACGGGCGCCGCGATGAGAAGCGGGATGAAGGACGGCGGGCTCGCCTGCCCGGTCAGCGCGTCGGTCACCCATTTGTAGGAATAGGGCACCATCACGCCCACCACCTTGGCGGCGATCAGCGCGGCAAAGGCAACGATGACACGGAACTTCAGGTCCGGCCGGTCGAACGGCCACATGTAGGGCCAGAGGTTCCAGAGCGTCGAAAACGTGCGGCCGCTGTCGGCGGAGACCTTCGGAGTTGCAGTCGCGTCGGCCATCACTTCGCTCCGCGGGTTGGAGCGGCCGCCGGACCCGCGATGAGCCCGGCGATCTCCTCAAGGTCGACACGCAGCGCGCCGAAGGCCGCCGGATTCAATACGTAGCTTGAGCGCACGCCGTCGCGGCGGAAGCTGATCAGGCCAGCGTCCTTCAGCACCTTAAGATGCTGTGACACCGTGGACTGCGCGAGCGGCAGGCGGCTGCACACATCCGCGCAACAGCAGGCGCTGCGCTCGGCGAGCGCCCGCACGATGGCAAGGCGCACCGGATGGCCGAGCGCCTTCAGCCTCTCGGCGGCCGCGTCTACGTTTTCCACGATCTTCCCTTTCGCGTCCGAGCCACCGCCGCGATCTTAACGCCAACGGCTCGCCGCTATCGTTTATCGTCGATTGCCGATGAATGCAAATCGCCGAGGGGTCGGCCAGATCGCGAGGCTCAGTTCGTCACCGTCTCCCAGCTGCGATCGCGGGTCGGAATGATGAAGACCTGGCCCGGGAATATCCAATGCGGATGCTTGATGCTGTCGCGATTGGCGGCGAAGATCGCCTGATATTTGATACCCCGCCCGTAGTTGCGGCGCGCAATGCGCCAGAGGTTGTCGCCGCGCCTGATGATCACGTAGGTCGGCCGCGGCGCCGAAGCCTCGGAGAGCAGCGGCTGATCGCCGGTCGTCGCCGTCACGACCGGCTCGAGCACGACACCGTCGGCGTAGCGCATGAACGGAACCGCCGCCTCGACGATCGGGCTCTCGCTCTGACCCGACTCCGATGCGGCCTCGACCCTGAAGACCACCTCCCCGACCGGGACATCGCGCTTGGCCTCAAGCAACCATGTGCCGTCGTTGCTGGCGCGCGCTTCTCCGACGAGCTCGTTGTTTGCGTAGATGCGGACGAGCATCCCCGGAGGTGCCTCGCCGGCAACATAGAGCGTTCCGGCCTCCGCCTCCGCGGCCTTGATCTTGACCTCGCTTGTCTCGATCGCTCCGGGCGTGGCTTCAACCGTGACCGACAGATCTTCCGTCTGCCCCTCAGCGGTGGCGGTGAGCGGGCTCGAAACGGCAAGCGTGCCTTCAGCCGATACGGCGGAGGCCGTATCCGTCGGGACGCTCGCTTCGACCGGGCCGATCTCGATCCGCTGCAGCGGCTCTTCGACCGGTGCCGCCGCCTCGCCGGCCGCGACCTGTTCTCCCGGCTGCCCAACGCCGGCCTCTCCCGCCTGAGGGGGTTCGGCAGTGGCGACCTGTTGCTCGCCGGCGGCCGAGGCGCCTTCGGACGCTGCGCCCGACACTTCACCTGCAACAGGCGGCTCGCCCGCCGCGACCTCTTGCTCGCCGGCAGCTGCCGCTCCTTCGGAGGCCGCACCCGCAGCTTCTCCGGATGTCGGCGTTTCGGCGGCGGTCACTGCCTGCTCGCCGCTCGCGGCTGCTCCTGGGTTCGCGGAGCCCGAAGTCTCTCCCGACGCTGGCGCTTCGGCAGACGCCGCCGCCTGTTCGCCGCTTGCGGCAGCTACAGCGATTCGCGGAGCCCGAATCGCACGGCGCCTCGGCCGCAGCGACTTCCTGTTCGGCGCCCGTCGCGGCGCCCTCCGGCGCTGCTGCTGTCGCTTCTCCCAGATGCCGGCGCGCCCGCCGCAGCGGCTTCCTGCTCGCCACTCGCCGCAGCCCCCGCGGAAGCGGAGCCCGAGGCCTCGCCAGATACCGGTGCCTCGGCCGCCGCAACCTCTTGTCCGCCGCTTGCAGCTTCACCCTCGGGCGCGGCGGCTGAAGCCTCGCCCGTCACCGGAGCTTCCGCTGCTGTAACTTCTCGCTCTCCGCCGGCTGCTGCCTCTTGCGGTGCAGCGCCCGAAGCTTCGCCGGCTACCGGTGCTGCCGCCGCAGCCGATTGCTGCTCGCCAGATGCCGCAGCTCCGCCCGCAGCAGCACCTGAAGCCTCCGTGCCGGAAGACGGCTCGGCCGCTGCGGTCTCCGGCTCAGCAGACGCCGAAGCGGCCGGTTCTCCCTCGGCGGAAGGCTCGGCGGCGGCTTGCTCGGTTGCGGCCGGAGCCGGGGCGGCTTGCGTTTCCGTGGCCTCAGGCGCCGTGGCCTCGGCCGTCGGTTCCGGCGCAGTCGCAGGGGCCTCGGCTGTTTGCGAAGCCGCGGGCGCCTCTTCGGCGGCCGGCGCCGCAGGCTGCGTAGCCTCCCGGACCCGATGTAGGTCTTCTCGGTAGAGAAGGATTGCGGCAACGCCGATGACGAGGGCGAAGATGACGGCAAGCGCGACAAGGGGACGTGGCATTGGGCCGCTACGGAGCCTCACACAGGAATCGAACAAACGTCACAGATCGGTTGTATGCCGCCCGGCCCCGAGGCTCAAGGCCGGCGGACCCCCGGGGAGCTTATGTACCGTGCGCTTGATTACGCGGCGGGTCGATGCGACGGTCTAGCTCATGCCAAGACTGACAAGCCTTTGTGTTTACTGCGGCTCGGGGCTCGGGACCAACCCGGCCTACGAGGAGGCTGCCCGCATCCTCGGCCGTTCGATGGCGGATTCGGACGTGCGCCTCGTCTATGGCGGCGGCTCCGTCGGCCTCATGGGAACGCTAGCCCGCGCGGTCCTCGACGGCGGCGGCAGCGTCACCGGGATCATTCCACGCTTCTTGCAGAGCCGCGAGCGCCCGATGGCCGAGCTGACCGAGCTCATCGTCACCGAGGACATGCACCAGCGCAAAATGCTGATGTTCGAGAAGGCGGACGCCTTCGCCGCGCTGCCCGGCGGCGTCGGCACGCTGGAGGAGCTGGTCGAGCAGATGACCTGGGCGCAGCTCGGGCGCCACGAGAAGCCGGTGCTCCTCGCCAATATCGCCGGTTTCTGGGACCCGCTCGTCCGCCTCCTCGACGAGATGCGCCGCGTCGGCTTCATCCGATCGGAGCTGGAAGTCTCCTGCTTGGTCGCCAACCGCGCGGAAGACATATTGCCCATGTTGGAGCGCAGTCTGGGCGCGCGGCAACGGCCTGAGCTCGGATCCGTCGCTGCGATCGGACAGATGTAGCAGCTTACTCAGCCGCCGTACGGACCGGCGCCTGCAGCGACTTCACGAGCTTGTAGTTGACCGCGTCGAGCAGCGCCTCGAACGAAGCGTCGATAATGTTCGAGGACACGCCGACCGTCAGCCAGCGGTTCCCCTCCCCGTCGCGGCTTTCGATCAGGACGCGCGTCACCGCCTCGGTTCCCCCGTTCAGGATACGGACCTTGTAATCGACCAGCTCAAGATCGTTGATGAAGCGGTTCAGTTCCCCGAGGTCTTTCCGGAGCGCCCTGTCGAGCGCGTTGACCGGGCCGTTTCCCTCCGCGACGGACATGCGCCGGTCGCCGTTGACGTCGACCTTGACGACTGCCTCCGCGACGGTCTTCAGCCGCCCGTTCGCATCGAAGCGGCGCTCCACGTTCACACGAAAGCCCTCGACCTTGAAGAAATCGAGGAGCGAGCCGAGCCGCCGCCGCGCCAAAAGCTCGAGCGAGGCATCGGCGCCCTCATAGGCGTAACCCTGCGACTCGCGTTCCTTGATCTCCGAAAGAAGCCCGTCGAGGCGCGGATCGCCGCGATCGAACTCAACCCCGAAGCGGTCAAGCTCCGCGATCAGGTTCGAGCGGCCTGCCTGATCCGACACGAGAAGCCGCCGGCGGTTGCCGACCGCCTCCGGCTTCACGTGCTCGTAGGTCTCCGGCGCCTTGACCAGAGCGGAGGCGTGGATTCCGGCCTTCGTGGAGAAAGCGGAGGCGCCGACATAGGGCGCCTGCCGGTTCGGCGCGCGGTTCAGGATTTCGTCGAAAGCATGCGAAACGTGCGTCAGCTCCGTCAGCTTCTCCGCCGAGAGTCCCGTCTCGAAACGCTCGGCGAGCGCCGGCTTCAGCATCAGCGTCGGGATGATGGAGGTAAGGTCGGCATTGCCGCAGCGCTCGCCGATGCCGTTCAGCGTCCCCTGGATTTGCCGCGCGCCGGCGCGGACGGCGGCAAGCGAGTTCGCCACCGCCTGCCCGGTGTCGTTGTGTGCGTGGATGCCGATCTTGTCGCCGCCAAATCTTTTCACCACGGTCGCGACGATCGTCTCAATCTCGTCGGGAAGCGTGCCGCCGTTGGTGTCGCAAAGCACCGCCCAGCGCGCGCCGGCGGAAAGCGCCGCCTCGACGCAGGCAAGCGCATAGTCGCGGTTCGCCTTGTAGCCGTCGAAAAAGTGTTCGCAGTCGAGCAGCGTCTCGCGGCCCGCGGCGACCGAAGCGGTCACCGATTGCGCGATCGACTCCAGGTTCTCCTCGTTGGTGCAGCCGAGCGCCAGACGCACGTGAAAATCCCAGGCCTTGGCGACGAAGCAGATCGCGTCCGCCTTGGCAGAGAGCAGGTCTTGCAGTCCCGGATCGTTGGAGACCGAGCGGCCGGCCCGCTTCACCATGCCGAACGCGGTAAACCGCGCGCGTCGCGTTCGTTTCTCCGCGAAGAACGCCGTATCGGTGGGATTGGCGCCGGGATAGCCGCCCTCGACGTAGTCGATGCCGAGCTGATCGAGCAGGCCGGCGACCAGGATCTTGTCCTCGACCGAGAAGTCGATGCCAGGCGTCTGCTGGCCGTCTCTTAGCGTAGTATCGAAGAGATAGAGGCGCTCCTTCATCGGCTTGCTCCTTCAGGAGGCCATCGATCGGTGTCGTGGTCGGGGTGCTGGTGCTTCGACGCGGCAATCTCCGCCGTCAGCTCCGGGTCTTCCTGTTCGGTGGTCTTGTCACCCGGCAGGTGGGCAAGCGTATCGAACCACGGCATCCGTCCTTCGATCCCGTACTCGATCTTCGGCGCGACCCGCGCCGGCTCGTCGAGCGAGCCGAGCGAGACGAAAATGCGATTTTCGCCAATCGTGTGGATCGTCAGCGGCGTGCCGCACTTCGCGCAGAAGCCGCGCTCGACCGGATCGGAGCTTTTGAAAATCGAAAGGGCGCCGCGGGTAATCTCGAACTTGTCGAGCGTCACTCCGGCAAGCGGCGCGAAATACCCGCCGAACGCCTTCTGGCACATGCGGCAATGGCAGATGTGCGGATTGTCCGGCTCCGCAAAAAGCGCATAGCGCACCGCGCCGCACTGGCATCCGCCGCTCAATCGATGGTCTGCCATCGCGTCACCCTCCTCGGCTCGACGGCGGCCAGACCGCCGTGTCGTGATCGGGATGTTGGAATGGCTTCCGCCGCGCCACCTCCTCGGCCGGGAGCTTTTCTCCGAGCCCGGCCGTCGGAAGGGCGGCGAGCTCGCCGAACCACGGCACCGCGGCGCCCGCCCAGAATTGCGCCGTCGGTTTCAGGGCCGCCGGGTCGTCGAGCGTGCCGATGCCGATATCGATCGTGTCTTCGCCGTCCGGCTCGAACGTCAGCGGCGTGCCGCAAATCGCGCAGAAGCCGCGTTGCGCTGCCGCCGAGCTCCGATAGAGCGTCGGCCGGCCACGCGACCAGGTGAGCGCCGCACGGGGCGCGGTCAAGAACGGCCAGACGACCGACCCCACGGCCTTCTGGCACATCCGACAATGGCAGATCGCAACCACGCTCGGATCGTCGTCCACGGCGTAGCGCACGGCCCCGCATTGGCAGCCTCCGGTGAAGCCGGCCGTGCCCATCGCCTACGCCTTCCGCGGCGGCCAGACCGCCGTGTCGTGGTCGGGATGCTGGTGGTTCGAGGCGGCGATCGCGGAAGCGCGCTTGGGCGCATCGGTTTCGGTCGTGGTCTCGCTGCCGGGCAGGCTCGGCAGCTTGGCGAACCAAGACAGCCTGGCCTCGTTGCCGAACTGGTGCGTGGGTTCGACCTTCTCCGGCTCGTCGAGCGAGCCGATCGAGACGGAGATGCGGTCGGAGTCGACAAAGCGGAACGAGAGCGGCGTGCCGCACTTCGCGCAGAACCCGCGCTCGACCAAGTCCGAGCTCTTGAAGGTCGCCATCTTCCCCCGCGTCACCTCGAACTTGTCGAGCGGCACGCCGGTCAGCGGCGCGAAGAACGAGCCGAACGCCTTCTGGCACATGCGGCAATGGCAGATATGCGGATTATCAGGCTGCTCAAGAAGCGCATAGCGCACCGCCCCGCATTGGCACCCGCCGGTCATGCGGAAATCGCTCATCGCTTCACCTCCCAGGTCGTGACCAGCTCGCCCGTCTTCGGGTCTTTCGAATCCTTGAGCTGGATGCCCATCGCATCGAGTTCGTCACGGATGCGGTCGGCCTCGGCGAAGTTCTTGGCTGTGCGGGCGGCGGCTCTCGAGGCGATCAATTCTGCAACGGTGTCTCTGCTCGAAACCTCGGCGCCGGAATCCAAGAGCAGCTCGAGCCCTCCTCGGTGATCACATTTCGGCGCCAAGCCCCGACGCTTCAGCTCTGTCATGAGCTCAAGCTCATACTCGCCATCCTGATTTAGCCGAGCTACCTTTATCGCTTCCCCAACGTCCAGATTGTCGAAAAGCTTCGAATCGTAACTCGGCCGGAGCTGGCCACGCCTCTCATGTAGAGGCGAATACTTTCGATCATTCATGAGCACCCAATGCTTCGACGTCAAGCAAGAGGCGCACGGCGGCATCTTCGTCGCCCGACTTCGCAGCAGTGGCATTCGCTCTCACCACGGCCAAGGCTTCCGGAGTGTTGAGGTCATCGAGAAGCGCAGCAGTGAAGCGGTCGTCTGTTGGGACTTTCGAACCCAGCACCCTCGAATTCGCAGCGACAGCCTTCGACCCACTTAGCGCCAAAGCCCAATTCTCGATATCGCCAGCGGCACTGTGCAGCCGCTCAGCGGTCCAATTTAGCGGCTGAGCGATAGTGCGTACTCAGCATTGCCAAGCGCACCGAGCCGCCAGACCATGGTTGCCCACTCCAGCCTCGCAAGAGTAGCTCCCTGATCGTGACGAAGTTCCCTTCGGACTTCGCCATCTTCCTCCCCTCGACCTGCAGGAAGCCGTTGTGCATCCAGACTTTCGCCATCAGAGGCGTGCCGTTCGCGCAGCGCGACTGAGCCAGCTCGTTCTCGTGATGCGGAAAGGCGAGGTCGATGCCGCCGCCGTGGATGTCGAATTGATGCGGGTGCGCTCGTCCCGCCTCTGAGAGGCGCGGCAGCGCCTCCGTCCAGAGCCATTTATCGCTCATCGCCGAGCACTCGATGTGCCAGCCGGGCCGCCCCGGCGTGGCGATGCCGGCGGGCGACGGCCAGGCCGGCTCGCCGGGCTTCGACGGCTTCCACAGCACGAAATCCATCGGATCACGCTTATAAGGCGCGACCTCGACCCGGGCGCCGGCGATCATGTCGTCGAGGCTCCGGTGCGAGAGCTTGCCGTAGTCGGGCATCGCGGCAACCGAGAAGAGCACATGCTCCTGCGCCACGTAGGCGCAGCCTTTCGCGACGAGCGCCTCGATCATCGCCCGCATCTCGGCGATGTGCTCCGTCGCTCGTGGCTCGGCGGTCGGGGTCAGGCAGCCGAGTGCCGCCACGTCGTCGTGGAACTGCTTTTCCGTCGTTTCGGTGACCTTGCGGATCGCTTCGTTGAGCGGCAGGTCGGGAAAATCCTGCGCGGCGCGGAGAATGATCTTGTCGTCGACGTCGGTGATGTTGCGCACATAGGTGACGTGCTCCGCGCCATAGAGGTGGCGGAGGAGCCGGAAGAGCACGTCGAAGACGATGACAGGCCGCGCGTTGCCGATATGGGCGAAGTCGTAGACCGTCGGCCCGCAGACGTACATGCGCACGTCCGCCGGATCGAAGGGGACGAAGTCCTCCTTCTTCCCCGTCAGCGTATTGTAGAGCCTAAGTCCCATCGTCCCTTCCGTCGGCGCTCGTCGAGCAAGCAAGCGCTCCCGCTGGCCGGGACGTTCAGACGGATCTTCGAGAGGACGAGTTCGAACGGCGCCGGCCAGCGAGGTGCTAGCGGCAAATAATCCCGATAATGCAAATGGCGAGTGAAGACGCGCCATTTGTTGAGGAAAAGCCGTTCATGGCCGCGCTTATCGCCGAGCGCGACGCGCCGGTCAAGCGGGCGGTTCCGTTGTCGGCAGGCGTCGTGGACGCCAGCAGCTACTTCTTGGGAACCTCCGACCGGCAGGCTCCGGCATACGCGACATCGAAGCCGGCGGCGTGGGCCTGGCACGAGTTCCCGTAGGTCATCCCATCGCAGCCGCAGACCGGCATGAATATCATGGCGCATACCTCCGGCCGCGTCTCGCACGTACCGAATTGATCGGTGCTCCCGCATGCCGCCGCGTCGGGAAAGTCGCACCATTCCTTGTCGCCGCACACGAAGCCGGCCAGCCCGCCACAAACCGGAGCGTTCTCCGGGGCGCGCTTTGGTTCGACCATCTCGACGGCAAGCGCCGCGGTGCCGCTCAGGAGAAGAAGTGCAGCCGCCAAAATAGAAGCGCGCATGGTGATGCCTCCCTTGATTGAGATGGCCATACAATACAACTAAAGAGAGCATCTAGGCAAGCGATCGCCTCGGCCGCAAGAATGAAAGGCGGCCTGAAGCGCCGCCCCGCCGGGCGGTTATCCTGCCGATGCGGTCCGCAGCTTCCGCGCTGCGTGCGGCGCGTAGCGGATCAGGCCAAAATGGCACACGAGCACAGCGAGGTAGACGAGAAGCTGGGCCACCGTGGGCCGGTCGCTGTAGCCGACCAGGCTGTGGAGCAGCCGCCCGACGATCGTGTCGTCCGGCAGGAGCCATGCGGTGTTCCAAACCGTCTGGCCGAGTTCCGTGACGACCCCCGCCTGCTGCAGGAAAGCGACGCATTGCGCCGCCATCCCCGCCGCGAGAAAGGCGATGAGCGCGCTCGTCACGGTGAAGAGATGGCGCACCGGAATGCTGACCAGCCCGAAATAGGTCAGTGCGCTCAACGCGACGCCACCGGCAAGCCCGAGGACGCCGCCAGCCAACATGCCAGCCGCTGTCGTGCCTCCCGACGCGGCGACGCCGTAGAGAAACAGCACGACCTCGGAGCCTTCGCGCAGCACCGCGACCCCGACGACGACCGCAAGCGCGGCGAGCGAGCGGCTTCCCGACACGACCTCGGCCCCGACGCCGCGCAATTCGGCGACAAGCGCGCGACCGTGTTGCGCCATCCAACCGTTGTGCCAGGTCAGCATCACGACCGCGATCGCGAGGATCGCGGCATTGAAAAGCTCCTGCCCCATCCCGGCGAGCGCACTTGAGATCGCCTCGGCGAATCCCGCGACAAGCGCAGCGCCGATGACACCGCCGGCGACCCCCGCCGATATCCAGGCGCGGTGGCCCGGAATTGCATTCGCGACCGAAAGCACGACGCCGACGACGATGCCGGCCTCGATGACCTCGCGGAAGACGATGATGAGCGCGGAAAGCATCGGCCTACTGCGCGGTCACCAGCCCGTGGGCCGTCGCTTCGTTGTATTCGCCCATGAAGCTGTAGTGGCCCGGGTCGAGCGGGCCGATGCGGACGACGGCCTGACTTCCGCCGGCGATCACCTTTTCGACCTTGAGGTCATGGCTGTCGAACTCCTCAGGCGTCGGATCGCCATTCTTGACAGTGAGAAGAACGACCTTCCCGGCCGGCACCAGAAGCTCGGAAGGCGTAAAAACATGATCCTTGAGCGAAAGCTCAAGTTTCACCTCGTCCGCGGCGAGCGCCGGCATTGCAAGTAAGAGCGGCGCAGCACATGCGGCGGCGAGCAGACACTTGAGTTTCATGGCGCTTCCAGACGAAATTAGAAATGTTCCAAACTACATTCCAGTTTTATTGATAGCAGTTCCTCACGCGAAAATGCAGGTGTGCAAATCGTCGCGGCCGAGGCGCGGGTCTGCTCCGCGCGGCCCTATTCAACCCAATCGGAGCATTTTGGCAGCGCGTCGGCGGTCCCCCAGGGCATGATCGGCACGGTCGAGGTCGAGTTCTTCGGGCTCCCCTCGATCAACTTGTCGGAATAGACGACGTAGACGAGCACGTTCCGCTTCACGTCGCAGCCGCGCACGATCTGCATCTTCTTGAAGAGGATCGAGCGGCGCTCGCGGAACACCACGTCGCCCTGCTCGAACTTACCCTTGAACGAAATCGGCCCGATCTGCCGGCAGGCAAGCGAGATGTCGGAGACCTCCTCCGCGACGCCGAGCGCGCCGGCGACCCCGCCCCTTTCCGGCACGGTGAAATGGCAGGCGACGCCTTCGACCAGCGGATCGTCGATGCCGTAGGTGGCGAGCTTGTCGTCGGGCGTCAGCAGCTTGAAGACGGTCGATTTCTTGAAGATGAGATCGGGCTCCTCGGCGGCGGCCGGCGCGGCCGCGAGAAGCGCGAGGATCAGGACAAGAAAGCGCATGGCGGTCTCCAAGAAATAGTCGGCGCTCAGATAAGGGCCGCCCGCCCGCCGCGCGAGGTTTTTCCCGTCGCGCGCTCGCCATGCCTTGCCACTGCCTAAATCACGGTCAGGATTGAGGTTCCCTCGTCACGCGGGCGATTTCGATTCGTGCGGGAGGCGCTTTGGGCGTTCGTCTTCGCAGCTTGGCCAGCACCCTACTCTTCGGAGCGCTCGGGCTCGCCTTGTCGGCGCCCGGGCCGGCTGTGGCGCAGTCGTGCTTCAACATGCAGGCGGAGATGCTGCAGCTTCGCTCTCGCGCCACACGTTACGACGACAGCGCGCGCTACGAGAGCGCCTACCGCGAACAGGCGGCCGTCATTTCGCGCACCGAAGCTCGCGCGCGTGAGGCAGGCTGCTTCGGCACCGGCTTCTTCCTCTTCCGCCGCACGCCCCAACAAATCTGCAACACACTCCTCCCGAAGCTCCGCGACATGCAGCAGAACCTCGCTCGAACTCGACCACATGCGACGCCAGGGAGGCAGCGGCGACAGCTACCGTATGCACGAGCTCGAAGGCATGATGGCGGCACGCGACTGCCCGTTGCCGGGCGGCAACCTCTACGAGGCCCAGCCGAACGACAACTGGTTCTTCAATCAGAACCCCTATTATTCGGCGGGAGGGACCTACCGGACGCTGTGTGTGCGCACCTGCGACGGCTACTATTTCCCGATCAGCTTCTCGACCACCTCCGACCGTTTCCCGGATGACGAGCGCACCTGCGAGGCGATGTGCCCGGGAACCGAAGCGCGGCTCTTCTACTACCCGAATCCCGGCGGCGGGCCCGAGGACATGGTCTCGATCACCGGCGAGCCCTACACGTCGCTTCCAACCGCCTTCCAGTATCGGACGAGCATCGATTCCGCCTGCACCTGCAAACCGGCAGGCGGATATCAGATCGCCACGGCGCAATCCGTCCCGGCGCCCGGCGTCACCATCGACCTGACCGCGCCGCTGCCCATCGCACGCCCGGCTCCCGGCGAAGATCCGGAGACGCTTGCCGACCGGGCCGGCGGCTTCGTGCCGCGCGTCACGACTGAGGCGACGGAAAGCGGCACCCCCGTCGCGACCAGTGCCAGCGGGCGGTCGATCCGCGTCGTCGGCCCGGCCCTTGGCAACGCCGCGCAGGACGCCTTGGTCATCACGTCGGTGCCTAACTAGCTTTCGTCCCTAAACCGATTGGTGATCGGGTAGCGGCGGTCGCGCCCAAAATTCTTCAGCGTGATTTTTACGCCCGGCGCCGCCTGCCGGCGTTTGTATTCCGCGAGATAGAGGAGCTGCTCCACCCGCTTCACCGTGGCGCGGTCGTGCCCGAGCGCGACGATGTCAGCGATCCGCATCTCCCTCTCCACCAGGCACTCGAGGATGGCGTCGAGCACCTCGTAGGGCGGGAGCGAATCCTGGTCCTTCTGGTTCTCGCGCAGCTCCGCGGTCGCGGGCTTCGAGAGGATCGAGGCAGGGATCACCTCGCCCCTGGGCCCGAAGCAGCCGTCCGGGCGCTCGCGGTTCCTGAAGCGCGCGAGGCTGTAGACCGCGGTCTTGTAGAGATCCTTGATCGGATTGAAGCCGCCGTTCATGTCGCCGTAGATCGTGGTGTAGCCGACCGAGACCTCCGACTTGTTGCCGGTCGTGACCAGCATCAGCCCGAGCTTGTTGGAAAGCGCCATCAGCGTCACGCCGCGCACGCGCGACTGGATGTTCTCCTCCGTGATGTCGCGCGGCAGATTGGCGAAGAGCGGGTCGAGCACCTCGCCGACCCCCTCAACCGCGGACGCGATCGGCAGCACGTCATATTGGATGCCGAGCCGCTTGGCGCATTCGGCCGCGTCGGCAAGGCTCTCTTTCGCCGTATAGCGGTAGGGGAGCATGACCGTGCGGACCCGGTCCGGCCCGAGCGCGTCGACCGCCATCGCTGCGGAGACGGCGGAATCGATGCCGCCGGACAAGCCGAGCACGACACCCTTGAATCGGTTCTTCTCTACGTAGTCGCGGAGGCCCAGAACGCAGGCCTGCCAGTTGGCGGAGTTGCCGGAGGGAAGCTTCGCCTTTGGCCCCTCGACGCAGCGCCAGCCGTCCTCCGCGCGGATCCAGCGCGTCAGCGCGAGGCCGGTCTGGAACTGTGGCATCTGGAAGCCGAGCGTGCGGTCGCCGTTCAGGCCGAACGACCCGCCGTCGAAGACAAGCTCGTCCTGGCCGCCGACCTGATTGGCGAAGAGGAGCGGCAGCCCGGTCTCCACGACGCGCGCCACGGCGACTTGCATCCGCTGCTCCGACTTGTCGCTCCAATAGGGCGACCCGTTCGGCACGATGAGGAGCTCCGCCCCCGTCTCCGACAGGCAGTCGACGACTTCAGCCTCCCAGATGTCCTCGCATACGGGGATGCCGAGCCTGACGCCGCGGAAGTCGACCGGCCCGGGGAGCGGGCCCGGTTTGAAGACCCGCAGCTCGTCGAAGACGCCGTAGTTCGGCAGTTCGACCTTGTGGCGAACCGCCGCGATCCTGCCGCCTTCAAGGAGAAGCGCGCTGTTGTGGACGCCGGTATCATCGACCCACGGCGCGCCGACGATCATGCCCGGGCCCTTGCGCGTCTCACTAGAAAGCGTCTCCGCCGCTGCGCGGCACGCCGCCTGCACCGCCGGCTTCAAGACAAGGTCCTCGGGCGGGTAGCCGAGCAGGAAAAGCTCAGTCAGGACGATGAGATCGGCGCCAAGCGCCGCGGCTTCCGCACGCGCCGCGCGCGCCAGTTCGAGGTTCCCGGCGATGTCTCCCATTACCGGGTTCAGCTGCGCGACAGCGATGGAGAGTGTCTTCTGCGGGCCGTCGGTCATGCCGGCGCATGTAGCTTTTGCGGCTCAAGCCGGCAATGCGGGCGAATTGGGTCGAAGAT
Organism: uncultured Alphaproteobacteria bacterium; assembly: GCA_963720705.1. GTDB lineage: Bacteria > Pseudomonadota > Alphaproteobacteria > Rhizobiales > Afifellaceae > DASWJZ01. The sequence goes on from CAVRGJ010000018.1 coordinate 45,169, forward strand.
CAGCCGATGACGCCGAACCGGTCGAGCAGCGCGACGATCCAGACCAACCCAGCGAGCCCGAGCGCGAAGAAGACCGCGGTCGAGGCGAGGTCCTTGGTGACGCGGATCGCCTCGTGCCGCTCCGGCGTCACGTGGTTGCAGAGGCGCTCCACCGCCGTGTTCAGAAACTCCACGACGAGCACGAAAAGCACGCTGGCGACCAGCGCCAGCCAAATCCACACATTTGCCGCCACGAAGAAGGACACCGGCAAAAGTAGAGCGGCAATCGCGACTTCCTGTTTGACGGCGGCCTCCGTCAGCAACCCGACGCGAAGGCCACGGATGGAATTCGACGCGGCCGCGGCGATGCGCGCGAGCCCGCCTTTGCCGGGAAGAGCGGCCTGGTTCCCGTGCGTGCCGTTGACGGCGTCGCGCGCCGGGCTGCCTGCGCCGCGGTCTTGCGCCATCGTCAACCGACGTGCTCTCGGAAAAGCTTCAGCGTGCGCTCGCGTGCGAGCTTGGCGGCGTTCGGCTCAAAGCTTGCGGTGACGTCGCGATTGAAGCCGTGGCCGGCCGGATAGACGAAGATCTCGACGAGGCGCGCCGGGACATTGTCGCGGATCTTGTCGACGTCGGCCATCGAGATGGACTGGTCCTTGTCGCCGAAATGCATCTGCACAGGGCAGCGCGGCTTTTCGCCGGCGTGCGCGGCGATCCTGCCGCCGTAGTAGCAGGATGCGGCGGCAACGTCGTGGAGCCGCGTCGCGGCAAGCCATGAGAGCGAGCCTCCGAGGCAGTAGCCGACGACGCCTACCTTTCCGGCAGAGGCCGCAGCCGCGCGCGCCGCATCGACGTCGAGGAGCATGTTGTCCATGCCGATCTTTTCCATCAGCGGCCGAACGACGGCGAACACTTCCGGTCCGTAGCCAAGCTCGATTCCGGGCTTCTCGCGGTCGAAGAGCGCCGGAGAAATGCAGTAGTAGCCCTCCGCGGCAAAACCGTCGGTCACGGCGCGCATGTGCTCGTTGACGCCGAAGGCCTCCTGGATGACGACCAGTCCGCCGCGATGATGGGCGGTGCGCGGCGAGGCTTCGTAGGCGGAAAAGGTATGCCCGTCCGCCGCTTCAAGCTCGATCGTCTGCCCCATCGGCCTCCCTCGCGCTTCTCAAGCCTGCGCCGCGACCTTGACCTCGCGCGTGGAGCGCTCGCGCTTCAGAAGCTCGGCCACGAGGAAGGCCAGCTCGAGCGACTGGTCGGCGTTGAGCCGAGGGTCGCAATGCGTGTGGTAGCGGTCGGAGAGGTTTTCGGCCGAAATCGCGTGCGCGCCGCCGGTGCACTCGGTGACGTTCTGGCCGGTCATCTCCACGTGGATGCCGCCGGCATGCGTGCCCTCCGCGCGGTGGATGGCGAAGAAATCCTGCACTTCTCGAAGGATCAGGTCGAAGGGCCGCGTCTTGTAGCGGTTCAAGGTGATCGTGTTGCCGTGCATCGGGTCGCAGGACCAGACGACGGTGCGGCCCTCGCGCTTCACCGCACGAATGAGCCTTGGCAGGTGCTCCGCGACCTTGTCGGCGCCGAAACGGGCAATCAGCGTCAGCCGGCCGGGCTCCTCCTTCGGGTTCAGGATGTCGATCAGGCGGATCAGGCCGTCCGGATCGAGAGAGGGACCGCATTTCAGCCCGATCGGGTTCTTCACGCCGCGGCAGAATTCCACGTGCGCGTGGTCCGGCTGGCGCGTGCGGTCGCCGATCCAGATCATGTGGCCGGACGTTGCGTACCAGTCGCCCGAAGTGGAATCGACGCGGGTCATCGCCTGCTCGAAGCCGAGGAGCAGCGCCTCGTGGCTGGTGAAGAAATCCGTCTGCCGGAGCTCCGGGTGCGATTCCGGATCGACGCCGATCGCCCGCATGAATTCCATGGTCTGGCTGATCTGATCGGCAAGCTTCTCGTAGCGCTCCCGCTGCGGGCTGTCGGCCACGAAGCCGAGCATCCATTGGTGCACGTGTTCGAGATTGGCATAGCCGCCGGTGGCGAACGCGCGAAGCAGGTTCAGCGTGGCGGCGGACTGGCGGTAGGCCATCTCCTGCCGCGCCGGATCGGGGATGCGCGCCTCCGCAGTGAACTCCGGGCCGTTGACGATGTCGCCGCGGTAGCTCGGAAGCTCTTGATCGCCTTGGCGTTCCATGGGCGAGGAGCGCGGCTTGGCGAACTGTCCTGCAATGCGGCCGACCTTCACCACGGGCGAGGTCGCGGCGAACGTCAGGACAACCGCCATCTGCAGGAAGACGCGGAAGAAATCGCGGATGTTGTCGGCGCCGTGCTCGGCGAAGCTCTCGGCGCAGTCGCCGCCCTGAAGCAGAAAGGCGTTCCCGTGCGCGACGTCAGCAAGCTTCGCCTTGAGCTTGCGCGCCTCGCCCGCAAAAACGAGCGGCGGATAGGTGGCGATCTTCGCCTCGATGGCGGCGAGCGCCTCAAGGTCCGGATAGACCGGCGCCTGCTCGATGGGCTTTGCCCTCCAGCTCGCCGGCGTCCACTTCTCGCTCATCAAACTCACTCCGACCTGCCAGTGCGCCGCCTGTTTCCCAAGCAGGCTGCAGGTTTGCGCGGCTCTATACGCCGTTGACGTTAAGCTGCCAACAATCGCGCCTCGCCCGCCTTACCTTCTCGGGGAGAAGGTGGTTGCGGAGCAGCCGGATGAGGGGTTCAGCACGCCGCCGGGAAAAAGGTCGTAGCTAAGCGGCCTGCTTAGCCTTCTCCGGGGTCACGCCAGCCGATCCCATGATGGACGGCATCGTCGTAGCCCTTCCTGGCGCTGTAGAAGATCAGGAACATCAGGCCGCCGCCGACCGTGAAACAGCCGACCACCATCATGACGATCATGCCGAGCGCGAAGCCGGACAGCTCGAAGTCCGCGGTCAACACCCACATCGGCACGATCGCCGCGACAATGATGGCGAGGAGCGCGGCGGCTCCGGCGATGACGACGGTCCGTTTCATCGAACCCATATAGCGCGGCGCGGCGCGCGCGCCATCCCCACGCCTCAGCGGCCGAGATAGCGATCAATCGCCGGATGTCGGCCGGGCGTCAGGATTTCGAGCGGGCGGCGCAGCTGCCACCACCCTTCCCTCATCGATGAAAGCCATCAGCTCGGCGACGCCAGCCAGATCTTCCGGCGTGTGGATGGAGACGAGCACCGTCAGCCCCTCGTCGCGACGCAAGCGGTCGACGAGCGCGATCATCTCGCGGCGCAGTCCGGGATCGAGGCCGCCAAACGGCTCGTCGAGGAGCATCAGCGGGCGTTTTCTGACGAGCGCGCGAGCGATTGCCACCCGCTGGCGCTGGCCTCCGGAAAGCTCCGCCGGCCTGCGCCCGCCAAGCCCGGCAAGGCCGACGCGCTGAAGCGCGGCCTCGACCTCGCGTATTTGAGCGTCCGAGAGCCGAAGCCGCGGATCAACACCGAGGCCGACATTCTGAGTCGCCGTTAGATGCGGGAAAAGATTGTGGTCCTGGAAGAGGATGGAGAGCGGACGCTCACGCGGTTCAAGAGGAAGAAGGTCGCGTCCCGCGAAGTAGAGCGTGCCTGAGGTCGGCCGCTCGAAGCCGGCGATGGCGTGGAGCAGCGTTGTCTTGCCCCCACCCGAAGGCCCGATCAGCCCGCAGAGCGCTCCTGCCGGCACCGCAAGTGTGTAGCGCGCGTGGAAGTCCGCGTATTCAAGGACAAGGTCAGCGACTTCGAGCAAGCTGCTCTCCCGACCATCTTTGCGCCGCCACAAAGAGCGCAAGGACGAGCAACGCCAGAAGCAGCGCCACCGACGCGGATTCCGCCATGCGGTAGTTCCCGAGCCGCTGATAGAGGAGAAGCGGCAGGGTCAGGATGGTTCCCGAGCCGAAGAAGGCGGCGACGCCGAGATCGCCGAGCGAGAGCGCCGTTGCGACCGCAAGCGCTGCGAGAAGCGGCCGGCGAAGCTGCGGCCAGTCTACGAGCTTCACTCTCCAAACGCCTGAAATACCAGAGACTCTCTGCAAGCCTTCCGTAGCGCTCGGCGGAGAGCGTCAGTGGCGGCTCGACCTGCCGCAGCACGAAAGGAAGTGCCGTCAACGCGTTGACGAGAATGATCAAAGGGATGGCCAGTGCAAAAGGATCGGCCAGCGGTCGGAGGACGACGAAGAGCCCTGCCGACACGGCGACCGGCGGGACGGCGAGAACCGCACCGCCTGCGAGCGACATCAGTCCCGCCCCGCCCGGCCGGCCGGCGGCCCGGAGCGCGCGCGCCGAGGCGGCGAGGCCAAGCGCCATCGCAAGCGATAGAAGTGCGGCCGGGATCGCAATCGCGAAGCTTGTCGCGGTCGCCACTGCAACGTCGGGGCGGAAGAGGCTTGCAAGCGCTGTGACCCCGGAGAGCGCGATGTCGAGAAGCGCCGGGAGGATCAGGAGCGCGCCTACGCAAAGCGCCACGCCGTCGAAGGCTTTCGTCCCGACGCCCGTCCTATCCGGTCGCGCCGCGGCAACGCCTCCCGCCGCTGCTTCCGCAGGCCGCCGGCCGAGCCATAGCACCGGAACAGCGAGGGCGAGGCAGATCGCCACCTGCAGGAGCGCCAGGAGCCCGGCGCGGGCAAAATCCACGTCGAAGCGGACGGACTCGTAGATCGCGACCTCAAGCGTTGCCGCGCGCGGGCCCCCGCCGAGCGTGAGCACAATGGCGAAGCTCGTGAAGCAAAGCAGGAAGATCAGCGCCCCGATCGCCGGCGTTTCCCGCCTCAGCACGGGTAAGTCCACGAGGCGAAAGATCGTGCCCGGCGGCATGCCGAGTTGCGCCGCCAGCCGCCAGTGCTCTCCCGGCACGGCAGCAAGCGAGGCAAGGAAAACCCGCGCGGCAAGCGGGGCGTTGAAGAAGACGTGGGCGATCAGGATGCCGGGAAGCCCGTAAAGCCAGCCGCCGGGATCGATGCCGACAAGCCGCAGCCCATGTCCAAGCCAGCCGGCGCGGCCCAGGACCGCGATGACAGCGAAGACAACGACGATCGCCGGAAGGACGCTTGCGAGATTCAGCGCTGCTATGAAGAGACCGCGGCCGAAAAACGCTCTGCGCCGCGCCAGCGCGAGGGCGATTGCGGCGCCGAGCACGAGCGATAGCGCAGTGGAGAGCACCGACTGCAGCAGCGTGAAGCGGACGACGCTCCCGACGTATCCCCAGGGCAGGCTCGCCGGCTCTGGCCCGGCGGCGAGGAAGAGGCCGAGAAGCGCCGCGGCGATAACGCCAAGGATCAGCGTAAGTGCAAGCAAGCCGGGGAGAAGCTTCATGGCGACCGCCACCGCGTAACCTCCCCCTTTGAGGCGAGGTTACAGAACTCCACCGCCGCGTGGGCGTTCACTTGCTCATCGCGGCGAGCCATTCGTCGACCCAGGCGCGGCGGTTCGTCTCCACCTCTTCCGGCTCGGCGTAGAGCGACTTCTGTGGCTTCGCGAGGCTTTGGAACGACGCCGGGAGGCCTCCGGCAGGCATCTTCGCCGGATACATCCAATTCCCCTCCGGGATCGCCGACTGGAACGGCTCGGACAGCATGAATTTCAGGAACTTGCGGGCAAGTTCTGGCTGTTTGGTAGATTTAGTCATGCCCGCGACCTCGATCTCCAAATAGTGCCCTTCCGGGAAGATGGCGGAATCGAAGTTCGGATCGTGCTCAACCGCGATGTGGTAGGCCGGCGACGTCGTGTAGGAGAGGACCATGTCCGCCTCCCCTTTGAGGAACATGTCGTAAGCCTCGGTCCAACCGGGCGTGACCGTCACGATCTTCGGCGCAAGCTTCTTCCAGGCCTCGCCGGCCTTGTCGCCATAGACTCCCCGCATCCAAACGAGCAGCCCGAGCCCCGGCGTCGAGGTGCGCGGATCCTCGATCACGATCGCCGGGCCGTCCTTGGCATTGACCAGCGCGTCGAGGCTCGAGGGTGGGGTCTTCACCCGGCGCTTGTCATAGACGAACGAGAACCAGCCCCAGTCGAAGGGAAGAAAGGTGTCGTCGGTCCACTCGATCGGCAGATCGAGAGTGCCGGCGTCGACACCATTCGGCTGAAAAAGCCCCGTCGCCTCGGCGTCGGCGATGAGGTTGGTGTCGAGACCGAGCACCACGTCGGCCTTCGTGCCTGCGCCCTCAAGCTTAAGCCGGGAAAGAAGCGTTCCGGCGTCGTCGCTCGTCACCCACTCAAGGGTGCAGTCGCAAACCGCCTCGAAGCGCTCCTTGATGACCCCGCCGGGCCCGTATTCGCTCGGAAAGCCGCTGTAGGTGTAGACGGTAAGCGTCGGCTTCTCCTGCGCCGACGCGGGGATAGCGAAAAGCAGTGCGACAAGCGCGGCAAACGCGCCTGCGGCGCGAACGGTTCGAGACGAGTGTGGCATCGGCTTCTCCTTGCCGGTTCGAGGAAGCGAGCCGGAAGCCGACGCGACGCGGAAAGTATTCGGATGAGGCACGATCTCAATCCCTCCGCCGGCATGATCCGGATCAGGTTCGACGGGTCGGCGAAGGTCTTCGCCTCTCAGCCCCTAGGGCACCCCGTGAGACAACGGTCAGGCTAGGACTCGCCGCGCCGGTTGGCAAGGCGGGGCGAAGAAGGTCGCGCCGGCGGGGCGAAGACTGCTAGAGTGTCGGCCGAAGCGAACGAACAAGATACGGTCTCGCGCCCCTCGTGCGGGCGCCAGCAGCCGAGACTGGGAGGTGTCGCGTGTTGGGTCTCAGTATCTGGAAGCTCGTCATCATCGGCGGGATCGTCATGGTCCTCTTCGGCCGCGGCAAGATTTCCGAGACGATGAGCGACGTCGCCAAAGGCATCAAGAGTTTCAAGAGAGGCATGGCCGAGGACGACGATGCGCCGAAGACCATCGATCAGTCCGCCGACGCCCCGATCAAGAAAGAGACGCACTGAACCAAACGGCCGCGATCCATGTTCGCGGCTTCGTTAGATCGGCCCTCGGATAGACGAAATCTTCGATTGCTTCAGCGGCGCGATTCGATTGCCGGACCGGACACCGTGTCGCCCGGTTCGATGCCGAGCTTTTCGCTTAACCCGCCATTGATCTCAAGCACGTAGCGGACGGGCCCCTTCGACGGGATCGACCGCTCGGAGAGCGGCGTAGCGCGTGCGGCGATCAACTCGATCGTGCCGTCGGCTTTGATGAAGAGCATGTCGAGCGGAATGTAGGTGTTGCTCATCCAGAAGCTCACCGGCTGCTCGCTGAAAAAATCGAACAGCATCCCCTCGTCGGCCAGCATCGAAAAACGAAACATCAGCCCGCGCTCGCGCTCACGATCGTCGTCGGCGATCTCGACATTGAAATCGTGCGTGCCGGTATGCGTGGTGACGACGAGCGCTTCGCGTTGCGCTTCCGCCGACAGCGCCGGCGAGTACACGAACGCGAAGGCTGCAAAGACAAAGAGCGCCGCGTGAACGGCGAAAGAAGGAACACGCATCGACGAATTTTAGCTCGCTCGCGCGCTCAATGCGAAGCGGGAAGTTGCCCACCCGTGTGCGGTCGAATCTCCGCGGCGGTGCGACCCTTCGGTCCCTCGCCATAGCGCACGAGCACGACTTGCCCGGGCCTGAGCTCGGTCATGCCGAAGCGCCTAAGTGTCTCCATATGAACGAAAATATCGGGCGTGCCCTCGCCCTCCGTCACGAAGCCGTAGCCGCGCATGCGGTTGAACCATTTGACCGTGGCGCTGACGAGCGGACTCGTCGGCGTGACCGCCGAGCGCTGCCGCGTCGCCGGCATCTGCGCCGGATGCGTCGCAGTGGACTCATCCATCGAGACGACGCGGAACGCTTGCAGGCCTTTTGGGCGGTCCTGCACTTCGCACACCACGCGCGCGCCTTCGTAGGCGGTCTGGAATCCGTCACGACGCAAGCACGTGACGTGCAAGAGCACGTCAGGCATGCCGTTATCCGGAACGATGAAACCGTAACCCTTCGCGACGTCGAACCATTTTATAACGCCCGAGATCTCGATCAGATCGACCGGAGCCTCGTCCTGCGGCGCAAGTTCGGGCGTGGCGTCGGCGGTCGGTTTGGCCCCCATTTGCAACTCCATCCGAGCCTTCATATTCGCTGGTCCGCCGCCTCCTGTCGCGTCTACATCGAACGGCGCGCCCGATTCGAACGAAGAGTAGCATTGCTGCCACACTGGCGCCTGCAAATCGGCCACAGGGACACTCGCAGCCGACCGCTTAATCAACAGCCTGTGGATAGAGCGTTGAAAACACTGCACCGATCGACCCGCGAAGCGTCAGATCGGCGTAGTCGTCGAGCGGTGTTGCGTCGCGATTAAGAATCGCGAGGGCGGCGCCGGCGCGCTTGGCGACGACCGGCAGCGTCGCTGCGGGGTGAACCAGCAGCGACGAGCCGACGACGAGAAAGAGATCGGCGCTCTGCGCGAGCGCTGACGCGTTCCCCATTGCCTCTTCCGGAATGCGTTCGCCGAAGGACACGATCGCCGCTTTGACGAGGCCTCCGCATTCGCAGCGCGGCGATGCGCCTGTCGTCTCGATCGTCGCGCGCACCGCTTGAAGCGTCATCGCCTCGCGGCATTGAAGACAATGCGCGCGCATCGAGTTGCCGTGGATCTCGATGACGCTTTCGGACGGAAGGCCGGCGCGCTGATGCAGTCCGTCGATATTCTGCGTGATGACCGCGAGCAGCTTGCCGTCCCGCCTCAGGCGCACGAGCCCAAGATGCCCCTCGTTCGGCTCGGCGTGCGCGAACGTTTCGTTCATGCGGAAGCGGCGACGCCATTCTTCGAGCCGCGCTTCCTCCGAGGCGACAAATTCCTGATAGGTGATCGGCTTCATGCGCGACCAGAGCCCGCCGGGGCTACGAAAGTCGGGAATGCCGGATTCCGTCGAGATGCCCGCTCCGGTCAAAGCGACGATGCGCTCGGAGCGCTGGATCAGCTCACGCAGCGCATGAATTTCGTCGTTGCCTTCAACGCTTCGCGCCATATTCTCCCGCCCGAACGAAGGAGCCGCCGATGCGATACTTGCACACCATGGTCCGGGTCGCCGATGTCGACCAGTCACTCGATTTCTACGTGAAAAAGCTCGGTATGAAGGAAGTCCGCCGGATCACCAACGAGGCCGGCCGCTACACGCTGATTTTCCTCGCTGCGCCCGAGGACGAGGGCACCGGAAAGTCGAACAAGGCGCCGCTCCTGGAGCTCACCTACAACTGGGACCCGGAGAAGTACGGCGAGGGGCGCAATTTCGGCCACCTCGCGTTTGAGGTCGACAATATATACGACACGTGCGGCAAGCTGCAGAAAGCGGGCGTCACCATCAACCGCCCGCCGCGCGACGGCAACATGGCCTTCATCCGCTCACCCGACAACATCTCCATCGAGCTCCTGCAAAAGGGTCCCGCGCTGCCGCCCGAGGAGCCGTGGAAGTCGATGCAGAACACCGGAAAGTGGTGAGGCTGCCAACTACAGAAGCCTCCGCACGCTTTCTATATAGCCAGCGCCGGGCAGCTTGTGGGGCCGTTAGCCTCCGCCTATAAGCCCGGCGCGAAGCGCCCATCGTCTAGCGGTCCAGGACGCCGCCCTTTCACGGCGGAAACAGGGGTTCGATTCCCCTTGGGCGCGCCAAGTTCTCAAAAAGCTAAACGCGATTGTGTGCGCTGCGACCCAACAGATGTCCAACATAGGAGAGGAAAGGCGCCTCGAAGCGCTCTACCTCCAAGAACTGAAGGATCACGCTTCGGAAGTGCGTGAGTTTCTCAAGAACCCGGCCAAGCCGGAACGGGAGAAAAGCGTTGTCCGTGCGTTCCTTAAGACGATTGGCGTCGTCTTCGCCGAACCCGAACTCATCGCACCTGCTGAAGAACCGGCTGACGTGGCTTTCCGCGACTGCCGGTTCCAGATTCGAGACCGCGTCGACCACAAGAGGGGCGACAACTGGAGGGAACGGGAGACGAGGTATGCTCGGGCGACGGCGATCGAAGAGGTCCTCGAGACGCTTCCGTCACCGGTTCCCATTCGAGTCGACGACTTCCTGATAGAGATCGAACGCGGGTTGTCGACGAAGGCCCGCAGGTACGGGCGAGCTGCCTGTGCAACGCTCGATGCGCTCATCTACGTGGATTCCACAATTCGGCTCCTAATCACCGAGGAGCCGTGGGACGGAGTGGAAGAGATGAAACTGCAGGGATGGCGGTCCGTGTCTCTGCTGCTGCCGCCTAGAGGATTAGTTCTCTTCGCCCGGGATTCCACAGCCGATTTCCTCAAAGCGGCGGCGCGCAGGCGGTTCTCTCAGGCTTGGTCGGATTTCGATGGTCTCTTTGATCCCGTGTCGCCTGCCATTCTGCCAGAGTCTCCGTGAGGGAGGGAAACGTCGGTCATCTAACGGACTGAATTCCGGGCTGAGCGTTTTTGGTCAAATGCCCTGCCGCCTGCGGCCGGAGCAAACTCACTGGCCACTGTCAAACGCGGCCGGCGCCGGCCCGATGGCGCCAGCCTCTCCAAATCACTCGCCCCTCCGCGCGAATTGTGGCGGCAGACCGGTCACGGGCTTGGAATCAACTGAGTCCGGCCACCTCCGGGCCCTAAAATCTTTCATTTTCCACAGCACCATCTTAGCCGGCTCGGGGGCGCTCGTGTGTGTTTGGGAGGGCAGTAATGTCACGCGCGCGCAGCAGCAAGTCGGCAAAGAGCGCAGTCCAGGTCATCGAGGTAGGAGTGCCGATCGAGCAGTGTCTGCTCCTTCAAGATGAAATCTGGCGGATCGTTTCAAACGCAGCGCACTCGAACTCTCGCATCTCGCTCGGAAAGCAGGCACGGAAGATCGCTTCCAGCTTCCCCGCAACCGGTTTCTCGCTCCAGAGCATAACGGACGCCCTCGTCTTCGCAGCGGTCGACTGCGGCGTTGCCTTCGAGGTGGCAACCCCGGCTCCGCGCCAGGCGATCCCCGGCTTCCTCGCTCTCGTTGGAAAGAAGCGGAAGGTTGAGAGCGAAGCGAAATTGCGACCGACCTTCGCCGGCGTCCAAATTCCCGCGGCAACCTGAAACCCCCGCCACCGCCTTGGCGGACTAGGCCATCTCCCCCTCACGGGGCGGTCGAGGTCTGGCCGGCGGAGCGAGGCAGTTTCGGGGGGCGATTGTCGCGCGCCCTTCCCCAGTACCCCGGGCAAAACCCGGGAACTCTCTCCGCTTAGCTGCGTAGCCTCGACCTCCCCGCCGGTGGGAGGTCGCTCCTGCCCCGCGGCCGCTCACGCGGCGCCGGGCTCGGCGGCAACGGCGCGCTTTGCGCCGACCCGATAGAGTTGCGCGAGGCCTTCCGTCACCGCCTCCACGAAGCGAGGATCCGCCGCGAGGTCATCACCGAAGATGGACCCGACCCCGAGAAGCGTGCGTGCGAGCTGCTCCGGCGACGGGCCTGCTTCATCCGCAAGCTCTCGGAGGCGCGCGGCGAGCGGATCACGCACATCGATTGCAGCGCCCTTCTCGTCGACGCCGGTCACGTAGCGCATCCAGCCGGCGACGCCGAGCGCGAGCCGCCTGAACGGCAGGCCGCGCTTCAGGCAGTCGCGGATTGTGCCAAGCAGCCGCTGCGGCAGCTTTTGGCTCCCGTCCATGGCGATCTGCCAGGTGCGATGCTTGAGCGCAGGGTTCTCGAAGCGCGCAACGAGCGCAGCCTTGTATGCGGCGATGTCGGTGGACGGCGGCACCGCCAGCGTCGGCGTCGCCTCGTCCATGAGCGCCGTGACGAAGCGCGCGAAGCCCGGATCGGCCATGACGTCGGAGACGACTTGGTAGCCTGCGAGATAGCCGAGATAAGCAAGGCTCGAATGCGCGCCGTTCAAGAGCCTGAGCTTCATGTGCTCGTAGGGCGCAACGTCGGCGACGAGCTCCGCGCCTGTCGCCTCGAACGCGGGCCGACCGGCCGGAAAGCGGTCCTCGATTACCCATTGCGAGAACGGCTCGGTCACGACCGGCCATGCGTCGACGACGCCGAGCGCGCGCGCGATCCGCTCGCGATCGTCATCGGTCGTCGCCGGCGTGATGCGGTCGACCATGGTGGCGGGGCAGGCAAGCTCGCCGGCAACGTAGGCGCCGAGGTCGGCATCGCGGAGCGCCGCGAAACGGTCGAGGATGCGCTTCACCACATGGCCGTTCGAAGGAAGGTTGTCGCAAGTCAGCACGGTGAATGGGACGACGCCGGCCGCCCGCCGCCGGGCCAGCGCCTCGACGATGAGACCCGGCACACTCTGCGGCGCATGCGGCTCGGCGAGGTCGTGGCGGATGTCGGGATGCGCCTCGTTCAAAAGTCCCGTGGCAGGGTCGTGGCAATAGCCCTTCTCGGTGACGGTAAGCGAGACGATGCGGACACGGCGGTCGGTCATCGCGGCAAGCAGCCGCTCGCGCTCGGAGTCCACAACGAAAACATCTATGATGCTGCCGATGACGCGGAGACGCTCGCCCTCGCCCGAGCGCACCGACAAAGTATAAAGCCAGTCCTGCGGCTTCAGTGCGTCGCGCGTCGCAGCGCTCCTGAGGCTCGCCCCAACAATTCCCCAAGCGGGCTCCTCGTGCAGGACATCGTCAAGATGGACCGCCTGATGCGCGCGGTGGAATGCGCCGACGCCGAGATGCACAATGCCAGGCGTGACAGCGCTTCGATCGTAGGCCGGGCGGCGGACGCTCTGCGGCAGGCCGGCAAGAGAGGCGTTGGAAAGTCTCGCCGGCTCCCCTCTTCCGGTCACAGCTTGTAGGCCTGCTTGACGAGCCGATAGGCAAGGTCGCGGGCGACCTCGTGCGCCTCGTCCTCGTCAAGCCGATGCGTGGTGACGAGATTGGCGAGGAAGGCGCAGTCGACGCGGCGCGCCATGTCGTGGCGCGCGGGGATCGAGAGATAGGCGCGCGTGTCGTCGTTGAAGCCGACGGTGTTGTAGAAGCCGGCGGTCTCCGTCGTCAGCTCGCGGAAGCGGCGCATGCCCTCGGGGCTGTCGAAGAACCACCACGGCGGCCCAAGTCTCAAGCACGGATAGTGCCCGGCGAGCGGCGCGAGATCGCGCCCATAGCTCGTCTCGTCAAGCGTGAAGAGGATCAGCGTGAAGGTCTTCTCGTTGCCGAAGCGGTCGAGGAGCGGCTTCAGCGCACGCACATAGTCAGTCGGCTGCGGAATGTCGGCGCCCATGTTGCGGCCGAAGTGGCGTAGGATTTCCGGGTTGTGGTCGCGGAACGAGCCCGGATGGAGTTGCATGACGAGCCCGTCGTCGATGCTCATCGCCGCCATCTCGGTCAGCATCTGGCCGCGGAAAAGGTCAGCCTCATCCGGCGTGAATTCGCCGGAGACGATCTTGTCGAAGAGCGCGGCCGCGTCGACGCGTTGAAGGCTCGCGGTCCGCGCCGAAGGATGCCCATGGTCGGTGGCCGTTGCGCCCTGCGCCTTGAAGAAGGCGCGGCGGTTCTGGTGCGCTTCGAGGTAGCCGCTCCAGGTCAGCGTATCGCAGCCGGTGATGTCGCGGAGCTTCACGATGTTGGCCGCAAAGTCGGGAAAATCGGGATCGACGACAGGGTCCGGGCGATAGGTCGGAAGCACGCGCCCGTCCCAGCCGGATTTTCGGATCTGGGCGTGCTCGGCGAGCGGATCGAGCGGGCTGTCGGTCGTCGCGATCGCCTCGATGTTGAAGCGCTTGTAGAGTGCGCGCGGCAGGAACTCCGGCGTCTCGAGCGCCGCAGCGATGCGATCGAAATAAAAGTCGGCGACTTCGCCGGATAGCCGCTCCTTGAAGCCGAAGAGTGTCGCGAAGACGTGGTCGAGCCACATGCGGCTCGGCGTGCCGCGGAAGAGATGGTAGTTCTCCGCGAATATCCGCCACACCGCGCGCGCGTCGAACTCCGCCTTCTCTCCGGAGAGGGGTGGAATGCCGAGCGCAGAAAGGTCGATGCCCTGGCTGTAGAGCATGCGGAAGATGTAGTGGTCGGGCACCACGAAAAGCGTCGCCGGATCGGGAAACGGCGCGTCCTCCGCATACCAGCGCGGATCGGTGTGGCCGTGCGGCGAGACGATGGGCAGGTCCTTGACACCGGCGTAGAGGCCGCGCGCCACGGCGCGCGTCCCCGGATCGGCCGGAAACAGCCGATCGTCGTCGATCAGACGTAACTTCTCGTTCAAGGTCGAGGGTCCCCTTGCGTGGGGTTCACATGAGCAGGTTGGGCAGGAAAAGCACCAAGCCGGGCCACAGCGCAAGCACCGCGACGAGGATCAGGACCGCACCGACGAAGGGGATCAATTCTACGATGTATTCCTCGACCGGGCATTTGAGCAGGCTGCACACCGTGTACATGCAGACGCCGACCGGCGGCGTCATCGAACCGAGCGTCACGATCGTCATCATCAGGATGCCGAAATGCACGTCGTTTACGCCGAGGGGGCGCACGATCGGCAAGAATATCGGGGTGAGCAGCAGAACGAGCACGGTGCTCTCTATGAAAAGCCCGGCGATGAAGATGAAGAGAAGGATCAGCCCGACGATCGCAAGCGGCTGGCTAGTCAGCGTCGTCAGCGCCGCGGCGACCGTCTGCGGCGCCTGCTCGAAGATGATGGCGTAGCCGACCATGCCGGAGAAGAGGATGATCAGCATGATCATCCCGACGTCGACCACCGCCTCGCTAAGCGCCGTTGAAAATCCTTCCCAGGTGAGATCGCGGTGCACGAACACTCCGACGACCGTCGCATAGACCACCGCGAACGCGCCGACTTCAGACGGCGTGAAGAGCCCGCCGCGAATGGCGATCAGGAGCGCGAGCGGGAAGATCAGCGCCCACTTCGCCTCCGCGACGGCGTGGAGCACGGCGCGCATCGTCGGGCGCACAGCCGTCTCCGAGCGATAGTTGCGCCGTCGCGCAATGATCCAGACGGTCGTCATCAGGAGCGCCATCATCATCAGCCCGGGGATGACGCCGGCGAGGAACAGTCGCCCGATCGAGACGCCGCCGACGAAGCCGTAGAGGATCAGGCCGAGGCTTGGCGGGATGGTCGCGGTGATGAGCGATCCGACGGCGATCACCGCCGAGGTGAAGCCGCGCGAATAGCCGCGCGCGATCAGGTCGGGTCCAAGGATGCGCGCTTCCATCGCAGCGTCGGCGACGGCCGCGCCGGAGACGCCGCCCATCAGCGTCGAAAGCACGATGCAGACTTGGGCGAGCCCGCCGGCCATCCAAGAGACGAGCGTGTTCGAGCAGCCGATGAGCCGCGTCGTGATCCCCGAGTGGTTCATCATGTGGCCGGCGAGGATGAAGAACGGCACCGCGAGAAGCGGAAAGCTCTGCGAGGCGGTCGCCACCTGCTGCACGCCGATCGAGACGGGAATCGTCCCGTTGGTGAGAAAGAACGTGAAGCCGGCGATGCCGATCGCGAACGCGATTGGAAGGCCGGCGAGCATCAGGACGAGAAACGTGAGCGAGAGCAGCGTCACAGCACGTCATCCAGTTCGCCGCGAACCGGATCGGCGAAGACCAGGCGCTTCTCCGTGCGCCAATGGCGAACGAGGTTCAGAAGGTGGCCGCATAGCGTGATGGCAAGCAGCAGGCAGCCGATCGGCACCGCGCCGGTTACGAAGGCATAGCTGATGCCGCTGTCGCCATAGACGCGCTGCAGATTGAGCATGGTCAGGCGGTAACCCATCACGACCATGATCAGAAGGAAGGCGAGTGTGACGAGCGCGAGTGCGATCTCCACGACGCGGCGGACGCTGTAGGGCAACGGCCGCACCAGTAGGTCCATGCCGATATGCGCGCGCTTCCGGAGCGCCTGATTGGCGCCGATGAAGCTCACCCAAAGGAAAAGCATCTGCGCGAGGTCGACTGACCAGATCAGCGGATGATCGAACCAGCGAAGAACGCCGGCGGAGAAAACCAGAACGACGATAACGATGAGGAGGAACTTCCCGAACGCCGCTTCGGCGCGCACCAGAAAAGACAGCATCGGGCCCACCCCAGCGGACTTGAAACAGGCCGGCTCACTTTCGAGCCGGCCCGCATTATCCTATTGGGCGAGGATCGGCTCCAGTTGTTTGCGGAGATCGCCGTAGCCGAGCTTATCGTAGACCCCGGCGGTCGCCTGCACGAAGGGGGTCACGTCGATCTCGTCGATCTCCACGCCCTTGTCAGCCATCATCTTCTCGTAGTTGGCGAGCGAGTCTTGCGTCATCTTCGAGGCCTCGTCGCCGGCGGCGAGCGCTTCATCGCGAAGCACCTTCTGAACATCCGCAGGCAAGCCGTCGAACCAAGCGCCGCTCGTTACGATGCCGGTGATCAGATTGATGTGGCCGGTCTTCGTGATGTACTTGATGACTTCGTAGAGCCGCGCGCCGTAGGTCGCCGGGTCCTGCGCCTCAGCCGCGTCGATCACGTGTTGCTGCAGCGCCGGATAGACCTCTGTCCAGCCCATCGGTGTCGGCGTCGCGCCCATGGCGCTGATCGTCTCCATCCAGACCGGTGCGCCCGGTGTGCGCATGCGGATGCCCTTCAGATCGGCCGGCGTCTTGACAGGGACGTTGGTGAGGAGATGCCGCTCGCCCTGCCACCAGTTGAACGAAAGGACCTGCAGGCCGGCATCGTCATGGAGCTTCTTCACCCAGCCCTCGAAGACGTCGGACGTCACGACTTTCCGGATGCCCTCGAACCCGTGGGCGAGGAACGGCGCGCCGAGAATGCCGAACTCCTTGGTGAACACGGCAAGCCGCCCGCCGTCGACGACGACGGCGACGTTGCCGCCGGCGCGCGCCTGCTCAAGCACGTCCTCGTCCTTGCCGAGCTGCGAGCTTGGGAAGAGTCGGACCTCGAGCTTGCCGTTCGTCCCTGCCTCGACCTTCTGCTTGAAGATCTCCAGGCCCTTGTAGAGCGGGTCGTCGGTCGTCAGCGCCGTGTTGACGTTCAGCGTGTAGTCTGCGGCAAGTCCGACTCGCGGCAGCGCCAGCGCGGCGACGGCGGCGAGCAGAGCAATTCCAAGACGTGGAAAGCGCTTCATCATTCCCTCCCGGTGCGGATAGCCTGTTTCGAAGTTCTTATTGACTGGTATGGTAGTATGGCACATACCGAAGCGCAACAATCTTGTTCGGTTTATCCGACGCTGGCTCGGGGCCAAGAACAATGAGGCGAGGAAACGGACGTTCGGCGGCGAAAGGCGCCGGCCTTGACCGCTGGCCCGGCGACACGCGCGGCTCAGCCGAGCCCGCCGCACGTCGCGTCTACAGCGAGTTGAGGAGCGCGATCGTCACGATGGCGCTGACCCCCGGACAAGCGCTTTCGGAGAACGAGATCGCAGCGCGCCTCGGCGTGAGCCGCCAGCCGGTGCGCGAGGCCTTCATCAAGCTGAGCGAAGCCGGGCTCGTCCGCATCCGCCCGCAGCGCGGCACCTTCGTCGTGAAGATATCGGTGAAGCAGGTGACCGACGCGCGCTTCGTGCGCGAGGCCGTCGAGGTCGCCGTCGCGCGAAAGGCGAGCGAGGTGATGTCGGCGGACGCGATTGTCGACCTGAAGCGCAACCTCGATGCGCAGCGGGCGGCTGCCGTTGAGGCGGTTCCCGCCCGCTTCCTCGCGCTCGACGAAGCCTTCCACCGCGGCCTCGCGCATGGCGTCGACTGCGACTATGCATGGCGCGTCGTCGAGGAAGTGAAGGCCCAGATGGATCGCGTGCGCTATTTGAGTCTCCCGCAAGCGACGCCGATTTCCCGCCTCGTCGATCAGCACGCCGCGATCCTCGCCGCCGTCGAAACCGGCGACGCGGACGCCGCCGAGGCGACGGTCCGGACGCACCTTGCGGAGATCCTGACCTCGCTTCCGCTACTCGAGCGGCAGTTCCCGCATCTTTTTGAAGATCACGAGGACATCGACGCCGCAGCAGCTGCACAGACGGTCGAGACAGTGGGTGCGTAAGGAAGCGTCATGAAGATTACGGAAGCGAAGGTCATCGTCACTTGCCCGGGCCGCAATTTCGTCACCGTGAAGATCGTCACCGACGAAGGCCTCTACGGCATCGGCGACGCCACGCTGAACGGGCGCGAGCTCGCGGTCGCCTCATATCTCAAAGATCACGTCGCACCCCTCCTCGTCGGGCGCGACCCGCGCCAGATCGAGGACATCTGGCACTATCTCGCCAAGGGCGCCTATTGGCGGCGCGGCCCGGTGACGATGGCCTCGGTCGGCGCGGTCGACACAGCGCTTTGGGACATCAAGGCGAAGATCGCCGGCCTGCCGCTCTACGAGATTCTCGGCGGCAAGAGCCGTTCCGGCGTGATGGTCTACGGCCACGCCAACGGCAAAGACATCGCCGAGACGCTCGACGCTGTCGGGGAGTACCTCGAAAAGGGCTACAAGGCGGTGCGTGCGCAGTCCGGTATTCCCGGCCTCGATTCCGTTTACGGCGTGGCGCGCGGCAAGCTCTACTACGAGCCGGCGGTGAAGGGCCTCGCCGAAGAGTTGATCTGGTCGACGGAGAAGTACCTCGACTTCGCCCCCAAGCTCTTCGACGCCGTGCGCGAGAAGTTCGGCTTCGGCTTTCATCTCCTCCATGACGTGCATCATCGGCTGACGCCGATCGAGGCGGCGCGGCTCGGCAAGAGCCTCGAGCCCCATCGCCTCTTCTGGCTGGAGGACCCGACGCCGGCGGAGAACCAGGAGGCGCTGAAGCTGATCCGCGAGCACACCGTCACGCCGATCGCCATCGGCGAGGTGTTCAACTCCATCCACGACTGCCGCGAGATCATCCAGAACCAGCTCTGCGACTACATCCGCACCGCTGTCGTGCATGCCGGCGGCATCACGCAGCTTCGAAAGATCGCGATGCTCGCGGAACTCTACCAGATCAGGACCGGCTGCCACGGCGCCACCGACCTCTCGCCGATCTGCATGGGCGCGGCGCTGCACTTCGATCTCTGGGTGCCGAATTTCGGCGTGCAGGAATACATGCACCACACCGAAGAGACCGACGCGGTCTTTCCGCACGCCTATCAGTTTCAGCGACGGCTACCTCTATCCCGGAGACGTGCCCGGCCACGGCGTCGATATCGACGAGAAGCTCGCCGCGAAATACGAATACGACCCGGCCTATTTGCCGGTCGCCCGTCTCGAAGACGGGACAATGTGGAGCTGGTGAGGCGGACGCAGCCTAACGGCCGCGCCTCGTCTTTTTCGTCGACCTCTTCTTCGCGGCCCCTTTCTTTGCAATTGGCCGCTTCGCCTTGGCCGGTTTTTTCTTTTTCGCGGGCGGCCCCTTCTTCTTCGCGGCCTTCTTCGCCTTCTTAGGCGCCGCCTTCTTCGCAGGACGCTTCGCGCTTCGAGTCGGTGTGCGCTTCGGTGCCGGGCCCGCAACGGCCGGGTCGAACATCGCCGCCGCGTCGCTCTCCGCGAAGGAGGCTGGCCGCTCGGCCGGCGCCAGGATCGTGTTGCCGCCGTTCACCACCGCTTCCATGACGTCGAGGACATGGAGCGCCAGCCTGCCGCTTGCATGATGCGAACGGCCGCTCCGCAGCGCCGCGATCATATCGGCGATGCCGAGAGCGCGGTAGTTCGCCTGGCGCGGCGCGTCTGCCGGCCAGTTGGGGCGGCCGAGCGGCAGCTCTTGCGAATCGTGCGCGACCCAGTCGCCGTCCCGCGCACTGGTCTGAACCACGCCGCCATAGAAATTCGGATCTGGAACGCGCAGCGTGCCCTCCGTGCCGTAAAGCTCGATCGGCGGATGGCTGTGCTTCCAGACGTCCCACGTCGCGGCGAAGGTGAGCAGCACGCCTGACGCGAACTCAAGCAGCGCCAGGCAGGTCGTCGGCGTCTCCACCTTGATGCGGTAGCCCTTGCGCGGTCCAGCCGAAGTGACGATGCGCTCCGCGAACCCGGTGCGCGTCGCGGAGTCCACGCGCTCCACCGGTCCGAGCAGGTTAACAAGCGCCGTGATGTAATAGACGCCGACGTCGAGCACCGGGCCGCCGCCCTTCTTGAAGAAGAACTCCGGGTCCGGGTGCCAGTGCTCCATGCCGTGCGACATCAGGAAGGCGCTGCCGGAGAGGATGCGCCCGACAGCGCCGTCGTCGATGAGCTTGCGGGAGAGCCTACCGCCAGCGCCGAGGAAGGTGTCGGGCGCGCAGCCGATCATGAGGTTACGGCTCTCCGCTTCCACCACGACCTTGCGGCCGAGCTCGGCGTCAACGGCGAGCGGCTTTTCCGAGAAGACGTGCTTGCCGGCTGAAAGCGCGGCGAGCGACACCGCGCCGTGCGCGGCCGGGACCGTCAGGTTGACGACGAACTGGATGTCGTCGCGCGCGAGGAGCGCATCGACCGGCATCGCTGGAACGCCGAACTTCTTGCCTTGCGCCTCAGCCACCTCGGGCCTCGTGTCGGCACAGGCACGCACCTTTACCCCCGGTGCATGCGGGAGGTTGGTCAGGTAGATCGTGGAGATATTCCCGCAGCCGATAATTCCAACGCCAATCTCGTCCAAGAAGGCCTCCCTACCAGGCGGAAACTGTTTTGAACGACCGGCGGGCAAAGCGCTCGAAGTCGTTCGGGTTGTCGTGCTCCATCACCAGGTACTTGACCCCCGGCAGATTGATCGCGGGCATCAGCCTTTTCCAGTCGAGCACGCCGTGGCCGACGTCCGCCTGGCCATCCTCCTCGGCGTTCTCTCCCTTCGGCGCCAGGTCTTTGACGTGGAGCGCGATGACGCGGTCCTTGTATTTCGCGATCCAGTCGGCGGCACTCTCGCCCGCCCATTCGATCCAGCCGATGTCGGCCTGCCAGTGGAGACCCGGCGCCGCAGCGAAGATGTGGTCGAGCGGATAGCTGCCGTCGGGAAGTTTCGCGAACTCGAAGTTGTGGTTGTGCCAGGCAAGCCCGATGCCGTGCGCGGCGAGCTTCTTCTGATAGCCGGAAAGCTCCTTGCCGAGTTTGTCCCAACCCGCGGCGCCCTGCGTCCGTTCCTCCTGGGGGACGGCCGGAACGATGACCTCCTTAATCCCGAAATCCTTCGCGATCTTGGCGACAGCCTCGACGTCGGCGCGTAGCCGCTCGATCCCGATATGCGCGGTCGGAGTGGCGAGCTTGTATTCCTTCAACCCCGCGCGAAGCGCCTCCGGCTCCGCAAACAGCCCGCCATAGGGCTCGACGTTGCGGTAGCCGAGCTTGGAGAGCAGCGCGAGCTGGCTGTCGAGCGGGGGAAACTTCCGCGCCGAATAGAGCTGGAAGGAAACACGATCGGTATTCAAGGAAGCACTCCTTGTTAGAGACGCAACCCGGTCTTTGCGTCGAAGACGTTGACCCTTTCAATAGGGAAGGCGACCGACACCTGGTCACCGCGCCGGATCGTGCTCTCGCCCTCGACGCGAACCGAGAGCGGCTCGCCGGCGACCCGGCACCAGATGATGGTCTCCGCGCCCATCGGCTCGACCAGCTCAACCTGGGCATCAAGCCGATGCGAATTGTCGCTTCCGACCGCCACGTGTTCGGGCCGAACGCCGAGCTCCACCTCACCCGGCGGCAGCGATCCGTTCTTCCAAGAATAGCCCGACAGCGGGACCTTGACGCCTTCCGACTCGAAGACCGGAGTGCCGGAATCCCTAACCTTGCCGGCGCGGAAATTCATTGTGGGCGAGCCGACGAAGCCCGCGACAAAGCGGTTCGCCGGGCGGTGATAGATGTTGTGCGGCGTGTCGAACTGCTGGATGACGCCTGCGTGCATGACCGCGATGCGATCGGCAAGCGTCAGCGCCTCGACCTGGTCGTGCGTCACGTAGATCATCGTGACCTTGCCGAGCTGATTGTGGAGGCGCTTCAGCTCCACGCGCAGCTCGGCCCGGAGCTTGGCGTCGAGATTCGACAATGGCTCGTCGAAGAGAAAGACGTCGACGTCGCGAACGAGCGCGCGACCTATCGCGACGCGCTGACGCTGTCCGCCGGAAAGCTCCGCCGGCCGCCGTTTCAGAAGCGGCTCGATCTGCAGGATTTCGGCCGCCCGCGCCACGCGGCTTGCGATCTCGGCCCGCGGCACCTTGGCCATCTTCAGGCCGAAGCTCATGTTTCCTTCGGCCGTCATGCGCGGATAGAGCGCGTAGGACTGGAAGACCATGCCGATCCCGCGGTCCTTCGGCTCCTCCCATGTGACGTTCTTGCCGCCGATCCACACCTGACCGGCGTTGACGTCGAGCAGGCCAGCGACGGCGTTTAGAAGCGTGGACTTACCGCAACCCGAAGGCCCAAGGAGCACGACGAACTCGCCCTGCTCCACGTCGAGGTCCAGATCCTGCAGGACCCTCAAGTGGCCGAACCTTACGCCGAGCTTGCGGATGGAAACGCTCGCCATTGGACCTAGCCCTTGATTGCGCCGGCGGCGATTCCGCGCACGAACCACCTCCCAGAGATGAAATAGACGATGAGCGGCACGCCGGCGGCGAGGATCGTCGCCGCCATGTTGACGTTATATTCGCGCACCCCCGTCGTCGTGTTGACGATATTGTTGAGCTGCACCGTCATCGGCCAGTTCGGCCGGCCGGAAAAGATGATGCCGAAGAGAAAGTCATTCCATATTCCCGTCACCTGCAGAATGACGGCGACGATCGTGATCGGCACGGACATCGGCACCATGACGTGGAGAAAGGTCCTCCAGTAGCCGGCGCCGTCGACCCGCGCCGCCTTGAACAGCTCGATCGGGAGCCCTGCGTAGAAATTCCGGTAGAGCAGCGTCAGGATCGGCATGCCGAAGATCGTATGCACGATGATGATGCAGGGGAGCGTCGAAAACAGCCCCATCATCCGAAATCCTATAATCAGCGGATAGATGACCACCTGATAGGGCACGAAGGCGCCGAAGAGGAGAACCCCGAAGAGGAGATTGGCGCCCTTGTAGCGCCAGAATGACAGCGTGTAGCCGTTGAGCGATCCGATAAGGATCGAGATGAGCACGCTCGGCACCGTGATCTTCACCGAGTTGACGAAGCCCGGGTGGAGGCCGAAGCAATCGCGTCCCGTGCAGGCGTGGAGCCAGGCGTCGGCCCAAGGCTGGAACGTGATCTTGGCGGGGAAGTTGAACAAATGCCCGAGCCGAATCTCCGGCATTCCCTTCAGCGACGTCACCACCATGACGTAGAGCGGGATCAAAAAGAACAGCGCTGAGATCACAAGGAAAATGTAGACGCCGATCCGCCCCACCGACAGGTGCTTCGGCTTCGGCCCGTAGGGTTCATTCACCGCGGCCACATCTCGGGCATTTCGGAGGGCGATGTCACCGCTCGTCATAAGCTTGCCTCGGCGCGCGCCCGGCGGCGCCAGCTCACAATGCCGATGAACGAGAGAAGCACGATGATCGGGATCAGCATCATCGTCGCCGCTGCCATGCCCTGACCGACGTTCTGGCTGCTCGTGATCATGTCGATCACATAGAGCGCCGGCATGTTGGTCGAGATACCGGGCCCGCCGCCGGTCATCGCGACAATCAGATCGTAGACGCGTACCACGCCGACGCATTGAAGCACGAAGGCCGTGGCGAAGGCGCCGCGCATCATCGGAACCGCGATGAAAAGATAAGTGCGCCAGAGGGGGATGCCGTCCACCTTCGCCGCCTTCCAGATCTCGGCATCGATGCCGCGCATGCCGGCAAGCAGGATCGCCATGGTGACGCCGCTCCCCTGCCAGACCCCGGCGACTACCAGGCCGTAAATCGCCGTGTTGATATCGACGAGCGGCGCAAAATTGAAGCTCGTCCAACCCCAATGATGCACGGCCGCCTGCAGGCCGAGATTTGGATCGAGCGCCCACTGCCAGACCAGGCCCGTCACGATCAGCGACATGGCGAAGGGGTAGAGGAAGATCGACCGCAGCAGGTCCTCCTGCCGAATGCGCTGGTCCATGAACACGGCCAGCAGGAAGCCGAAGGCCATGTTGCCGCCGATCGTCAGCAGCCCGAAGATCCAGATGTTGTAGACGGAGACGTGCCAGCGGTCCTCGCCCCACAGGCGCACATATTGCTGAAGCCCCACGAAGTGGAAATTCGGGAAGAGCTTCGAACTGGTGAACGACCAGAGGAACGTGAAGGCGATTCCTATGACGAAGACGCCGACCGAGACGAGGATCATCGGGACAGTCCCGATGATCGCATCGAAGTTGAAGCGCCGCCGCGCGCGAGCCATCAGGTCCGACCTTTTCGCGTCTCCGGGGCCGGGGCCAAGTCGATGCCCGACGCCGGTCCGCTCGCGGCACGTATCGTCGAAAAGAAACAATTCATCGGCGAGGCCCGCTTAGGAGCGCCGTCGCCTTCCACGACGACCGAAAAAGGAAGCGCCGCTTCGAGCGGCGCTCCCAAGCTCACATCAATCGGAGTTCTTGATGATGTCGACGAATTTCGCCTGCGCGGCCTCGGCGGTCATCGAGTCATCGGCCCAGTATTGGGTGATGAGCGAGTTCAGCTGGTTCGAGGTGTCTTCCGTGATGAACCGCTGCACGCCGGACGCGATCTTGCTCGGGTCCTCGACAGCCTTCAGTGCCTTCTGCATACAAGGATCGGCCGTCGCCATGTCGACGTCGCCGCGCACCGGCATCGAGCCCTTGGCGTTATTGAAGGCAACCTGGACCGCCGGGCTGATCAGCAGCGCTGCGAGCCGTTTCTGCGCCGCTTCCTTGTCCGGGTCCTGCAGCTTCGGGAAAACGATCACGTCGCCGTCGGTCGAGACGATCGGATGATCTTCGTCGAGCCCGATCATGCAGCCGAAGTCCTTGACCCCGGTCATGCCGGCCGCGGAGAACTCGCCACGTGCCCAGTCGCCCATGATCTGGAGACCGGCCTTGCCCGTGATCACAAGGTTCGTGGTGTCGTTCCAGTTGCGGTTGGCGTAACCGTCGTCGGTCCACTTCTTGAGCTCCTTCAGCTCGGTCAGGACCTGCTTCACGCCGTCGCCACCGGCGATGTCCGCGTCCTTCTCACCGTACATCTTGTCGCGCTGCTCGATGCCCAGCTTGTAGAGCATCAGCTGATCGAAGGCGCCCTTGATCTGCCAGCCGTTGCCGTCGCCACCAACCGCGAACGGAATGATGCCGGCGTCCTTCAGCTTCGGCGCATCGGCCACGAACTGATCGAAGTTAGTCGGGTTGTCGAGCCCAGCGGCCTTGAATGCAGACAGCGAGTACCAGCCCCACGGCCACGAATGGATGTTGACCGGCACACAATACCAATGCCCATCGACGAGGCACGCCTTGCTGATCGACTTCGGACGGATCACGTCCGCCCAATGGCCCGCCTCGGCGACGTCGTCGAGCTGCAAGAGCTGATCGTTCTTGATCAGCTCTTCGTATTCGCGGCCGGGATTGAACTGCGCCGCACCCGGCGGATCTCCGCCCAGGATGCGCTGCATGATCGTGGCGCGCGCGGTCTGGCCGAGCGCAATCGCGCTGTCGATCCAATGGTCGCCCTGCCCGTCATTGTCGAAAGCTTTCGCGAACTGCGACACCGCCGCCGACTCGCCTTTCGATGTCCACCAATGGATGACTTCAAGATCGGTGGCCGCCGCAAGCGACGGCGCAATCAGCGCAACCGCCAGAGCGGTCGAGCCCAGCAATCCACGAATGTTAAGTCGCATTTGTTTTCCTCCCTTGCGACGGCCGCATTGCGCGGCACGACTTCGATCGAGTTGCCGACGAAGCGGCGTTCGCATTTCTTGTAATCGTTTACATAAAGTGTATGAATAAAATCCAGGGTGTCAATCCGTTTCTTCGGCTGCGCTGCACAAGACCTGTTGAACATGAAGAAAGCTCGACCCGCTTCCGGCCATTCGCTGCAACGGCCGGCGACTATTCATGATGTCGCCGCGCGCGCGGGCGTCTCCACCGCGACGGTGAGCCGTGCGCTCGCGACACCCGACCTCGTCAGCGATGACGCGCGCGCCCGCGTGGCAGCTGCAATCAAGGCAACCGGCTACACACCGAACGCCATGGCGCGCAGCCTGAGGGCGCGTTCCACGAAAATCGTGCTCGCTCTCATCCCCGGCATGAGCAACACCTTCTTCACGCCCATCCTCAATGCCATCGAGGACACGCTTTGGGCGGCCGGCTACGGCATGATCATTGGCGACACCGGTCGTCAGTCGGCAAAGGGCGTGGACCATGGGCGGCTGAAGGAACAGCACTACGTCCGGCTCGTGCGCAGCGGCCAGGTCGATGGCGTTATCCTGTTCACCGGGCGCCTGCCCCGCGACGAAGGCAGCGTACTGTCTCCGGACCAGATCCCGATGGCGCTCGTCTGCAATGAGATCCCGGGGGAGGAGCGCATTTCCGTCTTCGATGTCGCCAACTACGCCACCGCGCGCGCGGCAGTCGACTATCTCGCGGCGCACGGACACCGGCGCATCGCGCATATTGCCGGCCCGCCGAAGAACGTCGAAGCGATGGCGCGTTCCCAGGGCTATCGCGACGCGCTTCGCGCGATCGATATTCCCTTCGACGAGATGCTCGTCTGGGGCGGCAGCTTCCGCTTCGAGGCCGGCGTTGCCGCGGGCAACCGCTTTCTGGAGCTCGGCATGCCGGCCTCCGCCATCTTTGCTGCCGCGGACCACGCGGCGATCGGCTTCATCAAGACGGTGCGAGACGCCGGCATGCGCGTGCCGGAGGATGTCTCCATCATCGGCTTCGACGATATCGACTTTGCCGAGACGATCGAGCCGCCGCTCACCACGATGCGCCAGCCGCGCGAAGAGCTTGGACGTGCCGCCGCGCTCGATCTTCTGAAGCGCATGGCAAGCGGCGGCTCCGACCTGCCGCCGACTCGCATGCGGCTCGATTGCGCGCTGATCGAGCGCAGCAGCGTGCGCCAAGCCGACGAAACCGTGGCGTCGCGGGCCCGGCGGAAGCCCGCTCAGGCACCCGCCGCCGGTTAGGTCGCTTCGAACCGAGCGTAGCTCGGTGGCGGGACGCTCGTCGCTACCGCCCGCAGTCGCCGAGCAGCACGGTCGTACCTGTCCCGGCTTCCTCGATCTCCTTTGTTCCCTTGGACGTCGCCCGGCGGAGATTCCGCCAACTTCTTGAATTAACGGATGATTTACCCTTCGCCGCAACGACTTCCGCTGCGCCGCAAAAGAAATCTCTTTTGCACTGCAGCGAAATCTTCCTGAAACAATCCGGCGGTATCCGCGCGGCTGTTGGAAGGACGGAAAATCATGACCACGAATACGGCTGCCTGGGACGCCGAAAGATCCCAGTCGATCGGCTTTCTCTCAATGATTCAGCGCGCTACGGAAGCGCTCGCTCGTGCCCGCGCAAAGCGGCGGACGTTGAGCGCGCTCGGCGAACTCGACGATCACGTGCTGGTCGACATCGGCGTCAACCCCAGCGACGTGCGCCGCAACCATCAGGCGGTGACCGACTGGGTAGTGCAGTCGCACAGCGGCACAGCACGGCTCGTCTTCGTCGGGCGCTAGGCGCTCGAAAACCCGGCTAGAATCGGCCCTCGACTTCGGCAGCGTCGACGACGCGCAGCTGCGTGCGCGCCGATCCGCCGTAGTGGTCGAGACTGAGCGTCCCTGCGACGTGAAGCGGCTTGCCGCGCGCTGCAAGAAGCGCTCGGCCAAGCGGCGCGTCCGCGGCGCGGAAGGCGATCGCTTTCAAGCTCTCACCTGATGCGGACGCGAGCGTCAGCCGCACGTGCCCTTTGCCGACCGTGTCGGCGAACGCCACGCGATGCGCCGGCAGCGCGAATACCGGCGCAGGATTGGCGTTGCCGTAGGGACCGGCACGTTCGAGCTCCTCGACGAGTTCCGATGTAGCGCCGACGGCAGAAAGAGCGCCGTCGATCTCAAGGTCGCTGTCGGCCGCCGCGGCGGCGGCGTCCGCGCCAAGCCGCGCTTCGAGAAAAGCCCTGAGCGCCCCGAGCTTTCCGCGCTCGACCGTAACGCCGGCCGCCATGGCGTGGCCGCCGCCCTTGATCAGGATCCCAGTGTCCACCGCTTCGCGCACGGCGCGGCCGATATCGACGCCGGGGACCGAGCGCCCCGATCCCGATCCGATCCCCCCGCCGTTCCAGGCGATAGCGAAAGCCGGCCGGTCGAAGCGCTCCCTGAGCCGCGATGCGACGAGCCCGACCACGCCCGGATGCCAGCCCTCGCCGCTCGCCACGATAACCCGCGGCCCCTCGCCTTCCCCGATTTCGGCGTCGGCTTCTGCCATTGCCTCGTCAACCGCCGCCATCTCGATCGCCTGGCGCTCGCCGTTCAGGCGGTCGAGCAGGCCGGCAAGCTCCGCCGCCTCGGCCGGATCGCGTGTCGTCAGAAGGCGCGCACCGAGCGTCGCTTCACCAATCCGCCCGCCGGCATTGATGCGCGGCCCGAGCAGAAACCCGAGGTGCCCGCTGTCGGGTGGGCTTTTCAGCCGCGAAGCTTCGATCAGCGCGCGCACGCCCGGCCGCTCGCTGCGGCGAAGCGCGACCAGACCTTTCGCCACGAAGGCGCGGTTCACTCCCGTCAGCTCGACCATGTCGCAGACGGTGCCGAGTGCAACCAGTTCCAAGAGCGGCAGCAGATCGGGAAGCGCGCCCGGATAGTTCCGCCGCCGAAGCTCGCGCAGAAGCGCGACTGCGGCGAGGAACGTCACGCCGACGGCCGCAAGCTGCCCCGCGCCGGACACGTCGTCGCGGCGGTTCGGATTGACGATCGCGACGGCGGGCGGCAGCTCCGCGCCCACCTGATGGTGGTCGAACACGACAACGTCGACGCCGCGCGCTCTGGCGCGCTCCAGCGCCTCAAAGCTGGTCGAGCCGCAATCGACGCAGATGATCAGCCGCGCGCCCTCGCCGACGAGCGTGTCGATTGCCTCGGGGTTCGGCCCATAACCCTCGAAGATGCGATCGGGAATGTAGATGCGCGGGACGAGCCCGAGCGCTGCGAGCACATCATGAAGGAGCGCCGCGGAGGTCGCGCCGTCAACGTCGTAGTCGCCGAAAATGGCGACCGGCTCGCGCGACAGAACAGCGTCGGCGAGCCGGCTGGCCGCAACATGCATGTCAGCGAGCGCGGATGGGTCGGGAAGATCGCGCTTCAGCGCCGGCGCAAGGTATGCGGCGGCATCCTCAACACCGATCCCGCGCCCGGCGAGCACGCGCGCCAGACTTTCCGACGCAATGCCGCGCTGCGCGATTGCCGTCGCGACCGCCTCGACCGCGCTCATCGAGCCGCGCGCGCCAAGCGCGTCCTGTGAGCGAGCGCGAAACGCCGAGGAAATTGCGGTCGATCGTACGGTCGTCAGCGAATCCCAGCATTGATTGGACTATGGTCCGATGCCGCCCGCGCGTCGATTGCGAAGTGCGCGACTGTGAATTCCGACGAGCCGAAACGCGTCAATCCATCGACGGCCACTTCTCCCCGTTCCGGTGGCGGGCACGAATCCAGCGCTGCGTGCCGGTTTCCGAGCGCGTTACGATCGAGTAGGTCGTTGCCGTCTCGCGCTCGAAGCGCACGCCTGCGAAAAGGCTGCCGTCGGTGATCCCCGTTGCGGCGAAGAGGACGTCGCCTGTCGCCATGTCCTCGGCGCGGTAGACGCGCTTCGCGTCCTTGATCCCTCGCTCGGCGACGCGTTCGCGCTTTTCGCCGCTGTCGACGATCAGCCGCCCGCACATCTGACCGCCGATGCAGCGGAGTGCCGCGGCGGCAAGAACGCCCTCCGGCGCACCGCCGCTGCCGAGATAGATGTCGATGCCGGTCGCTTCCGGATCGGTCGTATGGATGATGCCCGCCACGTCCCCGTCGCCGATCAACCGCACCGAGGCGCCCGTCGTGCGTACCCGCTCGACGAGCTTCGCGTGGCGCGGGCGGTCGAGGATGCAGGCGGCGATGTCGCGCGGCTTCACGCCTTTCGCTTCGGCGAGCCGCTCGATCGCCCGTTCCGGCGGCATGTCGAGGTCGACGAGGTCGGGCCCGTAGCCTGGGCCGATTGCGATCTTGTCCATGTAGACGTCCGGCGCATTCAAAAGCCCACCCCGGCGCGTAACCGCGATCGCGGCGAGCGAACCCGGCAAGTTCTTGGCGCAGAGCGTGCGCCCGTCGAGCGGGTCGACCGCAATATCGACCTCCGGCCCCTTCCCCGTCCCGACCTCTTCGCCGACATAGAGCTTCGGCGCGGCGTCGCGCTCTCCCTCACCGACAACGATGCGCCCGCGCACGTCGAGACGGTTGAGCTCGCTCCACATCGCGTCGACGGCAGCCTGATCTGCGACCTGTTCGTCGCCGCGCCCGCGCGAGCACGCTGCCGCGATCGCCGCCCGCTCGGTCACCCGCACGAGCTCAAGCGTCAGCATCCGATCCATTGCGCCCGCATCGCGCCGCGCCATCGCGCCCTCCTCTACAGCGCTTCGATGCGGATCATCTGCGGCCGTCCGACGGCCGCGCCTTCCGCCTCGATGTTCGCAAGCGCCCCGCGCACCGCCTGCTCGGTGGTGGAATGGGTAATGATGGTGACCGGCTGCACCTCCTCGGTGCTGCGCTTTGGCGCCGACCCGATCGGGCGGTTCCGCTGCAGAATGGAATCGAGCGAGATGCCGGCGTCGGCCATGCGCTGCGCGATCGCCGCGAACGCGCCCGGGCGGTCGTGCACCTTGAGGCGAAGATAGTAGCCGCCCTCGTGGGCGCGCATGCGGGCGCGCTGGTAGGGCTCAAGGCTCGCCGCCGGCCGCCCGAGCGGTGGCATGCGCACGCCCCGCGCGAGATCGACAATGTCACCGACGACGGCGGACGCCGTCGCGTCGCCGCCGGCGCCCGGACCGGAGAGCATCACGGCACCGATGAAGTCGCCCTCAACGGCGACGGCGTTCGTCACGCCGGAGATGCGGGCGATGTCGCAGTCGCCGGGTACCATGGTCGGATGCACCCGCTGCTCGATGCCGGAATCGGTCCGCTGCGCCACCGCGAGAAGCTTGATCCGATAGCCGAGCTCGTTGGCAGCCAGAATGTCTTCCGGCTCGATCGACGAAATGCCTTCCACGAGGGCGGGCTCGCGATCGATCTCGGTGCCGAAGGCGATGCTGGTCAGGATCGTGAGCTTCTGCGCGGCATCGCGCCCCTCGACGTCAAAGGTCGGATCGGCTTCCGCATAGCCAAGCGTCTGCGCTTCCTTGAGCGCGCTCGCATAGGTCTCGCCCTCCTCCATCCGGCTCAAAATGAAATTGCAGGTGCCGTTCAGGATTCCGTAGATGCGCGTGAGCCTGTTTCCGACGAGCGCTTCCCTGAGCGTCCTGACGATCGGGATGCCCCCGCCGACTGCCGCCTCGAACGAGAGCTGGCCGCCGCGCTCCTCGGCAAGCTTGGCAAGCTTTACGCCCTGGCGCGCTAGCAGCGCCTTGTTCGCGGTGACGACGCTCTTGCCGGATTTCAACGCGGCCCGGATGCTGGAGCGGGCCGGCCCGTCGTCACCGCCCCCGATCAGTTCGACGAAGACGTCGATCGAATTCGAGCGCGCCATCGTGACCGGATCGTCGTGCCAAGCGTAATGATCGATCTTGAGGCCGCGCGGGCGTTCACGCTTGCGGGCGCTGACGGCGACGACCGAGATCCGCCGGTTGACCTGCGCCGCGAGCGCATCGCTGTGCGTCTCGAGGAGTCGCACCACCGACGCGCCGACAGTACCCAGTCCGGCAATCCCGAGCCTGAGCGGTTCGTTCATTAAGTCCCTGTCTTGCCTGGATAAATCAGCGACTGGCGCTGATCGGGATGACGTTGTGCAATGTTTTATCGGCAGAGGCAAGGAAGCGCCCGATATTGCGCGCGGCTTGGCGGATGCGCTGCTCGTTCTCCACGAGCGCAATTCTGACGAAGCCCTCGCCGTGCTCGCCGAAGCCGAGCCCCGGCGCGACGGCCACATCCGCCTTCTCGATCAGAAGTTTTGAGAATTCGACGCTGCCCAGAGAACGGAACCGTTCGGGGATCGGCGCCCAAGCGAACATCGACGCCGACGGCGCGGGGATCTGCCATCCAGCGCGCGCGAAGCTATCGACCATCACGTCGCGGCGGCG
Organism: uncultured Alphaproteobacteria bacterium; assembly: GCA_963720705.1. Classification (GTDB taxonomy): domain Bacteria; phylum Pseudomonadota; class Alphaproteobacteria; order Rhizobiales; family Afifellaceae; genus DASWJZ01. The sequence continues at coordinate 77,159 of CAVRGJ010000018.1, forward strand.
GCGATAGATCGCGCGCATGTCGCGGATACATTCGTCGGGGCCGTTGAGCGCCGCGGCGGCTGCCACCTGCACCGGCGTATAGGCGCCGTAGTCGAGATAAGATTTGACGCGTGCGAGCGCCGCGACGAGGCGTTCGTTTCCGACCGCGAAGCCGACCCTCAGGCCCGCCATCGAAAAGGTCTTCGACATCGAGGTGAACTCGACCGCCACCTCCGTCGCGTTCGGCACTTGCAGCACCGAGGGCGGCGGATCGCGATCGTCGAAATAGACTTCGGCGTAGGCGAGGTCGGAGAGGATGAAGACGTCGTTGCGGCGGGCGAAGGCGACGACGTCCCGATAGAAATCGAGCGTCGCGACCGACGCCGTCGGGTTGGCCGGATAGCAGAGGATGACGGCGATCGGTCTCGGGATCGAATGATACACTGCGCGCTCGAGCGCTGCGAAGAATTCCGGCCCCGGCTCGGCGGGAACATGCCGGATGGCGCCGCCCGCCATCAGGAAGCCGAAGGCGTGGATCGGGTAGCTCGGGCTCGGCACCAGCACCACGTCGCCCGGCGCGGTGATCGCCTGCGCCATGTTCGCGAAGCCTTCTTTTGAGCCGAGCGTGGCGACCACTTCGCGCTCGGGATTGAGCTTCACGCCAAAGCGGCGACCGTAATAGGCGGCCTGCGCGCGCCGGAGCCCCGCTATGCCGCGCGAGGCGGAGTAGCGGTTCGTGCGCGGCTTGCCGACCGTTTCGACAAGCTTCTCCAGGATATGGGGTGGCGTTGGCAAATCGGGGTTGCCCATGCCGAGATCGATGATGTCGGCGCCGGCGGTCCGTGCCGTCGCCTTCAACCGGTTGACCTCTTCAAAGACGTAAGGCGGCAGCCGCCTGACCCGGTAGAAATCGTCCATCGCAAATACCTGCTCCCGTCGGCCCGGAAAGCTCTAGCCGGGCGCGCCGAATGGTGGAACCTCTATTGCCGCACCGGCTCGCTGCCGGAGCGCAAGACCAGCCGCCGAAGCTCGCGGGCGCGCGCTTCGAGTGCTGCGATCTCGCGTGTGTCGGTGGTTGCGGCGCGGCGCTCGGCGATGAGCGCCAGCTCCGTCTGGATCGCCTCAACCTCGGCAACCGATAGCGGCTCCTCGCGTGTCGCAAGCCGCTTTGTCTGCTCGCTCAGAAACACGTCGGGATATGGCATCTTATCGCCGGCGGCCGCCTCGGCACGCATTTCGGCGACTGCCGCGGCGCGCGGCGTCGCCTCCGTGCTCACGTCGTTGGAACTGAGGTCGGGAATCCCGAAACAGCCCGACATTGCAGCGCACAAAACCATCGACGGGACCAGGCCCGCGAACGAGGTTGCCTTTCGGTTTCGCTTGGAACTCATCCCCTGACCGTCGACAAAGCTTGGGACGCGGCCGGAAATCCGGTTCGCGCGCCTTATGGCCTGTATACCTATAGTGCCTATATTGAGCCTCGAATATGACCATCGGGGAAATCGCTCGGGCGGAAGATGGCGGCAGCGGAAGACAATCGGCCGGGGAATGAGAATGGGGCGCCGCCTTCGCCCTATATGGTCCGCGACGCCGAGACTTTCGCGCGCAATCTCGCCCGCGCCGTCGAGCAGGGCGGGCGCGCACTCGCGGCCTATCTGAAGCCGCACGAAGAGGGGAAGGCCGCCGATCTCATCGCCGACGCCACCACCGAGATCGTGAAGACGCTCGGTCGCATCGGCGAATACTGGACCTCCGACCCGGCCCGGCTGATGGAGGCGCAGACCCGCCTCTTCGCCAGCTACTTCGCGATCTGGCAAAGCGCCATCGGCGCCGCCGACCCGGCAGCCGGCAATTCCGGCGACCGCCGCTTCAGCGACCCGGAGTGGAACGAGAACCCCATGTTCTCGGCGCTGAAGCAACTATATCTCGCGACCACACATTGGGCCGAGCAGCTTGTCGACGAGGCCGAGGTGGACGAGAGCACGCAGCAGAAAGCGCGCTTCTACCTGAAACAGATCAACAACGCGCTTTCGCCGACGAATTTCGTCCTGACCAACCCCGAGGTGCTGAAGATCACAGCGGCCACCAACGCGGAGAACCTCGTGAAGGGGATGCGCATGCTCGCCGACGACGTGTCGGCCGGCAAAGGCCTGCTGCTCCCGCGCCAATCCGATATTACGGCGTTCAAGCTCGGCGAGAACCTCGCGACGACGCCCGGCAAGGTCGTCTTCCAGAACGAGCTCATCCAGCTCATCCAGTACACGCAGACCGCAGAAAGCGTTTGGAAGCGCCCGCTCCTCATCGTCCCGCCCTGGATCAACAAGTTCTACGTCCTCGACCTGACGCCTGAAAAGTCGCTGATCCACTGGCTGGTCGAGCAGGGACACACGGTCTTTGTCGTCTCCTGGGTCAACCCGGACGCGCGCCACGCCGACAAAGGCTTCGAGCATTACATGAGCGAGGGCATTCTCGCGGCGCTCGACGCGATCGAGAAGGCGACGGGCGAGCGGCAGGCCAACGTCGTCGGCTACTGCGTCGGCGGAACGCTGCTTGCGATCACGCTCGCCTATCTGGCGGCCGGCGACGAAGCAGGACGCGTCGCCAGCATGACGCTTCTGACCGCGCAGGTCGATTTCGAGTTCTCCGGCGACCTCAAGGTCTTCGCCGACGCCGACCACATCGCAAGCGTCGAAGCGGAGATGAAGCGGACCGGTTATCTCGAAGGCTCGAAGATGGCGACGGCGTTCAACCTTCTGCGTTCCAACGACCTGATCTGGCCCTACGTCGTGAACGACTATCTGAAGGGCAAGGAACCGCTTCCCTTCGACCTTCTCTACTGGAATGCGGACGCGACGCGCATGCCGTGCGCCAACCACTCCTTCTATCTCCGCAACTGCTACTTGGAGAACAACCTGTCGAAGGGACGGATAGCGATCGGGGGAAGGAAGATCGACCTCTCGAAGATCACCGTGCCCATCTACAATCTGGCGACGAGAGAGGATCACATCGCACCGGCCAAATCGGTGTTCATCGGCTGCGCCTCCTTCGGCGGCCCGGTGCGCTTCGTCTTGACCGGCTCCGGCCATATCGCCGGCGTGGTCAACCCTCCGGCACGACGGAAATATCAGGTACTGGACCAACGGTCCGCCGGTCGGCGCGTTCGAAGATTGGCTGAAGTCCGCCAAAGAGCATCCGGGCTCATGGTGGGAGGACTGGCAGGCCTGGCTCGAACGGCTCGACAATACGCGCGTCAAGCGGCGGCGGCGCCCGGGCGGTGCCAAGCTGAAACCGATCGAGAACGCGCCGGGTTCTTACGTCAGGGCCCGGGCGGATCGGAGCGGCGAAGCCAGTGCCGCACGGTCCTGAGGCCTTCGTCGCTCGAGCGCCGGCCGGCCGGCACGAAATCACCTGTCAAAAAAGTAATTTCGCGGCGCTTGCCATGCTTAAGGGGCGCAGCCAAGATCGCGCGGCGTTCTTGCAAGGATTCCCATGACGTTGCGTATCTTGAGCGTGTCCCTAGCGGTCGCGTCCCTTTCCGCCGCCGGCACGCCCGCCTCCGCAATGGAGCCGGACGCGGTCGCCAAGGCGCTCGGGGCAGCGCTCGTCAAGGGTGTGAACGTTGCGGCGAGCTACAACTCAGCGCACGCCGACGGTGATAACGTGGTCGTCGACGGGCTCACCGTCTCTCGCCTTTCGAGTGACCAGACGCTGCGCTTCGACAAGGTCGTGATCGACAAGCCGACCGCGGACGGAAACGGTGTGTTTCAAAGCCCGTTGATCAGCTTTGCCGGCGGAACCCTTGCCGGCGAATCGAACGGAACGATCGACGCCGCGACCGTGACCGACGCCGTCGTGCTCGACGCGTCGCTTATGAAGAGCACCGGACCCGGCGAGGGCATCCTCTTCCACACCGCCGAGGTGACGGGCGTGCACGTCGCCCGCCAGGCGGAGCCAGGCGAGATCTCCATCGATCGCATCGAGGTGGAATCCGGCAACGTCGTCGACAACCATGCTCAGGACAGCAAGGGCCACGTCGAAAACGTCACGCTTTCACCCGACCTTTTCCCCACAGGCCTTACGCCCGCGACGATCGGCTACGACAAGCTCGCGCTTGACGTGAGTTGGGACAGCTCGCGCGACATGGCCGCGAAGACGATGACGATCCGAGACTTCACGATCGCCGTTCACGATGGCGGCACGCTCACGGTCAAGGGCGTCATGGGCAACCTCCCCGATCCGCGCGTGCTCGATGACGCCGGCGCTGCTTCGAAAGCGTCGGGCACCGAGGTGCATCAGCTGACCGTCAGCTATCTCGACAATTCGCTTGCCGGCCGCGTTCTCGACGCACTGGCGAAGCGGCAAGGCGTGACCCGTGAGGAATATGTCCAACAGCTCTCCGCCGCCCTGCCCTTCCTCCTCTTGACGCTGAACAACCCCGCCTTCCAGTCGCAGGTCAGCTCCGCGGTGAAGGGCTTTCTGGAGAACCCACATTCGATCAGGATCAGCCTCGATCCCGACGCGCCGGTTTCCGGCTCGGACATCATGAGCCTGTTGAAAACCGACCCGGCGACCGTGCCAGATCGGCTGAAAGCATCGGTGACGGCCAACGCGCCCGAATGATCGAAGGGGGGAGATCATGATGCGCCTTGCCATTGTCCTGGCGTTCATCACTCTCGCCGGCGCCGCGCCGGCAAGTGCCGACACGAAGAGCGAAGCGCTGCTGCGCGATTTCGTTGCCTGGGTCGAACTCGTCGCCGGACTGGTCGGCATCGGCAAGCGTGATCCGCTCCGACGGCAACGACACCTTCGCCGAGGGGCTCGTCTTCTCGCGCGAAAACCCGCATGAATCGATCAGCATCGAGGAATTGCGGCTTCGCGATCTCGCCGAACGTCAGGGCGGCGGCTTCAGCGCCACCGAGATGGAGATGCGGGCGGCCGAGATCATCACCGACATGGTCGACGCTAAAATTCCGTCTGCCACCGCTTCCGGCGCGTCGCTGCCGAGCCTCGCCGGAATCATTATCGACCCGAAGCACATGATGCGCACGTTCGCGCGCTTCTACGGGATCGCTGCCGGCGGCGCGCTCGACGAGCTGCGTGTTCCCGAAATTACCATCGTTGAGCGCCAGCCGGACGCGAGCGGAGGAGCGACCGATGTCTCCTACCGCAATGTGGTGCTGACAGGGCTTGCCGACGGCGTGCTCAGCCGCCAGGAGATCGGACCGATCTCGATCGCCGCGCACGCGTCCTCGCCGCAGGCTTTCGCGTTTTCCATCGACAAGGTCGAGATCGACCGCACGGATCTCGGCGCCTTGGCGCACATCCTCGACGAGACGCAGTATCGCGACGGCCGTGGCGACAGCATCTGGCGGCCGTTGGTGTCGCGCGCGGCCTATCACGGCCTGACCGGAAAGAGCGCCGACGACGCGACCTTCCGCGTCGACGAGGTCGCGATCGAGAACGTTGACGGGCGCCAGCCCGAAAAGCCGTTCTCCGCCGCCTGGGACGAGATCATGGACCCAGGCGTGCCCGCCGACGCCAAGAACGACCTCGCGCTTGAGGCGACGACGGGAATGCTCGGGGCTTTCCGCGTCGGCACCGTGCGGCTCGAAGGGATGTCGGTCGACGTGCCCAAGGATGGAACGTCGATCTCGCTCGACGGCGTCACGCTGAGCGGATGGTCGAGCGCCGGGCTCGACAGCCTCATCGTGAAGAATTTCCGCGTGCAGGGTCCGGAGGTCTACGCCTCGCTCGGCTCTATGGAACTTGCCGGCTTCGTCTCGCCGGACCTGCGGGCGCTGATGCAGTTCGCGGCCCTGGAGAAGGACGCCGACCCGACCACGCACGCGGCGGCGATCAGCAAGACCTTCGCCGCGCTGCCGCGCCTCAGCCATTTTGGTATCGAGGGGCTGGTTGCCGGAAAGAGCGCTGACGATGCGGCGTCGCTCGGGCGGTTCAGTCTCGACTTCCGCGATTGGAACAAGATCTTCGCCGAGGCGACCGACATCCATGTGGAGAACCTGAAGATACCGCGCGGTCTGATCGACCTCGACCCGCAGGGCGCCCAGATGTTCGACGCGCTCGGCTACCAGGATCTCGATGTCGGAATGTCGCTCGCGGACCGCTGGACGCCCGATATCGGAACCGACCAGGCCACTTGGACGGTCACGGTCGCCGATGCCGGGGACGTTGAGCTTTCCTATACCCTGACCGGGCTCACCATGGATTGGCTGATGCGTGCCACCGCCGCGGCCGGCAAGAGCGACGACAGCCAGGCGGCGCTGACGGCAATGCTGCAGGACCTCGGGCTTGCGCGCGCGACGCTCAGCGTCACCGACCGCTCGCTTCTCGACCGCGCCTTCACGGTCGTTGCGAAGCAGCAGGGTGTCAGCATCGACGGCCCGACCTATCGCGAGCAGATGCGGGCGGCTCTTCCCTTCATCATCTCCGCCGTCATTCCGATGGAGCTCGCGAAGCGCATCGCGCCGCCATTGCAGGGCTTCATGGCCGGCCGCCAGACGCTTCTCGCCGACGTGACGCCGCCGGCGCCGCTCACCCTCACGGACATTCTTTCCGCCGTCGACGATCCGCTGACGCTCCCCGACCGGCTCAATTTGAAACTCACTTCGGAAGCGCCGAAGAATTAGAGCCCGCCTACTCGGCCTTCACCACGCGGATCGAAAGCTCGCGGAGCTGCTTCGCCGTCGCCTCCGACGGCGCCCCCATCAACAAGTCCTCGGCCTGCTGGTTCATCGGGAACATCGTGATCTCGCGCAGGTTCTTGACCCCGCAAAGCAGCATCACGATGCGGTCGAGTCCGGCCGCCATGCCGCCGTGCGGCGGCGCGCCGAATTGCAGCGCGCGCAGCATTCCGCCGAACCGCTCCTCCAGCACGTCCTCGCCGTAGCCGCGGATGGCGAAAGCCTTCCGCATGATCTCCGCTTTGTGGTTGCGGATGGCGCCCGAGGCGATCTCGTAGCCGTTGCAGACGATATGGTACTGATGCGCTTTGATCGCGAGCGGATCGAGGGTCTCGAGCGCCTCAAGTCCGCCCTGCGGCATCGAGAAGGGATTGTGGGCGAAGTCGATCCCCTTTTCTTCCTCGCTCCACTCGAACATCGGAAAGTCGACGATCCAGGCGAGCGCGAAGCTCTCGTGATCAATCAGCTCGAGGTCGTGCCCGATCTTGTCGCGTGCAGCGCCCGCAAAACTCATGAAGGTGTCGGGGTTCCCGGCGAGGAAGAACACCGCGTCGCCCACGTCGAGGTTCAGCTGCTCGCGGATCGCATTCGTGCGCTCCGGCCCGATGTTCTTCGCGACCGGACCGGCGCCTCCCTCCTCGCCCTCGCGGAAAAAGATGTAGCCGAGGCCGGGCTGCCCCTCGCCTTGCGCCCAATTGTTCATACGGTCGCAGAAGGCGCGGTTTCCGCCCCCGGGCGCCGGAAGCGCCCAGACTTCGGTCGTCTGGTCGCGCTCGATCATCGAGGCGAAGACCTTGAAGCCCGAGCCGGCAAAGTGCTCGGTCACTGCCTGCATCGCGATCGGGTTGCGAAGGTCGGGCTTGTCGGTCCCGTATTTCCGCATCGCCTCGCGGAAAGGAATGCGCGGGAACTGTTGCGGTGACCGACTTGCCGTCGGCGAAGGCCTCGAACACGCCGCGGATCACCGGTTCCATCGCCGCAAAAACGTCGTCCTGCGTGACGAAGCTCATCTCCACGTCGAGCTGATAGAATTCTCCGGGCAGCCGGTCAGCACGCGGGTCTTCGTCCCTGAAGCACGGTGCGATCTGGAAGTAGCGGTCGAAGCCCGCCACCATGATGAGCTGCTTGAACTGTTGCGGCGCCTGCGGCAGCGCATAGAACTTCCCGGAGTGAAGCCGCGACGGCACTAGAAAATCGCGCGCGCCTTCGGGCGAGGACGCAGTCAGGATCGGCGTCTGGAACTCGTTGAAGCCTGAGGCGCGCATCAGCTCGCGCATCTTCGCGACAACCGCGACACGCCGCATGATGTTTCTATGCAGCAACTCGCGGCGAAGGTCGAGGAAGCGATATTTGAGCCGTGTATCTTCCGGATATTCGGGTTCGCCGAACACCGGCATCGGCAGCTCCGGCGCCTCCGACAAAACCTCGATTTCGCGCGCGAAAACCTCCACCGCTCCGGTCGGCAGGTTGGCGTTCACCGTCTCCTCGGTGCGCGCCTTCACCTCGCCATCGACGCGGATGCACCACTCGGCGCGCACGCGCTCCGCCGTCTTGAACGCCGGCAAATCGGGGTCGGCCACAACCTGCGTCAGGCCGTAATGATCGCGGAGATCGATGAAGAGCAAGCCGCCGTGATCGCGCACCCGGTGCACCCAGCCGGAGAGCCGCACGATCGCGCCGACATTGTCAGCACGGAGCGCGCCGCAGGTATGGGTGCGATAGGCGTGCATTGTCGTCGGCGTTCCTGGTTGTTGGGGCGGGGAAACCGGCGGGACAAGCGCAGAAGGCCGGAAAAGTGTCAAGGTCGGCCGGAGCGCAGCCATTTCGGGAGGACAGTTCCGGCGGCATTCGCTATACGGCGCACATGCATAGCGAAACTACCGAACACGCCATCATCACTAAATCGGCGGCCCTCTCCGCCTTTTGCGACCGCCTCGCCAAGGCGCCCTTCGTCACCGTCGACACGGAGTTCATGCGCGAGAGCACGTTCTGGGCGCAGCTCTGCCTGATCCAGATGGCCGGACCCGGCGACGCAGCGATCATCGACCCGCTTGCCGACGGAATCGACCTATCCCCGTTCTACCGGCTGATGTCCGACGAGCGGGTTGTCAAAGTGTTCCACGCGGCACGCCAGGACATCGAGATCTTCGTAAAGCAGGCGGGCGCGGTTCCCCACCCGCTCTTCAATTCGCAAATCGCAGCGATGGTCTGCGGCTACGGCGACCAGGTGAGCTACGACCAGCTCGTCTTCCGCGTGACCGGCGATCAGATCGACAAGTCCTCGCGCTTCACCGACTGGTCGCACCGCCCGCTCTCGGCGAAGCAGATCACCTACGCGATCTCCGATGTCACGCATTTGCGCGACATCTATCTCTCGCTCTCCGCACAGCTCGCCGAACAGGACCGCACCACCTGGCTCGACGAGGAGATGGCGGTGCTTTCAGACATCAACACCTACCGCACACATCCGGAGGACGCCTGGCTCAGGCTAAAGCTCAGGGTCAAGAAGCCGCGCCAGCTCGCCATCCTGCAGGCGCTTGCCGCCTGGCGCGAGCGCGAGGCACAAAGCCGCGACGTGCCGCGCGGCCGTGTCTTGAAGGACGACGCGATTTACGAGGTGGCGCTGCAGCAGCCGCGCGAGATGGAAGCACTGGCGCGGCTCCGCACCATCCCGAAGGGCTTCGAGCGCTCGAGCGTCGGGCGCGCCATCCTCGCGACCGTCGAGAGCGTCTTTGAGATGCCGGAGAGCGCTCTGCCGCGCGTGCCGCGTCCGCGCCCTGCGCCGGAGCATTCAAGCGCCGCCGCCGAGCTTTTGAAGGTGCTTCTGAAGATGGTCGCCGAGGAACAGGGCGTCGCCGCCCGCATCATCGCATCGACCGAGGATTTGGAGCGCATCGCCGCAGACGACCACGCCGACGTGGCGGCTTTGAAGGGCTGGCGCCGGCAGCTCTTCGGCGAGCAGGCGCTCGCTCTGAAGCACGGAGACCTGGCGCTTTCCATGTCGAGCCACGGCGTGGTCGCAATCCCCCTCGAGCGCGCGACCGATATCGCCGCAGAGTAACGCCGTCTATTCGGTGATCACCGCGAAGCCAAGACCGCCCAGCGCCGCAAACTGGCGCAGGCGGCTGTCGAGGCGGGCGCCGGGCAAATCTTTAAGAGACGCCGGCAGCACCAGCTCGACCTTCTCGCCGGCGCGGCGAAGCTTCGTCTTCGGCAGCACGCCGTCGACCGCGCCCGAGACGAGATAGGCGACGCGAAACGCGCCCGCCAAGGCACGCGCGCTCTCCCGGTAGCGGAGCGGTGCGAGCTCGCGCAACCCCGCGCCAAGCTCCTCCTCCGAAAGGCCTGCGTGTCGATAATAGATAGCGAGAGCCAGATAGGCGCGGCCGGGATGGTCGATGCCGACGAAAGCCGCGTTGGTGATGATGTTCAGGCTCTGCGTGCCGCGGTAGTCGGGATGTGCGCGCCAGCCGATATCGGCAAGGAGACACGCGGTGGCGCGAAGCCGCTTCTCCTCGTCCGTCTCCTCAAGGCCGATCGCGCGCATGGCTTCGGCGGTCCACGGGATGAGCTCCTCGCCATGTGCAGGCGAACGCGAGCGCAGGACGTTCAACTCGGAGGCCGCGGCGAGCAGCGGATCGATCCTCTGTTCTTTCGCCGAGAGCTTGGAATAAAGCAGGCCTTCGCGCAGTCCGAGCGCCGAGATCGTCACCGAGCCCGGCTTTCCCGATCGTATCAGCTCCGACAGGACCACCGCGCCGTAGGGCAAGAGCGCCTGGCGCTGTTTCGACACGACGTTGATGCCGGGAACCTGATCAAGTGGTCCGCGGATCAGCACCTTCAGGAAGTCGTCGAGCTCGTCGGGATCCACGCAGTATTCGTGCATGACGTGGAGCGGATAACCGCTGTCGTGCATGTGGAGCCGCGCGAGCGACCGCCAGGTCCCGCCGATCGCGTAGAACACGCGCCCGCTGAGCCGTCCGACTGCGGCGGACCGATCGAGCGCCTTGCGGGTCAGGTCGCGCGCGGTCTTGAGCGATCCCTTGGAATCGGCCTGCAGCCGAAGCCCCCCGAGCGGCAGGCTTTCGCCCTCGCCGACCTCGCGGCCGGCGACGTCGGTCAGTTCCAGGCTGCCGCCGCCGAGATCGCCTGCGACGCCGTCCGGGTGCTCGAAGCCGGCGACGACGCCGAGCGCCGCCATCCGCGCCTCCTCGCCTCCGGAGAGGAGCTTCACGGGTACGCCGCAGATCGCTTCGATCTCGGCGATGAACTTCGGCCCGTCCTCGGCCTCGCGTGTCGCCGCCGTGGCAACGACCTCAAGCTCGTCGACACCCATCCGTCGGGCAAGCCCCGTGAAGCGGCGAAGTGCGACCCGGGTCTTCTCGATGGCATCGGCGCCGAGCCGCCCGGTCTCGGCCACGCCGGCGCCGAGGCCGGCCAGAATCTTCTCGTTGAAGAGCGGCGTCGGCGAACGGGCGAGCCCCTCGTAAACGACGAGACGAACAGAGTTCGACCCGATATCGATGACGCCGATCGGTCTGCGTCCGGAGATGCGCCCCTGGGCGCAGAGCGGCTCAGCCGCGGGGGAGCGGCGAGAACGCACGTGGCGAGGAGGATTTCAGCGACCGGCCGCGACCGGAAAGGCTTGGATTCGTCATGAAATAGCGATGCGCGTTGAACGGCTCCTCGCCCTCCTTCCGACGAATCCTCCGCGACGTTCCGTCCGGCAGCACTTCCCAGCTTTGCTCGTTGTCCCGGAAATTCGCGACCATGATCTGATCGAGAACCTGCATATGCACGGTCGGATTGACGAGCTGCACGATTGTTTCCACCCGCCGGTCGAGATTGCGCGGCATCATGTCGGCGGAGCCGATATAGACGATCGCCTCTTCCGAGGGGAGCCCATGCCCGTTGCCGAAGCACAAGATTCGCGAATGCTCCAGGAAGCGGCCGACGATCGACTTGACGTGGATGTTGTCGGAGAGGCCGGCCACCCCCGGGCGCAGGCAGCAGATGCCGCGCACCACGAGGTCGACGCCGACGCCGGCCTGGCTCGCGCGATAGAGCGCGTCGATGATTTCGCGGTCGACGAGCGCATTCAGCTTCATCCAGATGCGCGCCGGCCGGCCGGCCTGCGCATAGGCGATCTCCGCCTCGATGTGCTCCAGGATGCGCGGGCGCATCGTGTAGGGCGACACGGCGATGCGCTTCAAATCCTGCGGCGGCGCGTATCCGGTGATGAAGTTGAACACGCGCGCCACGTCGCGCGCGAGGACCGGATCGGCCGTGAAGTAGCTGAGATCGGTGTAGATGCGCGCCGTCTGCGGGTGATAGTTGCCGGTCCCGACGTGCACGTAGCTTGCGAGCCCGCCCGCTTCGCGGCGCACGACCTGCGACAGCTTGGCGTGGGTCTTCAGCTCGATGAAGCCGTAGACGACCTGCGCGCCGGCGCGCTCGAGATCGCGCGCCCAGCGGATGTTTGCCTCCTCGTCGAAGCGCGCCTTGAGCTCGACGAGCGCGGTCACCGACTTCCCCGCCTCGGCCGCCTCGATCAGCGCCTTCACGATGGGTGAATCGTTAGAGGTCCGGTAGAGCGTCTGCTTGATCGCCACGACTTCGGGATCGAGCGCAGCCTGGCGCAGGAACTGCACCACCACGTCGAAAGATTCATAGGGGTGATGGACGATGATGTCCTTCTGCCGGATGGCGGCGAAGCAGTCGCCGGCATGCTCGCGGATGCGCTCCGGAAAGCGCGGCGTGTAGGGCTCGAACTTCAAGTCCGGGCGATCGATGTTCACGAGCTCCGAGACGGATTCGATGCCGAGCATGCCCGGAATGATCTGCACCTCCGCGTCGGAGACCGCGAGCGCGTGCTGCACCAGCGCGCGCAGCGTCTCAGGCATCCCCTCCTCGATCTCGAGCCGGATCACAAGGCCGCGCCGTCGCTGCTTCAGCGCACGCTCGAAGAAACGGACGAGATCCTCCGCCTCTTCCTCCACCTCGATGTCGGAATCGCGGACCAGCCGGAAGGCGCCCTTGCCGCTCACCTGGTAGCCGGGGAAGAGCCGCGGGATGAACAACCCGGCCACGTCCTCCAACAGAATAAAGCGAAGCGGGTCGGTATCCGTCTGGCGCGGCAGCTGGATGAAGCGATCGAGGCTGAGCGGGAAGCGCAAGAGCGCCTGCATCGTGCGGCCCTTCGAGCCGGCGAGGTGAAGCGCAAGAGTAAAGCCAAGATTGGGAATGAACGGGAACGGGTGCGCCGGATCGATGGCGAGCGGTGTCAGCACCGGGAAGATCGAATCGAGGAAGTGCCCCTCGAGCCAGCTGAGGTCGTCCGCGCCAAGCGCGTCGGCTGCGACGATCACGATGCCGGCCTTCGCGAGCTCTTCGCGCAGGGCCTTCCAGTTGGCGTGCTGTTGCAGCACAAGCTCGCTGACTTTGACGTCGATGGCGCGAAGCTGCTCGGCGGGTGAAAGACCGTCATCGCTTCGCGTTGCGATCAGCTCGCGCGCCTGCCCGGCGAGGCCGGCGACGCGGACCATCATGAACTCGTCGAGATTATTCCCCGAGATCGAAAGGAAGCGCAGCCGCTCGAGCGTCGGGTGATTGGGATTTTCCAATTCCTCAAGCACGCGCCGATTGAACTCGAGCCAGGATATCTCGCGGTTAATGAAGCGCGACGGGCTTCCGGCGAGCTCCGGGTCCAGCCGAAGCACTTGTGGTGCCTCAACCTGCCGAGACGACGGGATTTTCGCAGCAGCTTCACTCACGATATCGGCCTCAACCGCGCTTTTCACTTGGCCTCTTCAGCCGGCGGTTTGTCATTATGATGACAGTTATTGATGATCCGCAAACTCTTCCGGCGTTTCCGGCGACTGCGCGAGGATTTCGGCGGCCATCGGGCGGGTGATCCGCCGGCCGGCCGATAGCGCCGCCCGGTCGAGCGCATCGACCAGCCGGACGGCGGCGCTCAGCGACCGCTCCATGCGCGCGATGAGGTAGTCGATCACCGGCTTGTCGACGAAGAGCTGGCGGTCGGCGAAGAGCTTGACCAGCACCTGGCGGAGAAGCCCCTCCTCTGGCGCCCCGAGCGCAACCGGCGTCGCCAGTCGGAGACGCGAGCGAAGGTCCGCCAGGGAGACGCGCCACTCCTCCGCGCGGCTCCGCGAGGTCATGAGAAGCGACCCGCCGCGCTCGCGGACATTGTTGAAGAGGTGGAAGAGCGCCGCTTCGGGTACGGCCTCGGCCCGCACGTCCTCCACCACAATCGATGGGCGTTGCGCCAGGAGAAGCGCATCGTCCGCGCCAAGCGCTTCGGCTTCGACGATCATCGCTCCGGCGCGCGCCGCCCAGATGTGGGCGAGATGTGTCTTGCCCGATCCGGACGGGCCGGTGAGGAGCGCGGCGGGCTCCTGCCAGTCGGGCCAGGACTCGACAAGCTGCAGCGCGGCGCTGTTCGAGGGACCCGGCATGAAATCCTCGCGCCCGAGGCTTGGCGCGTGCGGCAGAACAAGAGGCAGCTGCGTCGGACTTTGCACGGTCACTTTAGGCGGCGGCCCCGCGACGGACCATCGCCTCGCTCGAGGTAGAGCGCGCTCAGTCGATAGCGCTCGACGGCGAAGCGCACGAGCACGCCGATTGCAGCCGTCACCGGCACGGCCAGAAGCACTCCGACGAACCCGAAGAGCGATCCGAAGGCAAAGAGCGCGAACATGAGCCACACCGGGTGCACACCGATCGACGAGCCGACGAGGCGCGGCTGCAAGATGTTGCCTTCCAGGAACTGACCGACGACGAACACGCCGACAACCGCACCGACCCAGATCCAGTTGGGCCAGAACTGCACCAGCGCCACACCGACGGAAAGGAAGAAGCCTACGATCGAGCCGACGTAAGGGATGAAGCTGATCACGCCGGCGAGCGAACCTATCAGAAAGCCGAAATTGAGCCCGACGACGGTGAGCGAGATGGCATAGAAGAGGCCGAGGAGCAGACAGACCGCGCCCTGCCCCCGAATGAAGCCGCCGATCGCCACATTGATGTCGCGGCCGAGTGCCCGGATCGTCTCGGCGTGCTCGCGCGGCAAGAGCGTGTCGATGCGCCCGATCATCCGATCCCAGTCGTAGAGCAGATAGAAGGCGACGACCGGCGTGACTACGACCAGGCTGACGACGCTGATCAACGCCTGACCGCCGGCCCAAACGGAGGCAAGCACGGTCGCCGCCCACGAGGCGCCCTGCGTGACGATCTGATCGACGCTTGGGCCGCCGTTCTGCGTCTTGAAATATTGACCGACGCGGGTCTCGAAGAAGCGGTCGCCCAGCGCCTGCAGCTCGGCGGCGTAGGTGGGGAGCTTCTCCAGGAAAGCGGAGAGCTGGCCGATGAGGAGCGGGACGCCGAGCAGCGCTATCAGTGCAAAGACCAGAACCGAGAGCACGACGATCGTGATCGTCGCCCAGAAGCGACTCATGCCGGCACGCTCGAGCCGATCGGCAATCGGATCGAGCAGGTAGGCGAGCGCCATCCCCATGATGAAGGGGAGAAGAATCCCGCTGAACACCCACAGGAACACGAGCAGAAAGGCGAGCGCGCCCAGCCAGAACGCCGCCTGCATGCGAAGGTTCATGACGCCTTCGGACCCGGTTCGCTGGGCCCTCCGGCCATGTGCCGGACCCACCCGACGAGATAGGCGGCGGCCGAAGCCACCGTCAGAATGGCGACGGCGCCGACGATGACTCCAATCAGATGCCCGAACGCCGCGACTCCGGAGCGCTCGCCGAGAACGAGGGCTATCAGGACAATCTGCGCCACCGTGTTCACCTTGGAGACCCACAAGGGGTGTACCGCCATTGGGTTGCTAAGAACATAGGCAAGCAGCATGGCGCCGATGATGAAGAGGTCGCGGCTCACGACGAGCACGATCAGCCAAGCCGGCAGTTCGCCCTTAAATCCAAGAGTAACGAAGACGGAGACGAGCAGCGCCTTGTCGGCGACCGGGTCGAGATAGGCGCCAAGCTCGGAGGTGGCCCCGAACCTTTTGGCGATGAAACCATCAGCGGCGTCGGAAAGGCCGGCAAGGATGAACAGCAGCGCCGCGGCCAGATACCGGTCCGCAATCATCAGCCAAACGATAAGCGGAACGCCGATCAGGCGGGCAAGGGTGATGAAGTTCGGTAGGGTCAAGACGAGACCTGGCGTAACAGAAGCGCAATGGCGGAGAAGAAGAGCGCGTCCGCCGGCAAAATAGCCGGCGTTCTTGCAATCCCCCTGCCGGCACTCTAGGCGCTAGCCAGAATGCCGAACGAACGCAATACCCTGACCTACCGCGACGCCGGGGTCGATATCGACGCCGGGATGGCGCTGGTTGAGCGGATCAAGCCCGCCGCGGCAGCCACAAAACGCCCCGGAATCATGGGCGGGCTCGGCGGCTTCGGCGCGCTCTTCGACACCAAGGCTGCCGGCTTCCGCGATCCCGTGCTTGTCGCGACGACCGACGGAGTCGGCACAAAGCTCAAGATCGCGATCGAAAGCGGCGAGCACGCGACGCTCGGCATCGACCTTGTCGCAATGTGCGTCAACGATCTCGTCGTCCAGGGTGCCGAGCCACTCTTCTTCCTCGATTACTTCGCTACCTCTGCGCTTGATGTCGAAGCGGCGGCGACAATCATCGAGAGCATCGCCGAAGGTTGCCGCATCGCCGGCGCAGCGCTCGTCGGCGGCGAGACGGCGGAAATGCCTGGGCTCTACGGCAAAGGCGACTACGACCTTGCCGGCTTCGCCGTCGGCGCGGTCGAGCGCGACCAGATTCTTCCGCGCAATGTCGCAGGCCGGCGACATTGTGCTCGGGCTCGCTTCTGCCGGCCTGCATTCGAACGGCTTCTCGCTAGTGCGCCGCGTCGTCGCGATGAGCGGGCTTGGCTGGTCCGATCCAGCGCCGTTCGAGCCCAGTGCCAAGCTTGGTGCGGCGCTGCTTCGGCCCACCCGCATTTACGTCCGCGCGTGTCTCGACGCGATCCGCGAGACTGGCGGCGTGAAGGCGCTCGCACATATCACCGGCGGCGGGCTCGTCGACAACGTGCCGCGCGTCATCCCTGAGAACCTCGCGGCCGAGATCGACCTTGCGGCGATCAAGGTCCCGCCCGTCTTCCGCTGGCTCGCGGGTCCGGTCGCGCCGGCGGAGATGCTGCGCACCTTCAACTGCGGGATCGGCATGGTTCTGGTCGTCGCGCCGGAGGCCGCCGACGGTGCCGTCGCTGTGCTTGAGCGCCACGGTGAGACAGTGACGACGATTGGCCGAATCGCGCCGCGGAAAGCGGACGCCGTCGCGCTCACCGGCCGGCTCGTTCTCGATGGCTGAATCGAAGCGCAAGACCGCGGTACTGATCTCCGGGCGCGGCAGCAACCTCGCCGCGTTGATCGCCGCCGCGGAGGACGTACGCTACCCGGCAAAGATTGTGCTCGTCGCCTCCGACAACCCCGATGCGCCCGGCCTCGCTTTCGCGCGCGACGCCGCCATCGCGACGAAAGCCGTCGATCGCCGCGCGTTCGTAACGAAGGCCGCGTTCGAGGCGGCGCTCGACAAAGCGCTTCGCGACGCCGGCGTCGAGTTGATCTGCCTCGCGGGCTTCATGCGGCTCTTGTCGCCGAGTTTCGTCGAGGCGTGGCGCGATCGTATCTTGAACATCCATCCGTCGCTGCTGCCGCTTTTTCCCGGCCTCGACACGCATCAACGTGCGCTCGCCGCCGGCGTCAGGCTGCACGGCGCGACCGTGCATTTCGTCAGAACGGAGGTGGACGCCGGTCCGATTGTCGCGCAGGGCGCCGCGCCGGTTTTGCCCGGCGATACGCCGGAGACGCTTGCCGCGCGCGTGCTCGCAGTCGAGCATCGCCTTTATCCAATGGCGCTGAAGCTCGTCGCGGGCGGACGCGCGAAAGTCGTCGGCGATCGCGTTGCGATCGAGGGCGAAAAAATTGCGCCCGCCGCTGCCCTCTTCGTGCCTTCGGACTAATCCGCTCTCCGCTCAAAGACGCTCGCGTTCCACACGAGCACGAAGAGCAGGATCATCGCGATAGCCTGATGCACGAGCGCAAGCCGAGTCGGCACCGCTTGGATCAGCGTAGAAATCCCGACCGCGACCTGCACCAGCACGAGCACCGCCATCAGGACGGCGCGAGCGCGCGCCGCCGGCTCGCCGCGGCGAAGCATCCCGAAGGCGTAGGCGAGGATCGCCGCGGAGAGCATGTAGGCGCCGAGGCGGTGGTTGAACTGGATGGTCGTCAGGTTCTGGAACGCGTTCCGCCAGATCGGCTCCAGCATGCCGAGCCCGTGCGGCACGATCTGGCCGTCCATCAGCGGCCAGGTGTTGTAGACAAGGCCGGCGTCGCGTCCGGCGACGAGTCCGCCGAGCGCGACCTGCAGAAGCGCAAGCACTACGAGCGCGCGGGTCGCAAACCGCCGCGCACCGGAAGCAGGCTCGCGTATCGCTCCGCCAAAGCGCACGAAGAGCGCAATCAAGGCGGTGAAGAGCAGAGCGGCAAGCGTCAGATGCAGCGTGAGCTTGAGCGGGGCGACCGCCGTCATTCCTGGTTGAAGCCCCGAGGCGACCATGATCCACCCGACGACGCCCTGGGCGGCAAGCAGGATACCGACGCCGGCGAGCGTGACGGCGGTGCGGAGCGGCACGCTCCGCCTGCCGACGAACCAGAAGAAGCCAGCGACATAGACGAGCCCGATGAAGCGCCCGAGTTCGCGGTGCGCCCACTCCCACCAGAAGATCGTGCGAAAATCGGCAAGGCTCATGCCGCGATTCAGGAGCGCATATTGCGGGCTGTGCCGATAGAGATCGAATGCCGATTGCCAACTCGCGTCGTCAAGCGGCGGCACCGTCCCGGTGACGAGGTCCCACTCGGTGATGGAAAGGCCGGATTCGGTGAGCCGCGTCGCGCCGCCGACCATGACCATGGCGAAGACGAGAAGGATCAGGAAGAGCAACCAGCTGCGGAGGCCGCGGGCTTCGACCGCGGCCGCGGCGACGGCCTCTTCCGTGTCGGCTGAAAGCGCGACCATTGTTCTCCTTAGGAGCCATGTTCCACGCCGGCAAGCCGCCGCAGCGTGACACCCGGTCGCGAGCCCTCCGCTTGCGGCCCCGGGCGATGCGCCCTAGCACCCACTTCGATGCCGCAGCGCCTCAAGAAATTCATCGGGACGATTCTCCTCGTCGCATTCGTCAGTGTCTATGCGCTGACGGCGATGACCGTCGCTGCAGCGAAGCTTCCGGGAACGTCGGGGCTGACGCAGCTGATCTACTTCGTCATCGCCGGCACAATCTGGGTCATCCCCGCAGCCGCACTTATCGCCTGGATGCAAAAGCCGGGAAAGACAAACCCTTAGCTTGCTTTCCGGATTCTTGTTCTAATGTCCCAGAGGCCCGGCGTCAGAAGCACATCGAGGAAGCGCGGCTCCTGGAAGAGCCCATTGACCGACACCCGCGGCAGCCCGTGGCGTGTGCCCTGTGCCGGGATATATCCGGGCTGCGTTGTGAAGGAGGCGCGAAGGCCGGCCTCCTTCGTAAGCACTGCTTCCCGGGCGCCGGCGGCGGCCGGATTGCCGTAGGGGAAGGCGAGGCTCGTTGGGCGGCTGCCGAGCTTTGCGGCGATCGCCTCGACGCTGCCAGTGATCTCGGCGAGCGCAGCCTCACGCGAAAGCTTGGCCAGCGTCGGGTGGGTCATCGTGTGAGCGCCGATCGAACAAAGCGGATCGGCTGCGATCTGCGAGACTTCGTCCCAGTCCATGACGAGATCGCGAGCGAGCTCGGCAAGGTCGAGGCCGTGGGCCTTGGAAAGCGCTCGGATCGCAGCGCGCTGTCCGACCTCATCGACTTCGATTGCAAGCCAACGCCGCCAGAGAAAGAACGCCCGCTCCTTTTCCGCAGGGCTTCGTGTCGGAAGCACCCGCTTCGGCTCATCCGGCGCATCGATGGAATCGACTGCCGCGATGATCCGCTCGAGCGCCTCCCACCAGATCTCCGAGGTGCGCTCGGTGAAGCCCGGACAGACGTAGACCGTAAACGGCACCTGATAGTGTTGGAAGACCGGCAGAGCATGTACAAGATTGTCGCGGTAACCGTCGTCGAGCGTCACCGCGATCCGTCGTGGGTCGGCGCGCCCCGGCGCCGCGATCTCTTCGATCGGCACGAAGCGCCAGCCTTTGGCTTTCAGATGGCCAAGCAGGCGATCGAGGAATTCCGGCGTGATCGAAAGCAGCGCATTCGGCTGGAACGCGGCGTCCGACGCCGGCACAACGCGGTGGAGCGTCACCACGAAGCCGGAGGCGTCGGCGGCGGCCGGAAGCCACGCCGGCGCACGTGCGATGGCGAGCATCTCGAGCGCAGCCCGGATCAACTCATGACGACCTGACATCTCCCGGTGCGGTCCATTGAGGCCGCCTCAGGCGGCCGCACTCTCTTCACGACCGCCGAGCTCGCTCGCGTACCTGATGATGACGGCGCTCTTCGCGCCGCGCACAAGCGCCGTGTCGTAAACTTCCGCTCGCAAGCGCTCGGTCGTCTCCGGACCGCAGACGATCGCCGCTACGTCGGGACGCAAGTGCTCGTCGGGCCAGTCGTCGAGCTTATCGGCGGCAATTATGACCTTGTCATAGCTGTGGGCGAGCGCGGCGATGACGAGTTGCAGGCGCTGCATCGGCGGGTCCTCACCGTTCGCGCCGTAAGGGATGATGTGCACGCGCGCGGTCTCGTCGCGCTGGATGACTTCGCCGAAGGCCGCGGAGCCGGCCAGGAGATCGCAGAGGCCCGGACGCTCGTGGCCGAGCGCGTCCGAGGGCTTGCGGCCAATGTCGATCACAATGCAACGGAGCTTCTGGGCGGCGGCCTGACGCGCAGCGGAGAAAGCCAGGCCCCCTGCCCCTTCGCCGCCCTCCGCGCCGGCGAAAAGCGCAAGCCGTATCGAACGGTCGGACACGATTTCTGCAAGCTCATTCGTCTCCGTCTTTTCGGCCTCGGCCTCGGAACCTGCAGCAACGGGCTCGTCTTCCATCCGGTGCTCGCTCTCCGCCTCCTCCTCTTCACGGAATGGCCTTTCCGAACCCTCGAAATCCTCCGCAGCACGCGCGGCGGTTCGATCCGGCTCGTCGTCCGGCTCGGGTTCGGGCTCGTCGGCCGTCACCGACGTCAAGCGCAGCGTCTCCGCTTCTCCGACCACCACCTTGAAGCCGATCATCCGGAACGCGCGGCCCGACGTGAATTCTTTAAGGAGCACGACCGCTGCCGCGATCAGGAGAGCCGCAATGGCGGCTGCAATCGACATCATCGTCTTCTTCGGGAAGGACGGGTCGGTCGGTTGAGCTGCGCGCGAAATGATGCGCGCGTCGGCCGGAAGATAATTTGCATCGGTCCGCGCTGCGGCTTCACGATAGCGTGCCAGGAACGATTCAAGCAGATCGCGCTGCGCCGTCGCCTCGCGCTGCAACGCCCTGAGCTCGATCCCCTGATCGTTTGAGCGGGAGACGTCCACCTTGGCGTCGTTCAGACTCTTCAGCAGCGACTCCTCGCGCGCCGCGGCGATGCGCGCAGCCGTCTGCAGGGAGGCGAGGACCTTCTTCGCCTCGCTACGGATCTGCCCCTCCAGATTGGCGACCTGGCCTTGCAGCGCGCGGATGCGCGGGTGCCCCGGAAGCAGCGTCGTGGAGAGCTCGGCGATCTGCGCCTGCAGCGCCACCTCGCGTTCGCGCAGGCGCTGGATCAACTGCGAGTTCAGCACTTCCTCGGAGGAGTCGAGCGGGCTGCCTTCGTCGAGGAGCTTCTGAACGAGATCGGCGCGTGCCTCCGCTTCGGCCCGCGCTGCCCGCGCTCGCGCCAACTCCGCATTGATGTCGCCGAGCTGTTGCGTCGAAAGGTTGCTCGGGCTGGTGCCGCCGCTGCTGCCGGTATCCTGACCCGTTCCATCCACGTCGAAGAGGCCGTGGGTCGTCTGGTAGTCCGCGACCGCCTGCTCGGCGTCGGCCACCCGCCCGCGCAGGCGCTCGATCTCCTGCTGCAGCCACTCGGTCGCCGCGACCGCCGATTGGCGCTTCGCGTCCTGCTGCAGCTTGACGAAGGCATCGGCCACTTCATTGGCGACATCCGCCGCAAGTTGCGGATTGGATGCGGAGAACTCGACGCCGATCACGCGCGACTTCTGCACGGGGAAGACCGACAGACGGTCGAAATAGCTCTCCATGACCCGCTGGCGGATCGACGATTCCGTTGGGCTTTTCTTGAGCCCGACCGCGATGAGCAGCGAGCGAATCATCGACGGGTTGCTGGCCGGATCGAACTCCGGGCGGCTCGTGAGATTGAGGCTGTCGATGACGGCGTCAGCGATCTCGCGCGACTTCAAGACCTCGACCTGGCTCTGGATCGCCGATTCGTCAAAATCCGAGGTGGTGTCGGTCGTTTGATCGCGCGGGCGGGTCAGCGGTGATTCGCGCTGTTCGATGAGGATCCGCGTATCCGCCGTATAGGTCGGCGTGACGAAGCTCAGGCCGACATAGGTGCCGATCGCAACGCAAACCGCGAGCCCTGCAAAGAGCCAGGCGCGGTGCCAAAGCGCATGCGACAAAGCGCGGAGGTCGAGCTCCGTCTCACCAATCTGCGCCATTCCGGTGCTCCGAAAATCCGGCCGGAGACTAGACCGAGTCATGGTTAGGGGGACGTTAACGCTCGGCAACTATCGTTAATCAGGATTAGCCGCGCGTTAACCACAGGAATACCGCCTGGATGCCCAGCCTCGACTCTCGGCTCTCCGGATGAACCCTATGATTCGCTTGCGTTTTCTCGCTCTACTGTTGCTCGCGGGCCTGGCCGCCTCGCTCGCCGCCTGCAGCGATCGCGCGCCGCTCGTGGAGCCGGCGACAGTCGGCTCCGGGCCGTATCTGCTCGGGCCGGGCGACCGGCTGCGAATCGTGGTCTACGACCAGCCGAGTCTCACCAATATTTACGAGGTCGACCAGACGGGGGATATCTCGTTCCCGTTGATCGGCGACGTGGCGGTAAGCAATTCGACGGTCGACGAGCTTGCGCATCGAATCGAGGGGCGGCTTGCGACGAGCTATCTGCGCGACCCCAACGTGACCGTGGAGGTCGCCACCTACCGGCCGTTCTTCGTGCTCGGCGAGGTCAACAACCCCGGTCAATATCCCTACGTGCCCGGTATCACCGCGGAGACCGCCGTGGCGGTCGCCGGCGGCTTCACCGACCGCGCCAACAAGCGCGTCGTCAGGCTGAGCCGCACGATCAAGGGAAAGCTCTACGAGTTGCGCATTCAGGTCATCGAGCCGATCCGGCCCGGTGACACGGTCTATGTCCGCGAGAGCCTCTTCTAGGTACGGCGGTAACCTTAAGGGTTGGATAAATTTGATTCCTTGCGCCCCCGGAGTCACCCAGTCGCTGGGCATTTGAGGCGGGCCCGAGGCCATGGCTATCGTTGAAACGAGCGGATCGTTCGGCGCGGACGGCGTAATCGCCGCGCCGGCAGTTCCCTATGCACCGGGCCGCACCCCGCTTAACGTCGCCGCCGCGCAAGTCGCCGCAACGCTCAAGCACCGTGTCGTCACGCCCGGCATCCTTTCAGGGCTCGCTCGCCTCGCCGATTTCGCCGGCCTTGCGATCCTGAGCTTCGTGATCGCCACCGCCTATGTCGACCCGCGCGACGCCGGAGACTTCGGATACATTCTCGCTTCGCTCCTGCTTCCGGCGGCGACCGTACTCCTGATCGGCACCTTCAACGGCTACGGTCTCGGAGATTATCGCCGCACGGCAATCGAAATCGGCCGCGGGGTCAGCATCTGGGCCGCGGTCTTCGGCTGCTTCACGCTCATCCTGTTCTTCATGAAGATGGGCGAAGAGTTCTCGCGCGTCTGGCTGGCAAGCTGGTTCCTCGGCGGCCTCGTCCTGCTGACCGCGCTGCGCGCGACATTCGACAGGCTGATCGTAAGATGGCGGGCCGCCGGCGTGGTCGAACGCCGCGCCGTGCTTGTCGGCGGCGGTGCCGAGGCGGTCGAGCTCATCCACGCGCTGCGCGCCGAGCCGACCAACGACATCCGCATCTGCGGCGTCTTCGACGATCGCGAGAGCTCCCGCGTACCGGCGCTTGCTGAGGGTCTGCCAAAGCTTGGCCGCATCGACGAGCTCTTGGAGTTCGGACGCCAGGCCGAGATCGATATGCTGATCGTGGCGCTGCCGATGGCCGCGGAAGAGCGCCTCGTGAAGCTCTTGAAAATCCTTTGGGTGTTGCCGGTCGATATCCGCCTTTCGGCCGGGTCGAGCCGGTTGCGCTTCCGCCCCCGCTCTTATTCCTATGTCGGCTCCGTCCCCTTCCTCGATCTTTACGACAAGCCGATCGCCGACTGGAACAGAGTCGCAAAGGCCTGCTTCGACCGCGTCGTCGGCAGCATCCTGCTCATGTTCTTCACGCCGGTCATGCTCGCCGTCGCGCTCGCCATCAAGCTCGACAGCCGCGGCCCGGTGTTGTTCCGGCAGAAGCGCTACGGCTTCAACAACGAGCTGATCGAGGTGTTCAAGTTCCGCTCCATGTACACGAACATGACGGACCAGAACGCCGCCAAACTCGCAACCCGCGACGATCCGCGCATCACCCGCGCCGGCCGCTTCATCCGCAAGACCAGCCTCGACGAGCTTCCGCAGCTCATCAACGTTGCGATCATGGGCAACCTTTCGCTGGTCGGCCCGCGCCCGCATGCGCTCCAGGCGAAGGCCGCCGACCGCCTCTACGAGCAGGTCGTCGACGGCTATTTCGCCCGCCACCGCGTGAAGCCCGGCATTACCGGCTGGGCGCAGGTCAGCGGATGGCGCGGGGAGACCGATACGCCGGAAAAGCTCGAGCGGCGCGTTGAGCACGATCTTTACTACATTGAAAACTGGTCGGTCATCTTTGACCTCTACATCCTGGCGCTGACACCGTTCCGACTGTTCAACACGGAGAACGCCTTTTGACCGTGAGTTGGGTGGCGAGCGAGGAGCTCGGCGCACGACCGACGGGACTGCCGACCAGGACGATCGCCCGCGGCCTGTTGTGGCTGGCGGTATTCCTCGGCGGCTTCGTCATCTTCGAGCCGGCGCCCTACGAGCTCTTCCTCGCACTGCTGATCCCGGGATGGCTGCTCCTCGGCCTGCCGATTCCGCGCGCCATAAGCCCGCTTGTCGTGCTGATGATGCTTTTCATCGCCGGCGGCGTCATTGCGATGACGCAGGCGAAGAATTTCTCCACGCAGCCGACCTACTATGCGGTGACGGCGTTCCTGGCATTCAGCTCGTGCTTCTACGCCTCGCTGATCGCCCAGGACCGCTCACGCCTCGACACCATCGTCAGCGCCTGGATCGCAGCCGCGTTCTTCACGACGATCCTCGGCGTCATCGGCTATTTCGGCCTGACCGGCGAACTCTTCACCAAGTATGGCCGCGCCACCGGCGGCTTCCAGGATCCGAACGTCTTCGGCCCGTTTCTGATCTTCCCCTTCGTCGTGCTCGTGCGCCGCACGCTGACGCAGCCGCTGATCAAGGCGATCGGAAGCGGTATGCTTGCGCTCGTCGTCTTCGCAGGCATCTTCTTCTCGTTTTCGCGCGCCACCTGGGGCCTCACCTTCATCGCCACGATACTGGTCGGCGGACTCCTCTTCGTCATGGAGCGGAGCTTCAAGGCACGCATGCGCTTCATCGCGCTCGGGGCCGTCGGGCTGGTGTTGATCGGTATCCTGATCGGCGCCGCGCTCTCGGTCCCGGCGGTGTCGGCGCTCTTCGACGACCGCGCGCATATCGAGCAGAACTACGATTCCGGTCATCTCGGGCGCTTCCAGCGTCACGCGATCGGCTTCAACATGATGCTCGACCGTCCGCTCGGCATCGGCGCGCTGGAGTTCGGCCGTCAGTTCCGCGAGGACGAGCACGACATCTGGCTGAAGACGCTGACGACCTACGGCTGGCTCGGCTTCGCGTCCTACCTGACGCTGGTGCTGTGGACGCTCGCCGCCGCCTTCCCGCTCGTGTTCCGCACAAGTCCGCTGCAGCCGGTGATCCAGATCGCCTACATCGTCTTCTTCGGCCACATCCTGATGGCGACGGTGATCGACATCGACCACTGGCGCCACCTCTACCTCCTGCTCGGAATCCTCTGGGGCGCCATCGCTGCAGACAAGGCCGCGACGCAGAAGCGGCTGTCGGCGCTGCACATACGGGCGCGACCGCCGGCGCTTTCCGCGCCATTGAACCGCTAGGCGGCGCTCACTATAGTCCGCGCCGTCGGAGCGTGGCGCAGTCTGGTAGCGCACCTGAATGGGGTTCAGGGGGTCGGAGGTTCGAATCCTCTCGCTCCGACCATTTTCCAATTACTTGCCGAGCCCTCACCCCCTTCTCCGTGGGATCGTGACGACGGCGCGAAGGCCGGGCGCCGCGTCTTCGAGGCGGAACGAGCCGCCGTAGGCTTCCGCCGTTTCCGCCACGATGGAGAGGCCGAGCCCGCTCCCCTCCGATCGGAGGTCAAGCCGGATGCCGCGCCGAAGCACCAGCGCGCGCTGTGCCTCGGGAATACCTGGGCCGTCGTCGACGACCGCGATCTCGATTTGGTCGCTCGTGTCCTGTGCGCCGATCGCGACGCGCTTTTTGGCGAAGCGGCAGGCGTTCTCGACGAGATTGCCGAGCACCTCGATCAGGTCGGCTTCGTCGACGGCGACCGTCATCGCCGCCGGCACGTCGACAACGAAGGCGAGCTCCCTGCCGCGCGGCGTCCGCTCGACGACGCCGACCACGCGCACCGCTGCGTCGCGCAAGTTCGTCAAGGCCGCGTCCGACATCGCGGCGGCGCCGATCCTCGCGCGTGCCAGCTCGCGTTCGACGTGATGCTTCAGCGTCGTCGCGACCTGATCGATCTCGTCGGCGATCTGCGCTTCGCCCTTTTCGCGCAAAGTGCGCACGTCGGCGGCGAGCACCTGCAGCGGCGTCTTCATCCCGTGCGCGAGATCGGCCGCATGCGAGCGCGCCTTGGCGATGGCCTGCTCGCGCGCGCCAAGCAGGCTGTTGATCTCGGCGACGAGCGGCCCGACTTCGGTTGGCACTTCCGTGGAAAGCCGCGTCGCTCTGCCGGAGATGATGTCGGCGACGCCGCTTCGAAGCCGCGCAAGCGGCGCGAGGCCGACCGTGATCTGCAGCCACAGCGCAGCAATCAAAAGGATCGCAAGCACGACGAGCGACGGGATGGCGTCGGCGGCGAAGGCGTCGGTCGCGGCGGTGATGTCGCGATGGTCGATCGCGACGATGACACGGAACGCCGTCTCCCCGGTCGGGCCGGCGATCTTGACGTTGCGCACGACGGCACGGAGCAGCGACTTCTCCGGCCCGGCAACTTCCTGCAGCGTGGCGCTCGCATCTCCCTGCGGATCGCGTGCGACGGAGATCGTCGAGTCCCAAAGCGAGCGGGAGCGATGCAGCACGCGCCCGTCGAGCGATTCCACCTGCCAATAGAGGCCGGAGAGCGGCCGGTTGAAGCGCGGCTCCGTCGGGGGCTCAGCGACCGTCACCTCGCCATTGACGACCGCGATGCCCGCGATGAGCTGCTGCGCATGAACGGTGAGCTCGGCGTCGATGCGCCGCTCGACGTGGCGCTCGAACAGATAGCTCAGGCCGAATTCGGCGGCGGCGAGCGCCGCCACCACTCCAATCACCGCGGCAACGAGCAGGCGAAATCGGATCGAGCCAGGCCTCACGGCGCGTTGCCGGGCACCGAATAGCCGAAGCCGCGCCGTGTCTCGACGAGATTGGTGCCGAGCTTGCGGCGAAGCCGCGCGACAACGACCTCTACCGCATTGCTGTCGCGGTCGTGGTCGAGATCGTAGAGATGATCGGCAAGCTCGGTGACCGGGATCACCCGCCCGGCGTGGTGCATCAGATAGGAGAGCAGCCGGTATTCGAGCGGCGAGAGCTGGATCGGAACGCCGCGCACGGTGATGCTCATCTTGCGCGTGTCCAAGGTAACCTCACCGGAGGTCAGCACCGGCGAGCCGTGACCGACGGTCCGCCTGAGAACGGCTCTCAACCGCGCCACCAGTTCATCCATCTCGAACGGCTTCGGCAGGTAGTCGTCGGCGCCGGCGTCGATGCCCTCGACCCGCTCGGTCCAGGCGCCGCGCGCCGTCAGCACGACGACCGGAAAGCGGCGTCCGTTGGCACGCCAGCGTTTCAGCACCGCGAGCCCGTCGAGCTTCGGCAGCCCGAGGTCGAGGACAGCGGCGTCGTATTCCTCCGTATCTCCGTGGAACCAGGCCGCCTCCCCGTCGGCGACGCGGTCGACAACGTAGCCGGATCGCTCAAGAGCCGCGGTGATGTCCGCGGCGACACGCGGCTCGTCTTCGGCGAGGAGTATTCTCAATCGCCCCCCTCGTGAATGACGTCCATGCTCTTCGCGTCGACGCTAAGCTCCTGCAGGCGTCCGTCCGCGGAGAGAATTTTGAACTTGTAGACCCAGCGTTCGTGAACCTGGGCAAGCGAGATCCCCACGATTTCACCCGGATGCTCGCCCGACAAGCGGGACATGATCTCGCTCAGCGGGTTGATCTCGCCGCGCTCGAGAAGATCGCGGGCCCGATCGTAGTCGGAATCGTTGTCGAGGTCTTCCGCGCCGGCATGCGGGCCGTCATCGGCACGCAGCGCGATCGTCGGAACGATCGCGAGCGACGCGGCGACGAAAGCAAAGAGCGGCAGGCGGTGGAACATGGCGATTGACCTAGCGTGCTCGTTAAGCACGCGAAAGCTTGCAAATCCCTGACAGAGCCGGTCAGCGCCGCGAAAGCGCGGCTGGCCCATGCGGCCGATGCGGCAGCGGCTTGAACGAGCGCCGCGCGTCCTACTGCACCTGTTCGAGCAGTCTCTTCGCCTCGAGCAGATCGGAGAGCGCCATCTCCATCCGCCGGCGCCGATCCGGCGCCAGCTTGAAGACGGTCGCTTCTCCCGTTGGCGCAGGCGCCGCTTCGACTTGCGGCCGCGCCGGTGCGGCGGGAGCAGGCTCGGGAGCGCGCCTGGAGGGACGCGGCGCGGCGACGATTTCCTCGTCCTCCGGCTCGGCCGCCGTCACGGTCTGAACCGAGCCCGTCTGCCCCACCTCCACGACGAAGCTGACGCCCTTTTCCTTCAGGAGGCGCTGCACGCCGCGGATGGTGAAGCCCTCGCCGTAGAGCAGAAGACGGACGCCGCGCAGCAGATCGACGTCTTCCGGCCGATAGTAGCGGCGCCCGCCGCCGCGCTTCATCGGCTTGATCTGCGCGAAGCGCGTCTCCCAGAACCGCAACACGTGCTGCGGCAGGTCGAGTTCCTGCGCGACTTCGCTGATGGTACGGAAAGCGTCTGGCGCTTTCATGGGACGCCGCCTCTTGCCGCTACTCCGCGGCCTCCTCCGAACGCATCGCGCCGCCCGACAGGCCCTCGTTGATGCGGCTCTTCATGATGTTGCTCGGCTTGAAGACCGTCACGCGGCGCGGCGGAATTGGAACCTCGCGCCCCGTTTTCGGATTCCTGCCGACCCGCAACCCCTTGTCGCGGATCATGAAGGACCCGAATGACGATAGTTTTACGGTCTCGCCGGAGACGATGGCGTCGGAAATCTCCTTGAGAACCATCTCGACCATGCTTGCGGATTCGGTCCGTGATAGGCCGAGCCGCCGAAACACCGCTTCGGCCAAATCCGCCCGCGTTACCGTCTTGCCCCCCATCGCCGCCCGCACCGTATAATCTGGGAATGGATTATAATAAGGGGACTTAGCCTATGCGGCCCGACCATCCGGGTCAACATCGGCGAATCACCAGCGAACGAGCGCCGAGCCCCAGGTAAACCCCCCTCCCATCGCCTCGAGCATGACGAGGTTGCCCCGCCGGATGCGCCCGTCGGCGATGGCGACGTGAAGCGCGAGCGGGATTGAGGCCGCCGAGGTATTGCCGTGCAGCGCGACCGTCGAAACGACCTTTTCGGCGGCAATACCGAGCTTTTTCGCGCTTGCGTCGATGATGCGCTGGTTGGCCTGGTGCGGCACGAACCAGTCGATGTCGTCGGCCGTGGTGCCGGTCGCGGCAAAGGCGGCGTTGATCACGTCGGAGATCATCCCGACCGCGTGCTTGAAGACCTCGCGCCCCTCCATGCGGACGTGGCCGACCGTGCCGGTCGCCGACGGCCCGCCATCGACGTAAAGTTTCGTCTTGTGGCTCCCGTCCGAGCGCAGGTGCGAGGTGAGAAGCCCGCGGTCGGAGAACTCGCCTGTCCCCTCCTCTGCTTCGAGCACGATCGCGCCGGCGCCGTCGCCGAAGAGGACGCACGTTGTCCGGTCGCTCCAATCGAGGATGCGCGAGAAGGTCTCCGCGCCGATGACGAGGGCGCGCTTGCCGTGTCCGGCCTTCAACATCGCATCGGCAGTCGACAGCGCATAGACGAAGCCGGTGCAGACCGCTTGCAGGTCGAACGCGGCGCCCTCGCGGATGCCGAGATTATCCTGCACGGTGACGGCGCTCGCCGGAAATGTGTTGTCGGGCGTCGACGTGGCGAGCAAGACGAGGTCGATGTCGGAGGCGGCAATCTCGGCGTCCGCAAGTGCTGCGCGCGCCGCAGCAGTTGCCAGGTCCGACGTGACCTCGCCCTCCGCCGCGATATGGCGCTCGCGAATTCCGGTCCGCTGCACGATCCAGTCGTCTGAAGTGTCGACCATCGTCTCGAGGTCGGCATTGGTCAGGATTTTGGCAGGAAGGTAGCTTCCGATCCCGCGGACGACCGAACGGATCATGCAGAAGCCGCCGCCACCCGTTGCGGTGCGGCCGTGCCGGCGCCGAGCGCGCGGTCCTGCGCGATAATGCGGACGAGATCGTTCCGCGCCATCTCGCGGGCAAGGTCGATCGCGCTCGCGAAGCCTTCGGCATCGGTGCCGCCGTGCGACTTGATGACGACGCCGTTCAGCCCGAGGAAGACGCCGCCGTTGACCTTGCGCGGATCCATCTTCTCCCGAAGCAACCTGAAGGCCGAGCCTGCGAGCAGGTAGCCGAGCCGTGACGCCCAGGTGCGGCCCATTGCGGAGCGTAGATACTCGGCCATCTGGCGCGCGGTCCCCTCCGCGGTCTTGAGCGCGATATTGCCGGCAAACCCTTCAGTGACCGCGACGTCGACGGTGCCTTTGCCAAGGTCGTCGCCCTCCACGAAGCCGTGGTACTCAAATCCCGGATGGTCCAAGGCGCGAAGCATGCGGCCGGCGTCGCGCACCTCCTCCACGCCCTTGATCTCTTCGACGCCGACATTGAGCAGTCCGACGGTCGGCCGGTCGAGGCCGAAGACCGAGCGCGCCATGGCAGCGCCCATCACCGCGAAGTCGACGAGCATGCCGGCATCGGCCCCGATCGTCGCGCCGACGTCGAGCACGATGCTCTCGCCGCGGGTCGTCGGCCAGATGGCGGCGATCGCCGGCCGCTCGATTCCGGGAAGCGGCTTCAGGCAGAACTTGGCCATCGCCATCAGCGCCCCGGTGTTGCCGGCGGAGACGGCGGCGCCGGCTTCGCGGTCGCGCACCGCCTCGATCGTCCGCCACATGGACGACTTCCAGCGACCCTTCCGCAATGCCTGGCTCGGCTTGTCGTCCATCTGCACGCTCACGCTGCAATGGCGGAGCTCGGATTTCTCGCTGACGCGTGCGTTGGCGTTGAGCACCGGGCGCACCACCGCCTCGTCGCCGTAGATCAGGAAACGAAGGTCGGGCCGCCGATCGATTGCGATGGCCGCGCCCCCGATCACGGCGTCCGGTGCAGCGTCGCCCCCCATCGCGTCGAGGGAAATCGTTATCGTCTGAGACATTAAGCGGTCGTTTCTCGCGCGGGAGGCCGGAACATAGCTCTTGCACCCTGCATGGCAAGCATAGAACCGCCCGCTTTCTATTCCTGGTCGCGCTTGAGGCGCTTCAGAGCCTGAAACGGCGAGTCGCCGAGGCTCGGATCATCCTCGATATGGCCCGGAAACGCGACCCCGGGCGCGCGGGGATAAGGATCGAGCCCGAGCGCCAGATGCTCGACCGCAATCGCGCCGAGATCGATCTCACCGTTCTCGTAGACATCGCGCGCGTCGGCCGGCTGTTCCTCATCCTCCCCCCGTCTGTCGCGCCTGCGTCGCGACTCGGCCGGCAAAAGCGCAACGTCAATATCCTCCATGACCTCCTGCGCGAGCGGCTCAAGCGTCACCACGTCTGTCTGCACGACTGAGGCTGCGAGCGTGCCGCTTACCCCGACCGCAGCATCGGCGAGCCGGCGGACGTCGATCTCCGCCGAAAGTGCGGACACTCCGAGGATGCCGAGCGCCTCGGCGATCGCCCGCCGCTCGCTCTCGTTCGCCTCGATGTGAAAGTGCTTTCCGCCCGGCGGCACGCGCTCAACCCGCACCACACGCGAGAAGGGCGCTGCGCTCATTCTCCTCGCTCCCGGGCCTCGATTTCCGGAAACGGCAGAGAGCCGCGCCTGACCGCGTCAAGATCCGCCGCCTGCATCGCACGAACCGCGGCGCTTAGATACGAGGCGAGCGCATGCACATGGCGTTCGTCGGCGCCGTCGGGAAAGACGTTTCGCGCGATTGCCGCGCTGAGGGCTTCCTCGCCTTCACCGAGCGCCTGCTTGTAGGCGGAGACCCTGCCGGCGAACGAGCCGTAGAGCGTCTTCATCCTCTTTGGCACACGCGTATCGCTGACGCCGACCTCGCGGAGCGCATCGTCCATGTGCTCGACCAGGCTCTCGGCCACGCGCCGCGCCAGCGCCGGATCGTCGCCTGGGTCGTGCATCAACCGGTGGAGAACGGGGAAGAGGCTCAGGGTCACCATCTCGAAGCGCCCCTGCAAAGTGTCTGGGATTCCGCACCGCAGGTAGAAATGCGGCTGCCGCGCAGCGGCAAGCGCGGCGCAATAGACCCGCTCCGCCGCCTCCCGCTCGCTTCGCCGCGCCTTCGAAAAGAGCATCCTCCGCCCCTTCGCCTCATCACCGCCATACACGCGCGCGATGCCGGCCGCCATTGCAAAGGGCCGGCGACGCGGCTAGCAAGCCGCGAAAGGAAGGAACCGATGCGGGCACGCAATTTCCAAGGGGCCGCGGTCGCGCTTGTCGCCACCCTCGCGCTCACCGGCTGCATCGGCGAAACGCTGACGCGGGGCTACGTGCCCTCCGAATCGTCGCTCGAGCAGGTGCATGTCGGGGCGCCGCGCGAGCAGGTGCTCCTGACGCTCGGCACGCCCACCACGACAGCCGATTTCGGCGGCGAGGTGTTCTATTACATTTCGCAGAAGACCAGCCGGCCGGTCGCCTTCCTGAACTCCCACGTCATCGATCAGACCGTGCTTGCCATCTATTTCGACCAGAACAGCCAGGTCGAGCGGGTCGCCAATTACGGGCTGAAGGACGGCGTGATCGTCGACCTCGTCACGCGTACGACGCCGACCGGCGGCAAGGACGTCTCGTTCCTCTCGCAGCTCTTCTCCGCGACCGGCGTCGGCCCGAACATCCCAGGCAAGGCGCCGGGGCAGTAAGCTCGGAAAATTTCGGGCGGACGTGAAGTCGCGCCTACCTGGCGCGGCTTCCGGGCATCTGCCCGGCTAGTGCGCGAGCACGGCGAGAAGCAAGAGCGCCACAATGTTGGTGATCTTGATCATCGGGTTCACCGCCGGACCGGCCGTGTCCTTGTAGGGGTCGCCGACCGTGTCGCCGGTCACCGCCGCCTTATGCGCTTCCGAGCCCTTGCCGCCGTAGTGTCCGTCCTCGATGTATTTCTTGGCATTGTCCCATGCGCCGCCTGCCACCACCCTCGCGGCGGCGCGCCTGCAATCTAATTTCCAGATTCAACATTTAATTGCATTTATTAGCAATTTAACCTATGGTTGACGAAAAAGCCCGATCCGTGCCATTCAGCCGGCTACGGAGGGCGCATGTCGCTGCTGTCGGGGCCGGTCTCGAGACGGATGCTGCTACGTGTGGCCGCAAGTGGGGCGGTCACCCTACTCGCCGCAGCAGCGCCAGACAGTGTCCGCGCCGACGGCACGGACCCGCCTCAGGACTTCGAGCAGCAGCTCCTGAGCGAGGGCGTCCCAGGCGTTTGGTACGCGCTCTTCAGCGACCAATCGGTCAAAGTTGCGAAATCGGGAGACGTCTACCCCGACCATCCGCTGTCGGACCCGATCTACTTCTACACGCTGGTCGATACCCGGCATGGCCCATCGGGAGCGCAAGTCGCCTTTGTCTTCAATTCCATTCGGATCCTCGGATGGGAACGCCGGCTCCGCGTCCGAGCGCGCCTTCATAAGTAACAATCTGCCGAACGTCGATGCAGATCCGTCGGACGACTCACAGTTTGTGCCTCTTCAGGATTTCGTCGCCTTTCACGACGGCAGTGACGATGTCTACCTTCCCTCTGATCGCATCATCAGAAACAAGTATCACGTCCGATTGGACATTCCTGGTGCGGACCCCCTCTACACTCACGATCAAAGGCTTCGGCAACTGTTCCAATTCAGGGACCCTCCGGGGGAGGCGCCCGAACGCCTCATACGGGTTTCGAAGATATACCGGCTACAAATCGGCAGTGGCGCTGACGTCAGAAAGTTCAGGATGGGCGGCTTCCTGCCTGAAATCGTACGTGCCCACATACGCATATTCCCAGTTGTGTACAACATAACCCCGATAGACGTCACCATAGGCGCACGCGATGGATGAGTTGGTCAAATTCATTCAAAGCATATTTAACTTTCGGCTCTGGATCGACAGTCTGCCTTACTTCACATTTGCGCGCGACGGAAGCAAAGAGAGAAGGGAGCTGAACGAGCAGTTCGTAGCCGGTCTCCAGAAGACGATCATCCTCGGCGTCCTCATTATCGCAGCGAATTTCGCCTATCAGAAGCCCGACAAGCCCGCCAGCCTTACGGCAGATTTGTTGCCGGTTGTAATATCAGGCTTCGCTCTCTATTTGATCTCGTTTCTTATTGTCTATCTTCGCTTTGGGAATTTGGACAAAGCAAGATTTGTAATAAACATTCTGATTATTCACCTCACGATGCTTTTCTCGCTGTTCCTACTTATTAGTATAATTGGGCTCGCGCGTTGGTACGATCATCTATTGTTCTCGTTCGACGAGATTCTCTCCGGACGCTGGTGGTTCGGTCCCTTCGTGTCGATGTCACTGGCACTCATATGCTCCGGAATCATCTCTCTCGCCTGCCT
>CAVRGJ010000019.1:0-42044 GCA_963720705.1 uncultured Alphaproteobacteria bacterium
CTTGACTCCACGATAGGAGATGAAATTCTCTTATCGTGGACCAGGAAAATGCTCTGCTTCGGCTGATCGGGCGGCGCGTCGCCGAGCGGCGCGCGGCGCTGAGGCTCACGCTCGATGAAATGGCGGAGAAGACCGGCGTCAGCCGCGCCATGATCTCGCGCATCGAGCGCGGCGAGGTGCACGCGAGCGCCGTCGTGCTTGACAAGCTCTGCGCCGGGCTCGGCCTCAGCCTGTCGGCACTCTTCGCGCGCGACGCGGCTTCGCCGCTGCTTCGCCGCGCCGATCAGCCGATATGGCGCGACCCTTCGAGCGGCTACGTCCGGCGCGAGATCGCGCCGGCGGGAAGCGGATCGCCGGTCCGGATCGTGGAGATCGATTTCCCAGCCGGCGCCGAGGTCTCTTTCGACAAGAGCCGCCGCGCTGCCGACCAGCACGTCTGGGTGCTGAGGGGCGCGATCGCGGTCGAGTTGGCGGGTGTCATTCATCGTCTCGCCGCCGGCGACTGCCTCTATCTCCCGGTGGGGGCGGGCAACACTTTCCGCAACACGAGCCGCAAGCCCGCCCGCTACGCCGTCATTCTGAACTCGGAGCCGCCGCCATGATCGCGCACGCTATTTCGCTGCTCTCTCCGGAGGAGGCTGAGGCGAAACGCGCCGGGCTGGTCGATCTTCTCGTCGACGCGGTCGAAAACGGCGCGTCGGTAAATTTCGTCTGGCCGATGACGCGCGCGAAGGCGGAAAAATGGTGGGAGGGCGCGCTCGCGAGCCACGCGCGCGGCGAGCGCTTGATCTTCGGCGCGGAAGCGAGACGGTCGCCTCGACGGGACAGTGCAGCTCATCCTGCCGCCGCAGGAGAACCAGACGTTCCGCGCCGACGTCGCCAAGCTTCTCGTGCACAGCCGCGCGCGGCGGAAGGGACTCGGCGCCGCCTTGATGCGCGCGGCGGAAGACGAAGCGCGCCGCATCGGGCGCACGCTGCTCACGCTCGACACCGAGGTCGGCAGCGCTGCCGACCGCCTCTACATGCGGCTCGGCTGGACGAAATACGGCGAGGTCCCCGGTTATGCGATGCGCGCGGACAACAGCCGGCGCGAGAACGTGAGCTTCTTCTACAAGGCGCTTTGAAACCGAGACGGGACGCGCCGGCTCAGAAT
Organism: uncultured Alphaproteobacteria bacterium; assembly: GCA_963720705.1. GTDB lineage: Bacteria > Pseudomonadota > Alphaproteobacteria > Rhizobiales > Afifellaceae > DASWJZ01. The sequence continues at coordinate 1,154 of CAVRGJ010000019.1, forward strand.
TCGATCCCCGCCTCTTTCAGCGACTGAAGCAGGCCTGGGACGACGGTCGGGTCGCGGTAGGGCAGCACGTTGCCGACATGCTCGGCGGAGAAGGTCGGATTGATTTCCAGGATCTCGCGCCAGACCCGCTTTGCGTCGTCGGGGCGACCGGAGCGCGCATAGACGCAGGCCAGATAGAACCGCGACATGTCGGAGTGCGGCGCGAATGTCAGGCGGCGCTTGAAGGCCGTCTCCGCCTCGTCGAAGCGGTCGAGCTGAAGCAGCGAGCGCCCGAGGAAATGCAGCGCCATGTCCCATTGCGGGTCGAGCCTGTAGGCCTGCGTGTAGAGCGCGACGGCATCTTCGGAGCGGCCCTCGAATTCGCGCACGTTGCCGAGCCCGGTATAGGCGTCGGCAGAGTTCGGATCGAGCGCGAGCGCCCGCTCCGCCGCGCGCTCCGCTTCGTCGAGCCGCCGCATCCATGAGAACACGAGCGCGAGCGCGATGTAGCCCTGCGGCTCCGTTTCGTCGATGTCGATCGCCTTCTGCGCGAGCGCCAGAGCGCGCGTCAGATTTTCCGGCGTCGCGTCGTTCCACCGATTGGCGAACTCGGCGAAGGTGGTGATGGCGAGCCGCGCATAGGCGATCGCCACGCTTGGATCGAGCGCGATCACGCGCTCCAGAATGGCGCGCGCCTCCCGTGCCGATTCCGGGCGCAGTCGCAGCGCGACCTGGCGGGCGCGCACGATCAAATCGTAGACCTCCGGCTTGATCTTGCTGCGGCTCCCGCGCAGTGCCTCCTCGTTGGGCGTCAGCTTCACCTTGAGCGCCCCGACGATGGTGCGCGTCACTTCGTCCTGGACCTCGAAGATGTCGGAGATGTCGCGGTCGTAGCGCTCGGCCCAAAGATGCCCGCCGGTCGTGCCGTCGATCATCTGTGCGTTGATGCGGATACGGCTTGCGGCGCGCCTGATGCTGCCCTCGAGCACGTAACGGACGCCGAGCTCGCGGCTCACCTGCCGGATGTCGGGTGCTTTGCCCTTGTAGGCGAAGGAGGAGTTGCGCGCGATGACGAAGAGCCCGGAGACCTTCGAGAGGTCAGTGATGATATCTTCGGTGATGCCGTCGGCGAAATAGCCCTGCTCCGGATCGCCCGACATGTTGTCGAACGGCAGCACGGCAATCGACGGCTTGTCGGGAACCGGCGGCGGTTGCGTCGCGGACGCGGCGAGCGCGTTCGCTCCGTTCAGACCCGGCGCCCAGGCCCACACGTGCACCGGCCGTGCGATGTTCTTCACCTCGTGCCGGCCGCGGTCGACGAAATCGACGGCGATGCGCCCGTGCACGTGTTCGTGCACGCTGTCGGAGATCGCCACGCCGCCCGGTTCCGCCAACCCTTCCAGGCGCGCCGCGACATTGACCCCGTCGCCGTAAAGGTCGTTTCCCTCGATCATCACGTCGCCGAGATTGATGCCGATGCGCAGCACCATCCGTTGCGGTTCCGGCAGGGCGTCGTTGGCGGCGGCCATGGCCTGCTGCACGTCGGCGGCGCATTCGACGGCGCTGACGGCGCTGCCGAACTCCACCAAAAGCGCGTCGCCGATCTCCTTGAAGACGCGGCCATGGTGGCGGGCGACGAGCGGCTCGAATATGTCCTTGCGCCGCGTCTTCAGCGTCGCGAGCGTGTTCGCCTCGTCGCGCTCCATGAGCCGGCTGTAGCCGACTACGTCGGCGGCCAGGATCGCCGCGAGGCGACGCTGAATGCGGTCTTCGGACATGTCGGGGATCAGTTGTGCCTTCCAAGCACCTTCGTCAAATTCTAAGAGCAGCCTCCTGACAAGTCCATGCGGTCCTTGCCGGAAGGGCGCGGCATGCCATATCTCTTCCCGTCCTCATCTCTTCCCGTCCTCAGCCGGCCCCCAGCCTGCCGTTCCCGGAGCCTCCATGACCGCGCATCTTTTCTCGCCGATCGAGATCGGCGGATTGGCCTTCCCCAATCGCGTCGCCGTCGCGCCGATGTGCCAGTATTCGGCGGCCGACGGCGCGGCCACCGACTGGCACATGCAGCACTGGATGACGCTCGCGATGTCCGGCGCCGGCATGGTGACCATCGAGGCGACGGCGGTGGAGCGGCGCGGGCGCATCACGCATGGCTGCCTCGGGCTCTATTCGGACGAGAACGAGGCGGCCGCGAGGCGCATCCTTGATGCCGCGCGAAGAGTCGCACCACAGGGCACCCGCTTCGGCATCCAGCTCGCGCATGCCGGCAGGAAAGCCTCGAACCGCTTGCCCTGGGAGGGCGGCGGGCCGCTGCAATCGGGCGAGGATGCGTGGCAGACGGTCGGCCCCTCGGCGATCCCCTTCGACCAAGGCTGGAACGTGCCGACGGCGCTTGATCTGGACGGCATCGCGCGGCTGGTCGAGAGCTTCGCGCAAGCTGCAAAGCGCGCCGAGCGCGCCGGCTTCGACTACGTCGAGCTGCATGGCGCGCACGGCTATCTGATGCACGAATTCCTCTCGCCGCTTTCAAACAAGCGTGACGACGAATATGGCGGGCCGCTTCAGAACCGCATGCGGCTGATCCTGGAGGTCGCGCGCACCGTGCGCGCCGCGCTGCCGAAGCGCATGCTGGTCGGCACGCGGCTTTCAGCGAGCGAATGGACGAATGGCGGATTCTCGCTCGACGAGGCTGTCGTCGTGGCGCGCGCCTTGAAGGAGGCGGGCGTCGGCTATGTCTGCGCCTCATCCGGCGGCAATTTTTCCAAGGCGCAGATCCCGCTTGCACCGCTTTACCAGGTGCCGCTCGCGGAGAAGGTTCGCCGCGAGGCGAAAATCGTGACGCGCGCCGTCGGGCTGATCACCGAGCCGGATCAGGCGGAGGCGATCGTCAAGGAAGGGAAAGCCGACGTGGTGGCGCTCGCCCGCGCCATCCTCGCCGATCCGCGCTGGCCGTGGCGGGCAGCCGCGGCGCTCGGCGCGGAGTTCACGCCGCCGCTGCAATACGCTCGCGCCGCGTCGACCATGACGAAATGGGCGGCTCCGGTGAAACGCGAGGTGGCCGCGTAGTTTGCGCCGCGCGGACGAAAATCCGCTATGCTTTCCGCCCGTCGCGTTGAAACGCGGCGACAAAGGAGGAAGCGCATGCCCTTTTACATGATCCAGGCGTCCTACAAGGAAACGGCCGCCAAGGCTCTGATCGCCCGGCCGCACGATCGCAGCGAAGTGGTGCGCAAGATGATCGAGTCGCTTGGCGGCAAGCTGCACTCATTTTTCCTCGCCTTCGGCGACTTCGACGTCGTCGCGATCGTCGAGGCGCCGAGCAACGAGGCGGCCGTCGCGGCCGGCCTCGCCACCGTTTCGGGCGGCGCGCTGTCGCACTACAAGACCACCGTCCTGATCCCCCCGAAGGAAGCGGTCGCGGCCATGAAGAAGGCGAAGAAGATCGCCTACACTCCGCCCAAATAGATCGAGGCTCCGATGGCGAAGGGGGACGCGGGCGGCACAGTTCGCGTCGGTATCGGGGGATGGACCTTCGCGCCTTGGCGCGGCGTTTTCTATCCGGAGAAGCTGCCGGCGAAGCGTGAGCTTGAGCACGCGAGCCGGCGGCTGACCTCAATCGAGATCAACGGCACCTTCTATCGCAGCCAAGGCCCGAAGAGCTTCGCCAAATGGCGCGACGAAACGCCGGAGGATTTCGTCTTCGCGGTGAAGGGCCACCGCGCGGTCGTCAACGCCAAGAAGCTTGGCGAGGCGGGCGGCGCCGTCGAGTGGTTCTTCAAGTCCGGGATCGCGGAGCTCGGCGAAAAGCTCGGTCCCGTGCTCTGGCAGCTCGCGCCGTTCAAGAAGTTCGACGCGGAAGATACCTCCGCGTTTCTCGCGCTGTTGCCGAAGGACCTCGGCGGCCGAGAGCTTCGCCATGCGATCGAGGTGCGCTCCAAGAGCTTTCTCGTTCCGCAATTCGCGGAGCTTGCGGCAAAGAACGGTGTGGCCATCGTCTTCGCGGATTCCGAGACGCATCCGGCGATCGCCGACGTCACCGCCGACTTCGTCTACGCGCGTCTGCAAAGGTCGGTTGCCGACACCGAAACCGGTTATTCGGAGGCTGATCTCGACCGCTGGGCCGCGCGCGCGAAGACCTGGGCGGCGGGCGGCACGCCCGACGATCTGCCGACGATCGGCGAAGGCGCAGCTAAGAAGGCGAAGCGCGACGTCTTCTTCTTCTTCATCGCAGGCGCGAAGGAGCGGAACCCGGCGGCAGCCGAGGCACTGATCAAGCGGCTCGGCTAGTTGCTCAAGGCTTCTCCACGATGTCCTTCTCTAAGCGGCACGATGAGCGCGGCGAGATCCTTCTGCTCTTTCTCCGGCACCTTCAACGCCGTCAGCGTTTCGCCGATCAGCACCACCGAGCGGTCCCATTCCGCCTTTGTGATCGCAAGGCCGGCATGCGCCGTCTTCATGTCGCGGCCGAAATAGAAGCACGGGCCGCCGGTCTTCTCGCACAGGAAGTCGACGAGGTTCTGGCGCAGGCGTTTCTTGGAATCGTCGGAGAAGCCCGGAAAGAAACGCGCGAACATCGGGTCGGCGATGAGCCGGCCGATGAAATCGTCGGTGACGGCGGCGATCGCGTCGTAGCCGCCGAGGCGCTTGTAGAGGCTGTCCTCGGCAAAGGCGACGCCCGTCGCAAAGGGCGCGACCGTGTTCGGTACAAATGACGCCGCAGCCGCGATCGGCGCGGCAACAACGACTGCGGCAAAGAAGCGTGACACCCGTCTCATGGCGAATACCCTTCCCCTGGCATTCCGGCAGCATCCGCCGCCGGACACGAGCCATGTTACGGCGGAGTTGGCCGCAGGGTTTTCGCCGCGTTCGGAAAAAGGAGAGGGCCGGCGCGACGGCCGGCCCCAAGGCGGACAGGAGGTTAGGCGGAACCGGATGCTTTTGGCGGGAGGGAAGCCTTGGCATCCGATACGCGAGGTGAACTGTGCCAGCGACGCGTGTCGGCTTCGTTGCGCGCGCCGGGCAATCGGGTTTCGCCGGCCGGCCGCAATGTTTCGTGGACGGCGGGCAGTCGGCGTTCAGACTTAAGGTAAATGAAGGGTTTAGATCGCGCGCCAAGCCTCCGGGTGAGAGAACGTCGGCCAAACGCGCCACTTCGCGGGAACCGCGAATGGCGGCCCTTGGAGGCCTCGCATGTCGCGTCTCATCCGCCGCTTCGCTGCCGACCAAACCGGCGCCGCGGCTATCGAATACGGCCTGGTCGTATCGCTGATTTCCGTCACCATCATCGGTGCGCTTGTCGTGCTCGGCGTCAACCTCCGCGACAAGGCTCAATACATTGCAGACGAGATCTTTGCCGCGGGGCGCTGACCACGCGAGGCTCCGTCGTTAAGCGGCCGTTTAGGTTGCGGTGACATGAATCCGGTGCGCGAGAGCGCGTGTGCCCGCGCCGGGCTTTCGCGGCGCCACCTGGGATGAATGTCATGTTCAAGCGCAGTGTCGCGTTCCTTGCTCCGATCGCTCTCGTGCTTGGCGCTGCCGTCCCTGCGCATGCGGATGGCGGCGACGTGCTGCTCGGCGGCGTCGCCGGCTTCGCGGTCGGCACGCTCTTCGGCAACGCCACGGCGCAGCCGCGCTATTACGCGCCGGCACCGGTCTACGTCGCGCCGCCCCCACCGCCCGTCGTCTACCAGCCTGTCCCGGTCTACTACGGGCCGGCGCCATGGACGCCTGATTGGTACGCCTATTGCGCGCGGAGATACCAAAGCTTCGATGCACGTTCCGGCACCTTCCTCGGCTTCGACGGCTACCGGCACATTTGCGATTGAGCTGGCACCGCTCTCCAAGCTTTGAAGGCCGGCCCAAGCGCCGGCCTTATTGTTGGCCAAGAGTCGGTTAAGACGCTCTCGCACGTGGAACTTTTGCCGTTCATTCAGGGTTCAGATGAAGAGGCCGAAATATTACGCCGAGGGGCGCGAAAAGGCGCCCAAGCGCCGACGGCCGGCGCGCGAACGGAGACACAACCCATGCGTTTCATGAAACCCACAGCGGCGGCGCTCGCTCTGGCCATCGGCGCGCTTTCCTTCTCAGGCGTCGCGGAGGCACGGCATCGCCATCACGGCAACGGCGGAGACGCGCTCGCTGCCGGCATCTTCGGCTTTGCTGCTGGCGCCATCCTTTCCGGCGCACTGTCGCAGCCGCGCTATTCGAACGGCTATTACTACGACTACGAGCCGGCGCCCGTTTACGTAGTGCCGCCCCCGCCCGTCGTTTATCGGCCGGCCTATCAGCCCGCGCCCGTCTACTATGCCGGCCCGCAGCCGTGGACGCCGGAATGGTACGACTATTGCGACGCCCGCTACCGTTCGTTCGACGAGCGTACCGGCTACTTCCTCGGCTATGACGGGCAGTACCACTTCTGTCAGTGATCAGCTTCCAGACGACGAGAAAGGCCGGCCTCGCGCCGGCCTTTTTCATTTGGGAGCCGGGCATCGAGGCCGCTCAGCGTGCTCGGTTGGAATTATTTCTTGTGTCAACAATGCGGCTGGGCGCCGCTTGGTGCAACGCAGCCATGCGCAAGCGGAGGTGCTACTCAATCTGAAGAAGAGATTCTGCATACTTTGAATAGCCGACGTCCGATTTCTGGACAAAAGCTGCTGGAAACGGGCCCTATAGGTTAATTTCCGGCGCATGAAATTGCTGCTTCTCCGCCTGATTCTTTCGCTCTGACGGCAAATTCTGGCCCTGTTTTGCCAGCTGTTCAGCGGTCTTTGGCGAAACATCGATGGAGAAGGGGGCTGATGGCCCGTTTGGTAAGAAGCTTGTTCGCCGCGACCCTGCTCGCGGTCTCGCTTGCAGCGTATGACGGAAACGCGAGCGCCGAGACAGGGCGCGCATCCTGGTATGCTTTGACGTCACAAACGGCCTCGGGCGAAAGGTGCGACCCAGGTGCGCTCACCGCTGCGCATCGCTCGCTCCCTTTCGGCACGAAGGTGAGGGTTGAGAATCTGAACAACGGACGCTCTGTCGTGGTCCGCATCAACGACCGCGGTCCTTTCGTGAGCGGCCGCATTATCGACCTGACAAAGGCTGCGGCAGGCAGGCTCGGATTCATCGAATCCGGCGTCGCCTCCGTCCGTCTGACCGTGCTCGAACACGGCTAAAAGCCTAGGTTTCCCAATGATGAGCCCGCCGCTTCGGGGCGCGATTCGCGCTTGCCGACGCGGCGGGCTTGTGCATAAGTGGCCGGGCGACGGCTTCGTTTGCGGAAGCCGGCGAGGTTGGATGGGCCCTGAGGATTTTTGGTTTCCCGGCCGTAATGAATGACTCCTCTCCGAATACCGCACGCCCGCCCGCGTCGGCGCTGACCCCTGGCTTGAGGGCGAGCACCGGCATTTCAGTGATTCTGCGAGAGGACTTCGAGTGATGAGCGAGAACGGCGGCGACGACGACGATTTTGAGCGTCGCGAGCAGCGTGACCGCGATCGTGGTCCCCGGCGTGGCGGACAGCGCGAGTTCGGGGGCGAGAGAGATTTCGGCGGCGACACGCCGCCGCCAGGCGGCGGCTTCGGCGACCGCTTCGGCGGTGGTGGCGGCGGCGGTGGTGGCTATCGCGGCGGCGGCGATCGTGACGGCGGCGGTGGCGGTTATCGCGGCGGCGGCGGTGGTGGCGGCGGCTATCGCGGCGGTGGCGCCGGTGGTGGCTATCGCGGCGGCGGTGGTGGCGGCGGCTATCGTGGCGGCGGCGACCGCGAGGGTGGCGGCGGTGGTTATCGTGGTGGCGGCGGCGGCGGTGGCGGATTCCGCAGCGGCGGCGGTGGTGGTGGCGGCGGCTACCAGCGAGACAGCGAGCCGCGCGAACGCGGGCCGCGCCAGAACGGCACGCTCAAATTCTTCAACAACGATCGCGGCTTCGGCTTCATCACGCCGGAATCGGGCGGCAAGGACGTCTTCGTCCACATCTCGGCGATCGAGCGCTCCGGCCTTCAGCAGCTCGCCGAGGGAACCAAGCTTTCCTTCGAGACCGAGGACGATCGCCGCGGGCGCGGTCCACAGGCCGTGAACCTGCAGATCGTCGAAGAATAGATAGCCGAGAAGATCATCCGGACGTCGGTTGGAAGTTTCGCGGCGGGCAGGCCCGCCGCTTTCATTTCTAGTCGGCTCTGCGTCCGCCTGACCGCACGCCTCAGTGCGGACGAGGAGACAGGGGTGGCGGACGTCGCCGGACCCTTTATCATCGTGGCGTTGGGGCTGGACCATGCCGGGTGGGAAAGAGCGCAAGCGCCTTCGGGCCGCGCGAGACCGTCGTGACGGTGGCGAAAGAGAACGGCGGCTTGCCAGGCTTCTGCTCGATAGCCTGATCGCCGCCGCGACGATCGTCGCGGCGGCGGCGGCGGTCGCTTCGGCCTATGTTGCGTGGGTCGCGGTTCAGCAGTGGAATCTCGAAGCCGACGACCGCAGGCTGACCCGGCAGCTATCGCAAGCGCAGGTTCTCGGCACCCTCAACCAGGCGCTTCAGCAGGCCGCGCATGCCGACGAATTTCCCAACGCGCGCTTCCGCGTCGGCGAAGCGATCTGGCAGCTGCACGAGCTTGGTGAGCCGACCATCATCGTCGGCGACAATATCGTGATCGAGAACGCCGACCTCTCCTGCATCTCCGAACTCGACATTCGCGCTCCGTCCGTCACGCTCACCAACGTCTATGCCAAGCACAGCGTCATCAATGTCACCGGCTTGGACATCAAGATGAACCGGCTGACGCTCGATGACGTTCATGTCGGCCTTTTTCCGAGCACGCCGATCAACATGGATCCTGAAGGCGAGCCACAGGTCACGCCGCCGCTCTCGTTCCGCATGGCTTCGTCGATTGGACACGATTTCCACGTCATCGCGAAGAACGATCAGCAAGGTTCTCTTACGATCGCGAACAGCTATCTCTCCGAATCCTCCCTGAGCGTGAGGTCGGCTCCGCTCGTCGCCCGCTTCAGCTATTTCGATGACGTCTTCTTCGCCGTCGCGTCATCGCCGAAAGGCTTCGTCGCCGGGTTCAAGGCTCCCGCGGCCCCGGAGGGCAGCTTCGCCGTCGATCCGCAAAGCGTCGATACCTGTATCTACGACAAGGAAGGAACGCTCGCCTCGGGCGCGAGCTGCCCTCCGCCCGAGCAACCCATTCTGCGCTCGCTCAAGAGCTTTGGCGTGTTCCCGCACGGGGCCTGGTTCCTGCTCAAGCCGGGCGAAGATCCGGCGAGCCCGACTTTCGCCGACGATCACGACCAATGGGACCAGCCCGATCCGCCCGATCCGCTGCAGATCGAGGATATCGTGGGCGCCGGCGCGCGAAGCAGCCGGTCAGCGAATCGGCCCTGCACCGCTGACCCGCGCGACGCCGGCTAACCTGCCCGCCGGGCGATCCTCGGGCTGCGCTCTCGCGCGCCGTGCCTAGTTCAGCGCGTTGCAAAAGCGCTGAATGCGCGTGCACGCCTCTTCCAGAATCTCCGCTGACGTTGCGTAAGAGATGCGGAAGTTCGGGCCGAGGCCGAACGCCGTGCCGTGCACGACCGCGACGCCTTCCGCCTCGAGAAGCTCGCGGCAGAAATCCTCATCGGTCCCGATCTTCTGTCCAGACGGCGCGGTCTTGCCGATCGTGCCGGCGCAGGACGGATAGACGTAGAACGCGCCCTCCGGTGTCGGACACTTGATGCCGTTCGCCTGGTTCAGCATCGACACGACGAGGTCGCGCCGCTCCTGGAAGGCCTCCACGAATCTTCGGGATGAAGTCCTGCGGTCCGGTCAGCGCCTCCGTCGCCGCCCATTGCGCGATCGAGCAGGCGCCCGACGTCTGCTGGCCCTGGATCATCACCATCGCGTCGATGAGCGGCTTCGGTCCGGCGCCGAAGCCGATGCGCCAGCCGGTCATCGCGTAGGTCTTCGACACGCCGTTCATGGTGAGCGTGCGCTCGTAGAGCTTCGGCTCAACTTCCGCGATCGTGGCGAAGGGCTCGTCGGTGTAGAGCAGGTGCTCGTACATGTCGTCGGTCAGGATCCACACCTGCGGGTGCTTCAGGAGCACGTCGGTCAGCGCCTTCAGCTCCTTCGCCGAATAGGCTGCGCCCGACGGGTTCGACGGCGCGTTGAAGATCAGCCACTTGGTGCGCTTGGTGATCGCCTTGTCGAGCACCTCCGGCGTCAGCTTGAAGCCGGTCTCGATCGGACATTCGACGAAGCGCGGCTCGCCGCCGTTGAGCGCCACCATCTCCGGATAGCTCACCCAGTAAGGCGCCGGGATCAGTACCTCGTCACCGGGGTTCAGCGTGGCGACGAACGCGTTGTAAAGCACCTGCTTGCCGCCGGTGCCGACGATCACCTGCTCGGGCTTGTAGTCGAGCCCGTTCTCGCGCTTGAACTTCTCCGCGACCGCCTTCTTGAGCGGCGCGATGCCGGCGACCGGCGGATACTTCGTCTCGCCGCGGCGGATGGCGGCGATCGCGGCTTCCTTGATGTTGTCGGGCGTGTCGAAATCGGGCTCGCCTGCGCCGAGGCCGATCACGTCGCGGCCGGCCGCTTTCAGGTCGCGGGCCTTCTGTGTGACCGCGATCGTGGCGGACGGCTTGACCCGCGAAAGACTGTCGGCAAGGAAGCTCATGGCTGGCTCCGAGACGTTTTGACAAGGAGTGGAAACGGCGGCGGACCCTATTGCCGCGGCGCCGCTATCGCAAGTGCGAATGCGGGCCACCGGAACGCGACCCGCGATCGATCAGCGCTGCCAATCGGTCTCGCCAAGGATATTCGTTTGACCGGCACCGCCGCGGGCGGAGAAATCCTCGTGGTCGATGACGCTTGGCGGTGGACTGATGCTCACACTCTATTCGCAACAGGTGTCCGGCAACTCCTACAAGCCGCGGCTGCTCTTCGCGCTTCTCAAGAATTCCGTTCCGCATCGTCGACATGAACACCTATGACGGCTCCACGCGGAAGCCGGAGTACCTAGCGAAGAACCCGATCGGCCGCACGCCGCTCGTCGAGTTCGAGGACGGACGGCGGCTCGCCGAGTCGGACGCCATCCTGCTTCACTTCGCCGAGGGCACGAAGTATCTGCCGGCCGATTCCTACGATCGCGCCAAGGCCTATGAGTGGCTGTTCTTCGAGCAGTATGAGCATGAGCCTTCGATCGCCGTGCGGCGCTCGATCATGACCGCGCCGGAGCGCGCGCACCTGAAGACGCCGGAGCGGCTGGCGCAGACTCTCGAGAAGGGCAACGCCGCACTTTCGGTGATGGAGAAGCGACTCTCTGAGGCCGACTGGCTGGCCGGAGATGCCTATTCCGTCGCCGACATCGCGCTCTATGCCTATACGCATTGCGCCGACGAGGGCGGCTATGAGCTTTCCGCTTTTCCGGGCGTTACCACGTGGCTAAAGCGCGTTGCATCGCAGCCCGGCCACGTGCCGATCGACTGGCGGCCCTAAGGTCCCGCCAGCGCCGCGGAGAAGTCTTAACCTCGCCTTAGCGCGAAACCGCGATTCTCTCGCTGCCATGCTTCGCGCGACAGACATCGCCTCATCCATCCGCGACGGCGCGTGGATCGATACGGAGCGCGTGCGCGGCTATTCGCTCCTCTTCCTGTTTCTCTTCGCGCTCGCGACGCTGGCGCTATGGACGACGGGGCACGGCCTCGTCGACGGCTGGGGGCGACCCATCGGGACGGATTTCGCCAACCCCTACGCCGCCGGTCGCCTAGCTTTGGAAGGCCGGCCCGCGGCGGTCTACGATTTCGCCAGCCTCTTTGCGAAAGAGGCGGCGGTCACGGGGCAGTCGGAGAACGTCTACGGCTGGCACTATCCGCCGATCTTCCTCCTCGTTGCCGCACCGCTCGCCAAGCTTCCCTATGTCGTGGCGCTCTTCGTTTGGCTCGCGGCCGGCCTCGCGCTCTATCTCGCGGCGATTTGGGCGATTCTGCCGCGTCCGCTCGCGCTTTTGGCAGCGGCGGCGTTCCCGGCGGTGTTCGTCACCGTCGGCCACGGGCAGAATGCTTTTTTGACCGCAGGCCTGCTCGGGTTCGGGCTCGTGCTGCTTGAGCGGCGCCCATGGCTCGCGGGTCTTCTCCTCGGCTGCCTCTGCTACAAGCCGCACCTCGGGCTGGTGCTGCCGTTCGTGCTTCTCGCGGCGCGGCAATGGAAGCCGTTCGTCGGCGCTTCGATCGCGGTGCTCGTGCTCTCTGGCCTGAGCGTCGCCGCATTCGGCCTCGAGCCCTGGCGCGCATTTCTCGCCAGCGGAGAGGTGACGCGGACCGTGGTGCTCGAGCAGACCGCGACCGGCTGGTTCAAGATTCAGAGCCTGTTCTCCGCCGTGCGCGGGTTCGGCGGATCGGTCGCCGCAGCCTATGTCGCACAAGCGCTTCTCTCACTCGCCGTGCTTGGCATGCTGGTGCGCGCGTGGCTCGGCGGCGTTGGGCGGTCGGAGAAGGCGGCGGTCGCGGTCGGCGCGCTTCTCGTGACGCCCTACGTTCTCGACTACGACATGCTGTTGATCGCGCCGGCGATCGCGTTCCTTGTGGCGGACGGCCTGGAGAAGGGCTTCCGGCCCTACGAGAAGGCGATACTTGCCGCCGCCTTCGTCGCGCCGTTAGCGGCGCGGCCGGCGGCACAGGTTCTCCACCTGCCGCTCGGCCTCATCGTCATGCTGGCGCTTTTCGGATTGGCCGCGGCAGGTCGGCGCGGGGCGCGTTCGCCCCGCCTTGATGCTTAGACGCCGAAAGCGATGCGCAGAATCTCGTAGCTTCGCGCGCCGCCCGGCGCCGTCACCTCGACGGTGTCGCCGACGCTCTTCCCGATCAGTGCGCGCGCGATCGGCGAGGAGATGGAGATGCGGCCCTCCTTCACGTCGGCTTCGACGTCGCCGACGATGCGATAGACCTTCTTCTCTTCGGTGTCCTCGTCGACCAGCGTAACCTTGGCGCCGAACTTCACCGTGTCGCCGGAGAGCTTTGACACGTCGATCACCTCGGCGCGCGTGAGCTTGTCCTCAAGCTCCGCAATGCGGCCCTCGTTCAGGCTCTGCGCTTCTTTGGCGGCGTGGTACTCGGCGTTCTCGGAAAGGTCGCCATGCGTGCGCGCGTCCGAGATCGCCTGGATGATGCGCGGGCGCTCTTCCGAAGTGAGCCGCTTCAGCTCCGCCTCCAGATTCGCATAGCCGTTCGCCGTCATCGGCACCTTTTCCATCGTAACCTCCAAAGACCGGCTATTGGCCGGGCAACACAAAAAAACCGGGCGTTCCGCCCCCGGAACACCCCGTGAACACGTATTGGTCAGGCGGCCGTGAAGTAGGATTGCAGCGGCCTGACTTCAAGCTGACCGCCCAACAGCGCCTCGATCCCGAGGGCTGCCGCACTCGCACCTGCCAGGGTCGTGAAATACGGAACCTTGTGCAGAAGCGCTTCGCGCCTGAGCGAACGGCTGTCGGACAGAGCTTGCGCTCCCTCCGTGGTGTTGATCACCAGTTGCACCTCGCCGTTCTTGATAGCATCCACGATATGCGGCCGCCCTTCAAGCACCTTGTTGATGCGCTCGCAGGGGATGTCGCGCGCCGCCAGAAAACGCTGCGTCCCGGCCGTGGCGATCAGTCGAAAACCAAGTTTTGACAAACGGTTAGCTGTCTTTACTACGCGCTCTTTATCAGCGTCCTTGACCGATACGAAAGCAGTGCCGCCGGAGGGCAGCATGGTGCCCGCACCGATCTGGCTCTTGGCGAAGGCGAGCGGGAAGGCGGCATCGATTCCCATCACCTCGCCGGTCGATTTCATCTCCGGACCGAGCAGCGTGTCGACGTTCGGGAAGCGGGCGAAGGGGAACACCGCCTCCTTCACCGAAATCTGCTTCGGGCGCGGCGGCTTCAGGTGGAAATCGCCGAGGCGCGCGCCGGCCATAACCTTGGCGGCGATCTTGGCGACCGGCATCCCGATCGCCTTCGCCACGAAGGGCACCGTGCGCGAGGCGCGCGGGTTGACCTCAAGCACGTAAATGTCGCCGTTCTTGACCGCGTATTGCACGTTCATCAGACCGCAGACCTGCAGCGCCTTGGCGAGCTCGACCGTCTGCCGCTCGATCGCCTCGACGGTCGGCTTCGAAAGCGAATGCGGCGGCAGCGAGCAGGCAGAATCGCCGGAATGGATCCCCGCCTCCTCGATGTGCTCCATCACGCCGCAGACGAAGACGTCGGTGCCGTCGGAGAGCGCGTCGACGTCGACTTCGATCGCATCGGAGAGGTAGGAATCGATCAGCACCGGCGAGGTGCCGGAAACGACGACCGCGTTCGTCATGTAGCGCTCGAGGCTTCCGGGATCGCGCACGATCTCCATGGCGCGGCCGCCGAGCACGTAAGAGGGGCGGATGACGACGGGGTAGCCGATCCGCTCGGTGATGCGTCGCGCCTCCTCGACCGAGCGGGCGGTGCCGTTCTCCGGCTGCCTGAGCTTCAGCTTGTCGATCAGCAATTTGAAGCGGTCGCGGTCCTCGGCGAGGTCGATCATGTCAGGAGAGGTGCCGAGGATCGGCACGTTCGCCTCTTGAAGCGCGGCGGCGAGTTTTAACGGCGTCTGTCCGCCGAACTGCACGATGACGCCGAGCAGATTCCCGCGCGACTGCTCGACGCGCACGATCTCAAGCACGTCCTCTGCCGTCAGCGGCTCGAAATAGAGCCGGTCGGAGGTGTCGTAGTCGGTCGAGACGGTCTCCGGATTGCAGTTCACCATCACCGATTCGATGCTCATTTCGTCGAGCGCGAAGGCGGCGTGGCAGCAGCAATAGTCGAACTCGATTCCCTGCCCGATGCGGTTCGGCCCGCCGCCGAGGATGATGACCTTGTTGTGCTCGGACGGGCGCGCTTCGTCCTCCGGCTGCCCGCCGAACGCCGTCTCGTAGGTCGAGTACATGTAAGCGGTCGGCGCGGCGAATTCCGCCGCGCAGGTGTCGACGCGCTTGAAGACCGGCTGGACTCCGAGACGTTGGCGGAGCGCCGAAACCTCCGCCTCGCTCTTCCCCGAAAGTGTCGCGAGCCGCGCGTCGGAAAAACCCTGCGCCTTGAGCTGACGCATGAGCCGCGCGCTCTCCGGGAGGCCATGTTCGCGCACGCGCGCCTCCCATTGGACGATCTTCTCGATCTCGCGCAGGAACCACGGATCGACGCGGCAGGATTCGTGGATGAGCTCTACGTCGAAGCCGAGCCGGAGCGCCTGTGCGATCTTGAGAAGCCGGTCCGGGCGCGGGATGCCGAGCGCGGCGCGCACCGCGTTCTTGTCGTCGCCAAGACCGAGCCCGGGAATCTCGCTCTCGTCGAGGCCGGTGAGCCCGGTTTCGAGACCGCGGAGCGCCTTCTGCAGCGACTCCGCGAAGGTGCGCCCGATCGCCATCACCTCGCCGACCGACTTCATCGAGGTGGTCAGCACCGGATCGGCGCTCGGAAATTTCTCGAAGGCGAAGCGTGGGATCTTGGTGACGACGTAGTCGATGGTCGGCTCGAACGATGCCGGCATCGCGCCGCCGGTGATGTCGTTCTCGAGCTCGTCGAGCGTGTAGCCGACCGCGAGCCTTGCCGCGACCTTGGCAATCGGGAAGCCGGTGGCCTTCGACGCAAGGGCCGACGAGCGCGAGACCCGCGGGTTCATCTCGATCACCACCATGCGCCCGTTCTCGGGGTCGACGGCGAACTGCACGTTCGAGCCGCCGGTCTCCACCCCGATCTCGCGCAACACCGCGATCGAGGCGTCGCGCATCAGCTGATATTCCTTGTCGGTCAAAGTGAGCGCCGGGGCGACCGTGATCGAATCGCCGGTGTGAACGCCCATCGGATCGACGTTCTCGATCGAGCAGACGATGATGCAGTTGTCGTCCTTGTCGCGGACGACCTCCATCTCGAACTCCTTCCAGCCGAGCACCAATTCCTCGATCAAGACCTCGTTCGTCGGCGAGGCATCGAGGCCGCCGAGCACCAGCTCGTAGAGCTCGTCGAGCGTATAGGCGATGCCGCCGCCGGTGCCGGCGAGCGTGAAGGAGGGGCGGATGATCGCCGGGAGCCCCGTCTCCTTCAAGGCATGCAGCGCCTGCAGCTGTGCGGAGAGGCGGTGCTCGTCGCGGCGGAGCCGCTCGCCCACCGACCACTCCGCCTCGAAGGCGGAAAGCGCGTGTGCCCGCGCCGGGCCGGCGGGATGCTCCGCTTCGATCGCGGCGATCCGGCTCTCGCGCTCCTCGCGAAAGCGCTTCTTCAGCTCCGAGGTGTTGACGAAGGCAGCCTTCGGGGTAGCGAGCCCGATCCGCTGCATCGCCTCGCGGAAGAGCTCGCGATCCTCCGCCTTGTCGATGGCGTCGGCGGTGGCGCCGATCATCTCGACGTCGAATTTTTCCAAGACGCCCATCTTCCTGAGCGAGAGCGCGGTGTTGAGCGCGGTCTGCCCGCCCATCGTCGGCAGCAGAGCGAAGCCGCCGGGGCGGACGTTCCGCTCCTTCTCGATGATCTTCGCCACGATCTCCGGCGTGATCGGCTCGATATAGGTCGCGTCGGCGAGCTCCGGGTCGGTCATGATCGTCGCCGGGTTCGAGTTGACCAGCACGATCCGGTAGCCCTCGGCCTTGAGCGCCTTCACGGCCTGCGTGCCGGAATAGTCGAACTCACAGGCCTGGCCGATGACGATCGGGCCCGCGCCGATGACAAGAATCGTGGAGAGGTCGGTGCGTTTCGGCATCGCAAGGGCGCGGTTCGAACAAAGCCCCGGCACGGCGGCTCCGCCCGGGGCTGGTCAAAGGAATCTGTCAGATTTCGGGGCGCTTATAGGCGCAATCGTTGCCACGGGAAAGGGCGCGCCGGGTGCACGGCCAGGGGGTGTGGAATGACGCGCCTACGCCGCGTCGCGCCGGTCCATCGTGTGCAGGAGCCCCGTAACGTCGGGCTCGTCGTCTCCGCCCGCGCGCTGGGTGCCTTCGAGGGCCCCGTCGAAAGCCTCCACCCCCACGGAGAGCGCATAGCAGGCGAGCTCCACCGTCTTCGGGATCACCACCTTTTTCGCGCCGCGATTGCCGGTCTCGTAGTACTGGATCATGCGCTTCTTGAGACCGAGCTTTTCCGCCGCCTCTTTCTGCTTGAGGCCGCGCGACTTGCGCCAGGCCCTGAACTCCTCTGGGCTCATCTCCCCCTCCTGGCGTAAACGGTAGGGCCCGATTGCGGCCTCGCGGCGACCGACGCGCGGCAGAGTTCGGCGCTTCTTCGGCACAATCAAGGGTGCCGGGCCGACGCGTCGGATCGCGGGAAGCGGCAGCATTGCGCTATACCGAGAATGTGACATTGGCGCGAAGCGGGGCGCCGGAAGCGAGGGATGGGGATGAACCAGAACGAGGACGCAATTCGCCAACTCGCCCAGCGTCTTCTCGACATGGGCGCGAACGACATGCCGCCGCGCGAGCGGCGGTTGATCGAACGGATGGCGAAACGGATGGCCGTTTCCCTCAACGTCAACAATGAGTTCGACAAGCAACAGACGTTCGGCGAGCGCCTCGCCGATCACGTCGCGGAAATCGGCGGCTCGTGGTCGTTCATAGTCGGCTTCGGCGTGTTCATCTTCTTCTGGATGCTGGTCAATTCGGCGCTTCTCGCCGGGTTCGGCGGCAATTTCGATCCTTATCCCTTCATATTCTTGAACCTGATCCTCTCGCTTCTTGCCGCGATCCAGGCGCCCGTCATCATGATGTCGCAGAACCGGCAGGCGGCGAAGGACAGGCTCGCAGCGGCGCACGATTACGAGGTGAACTTGAAGGCGGAGATCGAGATTGCGGCCCTGCACGACAAGCTCGACCAGATCCGCACGCACGAGCTTGCGCTGTTGATCGAGCGGATGGAAACCGCGCTGGCGGCGCGGGGCGAAGGAAGCGCGCAGTTCTCGTGAGGGCGCCGGTCGGCTAGTCTGTTGTCGGCGGCGGCGGCCTGGTACATGCCGCCGCTTCGCGGTTGTGAATGACGGCCGCGGGCAAGGGGATGTTGTGGAGGCGAACGATGCGTTGGCAGGGCCGGCGGCAAAGCGAGAATATCCGGGATTTGCGGGAAGACGGGGGCCTCGGCGGCAACATTGGAGGCGGCCTCGGCACCGGGTTCGGCGGCCGTAGCCCGATCGGCATACGTCGTGGCGGCGGCGGAATCGGCCTGGTCATTGTGGTCCTCGTTGCCGCCTACTTCCTCGGCATCAATCCGCTCGAACTGCTGTCGGGCGATGTTTCCGGCGTCGGGACGCAGCAAAGCGGGCAGCGGGTGCAAAGCGGCGCAAGCGACGAGATGCGCGACTTCGTGGCGACCGTGCTCGCCGACACGGAGGACACCTGGACCGCGATCCTGAAACAAGAGGGCAAGGCCTACCCGAAGCCGACGCTGACGCTCTTCTCAGGAAGCGTAAGCTCCGCCTGCGGCGCGGCGAGCGCGGCCACCGGGCCGTTTTATTGCCCGGGCGACCAGAATGTTTACATCGACCTCGATTTCTACAACGAGCTGCGCACGCGTTTCGGCGCGCCAGGAGACTTCGCCGAAGCCTATGTGCTTGCGCACGAGGTCGGCCACCACGTGCAGAACGTGCTCGGCATTCTGCCGGCTGTGCACGCCAAGGAGGCGCAGCTTGGCGAGAGTGCGGCGAACGCGCTTTCGGTGCGCACCGAGCTTCAGGCGGACTGCTTCGCCGGCATCTGGGCGAACCGTACCGAGCAGGAAGGCATTCTCGAGCCCGGCGACATCGACGAAGCGCTGACGGCGGCGGCCGCCGTCGGCGACGATGCGCTGCAGAAGCAGGCGCAGGGCTACGTCGTGCCGGACAGCTTCACGCACGGCACCTCCGAGCAGCGGGCGAAGTGGTTCCGCCGCGGCTACGAGAAGGGCACGATCGCCGCCTGCGATACGTTCTCAGGCGATATCTGAAGCAGCGCCGCCGTCTGCCGGCGGAGTCTCGCGGCACCAAGGTGACGTCGAGCAAGCAATTGAAGTCGAAGGAGAGTTGATGGCGCACATCACCTACCGGATCGTCGAGCACGACGGCGGCTGGGCCTACAAGCTCGGCGATGTCTTCTCCGAGACCTTTCGCAGCCGCGACGCGGCCGTCAAGGCGGCGCACCGTGTCGCGCTTGAGCAGCGGGCGCCGGGCGAGACCCATGCGATCGAGTACGAGGATGCCGACGGCAACTGGCACGAAGAGCTTTCGCGCGGTAGCGACCGACCTGATGCGGACGTGGAGGATTAGAGCGAGGCGCCAGCGTCCGAGTGTTCCGAGCCGGCGCGAGCTTTCCGCTACTGAAGAGTCGAATTCTGTTGCAACGTTAGCGAGGCCCCTGCCTCGGTGAAATAAGTTCGCCAGAAACCCTGGACGCGCTCCAGAACGTCTTGTGGGAGCGCGTCGCGGTGTTCCGGATTGCCGCCGCGCCCGACTCCGAAGACCTTGACCGTGGCGCCGGAGAGTTTCGGGATAAGGCCGTCCTGGCGCACGACCGCGAGGAGCTTGTCGGTTGGCTCCCAGAGGAACTTCTTTCCCGGCAGGTACTGGGAGTTTTCGATCAGGTCGGAGAAGACGTAGAAATCGTTCTCTCTTCCGGAGCGGAATTCCTCGTTTGCCGAGAGGGAAAGGGTCCGCACGATCTCCGAATAGGGCAGGTTCCCCGCCGTCGACATCGCGTCGAGAAGTTCGCGGGCGATGCTGGCTTTCAGCTTCTTCTTCTCGTTGATCACAACGCCTTCGGTGCAATCGGAGAGGAAGATATCGTGCAACATGCCATGCGACTCGCAATAGGGGACGCAAAGATCGAGAAGTCGCCGACTGCTGGAGAATTCGTCTGCAATCGTGCGGATGGAAACGCGCTCGCCGCCCTTGAGGCTTTCGAAAATGCGCGTTGCCCCGTCGACCAGGGTCTGCTTGTCGACGTCGTCGTAGGGTGTGGTCACATCAAGGTAAAGGACGACGTTCGGCGCGCTCTTGGAGCAGAAGCTGCTGTTGTCCAACGCTGCTGCCGTGCAAGCCGACGCAATCCAGAAGACCAGCGCCGTCGCTAGCTGGAGCAGCGCTCGCACTGCACGCTGTGAAACCGGCATCGCGCTCCGCCGCCGTGCCCGTCATATGCGGTCGCCTGAGACGACGCGTGGCGTGGAGCGCGCCTGAACCGGCGCCTCCGTCGGCTCCATGTCATCTGCCTGCGACGAGCGAGGCTCGGGGCTGACGTCGAATGTCAACTTCTTCGCGCTCGGCATCTTCGGAGAGCGTGTCGCGCAGATCAATGATCATCGCGATCCTCGTCCTCAATCGGCATGCCGAGCTTCGTCTTCAGCTCGATCACTTTGCCATTGCCGGTCGTGAAGTTGGCGCTGTGGCCAGCGAGGTCGGGCGCGTGCGCTTCGAGCACAGCTTTCTTCTCGCGGATGTATGCGTGCGTAGAGCTTTGTGAGTTCGAGCTTCATGTTTCTCGACTTCTCGAGGCGGCGGCATCGAAAGTCCTTGTCGGGATCGACGGTGAAGAACGCCAGCATCATCGTCATGAAGATTGCGCCGATATTGACGGTCGCAAGGACCAGCGCGGAGATGTCGGAGAAGGCGGCCGCGACCGTGCCCCACAGCCCGAGCGACGTCACGTTAGAGCGGACGTTCGACAGGAGGTCGTTGAAATTGGAGAGTTCGGATACGGCCGAAGTCGATGCCCGCCCGACGGTCAGGACGGCCACGATGCCGGCAAGCACGAAGCTCAGGAGCAGAAAGAGTGCGAGCGAGGTCCAGAGCACCTTCCGCCGGTATTCTGACCAGACCTGCCGGATGCTTCGCCCCGCGACATGCGCGAGAACAAGAACAAAGAACGCAAAGGCGACCGATACCGTGTAGGAGACGAAGCTCGAGCCGTTCAGTGCGACGTCGAACAGGTACTTGTTGACCGGTGCCTCGAGGAGCGCAGAGCCAGAGCGCAAACGCTGCAAAGTAAATCCAGCGGACCCGGTGTTTGTTAAGCGGCCGTCGGACACCGCTATGTGAATGCGCTCTAACTCGCTCTTTGCGCTTTCTGCAGGCTCTCCTTCGCACTGCTTGATAGTGCTCCGACATCGGCCCGCACTTCTCGTTCACGGGCAGAAAACTCGTTTTGCGTTCGTTCAGAATTTCTCGTAGGCGGCATCGCCGCGAAGCGCTGGTTTCGCGAGTTAGCCAACTCCTGCGCCGGATCGGTCCTGTAGGTCGAAGTATTCTGTGCCATTGCATCGCCCCGTCGTTGCGCTTAGGGGCTCGTCGCGCCCCTCAAGCGCATTGTTGGCAAGACGTTAGCGATGCAAACTGGAGTTGTCTACATAGGAAAATAGCGCGATAGTTGTAGGGCTCAGTTGGAGCCGGACCCCGCTTCCTTCCCCTTCGCCATCAATTCCACGAAGCGCTTGAACAGATAGTGGCTGTCCTGCGGGCCGGGCGAGGCTTCCGGGTGGTACTGCACCGAGAAGACCGGCTTGTCCTTCATGCGGATGCCGCAGTTCGAGCCGTCGAAGAGCGAGACATGCGTCTCCTCCACGTTCTTCGGCAGGCTGTCGCGGTCAAGCGCGAAGCCGTGGTTCATCGAGACGATCTCGACTTTTCCCGTCGTGAAGTCCTTCACCGGATGGTTGGCGCCGTGATGGCCCTGCCGCATCTTCGTCGTCTCGCCTCCGAGCGCCAAGCCCAGCATCTGGTGGCCGAGGCATATCCCGAACGTGGGCACGCCGGCTTCGACCACGGCCTTGATCGTCGGCACGGAATAGTCGCCCGTCGCCGCCGGGTCGCCCGGGCCGTTCGACAGGAACACGCCGTCGGGTTTGCGTGACAGCACATCCTCCGCGCTCGCCGTCGCCGGAAGCACGATGACCTCGCAGCCCTGGTCGGCGAGGAGGCGCAGGATGTTGCGCTTGATGCCGTAATCGATGGCGACGACGCGAAAGCGCGGGGGCCCATGGCGATGGCCGTAGCCCTCGCCGAGCTGCCAGGTCGTCTCGTCCCAGGAGAAGCTCTGCCCGGTGGTGACGCCCGGCACGAGATCGAGGCCGGCCATCTTCGGCAGCGCCGCCGCTTCCTGTCTTGAGTGCAGCGACATCGAAGACGCCGTCCGGCGCGTTGACGACGATGCCGTTCGGCATGCCCTTCTCGCGGATGCGGGCGGTCAGCGCCCGCGTGTCGACGCCGGCGATGCCGACGATGCCGCGCGCTTTCAGCCACTCGTCGAAACGCCGCGTCGCCCGCCAGCTCGCCGGGTCGGTGACGTCGGTCTTCAGGACGCAGCCGGTGACGCCGGAGCTTGCCGCCGCGTTCACCGTCTCGATGTCTTCCTCGTTGGTGCCGACATTGCCGATATGCGGGAAGGTGAAGGTGACGATCTGCCCGGCATAGGAGGGGTCGGTCAGGATCTCCTCGTAGCCTGTCATCGCGGTGTTGAAGCAGACCTCGCCCGCGGCCTTGCCGAGGGCGCCCACACCGATGCCCTCAATGACCGTGCCGTCGTCAAGCACGAGAAGCGCGGTCGCCTTCGGTTCGCTCCAGTCCGGGGTGGTCATCTCGTGTCGCTCCGCGCGCCGGCCCCAGGCCTCGCGTCCCGTCGCTCGCTTTTTGCGCGTGTCGGCGCCATGTAGAGGCGGGCGGCGGACGGGTCAACGTGGCTGCGCGCCGGCCGGAAGGACGAAGGTGATGCGCGAGAAGGTCAGCGAGGCACTTAAGGCGGCGATGAAGAGCCGCGACGCCGACCGCGTCTCTGCGCTCCGTATGATCAGCGCCGCTTTCAAGGATCGCGACATTCTTTCCCGCGGCGCCGGCGCGAAAGCCGCGTCCGACGAAGAGCTCGTCGCGGTCCTGGCGAAAATGATCCGTCAGCGTGAGGAATCGGCGAAGGCTTACGACGACGGCAAGCGCCCCGAGCTCGCGGCGAAGGAGCGCGCCGAGATTAAGGTGATCCGCGCCTTCATGCCGGCGCAGATGTCGGACGAGGAGACCCGCGCCGCGGTCGAGGCCGCGATTTCAGAAGCCGGTGCCGAATCCCCCCGCGATATGGGGAAGGTCATGGCGCTCTTGAAGAAAAGCCATTCCGGCAAGATGGACTTCGGCAAGGCGAGTGCGGTGGTGAAGGAGCGGCTCGGGTAGCTCTGCTCAATTCGGCGGGAAAAGGGGTTCAGAGGCCGCGGGCATTGCCCTATACTGCTGGCTCGATCCGCTCGAACCTGTGGGGCAGGGGCAATGGGCTCAAGCGCGAAGAAGTTCTCAATCGTGCTCATCAAGCCGGCGCGCTACGACGCGGACGGCTACGTCATTCAATGGCGCAAGAATTGTGTGCCATCGAATTCGCTCGGCTGCCTCTACGGTCTTCTGCGCGACTGCGCCCGGCGGCAAGTCCTCGGTCCGGACGTCGAAATCGTCTATTCGGGCTACGACGAGCCGAACACGATTATTCCGTTCGACAAGCTCATCAAGGAGATGCAGACGGCGGACAAAGCGCTTCTTTGTCTCGCCGGTGTGCAGTCGAACCAGTTTCCGCGCAGCATGCACATAGCGCGGCGCTTCCGCGCCGCCGGCATTCCTGTCGCGATCGGCGGCTTCCACGTCTCCGGCTGCCTCGCGATGCTGAAAGATATCCCGGCCGACATCCAGGAAGCCATCGACATCGGCTGCACCGTCTTCGCCGGCGAGGCGGAGGAGGGGCGGATGGAGATGCTCCTGAAGGATGTCTGGGAGGGAAAGGCGAAGCCTGTCTACAACTATATGGACGCGCTCCCCGATCTCGTCGGGGCGCCCACCCCGATCCTGCCGGACAACGTGCTCGACAACGTGGCCGCGCGCTACTCGCCCTTCGATTCCGGACGCGGCTGCCCCTACCAGTGCTCGTTCTGCTCGATCATCAACGTGCAGGGCCGCAAGTCGCGCTGGCGCTCGCCGGACGACATCGAAGCGCTTTTGCGTGAGAACTGGTCGCGCGGCATCCGGCGCCTCCTCATCACCGACGACAATTTCGCCCGCAACAAGGACTGGGAACTCGTCCTCGACCGCATGATCAAGCTGCGCGAGGAGGAGGGGATGCGGTTCAAGTTCTTCATCCAGGCCGACGCGCTCTGCCACAAGACCGAAGGCTTCATCGAGAAGTGCGCGCGCGCGGGCTGCAACTGGGTCTATGTCGGCCTGGAGAACATCAACCCGGAGAACCTGATCGCCGCCAAGAAGCGGCAGAACAAGATCTGGGAGTATCGCAAGATGCTCCAGCAATGGCGGAAGCACGGCGTGATGATCTACGTCGGCTACATCACCGGCTTCCCGCACGACACGGAGGAGACGATCGCGCGCGACGTGGAGATCATCAAGCGTGAGCTCCCCGTCGAGCTGATCGAATTCTTCTATCTGACGCCTCTTCCGGGCTCGGAGGATCACAAGCGCCTGACCGACGCCGGGACCTGGATGGACCCGGACATGAACAAATACGCGCTCTCCCACCGGGTCACCCATCATCCGAAGATGAGCGACGCGGCGTGGGACCGGGCCTTCGAGAAGGCATGGAAGCAGTATTACAACCGCGCGCACATCAAGACGATCCTGCGGCGCATCCAGGCGCAAAGGAGGCCGAGCGTCTTCAAGGCGGTTTTCCCGCTTCTATGGTTCTGGTCCACGCATCTGATCGAGCACGTGCATCCGGTCGAGGCCGGGTATTTCCGCCGCCGCGTGCGCACCGAGCGTCGGCCGGGCATGCCGATCGAGAGTCCGCTCGTCTTCTATCCGAAATACTGGACGCTGACGGCGATCCGGCAAGCGCGTGCCGGCTGGCTCCTGCTGTCACTGCTCTACATGGCCTGGAGCGTCAGGCGCGAAGCGCGCAAGACCAAATACACGGACGCTGCGATGGCCCCGGCCGTGGATGACCGCGAGGCTTTCGACGAGCTGGAGATGATCCACACGCACGGCGCTTCGGCGAACAAGCTGCAGCGCGCGCATATCCACGTTCACGACATCGAGGCCGCGAAGGAACCCGAGACGATGCAGGCGGCGGAGTAGCCGCCGGCCGCGTGGCGAGCTTTTTGGGGGGATGAACTCATGGGTGCTTCGTTCAGACGTTTCGCCGTCACCCTTATCAAGCCTTCCCGCTACGATTCCGACGGCTATGTCATCCAGTGGGTTAAGTCGGGCGTGCCGTCGAACTCGCTCGGCTGCCTCTACGGTCTGACGCGGGACTGCGCCGAGCGGCACGTGCTCGGCCCGGATGTCGAGATCACCTATTCCGCTTACGACGAGCCGAACACCGTCATCCCGGTGCAGAAGCTCATCGCCGAGATGAAGTCGGCGGACGGTGCGCTGCTCTGTCTGGTCGGCGTGCAATCGAATCAGTTCCCGCGCGCCATGCACCTCGCGCGCAGATTCCGCGCCGCCGGCGTCCCGGTAGCGATCGGCGGGTTCCATGTCTCCGGCTGTCTTTCGATGCTGAAGGAGATTCCCGCCGATATCCAGGAAGCGATCGATATCGGCTGCATCATCTTTGCGGGCGAAGCGGAGGAGGGCCGCTTCGAGGCGCTCTTGAAGGAGGTTTGGGCGGGCACGGCGAAGCCGGTCTACAACTACATGAGCGCACTGCCGAACCTCGCCGGCGAGCCTACCCCCTATCTCCCGGACTACGTGCTCGACCGCATCGTCGGCACCTATGCGACCTTCGATTCAGGACGCGGCTGCCCCTACCAGTGCTCGTTCTGCTCCATCATCAACGTGCAGGGCCGCAAGTCGCGCTGGCGCACGCCCGATGACATCGAGGCTGTCGTTCGCGAGATGACAACGCGCGGCATCAAACGCTTCGTCGTCACCGACGACAACTTCTCCCGCAACAAAGATTGGGAACCGGTGCTCGACCGGCTGATCAAGCTGCGCGAGGTGGATGGCCTCAAGTTCAAGTTCTTCATCCAAGCCGACGCGCTCTGCCACAAGACGCCGGGCTTCATCGAGAAGTGCGCCCGTGCCGGCTGCCACTGGGCCTATATCGGGCTTGAGAACATCAATCCCGAGAACCTGATCGCCGTGAAGAAGCGGCAGAACAAGATCTGGGAGTATCGCAAGATGCTCCAGGAGTGGAAGAAGCACGGCGTCTTGAACTACGTCGGCTACATCACCGGCTTCCCGCACGACACGCCGGAATCGATCAAGCGCGACGTCGAGATCATCAAGCGCGAGCTTGCCGTCGAGCTGGTCGAGTTCTTCTACCTGACGCCGCTGCCGGGGTCGGAGGATCACAAGCGGCTGACCGAAACCGGGACCTGGATGGACCCGGACATGAACAAGTATTCGCTCTCCGAGCGCGTGACGCATCATTCGAAGATGAGCGATGCCGACTGGGAGCGCGGCTATCACGCGGCCTGGAACACGTATTACAACAAGGAGCACGTCGAGACGATCTTCCGGCGCGTCGCCGCGAGCGGCAAGCCGGCGAAGAAGGCGGCCTGGCCGGTGCTTTGGTTCTGGGCCACGCACAAGATCGAGGGCGTGCATCCCGTCGAGGCGGGTTACATCCGCCTCAAGGTGCGCACGGAGCGGCGGCCGGGTCTGCCGATCGAAAGCCCGCTCGTCTTCTATCCGAAATATGCCGCGAACTTCCTCTGGAAGGGCGCTCAGTGGCTGCAGCTGCTTTGGACGGTCAACGCGATCGCCCGCAAGGTCGATAACGATCCGAAGAAGCTCGAATACATGGATGCGGCGCTGGCGCCGGTCGTCGACGACCGCGAGGCTTTCGACGATCTGGAGATGATCCATACGCACGGTGCGGCGGCGAACAAGCTGCAGCGCGCCCATATCCACGTGCACGCCGACGCGGCGGAGCACGCGGAAGAGCCGCTGATCGCGGCGGAATAGGCGCAGAGAAAGCCTTCGGCGGCGGCGCGAAAGCGGACTTCCGCGCCGCCCGGTCGAAGAACAGCTACTTCATCATCTCGACGCTGCAATGCCCGTGGGTCGGCATGTTCGTCATGTGGTCGGCCATCATGTAGTTCTGCGATTTCATGCCGCCGGGGGCGACCGCGTCCATGAAATGCACGTCGCCCTGCGCTACGCCCGACAGCATCCAATGCGCGGTGGTGCCGGCGGGAATCTCATCTTTGCCCATGTTGTGGAACTCGACCATCATGCCGCCGGTGTCCGACATGCCGGCGCTGCAGGTGACTTCGCTGTGCATCATCGGATGCATTTCGTCCGACATCATGTGGTCGTTCGTCATACCCGCGGCGAAGGCCGGGGCGAGGAAGAGGGGAGCGGCGGAAAAGGCGGCAGCCAAAGCTGTCAGTTGCAAGGTTCTCATCGGGAGGTCCTCCGGAATTGTCGACCGTAGAACCTTGCGCGCCGCCCGCCGTGCGTCACAATTCAAGGCGGTTCAAGAAAGCGCCAGTCGGGTTCAAGCGGCGCTCACGCGCGCGCGACTTCTCGTTTGCCGGTGCTAGCCTTGCACAGCCGGGCGCGGCTCGCGCTCGCTGAAGAGAAGCTGAAGATAGTTGCGGAACTGGCGCGACTGGCGGGCGACGAGGTGCGGGTCGCCGTAGCTTCGCGACAGAATCAGACCGCCCTCGACGATCGCGACGATCATTTCGGCAAGCTCCGCGGCGCTGACCTGCGCCTTTGGCTCGTAGCAGGCGAGTATTGCGCGGAAATGCGCTTCGTAGAGCGCCTCCCAGCGTTTCAGCCCGTCGGCGACGAGCGTCCGCACGCCATCGTCGAACTGCCGGCTCTGATACGCATAGGCGGCGTAGATGCAGCCGGCAAGCGGCGTGGTGCGCGCCTCCACGAACGCCTCGAAGCTTTTCAGGAACGCCAGCGTCGCCTCGAGCGGGTCGTCGGAGACGGCGTTCGCCTCCGCCGCGAACTTCTCGAAGAGCGCAAGATGGTTTCCGCGATAGTGCTCGGCGAGCGCGCGGGCGAAGTCCGCCTTGCCGCCGAAATGATGGAAGAAGGCGCCCTTGGTGAGGCTCGTCGCTTTGAGAAGCTCGTCGAGCGAGGTCCCGGCAAAGCCTTGGCGGAGCACCATCGGTTCGGCGGCGGCGAGGATGCGTTCGCGCGTGCCGCGGCCTTTTGCGAGAGCTTTCCCCATACCGACCGGTCTCCTTGTTCGGTCAGAGGATACCGACCGGTCGGTTAAGAAAACGCGAAGGCCCCCGCTTTAGCTGGAGGCCGACACACAAGGTCGTCATCCTCGGGCTCGACCCGAGGAACTAGTCCGACGGTGCGGTGCGAATCCTGGGTTCTCGGGTCTTCGCTCCGCCCGAGAATAACAGGTCAGCCGTCGAGCTCCGGGTAGTGGCGGAAGATGCCGTCCTCGTTGAAGGGGATACGGCGCTCGCTTGCGAGGTAGGCCTTGATGCGCGGCCTTGCCGCGACGCGGCCCCGAAGCGCGGCAACGCGCGGAGCCTTCGGAAGCTGCCGCTTCATCGCCTTCGGAAACGCATAGCTCAAGCCCTCCACCGCCTGAAACAGCGACAGGTCGGCGGTCGTGAGCCGGGCGCCGACGAGATGCGCGTCGCCCTTCGGATTGCGCTCAAGGATCGTCTCGAACCAGTCGAGGAATTTCGGGATGCGGCTCTCGCGGAAGAGCTTCGCCCGGCGGAGCGATTCCGGCTTCTGGTCCTCGTAGTAGAAATCCCCGCCGAGCGGGTGATGCGTGTCGTGCGCCTCGACCACGAGGTCGGCGATGGTGAGCTGGATCTGGTGGGTCCACAGCCGCCCCGTCTCGCTTTTCGGCGCAAGACCGTGCTTGTCGCCGAGATAGAAGAGGATGTTGGCGGTCTGCCCGATGACCTTCTTCCCGTCCTTCAAATAGGGCGGAGCGAAGGAGGGATGCTCGCCGGAATCGTCGTCCCGCTGGGACATGCCGCCCTCACGCCAGACGTCGACATAGGGCACGCCGGCCTCCTCCAGCGCCAGGCGGACGAATTCGCCCCGGCCCTGGATCGAGGGCCAGTAGTAGAGCTCGTAGGTCATTTGCCTCTCCAGTGAACTTGGCGCCTGTGTATTTCGGGCGCTTCGGCCGGAACCGGCGCGCCTCGCAATGCGCATACTCGAATCACGTGTTAGATGCTGTCAGCATGCGCTTTCCTCCCGCCTTCCTCGACGACATCCGCGCCCGGGTCCCGATCTCCGACGTGGTTGGGCGCAAGGTCACCTGGGACAAGCGGAAATCCAATCCCGGCCGCGGCGATTACTGGGCCTGCTGCCCCTTTCATGGCGAGAAGACGCCGTCCTTCCACGCCGAGAACCGCAAGGGCCGCTACCACTGCTTCGGCTGCGGGGCGTCGGGCGACCATTTCACCTTCCTGGTCGAGCAGGAGGGTCTGAGCTTTCCGGAAGCCGTGGCGCAGCTTGCGCAAGAAGCGGGGTTGCCGCTCCCCGATCGCGATCCGGAATCGGAGAAGCGCGAGGCCGCGCGCGCCTCGCTCCACGACGTGGTCGAGAAAGCGGCGCGCTTCTTCGAGGATGCACTTCAGGGAGCAGAGGGCAGCAAGGCGCGCGCCTATCTCCGCGAGCGCGGCCTCAGTCCGGAAACACAGAAGCGCTTCCGCGTCGGCTATGCGCCGGCTTCGCGTAACGCCTTGAAGGAGCATCTCGCGGCGGCCGACATCAGCCAGGAGCAGATGGTCGAGGCGGGGCTCCTGATCGCCGGCGAAGACATCCCGGTCTCCTACGACCGCTTCCGCGACCGCATCATCTTCCCGATCACCGATTTTCGCGGCCGGATCATCGCCTTCGGCGGGCGCGCGCTTTCGCCTGACGCGCAGGCGAAATATCTGAACTCGCCGGAGACGCCGCTCTTTCACAAGAGCCACGTGCTCTATAACGGCCAGCCCGCGCGCGCCGCTTCGCGCAAGGGTGGGCACGTCGTCGCCGTCGAAGGCTACATCGACGTGATTGCCTGCGTCGCCGCCGGCTTCGAGGCGACGGTCGCCCCGCTCGGCACGGCGCTCACCGAAGATCAGCTGAGAATGCTCTGGCAGATGGCGGACGAGCCGGCGTTGTGCTTCGACGGCGACGAAGCGGGGCTGAAGGCGGCGTTTCGTGCCGTGCACCTTGCGCTCGCCGAGCTGAAGCCCGGAAAGAGCGTGCGCTTTGCACTCCTTCCCGGAGGGCAAGATCCCGACGATCTCATCCGTGCCGAAGGGCCTGAGGCGTTCAGAAAGATCCTTGAGGCCGCGAAGCCGCTGGTCGACATGCTCTGGCTGAGCGCCACCTACGGGCTCGACCTCGCGACGCCTGAACGGCGCGCGGGCGTGGAGAAGGAGCTCCGCGCGGCGGTCGCAACGATCGCCGACATGGATGTCAGGCGGCACTACGAGACCGCCGTCAAGGAGCGGTTGGCGCTACACTTCGGCGCCGCGCGGCGGCCCCAGAATCAGTATCCGAATCAGTATCGCAACGACCGACGCCGCCCGGGGGAGAGGCGGTTCCAGCCCGCGCCCGCCGGCCCATCGGCAAGCCTGCTCGCCAATCCGCTCGTTCGCGGCGGGCGCAGCGCCGGCCCAAGCCTCGGCGACGCGATCCTCGTCGCCGTCCCGATTCTCTACCCCGAGATCGCGGCGGAGCGGCTGGAAACGCTGGCAGCCTCCCAATTTGCCGGCAAAGAGTTGACGGCGCTCGCCGCCGCCCTTGCCGCCGAGCTTGCGGAAAGGCCGGGAATTTCAGCTGCCGAGTTGAGAAGCGCTCTTGAGCGCTCCGGCCATACCACTGAAATCGCTGTGGTTTTTGAGAAGCTGCGTGGCGGGGGACTGGGCTCGCTCGCAAGCGCCGGGGCCGAGCACGCCGCGGCCGTCTTCGACGATGCTGCCCACTTGCGTCTTCGCGCGGGCGCGTTATCTATCGAGCGTCAGGCGGCAGCGACGGCGCTCGGCCGCGAGGCGAGCGACGTGCACTTGGGCCGTCTGCGGGATATCCTGGAGCAAGACCAACGCAGCCTTCGTCCCGATCGGCATGACGAGACGGAAGGGGCGGTGATCGTGCACCCGTTCAAGCGGCGTTGACGGCAAGAAGCCCGGTTTCGGGGTCGCCGCCGGACGCCGTGGGCGTGAAGCGAGGCAGCGGAGGCGGCGTGGTTAAGGCGACCTTTACAGGAACCGCCCTACGACCGCGGCATTCCCATAAATCGGCTGGCGCGCGCAGGCCGACCGATACGCGAGAGACGATGGCGACAAGCACTCAGACCGCAGTCGAGACCAAAGAAGAGGCGCCGGAGGCGCAAACCCACGACGGGCCGCTGCTCGATCTCTCCGATGCCGCCGTCAAGAAGATGATCAAGGAGGCGAAGAAGCGCGGCTACGTCACCGTCGACGAGCTGAATTCCGTGCTCCCCTCCGAAGAGGTCACCTCCGAGCAGATCGAAGACACGATGGCGATGCTCTCCGACATGGGGATCAACGTCGTCGAATCCGACGAGCCCGACGAGGGCGAGCCGGAGGCCGCCGACGAGGAGGCCGAGGAGGAATCGGAAGGCCGCGAGCTGATGCCGGCGGCAAGCACTGCCGTCGCCAAGAAGGGCAAGGGGCGCGAGCCCTCGGACCGCACCGACGACCCGGTCAGGATGTATCTGCGCGAGATGGGCTCCGTCGAGCTCCTGTCGCGCGAGGGCGAGATCGCCATCGCCAAGCGCATCGAGGCCGGCCGCGAGGCAATGATCGCGGGGCTCTGCGAGAATCCGCTCACCTTCCAGGCGATCATCATCTGGCGCGACGAGCTGAACGCCGGCAACGTGCTCCTGCGCGACATCATCGATCTCGAAGCGACCTATGCCGGCCCCGACGCGAAGGCGCCGGCTGCCGTTGCGCCCCCGCCCGGTGCGCCGGTCGAAAATGGCGATGCGACGAAGGTGGCCGCCGCTCCCGCCAAGGCGCCGGCCCCCGCAAGAGCCGAAGGCGAAGACGGAGCGGAAGAGCCGCTTCCGAACGACATGGATGCCGACGACGACGACGACTACGAGAACAACCTTTCGCTTGCCGCCATGGAGGCGGAGATCAAGCCGGCGGTTCTCGCGACGTTCGATCGCATCGCATCGAACTACAAGAAGCTCCGCCGCCTGCAGGACGCGCTCGTCGGCGGCGGCTCGAAGACGCGCGCGCTGACGCCGGCGCAGGAGCGCCGCGCCAAGAAGCTGACCGACGAGATCGTCACCGACGTGAAGTCGCTGTCCTTGAACCAGGCGCGCATCGATTCCCTCGTCGAGCAGCTTTACGACATCAACAAGCGGCTGATCTCGTTCGACTCCAAGCTCTTGAGGCTCGGCGAGAGCCACGGCGTCGACCGCTCCGATTTCCTCACGCACTATCGCGGCCACGAGCTCGACCCGCATTGGACGCGCCGCATCGCGCGCTTCTCGGCCAAGGGCTGGAAGTCCTTCTGCCAGAAGGAAAAGGAGACGATCGGCAAGATCCGCACCGACATCCGCCAGCTCGCGGCGGAGACCGGGCTGCAGATCGTCGAGTTCCGCGGCATCGTCCACAAGGTGCAGAAGGGCGAGCGCGAGGCGCGCCAAGCGAAGAAGGAGATGGTGGAGGCGAACCTCCGTCTCGTCATCTCGATCGCCAAGAAATACACGAACCGCGGCCTGCAGTTCCTTGATCTGATTCAGGAAGGCAACATCGGGCTGATGAAGGCGGTCGACAAGTTCGAGTACCGCCGCGGCTATAAATTCTCGACCTACGCGACGTGGTGGATCAGGCAGGCGATCACCCGCTCGATCGCCGACCAGGCGCGCACCATCCGCATCCCGGTCCACATGATCGAGACGATCAACAAGATCGTGCGGACGAGCCGCCAGATGCTGCACGAGATCGGCCGCGAGCCGACGCCGGAGGAGCTGGCCGAAAAGCTGCAGATGCCGCTCGAGAAGGTGCGGAAAGTTCTGAAGATCGCCAAGGAGCCGATCAGCCTCGAGACGCCGATCGGCGACGAGGAAGATTCGCACTTGGGCGACTTCATCGAGGACAAGAACGCGATCCTGCCGATCGACGCGGCGATCCAGTCGAACCTCCGCGAGACGACGACGCGCGTGCTGGCGTCACTCACGCCGCGCGAAGAACGTGTGCTCCGCATGCGCTTCGGCATCGGCATGAACACCGACCACACGCTCGAAGAGGTCGGCCAGCAGTTCTCGGTCACCCGCGAGCGCATCCGCCAGATCGAGGCGAAGGCGCTCAGGAAGCTGAAGCACCCGAGCCGAAGCAGGAAGCTCCGGAGCTTCTTGGATAGCTGAGGCTCAGCGCGAGAGCGCGAGCGAAGACAAAGCGGCCGCCCTGGGCGGCCGTTCGTTCTTGTGAGCGCCGCTACGGCTCCACCAGCTCCACCCGCCGGTTCTTGGCGCGGCCGTCGTCCGTGGCGTTGGAGCCGACCGGCGCGAGGTAGCCGACGCCGGCGGTCTGCAGCCGCGCGGCGGCAATCTTGTAGGTCTTCGAAAGATCGGCCGCGACCGCGGCCGCGCGGCGCTTCGACAGGTCCATATTATAGTCGAAGCCGCCCTGGCTGTCCGTGTGGCCGACGATGATCACCTTGAGGTCGGGCTGGTCCGTCAGAAGCTTCGCGATCTCGTCGAGCGTCGGCCGGCTCTCCGGCTTCAAGACAGCCTTGTCGGTGTCGAAATAGATGCCGTAGAGCGCGATGTGCCCGCTGTCGCCGAGCCCCTTCGCCATCGCGGCGGCGTCGACCATCTTGTTCGCGATCGCGCCGACCTCGGTGACGACAAGCTCGGCCGTGATCTCGTCGTTGTTCTGGCTGACCAGCACCGTGGCGTAGGTCTCCGCGCCGTTCTCTCCGGCCTTGTGGCCCGCAAAGTAGCGGTAGTTGAAGCCGTCGACCCACATCTGCGGCACCGGCAGCACGTCGAGCGCCTCGCTGAAGGGGATGCCGCCGCAATCGTCGACGTTGCAGGCGAGAAGCGTCTCAAAGCCGGCCTTCGCGAGCTGCGTCTCGAAATTGCGTGAGACTTCGAGGATCGAGGGGCCCGCGCCGGTGCGGTAGGCGATGCGGGTGACCTTGCCCTCCGGACGCTTCTCGCCTGTCGGCTGGTCATTCTTGAAGGGCGCGGTCTGCAGCCGCGTCGCGTCGAAATCCTTCGCGTCGTAGCCGGTGATCACGCTGCCGGCGAAGCGGCCGATGCCGGGATAGTCGTGCGAGCCCTCCACGTCGCCGTCTGCGGCGCGCGCGAAAGGAGCGGAAGCCGCGAGCGCGAGCATGATCGCGATGGCGAGCGAGACGAGGGAGGACCGCCGCATAGATGTGTCTTTCTTGAATGAAGGGCGGGGCATTCTCGCCCGCCGTGAGCGGCGAGGACAAGAGCCTCAAACGCCGCGGACGCTTATCTTGGCCGCGGCGATGGTGCCGAGAGTTTCGCGGCGCACGGCGTTCGAAGCGGCACGTGACCTGCGCGGCGGCGCGCCCGGCGGCCGCCGATTGTTGTTCAGGCCGCGTCGGATTGCGGGAGCGGCAGCTCCTCGGCCGCAGGCATCTCGCCGTCGCCGACCGACGGCAGGATGACCCCGGAGAAAAGCAGCGGCTCGAACTCATCCGCCGGCACGGGACGGCTGAACAGGTAGCCCTGCAACGTGTCGCAACCATAGGCCTGCAGATAAATCAGCTGGCTCGGCTGCTCGACCCCCTCGGCGACCGCCGTCATGCCGAGCGAGTGGATCATCGTGACGATCGCCTGGAAGAGCGCCGCGTGTCCGCGGCTCTCGGTCATGCGCGATACGAAGGCGCGATCGATTTTCAATGTGTCGAACGGCAGGTCGGAGAGATAGCTCAGGGCGGAATGCTGCATGCCGAAATCGTCGAGCGCGAAACGCATGCCGCTGTCGGCCAGCCGCTGCATCGTGCGCGCGGCTGCGGAAGCGTCGTGCAGGATGGCGCTTTCGGTGAGCTCCAGCGTGATCGCATCTGGCGTAAGTCCTGCGTCCGCGACGATCGCGGCGATCTTCTTGTCGAGATCATCCTCGGCGAGCTGCACCGCGGAAAGGTTGACCGACACCGGAATCTTGACGCCACGGTCGCGCCAGGCGCGCGCCTGTCGGCACGCCATCTTGAGCACGTGTTCGCCGATCGCGCCGATCTGCCCGCTCTCTTCGGCGATCGAGATGAAGTCGCCGGGGCTGATCAGCCCGCGCGTCGGATGCTGCCAGCGGACCAGCGCCTCGGCTCCGACCAGCTTGTAGCCGTGCGCGCCGACCTGCGGCTGGTAGACGAGGAAGAGCTCGTCCCTGTCGATCGCGTGGCGGAGGTCGCTCTCCAAGCTCGAGCGCGATACGGCCGCATCCGTCATTTCGGCATTGTAGAACTGGTAGCCACCGCCGGGTGCGTGCTTCGCCCGATGCATGGCGGTCGTCGCGTAGCGGATGACGGCGTCGGTATCGCGAGTGTCGCCTGGGGCCATGCTCACACCGGCCGCGACTTTGAAGGGCACATCTGTCTCGTCGACGCGCAAGTCGGTGGCAAACGTTGCAAGAAGCTGCTCGACCGAATGGATCGCAGCCGGCTCGTTGGCGATTCCGGCGCGCAGCACCAGGAACTGGCCGCCGCCGATATGCGCGATCGTCTCTCCCGCGGTGATCGCGTCGGACAGCCGGCGTGCGGCTTCGCGGATCGCGGTGTCGCCGGCCTCAAGCCCGAGCGTGTCGCGAATACCTTGGAGCGCGGTGATCTCCACGCAGACGACGGCGATGGTTTCCCGGGAGCGCTCTGCCTGGCCGATCGCCTGGTGGAGACGCTCGGTGAACAGCGAGAGATTCGGAAGCCCGGTCGTTGCATCGTGATCGGCGAGGTGGTCGCGCTGCGCCTCGGCTTTCTTCAATGCCGAGATATCCATCCTGAGGCCGGCGCTGCCGCCGTTGCTCATCCGCCGCTCGCTTATGAGCACCCAGCGGCCGTCGGCGAGCCTCTGAACGCTGCTGCCGGCGAGCTCGCGGTGGTTCTCAAGCCGCGAGCTTATCCACTCCAACTCTTTGCCCTTGGCGTCCGGGAAGATGCCGAATTCCACGGCCGCACGCACAAAGTCCTCATAGGAAACGCCCGGCCGCACAAAGTCGGCCGCTTCGGCGTAGAGCTTGCGGAACAATTCGTTGGCCATGACGATCCGGTCTTCCGGATCGAAAATCACGAAGCCTTCGGAGATGCTGTCGACGGCGTCCCTCAAAAGAGCCTCGGCCTCCTCGGCGCGCCAGAAGGCCTCCACAACGGGCGTCTGATCGGTCGCCGTCCCGCGATAGCCGCGGAACTCGCCATTGCGGTGGAAGACCGGTACGCCGCTCATCGACACGTGATGCCGCGAACCGGAAGCCGAGGTGAACGAGAAGAGGAAATTGCGAAACGCCTGCCGCGCCTCGCGGTCGGAAAAATGCGCCAGCCAGTGCTCGTCCTTCTCCATGTCGGCGCCGGCGAGCTCCCACGGCGTCCTGCCGAGGCTCGTCGTCGGGTCCGCCCATTCTGCCTCGCCGTAGCGATTGGAGAAGAACGTGTAGCGGTGCGCTTCGTCGGTCTCCCAGATCCAGTCGCCGGAGACTTCGACGATGTCGCGGAAACGCTGGTCGCTGTCGTGCCGCGCGGCCCGCGCGGCGGCGGCGGCAAGCTCGCGCTCGATCGCCGGCACGAGCCGCGACAGGTTGCCCTTGAAGATGAAGTCCGCCACGCCCTCACGCATGAGCGCCACGGCGTTCTCCTCGCCGATCGAACCGGACACGACGATAACCGGCACGTCCGCGTCGACCGTTCTGACCGCCTGAATGATCTCGGAGAAATTCTGCTGCGGGAGATTGTAGTCGGAGATCACGATGTCCCACGCGCGTTCCTGCAGCGCTTCCTTCACGCCGACGGTCGTTTCGACGCGACGAAACGTCGGCTCGAAGCCGCCGCGCCGCAATTCGCGAACGAGCAGCTGCATGTCGTCGTCGTAGTCCTCTACGATCAGGACGGAGGGTTGCTTGGTCGCGCGCGGCTCCATCTCAAGCGGCTCCGTTTTCATGCGGGCACGGCCTCGTTCAGCGACAGCCAATAGACGCCGAGCTGACGCGCTGCTTCCAGGAATTCATCGAAATCGACCGGCTTGCGGACGTAGCTGTTGCAGCCGAGCCGGTAGCCGGTGATGATATCCTTTTGCTCCTTCGAAGACGTGAGGATCACGACCGGAAGCAGGGCCGTGCGCGCGTCTTGGCGAATGCGCTGCAACACTTCGAGGCCGTCGACCTTGGGAAGTTTCAGGTCGAGCAGCACCAGTCTCGGCATCGGGCGCTCGCCATCGGAACCGTCTCCGAACAGGTAGTCGAGCGCCTCCGCCCCGTCGCGCGCGACGATGATCTGGTCGCCGGTCCGGTTGCGCTCGAACGCGCGCAGCGTCAGCGCCTCGTCGTCGGCATTGTCTTCGACCAAGAGCAGGCTCATCTCGTCCCCTATCCGTCAAAGCGCAGAGGGCCCTTTCGGGACTTCAAGCGACCATGCGTCGCGCCGAGGCGACACGTGTTCAATCTTCTTGGTCCGCTCCGCCCGGAATCATGCGCAAATTGGTAGGTGAGAAGCTTCACCGAACGGATAATCCCGTTGCTAAATTCCTACCGAGACGAGAAGGAGTTCTTTGAAGCGCGTAGACCTTGGCGGGAAAATTTGCGACGGTCGGGAGTTCCGGGCACGCGACCGGCCGGACCCATGCAATCCACCCTGACGGAAGGACGATAGATGCCAGAGACCGGCCACGCGGCGGATGTCGACGCGCTCGGCGAGATCATGCTCGTGCAGGGCACGATGCAGCGGCAGTTCCTGCGCATTCTGATCCGTCGCCTTGCCGGCGACGTCCAGGCATTCAACGCCGAGCTCTTTCTGGCCGAGATCGATCTCTTGCGCGAAGGCCTCGAATCCGGCCGGGACCGCACCGCGCTCCACGGCTTCGCGCTGAAGGAATGGCAGCGGCTCTCCGAGATGGCGCTCGATGCGATCGCCTCCACGCGCGTGAAGACCGGGACGCATTAGGGCGCTCTCGGGCCGATTCGAGCCGGATCCGCGGCTGACCTGCCGATTTTCTGCCCAAACATCGCCTTCTCCCGATCTTCATTTTTCGTTAAGGATAACGTCGAACCGCGTAGTTGAGGTTGCGTTGTGAGTATTCGGCCACGTTATGGCTCGAACGGCGTCCGCCGCAGATCGGCGTATGATCAATCCGCCGAGGAGAGCGGCTGGTTCAGCTGGCGCGACATGCGGCCTGTGCTCTTGAAGAGCGCGGGGATTGTCGGGCTCGCCGGCGCGATCATGGCGGTTGTCTCCAGCAACGCGCTTTTCGTGGATCCGGGTGGACCGGATCGGCCTTCGCGTCACGCTGCAAGCGACGATCGAAACGAGCAGGCGCCGGGCGTGGTGATCGCGACCACCTACGCCCCCACAGAGATCGCTCCGGCAGAAGTCGCTCCGGCAGAAGTCGCGCCGGCAGAAGTCGCGCCGACCGAGTCGGCGGCGACGAACGAGGGCGTGCCGACTGAGAGCACTGCCGCCGTCGTGCTGCCGCCGGCCGAGGTCTCGCAGCCCGAAACGACCGCGAGCGTAATTCCCGCCGAGCCGCGACCCGCACGTTCGGTGGCGCCGCCGCAAGCCGTGGAGGCCGCGCCTGCTCCAGTAGAATCGCCGCCGGCATCTGAAACCCCGGATGCGCCGCCGCCTGACGCGGTCGCGCAATCGCCCGCGGCGGCAGGAGCTTCCGAAGAGGCCGCAGCAGACGCCTCGGCAAAGGACTCGAGCGGCCAGGTGTCGGCCCTCTGGCCGAAGGATTCCGTCGTTTGCCCGCGCGACTGGCTGGTGACGCCCGCGGCCGAAGGCGGCGCCCGCAAGCCGGCCGGTTGCGAGAGCATCGCCTCCGTTGTCCAGCCGGAATCAGACAACCTTCAGCCGCTCCACGCTGCGCTCCCCGAGAAGGTGCTCGACCTTGTCGCGCTGGCGCCGACGATTCCGGTGCCCGGCAAGGACGCCGAGCCGAGCTCTGCGCCAGAAGCAAGCGCCGCCGCCCCGGAGCCGGAGCCAAAGCCGACGCCGGTCCGCGCGAGCCGCGCGTCCGACTGGCCGGCGGAGCCTCCCCCCGATTGCGGCGACAAGCACGCCTACTGGCACTTTGTTAAGGGGCACCACGGCGCGAAGGAGTGGTATTGCAAGTGAGGCATTGCCTGCGCTTCCGCGCCGAGGGGAACGAAACAAAAGCGCGCATTCGCTTAGCGACCTCGGTGGATCGACGGTCGTTCGGCGGCTAGGTTCCGGCGAAGCAATCGAGCCGGAGCCCTGGGCTTGAGCCCCGCCGACGTTTCAAAGACGAGCCTGGACGATGCGGACGCCGCCGAGCGGCCGTTTCCGCTCGCCAGGAACTATCGCCGCCGCGTCCTCCCCATCATGGCGCTCTTCGTCGTCTCGCTCGTTCTTCTGACGGCGCTTTCGGTCAGGCAGGCGGTGCGCGCGATTCATCTGGAATTCGCTTCGCGCCTCGTGGACGAGATCGCCGCGGAGATCGACAGGAAGAGACCCGAGGCATGGAAGGCGATCCTCGCCGGGACGGCGGACGCCGCAATGCACGCAAGCCTCGCTGCGTCTCTCGGCGAAGCCGTGTCCGAGCGCAGCCTTCCGCAATTGAAGGTCTATGCGCCGAACGGGGAAGCGGTCTTCAGCACCGACGCGGCCGAGATCGGCCAGATCGAGGAGAATGCCGCGCTCGCCGCCGCGGTCGATGAGGGCGAGCGCACGCTCTTGCCGCACGCGGAGCCCGACGGCACGCGCTACAACGAGTTCTACGTTCCTTTGAAGAGGGCGGACGGTTCGGTCGGGCTCGTCATGGAGCTTTACTGGCCGGCGGGCGACCTTCGCGCCATCCTGGCACGCGCGCTCGTGCTTCCCGTCCTCGTGCCGGGGCTGCTCCTTCTCGGCCTTCTCGTCGTGCTCGGATATCTGATAAGGCGCGCGCAGACGGGCATCGACTTTCGCGCCGCGCGCGTGCGCGAGCTTTCCGCGCGGCTCGAAAGCTTCATGTCGTCGAGCGCCGTCGGCGCGGTGCGCGCGGCGCCGGAAGGCGGCGACGTGCCGCTCAAGCGTGTCGAGGTCTCGCTGCTCTTCTCCGATGTCCGTCGCTTCACCGATTATTCCGAGACGGAATCGCCGAAGCCGTGGTCGCATTCCTGAACCGGCTGATGACGCTTCAGATCGACTGCGTGGCGCGCCACGGCGGCGACGTCGACAAGCTGATCGGCGACGCGCTCCTCGCGCGCTTCGAGGGCGAGGCGAAGGAGCGTCGCGCGCTCGCCGCGGCGCGCGACATCCAGGCTGCCGTCGAGGCGTCGGAATTGCCGCGCGGAGTCGGCATCGGCGTCTACACCGGCCCGGCGATCCTCGGCCCGATCGGCCCGGAGGCACGCCGCGACTTCACCGTGATCGGCGATTCGGTGAACATCGCCTCGCGCCTTTGCGCGGGCGCCGGACGGGGAGAGATCGTCGCCGACTCGGCGACGCTCGCGAAAAGCGGCGCCGCGGAGGGCTTCGGCCCGGCCGAGGCAATTCATGTGAAGGGGAGGGAGCACGCGGTGGAGGTGAGACGGTTCGCGGCGGCGCATGCCTGAGAGCCCCCGCCGCCTGACGGCGCGGGTTTCTGCTGAGAGGACGGGGCGCTCCGAGACCACCCTCGAATAGGAAATTTGCTGGCGCTCTCGAAGCGGCCCGTGCGGCTTTTCCGGTTGCCGACTCGTCGAGTCTTCCTTCGTCGCAGCGGCGCTTCCGAGCCGCCTGAAGAAGTGCAGCCGACGACGTCCGCCAGCGGCGCTCGTAGTGGCGCGCGGGTGGACCCTTCCGGGCCGCCGGGCCAGCGCTCTTCCGGCGGGCCCGTCGCGACCGCCCGCTGCTCCAGAAATGCTCCGGTTGCGCACCCGGCCTCTCATGA
>CAVRGJ010000020.1:0-49905 GCA_963720705.1 uncultured Alphaproteobacteria bacterium
ATCACCGGCGGCTCGTACTGGGCCAGACTGTCGTAGTCGGGCAAGTCGGCGTTGAACGTCTGCAGGAGAACGCCCGCGGCCACAGCGAGACTGAGAAGCATGAAGGCTCCTATCCCGAAGACGTAGCCTAGTATCCTTAATAACATAAATCAGGGCGCCTTAGCGGAATCAGCTAGTCAATTGCCTGTCCGCTTCTTGGATTTTTATGATGAAACTGAGGCGAAATGCCAAGGAATTCAGCGGATTTACAGGGCTTTTTGAGAAGCTAACGCGATGTTGTCCAAATGCAACGACCCGCTCACTGCCCGGCCGTCTGGCTCCCGACCAGAAACCCCTCGATCGCGCGCGCAACGGTGTCCGCTTCTCCGGCCGGCCAGTTGTTGGAACTGAAGAGCTTCTCGTCGTCCGGATTGGAGAGGTAGCCGAGCTCAAGCAGCACGGAAGGCACGTCCGGCGCCTTGAGAACGCGGAAGGCTGCCCGCCGCCACGGATTGGAGTTGAGCGCCACTTGCCCGCGCATGTCGGAGACCAGCGATTTCGCGAAGCGGACCGAGACGTTCTTGGTCTCGCGGCGCGCGAGATCGAAGAGGATGTCGGCCACGTCGTCAGGCTGGTCCTCAAGCGCCAGGCCGGCCAGGATGTCGGAGCGGTTCTCATGCTCCGCGAGCGCCTGGGCAAGCGCGTCGGAGGCGTCTTCCGACAGCGTGTAGACCGTCGCGCCGCGGACGTATCGCTCGCGCACCGTGTCGGCGTGGACGGAGACAAAGAGGGCGGCCTTGTGCGTTCGCCCAACCTCGACCCGGTCGGCGAGCGAAAGGAAACTGTCGTCGGTTCGCGTCAAGACCGGCTCAAGCTTGCCGCCGGCCTGCAATTGGCGTGCGAGCTCCAGGGCGAACTTGAGCGTGATGTCCTTTTCGAGGGTGCCGTCCTTGCCGACGGCTCCTGAGTCGATGCCGCCATGGCCGGCGTCGATGACGACGACCGGAAGTCCGCTCGTCGTGGGCGCCGGTTCCTGGATGCGCGGAGCCATGTCACGCGGCGGACGGTCGCGAAGGGCCGCCGCCGCGAACGCTTCCTCGGTGGTCGGCGCCATATCGACCACGAACCGCGCCGGCTGCGTTCCGATCGGGTCGAGCACGAAACTGTTCACGATCTCGACTGGACCGGTCAGGTCGAGCACGACACGTGCCTTTCCGGGCGCGATCAGACCGTAGCGATAGTCGCTGACGAGGCCGCGGCCTTCACCCGGCTTTGCGGGGCCGGTGAAACCGACGTCCGGCATGTCGATCACGAGCCGGTTGGGATTGGCCAGCCTGAGCAGGTGGTAGTCGGGGCTTTTCGACAAGTCGATGACGAAGCGCGTGCGGCTGGCGTCGCCGACGATGCGCATCGCGTCGACAAGATTCTGCGGGGCGCCGCCGGCGATCCCCGCGGCAAGGATTGCGAGCGCGGCAACGACAATGAGGCGCAGCGTCAGGCGCATCGGGATCGATCCCTCCCTTGGCCTCCATCGCCCGACTTTGCGATGGAGACAAGGGTTCCGGGTGTCAAAAAAGGGGGAAAGTGCCGTCTCGGGAGGCGCACGGCTTCACGACGTCGTAGGCGGGTAAGTCAGCGCTTCGGAAAGGTCGTTTGACGTCAACTCTTGCATTCGTCCGCGCCCCTTCCTAATAAGGTCGGCGACGGATTCCTCCTTGGCCGCGGACCGGCGCGACGTGACGCGACCCGCTCGCCAGCCGCAATTTGCCGGTTTTTCGGCCAGGTCGAAGACGGGTTCATGCGCTCTAACGGCGCAGGGACCGCGATCAGGGGACGAATCGTCCCACCCTGCCCGAAAGGCTGCTGATGCATTTCCGGCCCCCGACATCCACTAGACCGCCAAGCAGACCGGCATTTGGCCGCGGCTTCGGCGGCGACGGTTTCGTCGGCCCCGAAAGCAACCGCGCATTTGGCCTTTCGCCTTTCAACAAGATTGGACCCGCCGCCGTCAGCGGCACGTGCCGGCCGGGTCCGGAGTCAATTTTCCATGTCGAACAAGATGCTCATCGATGCGACCCACCCGGAGGAAACCCGGGTGGTCGTGCTACGTGGCAACCGGGTTGAGGAGTTTGATTTCGAGGCGGCCGATCGCCAGCCGCTTAGAGGCAACATCTATCTCGCCAAGGTAACCCGGGTCGAACCGTCGCTGCAGGCGGCGTTCGTCGATTACGGCGGCAACCGCCACGGCTTCCTGGCGTTCTCCGAAATCCATCCAGACTACTACCAGATCCCCTACGCAGACCGTCAGGCGCTGCTGCAGGAGCAGGCGCGCGCCGACGCTGAACAGGCCGAGCGTGACGACGAGCAGGCGAACCGGCGCGCCGATCGCGAAGCGCGGCGCGAAGCCGAAGAAGATGCCCGCGCCGACGAGGCGCCCGAGACCGTCGGCGCCGAGCCCGCCGGAGCCGAGGCGAGCGAGTCCGATGTGGGCGAGGACTCCGACGCCGCGGAAATCGAGGCGGCTGAAGCTTCGGACAGCGATGAAGAGGATTCGCCCGAAGAGCCAGTTGCCGAGGCGATGGCTGCCGATATCGCGCCGGCCGAAGAGGTAAGCGAGCTGGCCGAGACGGAAGGCGAGATCGCGGCGGACGGAGAAACACGCGGAGACGCCGATGCGGCCGAGGGTAACCACGAAGGCGAGCGCGGCCAGGAGCTCGAGCAGGAGCGCGAGCACGAAGAAGACGAAAAGGTCGAGAGCGTCGGTGCGGAAGATGCGCTTGAGGAGCTGCCGGAGCGGCGCAAGCCGCGTCCGCGCCAATACAAGATCCAGGAAGTGATCAAGCGCCGCCAGGTGCTTCTCGTGCAGGTCGTCAAGGAAGAGCGCGGCAACAAGGGCGCGGCGCTCACCACCTATTTGTCGCTCGCCGGCCGCTATTCGGTGCTGATGCC
Source organism: uncultured Alphaproteobacteria bacterium (assembly GCA_963720705.1). Classification (GTDB taxonomy): domain Bacteria; phylum Pseudomonadota; class Alphaproteobacteria; order Rhizobiales; family Afifellaceae; genus DASWJZ01. The sequence continues at coordinate 2,929 of CAVRGJ010000020.1, forward strand.
GAACACGGCACGCGGCGGCGGCATCTCCCGCAAGGTAACGACCCCCGCCGACCGCAAGCGCATGAAGGCGATCGCCTCCGATCTCGAAGTGCCGGAGGGGATGGGCGTGATCCTCCGCACCGCCGGTGCCAACCGCACCAAGAGCGAGATCAAGCGCGACTTCGAATATCTGCTGCGGCTTTGGGAGAACGTGCGCGAGCTGACGCTGCGCTCCTCCGCCCCAAAACTCGTCTACGAGGAAGGCAACCTCATCAAGCGCTCGATCCGCGACCTCTACTCGCGCGAGATCGATCAGGTGGTGGTCGCCGGCGACGACGCCTACCGCGAGGCGAAGGACTTCATGCGCATGCTCATGCCGAGCCATGCGCGCAACGTCCAGCTCTACAAGGACACGGTGCCGGTCTTCTCGCGGAACGGCGTCGAAGCGCAGCTCGACGCGATGTTCTCCCCGCAGGTGACGCTGAAGTCGGGCGGCTACATCGTCATCAACCAGACTGAGGCGCTGGTTTCGATCGACGTCAATTCCGGGCGCTCCACGCGCGAGCATTCGATCGAGGACACGGCGCTCAAGACCAACCTCGAGGCGGCGGAGGAGATCTCCCGCCAGCTTCGGCTGCGCGACCTTGCCGGCCTTATCGTCATCGACTTCATCGACATGGAGGAAAAGCGGAATAACCGCTCGGTCGAACGCAAGCTGAAGGATTGCCTGCGCGCCGACCGCGCCCGCATCCAGGTCGGCCGCATCTCGCATTTCGGGCTGCTCGAAATGTCGCGCCAGCGCATCCGCACCGGCGTCTTGGAAAGCTCCACTGTCCCCTGCCCGCATTGCCGCGGCACGGGCCAGGTGCGCTCGGTGTCGTCGCTGTCGCTGCAGATTCTGCGCGCGCTTGAGGATCACCTCCTTCGCCACAGCGGCCACAATCTCATCGTGCGCACGCGCGAGGAGGTGGCGCTCTATGTGCTGAACCAGAAGCGCCGACATTTGGCCGACCTTGAGGCGCGCTTCGGCGTACAGATCGCGATCTCCGGAGAAGCGCCGGAGAACGGCGCGGGCTATTCGATCGAGCGCGGTACGCCCGTCGAAGATCGGCCGGAGGCGACCGGAGCGGTTGCAATGCGCGACATGCCGGAAGCCGCTCCAGTCGAGGAAGAGGAAGCAGAGGCAGAGATCGAGCACGAGGCGGAGGGTGGCGACGAGGGTCGCGAACGCCGGCCGCGCCGGCGCCGTCGGCGTCGTGGTAACGGCGACGATCGCCACGAGCCCCGCCGCGCGGACGCCGAGACAGACGAAGACGGTAGCGTGCCGGAGCGCGAAGAGGCGCCGGAGGAGCGCGTGGGGTCGGAAGCCGAATCTGCCGAGGGCCGCGAGCGCCGTCGCCGTCGCGGTCGACGGGGCGGTCGACGCCGCGGTCGCGGTCGCGAAAACGGCGAGCGCAACGAGAATGGCCGCCGCGCGGAGGCGGAAGCCGGCCCTGACACCGACATCAGAGATTCAAGCGAGCCCGCCTATGTCGACGACGACATGGAGCCCTTCGCCGAGGCGCCTGCCGAGAACTCCTGAATACGCTGAGGAGCCGTCCGTCCGGGCCGAAGCGTTTGAGCCGGAGCCTGAAACCACGGAGCAAGATGAGCCTGCGACGCGCGACGAGCCCGAGGCGGAGGAACCGGCCGCAGAGCCGGAGCCGGCACCCGTCGAATCCACCCCCGAAGTCGACGACGGTCGTCCGAAACGCACGGGCTGGTGGAACCGGCGTTCCTCGTTCTTCTGAGCAAGCGAGGAGCTTCAAACATCTGTCGTCATTGCCGGGCTTGACCCGGCAATCCATTACGTCGCGGTCGCGATCCTTTGTTCGGTGCGGAATGGATGCCCGGATCATCCTCGGACTTGATCCGAGGACCGGGCATGACGACGTCGAGCGTTGGTGACCTGCGCTCCCTGCTCTTTAGGGGAACAGCGGCAGCTGCAAGAGGCCCGTCGTCTCTTCGAGGCCGAAAGCGATGTTCATATTCTGCAGCGCCTGTCCGGCCGAACCTTTGACCAGGTTGTCGAGCACCGAGATCACGATGGCGCGGCCTGGGATGCGGTCGGCGAAGACGCCGATCTGAACGTAGTTCGAGCCGCGCACGTTCTGCGTCTGCGGCATGACACCTTGCGGCGCGACATGCACGAACGGCTCCTGCGCATAGGCGCTGGAAAGCGCCTCGCGGAGATCGTTTGCCGTCCCGCCCTTTAGCTTCACATAAGACGTGCAGAGCTCGCCGCGGCTCATCGGGATCAGATGCGGCGTGAAATTCACGGTGACGTTGCGGCCAACCGCAAGCCCGATCTCCTGCTCGATCTCCGGTGCGTGCCGGTGTTTCGCCACCGAATAGGGCGAGAGCCCCTCCCCCGCTTCGGTGAAGAGCGTGTTCTGCTTCAGGCCTCGCCCGGCGCCTGAGACGCCGGACTTCGCGTCGACAATGATGTCGCCGGCGTCGATGAGCCCGGCCTTGGCGATCGGCACAAGCGCCAAGAGCGCCGCAGTCGGGTAGCAGCCGGGGCAAGCGATGAGCCGCGCCGTCCTGATCTTGTCGCGATAGAACTCGGTCAGCCCGTAGACCGCCTCCTTTTGCAGCTTCGGCGCGCGGTGCTCGTGTCCGTACCATTCGGCGTAGGTGTCCATGTCGGCGAGGCGGAAGTCCGCCGACATGTCGATCACCTTGATCTTCGGATTTGCGGCGAACACCGCCGCCGTGATCTCCTGCGTGGTGCCGTGCGGCAATCCGCAGAAGACGGCGTCGAGTGTTGTCCAGTCGACCTTCTCCCATTCGACCAGCGTCGGCAGGTCGAGCATGAAGAAGTGCGGGAAGACCTCCGCCATCGCCTTGCCGGCATGCGTGTTGGCGGTGAGCGCCGCGATTTCGACGTTCGGATGCCGGGCGGCGAGGCGCACGAGGTCGGCGCCCGTATAGCCGGACGCGCCGAGAACGCCGATCCTGATCTTGTTCATCGCCCTGCGGCTCCGCGGAGAAATGCGGCTCGCGGTCTAGCGGCAACCCGCTGCGGAGTAAACGTCAGGGCGGAAGCCGAGGCACGGATAAGTCACCAAGGCGGAGCGCGCGATAGACTCCGCGCGCGGTAGCAGCTAACCACGGACCCGTTTCGGTGGCGCTCCGATCAGGCGCTGCCGTATTGCCGATGTGCCGTAGAGAGCGGGGCGTCGGGCGAACCGAAAGGCGGAGCGGTTCATGCGGGTGCTCTCGATCCTGCGTTCCGAGTTGGCTTTTGTGGTCGCCGCCGCGACAGCCGCGATCCTCTACTCGGTCGGGGCACACTGGCTCGATGATCTGTCCCAGCCGGTCAAGTTTGCCGTGCTGTTCATCTGGATATTCGGCGTGGTGCTTTGGTCGGCTTTTGCGGCGGTCCGCCATGCCGACTGCCTCGCCGAGATCCTGGGCGAGCCGTACGGCACGCTCATTCTGACGATCTCGGTGATCTGCATCGAAGTGGCGATGATCAGCGCCGTCATGATCCACGGCGGGGACAATCCGGAGCTCGCCCGCGATACTATGATGGCGGTGATGATGATCGTGCTTAACGGCATGGTCGGCGTCTGCCTCCTGGTCGGCGGGATTCGCTACCGCGAGCAGGAGTACAACCTACGCGGAACGCGCGCTTTCCTGTCCGTTCTCGTCACCTTGTCGACCGTGTCGCTCATCCTGCCCCGTTTCACGCTCTCAACGCCCGACCCGAGTCTGACCGAGCGGCAGGCCGTGCTCTTCAGTCTGATCACGATCGCGCTCTATGGCGCCTTTCTCGCTATTCAGACGATCCGCCATCAGGGCTTTTTCCTGGACGCATCTCCCGTCGATGTTGTCGAAGAAAAGGCCTACGGCGCGCAGGGACATACAGTGCGCTCGGTGTTCTTCCACGCCGTGTTCCTCGTCCTCACGCTGATTCCGATCGTGCTTCTCTCCAAGAAGCTGGCAATCCTCGTCGACGAAGGCATAGCCATATTGAACGCGCCGTTGGCGCTCGGCGGCGTTCTGGTCGCGATACTGGTCCTGGCGCCTGAGGGGCTCGCCGCCTTTCACGCCGCCTACGTCAATCACCTGCAGCGAGCCGTGAACATCTGCTTCGGCTCGGCGCTTGCAACGATCAGCCTCACCGTGCCCGCGGTCGTCACCGTCAGCATCTTGACCGGCAATCACGTCGTCCTCGGGCTCGATGGGACGGAGATGGTCCTGCTTCTCCTGACGCTCGCCTTGAGCCTGATCACGTTTAGCGGGCCGCGGACCAACGTCCTTCAGGGTGCGGTCCACGTCGTCGTTTTCGTGGTCTACCTGATCCTGATCTTCGACCCGTGAGCACGGCGGAGCAGTGCGTCGGTGCATCCGCGGCGCGGCGGCCCGGACTATAGTCCTATCCCCGTCTCGCGCTGGAAGAGGATCAGGTCGAGTGGGGGCGCCGCGTCGTGTCCGGCAAGCGCCGTCAGGAGCCCGTGCACCTGTCCGCGGTGGTGCGTCTGGTGATTGAAGAAGTGCGCGAGCGCCGGCGAAAGCCGCTGGGTGACGTCGGCTGGCTGGGTGATCGTGCGGTAGGTGAAGGTCGCCGCAAGCCGATCGTCGTCGAGGCCGTCGATGAAGCCGATGATGCGGCGGTCCTCCGCCTCGCGCTCGACCCTCAACGATGCGAGGTCGTTACAGGGAACCGCGTCGAGCGCCGAATAGGTCGGCCCTTCATTGCTGAAGCGACGCATCCAGATGCGGTCGCCAACCAGGATGTGGTTCAGCGTGCGATGCACGGAGCCGAAGAAGGCGCCGCGTTCGGCGCGATAGTCGGCGTCCGCAAGCTTGGCCGCGGCGTCATAGATGCGGCGGTTGGCCCACGCGTTGTAGCGGGCGAACATCGCGAAATGCGCTTTCATGCGGCGGCCCTTCGACTGCGTCTGCGCTGCTTGGCACGGCCCGCCGGCGGCGCGTCGATTATCTTCACGATCTCCGGCAGCGAGGCGCGGATGGTCGCGGCGATGGCGCGATAGCGCTCGGCGCGCGGGTCGGTGGCGCGGAAGGCGAGTGCCACGATGCGGAAGGCGCGCGGGTCTCTGATCGGAGCGTAGCGAACGAGCCCGCCGAAGCTCTCCCGATCGGTTGCCGCCAGCGCCGGCAGCAGCGAACACCCGGCGCCGGCTGCGACCATATGCCGAAGCGTCTCAAGGCTCGTCGCGTGGCGCTGCGTGCGGTTGCCAGAGCGGCGGCAAAGCGCCAGCGTCTGGTCGCGCAGGCAGTGCCCCTCTTCGAGCAGGATCAGGTGATGGCTGTCGAGGTCGTCGATCGTGAGCGCGCGCGCCGGCAGCCCCATCTCGGCCGGGTGGATCGCCAGGAACGGCTCCTCGAAGAGCGGGATCAACTCCAGCCCCTCGCCGCGAATGGGCGTCGAGATCAGCGCGAGATCGGTCTCGCCCGCACTAAGCGCCGCGACGATCTGCTCTGTCCGCCCCTCGCGCAGCACGAACTCAACCTTCGAGAAGCGCTCGCGGAGCGGCCGCAGGATGTGCGGCGCGATATAGGGGCCGAGCGTCGCGATGGCGTCGACGCGGAGCGTACCGGAAAGCGCGTTTCCGGCCGAGGCAAGCTCTAGGAAGCGGCGTCCCTCGTCGAGTGCGCGCCGGGCTTGGCGGATGAGCCCGCTGCCGCTCTCCGTGACGATGACGCCGCGCGGCGTCCGCTCGAAGAGTCTGACGCCGAGGGTGTCCTCAAGCTTCTTCACTTGCGTCGACAACGCCGGCTGCGAGACATGGCAGCGCGCGGCCGCGCGGCCGAAGTGCCTTTCCTCGGCAACGGCGACGGCGTATTCGAGATCGCGCAGCGAAAGGCTGTTAAGCAGCATGGAAGGCCGGCGGATAGTGCGATAGGCGCGGCCTATCACGCTTTGGCGAGGCGTGCCACTACGCCTTGCGCGGTTTTCGAACCACGGTCATTCTCGCGCCCTTTCGAGGCGAGACGAAAACCCATGTCGATTATTCTCTACGAACTTTGCGGTCGAGATCCAGAGCGCATCTTCAGCCCGCATTGCTGGAAAGTCCGGATGGCGCTCGCCCACAAGGGCCTCAATTTCGAGACGCGGCCAACTCCCTTCACGAAGATTCCGGCGATCGCCGCCGGCTTCTCCAAGACCGTGCCGGTGCTTGAGGACGACGGTGAGCTGATCCGCGAATCCTTCGACATCGCGCTGCATCTGGAGCGCAAATACCCCGACCGCCCGACCCTCTTCGGCGGGCCCGGCGGCGAGGCGATGGCGCGGTTCATCGAGCGCTGGAGCCTGCTCACCCTGCACCCGCGCCTGATGCGCTGCATCGTTGCCGACATCAGCTCCATACTCGGTGACGAGGACCAGGCCTATTTCCGGCAGAGTCGCGAGCAGCGCTTCGGCATGAAGCTTGAAGAGGTACAGGCGGGGCGCGAAGCCGCAGCCGAAGACTTCCGTGCGGCGCTTGCACCGCTGCGGGAGGTTCTGGCACTTCAACCTTTCATCGGCGGCGAGGAGCCGCTCTTCTCCGATTTCATTGTCTTCGGACCGCTGCAATGGGCGCGGATCGCGAGCCCCTTCCAGGCGCTCAAGAACGACGACCCGGTGGCAGCGTGGTTCGGAAGCTGCCTCGCCCTCTACAACGGCATGGCTTCAAAGACGAAAGCCGCCGCCTGAAAGAGCCGGGCCGCGGCGTTGCCGCCGCGGCCCCGAACGGTCGCTTGGGCGGACTGTTATTCCGCGGCTTGTAGCATCTCGGGCGCGACAAGGTCGAAGCGATCGGCGTTCATGACCTTGGTCCACGCGGCAACGAAGTCCTTCACGAACTTCTCCTTGGCGTCCGCGCAGGCATAGACTTCCGCGAATGCGCGCAGCTGCGAGTGCGACCCGAAGATCAGGTCGACACGGCTGGCGGTCCACTTCAGCTCGTTGGTCTTGCGGTCACGGCCTTCGTACACATTGTCGCCTTTCGGCTCCCACTTCGTGCTCATGCCGAGCAGGTTGACGAAGAAGTCGTTGGTCAGCTTGCCGGGCTGCTTGGTGAAGACGCCGTGCGTTGACTGCCCGGCATTCGCACCAAGGACGCGCAAGCCGCCGACCAATACCGTCGTCTCGGGTCCGGTCAGCCTCAGCAATTGCGCCTTGTCCACCAACGCCTCCTCGGGCGCCATGAACTGCTGCTTGCCGCTGATGTAATTGCGGAAGCCGTCGGCGCGCGGTTCGAGCGGAGCGAAGGAGCCGACATCGGTCTGCTCCTGCGACGCGTCCATGCGGCCTGGACGTGAACGGCACCTTCACGCTGACGCCGGCGTCCTTCGCGGCCTTCTCGATCGCCGCACCGCCGCCGAGCACGATCAAGTCGGCCAGCGAAACCTTCTTGTCGCCCTTCTGCGATCCGTTGAACTCCTTCCGGATCGCTTCGAGTTTCTGAAGGACCTTCGCGAGCTGCTTGGGCTGGTTGACCTCCCAGTCCTTTTGCGGCGCGAGACGGATGCGCGCGCCGTTGGCGCCGCCGCGCTTGTCGGAGCCACGGAACGTCGACGCCGACGCCCATGCCGTCGCGACGAGCTCGGAGACGGAAAGACCGGACGACAGGATTTTCGCCTTCAGATCGGCGATGTCCTTGTCGCTGACCAGTTCATGATCGACCGCGGGAATCGGGTCTTGCCAGATCAGCGCTTCTTTCGGCACGAGCGGGCCGAGATAGCGAACGCGCGGGCCCATGTCGCGGTGTGTGAGCTTGAACCAGGCGCGGGCAAAGGCGTCCGCGAACTGGTCCGGATGCTCGTAGAAGCGCCGCGAGATCTTCTCGTAGGCGGGGTCCATCCGCAGCGCGAGATCGGTCGTCAGCATGGTCGGCCGATGTTTTTTCGACGGATTGTGCGCGTCCGGCACGTCGGCCTTCGCGTTCTTCGCGACCCACTGTTTCGCGCCGGCGGGGCTCTTCGTCAGCTCCCATTCGTTTTCAAAAAGGTTCTTGAAAAAGAGGTTGCTCCATTTCGTCGGCGTCTGCGTCCAGGTGACCTCGGGGCCGCCGGTGATGGTGTCGCCACCGACGCCGGTGCCGTGCTTGCTCTTCCAGCCGAGGCCCTGATCTTCAATGGCCGCGCCTTCCGGATCGGGACCGAGCAGCGACGGATCGCCGGCGCCGTGGGTCTTGCCGAAAGAGTGGCCGCCGGCGATCAGCGCGACCGTCTCCTCGTCGTTCATCGCCATGCGGAAGAAGGTTTCGCGGATGTCTTTCGCCGCCGCGACCGGATCGGGATTGCCGTTCGGGCCTTCCGGATTGACGTAGATCAGGCCCATCTGCACGGCGCCAAGCGGCTCGGCCAGCTGGCGCTCGCCGCTGTAGCGTTCGTCGCCGAGCCAGGTACCTTCTGGGCCCCAGAAAAGCTCTTCGGGCTCCCAGACATCCTTGCGGCCGCCGGCAAAACCGAAGGTCTTGAAGCCCATCGACTCGAGCGCGACGTTGCCGGCGAGGATCATCAGGTCGGCCCAGGAAATCTTGCGTCCGTATTTCTGCTTGATCGGCCAAAGCAGGCGGCGCGCCTTGTCGAGGTTGGCGTTATCCGGCCACGAGTTGAGTGGCGCGAAGCGCTGCTGGCCGGCGCCGGCGCCGCCGCGGCCGTCCGTGATGCGGTAGGTGCCTGCGCTGTGCCATGCCATGCGGATCATCAGTCCGCCGTAATGGCCGAAGTCCGCCGGCCACCATTCCTGCGAGTCCGTCATCAACGCTTGCAGGTCCTTGATGACGGCTTTCAGGTCGAGGCTTTTGAATTCCTTGGCGTAGTCGAACGCCTCGCCCATCGGATCGGACAAAGCGGAGTTGTGATGGAGGACCTGGAGGTCCAACTGCTCCGGCCACCAGTCACGGTTGCTGCGTCCGCGGGTGCCGGTGAACGGACATTTGCCCGCGTTTTCGTCTGTTTTTGCGTCCATGGAACGGGCCTTCCCTCGATTGGAATTGTTCCCGTCCGGATAGCGCGCGGCACCGCATAAATGCAAATATGCAATTTCTCTTGCGGCGATAGGTCCTCCTTATCGCGTGTCCGCCCGCCGAATGGCCCGGCTTGCCGGATTGGCGCTCCCGCCCCTATAAGCCCCGAACTTCAACCGAGTATCGAACGGGACTTATGGCGATCGAGCGTACCTTTTCCATCATCAAGCCCGACGCGACGGCGCGGAACCTGACGGGCAAGATCATCGACAAGCTGGAGAGCGCGGGCCTTCGGGTTGTCGCGCAGCGGCGCATCCGCATGACGCGAAAGCAGGCCGAGGGCTTCTACGCCGTCCACAAGGACCGCCCGTTCTTCGGCGAGCTCGTTGATTTCATGATCTCCGGGCCGGTGGTGATCCAGGTGTTGGAAGGCGAGAACGCGGTCGCCAAGAACCGTGAGGTGATGGGCGCGACTAATCCCAAGGACGCGGCGCCCGGCACCATCCGCAAGGACTTTGCGCTCTCGGTCGGCGAGAATTCCGTGCACGGCTCCGACGCGCCCGAGACGGCGAAACAGGAGATCGCCTTCTTCTTCAAGGACAACGAGATCGTCGGCTGAGCGCCCTCTCCCGCCTCAAGCCGTGAGGTGTAGGTTCGCCGATGCGTAGCTTCGGATGGCCGCAGCCTCCAGGTTTGCGCCGCACAGCCCGACGTGTCCGTCCGGTCGCAGAAGATAGAACGAGTGTTGCGGGATCTCGGCGCGCGCCAATTCGCGGTCGTTAAGCGGGTCGGCCGGGACGGCGTGGACACGCATGAGGTCGCCGAAGGCGCCGAGTGCGCCCTCCGGCGGCGGCGATTGCCCGAACACGAGCAAGTTGAAATGCGTATCGTCGAGCCGTTGAAACAGGTCCTCGACTTCGCCATCCGACTGGAACTTCAGGTGCAGCCACGGGAAGCGATCGCCCGCGCGCGGTGCGCCCGCGGCAAGACCGCCGAGCGATTTCGATAACGCGCTGTCCCGGTAGGTTATGCCTGTCTGGGAGATGGTGAGGAACGCGATCATCTGGATGCGCTTGATGGACATCGCGAACGCCGCGATCCGCGCGAGTACCTTTGTGCGGAAGAGGCCGGCAAGCCAGTTGTCGGAGACGACCAACCGGAAGCCGCGGTCCGTCGTGTTGAGCAGCCGGCGCGCGACCGGCATCCGCTCGTCCTCGTATGAGTTCAGCAAGGCTGCGTCCGCCTGGCCTTTGACGACGAGCGCAAGTTTCCAGGCCAGGTTGTACGCGTCCTGCAGGCCGGTGTTCATGCCTTGCGCGCCAACCGGGCTGTGGATGTGCGCGGCGTCGCCGAGCAGGAAGCAGCGTCGGTCGCGGAAGCGCGAAGCGCTTCGGTGATGGATGCGGTAGGTGGAAAACCAGGTGCAGGTCTTGAACGACAGCGCAGCTCCGGCTTCCTGGCGGAGCGAGGGAACGACCTCCTCGAAGCGCACGTCCTTTTTGTTGCGCAGCGCTGGCGGCAAGATGCCGACGATCCGCCAGTGGTCCTGCCCCCGCATGGGGAACAACAGGTGGAAGCCGTCGCGCCATAGGTACACGTTGACCTCGTCGGGAACCATGCTCCCCGTCGCCTCCGTGTCGGCGACGAAGAACACGTGCTCGTAGGGCGCGCCCGGGAAGGTGATTCCGGTCGACTCCCGCACTTTGCTGTGCGCCCCGTCGCACCCGGCAACCCACGCAGCGACGACGTCGCGGCTCGTGCCGTCGGGCTGCTTCAGCGTGGCGGTGACAGCGTCGCCATCCTGCCTGAGGCCGACGAGCTCCGTGTTCCACGCGACTGCCGCGCCTAAAGCGCGAAGCTTCTCGCCCATGATCCGCTCGTTGTCGTCCTGGCCGAGGACGAGGATGTAGGGATAGGGCGTCGCCTTGCGGCCGGCGTCGCCCAGGGGGACGTGCGCCATCTTTCTCCCCTGCGCCCAGATGTTGGCGCCGTCTCCGGGCTTCCCAAGCTCAAGTGCCCGGTCGACGATGCCGAGCTTCGCGTAGATTTCCATGGTACGCGCCTGCACACCGAGCGCACGCGTCTCGCGCGCCGGCCCGGCGTGCCGATCGATGATCAGCACGCGCACGCCGCGCCGAACGAGTTGGTTGGCGAGCATCAGCCCGGTCGGGCCGGCTCCGACGACGAGAACATCCGTGTCCATGTGCGTTCCCTGCCCGGCCAGCTCGAACTTCAGAGGTCGAGGAGACGCATCCTAGCGGAAAGCAGGCGGAGATATCAGCCGGCGGCGTCTCCGGCGAGGCGCTTCGCTTAAGTCAGAACCGCGAGACGCACGCCCGACGGGAACGGTGACTTCGTTTGGAAGGCCGTTTCGGCCGCATTCGCTTGCGCCTTTGCGTTCGGCCGGCCGGCCGCCCGCCGCCCGCTGCTTGCCGGCTTGGCGGAAACACTCGCAGCGACAATCGCATCCTCGGGCACGAACGGCTCGAAGGCCGAGCCCTCCTGCTCGAGGATATTCGGCCGCGGCGTGGCACCCGCCAGGGAAAGCCTCACTGCGCCGATCGATCGGGCGACGACCTTCGAGAAGGTCTCTTCGGTGATGCCGAGGTTCTTGTAACGCGCCGCGAGGTCTTTCGCGGTGGCATCAAGATCGATCGCTTGCCCGAGGTTCACTGCAAGCACCAGCTTGCCGATCTCAGTGAAGAGGTCGCCGTGGGAACTGGACATTGTACGCTCCTACACTTCCCGCACGCCGCACGGCTGCTTTATCCACAGCTTGTCCACAGGACTACAAGAAGAAACGCTAAAGCATGTCAGTCACTTGGCAGTGATGTGACATTATCGCAACAGATTTCGACTTACAAGGGCATCGAAGAACGCAAAAAGCCACCTCCGGCAGGCGCGAAGGCGAAAGCAAAAGGCCCGGCCGCGGGAGCGGCCGGGTCCGTAAAATCCGGATTGGTCTTGGCTATTGCGGGATCTGGTCGTCGATGCCCTTCACGTACTCGTTCATCCCGAGCAGCGTGCCGTCGTCGATGACTTGACCGTCAGGGACCATCACAGATCCGTCCTGCTTGTAGATCGGGCCGGTGAAGGGGCTCCAGCCGCCCTTGATCTTCTCGATCGTCGCCTCCGCCATCGCCTTCACGTCGTCGGGCATGTTCTGGAGCGGCGCGACCTCGACCAGGTTCTCCTTGAAGCCTTCCCACGCCTGCTGCGACTTCCAGGTGCCGTCCATCACCGCCTTCACTTCCTGGATATAGTACGGGCCCCAATTGTCGATCAGCGAGGCGAGATGCGCGTGCGGTCCGAAGCTCGACATGTCGGCCGACTGCCCGAACGCATGGATGCCGGCCTTCTCCGCAACCTGCATCGCCGCCGGCGAGTTTGTGTGCTGCACGAGGATGTCGGCGCCCTGGTTGACGAGAACGTTGGCGGCGTCGCCTTCCTTGCCCGGATCGAACCACGAATTGACCCAGATGATCTTCACCTTGAAGTCCGGGTTCACCGACTGCGCGCCGAGCATGAAGGCATCGATGCCCATGATGACTTCCGGGATCGGGAAGGAGACGATGTAGCCGGCAAGCCCCTTCTTCGAAATCTTCGCCGCGATCTGGCCCATGACGTAGCGGCCTTCGTACCAGCGGATGTTGTAGGTGGAGACGTTGTCGGCCACCTTGAAGCCGGTCGCGTGCTCAAACTTCACGTCGGGGAAGTCCTTGGCGACCTTGAGCGTCGCGTCCATGAAGCCGAACGAGGTCGTGAAGATGATCTGGCATCCGCTCTGCGCCAGGCCGCGGATCGGCCCCTCGGAAGTCTGTTCCGTCACCTCTTCCAGGTAGGTGTTGGCGTCGACGGCGTCGCCGAGCGCCTTGGCGACATCCTGCCGGCCGATGTCGTGCTGCTGGCTGTAGCCGCCGTCGTTGTGCGGGCCGACATAGACCCAGCACGCCTTGAGCGGGTCCGCACCCGCAACGCCCGATGACAAGGCCAACGCAAGTGCCGCGACAGACGCGGCGATCACTCTGCTCATGAGAAGTCTCCCTGTTCTTCCGACCGACCAACGACCAAGCAAATCCCGCGCCGCATGCCGGCGCCGGCACCTGCCCTCTTACCTGTCAGGCACGAATGCCTGCCCGAGACAGGCCGGGGTATTCACCCGCAAAAGCATACGGTTGCGCGAGATGATCACCAAGACCACCACCGTCGCAAGATATGGCAGAGCCGTAAGGAATTGTGGCGGGATTGCCACGTGATAGCCCTGCGCATTGAGCTGCAGGATGCCGATTGCCCCGAAGAACAGCGCCCCGATGGCAACCCGGCTCGGCAGCCACGTCCCGAAAACCACGAGAGCCAGCGCGATCCAGCCGCGTCCGGCGGTCATGTTGGGCGTCCACTGCGGCGTGTAGACGATGGAAAGATAGCCGCCGCCGAGCCCCGCGCAGGCGCCGCCGAAGAGCACCGCCAGGAAGCGCACCTTGATCACGCCGTAGCCGAGCGCGTGCGCGGAGACATGGTTGTCGCCGACCGCCCGCACGATCAGTCCGGTGCGTGAGCGGAAAAGGAACCACGAAACGCCGATGGCAAGCGCGATGGCGACATAGACGAGTGGGTCCTCGCCGAAGATGAGCGGCCCGATAATCGGGATGTCGGTGAGGATGGGGATGTGCAGACGGGCAAGCCCGAGCCCCGGAATGCTGACATAGCGGCTGCCGATGAGGCCGGAGAGCCCGAGCCCAAAGATCGTGAGCGCCAGGCCGGAGGCAACCTGGTTCGCGACGAAGACCAGCGTGACGAGACCGAAGAGCGCCGCCATCACCATCCCGGCGCCGATCGCTGCGAGCACGCCGACGATCGGCATTCCGGTCGAGTAGCCGGCTATGAAGCCGACCACGGCGCCGACGGCCATCATGCCTTCGACGCCGAGATTGAGGACGCCCGACCGCTCCGCCACCAGTTCGCCGATCGACGCAAGCAGCAGCGGCGTCGCCGCCGTCACGATGGTGAGGAGCAGCCCCTGGATCTCAGCTACGCCCATGCACAGCCTCCGAAGCCGCCACGGCGAGCGCGCGTCGCGAGGGCGCGAGACGGATGCGATAGAAGATCAGGGTATCGCAGGCGAGGACGAGGAACAGGAGCACGCCTTGGAAGACGCGCGCGAACTGGTCGGACACGTTGAAGGCGATTTGCACCGCCTCGCCGCCCACCAGCGAAAGCGCTAGCACGAAGCCCGCGATGATCGCGCCAAGCGGGTTCAGGCGGCCGAGGAAAGCGACGATGATGGCTGTGAAGCCGTAGCCTGGCGACACGCTGATCCGCAGCTGCTCCAGCGGCCCCGCCACCTCGCAGATGCCTGCAAGGCCGGCGAGGCCACCTGAAATCAGGAACGACAGCAGGATCATGCGCTTCTGGCTGAAGCCGGCGAAGGCGCCGGCGCGCGGCGCCTGACCGAGCACGCGAATCTGGAAGCCGGTCAGCATGTTGCCAAGCACGAACCAGGCGACGACCGCGGCCACGAGCGCAAAGAGAAAACTGATGCGGACATGCCCGATCATGGGCAGGAGCTGACCGTCGCTGAACGGCCGGCTGTTCGGGAAATTGTGTCCGTTCGGATCGCGCCAAGGCCCGCGCGCCAGCCAGTCGAGAAGCAGGCCCGCGACATAGACAAGCATCAGGCTTGTCAGAATCTCGTTCGTGCCGAAGCGCGTTTTGAGAAGCGCCGGGATCGCCCCGTAGGCCATGCCGCCGAGAATGCCGAGGAGTAGCATCAGGGTAAGAGGAAGCGGCCCCTGCCAGTCGGGGAAATAGACCGGCAGGATCGAGCCGGCGATCGCGCCGAGCGCGAGCTGCCCTTCTGCACCGATGTTCCAGGTGTTGGAGATGTAACAGACCGAGAGCCCGACCGCGATCAGCACCAGCGGCGTCATCTTCACGATGAGATCCTGAACCGACCAGAGCGCCGTCAGCGGCTTGATGAAATAGACGTAGAGCGCGGAGAGCGGATTGACGCCGATGATCGCGAAGATCACGCCGCCCACGAGGACGGTCAGCGCCAGCGCCAGGACCGGCGACAGAAGCGTCATCGCCATCGACGGCTCGGGGCGGCGGACGAGCTCAAGACGCATGGCGCGCCTCCTCCGGCGCGATGCCGGCGTGCTCTTCGTGGACGCCGCCCATCAGTAGTCCGATCTGGTCTGCGGTCATCGTCTCCGCCGGATAGGCCGGCGACAGCCGGCCGTCGGAGAGCACGGCGATGCGATCGGCGATCTCGAAAATCTCGTCGAGGTCCTGGCTGATCATCAGCACGGCCGATCCGGCGCGGGCGAGATCGACCAGTGCTTGCCGGATGGTGCGCGCGGCGCCCGCGTCGACGCCCCAGGTCGGCTGGTTGACGACGAGAATGCCGGGCACGCGATCGATCTCGCGGCCCATGATGAATTTCTGCAGATTGCCGCCCGAGAGCGCACTCGCCTTCGGGTCGGGGCCGGAGCGGCGCACGTCGAAGCGCTCGCCGACCCGCTCTTCCACCGCGCGCGCCGCGCCGCGGTTCAAGACATAGGCGCGCGAGATTTCCTCGCCCGTGCCGTGTCGCGTCAGCACGACGTTTTCGGAAAGCCGCAGCCCCGGCACCGCGCCGTGCCCGATCCGCTCTTCCGGCACGAAAGCGGCACCCATGCGGCGCCGGTCATTGACCCCGCGCCTTCCGACCGGCGTTCCGTCGATCGTAATCATCGCCTCGTCCTGAATGGTCCGCTCGCCGGAGATCGCGTCGAAGAACTCCGGCTGGCCGTTGCCGGCGACGCCGGCGATCCCCACCACCTCGCCGGCATGGACGGTGAGGTCGATGTCGGCGAGCGCGGTCGCGAAGGGATTGTCGGCTGGAAGCGAGAGTTTTGAGAGGACGAGACGCGGCTTCGCCTCCACCTTCTCGCGCGCCTCGCGCTCGATGCCGGCGACCTCGGCCCCGACCATCATGCGCGCCAGGCTCTTGGCGCTCTCCTTCTTCGGGTCGGCCGTGCCGACGAGCTTGCCGCGGCGCAGGATCGTCGCGCGGTTGGCGAGCGCCAACACTTCGGAGAGTCGATGCGTGATGTAGAGGATGGCAACGCCCTCCGACGAAAGCCGGCGGAGCGTGACAAAGAGCAGGTCCGCCTCTTGCGGGGTCAGGACCGAGGTCGGCTCGTCCATGATGATGAGCCGCGGCTCCTGCAGGAGGCAGCGGACGATCTCGACGCGTTGCCGCTCGCCGACCGAGAGGTCGGCGACGCCGGCGTCGGGGTCGAGCGGCAGGCCGTATTCGCGCGAGACCGTTCGGATCGTCTCCGATAGCGCGCGCCGGCCGCGCGGCGGCAGCGCCAGCGCGATGTTCTCGGTGACGGTCAGCGCCTCGAACAGCGAGAAGTGCTGGAACACCATGCCGATGCCGAGCCGGCGTGCTTCCGCGGGGCTGGTGATCGTGACCGGCTCGCCCTCCCAAAGGATTGCGCCCTCGTCGGGCGCGAGCGACCCGTAAAGCATCTTGACCAGCGTCGATTTGCCGGCGCCGTTCTCGCCGAGGAGCGCATGCACCTCGCCATGGCGGATATCGAGGCTGACGTGGTCGCAGGCGGTGAGTGGGCCGAACCGCTTGGTGATCCCCTCGGTTGCA
Organism: uncultured Alphaproteobacteria bacterium; assembly: GCA_963720705.1. Lineage (GTDB taxonomy): Bacteria > Pseudomonadota > Alphaproteobacteria > Rhizobiales > Afifellaceae > DASWJZ01. The sequence continues at coordinate 19,522 of CAVRGJ010000020.1, forward strand.
AGCAGCGGAACCGCGTGCTGACCGGTCATGGTTTTGGAGGCTGTTTGATCCATGCCCGCCCTTTCCCAAGGGTCAGGTTAGGCAGTGCACAAGAAACGCGCCAGCCCAAAAGACGTGCGCTTGTGGACGGTTGCTAGGCAGTCGCGTACGTAAGCTGCGGACCCTGGCCGGGCGCCCGGGTCGCCAAACGGTCGCGGCCGGCCTATATGCGCCTGCCAACAACCAGACCGCCTGCGCGGCTCCTCATGCAACCGATCATCGCCATCGAGAATCTTGAGAAGACCTATGCGACCGGATTCCAGGCGCTGAAGAGCGTCGATCTGGAAATCCGCCGCGGCGAGATTTTCGGGCTGCTCGGTCCGAACGGCGCCGGTAAGACGACGCTGATCGGAATCGTCTGCGGGCTGATCAATCCGTCGGCAGGACGCGTCACCGTCGCCGGTCACGACATCGGCCGGGACTATCGCAAGACGCGCGCGATGATCGGTCTCGTGCCGCAGGAACTGACAGTCGACGCGTTCGTCTCGGTGTGGGCGACCGTATCGTTCAGCCGCGGCGTGTTCGGCAAGCGCAAGGACCCGGCCTTGGTCGAAAAGACCCTCAAGCAACTTTCGCTCTGGGACAAGAAGGATGCCAAGGTCATCACTCTGTCGGGCGGCATGAAGCGACGCGTCCTGATTGCCAAGGCTCTCGCGCACGAGCCGGAGATCCTGTTTCTCGACGAGCCGACCGCCGGCGTCGACGTGGAGCTGCGCGGGGATATGTGGCGGATGGTCCGCCAGCTCCGCGAGTCCGGTGTCACCATCATCCTGACCACGCACTACATCGAAGAGGCGGAGGAAATGGCCGACCGCATCGGCGTCATCAACAAGGGCGAGATCATCCTGGTCGAGGAGAAGCTGGAGCTGATGCGAAAGCTCGGCTCAAAGGCCCTGACGCTCCACCTTCACAAGAAGCTCGAGGCCGTGCCCCCTGCACTTGCGCCGCATGACCTCAAGCTCTCGCCCGACGGCCACGACCTCATCTACACCTACGATACCCGTGGCGAGCGCACCGGCATCACCTCGCTTCTAAACGATCTCAGGGCCGAAGGGATCGGCTTCCGTGACATCGACACGACGCAGACCTCGCTCGAGGAGATCTTCGTCGGTTTGGTGACGGAGAAGCAGCCATGAATTATCGCGCCATCGCCACGATCTACAGAAACGAGATGGAGCGCACGCGCCGCACGCTTTTCCAAAGCGTCGTCGCGCCGGTCATCACGACGTCGCTGTATTTCATCGTCTTCGGTTCGGCGATCGGCTCGCGCATCCAGCAGGTCGACGGCGTGAGCTACGGCGCGTTCATCGTGCCCGGGCTGATCATGCTGACGCTTCTCACCCAGTCGATCTCGAACGCTTCGGTCGCCATCTACTTCCCGAAATTCATCGGGACGATCTTCGAGCTTCTGTCTGCGCCGGTCTCGTATCTCGAGATCGTCATCAGCTTTGTCGGCGCGGCGGCGACGAAGTCGGTGATCCTTGGGCTGATCATCCTGGCAACCGCCGCTCTCTTCGTACCGCTTCGGATCGACAACCCGTTTCTGATGCTGCTCTTCATGGTGCTGACGGCGGTGACCTTCAGTCTCTTCGGCTTCATCATCGGCATCTGGGCCGACGGCTTCGAGAAGCTGCAGATCGTGCCGCTTCTCGTCGTGACGCCGCTCACCTTCCTCGGCGGAAGCTTCTATTCGATCCACATGCTGCCGCCGTTCTGGCAGAAGGTGACGCTCTTCAACCCGGTCGTCTATCTGATCAGCGGCTTCCGCTGGAGCTTCTACGGCACCGCCGACGTCAGCGTCGGGATCAGCCTAGTGATGACGCTCGTATTCCTGGCAGTCTGCCTTGCGATCGTCGCCTGGATGTTCAGGACGGGCTACCGGCTGAAGCCGTGACAGGATCGCGGCGGGCAAACGGCTTACGGCACCAGCACCGTCGCGCCGGTCGTCTGCCGGCCCTCGAGCGCGCGGTGCGCATCCGCAGCCTTTGAGAGCGGGAATTCCTGGCTCACCCCTACCTTCACGATCCCGTTCGCCACGACCTCCATCAGCTCCGCTGCCATCTTTTCCAGCGCCTCGCGTTTCGCCGCATAGGCGAAGAGTGTCGGCCGCGTGCAAAAGAGCGACCCCTTCTGCGCCAGGATGTTCAAGTCGAAGTTCTGGATCGTACCGGAGGATTGGCCGAAGAGCACCCACATGCCGAGCGGCTTCAGGCAATCGAGGGAGCCCGGAAACGTGTCGCGCGCGACGGAATCGTAGACCACGTCGCACTTCGCGCCGTTGGTGATCTCGGCGACGCGCTCCACGAAATTCTCGGTCTTGTAGTTGATGACGTAGTGGCAGCCATGCGCCTTGGCGAGCTTCGCCTTCTCTTCCGAGCCGACCGTGCCGATGACGGTCGCGCCGAGATGGTTCGCCCATTGCGTGGCGATCGAGCCGACGCCGCCGGCGGCCGCATGGAAGAGGATCGTGTGGCCCTTCCCGACCTTGAAGGTCTGGCGCAACAGGAACTGCGCCGTGAGCCCCTTCAGCGTCATCGACGCCGCGGTGCGGAAGTCGATATCGTCCGGCACCTTGACCAGCCGGTCGGCGGGGATCAGCCGCTCCTCCGCGTAGGACCCCTGCGGGCCGAAATAGCTGACCCGATCGCCGGGCTTGACGTTGGCGACGCCGGGGCCGACCGCGATGACGGTCCCGGCGCCCTCGCTTCCCGGCGTGAAGGGCAGTCCGCCCGGCGGCTTATAGAGGCCGGTGCGGTTGTAGACGTCGACGAAGTTGATGCCGATTGCGGCGTTTTTCACGCGCGCCTCGCCGGCGCCGGGCGCTCCGAGCTCGACGTCCTCCCACTTCATGACATCGGGCCCACCGTGTTCGTGAACAACGATTGCCTTGACCATCTCGCCTCTCAGCCTGCTTTGCGCCGGCCGCGCCGGGCCAGCACGTTGAATATTTCTACGATCGCCGCGAATGCCATCGAAAAATAGATGTAACCGCGCGGAATGTGGAATCCGAGCCCGTCGGCGATGAGCGCAACACCGATCAGGAGCAGGAAGGCGAGCGCCAGCATCTTGGTGGTCGGATTGCGCTTGACGAAGCCTGAGATCGGGCCCGACGCGACGTACATGATCGCGATCGCGACGATGACCGCGGCGATCATCACCTCAACGTCGTCGACCATGCCGACCGCCGTCAGAATCGAATCGATCGAGAACACGGCGTCGATCACCACGAGCTGCGCGACGATCGCGGCGAAGCTCTTGGCGGTGCTTCGCGCGAAGGATTTCTCTTCGTGCTCGATCTCGCCGTGGATCTCGCGCGTGCCCTTGACGATGAGGAAGAGGCCGCCACCGATCAGAATGAGGTCGCGCCACGATATCTCCGGATCGAATATCGCGTGGCCATCCGGGCCGGCGAGATCGAAGGGTAGCGTGAACACCGGGATGGTGAGCCCGATGATCCAGGTGATGGCGAAGAGAAGGACGATGCGGAAGATCAGCGCGAGCAGAAGCCCGATCCGGCGCGCCCGCGTTGCGGTCGGCTCGGACAGGTTTCCGACCAGGATGGAAATGAAGATGACGTTGTCGATGCCGAGAACGACCTCCATCACCGAGAGCGTGACGAAGGCTGCCCAGGCATCGGGGCGGGTCAGGAGTTCGAGCATCGCCGCTTCGGTTCCTCAGACCACCTTCAGGTATTGCTGCACGGCGGAGACGCTGAGGAGATAGATCGTCGCCGCAAGAAGCGCGAGCTTGACGGCAAGCGGCGCCGTGAAGTCGGTCGCAAGCAGCCAAGTTCCCGTGACGAGCCAAACAGCAAGCACCGAGAGAGTCAGCCCGCGCCAGCGGATGACCCGGATCGGATGCACGAAGTTCACCGGCAGGAACGTCAGCGCCGCGAACAGGACAACGATGCCCACGGTAACCGGAGGCGGCGGCAGGAAGGCGAAAAGCACGAAGGCGGCCATGTTCCACACCGCCGGAAAGCCGCGGAACGAATTGTCCGGCGCCTTCATGCGCGTGTCGGCGAAATAGAGTGCGCCGGTGACGGCGACGAGCATGCCGCAGGCGTCGCCGAGGAGCGGCGGGAGGGCGAGCGCCCGCGCGATCACGATCGCCGGTGCGAAGACGTAGGTCGCGTAGTCGATGACGAAATCGAGCGCCGCGCCGTCCCACTTCGGCAGGCGCTCGCGCACGCGGTAGCGGCGGGCGATCGGACCGTCGACGCCGTCGACGAGGAGCGCGAAGCCGAGCCAGACGAAGGCTTCCGTCCATTTGCGGTCGGCGATCGCCATGATCGCAAGAAGCGCGAAGGCCGCCCCGCTCGCAGTCAGGAGATGGATGAGGAAGAGATGTCGCGGCCCCAAATTCACCTTGAACGACATCCTCCGACGCGCCGTTCGGGGCGCGGGTCTCCGCCCTCGACGCGCCGCTAGGCCGACCTCCCGGAGGGTTTGTCATGCCGCTCTGCCGGGCGCGAGGCAAGCCCCGCTCTTCCGGCCACGGTGAATTCCGGCCGGCATCCGGGCTCTCCGCCGCATTGCCGGGCGCTCCCGGCAGGCCCATCTTGCGGAAATGGAGACACCTGGCGCGGCACGTTTCGAGGTGGCAGTGGTTGGTGGCGGAGCCGCTGGCTTTGCCGCAGCGATAGCCGCCTGCAAGGCTGGGCGGCGAACCATTCTTTTCGCGCCGCCTGCGAGTTTCCCGCCAGGCCGCACGGCCGCGCTTCTCGGCGGTTCGATCGAATTCCTGTCCGACCTCGACGTTTGGCCGGCGCTTGCACAGCACGCGGCGCCAATCACGGCGATCCGGCTCGTCGATGCAACCAGCCGCCTGATCCGCGCACCGGAAGCGATCTTCCACGCTTCCGAGATCGGCCTCCCCGCCTTCGGCTACAACGTCCCGAACGGCGATCTCGTCGATGCTCTGAAACGCCATGCCGAATCCGTCGAAGGGCTGACGCTGATTGCAGCTCCGGTCGATAACGTTGCGCCGGGCGATGACGAGGTGCTCGTCGCTGTGGGCAAAGAAACCTTCGCCGCGCGTCTTGTCGTCGCCGCCGACGGCGCCCGTTCGCTCGCCCGCGATGCGGCCGGCGTTAAGGTCAAGACCTGGGGCTATCGTCAGTCGGCGATCGTCGCGACATTCTCAATCCAGTTTCCGCACCAAGGCGTGTCGACGGAGTTCCACACCGAGCACGGCCCCTTCACGCTCGTGCCGCTCGAAGGCGATCGTGTCAGCCTCGTCTGGGTCGACCGGCCGGAGCGGGCGGAATGGGCGCTCGGGCTCTCCGATGCCGATTTCTCAAGCGCCGTCGAGGAGCGCGCACACGCGATCCACGGCGCCATGCGGCTCGACAGCAAGCCCGCGGTCTTTCCGATGAGCGCCGCGCTTGCCGAGCGCTTCGCAAAGCGGCGGGTCGCGCTTGTCGGCGAGGCCGCGCATCTCTTCCCTCCTATCGGCGCGCAGGGGCTGAACCTCGGCTTCCGCGACGTTCGCGCGCTTTGGCACGTGCTCGTGCGCCATCCCGCCGATCCCGGCTCGCCCGGTGCGCTTCAGGCCTACCACGAGGCGCGCCAGGAAGACGTGCGCACGCGCACATTCGCCGTCGACTTGCTCAATCGCTCTTTGCTGACCGATTTTCTGCCCGTGCAGATCGCGCGGGGGCTTAGCCTTGCGCTCGTCTCGTCCGTGCCGATCCTGCGTCGCGCATTGATGCGCCAGGGGATGGCGGTGGGTGCCGCGCGCGCGGCTCAGCCGAAGAGATAGCGCTTCGTGTCCGGGTTCTCCCGGCGCCACATCACGTTATCCAGGAAGTAGTGGTGCACGTTGATGAATATCCAGAACACGAACAGGAACATCGTGCCGCCGAAGGCGTCCTTCTGGTAAGGCACGATCGCGTCGAGAAGCATCGGCACGCCCCAGAAGCCGAGATAGCCGAGCAGAAGGCCGGTCGCGGCGAAGAGCGCCATGCCCTCGTAGTAGCGTCTGCCGAAGATGCGCTCGACCAGAGATATAGCCGGCGGCTCGTGCGCGTCGCTCTTCCCCTTCTCGTAGTTCAGCTCGTAGCGCCAGACGACCGTCAGATATTGCAGCGAATGGAGCGCCGGCACGACGAGCAGCCAGAGCGGATTGATCTGCACGAAGAGAATCCAGAGATAGATGCTGACCGCGTAGGCGAGCACGCCGTTGAACGGCAGGCTGCCGCTTTCGCGCCAGCGGGAGACGAGGATCCACAGCGTCACCAGTCCGCTCGCGACCGCCACGAGCCCCGCCGCCGTCACGATCGGAGCCGGCACCGCGAAGGTGTAGTACTGCAGCCCCCAAAGCTGCTGCTTGCTGACCGTCGCGTTGATGCTGAGCCAGGCGTAGATCCAGACGACGTAGCTGTTGACGAGGAACACCCTCTTCTCAGGCGTCTTGAAGAACTTTCGCTTCAGCGCCGCGTCCACCATCAGCATGCCGTAGCCCTGCTTCACGTAGTGCCAGCCGACGAAGAGCGCCATGATGTTGCCGCCGTAACCGAGCAGGCGCGCATCGCCGCTGGCGATGCTGATCGCCGCGAACGCGACGAGGAGCACGGGCGCCGCAAGCCCCGCGAAGAGATAGCGCGCCTGCATGGTGCGGCCGAGCGCTGGACTGAACGCCTTCTCGGCAAAGCCCCGGTAGAAGATCTGATAGGAGGCGGCGAAGTGCGGGTGATTGACGAGATGCGCGATGAGCAGCATCGTCGTCGCTACCGGCGCGCGGAAGTCGGCGTCGGGCAGAACGAACATCAGCGGAAGCAGGAGGAGCGAGCTTCCCCCGAGGCACAGGAAATCGACCACCGGGCCGAAAAGGAAGCGCTTGTCGCGGGTGCGCTCCTCAGCCGCAGCCGGGGTGATCGAGGTGGAGGTGTCTGCGTAGTTCGTCATGGCCAGGCGTCCGGCGAAATCTGCAACCGCTGCTGAGCTTAGCAGCATTGGCCGCTAGCAATAGTGCCGATCGCGAGTTTCGCGTGCGGGCGAAAGGCAAGCCCGCCGCGGCCTGCCCCGATGGGGCTTGCCTGTGGCGGCCCGAAAGGCGAAATTCGCCCTCGCCATGAAAGTCGGCCAAGCGAAATTCGGCGTCGGCCAAGTCGTTCGCCACCGCTTCTTCCCGTTCCGCGGCGTCATCTTCGACGTGGATCCGATCTTCGCAAATACCGAGGAATGGTACCAGGCGATCCCGGAAGAAATTCGGCCGGCTAAGGATCAGCCGTTCTATCACCTGCTCGCCGAGAACGACGAAACCGAATACGTCGCCTACGTCTCGGAGCAGAATCTGCTTGCCGACGACAGCGGTGAGCCGGTCAGGCATCCGCAGGTGCGCGACCTCTTCGAGAGCTTCGACAAGGGCGTCTACCGCGCGCGCGACGAGCCGAATTGAAAAAGGGCGCCGTCGGCGCCCTTTCCGTCTGCGTCGCTTGAAACGCGCTGCTACTGCGTGCTCGTTTGCTGCTGCTGCAGCTGCATAAGCTGCTGGCGGGCCTCGTCGGCCTTCTTCTTCAACTCGTCCTCGAGCTTCTGCTGACGCGCTTGCGCTTCCTGCGGATCGATGCCCGGTCCCTCGTAGGTGGAGGTGAAGCCGACCAGGCTGATGTCGAAGTTCACCGGCTTTCCCTGCGGGTTGAGCATGGTGATGTTGACGACCTTGCCCTTCTTGAGCTTGCCGACGAAATCGTCGTTGATCTCGCCGAGCGCCAGGCACTCACCGGGTGTACACACGACGTATTTCACGCCGGTCGGGTCGGAGTCGTCGATCTTCACCTGCACGCCCGGCTGGATCAGCGCCACCGGCGGCACGGCAAGCTGCAGCAGCTTCTTGTCGCCGCGCTCGATCACCAGGAACTCGGCAATCGCCTGCCCGGTCGCTGCCAGGCGCTTGCGCGACGTGTGGCACTCCTGTGCATCGTTGATCTTGCCGCAGACCTTCTCCCATTCCGGCTGCGCGACCGGTGCCTGCGGAGCCGCCGCGTCGGCGGCGCCGGCCGCCGGGGCCGGGGCCGGAGCAGGCTGCTGATCCTGCGCGGCGGCCGGCAGAGCGCCAAGCGTCAGGAGCGCCGCGAGAGCGACGGCATACGCGGGCGGCAGTCCCCGGCTGGAAAACATGCGCGAAAAGATCATTGGGAAAAACCTCGTTATGCCCGTCACGTAGGGCGGCGCGTTGCCCCTCTGAAGACGAAATCAGGCGACAGAGTGGCCGTGTCCTTGCAGTCAATAGCTGGCATTTGCGAAAGATTCCAGATTGTCGCAGACTGCCGGCCGATTTCGCTGCCAGGCTTTGACGTTAACCTGAGCGCAAAAGGATAAAGCTGCTTTGATCCGAGGGATTTGCGGGAAGCGCCGGCCGTCCGCCGGCTGGCGCGCAAAGGCGCGATTCTTGCTCGCGCTCGGGATGACGGTCTTCGCTGCGAATTGCCAGGCTGCGGCGCAGCAAGGCATCGCAATGCACGGTTCACCCGCCCTTCCCGCCGATTTCGATCACCTCGCCTACGCCAATCCCGACGCCCCGAAAGGCGGGCGTATCACCTATGGCGGGATCGGCACCTTCGACAGTCTGAACCCGCTCATCGTGAGCGGCACGGCGCCGCGCGGCCTCTGGGATGCCTCCTGGGGCAACAATATCTGGGAAGCGCTCCTCGTTCGGAACCGCGACGAGGCGTTCAGCCTCTACGGCCTCCTCGCCGAATCGATCGACGTGCCGGATGACCGCTCGTGGATTGAATTCACGCTGCGTCCGGAAGCGAAATTCTCCGACGGTGAGCCGGTCACCGTGGACGACGTCATGTTCTCCATCGAGCTTCTCGGCACCAAGGGGCGGCCCAATTATCGCTCGTGGTATGAGAAGGTCGCCAAGATGGAGAAGACCGGTGAGCGTTCCGTCCGCTTCACCTTCAAAGACGGCGGCGACCGTGAAATCCCGCTTCTGATCGGCCTGATGCCGATCCTGCCGAAGCATGCGACCGACCCGGACACCTTCGACAAGAGCAGCCTCAAGATTCCGATCGGCTCCGGCCCTTACACGATCGCCGACGTGGAAGCCGGCCGCAGCATCACGCTGAAGCGCAACCCGGACTATTGGGGCAAGGATCTGCCGATCAAGCGCGGCTTCGACAATTTCGACGAGATCCGTATCGAGTATTACCGCGACACCAACAGCTATTTCGAAGCCTTCAAGAAGGGGCTCTTCGATACGCTCGCTGAGTCCGATCCGACGCGCTGGGCCTCCGGCTATGATTTTCCGGCGGCAAAGGACGGCCGCGTCATTCTCGACAGCTTCGCGACCGGCGTGCCGAAGGGCATGAACGGCTTCGTCTTCAACACGCGGCGACCGCAGCTCTCCGATCCGAAGGTGCGCGAGGCGCTGACCTATTTCCTCGATTTCGACTGGCTGAACAGGAACCTTTATTTCGGCCTCTACCAGCGGACCGGAAGCTACTTCGAGGGCTCGGAGCTTTCCGCGCTTGGGCGGCCGGCGAGCGACGCCGAGAAGGCGCTGCTCGCGCCCTTCCCGGGTGCGGTGCGGGCGGACGTGATGGATGGCACCTACGCACCGCCGAAAAGCGATGGCTCCGGTCAGGACCGCGGGATGCTCGGCAAGGGCGTCGCGCTACTGAAGGCGGCCGGATATGAGGTTCGAAACGGCAAGATGGTGAACGCCGCGACCGGCGAGCCGTTGGCGTTCGAGTTCCTGGCGCAGACCCGCGACCAGGAGCGCGTGGCGCTTGCCTATCAGCGCTGGTTGGCGCTCGCCGGGGTCACACTCAATGTGCGTCTGGTCGACTCCGCGCAATTCTATGAGCGCCAGAAAGCCTTTGACTTCGACATGATGCAGTTCACCTACACCGCTTCGCTCTCGCCAGGAAACGAGCAGCTCTTCCGCTGGTCGTCGGAGAGCGCAAAGACCGAGGGCAGCTTCAATTTCGCCGGTGCGTCGAGCCCGGCGCTCGACGCCATGCTGCAGGCGCTGATCTCGGCGAAGTCTGAGGAGGACTTCGTCGCCGCCGCGCGCGCTCTCGACCGCGTGCTGATCTCCGGCTTCTATGTCTTGCCGCTCTTCCACGCCGATGACGATTGGGTGGCGCGCTGGGCCCGCGTGAAGCATCCCGACAAACCGTCGCTCTACGGGCCGGAGCCGACAGCCTGGTGGGCAGGAGAATGAATGTCGCAACGAATCTGAAGCCGCTCGTGATCGACGTCGTCTCTGACGCCGTCTGCCCATGGTGCTTCATCGGCAAGCGCCGGCTCGAAAAGGCGATTGCGCTGTCCGATGTCCCCGTCGCCGTCCGTTGGCATCCCTTCCAGCTCGACCCGACGATCCCGCCCGAAGGCAAGAGCCGACGCGCCTATCTGGAGGCGAAGTTCGGCACGGCAGAGCGGATCGCGGAGCTCCACGCCAACATCGAGGCGGCGGGTGCGTCAGAAGGCATCGACTTCGCCTTCGACAAGATCAAAGTTTCGCCGAATACACTCGACGCGCATCGACTGATCCGCTGGGCGGCGGAACATGGCCGCCAGGAGGCGGTGGTCGAAGCGCTCTTCCGCGCCTATTTCCTCGAAGGCCGCGACATCGGCGACCGCGAGGTTTTGGCCGAGCTTGCCGCGAACGCAGGGATGGATCGCGCACGCGTCGCCGAGCGGCTTGCTTCCGATGAGGACCGCCGCGAGGTCTCGGCCGAGATCGCGTCGGCACAGCAGATCGGCGTTACCGGCGTCCCGACCTTCATCATCGCGAGCCGCTACGGCGTCGTCGGCGCGCAGGCGCCTGCCACCCTGGCTCAGGCCTTTGCCGAGGCTGCCGCGGCCGTCGCTGCGGAAGGCAACCCCGCCTCTTAGTCGAAATGCACGGAAGCGCCGCCGGTGCGCATCCGGCGGCGCCGTTGATCGCCGAAAATCTACAACGGTAAGTTCAGTTCAGTAGCCGGCCGGGCACTGAATGACGACCGTCTGCCCCTGCGGGTCGCGTGCGTAGCAATAGCCCGGACGGTCGGTGACGTGTCCGATGATCGCGCCGGCTGCGGCACCTGCCGCGGCACCGATGGCTGCGCCTCTGAGGTTACCGGTGATGAGCGCACCGGTGATGGCGCCCGCGCCTGCGCCTAGCCCGGCGCCGGCCCCGACGCGCTGCTCATGCGCAGTGCATGCGGCAAGAGTAAGAGCGGCAGCGCTCGTGAGCGCAATTTTCCTCAGCATTTTGGTCCCCACCTTCTGGTTAGTGCCGGCGACCGCCGGATGGCGAGCGATCGTGAGCCGGAAAACGGAGAATCTATAGCTCTGTTCCGATCGCGCGGCGTTGGCAAAGGTTGATGGTGGCGAAATTCGGCGGTTTTGGGGAGGGAAAGCAAGCAACGGCTGTATTGGAGGGCCGGCTTTTCCCCTCAAAATTCAGCTCTGGAGGCATCGGGTGGCATTTTTTCGCTCGTGGGAAGGGTCGGCGGAGCCAGGAAAGAGCTAGGCGTCGCCGCCACGCGCCCAGCCCGCCTTCGCCGCCGCCACGAAGCCAGCGTAGGCGCCTGCTCCGATCGCCGCCCGCGCTTCGCTCATCAGCGTCTGGTAGTAGGCGAGGTTGTTCCAGGTCAGGAGCATCGCGCCGAGCGCCTCGCCCGCCTTCACCAAGTGATGGACATAGCCGCGTGAAAAATCGCGCGCCGCCGGGCAGGCGCTCTCTGCGTCGATCGGCTCTCTGTCGTCGGCGTGGCGCGCGTTCTTCATGTTGAGCTTGCCGAAGCGGGTGTAGGCAAGGCCGTGGCGACCGGCACGCGTCGGCAGCACGCAGTCGAACATGTCGATGCCGCGCGCGACGCTTTCGAGAATGTCCTCCGGCGTGCCGACACCCATCAGGTAGCGTGGCTTGTCAGCAGGAAGCGCCGGCACTGTCTGGTCGAGGATTTGGAGCATGGTCGCCTGCGGCTCGCCGACCGCAAGCCCGCCGACCGCGTAGCCGTCGAAGCCGATCGCGACGAGCCCCTCCGCCGACTGGAGCCGAAGCGCCGGCACGTCGCCGCCCTGCACGATGCCGAAGAGCGCTTTGTCCTCGGCGTTGCCGAACGCCGCCTTTGAGCGCTCAGCCCACGCCAGCGACAGGCGCATTGCGCGCTCCACCTCGGCAGGCTCCGCGGGGAGCGCCAAGCATTCGTCGAGCTGCATCACGATGTCGGAATCGAGCAGGCGCTGGATCTCGATCGAGCGCTCCGGCGTCAGCCGATGCTCCGACCCGTCGATATGCGAGCGGAAGCTCACGCCATCCGCGTCGACCTTGCGAAGACGCGCTAGCGACATCACCTGGAAGCCGCCGGAATCGGTCAGGATCGGATGGGGCCAGCGCATGAATTCGTGCAGGCCGCCGAGCCGTGCCACGCGCTCCGCCCCTGGCCGCAGCATCAGATGGTAGGTGTTTGCGAGCACGATGTCGGCGCCGAGCGCCCTCACCTGCTCAGGATACATCGTCTTCACCGTCGCCTGCGTGCCGACCGGCATGAAAGCCGGCGTTCGGATTTCTCCACGCGACGTCGAGATCGCGCCGGTACGCGCGGCGCCCTCGGTTGCCGTGATCGCAAACGGAAAGCCGCTCACGGCGCCGTCTCGCGGGCGGCCTCGGGATAAAGCAGGCACGCATCCCCGTAGGAGTAGAAGCGATAGTTCTTCTCGATAGCGTGCGCATAAGCGCGCCTCATCGGGTCGAGACCGGAGAACGCGGCGACCAGCATGAAGAGCGTCGAGCGCGGCAGGTGGAAGTTCGTCAGCAGGAGATCGACGGCGCGGAAGCGGTAGCCCGGCGTGATGAAGATGCCGGTGGCGCCGTCGAAGGGATGGATCGCACCCGCTTCGTCAGTCGCAGTCTCAAGCAGCCTCAGCGCCGTGGTGCCGACCGCGACGATGCGACCGCCGCCCTTCCGTGCTTCGTTCAAGCGCGCCGCCGTTGCCGCGTCGATCTGGCCGCGCTCGGGGTGCATCCGGTGTCCGGCGGTGTCGCCGACCTTGACCGGCAGGAAAGTGCCCGGCCCGACGTGGAGCGTCACGAATTCGCGTCCGATCCCGGTTTGCTCAAGCGCCTGAAGCAGCTCCGGCGTGAAATGCAGGCCGGCGGTCGGCGCGGCGACCGCGCCCTCGTGCACAGCGAAGACCGTCTGGTAGTCGGTGAGGTCGCGGTCGTCGGCCGCGCGGCGCTGTGCGATGTAGGGCGGCAGCGGCGCGTCGCCGAGCGCATGCAGCGCCTCGTCGAGATAGGCGCCGTGGAACTCGAAGGCGAGCCGCACGCGCCCGTCCGGCGCCTTCGCGGCGACCGTCGCCTCGAGCGAGCCGAGCAGGCACACGCGGCTCTCGTGCCCGAAGCGGATGCGGTCGCCAATGGCGAGCCGTTTTCCCGGTTTGGCGAGCGCCCACCAGTCCGCGTCGTCGATCCGCTCGATCAGCGTGACAACGATGTTCGCTATGTGCCCGTCGCGCTCTCGCCGGCCGCGCAGCTGGCCGGGGATCACCTTGGTGTCGTTGAAGACGAGCACGTCGCCGGGGCGAAGCAGCGCTGGAAGATCGCGAACGTGACGGTCCTCCAGGAAAGTGCCTGCATCCGAACGAGTGCTCTCTAACCTCCCCCTTGAGGGGAGGTCGAAACCGGAATCGCCGGTCTCGGGAGGGGGGTGCGGCGTTGAAGCTTCAGCCCCCCTCCCGAAGTTCTCCGTCGCTCCGCTCGGCGAGCTTCGACCTCCCCTCAGGGGGGAGGTTAGGGCGGCAACCTCACCTTGCGGAGCTTCGTGCTCGGCCCTCTCCGGCTTGACTAGGAGGAGTCGCGCGGCGTCGCGCGGGCTCGCCGGGCGAAGTGCGATCCGCTCCTCGGGCAGCTCAAAATCGAATTCCGCGACGCGCATGCTCTATCGGCCGAATTCGTGCCGCTTCAGACTGACCATGCGGCGTTCTCGAAGACGAGGCGATAGCCATCGGGGTCTTCAAAGGTGAGCCCCGACCTGTCCCAATAAGGATTATGCGAAGAGACGGGGGCGAAGCCCTCGCGCTGCATCCGTTCGCCCGCGGATCGCCAAACCTCGCGGTCGGGCAGGTAGAGCACCAGGAGGTGGTCTCCGCTCGGTGCGCGGGGCGCTCGCACACCATCCTCGACAACGAATTCGAGATGCCATGGCGCTACCGCGTGGCCGACAATCAGACCGTCGAATCCCGCATGACCCTCGAACGCGGCAAGGACCTGGAAGCCCGCGCCGTCCACGTAGAACCTGCGGAGCGGCGCGAGGTCGTTGGTCGGCCGCGCCACGCGGAGGATCGGGAAAGCGGACACGTCCGGAGAGGCTCAGGCGGCGTCGGCCGCCACCTTCATCGAGACGATTTTGTCGGGCTGGCGCGGTGGCTCGCCCTTGTTGATGGCGTCGATGTTCTCCATGCCTTCGATGACCCGGCCCCAGACCGTGTATTGCTTGTTCAGGAACGGCGCGTCGGCGAAGCAGATGAAGAATTGGCTGTCGCCGGAATTCGGGTCCTGCGCCCGCGCCATCGACACCGTGCCGCGCACGTGCTTCTCCGCCGAGAACTCCGCCTTGAGCTTGTTGCCGGAGCCGCCGGTGCCGGTACCCTGCGGACAGCCGGTCTGCGCCATGAACCCCTCGATCACGCGATGGAACTTGATGCCGTCGTAGAAGCCTCTTCGCGCGAGCGCCTTGATCTGCGCGACGTGGCCGGGCGCGAGATCGGGCCGCATCTCGATGACGACGGGGCCCTTGCTGGTTTCCACGAGCAGCGTGTTTTCGGGGTCTTTGATTTCGGCCATGTTCTCTCCTCTATTTGTCCGCGGCGACCTTCATGCTGATGATCTTGTCGGGGCCGTCGACCATGCCGTTGTTGGCCTCGTCGCCCTTCTTGATGGCGTCGACTGCTTCCATGCCGCTCACGACCTCGCCGACGACGGTATATTTCCCATCGAGCTGCGGAACGTCGCCGTACATGATGAAGAACTGCGAGTTGGCGCTGTCGGGGTCCTGCGCCCGCGCCATGCCGACGATGCCGCGGCCGAAATGCACGTTGGAGAATTCCGCTTTGAGGTCGGGAAGGTCGGAGCCGCCCATGCCGGTTCCGGTCGGGTCGCCGGTCTGCGCCATGAAGCCTGCGATCACGCGATGGAAGACGACGCCGTCATAAAAGCCCTGCCGCGCCAGCGTCTTCAGCCGGTCGGCGTGGTGCGGCGCGATGTCCGGGCGAAGCGCGATCGTCACCGTTCCGCTCTTCAATTGCATGATGAGCGTGTTCTCAGGGTCCGCCGTCTGTGCGAAGGCGGAACCTGCGAGTAAGAGGAAACCGGCCGCCGCGACGGCCGCAAGAATTCTTTGAAGCATTTGGGATCCTTTTTTCGGGCTCGTCCGCGCCGCGGAAAGCTCATCGGGTAAGGCGCGTCCTTATGCGATCGGCGACCGCGGTCGGGACGAAGGGTGCGATATCGCCGCCCATTTGGGCGATCTGGCGGACGAGCGTGGCGGTGATGTGGCGCGCCTCCGGCCGCGCCGGCAGGAAAACGGTCTGCAGCCAGGGCGCCATGGTGCCGTTCATGCCCGCCATCTGCATCTCGTAGTCGAGGTCGGTGCCGTCACGCAGCCCGCGGATCAGGATCGTCGCATCGACCTCGCCGGCGAAATCGACTACAAGGTTGTCGAAGGTCAGCACCGCAATCGCGACGCCGGCTTCCGCGGCGAGCGGCGCGGCAACCGTCCCGATCAACTCCAGGCGGTCGTCGACGGAGAGCATCGGTTCCTTCGACGGGTGCACCCCGATTGCCACGACGAGCCGGTCGCAAAGCCCGAACGCCGCTTCGAGGATATCGATGTGGCCGTTCGTCAGCGGGTCGAACGTGCCCGGATAGAGCGCGGTCCGGTCCATCCCAGCGGCTTAGCGGCTTCCCGGGCGGGTGGCAACGCGGCGGGCGCCTCCGAGCGGGTTACTCCCCGGCGGTCTCGTCTGCAGGCGGAACCTCATCCTCGCCCTCCTCCTCGCCGTTCGCGGGGATATGCTCAACCGAGACGACCTTCTCGTCGGCATCGGTATCGAACAGGATCACGCCCTGCGTGCCGCGGCTCGCGATGCGGATCGGCTTGTCGCCGCCGACCGGCATGCGGATGGTCTTGCCGGCGTCGGTGACGAGCATGATCTGGTCCTCGTCGCTGACCGGGAAGGAGGCGACGAGCGGTCCGTTCCGCTCGTTCACGACCATCGCCACGATGCCTTTTCCGCCGCGCCGCGTGATCCGGTATTCGAACGACGCAGTACGCTTGCCGTAGCCGTTCTCCGAGACGGTGAGGATGAACTCCTCCGCCGCGCTCATCTCCGCATAGCGCTGTTGTGAGAGCTCGCCCGAAGCCTCCGCCTCGGCTTCGCCGTTCTCTTCCTTCTCTTCGGCCTCGCCCTCGCCGCGGACCGCGCGGCTCATCTTGAGGTAGGCTCCGCGTTCGGCCGGCGTCGCGTCGAAGTGGCGGAGGATCGCCATGGAGATCGCGCTGTCGCCCTCCTCGAGCGCAATGCCGCGCACGCCGACGGAGTTGCGCCCCGCGAAGACGCGCACTTCCGGCACAGGGAAGCGGATGCATTGGCCCTTTGCGGTGGTGAGGATCACGTCGTCGGCTTCCGTGCAGGTCTCGACCGAGAGGATGCCCTCCCCCTCTCCGAGCTTCATGGCGATGATGCCGGAGCGGCGCACGTCCACAAAATCGGAGAGCTTGTTGCGGCGTACGGTGCCGCCGGTCGTGGCGAACATCACGTCGAGCTGATCCCAGCTCGTCTCGTCTTCCGGCAGCGGCATGATCGTGGTGATGCGTTCGCCCTCTTCGAGCGGCAGAAGATTGATCAGCGCCTTGCCGCGCGCCTGCGGCGCGGCGAGCGGCAGCCGCCAGACCTTCAGCTTGTAGACTTGGCCGCGCGAGGAGAAGAACAAGACCGGCGTATGCGTGTTCGCCACGAAGAGCTTGGTGACGAAGTCCTCCTCGCGCGTTGCCATGCCGGAGCGGCCTTTGCCGCCACGGTGCTGCGCCCGGTATTCAGACAGTGCGACGCGTTTGATGTAGCCGGCATGGCAGACGGTGACGACCATGTCCTCGCGCTGGATCAGGTCTTCGTCTTCAAGCTCCGGCCCGCCCTCGGCGATCTCGGTCTTGCGCGGCGTTGCGAACTCTTCGCGGATCGCCTTCAGCTCGTCTTTCACGATCGCCTGGATGCGCGCGCGCGAGGCGAGTATCTCAAGGTATTCGCGGATCTCGGCGGCGAGCTTCTCCAATTCGCCGGCGATCTCGTCGCGGCCAAGCGCGGTCAGCCGCTGCAGGCGCAAGTCGAGGATCGCGCGCGCCTGCTCGTCCGATAGCCGGTAGGTCCCGTCGGCAGCGATCGTATGGCGCGGATCGGCGATGAGCTGGACCAGCGCCTCGATGTCCTTCGCCGGCCAGCGGCGCTCCATCAGGCGTTCGCGCGCAACCTGCGGGTCCTTCGCGGAGCGGATGAGTGCGATGACTTCGTCGATATTGGCAACGGCGCTGGCGAGCCCGACCAGGACATGCGCGCGGTCGCGCGCCTTGCCGAGCAGGAATTTCGTGCGCCGCCCCACAACCGTCTCGCGGAACGCGATGAAGCTCGACAGCACATCCTTGAGGTTCATGACCTCCGGACGGCCGCCGTTCAGCGCTACCATGTTGACGCCGAAATTCGTCTGCAGCGGCGTGAAGCGGTAGAGCTGGTTCAAGACCACGTCGCCGACCGCGTCGCGTTTCAGTTCGATCACCACGCGGATACCGTCGCGGTCGGACTCGTCGCGGATGTCGGCGATGCCCTCGATGCGCTTGTCGCGCACGAGTTCGGCCATCTTCTCCTGCATCGCCGCCTTGTTCACCTGAAAAGGAATCTCGGTGATGACGATGGCTTCGCGATCCTTGCGGATCGTCTCGATATGGGCGCGCCCGCGCATGATGATGGAGCCGCGGCCGGTGGCGAAGGCGGTGCGGATGCCGGCGCTGCCGAGGATGATGCCGCCGGTCGGAAAGTCCGGCCCGCTCATGAACCGCATCAGCCCCAGATAGTCGAGGTGCGGGTCGTCCATCAGCGCGATCGTGGCGTCGATCACCTCGCCGAGATTATGCGGCGGGATGTTGGTCGCCATGCCGACGGCGATGCCGCCGCCGCCGTTGACGAGAAGGTTCGGGAACTTCGCCGGCAGGACGCTCGGTTCGCTTCGGGAATCGTCGTAATTGGCGCGGAAGTCGACGGTGTTCTTGTCGAGATCGTCGAGCATCGAATGCGCGACCTTCTCGAGCCTGACCTCGGTGTAGCGCATCGCCGCCGGCGGATCGTTGTCGATCGAGCCAAAATTCCCCTGCCCGTCGATCAGCGGCAGGCGCATGGAGAATTCCTGCGCCATGCGAACCAACGCATCGTAGATCGCCTGGTCGCCGTGCGGGTGGAACTTGCCCATCACCTCGCCGACCACGCCCGCCGATTTGCGGTAGGGCTTGTTCCAGTCGTTCCCCATCTCGTGCATCGCGTAGAGGATGCGCCGGTGCACGGGCTTCAGCCCGTCGCGCACGTCGGGGAGCGCGCGGCTGACGATCACGCTCATCGCGTAGTCGACGTAAGAGCGCCGCATCTCGTCGGTGATCGAGATCGGCTTGATATCGCCGTCCCGGCCAGCGGGCGGCGTTTTGCTTTCGTCTGCCAAGGGAAGAATCGCGTTTGCTAGGGTGGCTGTCTTCTAGCTCATTTAGGCTTGGTTCGCCACTTTGGCCACCACAAATAAAGAGAGTAAGAACAGATAGTTAGAAGGATGTCGTGAATTAATTCCGGCGTGCCGCAAAGGGCCCGGCGAAAAGCCGAGAATCGAGCGCGAGTCGGGCCTCGATCCTGGTCTGCCAATGGGCCGATTTCGGCAGCAGAAAACAGCCGTCGCGTTCCTCCGTCACCGGGTCGCCGCCGAAATAGGAATAGACGCGTTGCTCCGGGAGATAGCGCGCGAAGCGCTCCACGATATCGGCGCCGTAGACGCGGTAGTGCCCGTGCTTCTCGGGCTTCGGAAAGCCCCAGTCGCGCGTCTTCTCCTCACGGAACGGGTCGGGCACGACAAGCCAGAGAAGCCCGTCCGGCTTTAGGATGCGGAGAAGCTCATGCAGCGCGGTGTCATCGTCGGCCACGTGCTCGAGCACGTGCGAGCAGGCGACGAGACCGTAGGCGCCGTCCGGCCGGTCGATCGACTGAATGTCGAGGCTTTCGCCCTCGCCGTAGACGGAGAGCTCAAAGCTCTTGAACCAGCGTGGATCAAGCGTCGGGTCAGGGCTGAACTGGATCGCGGCGTCGCCGCGGAACGCCTCCGTGCCGAGCCGCTCGAACATAATCCGGAAGATGCGATGACGTTCCAGGGACCGGCAGCCGGCGCAGCGCGGCATTTTTCCATTCGGCGACATCCGCCCCTTCGGCCCGGGCACGAACGCCGTCGACCCGCAGATCGGGCAAGGTGCGGAACCGGAGGGCCGCGTTTCGCCCATCGCTACGGCTTCTCCCGACGTTTCCCGTTCAGACCCTTAGTTGTTCCCAAGACAGGCCCTGGTTCGAAAGGTGCGGAGCGTCGTTGTAGAGGGGATTTCCAAAGGACAATCAAGGCTTCGGAAGCTGGATCGCATAACCGATGATGCCGCTTGGAATCTTCGTTCCGGCAACCGAGAAGCTGCCGAGGTCGAGCTGAGTGTCTTTTGGGAGAAGTCCGCCCGGGGCATCCTCTCCAGCCCAGATGTAAAAGACTCCCTCCTTCGTGAGCTGTTCTTCGGTCAGCCAGGGCGAAAGCGACAGCTCGCCGTCGTAGACGACGCTTGGGCGACTTGGCGCCCCGGCGGCCACAAGTCCGGCCAGCCAATAGTTGCCGGAGACGATCCTGAGCGGTGCGTCCGTGCGGCTTGCCCAGGCGGCCTCTGCCTCTCCCGCAATCTCTCGCATGGGCCACGCGTTGCGTTTGGGTGCGTCGAATGTCGGGCTGAGCGCCACCGCACCGGAATAGATGAATGCGGGAGCGACGATGAACGCGGTCGCGACGAGCAATGCGCGAGCCGACAGGTCCGAGCTCCACTGGCGACCGAGCAGAGTGACGATGAGGAGGCCGGAGAGCGTGAACATCGGCATGCCCCACATGTCGCGGAGGCCGATGCCGGTGACCGTGGAAACCGCGACGGTCAGGAGCGCCGGCCCGAGCGCGAAGAAGATGATGTAGCGACGCTGCGGATCAGTGCCGGCGGTGTGCGGCAGGGCGAGAACCGATCGGTAGCCGACGAGGAGGAAGAAGATCAGGAGCGGCAGGTGGTCCGCCACCTGCGCAGCCAGCCAATGGAGCGACGCGAGCGGCGAGCTGCCGCCTCCCCTGCTCTCCGCGTAGCGCAAGGTCGGAAAATGGTTCTGTACCAGCCACGCGAGGTGCGGAGAGGCGATAAGAAGAGCCAAGACAATGGCGAGCCACGGCCAGGGCCGGCGTAGAGCCCACCGCATCTCCCTTTCCGCGACGGTCCACATCGCCAACAGGACATAGAGCACGAGCACGCTGTACTTCGCGTAGATGCCCAATCCGACGACGGCGCCGAGCGACAGCCATGGAAGTGCCCGCTCCGGCTGCTGCCGCACCAGCGTGAACAGAAGGATCGCCGCGGACCAG
Organism: uncultured Alphaproteobacteria bacterium; assembly: GCA_963720705.1. GTDB lineage: Bacteria > Pseudomonadota > Alphaproteobacteria > Rhizobiales > Afifellaceae > DASWJZ01. Next base: position 40,234 of record CAVRGJ010000020.1, read on the forward strand.
ATCGGCAGTTGCAGGACGTTCGGGTTGAACTCAGGCGTCAGCCACGTGAAGTAGACGATCGGGGTCAGCAGCAAAGTGCCGATCAGCGCGTTCCGCCGCGTGGTCAATAAAGACCCCGTAAGAAAAACGAAGAGATAGGTGAGACCGACGCTCAGTTGGCTGAGCAAGTAGGGGCCGAGGATCGGGCTGCCTGTGGCGTCGAACGACAATTCGATCAGCCACGCCTGCAGCTGCGGATGCTTGTGCGTCCCAAGCAGCCACTCCTTCCCCCAAAGCAGGCCCTCCACCACGTCGAGCGGCGGCGCGGAGCTTGCCAGATAGGGCAGCACGGTCCAGGCAATGAGCTGAATGGCGGAGACGAGAAGGACCGCCTCGAGCGGCCGGGCGGCGAAAGGCGCGGCAAGGCTCTGGGGAACTGGCGCTTGCCGGTTCTGGTCCGCTTCAAGCTCTTTCATTTCACGCGCTCGGTAACCTATCCTCGCCACGCGATCCGGTCGGTCTCACACGAAAGGTGCGGTTGGTGCTCACCCGCGGCTTCATCAGCATCGTCGTCCCCGTCTTCAATGAGGGGCAGGCAGTCAACTCTTTTCTAGCTGAATTGACCACGGTCGCGGCTTCGCTTCCTTTTCGCTACGAGCTTATCTTTGTCAACGACGGAAGCCGCGACGACACGCTGGAGCGCATACGGGCTCAGCGCGCGCAAAACCCCGCGATCGGGATCGTCGATCTGTCGCGAAACTTCGGCAAGGAGGCCGCAATCGTCGCGGGGCTGGAGGCTGCAAAGGGCGCCGCCGCCATTGTGATGGACGTCGACCTCCAGGATCCGCCCGCCGTGATCCCCGAGATGATCGAGAAGTGGCGGAACGGCGCCGACGTGGTGATCGCCATCCGCACCAGCCGCGCGCAGGACAGCTTCTTCAAGCGCACCAGCGCTGGGCTCTTCTACAAGCTCTTCGCCATGCTGAGCGACGTGAAGCTGCCGGAGGGATCGGGCGACTTCCGCCTCATGGACAGGCGCGTCATCGATTCCTTCCTGAGACTTGATGAGAGAGCGCGCTTCAACAAGGGCCTGTTTGCCTGGCTCGGGTTCCGGCAGGAGTTTGTGCATCACGCTCGACCGCAAGCCAACCGAAGGGGGTCGCGGTGGAGCTTTCGGAGGCTTTTTCGCTTCGGCTTTGAAAGCATTCTCTCCTTTTCGACGATCCCCATTCGCGTGTGGAGCGCGGTCGGCGGCGTAATTGCCGTCGGCGCACTCGCCTATGGCGCGTTTCTGCTGACAAGGACGTTGGTCTTCGGGCGAGACGTGCCGGGCTATGCCTCTCTGATGGTGTCGATCCTTTTCCTTGGCGGGCTCAATCTCTTCACCCTCGGTCTCGTTGGCGAATATGTCGGGCAGGCCCTGACCGAGGCCAAGCGGCGGCCGCTCTTCATCGTTCGCGAGAATCTGGAGGCTGCCCCGGAGGAGGCCTCGACGGAGGTCGCGGAGCGTTGAAGGTGCCGGCCGAGTTCTCCCGGGTCGTGCGCTTCGGCTTCGTCGGAGCGATTGCGACGGCGGTTCATGCCGTCACCTATCTCGCGCTGGTCGCATTCGTCGCGGTGATGCCCTCGCTCGCAAACGTCGTCGCCTACGGCGTTGCCGTCGTCGTCTCCATGGTCGGGCACGTCTCGGTGACTTTCCGGCTCGACTTCAACGCTCGACGTGCCGCGAAAGTCGCGTTTGCGTCGCTTCTCTCGTTCGGCCTGAACGCGTCTTTCGTCTGGCTTGTCACCCGCTTGCAATACCCGCCGGAGCTCGCCGTCATTTTCTTTGTGACGGTGACGCCCGCCGTCACCTATGCTGTGTTGAGGACATTGCTTGCGACGGACTAATCGGTCGCCGGTTTTTGGTGGGGTTGCCTGCGCGTCCATCTCGGCGTCTTTGGTCCGCGGCGCCGGCACGGTTTCGAAAGAATGCTGGAACACGCTCTTACGTCCTTCGTGACGCTTTTCGTCACGATCGACCCGCCCGGCCTCGCGCCGCTCTTCCTCGCGCTGACGGCCGGGATGAGCCGGGCCGAGCGTCAGCAGGTCGCAAATCGCGCCATCATCACGGCTTTTGCCGTCCTTGTCCTTTTCGCCGTGGCAGGTATCGGCATCCTTTCGGTCTTCGGAATCACCATTCACGCCTTCCGCATCGCCGGCGGCGTGCTTCTCTTCTACATCGCCTTCGAGATGATCTTCGAGAAGCGGCAGGACCGGAAGGAGAAGAGCGCGGAGGTCGCGCAATCCGACCATATCCGCAACATCGCGATCTTTCCGCTCGCTATCCCGCTGATCGCCGGCCCGGGCGCGATCTCCGCCACGATCCTCCTATCCGGGACCTATTCGGACGTGCTCGAGCGCGCAGTTCTGATCGGCATCGTCGCAGTCAATATCGCGGTGGCCTGGCTGGTCTTCTTTCTGGCCGAACGCCTCGACCGCTACCTCGGCGCGACCGGCCGCATCGTGCTGACGCGGCTTCTCGGCCTGATCCTAGCCGCGCTCGCCGTGCAGTTCGTGGCCGACGGCGTGATGGCGATCGCGCACCCCGCCAAGCCCTAGGCCGCATCCGCCGATGCTTGACGTCAGGCGCTACGGCAGCAGCGACTGTCGGAGCGCGTGAACCTCCTGCGCCGTCATCGGCGTTTCACGCACCTTGGCGACGGCGGCAGCGTCGAGCGGCGGCATGTTTGCGGGCGCGAGTGCGTCGTTGCCCCACTTTGAGCGTACATAGTTGACCACCGCGGCGATTTCTTCGTCGGAGAGGAAATCGAACGGCGGCATCGCATTGTCGATCTTCTGGCCGCCGACCTCGATCGGCCCCTCTATCCCGTTCACCGCGACGACGGCCGGGAAGTCGGGCGTCAGAAAGAGGTCGCGGTTTCCGGCAAGCGGCGGAAACTCGCCCGGCTTGCCCTCCCCTTCCGCCTGGTGGCAGGCGATGCAGGTGGCTTGGAAGACGTCGGCGCCGTTCACAGGTCCCGCCTTCGCGGTCGCCGCCGGCGCCGCGGCAGGCGGATTTGGGCCGAGATAGGTTCCAAGATAGTCGAGGATCGCGGCGCGTTGGTTGTCGGTGATTCTGAGCCCGAAACCCTTCATGTTGTCGAGCACCGCGTTCCAGGCGCCGCGCCTGATGCCGGCTGAGTCCGCGACCGATTGCAGGTCGTGGCAAGTCTGGCAGTGGCCGTAGATGAGATCGCGGCCCGGCCCTTGCGGCAGGTTGAACCGGTCCGCGGATCGGGCGGTCGAAGCCGAAAGCGTGACAGCGGCAACGAATAGGAGAACCAGCGCCGGTCGCACTGCGCGCAACTCCCTCAAATGTTGATTGCTCGGCGGCGGGTTCGGGGCGCCGGTTTTGTCGGCGCCCCGCGTGGATCAGGCCGCGATCTCGACGCGGTCGACGCCGTTCCATTCGTAGCCGCGCGGGTTCCAGCGCGTCAGCCCGTCCATCGGCTGGGTGCGTCCGAGCGCATCCGTCGCCCGGCACATCAGTACGTTGCTTCCTGAGGCGAGCGTCGCCTTGCTTGACCAATGGTACCAGGCCCAGGGGCTCTCCGCCGGCTTGATGTCGGCGTTCTGCCAGGTCTTGCCGCCATCGGCCGACACCTCGACCGTGGTGATCGGCGCCATGCCGTCGTTGAAGGCGACGCCGGTGATGTCGACCGACCCGGCCTTCGCGCCGTCTTCGGGAAGTGGCGAGAAGATCACGCTCTTGATCTTGTGCCCGTAGGTCGGGACGCTGTTGTAGATCGTGTAGTCGTTGGCCTCGAACTGGCCCGGTTCGACCGGCTGCAGCGGCATGCGATAGCCGACCGATTGGAACGCGCTCGGCGACTGTTCGGCGGCAAGCATCAGCACTGTCACCATCTTTACGTTCATGTTGCCGTAGAAGCCGGGAATGATGAGCCTGACCGGCCCGCCGTTCGTCGCCGGGATCGGCTCTCCATTCATCTTCAGCGCAAGAATGGCGTGCTCGAGCGCCGGATCGGAAAGCTCATAGCTCTTGGCGAAGTCGGAGCCTTCCGGCGTCGCCGGCTGGTCCCAGCCCTCGGCGGTCAGCCAATGGGCGTCCGGGCTCGGCTCCATCTTCAGATCGTCGAGCAGCGGCCTGAGAGGCGTGCCTTCCCATTCGACGTTGCCCATGCCGCCGTTCTTCCACTGCCCGCCCGCGACCTTCTCCTTGGCGGCATAGAAGCTCCGCCCGTTGCCGGCGCATTGCAGCACGGAGACGCGCGTCTCCTGTGGACGTGCGGCGAGATCGGCGATGGTCAACGTGCGCGGCCGCTGCACGAGCCCGTCGAAGCGGATGGTCCAGCTCTCGACCATGTCGGCCGGTGGCGGCGATGTCGTTGCATACCAAGCCGCGTCGCCCTGGTGCGGATAATGGAAGCGGTTGAAGAGGATTTCCTTCGGCGTGTGATCGTGCTCACGCAGCATCGCGAGCGGCGTCTCCATCACGCCGAGCTCGGCGTTGTGGACGATGAGGCCGGGCACCTTGCCGGCGATGATCTCGGCGGAGTCCGGCGCGGTGTCGGCAAAGGCGGAGCGCATGAAGGCGGGCGAGACGCCGGCGGCCAAGCCGGCTGCGCCGGCCATCAGGCCGAATTCGCGTCGATTGATAGCGAAGCGTGAGCGATGTGGGCGCATGATTTCCTCCGAGCATGTTCTTCTTGGAGAGCCGAGCGAGATCGGCTCGTTGCGCGTTTCAGCGGCGCGGCCCGGTCAAGATCGAATTTTCTGTCTTCAGGCCGTCCGCGAGCACATTATGCCGCGAAACGCGCGCGTGAAAAAGAAGAAATTCCAAATTTGGAATGTATCACTTCGTGACGCACTGAGACTCTGCCGACCGCGACTGGTTATCGCCTGGGCTTCGCACGCCTCTTGTCGAGGTGGTATGTGAGCGCTAGCGCGATGCAGTGGCGCAGTTCTTCGGTCGGCAAGTTGTCCGCCGCGTCAAGGATGATTGCGCGACGGCCTTCGAAACGAAGTGTGTCGCGGTAGAGTTCCTTGAATGTCTCGATCAGACTGGTTTGGCAGTTGAAGTAGACGGTGCAGCGACCTTCGGAGTTCTTGACGCCGTCGATACGGATCGTGCTTCCGCTCTTCGTTGCCGCGGTCAGATAGCTCGGCTGTCCCCATTTGACCGTCTCTTCCAACTCCCCGACGCCGTCCGTATTCGCCGCGACGTCGAAGATCAGTTGGCGAAGTGCAAGGAGCTTCTTCCGTGTCGCAGGCGGATAGGCGGCGAAGATCGCGGCGACACGTGGGTCGGCGAAGCGCTTCATCGGTCGACTGCACCGGCTCAGATGATCCGCTCCGGTGCGGGCATAAGGACGCCTGCGATGACCGTCCCGCTTCGGCTAAAAGGGGATCTCGTCGTCCATCTCTTCCGACAGCGTCGCACCTGAGCGGCCGGTTCGCTCCATCGGGCCGGCGCTCCCGAACTCAGCGCCGCGGCCATTGCGATTACCGACCTCGGCACCGCCCCCGCCTCCGCTGCGGCTGTCGAGCATCTGCAATTCGCCGCGGAAACGCTGCAGCACGACCTCGGTCGTGTAGCGCTTCTGGCCCGATTGATCCTCCCACTGCCGCGTCTGCAGCTGGCCTTCGATATAAACCTTCGCCCCCTTCTTCAGGTACTGCTCCGCCACCTTGGCGAGGTTCTCGTTGAAGATGACGACGGAGTGCCACTCCGTCCGCTCCTTCCGCTCGCCGGAATTCTTGTCGCGCCAGCTCTCCGAGGTGGCGATCCTGAGATTGACGACCGGATCGCCGGACGAGAGCCGCCGCACCTCTGGATCCTGGCCGAGATTTCCGACCAGGATCACTTTATTGACGCTGCCTGCCATGATCGCCTCCGCTTCTCGGCAGTCACCCTGCTCACAATCGCCGCCGCGGCGCAGCAGCAAGACCGTGTCTGTCCACAATCCGCTCGGGCGAATGCACAGGGTAACGCAAATATGTTCTTGCTATGTTCTATAAGCTCGGCGAGGATAGGAATCAAGCCTCTGCCTTGCGCGGCATGGTCTCGGAGCGGAGTGAGGGAATGGAACAGCGGTTGAGCCTGGTGACGCTCGGCGTCGCCGATCTGGAGCGATCGCTTCGGTTCTACGAAGCGCTCGGCTGGAAGCGCGGCAACGCTCACCCGTCCGTTGTCTTCTTCCAGCTGAACGGCATGATCCTGGCGCTCTGGTCGCGCTCCGCGCTCGCCGAAGACGCGGGCATTGCGCCGAACGAGCGTGGCTTCGGCGGCATTGCACTCGCCTATAACGCCCGATCGAGGGACGACGTCGATGCCGTGTTTGCCGAGGCGGAGCGCGCCGGCGCGCGCATCCTGAAGCCTGCCAAGGACACGTTCTGGGGCGGCTATTCCGGCTATTTCGCCGATCCTGACGGCCATCTCTGGGAGGTGGCCTGGAACCCGGAATGGACGGTTACGAAGAAGGGCGACGTCAGGCTCGCCTCTTCGCGCTAAGCGGATGGGGATTGATTGTCTCGCCGGACGTTCTCCGGCTTCCCCGGCGGTGCGTGCCCGTATTAGGTAGCGAACGCGGATCGTGTCGATCCGTGCGCGGCGATCTCATCCGGGATGGACATGGCAAAAGGCAACGGGCGCGCGCCCGTGAACGGCAAGGGAAACGGCACCGCGGCTCAAAGCGGAGGCGAACGCGTTCAGTACAATTGCGCCAAGTGCCCCGGCTATTGCTGCTCCTATCCCGTGATCACCGTCACGAAATACGATCTTGATCGGCTGGCGAAGCATTTCGGTCTGAGCCCCGAGGAGGCGGAGAAGCGCTTCACAAAGAGCGCGCACGGCTACAAGCGCATCATGCGCCGCAAGGCGGATGAGCATTACGGCAAGATCTGTCGCTTCTTCGATACGGAGGAGCGCCGCTGCACCATCTACACCGCGCGTCCGGCCGTGTGTCGCGCTTTTCCCGGGAGCGCGCGCTGCGGCTACTACGATTTTCTCTCCTTCGAGCGCCGCGCGCAGAACGATCCTGAGTTCGTCGCGGCGACCGATCACCGCTGACGGAACATCTTCAGCGCTGCGCGAGGCAGATCCAATCCCACGGGCTCTTGAAGGTGGGGTTGCGCGGCTTGCGTAGCCCCTCCCGCGACCACGGCGAATAGATGCGTCCGATGCGCGTGACCTGAAATCCTTGCCGCGCGAGGATCGCGGTCAACTCGTCGCGCCGGTAGTGTTTCTGCCAACTGCCGGCCTTCTCGGAGAGGCCGTCGGCTCTGAAGGTCGGCTTGCCGGTTTTTCCGGCCGGCGTGTGCTTTTGCACCATCCGCTCTGACTCAAGCGACGGCACGACGACAAGCGCGAAGCCCGACGGCTTCGTCGCCGCGCGCAATCCGCGCCACTGCGCCGCCCGCTCCGCCGCGCTGTCGGCGGTAATGACGTTCATGCAGACGGTGAGATCGGCAATCGGGCCGATGCGCTTGGCTCCGCGCGCAACATCCGCCGTGAGCCAGCGGACGTTCTTCATGCCCGCGCATCGCGCCTTGGCGCGCGCGATGATTTTCGGCGCGTGCTCGACTCCGATAACCTCCGCGAAGCGGTCCCCGAAGCGCTGGATGAAGGAGCCGATCCCGCAGCCGAGATCGACGAGCACGGCCGTCCTTGGCAGTCGCGTCGCGGCGACGAAGCGGCTCAACTGATCGCTGGTCTGGTCACGTGTGACGTCTACGACAAGCTCTTCGAAATCGTCGGCGAGTTCGTCCCAGTCGGCCCGATCCACGAATCTCTCCTTTCGGCGAGTCTAAGGGATCAGGTTAGGAGGAAGAAGCTAACGAGGTGTCATTGACGGTCTCGCCTCACAGTTGCATTTCTCGTGTACCTGATTTCTAGCTCCTCAGCTGCGATCCGGCGGCACCGCCGCCGTCGAAAGCGAGAGCGTCGCCGCCGCGCCACGTCACCGCCACCCGAGCCCCGGCGCGACGTGTTTCAGAATCGCCTCGATGACGTGGGCGTTGTAGTCGACGCCGAGTTGGTTGGGCACGGTCAGCAGCAGCGTGTCCGCCTCGGCGATCGCCTCGTCCCCTTTCAGTTCATCGATGAGCAGGTCCGGCTCGGCGGCGTAGGAGCGGCCGAAGATCGCCCGCGTGTTCGCCTCGATCATGCCGATCTGGTCTCGGCTCTCGCGATCCCTTCCGAAATACATGCGGTCGCGATCGTCGACGAGGGCGAAGATCGAACGGCTGACGGAGACGCGCGGGCTCCGCGCATGCCCGGCCGCTTTCCAGGCTTCGCGATAGGCGCGGATCTGCTTCGCCTGCTGGATATGGAAGGGCTCGCCGGTCTCGTCGAATTTCAGGGTCGAGCTTTGCAGGTTCATGCCGAGCTTTGCCGCCCACTCCGCCGTGGCGTCGGTCGCAGCGCCCCACCAGATGCGCTCGCGGAGGCCCTCCGAATGCGGCTCGACGCGCAAGAGCCCCGGCGGGTTCGGAAACATCGGCCGCGGGTTCGGCTCGGCAAAACCCTCACCGCGCAGCACTTCGAGAAAGACCTCGGTCTTCTGCCGCGCCATGTCGGCGTCGCTCATGCCCTCAGGCGGCGCGTAGCCGAAATAGCGAAAACCGTCGATCACCTGCTCCGGCGAGCCGCGCGAAATGCCGAGCTGCAGCCGTCCGCCGGCGATCAGGTCGGCCGCGCCCGCGTCCTCCGCCATGTAGAGCGGGTTCTCGTAGCGCATGTCGATGACTGCGGTGCCGAGCTCGATCCGCTTGGTCCGCGCGCCGCAGGCGGCGAGCAGAGGAAACGGCGACCCGAGCTGTCGCGCGAAATGATGCACGCGGAAATACGCCCCGTCCGCGCCGACCTCCTCCGCCGCGACCGCCAGCTCGATCGATTGCAACAGCGCGTCCGACCCCGTCCGCACCTCGGATTGCGGCGAAGGCGTCCAATGCCCGAACGAGAGAAAGCCGATGCGTTTCATTTCTTGCCGGTGTTGGCCGCCAATTGCGCGGCGAAAGCCCGCTTGTAGGCGGGCCGCGCTTCGCCACGGGCGACATAGGCGGCGAGGTTCGGAAATTCCGCCAGAATGCCGGATGGTTTCAGCCTCTGCAGCACATGCACCATCATAGGTCGCCCGCGCTGAAACGCCCGTCGAGCCAGTCGGCATCGCCCCCGCCTTCGCCCAGGCTTCGGCGGGCAAGAAAGATGAGCGGAAAGCTGGCGCAGCCGGTCGCGGACGCGATCCGCGACCAGAGGCATGCGCTCAGCGGACCAGGGCTTGTCGCTCTCAAGGAGCTTGGCATTCGCGAATTCGAGGATCGGCGGCTCCACCGTGTTGACCGCGGCGAACATCCATGTGATCGCGCGCGCCCGGGCATTCGCCTCGTCGGGAAGCAGCCCCGCATGGCGCTCCGCGATATGAAGCACGATCGACCCCGTTTCGAACAGCGCGAGATCGCCTTCCTCGTAGGTCGGAATTTGCCCGAACGGATTGAGCGCCAGATGCGCGGGTTGCTTCAGCGCGCTGAACGAAACACCACGAACCTCGTAGGGCTGGCCGACTTCCTCCAGCGCCCAGCGAACGCGCGTATCGCGCGCCAGCCCGCTGCCGCCATCGGGCGAGCGTTCAAAGGCGGTGATGGTGGGGATCATCGAAAGGCTCCAGGTGATTGCATGACAACTTCCTCCGC